>NZ_RBXU01000008.1:0-1370286 GCF_003635055.1 Enterobacter sp. WPR_3_1 | reverse complement strand
GATGTGGGCGGACAATGGTATCGGCTACTTTCACAAATCCCCAGAGGGACTTTGGACGTTTTCATGTCAGTTTTACTAGAAACTCAACGTCCTCTTATCGCTCACAGCGGACCTTGCGGCTCTTATGCCGGTCCGCTTTGTGCAGAAAGGTAAATTCAGCTGTATTCAATAATATCAAACCCTTCATCAGCCGTTGGCTCTGCGAAAAAGCGCGTTATGGTTTCAAATTGTTGATCTGAGGCTGTAAATTCATGCATTCCTTCTGCATTACGGGCGCGCAAGCGGGATTTACATACTTCATCAGTAACTTTCAGGTAATGCAGCCTGTTACTGGCACCTGACTCCTTAATGATGCTCATCATCCATTCACGATTGGTTTGTGTGTTTGCCGGAAAATCCAGAACTACGGATAAACCCGCTTTGAGTAGCGACACCAGATGAGGCTTCATAGCGTTTCTGAGTCTTGAGGAATACTGCACATAATCAGCTATGGATTGCATTTCATTGGCAAAGAGGGCAGCCAGCCAATAATCTTCACTGACAATTATGGTGCCGGGTAATGCACCTAACTTTGCTGACAATGTGGATTTGCCTGATGCGATTTTCCCACATAACAAGTGCAAAGTGGGTTTTTCTGACGTTGTTACTGAAGTGATATCCATTATTTACCTCACGGGATTGTTACCGGTAAGGCCCGCCTTACCGGCGGGAAAATGGCGAACGTTATCCCACCTGAGTCAGACAGGTGATAATAATCATTGAATGGAATAGGACAGAGTGTGTTTTCATTGTCATTCAAGTTAACAGGGCCTGAATGCAAAATCAGCAATTTTTTCCCTTATAAATTGAATGTCCACTCCAGTGAGTTTGGCCGCTTCGTGCCAAGAGCGGAAGTTATTTACACCTTGCTATGCAATTTACGGCCAGCCGGTCAGTTCGTCATCTCAGCTTCATTTCAATGGGTTGTAAACTTTGAAGCCGGGATTTTTTTCAAAAATCTCAGCAACAAAATCCATGAACACAATCGCGCGTTTTGGTAAAAGTCGATTTGCAACATAAACAGCCTGAATGGGAACGGGAGATGCAGTGTAATCCGCCAGTAATAATTGTAAGTTGCCATTTGCCAGTCCCTCCTCGAACAACCATTCTGGGCCCTGTGCGATCCCAACCCCAGCATTGACAAATTTCTGCACTGCTTCAGGTGAATTGACCCTGAGCCGGCCAGAAACAGGCACATCCATATCCCGAAATCTCCAGGTAGCGCCCGTTGATAACAGGGTATAGATCAAACAATCATGTTTTTTTAAATCCTCCGGGGTGTCAGGAATCCCATGTTCAGCCAGGTACTTGTGACTGGCAACACAGACTCGCTCATACATGCCAAGTCTGCGGGCACGCATTGCACTGTCCTCAAGGTGACCAATGCGGATTGCCAGCTCAGCGCCTTCATCAACGAGATTGATATAGCGGTCATTAATCTGTAGATCGAGTGTTAGCTCAGGGTAGCGTTCTAAAAAATCGGGTATGCGCGGAATCAAAAATGTGTGAGCCAGTGCAGTGGGACAAGCAACGCGCAGTAACCCTGTGGGCGTCACATTTTCTCTGAAAGAAGACTCTGACTCTTCGACCGCTTCCAGAATACGCCTTGCTTCCAGATAATAACGTTCTCCTTCAGGAGTCAGGGAAAGCTTGCGGGTTGATCGGTGGAGTAATCTGGTCTGCAAATGCTCTTCGAGGGTTGCAACATGACGACTCACGTTCGGTTGCCCTAAGCCTAAATCCCTGCCTGCTGCAGAAAAGCTGCCTGTCTCCGCAGTGCGGACAAAGCATGTCATCAAAAGTAATCTGTCCATCCTAAACCTATTTATGCTTTTAACGCATGGAACATATTCATAAATACAATCTTATCACCCTTAAATCATGAGTATAGAGTGGCGATCAAATCGGTCATTTGCCGATCAGCTGTTAAAACTCACGGGAGATATGTTCATGTCCAGATTACAAGGTAAACGCGCACTCATCACGGGTGGAACAAGTGGTATTGGTCTTGCAACCGCGAAGCTGTTTGTCGCAGAAGGTGCACGCGTAATGGTTACTGGTATTAACCCTGATTCTGTCGCAAAGGCGAAACTCGAGCTGGGTAAATATGTGGTCGTCGTGAGCGCGGATTCTGCAGATGTGAATGCACAGAAAGCGCTGGCTCAGACGGTTCAGGAACATTTTGGTGAGCTGGATATTGCTTTCCTGAATGCGGGTATATCAATGTATATGCCAATTGAGGCATGGACAGAAGAAATGTTCGACCGCATTTATGATATCAACGTTAAAGGTCCTTATTTCCTGATGCAGGCGCTGTTGCCAGTGTTCGCAAGCTCTGCATCAGTGGTCTTTAATACATCTATAAATGCGCACACGGGCCCGGTGAACTCTTCAGTTTATGGCTCCACCAAAGCCGCATTACTCAACATGTCGAAAACACTGTCTAACGAGTTACTTTCTCGCGGGATCCGTATCAACGCGGTGAGCCCAGGCCCGGTTGACACGCCGCTTTACGATAAGGCGGGGATCCCCGTGGAATATCATGATCAAGTGATGAAAGATATCGTTGCAACCATCCCTGCCGGTCGTTTTGGTAAGCCTCAGGAAGTCGCGCAAGCGGTGCTTTACTTTGCCTCCGATGCGTCTGCCTGGACCGTGGGTTCAGAAATCATCATCGACGGCGGCGTTTCAATCTAAGCCACCAAAATAAGATTTACAATTCATCAAGCCCGCCACCTTTTATGGCGGCGGGCTATTATTTTATCTGGGGGTTGAGATGTCTACCCATGACCTGACACTGATTAGCCACCCATTGTGTCCCTTTGTGCAGCGTTCAGCGATCGTTCTTCTCGAAAAAAATGTGCCATTTGACCGTGTAAATGTAGATCTGTCGGCGAAGCCTGACTGGTTTCTTGCTCTGTCACCCACCGGCAAGGTACCGCTACTTAAAGTGCATCATGCAGAGGGCGAAGATGCCATTATTTTTGAGAGCATGGTGATCTGCGAGTATCTTAATGAAACGCAAGATGGTGATTCGCTGTATGCTGACGATGCATTAGAAAGGGCTAGACAGCGAGCATGGAGCGAGTTCTCTACATTAATGCTTGGAAATGCCTGGCAATTTTTAAATGCGACTGATCAGGCCATGGCAGACAGCAAACGCGCTGTGCTCCGTGAGCAACTTGAATATATTGAATCTGAATTGAATTCAGGGCCTTATTTCTCGGGTTCCAAATTCAGTATGGTTGATGCGATCTACGCTCCTGTTTTCCGTTACTTCTCCATCATTGATGCATCAGTATCTGAGGCGATTTTTGAGGGACTTCCGCGGATTTCCGCATGGAAAACTGCACTTGCGAAAAGGGAAAGCGTAAATGCCGCTGTATCACCAGATTATGCAGAACTTTTCCAAAATCATCTTCGTCAGCATTCTGCAATTCTCGCTGCCTGAAGATATTTTTTGAGAAACCGTGACCTGCTCTTCTCCCTGTTGATTATCAGATGCCAATGATAGTCCCAGCTCCCGGTTGTTACGACAAATGCGAACTTCCGCTTTTCGCTCACAACAGACCTTCAGCCTAGCCATCTTGTCCGCTTCGTGCCAGAAGCGGACATTTCTCGCTGTTAGGTGCAGGAAAAATCGTGTTTTTAGGCTTAGGAAAAGGCATATGGGTATGCCGAATCTAAAAGCCTAAATCCTGATAGTTTTTCTCCAGTTGCCGCCACTAAACTAATTACAATTCCTGAGCCGTTGGTCTGAAAATAATTTCACTCACACCAACATCTTCTGGTTCATTAATTGCGAAGGCTACCATGCGTGCAAAGGTTTCTGCTGGTACGCCAACATTTTCAACGTAATCCTGGTTTGCAGCCTTAACATCTTTATCCGTTATATGCTCCAGTAGTTCTGTTTTAAC
This sequence comes from Enterobacter sp. WPR_3_1, assembly GCF_003635055.1. Lineage (NCBI taxonomy): Bacteria > Pseudomonadati > Pseudomonadota > Gammaproteobacteria > Enterobacterales > Enterobacteriaceae > Enterobacter > Enterobacter sp. WPR_3_1. Next base: position 1,366,330 of record NZ_RBXU01000008.1, on the reverse strand, counting down.
AGCACCGGGGGAGACTAACGTGACGCGAATGTTATGTGCCGCCATTTCCTGGCGCAAACCGTCGGTTAATGCTCGAACAGCAAATTTTGTCGCCGAATAGACAGCAGAACTCTGGAAGACAAGGTGTGCAGCAACAGATGCGGTGTTAATGATATGACCTGTTTTTTGTGATTTCATATAAGGCAACACCGCAGCAATCCCGTGTAGAACCCCGCGCAGATTGACATCAATCATCTGATTCCATTCATCGACATTTCCCTGTTCAAGGCGGGAAAGTGGCATCAGGCCGGCATTATTGATAAGAACATCTACACGACCGAATTTGTTGACCGCAGTCTCAATGAGGTTGTTTACGTCATCAAGTTTCGTCACATCGGTTGCGACGGCGATGGCTTCTTTATTCTGCTTTTGGAGCTCACTCGCAATGGCCTCTATGCGGTCTATTCTCCGCGCTGCCATCACAACCTTTGCTCCTTTTTCAGCAAGATAACGTGCAGCCGCTTCACCCATACCGCTTGATGCACCCGTGATTACAATTACTTTGCCTATGATGTTATCTGTCATTTTTACTATTCCTGAATAGGTGATGGGCTGTTGTCACCACTATCAGACTGAGATCAGGTTCAATCTCTTCAGACTTCAGTGACACATTCCTGAACAGGGATAATCTTAGCAGCAGAGCATTAATTCGATAATGCGTATAAATTTATATTGATTATGAGTACAGCTCATTAATTGGAGATACGTTACGGGTAGTTCGTGTGAGCAGTAGGATCTGCAGCCGTTATTCCCGCGTCGATATTGCCTGGCTGAGAGCCGGTTGCGTCCCCCCTGGTTGAGCCTCCGCACGGGTTAAACTCCCTTCGCGGGTGACGGTAATGAAATAAAGGAGGTCATTCAGATTACGTTTCATCGATGAGATACTCACAAAACATAACTATAGCTTATAAGCCCATTAAGCAATCATTAGCTAGTCAACATACATCTATCGTGTAGAATTTCCAGTAAGAGAGGAGTCCGGAGATAAGCATACGTATCTGAACCCATTTGATAAATTGACTTCTTTTTAAAAGCTTATCTAAAATAATCATTGATGCTGCACCTGAAAGGTTCAGCACATTTGCGGGAGAGAATCTGGATGAAAAAAATATTATTCCTGTTATTTGTTATCATCACGAGCTTTTTATTCCCGGTTCGTGCCAGTAATTCTTTGCAACCAGACAAGGAAAAAGCCGTGACCATTAAAATGACTATCAATCAGCAAACTTTTTACGTTGAACTTAAGAATAATCCAGCCGCAAAGGCATTTATTGAACAGCTTCCCCTGACTCTAACGATGGAGGAACTTAACGGGAACGAGAAATTTGCTGATCTGCCCCGTCCCTTACCGACCCGCCAGGTCAAACCTGGAACCATTAATCAGGGCGATCTCATGTTATACGGCCATCGTACCCTGGTACTTTTTTATGAGACCTTTCAGACAAACTACGGATACACACCCGTTGGCAGAATAATAGCGCCAGAAAATCTTGGTAAAATTGCAGATGAAAAAAAAGTAATAGCAACGTTTACCACAGATAAAAAAGGTTGACCTGTATTATCAAACACTGAATCTGGATTACCTATAGACGCAAATGCTGGCAGACGATGGCTATCAGTGGCTTGTCGAGCAGGGCGGCTTAACCCGCGATAACGGGCAGACATTCCGCGAGGTGATTCTGTCGCGCGGGAGCAGTAGTGATTGAGCTGAACTTTACCGGAACTGGCGCGGCCACGATCCCAGGATTGAACCGATGCTGGAGAATCGCGGGTTGAGTGCGTAGCGCTGATTCAGATCAGCCACAAAACCGGGCGTGATGACCGGTTTTTGTTTGATTATGTCTTATCCACAACTTTAATTATTTATGCCGTGTAAAAGGTATAAAAGTTGCTGATGCCGTATGAAACATTTTAATAATGACCGAATGTGATGTAATTCGTAATGACCATTAATGTGGGATGAGATATAACATGTTTTGAAAAATTAACATTCTCATAACGTCATTAAGGTTAAGCAAATGAAGCAGGTTGGTATTGTTGGTTGGCGAGGAATGGTGGGCTCTGTTTTGTTACAAAGAATGATCGAAGAGAACGACTTCGACAATATTTCCGCGCATTTTTACAGTACTTCCAGTGCAGGTGCCGCTGGTCCCGTCATTGGTGGCGTCAACCACACACTCAAAGATGCTAATTCTATTAGCGCCCTGGCCGAAATGGATATCATCATAACCTGTCAGGGCGGGGATTATACCAAAGCAATTTATCCTGAGTTGATTAGCCATGGCTGGCAAGGCTACTGGATTGATGCGGCCTCAGCGCTCCGGATGGATGAAAAAGCCTGCATTATTCTCGACCCGGTTAACCGCACAAATATCGATCGTGCCATCAAAGAGGGAATTAAACTTTTTGTTGGGGGCAACTGTTCCATTACGCTGAGTCTTATGGGTCTGTCAGGGTTAATTAAAGCTGACCTGATAGAATGGATGAGTGTGATGACCTATCAGTCTGCATCCGGAGCGGGGGCTAAATATGTCCGGGAATTAATTGCTCAAAGCGCTTATATCAGTAAACATTTATCTTCTGATGAGCTGGAATCCTCAGGTTCAGTGCTTCCTTTAGTCAATAAAGTGAGTGAATTAATTAACAGTGCTAACATGCCCATCCAGAATTTCGGCGCGCCTTTAATGGGCAGTATTATTCCATGGATTGACAGCGATTTAGGGGATGGTAATAGCAGAGAAGAATGGAAGGGTGAGGCAGAAACGAACAAAATTCTTGGTCTCTCTCCGGGTACGATTGCAGTAAATGGCTTGTGTATTCGGGTCGGTGTGATCCGTTGCCATAGTGCTGCAATAACCCTGAAGCTCAAGCGTGAAGTCAGCGAAGAAGAATTTGCAGAGCTTGTGACGCATTCCCATCCATGGGTTAACTATGTGCCCAATAATAAGGATGACAGTGTCAGTAAATTGACTCCCGCTAACATTAGCGGTTCGCTGCAGGTGGGTATTGGCCGTTACAAGAAAATGTCGCTTAACAATGACCCTATTTACTCGGTTCTGACGGTCGGCGATCAGCTGTTGTGGGGCGCTGCGGAACCCTTGCGACGGATGTTGAATATTCTGTCTGGCAAAGTCTAATCACGCTCACACGGCCGTGGCGCGCTGCGCGTAAGGCGTGGGTTTAACGAGAAGCTGGAGACTTAACTCCAGCCTCAAGGAATGGGTTTCAATCTGAGGCCGTTTCGCCTGGGGCTTCCTTTAACGATTCGATACTTATCTCTGAGTCATTAGTTTCGAGTAGCTGGGTTAATAAAATCAGGTTATTGAATTCGTTCAGTAACATTTCAGCGTCGGATTTGAGCGGCGTATCTGCTGCTTCAAGTGCCGCGTTGATCGCTTTTCTGACATTCTCGAGCATTTCGTTCATACCGCCATTTTTACCAATGGTCAGTAACAACGCGCCTATCAACAAAGACTGTGCTTCTACTTTGGCCGCCAGCTCTTTAGCTTCAGCGTCCATTTTGGAAATTTTTGCGATAACACTGAGTATCAAGTTTTTCATAATGCCCCCTTATTTTCTTTGCGAGATTAACTCCTTAATAAATTTTGAGCGAGGTTTATTTTATGGCGACAGCAATTGTCTTTGTTGATGAAGCAGAGCACGGTGCCAGCAGTGATCAACACCGTGCGCTTCCTGTTAACGGAAGAAGTCTGCCAGGGCCTCACTCAGGGCCTGAGGTTGTTCATCCGGAATGAAATGACCGCAATGAGCAAGCGTAATGCCACTCACCGTCTCTGCAAACTGGCGAAGCGGGGCAGCCATATCGGCAATCGAACCCTGATCGGCACTGACGGCCAGCAGCGGCACCCGAAGTTTTTGCGTTTCAGCCAGCGTCCGGTTCTGAACAGCGGAGACCGCCGCTTCTCTGTAAGGGGCCAGCCCGGCACGCAGCGCGCCGTTTTGCTGCATCAGGCGGACATATCGGGCGATATCCGCATCGCTAAAGGCCATCGGACTGGCGGTTTTTCGCCGCAGGAACCATTCGAGGTAAATCTCTTCACGCCCGCTAATTAAGGCTTCCGGCAGGTCGGGGAGAAGATGAAACGCGAAGTGCCAGGTTTTCCAGGCTTTTTCTGGCGTCGCGGGCAGGGCGTCCGGCAAAGTAATACCCGGGATACCGGCATCAAGCAGAGCCAGCTTGATTACCTGCTGTTCATAACGCAGGGCATACGGCCAGGCGACCCATGCCCCTACATCGTGGGCGGCCAGGTAATGTCTTGTGATCCCAAGTGCCTGCACCAGCCCAAAAACCGAACTGGCAAGCGTAAGGGTATCGTAGCCAGACTGTGGCTTATCGGAGTCGCCCTGGCCCGGGAGGTCGAGTGCGATGATATCGTAACGATCGGCTAAAAGAGCCATCACCTTATGCCAGGCAAACCCGCTTTGCGGGAAGCCTGCAAGCAGCACGATTGTTTCACCTTGCGTCTGTCCGCCTCTGACATAGTGCAGACGAACCCCATCGACCGTTGAGTAATAGTGCGCAAAACCGGGCAAGCCCGCGACAGGCTGCGACCACGGAAGGGGGATTGAATTCTCAGACATGACTACCTCCAGCTATTTAGGAAATGATCATTTCCTTTATGGGTAAATTTTTTAGGCGAGTAGCGCCATCACCGTCTCTACCAGCCGTTCGCGTGCCGGTAATTCTCCGGCTTTGCCCGCCACACGCATGCCCAGGACCAGGCACAGCAGAACGCCGCTCAATGCGTGCGCGTCGTGTCGCGAATTAACTGAACCGTCCTGCATACCCTGTTCAATCAGCTGGAGGATCGCGTGCTGATTTCGCGCAAGCGCGCTCTGCACCAGCCCGGCAATTTCGCCGTCAAACTGGCTGAGTTCAAGGGTGCTGCCGACCACCAGGCAGCCGCGGCGCCCTTCGACAGCGCTGGCCGATTCAAGATAAAAGTTCAGCAGCTCGGCTATTTTGGCCCGGCCATCAGGTTGTCGCGCCAGACGCTCGCGCAACGATTGATTGCGCAGGGAGGTATAACGCGCGAATACCTGCAGGAACAGGCCACGTTTATCGTGAAAGGCTTTATAAATACTGCCCGCAGTGAGCTGCATCGCGTCGCTCAGGTCACTTATCGACGCACTGTGGTAACCCTTTTCTCTGAATACCGGCATCGCCAGATCCAGGGCCGCATCGAGATCAAACTGCCGCGGACGTCCGCGCTCGCGTGCGTTCTGTAGCTTCTCAGACATTGTGCTCATCATTTAGGAAACAATCGATTCCTAAATACTCCCATAAATGGGCGTATCTGGAAAGCGTGAAGTTCTATAAAAAGAGTTTGCCGCGGCAGAAGAGTGGAGTGGTCATTTTAGCTTCAACACGCTCCGGTATACTGCAACGTGATTTTAACAGGGCGTCGAACGTACAGGCCGTCGCTAACAGAGCCAGCCAATATGCAAAAGGCAGGAAGTATGTCTCTTCGTTCACTGCGGGCGTTGTGCCTGACAAGTTTTTTCATTGCTGATGTTCGCGATGGCCTCGGGCCCTTTCTCGGCATCTTCCTGACGGAACGTCACTGGACCCCGGATGATATCGGCATCCTGATGACCGCCGGGGGGCTGGCGGGATTACTGGCAACGCTGCCGGCGGGATTTATTACGGATACCTCCCGCAATAAGCGTTCGGTTCTGGCACTGCTTTGTATCGCCATTACGCTGAGTACGCTGCTGCTCTGGTTTAGTCAGCAGAGCGGCGTCGTCGCCGTCTCGCAAATTATCACCGGTATCTGCGCGGCGTTTGTGGGGCCATTGATTGCGGGTATTACTCTGGGTCTGACGGGCCCGGGCGGGTTTAGCACGCAGATGGGGAAGAACGAGGCGTTCAACCACGCCGGCAATTTCCTGACGGCGGTGATTGCAGGCGGCATTGCCTGGTTCTGGGGCGTCGGGGGCATTTTCCTGCTGATGACCTGTACGACGCTTCTGACGTTGTGCGCGCTGCTTGCCATTCGTCATACAGATATCGACAACGATGCGGCGCGAGGGCTGACCTCTTCAGCCCGTCAACCGGTCCCCGGCGTCGCGGTGCTGATTAAAAACCGGGCGCTGTTGATAACCGGGCTGACGCTGCTGCTGTTCCATCTGGCCAATGCCGCACTGCTGCCGATGCTGAGCATGAGGGTTGCTGCGGCACCGGCAACCATCAATCCCGGATTATTTGCGGCGGCCACCGTCATCATTTCTCAGGCGGTGATGATCCCCGTCGCCATGGGGGTGGCAGGCCGAATTGAGCGCTACGGTTACTGGCGTTTCATCATGCTGGCCCTGCTTATTATGCCCGTTCGGGCGGCACTGGCAGCCTCCACAGACGCCCCGTTGATGATGATCCCGGTACAAATTCTTGATGGTCTGGCCGCGGGGATCCTGGGCGTTGTCGTGCCGTCGTTTATCGTGGTGCTGTTGCGCGGGAGTGGGCACGTGAATGCCGGGCAGAGTGTGGTCATGCTGATGCAGGGTGTCGGGGCAGCAATGAGCCCGGCGTTAACCGGCACAATTGCCGGTCATTACTCTTTTGCGACGGCCTTTAGTGTGCTCAGCGCCATTGCGCTGCTGGCTGTCCTGCTCTGGTGGCGCTTTGCTCACCGGAGCTGGACACCAGACCGGGCGTAGCTGGCCGGGCAGGGCAGAGCCGCACCCGGCACATAGGTTTACACGATAGCGTTAGGGCACTCTTCACCCTTTTCCAGCTGCTGCAAGTTCCCCAGCGTGGTTTCTGAAATGCTGATCAGCGCTTCGGCAGTCAGAAACGCCTGGTGTCCGGTGAACAGGACGTTATGGCAGGCAGACAGACGGCGGAATACGTCGTCCTGGATCACGTCATTAGATTTGTCTTCAAAGAACAGATCGCGCTCATTCTCATACACGTCCATCCCCAGCGCGCCAATCTTCTGGGTCTTCAGCGCTTCAATAGCGGCCTGGGAATCAATCAACCCGCCGCGGCTGGTGTTGATGATCATCACGCCATCTTTCATCTGGTCAAACGCCGCCTGGTTGAGCAGGTGGTAGTTTTCCGGCGTCAGCGGGCAGTGCAGGGAGATAACGTCAGATTGTGAAAACAGCGTCGGCAGGTCGACATATTCCACGCCCAGATCCAGCGCGGCAGCGCTTGGGTACGGATCAAACGCCAGCAGACGCATACCAAACCCTTTCAGAATGCGCAGGGCGGCGACGCCAATCTTACCGGTACCGATAACGCCCGCGGTTTTACCGTACATGGTAAAGCCGGTCAGCCCTTCCAGAGAGAAGTTGGCGTCACGGGTACGCTGATAAGCGCGGTGAATACGACGGTTCAGCGACATCATCATACCGATGGCATGTTCCGCGACCGCTTCCGGAGAATATGCCGGGACGCGGACCACCTTCAGCCCCAGCTCTTTTGCGGCATCAAGATCTACGTTGTTGAAACCAGCGCAGCGCAGGGCGATATATTTCACGCCCTGTTTTTTCAACTCTTCCAGCACCGGACGGCTGCCATCATCATTCACAAAAATGCAAACGCCTTCACAGCCGTGCGCCGTTTTGGCGGTTTTTTCGGACAGCAGAAAGTCGAAAAATTCAAGCTCAAACCCGTAAGCCTCGTTAACATGTTGCAGATACTTTTTGTCGTACTGCTTTGTGCTATATACCGCGAGTTTCATAAGACTTTCTCCAGTGATTTTGCATTCACGTTAGCATGATTAAAATTATCTTACAATTTCTGAAATATTATTGAATTCAATAAGTTCTATCAATTATTTTAGAGCATCTATCCTTAAATTTGGCATTCTCTTCAACTGACTGGCTAAACATGCGACAATGATCGGCACTGTCGGCTTAATTCTTTCGCTAAATCAGGATATTAACTGCCCATGAGGGGTACATACAAAGCCGCAATCGCGCTCTTACTGCTGTTCATTCTGGTGCCGCTGACGCTGCTGATGACCCTTGCCCAGTGGGTACCGACCCTTGCTGGGGTCTGGCTTCCTGTCGGGACGCGCATCGCCTTTGAACAAAGTCCCAGACTCACGCGTCATGCCCTGATCATCCCCGATCTTCGCTATCTTGTGGATGACTGCGAAATTGCCCGAGTCGATAACGCGACCCTGTCGCACCCCAGCCGCTGGAAACTGGATATCGGCGCGCTCGAACTGAACTCCGTTTGCCTCAATAAAATTCCCCAGTCCGCACCGTCCACGGTCGCGCCCAAAACGCTGGCGCAGTGGCAGGCGGTGTTACCGAATACCTGGCTTACTGTCCATCGTCTGACGCTCTCGCCCTGGCAGCAGTGGCAGGGAGAACTTCAGGCGTCGCTGACGCCCGCGCGTCAGGAGATTGCCTACAACGGTGAGCAGGTCAGTATTAAAGGGATGCTCCGCGGTCAGACCCTCTCTGTTACCCAGTTCGATGTACAACTTCCCGACCAGCCACAGCCGATAAAACTGGTGGGACAATTCACCCTGCCGCTGGTGCCGGACGGCGTGCCGGTTAAAGGCCATGCGGTTGCGACCTTTAACGTGCCACAGTTAACCTCGCTGGTCGATGCCGATCTCGACTGGGAAGCCAATCAGGGACAACTGGTGGTCATGGCGCGGGATAACCCCGATCCGCTGCTCGATCTGCCGTGGCAAATAACCGCGGAACAGCTGAATATCAGTGACGGACGCTGGAACTGGAACCTTTCCGGCATGCCGCTGAGCGGGCGGGTTGGCCTTCGTGTCGATAACTGGCAGGCGGGGCTTGAGAAAGCGACCCTGACCGGGCGTCTGAATGTGCTCACTCAAGGGGATGCGGGGAAGGGCAACGCGGTGCTGAATATCGGACCGGGCAGGCTCAGTATGGAACAAAGCGACATGCCGCTTCATCTGAGCGGCGAGGCGAAACATAACGACCTGGTGCTCTATGCCAGACTGCCGGCAAAACTGACCGGAAGCCTGTATGAACCGCAGCTCTCCTTTGAGCCGGGCGCGCTGCTGCGCTCACGTGGTCGCATTATTGATTCACTGGATATTGATGAAATTCGCTGGCCGCTGGCGGGCGTCAGGCTGACCCAAAAGGGTGTCGATGGACGCCTGCAGGCCATTTTGCGGGCGCACGAGAACGAGATGGGTGATTTTGAACTGCATCTGGATGGCCAGGCCAGTGACTTTTTACCCGACAACGGCCTGTGGCAGTGGCGCTACTGGGGCAAAGGGGGCTTCACCCCAATGAATGCGCGCTGGGATGTTGCCGGAAAAGGCGAATGGCGCGACAAACTTATTGAGCTGACCGCGCTTTCAACCGGTTTCGACCAGCTCAAGTACGGTGCCATGGAGGTCAGTAAACCCCGTCTGGTGCTGGATAACCCGGTGCGCTGGTATCGCGATCCTGACAAGCCGACGTTCAGCGGAGCGCTGTCGCTGAATGCCGGGCAAACCCGTTTCAGCGGCGGCAGCGTATTGCCGCCGTCGGTGCTGACCTTCAGCGTAGACGGAACAGACCCGACACTGTTCCAGTTCAAGGGCGATCTGCATGCCGATGCTATCGGACCGGTACAGGTGAACGGACGCTGGGACGGGGAACGCCTTCGCGGGCAAGCCTGGTGGCCGAAACAATCGCTCACCGTGTTCCAGCCGTTGATCCCGCCAGACTGGAAAATGACGCTGCGTGACGGCGAACTGTATGCGCAGGTGGCCTTCTCGGCGGCCGCGGGTCAGGGCTTTGAGGCGGGCGGTCACGGCGTACTGAAAGCCGGTAGCGCCTGGATGCCAGACAACCAGATCAACGGCGTCGACTTTGTCCTGCCGTTCCGGTTTAGTGAGGGCACCTGGTCGCTGGGAACGCGCGGCCCGGTAACCTTACGGATTGGCGAGGTGGTAAACCTGGTGACCGCGCGGAATATCACGGCGGACCTGCAGGGTGACTACCCCTGGAGTGAGGCGAACCCGCTTCTGCTCACCAATGTGAAGGTGGAAACCCTCGGTGGAAAAATCACCATGCAGCAGTTGAGGATGCCGCAACACGATCCGGCGCTGCTGCGAGTAGACAATATCTCCTCCAGCGAGCTGATCAGTGCCGTTAATCCTAAGCAGTTTGCGATGTCTGGCCCGGTGAGCGGGGCGCTGCCGTTCTGGCTGGACAATGAAAAATGGATCATCAAAGATGGCTGGCTGACCAACCCCGGCCCGATGACGCTGCGTATCGATAAAGACACGGCGGACGCCATCGTAAAAGATAATATGGTGGCGGGAGCCGCAATTAACTGGCTGCGCTATATGGAAATTTCTCGCTCGTGGACAAGAATCAATTTAGATAATCTGGGTGAATTAACCATGCAGGCGACCCTTAAGGGAACCAGCCGGGTAGAGGGTAAAAGCAGCTACGTTAATCTGAACTATACCCATGAAGAGAATGTCTTTACCCTCTGGCGTAGCCTGCGTTTTGGAGACAACCTGCAAACCTGGTTTGAGCAACACGCGGCAATACCTGGTATCCGCAGTTCGACTGGCAAGGAAAGTGAGGAACAACAATGAAAAAGATGGCTGGTGTGCTCACCGTTGCCGTTGCCGCGCTACTGACCGGCTGTACGCCGCGCATTGAAGTCGCCGCGCCGAAGGAGCCGATTACCATCAATATGAATGTCAAAATCGAACATGAGATCCACATTAAGGTCGATAAAGACGTTGAAACCCTGCTGAAATCACGCAGCGATCTGTTCTGAGGATGCCATGAAACGATTAGCTCTGATGTTACTGGCGCTCGGCATGAACGTGCAGGCGGCAACGCTGACCTTAAATGACGCCCGGACGCAGGGGCGCGTGGGGGAAACCCTGAGCGGTTATCTTGCGCCAGTCAAACAGGATGCGGAAACCCTGGCGCTGGTCAATCGCATTAACGCCGCGCGCACGGAAAGCTATCAGAAGCTGGCTGACAGCAACAATCTGCCGGTGGATGAAGTGGCGAAAATGGCAGGGCAAAAGCTGGTTGCCCGCGCCCAGCCGGGCGAGTACGTGAAAGGCATCAACGGGAAATGGCTGAAGAAGTAGTTAGCGAAAGCGCTTACGATATTCGCCAGGCGAGACGCCAAAACGCTGCTTAAAGGCGGTTGAAAAATGGCTGTGGTCGGAAAAGCCCCAGCTGTAGCCAATGCCCGCCAGCTTTTCATCATCGCTGGCGGAGCGCAACACTTGTGCGCACAGGTCGAGACGGCGGTTTTTAATGTACTGGGCGACCACCAGCCCCTTATCAGCAAACATGCGGTAGAGGCTTCGCACCGACATCCCGCTCTGTGCAGCAATCCATTCCGGTCGTAGTGATTCAGACTGAATATGATCGTCAATCAATGACAGCACATTGCGGAACAGGCGTTCTTTACGTGGCTGAGTCACGTCGCGCTGCTGGAACGCGGGGCGAAGCAGACAGATCATCGCTTCCAGCGCCGCTTCACTCTCCCGGTCACTCAGATCGGCATTCCCCATACTTTCCATCAGCAGGTGGTGGCTTAACTGAACGGTGGGCAGCGTGCGCGAAAGGGTGAGCGCGCAGCTTACCTCCTGAAAACGACACTGTTGCTCAATAATCTGGCGCGGAACCAGCAGCGAAATCTGGCGGGATTTTTCATGCCAGGCAATGGAGCACGGGCGGGAAGCATCAAGCAGCGTGATATCGCCGGTCTTCAGCACCGCGCGGCGGTCGTCCTGTTCAATCTCCGCGCTGCCTTCCAGCTGAAATACGGTGTAGAACCAGGCATCGTTACTGTCGTTAATCTCATGGCGGGATCGGAACAGGTTAACGCCACCTGCGGTTACGGTGCTTAACTTCAGGCTACGGGCATAGCTGGTTTCCAGCTCGCCGACGAATTCCCCCTCCAGCGGACGCGCATTAAAACGCCCGCAGACCTGGTTAATTTGTGCCAGCCACTGTTGATACTGTTCCTCTTCGCTTGCACACGCCATCGCTTATCTCGCTGCACCGTCAATGTTTTTGCATTGTTGCATTTGTGTTGCATTTTGTCAGAGCTATGAGGCTGACTATAGGAAAGAACACTCACCGGTAACAGCGTTATAAGACGGAATTATCACGATTTGCGGAGCCTGTCACAGGTGGCAAAGCGAATGTCACAGAGACAAAAGCGAGAATCCAAAACCCCTCTTAGACTGCATTAACACCCTGCGAATAAAAACGAAGGAGTACCCTATGTCTGAATCTCAGGTAGCCGTTCAGCCTGCCGTACAGCAGTTTTTAGACCGACATCATGGCCTGTGGATTGAAGGGCGTCAGGCCGCGTCGGACAGTGAAAAGCGGCTCAATGTCTATAATCCGGCAACGGGCGATGTCATCGCCTCCACCGCCGATGCCAGCGTTGATGATGTCGACCGCGCCGTGATGTCCGGCTGGCGTGCGTTTGTTGCCCGTAGCTGGGCCGGAAAATTACCGGCAGAGCGTGAGCGTATCCTGCTGCATTTCGCCGATCTGGTTGAGCAGCACAGCGAAGAGCTGGCCCAGCTTGAGACGCTGGAGCAGGGGAAATCCATTCATATCTCCCGCGCCTTTGAAGTGGGCTGCACCCTGAACTGGATGCGCTATACCGCAGGGCTTACCACGAAAATTGCCGGTAAAACCCTCGACCTCTCCATCCCCTTACCGCAGGGGGCCCGCTATCAGGCGTGGACGCGCAAAGAGCCGGTTGGCGTGGTGGCCGGGATTGTGCCGTGGAACTTCCCGCTGATGATCGGGATGTGGAAAGTCATGCCTGCGCTGGCGGCGGGGTGTTCCATTGTCATTAAGCCTTCAGAAACCACGCCGCTCACGATGCTGCGCGTGGCGGAACTGGCAAGTGAAGCGGGCATCCCCGACGGGGTGTTTAATGTGGTCACGGGAAGCGGTGCGGTGTGCGGTGCCGCGCTGACCTCACATCCGCATATTGCCAAAGTGAGCTTTACTGGCTCAACGGCGACAGGCAAGCAAATTGCCCGCGCGGCGGCGGATACGCTCACGGGGGTGACGCTGGAGCTGGGGGGTAAAAACCCGGCTATCGTGCTGAAAGATGCTGACCCGGCCTGGGTAATTGAAGGCCTGATGACCGGCAGCTTCCTGAACCAGGGGCAGGTTTGTGCTGCGAGCTCCCGTATCTATATTGAAGCGCCGCTGTTTGACACGCTGGTCAGCGGGTTTGAGCAGGCGGTGAAATCCCTGAGCGTCGGGCCGGGCATGTCGCCGGAGGCGTTCATCAACCCGCTGGTCTCGCGCGCGCACTGCGATAAAGTGCAGACCTTCCTCGACGAGGCAAAATCGCGCAATGCGGAGTTGATCACCGGTAACCGGGGGCCGGATGGCAAAGGTTATTACGTGTCGCCGACGCTGGTGGTGAACCCGGATGCCGCGCTGCGACTCACCCGCGAAGAAGTGTTCGGCCCGGTGGTCAACCTGGTGCGCGTCGCGGATGGCGAAGAAGCGCTGGCGCTGGCCAACGACACCGAATACGGGTTAACGGCCAGCGTCTGGACGCAAAATATCAGCAAGGCGCTGGAATACACCGACCGGCTGCAGGCGGGGACCGTCTGGGTGAACAGCCATACGCTGATCGACGCCAACCTGCCGTTTGGCGGCATGAAGCAGTCCGGCACCGGGCGCGATTTCGGCCCGGACTGGCTGGATGGCTGGTGTGAAACCAAATCGGTATGTGTACGGTATTAAAACAAAGCGTGTCGGGCTGGCGCAACGGCCACCCGACACGGCTATCGTGACCAGCGGTCCCGTCCGGCCGCTTTCGCCCGGTACAGCGCCTCATCGGCGCGGGCGATAATCTCCGTCCCCGCCAGACCCTCTGCCATTCCTGCAATGCCCATGCTTACGGTGACGTGATCGCTGACTTTTGAGGCATCGTGCGCTATCGCCTCCGCGCGCAGGCCGTCCTGAATACGCATGGCAACTTTTTCGGCTGTGTTTTCCGGGCAATCAAAGAGGATCACCACAAACTCTTCACCGCCGTAGCGAGACACGACATCGTCAGGTGTTCGCACCGACTGCCGAAGCACCTGCGCCACGCGGGTCAAGCATTCGTCACCGGCCTGGTGACCATAGGTGTCGTTGTAAAGTTTGAAATAATCTATATCCAGCATAATCAGCGAGAAGGCTTTTTTCTGCTCAACGGCATTCTCCAGCACCACTTCCATCTTGCGACGGTTGGCGGTCTGGGTTAACGGATCCTGATGCGCCAGCGCTTCCAGCCGCGAAATCAACAGTTGGTTTTGCTGGTTACGTCGCCAGGCTTCATCAAACCAGCTTATCAGGATGAAACGCCCGCAGAGCAAAATCAGCGTAAAGACGGTCCAGACGGCGGCAAAGTGAAGGTTGACACCATCATTGAGTACCCAGCTTGCGACCGGTAGCGTGACCCAGAGCGGGATCACGAAGGAGAGTAACCCACGGGGGTAAAAGTAGAGCGCCGTCAACCCGGCGAGTAACAGAATCGCGCACAGGGGCCAGACGTGGGGCAGCAACAGATCGGTGATAAACCAGAAACAGGATATCGACCAGATGACGCTACAGAAAAAGAGCACCACGCTGATGCCGGCAATACGTCGCCAGGCCATGATGATTAACGCGGCTGACAGAATAATAATGCCGAACATCGAGGCATCGATAAACTTCAGCAGAGGCAGCGACCGGAGGTAGAGGGGGTCGTCGGGCTTAAGCGAGACGTGGCGCAGCAGGATCATCACGGCGAAGCTGATGTTGACGAATGCCAGCCACGGCAGGTTCATCGCCAGCCCGTGCATGACCATCGCCTGACGCGTCGGCCAGGCAGCCCGCTCTGGCGTCGTTTTTTTTCTTTTTTCCATAAATGCTCTTTACCCTTTCCTGGGAGCAAGTGAAGCAGGAACGGGCGGAAGGACCGCCCGTCTGTTTTGCACCGTTACGGTGTCACAATATTAAACCAGAAATCGAACTTATCCATATAGCCAAGCATAGCGTCCAGTTTGGCACTGTCGCCGCTGATCTTGATATCGCCACTGTCCTGCGCCTGTTTCAGCGTGACTTCTTTCAGGATAATTTTATTCAGGGTATCACGGTTCAGGGTAAGCGTAGCGTCAGCGTCTTTCGCTTCGGCATTTGCCGTGTGGTTCAGCACGCCGTTTTCCAGTTCAAGTTTGTATTTGCCGCCATCGCTGCCCAGATCGATGTTAAACACCGATTTGGCATCGCCGGCTTTTTGGCCATTGATATGAACGGCAAGGTAGTCGAAGAACATCTCTGGCGTCATCGCCCGCACGGTATCCGGGCTGGCGGTGTTCGGGGTCGGGCCTTTCACCACGCCGTTACGCAGCTCTTGCGCGCCGGTCAGGTAGAAGTTGCGCCACGGGCCGGATTCCGCCTGATAACCCAGCTGTTCCAGCGCATCTGCTTCGAGATTACGCGCGGCCTGATTGTTCGGGTCGGCAAACACCACTTTACTCACGACCTGCGCCACCCATCGATAGTTGCCCTGATCGAAGTCAGTTTTCGCTTTGTTGAGAATGGCCTCCGCGCCGCCCATATACTCAACGAATTTCTTCGCAGCCTCTTCAGGAGGCAGTTCATCCAGCGTGGCGGGATTACCGTCGAACCAGCCCAGATAGAGTACATAGGTGGCTTTAACGTCATGGCTGACAGAACCGTAGTAACCGCGGTTAGCCCAGGTATGGGCGAGGGAATCCGGGAGTTTGAAGTTAGCGGCGATTTCATCACGCGTCAGGCCTTCATTCGCCATGCGTAACGTCTGGTCGTTGATGTAACGGTAGAGGTCGCGCTGGCTCTTCAGCAGTGCGACGACATTATCATTGCCCCAGGTTGGCCAGTGATGCTGTGCCATGATGATGTCGGCTTTATCGCCCCAGCGCACAATCGCCTGATTAATATATTTTGACCAGGGCAGCGGTTCACGGATTTTTGCGCCGCGCAGCGAGTAGGTGTTATGCAGCGTATGGGTCACATCCTCTGCGGATTCAATGATTTTTTTCTCTTCGATAAACCAGAGCATCTCTGAAGGTGCTTCAGAGCCGGGGGCCAGCATAAAATCGTAGGTCAGCCCGTCAATGACCTCTTTTTGTCCGTCTTTTTCAATGATGTTGGTCGGCGCGATAAGGGTGACGGTACCGGCGGACGTGGTCGTCCCCAGACCCGCACCCACTTGTCCTTTCGCATCAGGCTTCAGCAGGTTGCCATACATATAACTGGCGCGACGACTCATAACGTTGCCCGCCATGATATTTTCCGCAACCGCCGCCTCCATAAATCCGGAAGGGGCATAAACTTTTACCTTGCCAGCCTTCACGTCTGCTTCATCAACCACACCCCGCACACCGCCATAGTGGTCAACATGACTGTGGGTATAAATCACCGCCACGACCGGTTTTTGGCCGCGATTTTTGTAATAAAGATCCATGCCGACTTTGGCGGTTTCTGCCGAGACCAGCGGGTCAACGACGGTAATCCCTTCTTTGCCTTCGATGATGGTCATATTTGACAGATCGAGATTGCGGATCTGATATACCCCTTCGGTAACTTCAAACAGACCGCTGATATTAATCAGCTGGGATTGACGCCATAAGCTTGGGTTTACCGAATCCGGCGATTTATCACCTTCTTTAATAAATGAATACTGTTGGGGATCCCAGATGACATTGCCTTGTTCGCCTTTAATAACGTCCTGAGGAAGTGGAGCGATAAATCCTTTATGGGCATTGGTAAAATCAGTGTTATCGGAGAAAGGAAGCTGGTTAAAAAGGGCATTGTTGGCTTGTTGTGTTGCGGCAGACGCGTCCTTTGGTGCTTCCGCCGCATAAGAGGGACTGTTGGACATGATCATTCCAGCCAGCACGAAACTTCTGACAATCAGATTCAATTTCATTTAAAACCTCTCAGAGAAAGTACTACGTCGTTTGTGAAAACTTCGCGTCCTGGCTGAAAATGTTTCAAAAGATGCAATCGGAATGAGTGGAGTAAAATAACTATAATCAGGATGAGATATTCAGCAAATAAACGAATAAAAAACCGGGCATTACGCCCGGTCTGTTTTTATTTCTGCGCGTCTTTTTTCCTGCCGAGTGTCGGCGTTTCGTCGAAGAAGTTCCACGGTTTGAGCAGGGTATGCACCCATTCCGTTGGCATGATTGGCCACTCTTCGGCGCGGGCGACGTGGGTTGTGCCGGTGGTCATCCAGACGACGTCATCCTGATCGTTTAGCGACTCGTTATCTTTGCTGTATTTGCCAAGCCCCGTATCGTGGGTTGAGCGGTTTGGGAATTTGCCCTCCGGGTACATCTCATCCGGATGGTAACGCGTCACCCACAGCTGTTTATCCATAAAACTCAGGCGGTGATAGATCCACTCGTCCGGGGCGAACTTCGCGCCGGTCGCCACCGGGTGCGTCCCCCCGGCGTAAGGGATTATCTGATACGAAATTGGGTTCCCCATGCGGTTCTCTTTGCTGGTGTTGCTCAGCAGACGAATGGTGCCCGGGTCAAATTTCTGCGCCGCCTGCTGCTCGGTATCAATAGCGTACTGATTGATCTGCATGGTGCTGGTTCGCGGGCCGCCAGCGGTGTTCGGTTTCACCTGTGGATCCATTGCCACCAGCGTGTTGTTGATGCCATCCACATCCATATCGAGACGGAAGTTATAGATGTGCTGGTGGGTGGTCCCGACGATGTTGTGATCAATTAATGTGCCGTATCGGGTATCGTCTTTGGCAGTAGGGTCATGCATCGTTTTCGCCTGTACGCCTTTCACCGCCTCAATCCCCGTTGCACCGGCATCAATCCCGATGGTGCCATTTTCGTGGAATACCCAGTCGAAAATGTAGTCGTAGTTGCCAACGGTGCTCACCCAGCGAACCACCAGCTCGCGCCGCTCGGTACTGACGTTAGGCTGACCCATCTCCTGGTGTTTATATTCCGGTCCTGCGTAGCGTTCAAAAATGGCGATGGCGCGGGGGATCTCCATCGGCGCACCGGTGTAATCGGCAATGGTTTCATTGAGCATCACGGCGTTGGACGGCGCGTCTTTACCGCGCACCAGCGGAGAGGTCAGGGTGCCCATGCCGTAATCGCCGGAATCCAGATAGGCTTTGAAGTACCAGCCCACGTCAGGGTCACCGTAAGGAACGATCATCCCACCCAGGGAGCCCTGATACATAATCTGGCGTTTTTTGCCGTTGTCATTGTAGGTGACGGTAGAAATCATTGGGCCCACGCGGGAATCCAGACTCAGATGGAAATCCCAGTTCTGCCAGTGAATCATATCGCCGGTAATGGTGTAGTTTTTGCCTTCCGGCTCAATGATGTCGAGCGGCTTTTTCGGCGTGTTAATGCGATCACGTCCATCATACGGACGCGGCGTCATCGGCACCGGCACAACGGCACCTTCTTCAATCTTCTGGATCTTCTTCTGCTCAAGGTCGACCACTGCCACCAGGTTCTCAATCGGGTGCGCCCAGTAGTTGCCGTCGCCCACGTCCAGATAGCTCACCACTTTCAGCAGCCGGTCTTCCTGTTTCAGGCCATCTTTGCCGTCGAAATAGCCGACGGTCAGTGGCGTGGTGATCACTTTCTTCGTATCGGTAATGCCGCGCTTTTTCAGAACCTCGGCAAACTCTGCACTTTCGTTGATGATCTGCTGAACGGTCGCAAAATCATCCAGCAGCACCATGCCGTGGGCATCTTTAACGGCGTCCCAGCGCAGGATCTTTTTATCCTTCAGGTCCACCAGACTTTCAATAACGTGTTTCCCGTCCAGCATGGTGATGTTCGCCTGGCGGGGAGAGTCCACCGCCGTGCCGTTGAGCACAAAGTCCCACACTTTGGCTTTCTCGGGTTCGGCCAGGGCTATCTGGGTGAAGCGGGTGTTCGGTTTAAAATCCGCAGATCCTTTCACAATCTCCACGGCTTGCTTAATTTCGTCAGCCGTTAGCGCGTTTAGCGGGTGAGGGCGTTTTTCAACCTGGAAGGTCTGGTCGAGACCCGACTGGAAAACGTCGTTGATGAAGGTCTCCGAGATGAACGCTTTTTTGCCTTTCATGACCACCGGCACCTGCAGCGTGAGGGTTTTGCCGTTAACAATAGCGGTTTTCGCGCCGGGCTTGACCTTCACATATGCCCCGTCCTTCGCAAGGGTGAACATCTGTGCGTAATCATCCCACTGCACATCGGCGCCAAACGCCTGCAGCGTTTTGTCCATCGGGACCATATGCGCCTCACTGCCGTGTGCGAAAACAGGTGATTGCCAGGCGCAACACAGCGCAACGGCCATAGCCAGTGCCGTTCTACGGGCAGAAAAAGAAGAATTGCTTCCCATCGTAGACCTCATCTTGTTGTGTTTATTGTGTTGTGACAGCCTTATCCTGACAGGCGCCCGAGAAAAGCGTTTGCCTGCATCTGCCAGGTTATTTGTTAGTCTTGCCAGGTTAAAAAAAGACCGGGGCAATATCACACCCCGGTCAATGTGCGAGAGAGGAACGTGTCAGAAGTCGCCGTGCTGGCGCGCCACCAGCGTCAGGATGGAGTAGAGCGCAACCGCCTGCTGGTGCTGGTTAAAGATCTCAACGGCCCATTCGACCACGCCGGTTGGCTTCTCATCGGCGGTCCGTTGTTTCTTGAGCGTTTTACGTTTACAGGTGAGACGCACCTGAATGGTATCGCCCGGCTTAACCGGTTCGATAAAGCGCAGGTTTTCCATGCCGTAGTTGGCAATCACCGGCCCAACGCCGGCATCAACAAACAGACCCGCCGCGGCAGAGATCAGGAAGTAACCGTGTACCACCCGTTCGCCAAAGATGGATTCTGCCGCGCCGATTTTGTCCATATGGGCGTAGAAGTGATCGCCGCTCAGGCAGGCAAAGTTAACGATATCGGCTTCCGTCAGGGTGCGGCGCGGGGTCAGCAGGCTGTCGCCCGGCTGCAGTTCTTCAAAGTATTTCCGGAACGGATGAACGCGATCTTCCTGAACCGCAGCACCCCGTACCCACTGTTTGCCGATGGCGGCAAGCATGGTCGGGCTGCCCTGAATGGCGGTGCGCTGCAGATAGTGCTTCACCGCACGCAGTCCCCCCAGCTCTTCACCGCCACCTGCGCGGCCAGGACCGCCGTGCACCAGCTGCGGCAGCGGAGATCCATGTCCGGTGGACTCCCTGGCGGATTCGGCGTTAAGGATCTGAATTCGTCCGTGCGCCCGCGCCGCGCCGGCAATAAACTGGCGGGCGATAGCCGGGTCGGCGGTGACCAGCGTACCGGCCAGACTCCCGCCACCCGCCCGTGCCAGCTGCATCGCGTGGTCTGAATTGCGGGAGGGCATCAGCGTGGCGACCGGCCCGAAGGCTTCGGTGTAATGCACGGCGGGGGTTTCATCTGGCTGTGGGCAGAAAAGCAGCGTCGGCGGGAAGAATGCCCCCGCAGCCTGCAGATCGGCTTTTCCGCCGAGTCTGACCTGGCAACCCGCCGCAATCAACAGATCGACTTTTTCCTGCACGTCCGCGCGTTGCTCACCGTTCACCAGCGCGCCCATCTTCACCCCGTCCTCTGCCGGGTCGCCGACGACCACGTTTTGCAGCCGTGCGATCAGCGCCTGACTGACGGCATCCATCCGATCCTGAGGCACAATTATGCGGCGGATGGCGGTACATTTTTGCCCTGCCTTGGCGGTCATTTCGCGTACCACTTCGCGAATAAACAGTGCGAATTCTGGCTGTTCCGGCGTCACATCCTCCCCCAGAACGCAGCAGTTGAGGGAGTCGGCTTCCATGGTAAAGGGAATGGAGTTCGCCACGATATTCGGGTGAATGCGCAGGCTCTGGCCGGTGCTGGCGGAGCCGGTAAAGGTCACCACATCCTGGCTGTCGAGATGATTCAGCAGATCGCCCGCGCCGCCGCAGACAAGACTGATAGCGCCGTCCGGCACCAGACCACTCTCCACAATCGCTTTCACCATCGCCTGCGCGACCTGCGCGGTGGCGGTAGCGGGTTTGATAATGGCAGGCATCCCCGCAAGCCAGGTGGGCGCCAGTTTTTCCAGCATTCCCCAGCACGGGAAATTAAAGGCGTTGATATGGACCGCCACGCCCGATTTTGACGTCAGTACGTGACGCGCAGCAAAGCCGCCTTCCTTCGACAACGGGATCAGCTCATCTTCCGGCCAGAGTGTGTCATCAGGCAGCTCGCGGCTCCCCAGGCTGGCATAGGTGAACAGCGTCCCGATCCCACCCTCAATATCCACCCAGCTGTCCGCTCGGGTCGCCCCGGTCTGGGCAGACAGGGCATAGAACGTCTCTTTCTCACTAAGCAGATGTTTCGCCACCGCCTTCAGCATGGCGGCCCGGTCGATAAAGGTCATGGCGCGCAGGGCTTCGCCGCCACGCGCGATCGCATAGCGACGTGCATCCGCCATGTCCAGCCCTTCGCTGGTCACGGACCACAGCGCTTCGCCACTGATGGCGTGATGGATAGTACGTTCGCGGCCCCGGCCAGACTGCCAGGTGCCGGACAAGAAGCTGGCTAACTGCTGCATCGCTTATCTCCAAGTGTTACGTAATTTCACTATCAATAGTTTAATCATGAATCATAAAAAGCAAGCTGAGTTTTAATGAATTGTTAACATTGTGATCCAGCGTAATGAAGTGGAAGGCCGGAAGCCCTGTTGTACAGGCCTTGTGCAAAAAGCCTTGCGAGCACCATCACAAAATGGGGAAACATTTCTTGGGGTTATATTTAACCTTTGTGTAACTTTTAAGAAATGAAGTGATTCAGTATTTCACTTTAAGTGGTAAATAATCGAATCATAAAGGTGATGACGTGACGCAAGAACAACGCTTTGAGCAGCGCATAGCGCAGGAGACGGCGATTGAGCCTCAGGACTGGATGCCTGATGCCTATCGTAAGACGTTGATCCGCCAGATTGGTCAGCACGCGCACTCCGAAATTGTCGGCATGCTGCCGGAAGGAAACTGGATCACCCGCGCGCCGACGCTGCGCCGCAAAGCGATCCTGCTGGCGAAAGTGCAGGACGAAGCCGGGCACGGTTTGTACCTCTACAGCGCGGCCGAGACGCTGGGCTGCGCGCGGGAAGACATCTACCAGAAGATGCTCGACGGCAAGATGAAATACTCCTCCATCTTCAACTACCCGACCCTGAGCTGGGCGGATATCGGGGTGATCGGCTGGCTGGTGGACGGTGCGGCGATTGTCAACCAGGTGGCGCTGTGCCGTACCTCATATGGCCCCTATGCCCGCGCGATGGTGAAAATCTGTAAAGAAGAGAGTTTCCATCAGCGTCAGGGCTTTGAAGCCTGTATGGCGCTTGCGCAGGGGAGTGACGCCCAACGCCAGATGCTGCAGGACGCCATTAACCGCTTCTGGTGGCCCGCTCTGATGATGTTCGGCCCAAACGATGACAACTCGCCGAACAGCGCCCGCAGCCTCGCCTGGAAAATCAAACGCTTCGGCAATGACGAACTTCGCCAGCGCTTTGTCGACAACACGGTTCCGCAGGTAGAAATGCTGGGCATGACGGTTCCGGATCCTGACCTGCGTTTTGACGAAGAGAGCGGTCACTACCGCTTTGGCGAGATTGACTGGCACGAGTTTGATGAGGTCATTAACGGGCGCGGTATCTGTAACCACGAACGTCTGGCTGCCAAACGTAAAGCCTGGGAAGACGGGGCGTGGGTGCGTGAAGCCGCACTGGCGCACGCGGAAAAACAACACGCCCGCAAAGTGGCTTAAGAGGAAACACGATGAGCAATGTCTACTGGCCGCTGTACGAAGTGTTCGTACGCAGCAAACAAGGGTTGTCCCACCGCCATGTGGGAAGTCTTCATGCCGCCGACGATCGCATGGCGCTGGAAAATGCGCGTGATGCCTATACCCGTCGCAGTGAAGGCTGCTCTATCTGGGTGGTGAAGGCGAGCGAGATTGTCGCCTCTCAGCCGGAAGAGAGCGGCGAGTTCTTCGACCCGGCGGAAAGTAAGGTTTACCGCCACCCTACCTTTTACACCATCCCTGATGGCATCGAGCACATGTGAGGTCAGGGATGAAAACATTATCCGCATATGCCCTGCGTCTGGGCGACAACGGTCTGGTGCTCTCCCAGCGTCTGGGCGCCTGGTGTGGTCACGCGCCGGAGCTGGAAATCGATCTCGCGCTCGCCAACATCGGCCTCGACTTGCTGGGGCAGGCGCGCAATTTCCTGACCTATGCCGCAGAGCTGGAAGGTCAGGGCGATGAAGACACCCTGGCGTTTGGGCGTGATGAACGCCAGTTTCACAACGTGTTGCTGGTGGAACAGCCTAACGGCAGTTTCGCCGACACGCTCGCGCGCCAGTACTTTATGGATGCCTGGAACGTAGCCCTGTATGAACGCCTGACCCACAGCAGCGACAGCCAGCTTGCCGCCATCGCCGCGAAAGCCATTAAAGAGGCGCGCTACCACCTGCGCTTCAGTCGTGGCTGGCTGGTGCGTCTGGGTGACGGCACGGAAACATCTTCACAGCGTATGCAGCAGGCGGTCGACACCCTGTGGCGGTTTACGGCCGAGCTGTTTGAAGCCGATGACGTCGAGCTGGCGTTGATTGCCTCCGGCGTCGCGGTTGATCCGCGCGAGCTTCGTCAGCCGTGGGAGCAGGAAGTGTTTTCCGGTTTGCAGGAGGCCACCCTGAGCGTGCCGTCGGAAGTGGCGTATCGCACGGGGGGCAAGCGCGGGCTGCATACCGAACATCTCGGCCCAATGCTCGCAGAAATGCAGTATCTCCAGCGTGCCCATCCGGGTCAGCAGTGGTAAGTACGGAGGTGAAGATGCAGCGTTTTGCCGGGATTGCACCCGCGGAGATCCCTCAAATCTGGTCGCTGTTAAGCCAGATCCCGGACCCGGAAGTGCCGGTGTTAACCATCACCGATTTAGGCATGGTGCGTAGCGTATCGGCGCAGGGCGAAGGCTGGGTTATTGGCTTTACGCCAACCTATTCAGGCTGCCCGGCGACGGAACATTTGCTTAGCTCGATTCGCGAGGCGATGACCGCGCACGGCTTTACGCCAGTGCATATTGTGCTGCAGCTCGAACCGGCCTGGACCACCGACTGGATGACAGCGGATGCGCGCGAACGCCTGCGCGCATATGGCATCAGCCCACCGGTGGGCCACAGCTGCCACGCGCATGCTCCGGCCGAGGTGAGTTGCCCACGCTGTGCCAGCACACATACCTCGCTTATCAGTGAATTTGGTTCGACGGCCTGCAAAGCGCTTTATCGCTGCAACGACTGCCGTGAGCCTTTCGACTATTTCAAATGTATTTGAGGTTGCCATGACAACGTTTCATTCATTAACAGTGGCAAAAGTGGAACCCGAAACCCGCGATGCGGTGACCATCACTTTCGCGGTACCCCAGGCGTTGCAGGACGCCTATCGCTTCCGTCCCGGACAACACCTGACCCTGAAAGCGAAGCTGGGTGAGGATGAGCTGCGTCGCTGCTACTCCATCTGCCGCAGTACCGCGCCGGGTGAGATCAGCGTAGCGGTGAAAGCCATCGAGGGCGGACGTTTTTCCCGCTATGCCCGGGATGAGATCAAACAGGGCATGGCGCTGGAGGTCATGGTGCCGCAGGGCCAGTTTGGTTACCAGCCGCGCGCCGACCGGGAAGGGCATTATCTGGCCATTGCCGCGGGTTCAGGCATTACCCCAATGCTGGCCATCTTGTCCGCCACGCTCGCCACCGAGCCGAACAGTCATTTCACCCTGATCTACGGCAACCGCAGCAGCCAGAGCATGATGTTTCGCGAGGCGCTTGCCGATCTGAAAGACAAATACCCGCAGCGTCTGCAGCTGGTCGCCATCTTCAGCCAGGAGGTGCTCGACAGCGATCTGCTGCATGGACGTATCGACGGTGAGAAGCTGCAGGCGCTGGCAAAAACCCTGATCAACTTCCGCCAGTACGACGAAGCCTTTATTTGTGGCCCGTCCGCCATGATGGACGACGCGGAAGCGGCGCTGAAAGCGCTGGGGATGCCAGAGAAATCGATTCACCTTGAGCGTTTTAATACGCCAGGCTCGACCGGCAAACGCACGGTCAGCGTACAGGCTGAGGGGCAGAAAGTCACCGTGCGTCAGGACGGTCGCGACCGGGAAATTACCCTCACGGCAAACGATGAAAGCATTCTTGATGCCGCCCTGCGTCAGGGCGCCGACCTGCCGTATGCCTGCAAGGGCGGCGTATGCGCGACCTGCAAATGCAAAGTGCTGCGTGGCAAAGTTGATATGGCGACGAACTACAGCCTTGAGCCGGATGAACTGGCGGCCGGGTATGTGTTGAGCTGTCAGTCGCTGCCGTTAACCGCTGACGTGATCGTCGATTTTGACTCCAGGGGGATGGCATGAGCGAACTGATGGTCACCCGTCATGGTCGTGTCCTGCAGCTGACGCTTAACCGTCCGGCGGCACGCAACGCGCTGAATAACGCCCTGTTAGAGCAGATTGCTGACGCGCTCGACGCCGCTGCGGCCGATCGCGATCTCTCCGTTTGCGTGATTTACGGCAACGCACGCTGCTTTGCTGCCGGCGCAGATCTCAACGAAATGGCGGAGAAAGACCTGCCTGCCACCCTGAACGATATCCGTCCCCAGCTGTGGGCCCGGATCAACGCCTTCAACAAACCCCTGATTGCCGCCGTCAACGGCTTCGCGCTGGGCGCGGGCTGCGAGCTTGCGCTGCTGTGCGACGTGGTGATTGCCGGGGATAACGCCCGTTTTGGTCTGCCGGAAATTACGCTCGGCATCATGCCCGGGGCGGGCGGTACGCAGCGACTGATTCGTAGCGTGGGCAAATCGCTGGCCAGCAAAATGGTGCTGACCGGGGAGAGCATTACCGCGCAGCAGGCGCAGCGCGCCGGGCTGGTCAGCGATGTGTTCCCGGCTTCATTGACGCTGGAATATGCCCTGAAACAGGCGGCGCTGATGGCTCGACACTCACCGCTGGCGCTCCAGGCGGCAAAGCAGGCGCTGCGCCAGTCTCAGGAGGTTTCCCTGCAGGCCGGACTGGTCCAGGAGCGACAGCTGTTTACGCTGCTTTCAGCGACCGAAGACCGGCGAGAAGGCATCGACGCATTCTTACAGAAACGTACCCCCGACTTTAAAGGACGCTAATCGTGGAATTTATTCTCAGTCATGTAGAACAAGGCGTGATGACCCTGACGCTGAACCGTCCGGAGCGTCTGAACAGCTTTAACGACGTGATGCATCAGCAACTCGCTGAGTGCCTGAAGCAGGCCGAGCGCGATGACACCATCCGCTGTCTGCTTATTACCGGGGCGGGGCGCGGCTTCTGCGCGGGTCAGGATCTTAATGACCGCAACGTCGACCCTAACGGTCCGGCGCCGGATCTGGGAATGTCCGTGGAGACGTTCTACAACCCGCTGGTTCGCCGTCTTGCGACGTTGCCGAAACCGGTGATTTGCGCGGTCAACGGCGTGGCCGCCGGGGCCGGGGCCACGCTGGCACTGGGGTGTGACATGGTCATTGCCGCCCGTTCTGCCACCTTTGTGATGGCCTTCAGCAAGCTCGGATTAGTGCCGGACTGCGGGGGAACATGGTTCCTGCCGCGCGTCGCCGGGCGCGCCCGCGCAATGGGGCTGGCGTTACTCGGAGACAAACTCAGCGCCGAACAGGCACACGCCTGGGGGATGATCTGGCAGGTGGTGGATGACGAACACCTCTCCGCCACGGCCCAGCAGATGGCGCTGCACTTTGCTTCTCAGCCCACCTTTGGTCTGGGGCTGATTAAGCAGGCGATTAACGCGGCAGAGACCAACACCCTCGACGCCCAGCTTGACCTGGAGCGCGATTATCAACGTCTGGCCGGTCGCAGCGACGACTACCGGGAAGGGGTCAGCGCCTTCCTTGCCAAACGCGCACCGACATTCACGGGGAAATAAGATGGCGATCACGGTTCGTACTGTCGCCGTCATTGGAAGCGGCACGATGGGCGCGGGAATTGCGGAGGTCGCGGCGAGTCATGGGCATCAGGTTCTGATGTATGACATTGCTTCAGACGCGATTTCACGCGCGATTGACGGGATCCGCCAGCGTCTCGCCTCCCGGGTGACTCGCGGAAAACTTTCCGCCGATGCTGGCAGCCAGATTCTTGCCAGGCTGTTGCCGGTAACGGATATCGAAGCGCTCGCCGCGGCAGATCTGGTGATTGAAGCCGCGTCTGAGCGTATCGACGTCAAAAAAGCGCTGTTTGCGCAACTGGCTCAGATTTGCCCGCCGCAGACCTTGCTGACCAGCAATACCTCCTCCATTTCTGTTACGGCGATTGCGGCGGATGTTCACCATCCGGAGCGCGTCGCGGGGCTGCATTTCTTTAATCCTGCACCGGTCATGAAGCTGGTCGAGGTGGTGAGCGGGCTGGCGACATCGCCCGAAGTGGCCGATGCGCTGTGCGAGCTGGCGCTGAACTGGGGGAAACAGCCCGTCCGCTGTCAGTCAACGCCAGGGTTCATCGTCAACCGCGTTGCGCGTCCGTTCTATTCTGAAGCCTGGCGCGCCCTGGAAGAGCAGGTCGCCGCGCCAGAAGTGATTGATGCCGCGCTGCGCGACGGCGGCGG
Organism: Enterobacter sp. WPR_3_1; assembly: GCF_003635055.1. Lineage (NCBI taxonomy): Bacteria > Pseudomonadati > Pseudomonadota > Gammaproteobacteria > Enterobacterales > Enterobacteriaceae > Enterobacter > Enterobacter sp. WPR_3_1. Next base: position 1,338,642 of record NZ_RBXU01000008.1, on the reverse strand, counting down.
TTTCCCGATGGGACCGCTGGAGTTGACCGACATGATTGGTCAGGACGTCAACTTTGCGGTGACCTGTTCCGTGTTCAATGCCTTCTGGCAGGAACGTCGTTTCCTGCCGTCGCTGGTGCAGCAGGAACTGGTGCTGGCGGGGCGGCTGGGCAAAAAAAGCGGGAAGGGCGTTTACGACTGGCACGGTGAGATACCGGCTGTGCCGTGGCTTGATGCAGTAAACGACAGCTTTACCCCCATGCGTGTGCAGCGAAGAGGTGACGGTGTCACGGAAATAGATGAGCTCCTGTTGATTGAAACCCAGGGGGAGACCGCTCAGGCGCTGGCCCGGCGTTTTCACTGTCCGGTCGTGGTGATTGACCGCATCGAACGCGACGTGGCGGTGATCGCAGCCGCATCGGATAACCCGCATACCGCCACGCAAAAAGCCGTCTGGTACCTGCAACAGCAGGGACACCGGGTACTGCGCATTGCCGATTACCCCGGTCTGCTGGTCTGGCGGACGGTGGCGATGATCGCCAACGAAGCGCTGGATGCGCTGCAAAAAGGGGTGGCCAGCGAGAAGGATATCGACACCGCCATGCGCCTCGGCGTGAATTACCCGAACGGGCCCATTGCCTGGGGTGAGCGTCTGGGCTGGCAACGGCTGTTAACGCTGCTGGAAAATTTGCAACGCCATTACGGCGAAGAACGCTATCGCCCTTGTTCACTGCTGCGCCAGCGTGCGCTTCTGGAGAGTAGCTATGAGTCATAACGCCTGGCATAACGCCCGTACCATGTATGAACAGGACGCCTGCGCCCAGGCGCTGGGGATCGACATCATCGACATGGACGATGGCTACGCGGTAGTAACGATGACCATCACCCCGCAGATGCTCAACGGCCACAAAACCTGCCACGGAGGGCAGCTGTTTTCACTGGCCGATACCGCCTTTGCCTACGCCTGCAACAGCCAGGGGCTGGCGGCAGTGGCGTCAGGCTGTTCAATCGATTTTCTGCGCCCGGGGTTTGCCGGCGACACGCTGACCGCCACCGCGCGGGTTAAGCATCAGGGCAAACTGACCGGCGTGTATGACATTGAAATTCAGAACCAACAACAGAAAACCGTTGCCCTGTTTCGCGGAAAATCTCACCGCATCGGCGGCAGTGTGACAGGAGAAGCCTGATGCGTGACGCTTTTATTTGTGATGGCGTTCGAACCCCGGTGGGGCGCTATGGCGGGGCGCTGGCCAGCGTTCGCGCCGACGATCTCGGCGCGGTGCCGCTGCGTGCGCTGCTGACCCGTTATCCGCAGCTCGACCTCGAGCGGATTGATGATGTGATCTTCGGCTGCGCCAACCAGGCGGGGGAAGATAACCGCAACGTGGCGCGTATGTCGCTGCTGCTGGCCGGACTGCCTCAGACGGTCTCCGGCACCACGCTGAACCGCCTGTGCGGTTCGGGTCTGGACGCGATTGGCTTTGCCGCGCGGGCAATCAGGGCGGGCGATGGCGACATGCTGCTTGCAGGCGGCGTCGAGTCAATGTCCCGGGCGCCGTTTGTAATGGGTAAAGCCACGGCGGCGTTCCAGCGTCAGGCGGAGATTTTCGACACCACCCTCGGCTGGCGATTTGTGAATCCGCTCATGCATCAGCAATTCGGAACTGACAGCATGCCGGAAACGGCAGAGAATGTAGCTGAATTGTTAAATATCAGCCGAGCCGATCAGGATGCTTTCGCGCTGCGCAGCCAGCAGCGTACTGCTCAGGCACAGCAGAACGGCATTCTGGCGCAGGAGATTGTGCCGGTGCAGGTGCCCGGCAAAAAAGGAACGGTTACGGAAGTTTCGGTAGATGAGCATCCCCGTGCTGATACCACGCTTGAACAACTTGCCGCGCTGAAAACACCGTTTCGCAAGAACGGTGTCGTGACGGCGGGTAACGCCTCCGGAGTAAACGATGGCGCTGCGGCGCTGATCATCGCCAGCGAGTCGATGGCGCTCGCGCAAGGGCTTGTGCCGCGCACGCGGATCGTGGCGATGGCTACCGCTGGCGTGGAGCCACGTCTGATGGGCTTAGGACCGGTGCCAGCCACCCGCAAAGTGCTGGAACGTGCCGGGCTCAGCATCAACGATATGGACGTGATTGAGCTTAACGAAGCTTTCGCTTCTCAGGCGCTGGGCGTGTTACGTCAGCTGGGATTGCCGGATGACGCTGAACACGTTAACCCGAACGGAGGGGCCATTGCGTTGGGCCACCCGCTGGGCATGAGCGGTGCCAGACTGGCGCTGGCCGCGAGCAATGAATTGCATCGACGCAACGGGCGCTATGCGCTGTGTACGATGTGCATCGGTGTGGGTCAGGGCATTGCCATGATCCTTGAGCGTGTTTGAGCGAATAACAGTGTGAGTACCCTACAATGACAAATACAACAAAGCTTGATCCGATCGAAACGGCCTCCATTGACGAATTACAGGCGCTGCAAACCGAGCGTCTGAAATGGACGCTGCATCACGCCTATAACAACGTTCCGATGTACAAACGCAAGTTTGACGCCGCGGGCGTTCACCCTGACGATTTTAAAACGCTGGAAGATATCCGTAAGTTCCCGTGCACCACCAAGCAGGACCTGCGTGATAACTATCCGTTCGATACCTTTGCCGTACCGATGGAGCAGGTGGTGCGTGTTCATGCCTCTTCCGGCACCACCGGAAAGCCGACCGTCGTCGGTTATACCCAACATGACATCGACAACTGGGCCAACCTGGTGGCCCGTTCTCTGCGCGCCGCGGGCGGCAGTGCGAAAGACAAAATTCACGTGGCCTATGGGTATGGCCTGTTTACCGGTGGGCTGGGCGCGCACTATGGCGCAGAGCGTTTAGGGGCGACCGTTATCCCGATGTCCGGCGGCCAGACGGAGAAACAGGCGCAGCTGATCCGCGATTTCCAGCCGGATATGATCATGGTGACGCCATCCTACTGCCTTAATCTGATCGAAGAGCTGGAACGTCAGATGGGAGGCGATGCCAGCGCCTGCTCCCTGCGTGTGGGGGTGTTTGGCGCAGAGCCGTGGACGCAGGCCATGCGCCGCGAAATCGAGAAACGTCTGGGGATCACCGCGCTGGATATCTATGGGCTTTCCGAGGTCATGGGGCCAGGCGTGGCGATGGAGTGTATCGAAACCGCCGACGGTCCGACCATCTGGGAAGATCACTTCTATCCGGAGATCGTTAACCCGAACGACGGCACGCCGCTTAATGATGGCGAGCAGGGCGAACTGCTGTTCACCACGCTGACCAAGGAGGCGCTGCCGGTGATTCGTTATCGCACCCGCGACCTGACGCGCCTGCTTCCTGGGACCGCCCGCACCATGCGTCGTATGGACAGGATCAGCGGTCGCAGTGACGATATGCTCATCATCCGCGGCGTCAACGTCTTCCCGTCCCAGCTGGAAGAGGAGATCGTGAAGTTCGAACACCTCTCCCCGCACTACCAGCTGGAAGTCAACCGCCGCGGTCATCTTGATTCACTTTCCGTGAAGGTGGAGCTCAAAGAGAGCAGTCTGACCCTGACCCACGAGCAGCGCTGCCAGGTGTGCCATCAGCTGCGCCATCGGATTAAATCGATGGTCGGGATCTCCACCGACGTGATGATTGTCAACTGCGGCAGTATCCCGCGCTCAGAGGGCAAAGCCTGTCGGGTGTTTGATTTGCGTAACGTTGCGGCTAACGGTTGAGTTTCCCTCATTCCTCACCCCGCATCCTAACCTTCTCCCCAGAGGGGGAAGGGACGTTGTCTCCCTCTCCCTTTGGGAGAGGGCCGGGGTGAGGGGAATATGCTATGATTCATCCAGACCAAAAATAACAACAGAATGAATCACATGAATAAACTCGATGCCTTTATCCAGCACGCGGTTAGCTCGGTTCCCGTTAGCGGAACGTCGCTTATCTCCTCATTATACGGTGACGCGCTTTCACATCGCGGCGGCGAGATTTGGCTTGGCAGCCTCGCCGCCTTACTGGAAGGGATGGGGTTTGGCGAGCGCTTTGTGCGCACTGCGCTGTTTCGTCTTAACAAAGAGGGCTGGCTGGATGTGTCGCGCATCGGACGACGCAGCTTTTACCGGCTGAGCGACAAAGGGCTGCGTTTGACCCGCCGCGCGGAGAGTAAAATCTACCGTGCTGAACTCCCGGCATGGGACGGCAAGTGGCTGTTGCTGCTCTCGGAAGGTCTGGATAGAACCACCCTTGCTGACGTCAAAAAGCAGCTGATCTGGCAGGGTTTTGGCACCCTGGCTCCCAGCCTGATGGCCTCCCCGTCGCAGCATCTGGCGGATGTGCAGTCGCTTTTACACGACGCAGGCGTGGCGGAAAACGTCATCTTCTTCGAGGCCCATTCGCCGCTGGCGCTGTCCCGCGCGGCGCTGCGTGCCCGGGTCGAGGAGTGCTGGCAGTTGACCGAACAGAACGCGATGTACGAGACGTTTATCCACTCGTTCCGTCCTCTTCTGCCGCTGCTGAAAGAGGCCGCGCCGGACGAATTAACGCCGGAACGCTGCTTCCAGATCCAGCTGTTGCTGATCCATTTTTACCGACGCGTGGTGCTGAAAGACCCGCTGTTGCCGGAGGAGTTATTGCCCGCACACTGGGCCGGACAAAGTGCGCGACAGCTGTGCATTAATATTTATCAGCGTGTGGCACCGGGGGCGCTGGCGTTTGTCAGTGAGAAAGGTGAAACCTCCGTCGGCGAACTGCCTGTGCCCGGCACGCTCTACTATCAACGCTTTGGTGGTCTTACTATCGTATAAGGAGTGGAGATGCCCGTTTATCAAATTGACGGTCTGACGCCGGTGGTGCCTGATGAGAGCTACGTTCACCCGACGGCGGTGCTCATCGGCGACGTGATCCTGGGCAAAGGCGTGTATGTTGGCCCGAATGCCAGCCTGCGCGGCGATTTTGGCCGGATTGTGGTGAAAGACGGCGCGAACATTCAGGATAACTGCGTCATGCACGGTTTCCCGGAGCAGGACACGGTGGTGGAAGAGGACGGCCATATAGGCCACAGCGCGATTCTGCACGGCTGTATTATCCGCCGTAACGCTCTGGTAGGGATGAACGCAGTGGTCATGGACGGCGCGGTGATTGGCGAAAACAGCATTGTCGGCGCGGCGGCCTTTGTGAAAGCGAAAGCGGAGATGCCCGCCAACCACCTGATCATTGGCAGTCCGGCAAAAGCGATACGTGTGCTGAGTGAGCAGGAAATTGCCTGGAAGAAGCAGGGCACGCGTGAGTATCAGGTGCTGGTGGATCGCTGCAAGCTGACCCTGCATCAGGTCGAACCCCTGCGCGAAGTGGAGCCCGGTCGAAAACGTCTGGAGTTTGACGAGGATCTGCGACCAAAATCGGCGTCATGAAGGGGCGCGCACCTGCGGAAGTAAAGCAGCGCATCGAAAAAGGCCCCGTCAGGGGCCTGTGAATGTTTACGCTGGCCTGATGCGTTGCGCGAAATCAGAACCGGTATTGCAGACCGGCGGTAACGGTATAGTTTTTGTTGGAAATGCCCGCCGCATCACCGCCAATTGACCCGGATTCGCCCGTGTTAGTATCAATAATCTGCGTGCCGCCTTTGCCCTCTTTGTAACGGCTATACGCGAACTCGGCAAAAACTTTGGCGTGTGGCGTGACGTAATATCCTGCATCCACTGACGCACCATAATAGCGAGAGTCTGAAGTTTTCTCGCGGAAGGTCAGGTCGCGCATATAGTGCTCGTCGTTATCATGAGCGCGCACCCAGTCACTGAATTTAAACAGGCCATTAAATTCGAAATTATTAATACGATACTGCCCCACAAGCCCAATATAAGGCATTGAGAAGCGCTGGCTATAACCAATGCCGCGTTCGCCCGCCGGGAAATTCCCCGTGTTGGTACCGTTATCATAATTATAAGAGCCACCGGTGGCCGTCCAGCTAAAACGGGTTTCCTGATAACCGGCAGTCACGCCCGCTTTATAGCTTTCGCCCTGCAATATCCAGCCTTTTACATTGAGATCGTATTCATTGGCATAATTGACGTTAGTTGCCGGATGCGTCGAATGATCTGTCCAGCTGGATTGTCTTTCGTTCATCCAGTCATAGTCATCCATATGACCCGACCCGGATGCCAGCGAGGTCCAGCCGCGTGCGTTCAGGGTCAGGAAAGGGTACGCATCCCAGGAAATGTCGCCTTTCAGGATGGCGACGTTTTTAATTTTCCAGTCCAGCTGGCTGATTTTTCTGCCTGTGACGTCGTCATACACCATTTCATGGGATTTCCCGCTGAGCATCCCGCCCGAGGCTGAAACGGTGACGCTCTCAGGTGAGAAATTCGGCGTAAATTGCGTTTCCCCTGCGTATACTGCGCCTGAAAAGGCGGCCATCATCGTCAGTAAAAGCGTATTTCTTGTCATTTTTATGTCCCTAATTAAAATTTAATAAATACCTTGCAATTAAATTTTAAAAGCCACGCAAATAACAATCAACTGCCAGTTTTAGTCATTATTCGCCTTTGCGTTGTATATTCCTTTCACAAGAAACGCCCCCCTGGGCGAGATAATATTGCCGTCCGGCCTCCGACAATTAGCGTGAATATCTTTAGCAGGATATTAATCAAAGTACGGTTTTAAAATGACTTCCGTCCAGTGCATAAAAGCTCTGACACGCTGCGATAAATTGCGCCGATGGGCGACCACGAAAGCGGCATTAAGCGGTTCAGGAGGCAAATGGGGAAGCACTTCAACCAGCGCGCCGCGCTGGATATGGGGCGCCAGCGCGGAATACCCGCCCTGAATTAAGCCCAGACCCGCCAGCCCGGCTTCATGATAGGCCGGTACGCTGTTGACGCGCGCGGCGCCGGGTAACATGACGGACCGGTAGCCATCACCGTCCGGGTATTGCCAGCCATCAGGCCTGGCACCAAAATTTCGCATGTAATGCACCATTCGGTGTCCCTGACGAAGCAGGTCGTCAATCGTCTCGGGCACCCCGACGCGCTCCAGATAGCGTGGGCTGGCGGCGTTAATCATCCGTAACTGACCCAGCGGTCGGGCAATGAGGGTCTCATCAACAATGGGCCCAAAACGAATGACGCAGTCAAAGCCTTCCTGAACCAGATCGACTCGCCGGTCTGTGCTTGAAAGTTCTATTTCAAGTTCAGGATGCGCGTCCAGCAGTTGTGGCAGGGCGGGAATCACTACGCTTTGGGCCAACACTGCTGGCATATCGACGCGTAAACGTCCCCGCAGTGACATGCCGCCAGGCGCAAACATGGACTGCAGATCTTCTGCATCTGCTAACAAATCCCGGGCGCGGGAATAAAAAGCCCGACCGTCTTCGGTCAGCTGTACCGCGCGGGTAGTCCGGTGCAACAGCGTCGTCCCGAGGTCATGCTCAAGCTCACGTACGACCGTTGAAACGCGGCCTTTCTTAATGCCCAGGCTCTCCGCCGCCTGAGTAAAGCTCTGCATTTCTGCGACGCGCGCAAAAATAGTCAGTGCATGCAGGTTTTTCATTGTTCACCTTCCGGGTAACAGTGCGTTATTTTTTGGGTGGTTTATTCCCTTATTGATGACTAATAGAGTGTCTTCATACCGCGTAACGCTGTCAAACAGGTTGATGCGCTTTACACCACCGGCAACAGTCCTCAGGAAGGATAAAGAAGATGAATAAAGGTTATTTAATCGCCCACGTGACCGTCACAGATCCTGCTGCCTATGCAGAATATGCGAACGCTGCCGGGGAAGCGCTGCAGGGGTTCAACCCCCGGGTCATCGTCTGGTCAGGGGAATATGAAAATCTCGAAGGGGAGGCGCATGAACGCCATGTCGTTCTAGAGTTTGATTCGTATGCTGAGGCCAAACGTTTTTATAACAGTCCCGGGTACGTGGCCGCCAGAAAGCTGCGCGCGGGGGCGGCAACCGGGACATTTGTTGTGGTTGAAGGGGCTTAATCCTGCGCCAGCGGCAGGAAGGCGTCAGCAAATATGTCCGGCTCATACCCGGCTGAGGTAAAGAGATGATGACGTGATTCATCAATGGCCTCGCGAAGGCGGGTGATGTCTACCCCCAGCACGTTGCCGTCTTGCTTCACGATTCGTCCGGCAATCATGACGGTATGGATGTTGCTGCGCTCTGCCGCATGGACCACCGTGCCAAATGCATTGCCGGACGGATAGAGGTTGAGATCGCCGGCGTTAATAAGCACCAGGTCGGCCTGTTTACCCGGCGTCAGGCTGCCGATGCTCTCCTGTAACCCTGCACAGGCCGCACCATCAACGGTGGCTGCTTTCAGGAGCTGTTGGGTATGAAGCGTATTTACGGTGTGCGCTGAACCACAGCAGCGCTGCTGATGCATGCCCATGACGCGCTGGAGGTAAAAAGCCACGCGCATTTCCATAAACATGTCGCCGCTGTACGACGTTTCATTGTCTACGCTGAGGCCGGGGCTGATGCCGTGGCGCAGCGCGGACTGAAGGGCAAACATGCCGTCTTCAATCCCATAGTGCGCATCGGAACGGGGGCAGACGTTCACGCGTACGCCCGCGTCCCGCAGGATTTTCCATCCGTCGTCCGGCAGTGCGGTGCAGTGATTAAAAATATTGTCCGGTCCCAGAAGCCCCTGCTGATGCAGCGCCTCAAGCTGCGACGCCATTTCACCCCCAAAGAATTCGGTCACGATTGGCAACCCCAGCCTGCGGGCCTCCAGCCATTTCTCCGGCTCCAGCTGGGCCATGACCGCCAGCGAAACAAGACTTTCAGGGTTATTCTGGAAATACTTTTCTTGCAGGCGCTGCCAGTTACCGGGCCAGTGCGCGCGATCCCATTCTCCGGACACCGGTGCACCGGAAGCGTGTACGGCGCGGATCCCCGCATCCAGCAGGGCCTCAACGGCCGCGTCCGAATGCGCAGCGGTGCGGCTGTTATGGGAATTATCAATCACCGTGGTGATACCGGCATCAATACACCCCAGGGCGGTGAGCAGGTTGCCGATATAAATATCGGCAGGGCGATAATACCTGGCGAACGAGAAGTGCGTGGCGTTGCAGTAATCTTCAAGCGTTTTGGCGTCGGGGTTAATGCGGCGCAGTTGTCCCTCCCAGGCATGGCGATGGGTATCCACCAGGCCCGGCATGGCAATCATATGTGTGGCATCTATTATGTGGGCGCCTTCTGCTGCCAGATTTTCACCAATGGCGACGATCTTTGCGCCTTCGATAAGGATATCGCCGCGCTCAAGATTACCCACCCTGTCATCCATGCTGAGCAGGGTTGCGCCCTTAATCAACGTGGCGGGTGGAGTTATGCTTTGATTGTTAATCATATTTCTCAGGTAATCGCTCATCTTCTTGTCCTTTGTCTCTTCATGGGTGAGAAATTACGCCACCCGATTACGGCGAAAAAGATGCTTAACGTGTTTTCATTATTCATAATCTACGAAGAATAATGTGAGCGACGGTCGGGGGAGAAAAAATGGATCGTATTCAGGCAATGCAGATCTTCATGCGGGTAGCGCAGGCCGGAAGCTTTGTCCGCGCAGCCGAAACGCTTTCTCTGCCTTCGTCAACGGTCACCAGCAGCATAAAAAATCTGGAGAATTACCTCCAGGTGCGCCTGCTTAACAGAACGACAAGGCGGGTGAGCCTCACCGCTGAAGGTGTGCAGTATCTGGCGCAATGCCAGGAAATACTGGCGTTAATCGAGCATGCGGAAACGAGCCTGACGGCGTCAGTCCGGCGCCCGCAGGGACGCTTGCGGGTGGATATGCCGGGCGGGATCGCGGATTTCATCGTGATGCCTCACCTGAAAGATTTTTACCGGCTTTATCCGGATATCTACCTGATGCTGGGCGTCAACGATCGGCAGGTTGATCTGGTGCAGGAGGGGGTGGACTGTGTGATCCGAACGGGGGATCTGAATAGCTCGACTCTTGTTGCCCGTCCTCTGGGCCGGTTTCGCTGGGTGACCTGTGCCTCACCGGACTATCTCAGGAAGTTCGGTACTCCCCGCTCGCCAGACGACTTATCACAGCATCGGGCGATACACTATTTTTCCGATCAGACCCGACGGGCGGATGCGTTACGCTTTGTCCGCGGGACAGAGACCGTCTCCATCCCTGTCCGCGGCGAAGCGGCCGTAAATGCCACCGGGCTTTATATCAACATGTGCCTTGAAGGTTTCGGGCTGGCGCAGCTGGCTGAGAGTATTGTCTCAGCGCATCTGCGGGAGGGAAGGCTGGTTGAGGTTCTCGCTGACTGGCAACCGCCTTCGGTGCCCGTCACGTTGCTTTATCCCCATCAGCGTTTTCTCTCTCCCGCAGTGCGTGCCTTTGCAGACTGGATTGCCGGGCTTATCCCGGACGCCAGCCTGGCACCGTCAGGCGGCGGGCTTGATCCGAAACCAGATCGCATACATCGCAGGCAGGAAGACGAGGGTAATAATGGTTCCCCCTAGCGTTCCGCCAATCAGCGTGTAGGCCAGCGTTCCCCAGAACACGGAGTGCGTCAGGGGAATGAACGCCAGCACGGCGGCCATGGCCGTCAGTAAGACCGGCCTCGCGCGCTGTACGGTCGCCTCAACCACGGCGTGGAACGGATCGAGACCGTCCTTCTGGTTGTGATCGATTTGACCAATGAGAATCAGCGTGTTTCGCATCAGGATCCCCGAAAGCGCGATCAGGCCGACGAGGGCATTGATGCCAAACGGCTGATTGAAAAGCAACAGCGTAGGAACCACACCAATAAGCCCCAGCGGTGCGGTCAGGAATACCATGACCATGGCCGAGAGTGAACGCACCTGCAGAATGATTATCAGCAGCGTCAGGGCAATCATGATGGGGAACAGCGGGGCCATGGCCTGGGTGGCTTTGCCGGATTCCTCAATCGATCCCGCCATTTCGATGCGATAGCCAGGTGGAAGCGAATCAACAATGGGTTGCAGCTGTTTCATGATGGCGGTTGACACATCCGGGGGCTGAAGGTTTTCGGCAATGTCTCCCCGCACGGTAATCGTGGGCGTACGATCGCGACGGCGCAACAGCGGATCTTCCATTCGGATCTCAATCTCCCCGATTTGTGACAGCGGAACGCGTTGCCCGGCGTTACCCACCAGGGTAAAACCCTCTATCTTCGCCGGATCAAGGCGGATATCACCTGCGGCGCGGCCCGTAACCTGTACCGAGCGAATATCTTCCCGCACGGAGGTGATGGGAACGCCCGACAGCAGGAACTGAAGCTGCTGGGCAACGGCGTTCGACGTTAAACCGGTAGCCTGCAGGCGGTTCTGATCGAGGGTGAAATGCAGGGTCGGTACGCGTGAACCCCAGTCGGTATTGACGGTTCTCATCATCGGACTGGCCTGCAGCACACCTTTAACGTTCTCTGCAATGTCACGCAGTTTATTGACATCCGGTCCCATTACACGCCAGGCGACCGGGAAGGGAGAATAAGGCCCGAACACCAGCTGCGTGACTCGCACGCGTGCCTCCGGAGCCAGCCCGCGGGCTACCGCTTCGCGAAGGCGGAACTTCAGCGCCTCGCGTGACTTCTCGCTGTCCGTCATGACGACAACCTTCGCGAAAGAGGGATCGGGCAACTCAGGGGCCATCGCCAGATAAAAACGCGGCGAACCCTGGCCAATGTAGGCGGTGACGATGCTGGCTTCAGGCTGTTTGCGCAGCCACGCTTCGATTTTCGCGGTGGCGGCGCTGGTTTGCTCAATCGATGTGCCATACGGCATCTGCACTTCCACCAGCACCTCGGGGCGGTCGGACGTCGGGAAAAACTGTTTTTTAACCAGCCCCATCCCCAGTACTGCGAGGGTGAAGATGGCCACGACGGACGCGGCGACGATCCATTTTCGGGCGATCACGCGGCTCAGGGTATGACGAAAACGGTTATAGCGCGGGGTGTCATAGATGGCGGCATGACCGCCTTCGACTTTTGCGATGTCCGGCAGGATTTTGACGCCCAGATAAGGGGTGAACACCACCGCCACAAACCACGAAGCTATCAGGGCGAGGCCGACTACCCAGAACATATTGCTGGTGTACTCCCCGGCGGTTGACTGCGCAAAACCATTCGGCATAAACCCGATGGCTGTCACCAGGGTTCCGGCCAGCATTGGCGCGGCGGTATGGCTCCAGGCGTAGGCGGAGGCTTTGATTCTGTCGTAGCCTTCCTCCATTTTTACCACCATCATTTCGATGGCGATAATGGCATCATCAACCAGTAAGCCGAGGGCAAGAATAAGGGAGCCCAGGGTAACGCGGTCGAAGTTTATACCGGAGGCTTCCATCACGACAAAAACGACCGCCAGCGTCAGCGGCACTGCCGCCGCGACAACGATGCCCACGCGCCACCCCATACTGACAAAACACACCACCATCACCACCAGCAGGGCGACGAAGAACTTGATCATGAACTCATCGACCGACGAGCGGATATTCACCGACTGATCGGTGACTTTCGTCAGGGTCATCCCCAGAGGCATATTGGCATTGATGTTTGCCGTTTCAGCATCCAGCGCTTTACCCAGCGCCAGGCCGTTCCAGCCTTCACGCATCACAATACCGAGCAGGAGGGTGGGTTCTTGCTGGTTACGGATCTGCAGGGTCGGTGGGTCCTCATAGCCCCGTTCAACCGTTGCCACGTCGGACAGCCGGAGCGTTTTGCCCTGCGCGATCAGGGGCGTATCGCGGATCTTCTGCAATTTATCGAAAGCGCCGTCGAGGCGGATAAAGATTTGCGCCCCGCGCGTTTCAATCGAGCCCGCCGCGGTTAATGCGTTCTGGCTGTTGAGCGTGGTGAAAATATCCTGCGGCGAGAGTCCCAGTGTTGCCAGACGGTCATGCGAAAAGGAGATGTAAATCCGCTCGGCCTGTTCCCCGATGATGTTCACTTTCTTTACGCCCGGAACGTGCAAAAGCTGCTGGCGCAGGGCTTCGGCGTCACGCACTAACAGACGCTGTGGTTCGCCTTTCGCTTTCAGTGCAAAAAGGGCAAAGGTGACATCGGAAAACTCGTCATTGATCATCGGCCCCATGACGCCTGCCGGAAGGTTTTTGGTTTCATCCCCCAGTTTCTTTCGCGCCTGGTAAAATTCCTCCTGAACCTGAGAAGGCGGGGTTTTGTCCTGCAATGACAACGTGATAAACGCCATACCGGGGCGGGTATACGTTTCCGTACGGTCATACCATTTGAGCTCCTGCAGACGTTTTTCCAGCGGCTCGGCGACCTGATCCTGAATTTCCTGTGCGGTTGCCCCGGGCCAGACGGTGATAACCGTCATTTGCTTAACCGTGAAGGGCGGATCTTCCGCGCGGCCAAGGCCAAAAAACGAGAAAATACCGGCAAGGGTAACCAGAATAATCAAGAACAGCGTGACCGAGCGCTCGCGTACCGCAAGCGCTGACAGGTTGAAACGACCTCCACTCATGGTGTCATCCCCGCCTGAATGGCATCGCGCTGTTCCGCCAGTCGGACCGCTTCGCCTTCGTGCAGAAGATGGACGCCTAACGCAACAATCTTCTCTCCGGGCTGTACGCCGCCGGTCACTCTGGCGATATCATCCCCTACGCTAAGCACCCTGACAGGCTGCCAGACGACTTTTGTCGGCTGAGCGGAAATACGCCAGACGCCAGGCCCTTTCCCCGCATCGTAGAGAGACGCCAGAGGAACCTGCATCACCCGGCTGCCGCCTTTGCCGTGTTCGATGCTCAGCGTCACGGTTGCCCCCAGCGGCGCGTTCGCCAGCGCGCCATCCAGCACGTATCGGGCCTCAAAGGTACGGGTGGTCGCATCGGCTGAATCAGACAGCAGGCGCAGCTTCGCGCTAACGGGCTGTTTTTCGTTACCGTAGAGCGTTGCCAGGGCTGTACTTCCTACGGCAGGGCGCAGGGTTTCCGGCAACTGGACCAGCGCCTCGCGCTGCCCCGCGCGGGCCAGACGGATCACCGCCTGCCCGGCGCTGACCACCTGTCCAGGCTCGGCAAGCGTCTCCATCACCACGCCGTCTGAATCGGCAAGTAGCACGGCATAACCGGTGGCGTTTTGCGCCACGCCTGCCTGTGCCCGGGCAGCGCTGAGCTCCGCTCTGGCGCTGTCGGCTGCGGCTTTAATCTGGTCGTATTCCGACGCCGACACTGCACCGGCTGCCACAAGGCCGCGATAACGCGCCTCATCGCTGGACGCTTTACGTGCGCGCGCCTGGGCAGCATCCACCGCGCGCTGCTGGGCCTGCGCCTGTAATTTCAGATCAACAGGATCCAGACGCATTAAAGGCTGACCCTGCTTAACGGTTTGACCCGTATCGACAAGACGTTCGAGAATTTTGCCCTGCACCCTGAAGCCTAAATCACTTTGCGTTCTTGCCACCACCACGCCGGTAAAGGCGCGTGACGTCTCGTTCGCAGGGATCACGGACGCAGACCTGACAAGCGGTGGCTGCGTGCGCGGATCGTCACTGGCGTGGTTATCGCCGCATGCCACCAGGGCAAACGGCAGGAGGCATACGGCAAGGCGGGCTGAATGAAGCCTGAGCATGGGAACCCTTATTACATTAACAGGACGGTATCCGCATTCTCATTCTAGTGACCAATAAAGTCAATGGTCACTAATCAGGGGGCGAGGCTTCGCAAAATCAGAGAGGAGAGGACAACCGCCGCGGTCGGGGCGGCTTCGAGGTTGTACTGCAGCTGAACAGGGTTAATGAAAGGGCACATCACCATATAGATCGCCAGTGTAGCTTCGTCCAGAGGGGTTTTTCTCTCGAACTCACCGGCTTTTCTGCCCTCGACAACAATGCTCTCAATCAGCTTCAGCAGTCGTTCTGAATACCTTTCGGTTGAAGGCCACTTGTCCCGCGCGGCAACGGCGGCGATGTCGTAGAGTTTACGCTCATGGAAAAACAGTTCACTTCCCGCCTCGGTGAGCGCCCTGAACAGACGACGCAGCTTTTCACTTGCGGATGGCGCATCAGCGATGGCTGCATTGACCGCCGCCATGATCATATCAAGACGGTTCGCGCAGATGACCTCGCCGATTGCCTGCTTGGAATCAAAAAATTTATAGATATAGGCTTTTGAAAAACCGATGGCTTTGGCAAGTTCAGCGACGGTGGTTTTTTCATAGCCGTAATGGCCGAAGTGCTCATACGCAGCGTCGACGATTTGCTCTCGGACCGTGTGATCGAGTGGACCACGTGTGGATGGGGTGTTCATGTCTTTAGTCATTATTTCAGCTTAGCGTGACAGGCTCCGATTGACAACGTGTGACCATTTGGTAATTGGGTCACATGGTTGAGTGGGCAGATGGCACATGCACAGTCGTCTGTGGAACTCGAGGGATAATACTCGTTAGCCCTGAGCCGTTAAGACTGCATCATCAACCAGGTCAGCTAAGTGTATCACTGTTTTTCGCGGAATATTGTCAGTCTTTGCGAGAGGTTGCGCGCGTTTCAGTGCAATTGCGCGGCACTGAAACGTCACGCTTTGACCTGAACGGGATTATGCGTCTGAGCGCGTCCCCTGACCGGCGAGCTTAGGTCGTAATACTTTTTCAGCAATGATCGCCAGACGTCGGCGGGTGACAAACCGGTGTAACTGGCCCAGCAGCCAGTTGCCGCAGCCGGGGATCAGCGTATTGCGTTGCGTATCCACGGCCCGTAACGCCAGCGCGACCACGTTCTGCGCTGGCATTCTTTTGCCCACTGACGCTTCCTCGGCATTCACCACCTCAAAAAAGGCGGTATCCGTTGCGCCGGGGCAAAGCGCCAGCACGCGGATGCCGTGAGCGCGGTATTCTCCCCACAGCGCGTTCGAAAAGGAGAGTAAAAATGCCTTTGTTGCCCCATAAATTGCCATATACGGATCCGGTTGCATGGCAGCGGTCGAGGCCACGTTAATCATCACGCCTGAACCTTTACGCAGCATGGCGGGCAGCAGGGCGTGCGCCAGTGCCACGGGGGCGACGCAGTTGACGTTGATCTCTTCACGCTGGCGCGCCAGAGATAGCTTTTCAAATCGCCCGTAGGTGGCAAATCCCGCGCTATTAATCAAAATATCGGGATAAAGCCGTAACGCTTCCAGCCGTTCCACAATGTGGGTAATGGCCTCAGGCAGCGTTAAGTCCTGCACGATAACGGTGAGTGATACGCCGTGCGTTTTGTGTAGCTCAGCCGCAAGCGCCTGCAGCGTTGCCTCGGAGCGGGCAACCAGGATCAACCCCACGCCACGGGCCGCGAGCTGGCGGGCGAACTCCCGTCCTATGCCCGAGGATGCACCGGTAACCAGTGCTGTTTTTCCTGTATAATCAAAAGAATTCATAACATAAATCCCGTTTTCCCTGTCTGTGCGGCACAGGATAAACCGTGTACTCAGGTACACGGTCAAGCGTGATTTTTACAAAGTGAGAACGACGCGATGAGGATCGGCGAGCTGTGTGCCAGAACTGGGTTATCGAAAGAGACGGTGCGTTATTATGAAAGGGCGGGCTTGCTGGAAAAAATTCCGCAGCCAAACGGCAGTAATAACTACAAAGTCTACTCGGCTGTGGATTTACAACGGCTGAAGCTGATCGGGCATGCCAAAATGCTGGGGTTTACCCTGGCTGAAATCGCCGATGTTCTGGCGGTCTGGATTGATGACCGCTTTACCGCGGAGGAAAAACAGGCCGCTTTGCGGCGCAAACTGGCGCAACTGGCGGAGAAAGAAGCGGCGCTGAATGAACTTCGGACCCGCTTGACCGATGCCCTTCATAAAGTCGGTCAGCCCTGTGTTGATGTATTTTAAACGGCTGACGCGGGCCGTTTAACGCAACCGGCGGCTTCACGACGTCATCAGCTCACCGCGTTCAGTCTTTTTAAGCCAGTCGATAAAAAACTGGCTAAATGCGGTGACCTGAAGCGGCTGGAGTTTCCGTTGCGGGTAGACAAACTGTAGCCCGACATCTTTGCGATCAAACCGGCTAAAGCCGGTGAAGCTTCCGGCAAGCAACACTTTCAGCCTTCCTTTCTCGACATCGTCCTTCACGTCCCACCACGATTTGCCCACAATGCCAGCCCCGTCGAGGGCCCACTGACGAAGCAGCGCTCCGTCATCACAGACCATGGCAGGCTCTACGCGAACGACGCGCTCTTTCCCCTCAACCTCAAACCGCCATTCATTCATCACTACCCCTTGCGACTCCAGCGCCAGACAGCGGTGAGCCGTCAGCGCGTCACAGGAGGCAGGGATACCCTGGTCGTCAAGATACGCTGCTGACGCCACCAGCACCCGGTGATTGGGACGGATATTTCTGACCACCAGGCTGCTGTCCGGCAGGTTGCCGAAGCGAATGCTCATATCCAGCCGGTTAGCGACCAGATCCTCTACGTGTTCTCTTAAGTAAATGAAAAATTTGATTTCCGGATGCAGGCGGGAAAATGCCATGACGGCGGGGCTGAGATACTGCCTGCCAAAGTCAGAGGGGGCGGAAAGACGAATGTTGCCGCTGAGCACGCCCTCTTTTTGTGCCAGTAACGACTCGGCATGATGCATCTCTTCCAGCACGCGCAGTGCAGCATGGTAAAACTCTTCGCCCGCCCGGGTGAGGGAGATAGCCCGCGTGGAACGGTGAAACAGGCGCGTCTGGTAGCGTTCTTCAATCGCTTTGAGGCGGGCGGTCATGGTGGCCGGGGAAAGTGACAGGCGGCGGCCAGCGGCGGAAAGCCCGCCAGCCTCGGCCACTTCAACCAGCAGCGCCATATCTTCGAGTTTACCCATTATTCATATTTTCCGAAAAGTGCATCTGATTTTAGTGTAATTATCAAAATCAGATGCCGCCTGTAAAGTGATTTCATCGTAACCACAAGGGACGTCCAGATGAACCAGACCTCACTTTTTGAACGCTACAGGTTAGGGGATCTCAACCTGAAAAATCGCATCGTCATGGCACCAATGACCCGTGCCCGCGCTCTTCAGCCGGGAAATATTCCCTCGACGCTGATGGCTGAATATTACCGACAGCGGGCCAGCGCGGGCTTAATCATCACCGAAGCCACGCAGATTTCGCCTCAGGGCCAGGGCTATTCATGGACTCCGGGGATCCATACGCCAGAGCAGGTTGCGGGGTGGCAACTCGCTACCGGCGCGGTCCATCAGGCGGGAGGGGTGATTTTTTCCCAGCTCTGGCACGTGGGGCGGATGTCTCATGCCCGTTTTCACGAAGACGGACTGCCCGTCGCGCCCTCCGCGCTGGCACCCGATGCGAAAGTATGGGTGGTGAATGAACATGGCGAAGGTCAAATGGTTGACTGCCCGACGCCACGCGTGCTGTCGCGAAAAGAGATCGCGCTCGTGGTCGATCAGTACCGACAGGCGGCGCTTAATGCCGTTCAGGCCGGGTTTGATGGCGTGGAGGTGCACGGCGGAAACGGCTATCTGATTGATCAGTTCCTGAGAACCACGTCAAACATTCGCACGGATGAGTATGGCGGCAGTCTCGTGAACCGGATCCGCTTCGCGCAGGAGGTGCTCGATGCCATTGCGCAGGCCATTGGCGCTGAGCGCACCGGTATCCGGCTTTCGCCGTTTATTACACAACGGGGAATGAACGATCCGCAGGTCATCGAAGCCATTCTCGCCCTCGGGGCCTGGTGCCAGCAACGAGGCATTGCGTTTATTCACCTGGCGGAAGCCGACTGGGATGATGCGCCACAGGTTCCGGAGAGTTTCCGCAAAAAACTGCGCGAAACATTCCGTGGAACCCTGATCGTGGCAGGAAATTATACCCCCGAAAAGGCGGAAAAAATCCTCGCAGCAGGGTATGCCGATTTGATTGCGTTTGGACGCCCGTTTATTGCCAACCCCGATTTACCACAGCGGCTGGCGCATCACTGGCCGCTGAATGACGTCAGCGATCCCGCCACGCTCTTTGGTGGTACAGCGGTGGGGTATACCGATTACCCCACTTACAACCTGTGTGAGGAAAAATGATGACCCGTAAAACGTTAATTATTGGCGGCGCGTCCGGTATTGGTTTTGCTGTAGCCCGTGCCCTGGCAGAGCGCGGCGACGACATTATTCTCGCGGGACGCAATAAAGAGAAACTGAACGCTGCCCGCGCGCGGTTCAGTCCATCTCCCGCCTCTGTTGAGACCCTCGTCCTCGATATTAGCAATGAAGCAGAGGTGATCGCGTTAAGCGAAACGCTGGGTGAGGTCGACAATATTATTGTCACGGCCGGCTCTCAGGCACCGGGAGGGCCGCTTTCCAGCCTCGACTCTGGCGCGGCGAAACTGGCTTTTGATACCAAATTTTGGGGCAGCATGCATGTCGCCAGGTATCTGAGCGGGAATATTTCGCCACGCGGTACGCTGACGCTGACCAGCGGATTTGTCGCACGCCGCGTGGTAGCCGGTGCCATAGTCAAAACCACCATGAACGCCGCCATCGAGGCGGCAACAAAAGTGCTGGCAAAAGAACTTTCACCGCGTCGCGTAAACGTCATCAGCCCGGGTCTGACCGATACCGAAGCCCACGCCGGGATGGATGCGGCTGCGCGGGAAAAAATGCTGACTGTTGCAGCACAGACGTTGCCCGCTAAAGCGTGGGGACGAGCGGAAGACGTTGCTCAGGGCTATCTCTTTGCCATCGATAATGCCTTTGTTACGGGCTCGGTGATTGATATTGAGGGCGGGGCATTACTTAACTGACCCCGTGTTGATCCGAATTGATTCCGGCAGTGAACATGCTGGCGGAAACTTAATCACAGGTTGTAAGCGTTTATGCAATATTCAACATATGCACGTCCAGCTGTGCTGGCGTTAATTCTGGCTGGCGTATCCGGCGTGGCTTATTCGGCCCAGAGCGACCGGGTGAAACCGAATCTTCTTATTGTGGATAACACGCTGTCGCAAACGCAATTAACGGCGAGCGAACATGCGGCCGTTACGTATGCCACGTTCTGGGATACCGGCAAAGAGTCTCTGGCGCGGGAAGCGCTGGCGGTTAATTTTGTAGATAAAACCCCACCGGAAGGCCGTAAACAGGGGCCAGAGGGCGCCATTATGGCCTCGAGGGCATTTCGCACCGCGGTGCCGGATTTACGCTGCGAGGTGGAACAAATGATCGTTACGGGGAATCGTGTCGTGTCCCATTTGCATTTCCACGGTCATTTCAGCGGGACATTTGGCAAAATAAAAGGGCAAGGTCAGAACGTGGATTTTATCGCGACGGATATCTATGAGATCGGCAACGGTAAAATAGTGTCCAACTGGCATATCGAAGATAACCTGACGCTGATGAAACAGTTGGGTGTGATTTAAATAATAGTCTGCCTCTTTTTCATGGTGTAAAAGATAAGCCCGCCCGGGTAACCGAAAGGTTACCCGGAGCGTATGACCCCCCGTAATGGCGAAGCATGATCCTGACGAAACCTACAGCCCCAGGTCGCTCAGTGAAGGGTGGTCATCAGGACGTCTGCCCAGCGGCCAGTGAAACAGGCGCTCAGACGCTTTTATCGGCATATCGTTGATGCAGGCGAAGCGGCGCTTCATCAGACCATCCGGCTCGAATTCCCAGTTTTCATTACCGTAAGAGCGATACCAGTTGCCCGAATCATCATGCCATTCATAGGCATAGCGCACGGCGATACGGTTTTCCGTAAATGCCCACAGCTCTTTGATCAGACGATAATCCAGCTCTTTTTTCCATTTGCGCTCCAGGAATGCCTGTGCTTCCTGACGGTTAGTGGCAAACTCCGCGCGGTTTCGCCACTGGGTATCGAGCGAATAGGCAAGTGCGATTTTGGCCGGGTCGCGACTGTTCCAGCCATCTTCTGCCAGTCTGACTTTTTCGATGGCACTTTCACGCGTAAAAGGCGGTAAAGGGGGGCGTGTGTTCATTTCGGCTACCTCTGGTTGGTATTAGGTAGACAGGTCTGTCTACTGGTGTTAATCTAAGCCTGAAAAATAACGCTGTCAACCTGTCAATTGAGGCCGTCGATCTGTGAACAGAGTCAACTTGAATAACGATAAAACAATCAGTGTGAGGGAAAAAATCTTGCTGACCGCGCACGATCTGTTTTATTCCAGCGGATTTAAAGCAACGGGCGTGGATACCATTATCAAGCAGGCTAAAGTCACGAAAGTGACGTTTTATCGCCATTTTCCGGGAAAAAGTTTACTGATTGTTGCCTATCTCCACTATCGACACGGAATATGGATTGACTGGTTTGAAAGCACGCTGCGTCGACATCTTGCTGCGGGTAAAACCCCGGCCAGTGCATTATCTGACACGCTGTATGAATGGTTTATTTCGCCGTTATTCCATGGGTGCGCCTTTATTAATGCCAGCGCAGAAGCAAAATCTGAAGAAAATGAACGCGAAATAAAAGATATTTGCCGCAATCATAAAGCCGAAACAAAGGCAAAAATAGCGTCCCTGACCGGCATAACCGATGAGAAAACCGTTAATGAAATCATGATGCTGATCGACGGCGCGATTATTCATGCGCAAATGGGGATCGCAGCGGATGAGGTCATAAGCTCATTGAAAAAGGGAGTAGAACGGCTGACAGAACACGCCGCCTGACCCGGGGCACGATCGGCCGTCGATGAAATACGCTTAGCATGGAAGGGCTGGCGCGGAGCCTGGCAGTGAATGCCAGGCTCCTGCCTTTAGTCATCATCTTCTGCCCGTTCCGCCAGCGCCAGCGAGCTGGCACTGGCCGGATCAAACAGGGAAATACTCTCGATCTGATTCAGCATGATCACCTTTCTGAAGTCCATTGCGCTTCCGGGTTCTGAATCCAGAGTAATGTCGTGGCGGGCATACCATTTGCTGTAATTATTTTCGATGCAAATCCGCATTGTCTCTTCATCGCGATAGCCGCTTAGCATGGGGATCAGCACGATATTGGCGGTTTTTTCATACTCGAGCGTTGCGGTGTGGATCATGCCGACATAAATCCGTCTCGAGCGCAGCGTCACCTGCGCCAGCTCCCCTTGCTCCATACACTGATACAGCAGTTGTTCGATACCGCTCGACTGCGCGAGACGTTTGTAGAGCTTCTTCCTGCCTTCACCGTCCAGCCTGGCGCTGCCTGCCCAGTTAGAACGATAAAGACAAAACAGGATGGCGAAGGCCAGCATGACGACAACCGGCGCCTGAATACCTAAAAAGCTCCAGTTCATAAAATCTATTTGCCAGTCGGCATAGGTCTGCGCCGTGAAGTGGAAGGTGTTGTCGGCGGCAGAAAGTGCATAGAGCAACAGCCAGAGCAGCCCCGTGGCGATCACCCCTTGCAGAACGAAGATACAGCCATACAGGGCAACGAGAAAATAGACATCCCAGCCGAAAGATCGCTTGATTTTAAAACGGGTCGACAGGTCACGGCTGGTGTACCAGTACCCACAGACCATCAGCACCATAAAGATAGCCGTTCCCATATCAGGCCCTCTTCAGCGCGTTAACATGACGCAGGAAATCCTGTCGCACCTCGTTGCTCTTGTAGTTCACCGAGGCGTTCCCGTCCTGGTCGATGATGATGCGATCGCCATCCTCCACGGCTTCGATAATTTCCTGCTGGCTCATCACCTGGAGCAATGATTCCGGACTGGAGAAAAGTGACAGAAAGAAACGTTTCATCACGGGGTTTCCTCATCCTTATGATTAAAAAGGATAAGTCTGGAAGAAGAAGGGGAAATGCGCCTTAAGGTAAAACTGAAAAGCAAAACGGGAAACAGGTGCGTCAGAAAATGTTCTGAAAAAAGCATCGACAACACATGTGTAACTTTATGAAAAATAATACAAATAAAAAATAGTTTTACACAAACTTGGACAAATAACGTTAATTGTGTAAGTTTTAATTATGCGATTACGCCACGTTGTTTACCGCCAGGATGTGACCCATGAGCACTTTGCCCTCAGTCGTGAGTCGGTTTGTTGAGTACTACACCGCACTGGATAGCCAGCCGCCCTCAGCGCTGGTCGGGCTTTATCATTCGGATGCCACGCTTATCGATCCGTTCGGCGAGCATGACGGGATTTTCGCGCTCCAGCGCTATTTCACCCATTTGCTGGCCAATGTAGAAAATTGCCGTTTTACCATTGATCCTCCGCTGTTCGGTGACCGCCGTTTCGTTGTCACGTGGATTATGCACTGGTCGCATCCGCGCATTGCCGGAGGCGAGCCGCTCGACCTGCCGGGATGTTCGGTGGTGGAGACCGAACATGGGTTAATTACCCGCCAGCGTGACTATTACGACGCCGGAGAGATGATCTACGAACACCTTCCGCTGCTCGGTTGGGCAGTGCGCGGAGTGAAGCGGAGGGTGAACGCATGAGCACGGTTCTGATTACCGGAGCAAGTTCGGGCATCGGCGCCGGGCTGGCGAAATCCTTCGCTGCTGACGGCCACACGGTTATCGCCTGCGGGCGCGATCCGGCGCGTCTGGACGCCCTGCATCAGCACAGCCCCACTATCACGGTTCGCCTGTTCGATATGACAGACAGGGACGCCTGTCGCCAGGCGCTGATGGGCTGCTATGCCGACCTGGTTATTCTCTGCGCCGGTACCTGCGAATACCTTGAGCAGGGCGTGGTGGATGCAGCGCTGGTAGAGCGGGTGATGACCACCAATTTCCTCGGGCCGGTGAACTGTCTGGCCGCGTTACAGCCGCAGCTGGTTTCAGGCAACCGCGTGGTGCTGGTCAGCTCCATGGCGCACTGGCTGACGTTCCCGCGCGCAGAGGCTTACGGCGCGTCCAAAGCGGCGTTGAGCTGGTTTGCCGACAGTCTGCGGCTCGACTGGGAGCCGAAAGGGATCGCCGTGACGGTGGTATTCCCGGGCTTCGTTGATACGCCGCTGACGCGAAAAAATGACTTTGCCATGCCGGGCAGGGTGAGCGTTGAGGAGGCCGTTCAGGCCATTCGGACCGGGCTGGCAAAAGGGAAAATGCAAATTGCGTTTCCGGTGGGGTTTGGCCTTATCTTGCGGTTGCTCTCAGGGCTTCCCGCATTTCTTCAGCGCGCACTGCTGCGCAGGATGGTGCGTTCATGAAGATTGCCATTATCGGCAGCGGCATCGCCGGGTTGACCTGTGCCTGGCGTCTTGCCGGTCATCATGAGGTGACGCTGTTCGAAGCGGGGGCCACTCCCGGCGGGCATACCGCGACGGTTGACGTGCCGACGCCACAGGGCACTTTCGCCATCGATACCGGTTTTATCGTCTACAACGACCGTACCTACCCACGATTTATGGGCCTGCTGAGCGAGCTGGGTATCAGCGGGCAAAAGACGCAGATGAGCTTTTCGGTGCATAACCCGCAAACCGGGCTGGAGTACAACGGACACACCCTGACCTCGTTATTTGCCCAGCGACGAAACCTGGTGAACCCGTCGTTCTGGCGGCTGCTCGGGGAGATTGTCCGCTTTAATCGCCTGGCGAAACAGGCACTGGAGAGCGAGCCAGACCCGCACGCGACGCTGCAGACGTTTCTGGACAGGCACCGCTTTACGCCGTTTTTCGCACGTCACTACATTCTGCCGATGGGGGCGGCCATCTGGTCATCGTCGTTGCAGGAGATGAAACGTTTTCCGTTGCCGCTCTTTTTGCGTTTCTTTGACAATCACGGCCTGCTGGATGTGACGCATCGTCCGCAGTGGTACGTCGTGCCCGGAGGTTCGCGGGAATACATCCGCGCCATGCTGGATAAACTCGGTGACCGCCTGACGCTACACCTCAACGCCCCGGTGCAGCGGGTGATTCGTCAGGAGAATGGGGTAACGATCCAGCTCGACAACGCGAGCCACAGCGTTGATCAGGTGATTTTTGCCTGTCACTCAGGGCAGGCGCTGGCGATGCTTGACGCGCCGAGCGCGGCTGAGCAGGACGTGCTGGGCGATATCGGCTGGCAGCGTAATGAGGTGGTGCTTCACAGCGATCCGCGCTGGCTACCGGTACGTCAGCGTGCCTGGGCGAGCTGGAACTACCGTCTGAGCCAGCAGGATCAGGCCAGCGCCTGCGTCACCTACAACATGAATATTTTGCAGGGGTTGCCTGCGGGTAGCCCGCTGTTCTGCGTCACCCTTAATCCGGACATCCCCGTGGATGAACGCTTCGTTCTGAAACGCTTTGTCTATGAACACCCGCTGTTTAACCCCAAAAGCTGGCGTGCACAGGCGCGTCGCGGTGAGATTAACGGCCACCAGCGTAGCTGGTTCTGCGGTGCTTACTGGTACAACGGCTTTCATGAAGATGGCGTGCGCAGTGCGCTGGACGTGGTGAATGCGATAGCCGCCGGGGAGGGGAACTGAAATGAACAGCTGCCTCTATCACGGTGTCTTACGCCATCGTCGCTTCCGGCCGAAAGCGCACCAGTTCCGCTACAGCGTCTTTATGGCCTGGCTCGATCTCGATGAGCTGGAGACGTTGCCCGCGGTCGGGGTCCGTCGCAATCGTGTTGCCGCCGCTTCGTTCCATGATGCGGATTATCCGCTGGGCACGCCGCTTAAAGAGAACGTCCTCACCAGGCTTGAAAGCCTGACCGGAGAACGGCCGCAGGGGCGGGTTATGCTCCTGACGCAGCTGCGCTACTTCGGATTCCATTTTAATCCGGTCAACTTTTACTACTGCTATGACCGGGCGGAGACGCTGCGCTGGGTGCTGGCGGAAGTTCGCAATACCCCTTGGAATGAGCGTCATTACTACGCAGTGAATGGGCAGGATGCGCGTCCCACAGAAAAAGCGTTTCATGTTTCCCCTTTTAACCCGATGGACATGGTTTACCACTGGCGCTTTAACCCGCCTGACGACTCGTTGCATATGCACATTGAAAACCATCAGGAAGCGAAGGTGTTTGACGCCACGCTGGCGCTACGCCGGGAGCCGCTTACCCGGGCGGCACTGCGGTCGCTGCTGCTGCGCATTCCACTGATGACCCTCAAAACCGTTTTCGCTATTTACTGGCAGGCGCTGCGGCTGTGGCTCAAGCGCGTGCCGCTGTATAACCATCCCGTCAGCAGGAGTGAACGCTCATGACCGATCCCGTCTTTGCGCTTGAACCCGATATCCCGCGCAACGTCCGCATCGCGCGCTGGCTGCTGTTTCGTCTGTTAAGCGGTATCCGCGGCGGCTCGCTGACCCTGCGTGAGGGTGCGCAGACGTTCCATTTCGGCGAGACATCCGCTGCGCTGCATGCTGACGTTCAGATCCTGAGCCCGGGCGTGTACTGGCGTGTCTTAAGGGGGGGCAGCCTCGCCGCCGCTGAGGCCTGGATGGATGGCGAATGGGAAACCACACAGCTCACACCATTGCTTGAGATCCTGGCGCTTAACGGGCAGGTGCTTGGCCGGCTGGAAAAGGGATTTCGTCTGTTCAGCAGGCCGCTTGAACGGCTTCGCCACTGGACGCGGCGAAACTCACGCGCCCAGGCCCGCGAAAATATTGCCGCGCATTACGATCTGGGTAACACCTTCTATGCCCATTTTCTGGACAACGAGTTGCTTTACTCCAGTGCGCTGTTCACCGCAGATGAGCAGGATCTCACGGCGGCTCAACAGGCCAAAATGGCTCGCCTGTGCGATCAGCTGGCGCTGAACGCCAATGATCACCTGCTGGAAATTGGCACCGGCTGGGGCGCGATGGCGGAATATGCCGCCCGTCATTATGGCTGTCGGGTGACCACCACGACGCTGTCGCAGGAGCAGTATCTCTGGGCGAAAGAACGGATTGTCCGCGCCGGGTTGCAGGATCGCGTTGAGGTACTGCTGTGCGATTACCGCGACCTCACCGGAGAGTACGACAAGCTGGTCTCGATAGAGATGATTGAGGCCGTGGGGCAGCGCTATCTGCCAACCTTCTTCCGCACCTGTCAGGCCAGGCTGCGACCGGGAGGTCGTATGGCAATACAGGCCATCACCATTCAGGACCAGCGCTATCGCGACTACAGCAAAAGCGTCGACTTTATCCAGCGCTACATTTTTCCCGGCGGTTTTTTACCAAGCATCACCGCCATGAATGAGCTTATGACGCGCCACACCGATTTCGTGATGCGCAATCTCTTTGATATGGGGCCCGACTATGCCCGCACGCTGGCTCTCTGGCGCCAGCGCTTCGTGCATGCATGGCAGGAGATTGAAAAGCTTGGGTTCGATGAGCGGTTTCGTCGGATGTGGCTGTACTACCTCGGCTACTGCGAAGCCGGGTTTAACGCCCGCACCATCAGCGTGGTGCAGCTGACCGCCGAGCGCGTATGAAACATTATTTGCAGGTCTTTCTGCTGGCTATCGCGTTCGATTTTTACTGGACGCTGGTGGTGCTCTTTCGCGAGCAGGGCCTGATTATCTGGATCGTGCTGGCGGTTGTGGCCTGCCTGCTGTTGCCGTCCGCGTACCGACTTTACGCCATTGCGCTGGCCGCGGCAGGGAGCCTGCTGGATACGCTCTGGGCGTTGACGGGCCTGCTTGCGTTTACGGGTGAGTCACTGATGCCGCTGTGGATGGTGGCACTGTGGCTGATGTTCGCCACCGTCTGGACTCAGCTGACGCGCACAACAACATTACCCGGCTGGCTGCTGACCCTGCTGGCAACCGTGGGCGGGCCTGTCGCCTATCTGATTGGCGAACGGCTTGGTGCCATTACTTTTCTGGAGCCGACCTTTATTGTCATCAGCTGGATGGCACCGGGCTGGCTGGTATTGATGCTGTTTTTCCATCTGCTGGTGGGGAGACAAAAATGAGAGCTGCGGCACTGCTTCTCTTACTGATAATCCTGTCCCCCGTGGCTCAGGCTGCCGACTGGCTGACCTGGCGCAAGGTCGGTGACGCCACGCTGACCTGGGGGCCGTTCACCGTCTATACCTCACAGCTTCGCACGCCGGAGGGGCGTTACAGCGGGGAGAACGGGGATCGGGCGCTGATCATCACTTACGTGCGTGAAATCGACCGTGACGACCTGGTTGAGGCAACGCGCGATCAGTGGCAGGCACAGGGGATCCTCGAGCAGGAACCCCAAAGCGAAGCCTGGCTGCGTATGCTCCAGTCGCTCTGGCCCGATGTTGGGCCGGGCAGCCAGCTGGCGTTTGTGGTCACCGACAGGCAGGGGCAGTTCTGGTACCGCGCTTCGGCGGCGCGGAAAAACTTTATTCCACTGGGACCACGTCAGTCCGCAGCGTTCAGCACGCGCTTTCTGGCAATCTGGCTCAGTCCCCGCACGCAATATCCCGCGCTGCGTCAGCAGCTGACAGGAGGGCAACAATGAAACGTATTCTGGTCATCGCGCTGGCGGTAACGATGCTGCTGGCCGGCTGCAGTACAGAGGTGACGGAATACCGTCAGCAGCAGCCGAAGCTGGATATCTTCCACTATTTTCAGGGGAAAACCGAAGCGTGGGGCATGGTGCAGGATCGCAGCGGTAAACAGTTGCGCCGGTTTCACGTTGAGATTGCCGGGGACGTTATCGGCGATACGCTGACGCTCAATGAACATTTCGTCTATGACGACGGCGAAAAGCAGCAGCGGGTATGGCATATCCGACGGATGGGTGGCGATCGCTACGAAGGCACGGCAGGGGATATCGAAGGGGTGGCGACCGGGCAGGCGGCGGGAAACGCCTTCAACTGGCATTACAGCATGCAGGTGAAAGCCAATGGCAGCACCTGGCTGCTGCACTTTGACGACTGGATGTACCTGCAGGATGAAACCCATCTGTTCAATAAAACAGAGCTGAAGAAACTGGGCGTCACCGTCGCCACGGTGACGCTGTTCTTTACCCGCAAGGCGTGACGTTACTCGCTCCCGGGCGCCGGTTCGGCTGGGGTTTTGCTGCTGAGGTAGATGAAGATCAGCGCAATGGCCAGGCAGACGATGGCCCCGAGACGGCTCAGCGAAAACGGAATGACGGCGTTACCCAGCCAGCCAAAGCTGTCAATCAACATACTCATGGTGAGCTGGCCGAAGATCACCGCGACCGTGGCAACGGCGGTACCGATGCGTTGTACCGCCAGTACCATTATCACAATGTAGGGCACGCCGAACAGGGCACCGAGCAGCTGCCATTTGGGCACGTCCATCAGGGTAACGGCCTGTTTGGGTTCAAAGAAGAATATCAGCAGGGCGGTGACCAGCGCACCAACGGAAAACGTCAGAAACGCGCTTTTAAAGACGCCCACGCTGCTTCCCAGCTGTCCGTTGATGGCGGCCTGGATGCTCAGCGTCGCACCGCCACACACTGCCAACATAATCATAATCAGTGTCATTTTGTTACCCCTGTGCAACCAGAACCAGCGCGGCAATGATGAAAAGCAGCGCGATGATGCGTTTACCGTTAATCTTTCTGGGCGTGGTGCCCAGCAACCCAAAGTGGTCAATGATAAGACTCTTAAAGACCTGACCTGCCAGAATGCCAATCATCGTCAGAGCAATGCCGATGGCCGGCGTGGCGAGGGTCAAAATGACGACGTAAACGGGCCCGAGTACGCCGCCGAGCAGTTGCCATGCGGGCTGTGCGAAAAACGACGTGCTGTTACGCGGGCTGAAAAACAGCATCAGCAGAAACGTCAGCGCGGCACCTGTACCGAAAATACTGAACGTGGCCCATAAATCGCCGACTTCCCCACCCAGTGGCCCCAGCAAGCCAGCCTCTACAGAGAGGCCCATGCCGCCGAGAATAACCAGTAAAATTAACAACCATTGCATATTCATTATCTCTACGTTCTGAAGGTGAAACAGACTAGCCCTGAACATCGATGAGAAAAATGCCATAATGCAGGAAACACCTTTGCAGGAAATGCACTAATGGTTGATGCCGGAAATATGAATATCCGCTCGCTGCGGGTTTTTATTGCGGTTTACGAAGCGCAAAACTTTTCTGTGGTCGCCCGGCGGGAGGGGATGTCTGCTTCGCAGGTTTCACGCGTTATCCATCAGCTTGAGGATGCGCTCGGCCAGCAGCTTTTCTATCGTAATACCCGGGCGGTGATCCCAACGGAAAGCGGCCACCTTTTTATCCGCTACGCCAGAGCGATGGTGGAAAGCCTGGAGGAGGCGCGTCGGGAGCTGGATGAGCGTTCGACGGAGCCTTCCGGGACGCTGCGCATAAATGGCCCGGTGTACTTTGGGCAGCGACACGTTGCCCCTGGCCTGCCTGCACTGGCGGCGCGGTATCCCCGGCTGAATATAGAGCTGACGCTGACCGATGACTTTATCGACCCACACAAAGATGCCGCCGACGTTATCTTTCGCATCGGCATGCTGACGGATTCAACCTTTCACGCGCGGGTTTTTGGCCAGCAGCGTTACCATCTGGCCGCGTCGCCGGACTATTTGCGAAAACACGGTGTGCCAGACGGGCCGGATGACCTCAGTCGTCACCGGTGCCTGGTCTACCGCGGGTCGTCAGGTCCCAATCGCTGGCTGGTGCGAGGTCAGGGGGAAGCCTGGGTGCATTACCCCGTGGTGCCGCTGATGACCTCCAATAATGCGGAGTCGCTGCTCATTGCCGCGCTGGGCGGGATGGGGATCGTGCTGTTTCCGGACTGGCTGATTGGCGACAGACTGCAGAAGGGGGAACTGGTCGCACTCCTCGCGGAACGGGAGTGCGCCATAAATACCGAGCCGCTGAACATTGCGGCGATCTATCCTCACGCCCGTCACCCGCCCCTGAACGTCAGGGCGGTGATTGATCATTACGTGGCGCTTTTCGGCACCCCGCCTTACTGGCAGACGTAGCGATTACGCGCCGAGTTCTTTACGGATAATGTCGGCGCCGGCGCTCAGGGCGTTGAGTTTTCCGTTGGCTACCTGACGTGAGAGCGGGGCCATCCCGCAGTTTGTTGATGGCCACAGCTTGTCGGCATCGACAAACTGCAGCGCTTTACGCAGCGTATCGGCCACTTCCTCTGGCGTCTCAATGGTATTGGTCGCCACGTCAATGGCACCCACCATCACCTTTTTGCCGCGGATCAGTTCCAGCAGATCCATTGGTACGCGGGAGTTGTGGCACTCCAGAGAGATGATGTCGATATTGGACGTCTGCAGTTTAGGGAAGGCTTCTTCATACTGCCGCCATTCTGAACCGAGCGTTTTTTTCCAGTCAGTATTGGCTTTGATGCCATACCCGTAGCAGATATGGACCGCGGTCTGGCAGCGCAAACCTTCGATGGCACGTTCCAGCGCGGCAATACCCCAGTCGTTCACCTCATCAAAAAACACGTTAAAGGCCGGTTCATCAAACTGGATGATATCAACGCCCGCCGCTTCTAACTCCCTCGCTTCCTGGTTGAGAATTTTGGCAAATTCCCAGGCCAGCTTTTCGCGGCTTTTATAGTGAGCGTCATAGAGGGTGTCGATCATGGTCATCGGGCCGGGCAGAGCCCACTTGATCGGTTTATCCGTGAGCTGGCGTAAATACTTTGCATCATCAACGAACACTGGTTTTTGACGCGCGACGGCATCCACCACGGTCGGCACGCTCGCGTCATAGCGGTTACGAATTCGCACGGTCTGGCGGTTCTCAAAATCAACGCCGCTGAGGTGTTCAATAAAGGTGGTGACGAAGTGCTGACGAGTCTGTTCCCCGTCGCTGACAATATCAATGCCCGCACGGATCTGCTCATCCAGAGATAAACGCAGCGCATCCTGTTTACCGGCAAGTAATTCCTGATCCTGCAATTTCCATGGCGACCAGAGCGTTTCGGGTTGCGCAAGCCAGGTTGGCTTAGGCAAACTGCCAGCCGTTGAAGTCGGGAGCAATGTTTTCATAGTAGAAGACCTTTATTATCGATTAATTAAAGCGTGTTGTGACCTGACCACTGCTCAAGAAGAGGTTTATAGGGCTTGATGAAATACGCTTCCGTAAATTTGCCCTGTTCAATTGCCAGCCGGCTGCGTTCTTCACGGTCATAAACAATTTTTGTTAATGAATGATCCTCATGATTCAGATCGGGCTGGTAGCATTCTCCGGCGGTCGAGTTCGCATTGTAAATTTCAGGGCGATAAATTTTCTGGAAAGTCTCCATGGTGCTGATGGTGCTAATCAACTCCAGGTTGGTGTAATCCCGTAATAAATCGCCAGTGAAATAAAACGCAAACGGCGCTGCGCTATTCTCAGGCATAAAGTAACGAACCTGCAGACCCATTTTCCCGAAGTACTGCTCGGTTAAGGATGTACCGTCCGGACGATACTCGATGCCCAGCACCGGGTGCTGGTTGCCTGTGCGGCGGTAGGTGTCTTTGCTGGAGACGCTCAGGCAGATCACCGGTGCCTTTTTGAAGTTCTCTTTGTATTCAGGTGAGTTAACGAAATGCCGGAAAATAGTGCCGTGCAGCTCACCAAAATTATCCGGGATCGCGAAGCGGGACTGATTTTTATTGTGCTCCGGCAGCAAGACGCTGAAATCATAATCGCGGACATAGGACGAGAAATTATTTCCAACGATACCGTCGATGCGCTCATGGGTCTTTTTATCAACGATCGTTGTCTGCAATATTTCGATAGCCGGGAAGGGCTTCTCAGCGCCGATATGCAAATCCACAGAAATAATGTCCAGTTCGAGCGCATAGCGATCGGCTTTTGGGTTATCCCAGCGCGCTAACGCGTTAAAACGGTTATTCATCATCACCAGCGTATTTCGCAGGTTTTGCTGGCGTTTTTCGCCACGGGCCAGGTTGGCGAAGTTGGTGGTGGTACGCGTATTTTCTGAAGGGTTATAATTTTCATCAAAGCAACTACGCTTAAGGCTAAATGTAAAAGCATTACTCATCGTCGTTATACATCCTAAGTTCTTGTTGCTAAGAAGTTACCAATGCATAATTTATGCCTGAGCCCGTGACGGAGGGGAAGTGACTTAATTTCACTGCAACATGAGCTATCTTCATGAACAGCGCCTTTCCAGGTATAATCCCCAAAATTTCAATACGGTTTAGAAACGATCATGACAAAACTCACCCTACAAGAGCAGATGCTGAAAGCAGGCTTAGTCAGCAGCAAGAAGATGGCTAAAGTTCAGCGCACGGCCAAGAAATCGCGCGTTCAGGCCCGTGAAGCAAGGGAAGCAGTAGAAGAGAATAAAAAAGCGCAGCTCGAGCGTGACAAGCAGCTGAGCGAGCAGCAGAAGCAGGCGACGCTGGCGAAAGAGTTTAAAGCGCAGGTCAAGCAGCTGATCGAAATGAACCGCATCACCGTGACCAGAGGCACCATCGCCTTTAACTTTACCGACGGCAATCTCATCAAAAAAATCGAGGTCGACAAGCAGACGCAGGCCCAGCTGATCAATGGCCGCCTGGCGATTGCGCGTCTGGTGATTAATGCCAATGGCGACTGCGACTATGCGATTATCCCGGCAGTGGTGGCCGATAAAATCGCCCAGCGCGATGCCGAGAGTATCGTGTTAAACAGCGCCCTGAGTCAGGAAGAGCAGGATGAAGACGATCCGTACGCAGATTTCAAAATTCCTGACGATTTGATGTGGTAAGCAGCGCTTAAAACGGTGCGGCGTGACGGGCGTTAATTGCCTCTGCGCTCACCGGATGCACAAAATCCAGCTCGCTGGCGTGCAGCATCAGCCGCGGTATCTGTTCGGTGCCCGGCAGTGCAAGACCACCATACAGATCGCAGCCTAAAATAGGGTAGCCCAACTGCTGGCAGTGAATACGCAGCTGGTGGGTTCGCCCGGTCTCCGGGGTCAGTCTGACCCGCGTCAACGGCAGTGCCGCATCATAAAACCGGTCCATCACCTGATAGCGTGAGCGTGCGGGCTTGCCGGTAATCGCACAAATCGACATCAGCGGGAACAGCGCCGGATCTTTAGCAATCGGGGCATCAATCACTCCCTCGTCGTTTTCCACATGCCCGCAAAGCAGGGCGCTGTATACCTTTCGCACGGCGCGCTGGCTGAACTGGTGACAGAGAGCGGCATTAATCGCTTTATTGCGCGCAATCACCATCAGCCCGGATGTACCGAAATCCAGACGATGCACCAGCGTGCAGCCGGGAAACGTCTGTACCAGTCGATAATGCACTGAATCGCGATTTTGCGGATTTTTGCCTGAAAGGCTGAGCAGACCGGAAGGCTTATTAATCAGGACCAGATGTTCGTCCTGCCAGAGGATCTCGATCTCGTCGTGACACGGTGGGGCAATAAAAGAATCTATAATCGCAGACATCAGACGGCCCGACAGAAGAGTGGGTGCGGATGATAGCGAATTTTTAGCGGCGGGGACAGAAAGAAACCCTCCCACCAGGCGGTGAGAGGGGGATGATTAAGCGGCTACGAGGCTGTCGATAGCGGCTTTCGCGTCAGTCTGCGCTTTGGTCGCAACTTCCGGGCCGTAGGCAATACCTTCAGCAAACACGAAATTCACGTCGGTGATACCGATGAAGCCCAGGAACAGAGTCAGGTACGGTGCAACCAGGTCAGTTGGGGTGTCTTTGTGAATACCACCACGGCTGGTCAGTACAATCGCACGCTTACCTTTCACCAGACCTTCAGGACCGTTTTCAGTGTAACGGAAGGTTACGCCGGCACGGGCAACCAGGTCGAAGTAGTTCTTCAACTGAGTAGGGATGTTGAAGTTGTACATTGGCGCGTTGATCACGATAACGTCGTGCGCCTGCAGTTCAGCAATCAGTTCGTCAGAGAGGGCCAGGGCTTCCTGCTGACGTGGCGTCAGGGGAGCGTCGCTTGGACGCAGCGCGCCAACCAGTTCGCCATCCAGCACAGGAATCGGGTTTGCAGCCAGGTCACGCACGGTGATTTCATCAGCAGAATGCTGTTCACGCCACTGTTCAACGAAGTAGTCAGAGAGCTGACCAGACTGTGAGTACCCTGCCAGAATACTGGATTTCAATACTAATACTTTGCTCATGGGTGATTCCTGTTTTTGCATTTGATTGAAGGGGGTTGCCCCGTTGCTTGTTGACACTCTATTCACAATCCTGTCGCAGGGATAGCGCAATATATCGAAGTCTATGTTCGAATTTTTTGAATAAGGCACTCAAAGCGCCAATGTGATACTCTATAGCAATCATTAAAAAGAGATTTTACCCGGCAGTGCACTGCCCGTTAACGCTATGACAGAACAACAAAAATTAACCTTCCCGATGCTCCTGCAACAGCTTGATTCACTGATGCTGCGTGATAAACAGCGGTTCGCCCGCCGTCTGCACGGGGTGAAGAAGGTTAAAAATCCTGATGCACAACAGGCCATTTATCAGGAGATGGCCAAAGAGATTGAACAGGCGGCAGGGAAAGTCGTGCTGCGCGAAGCCGCACGTCCGGAGATTACCTACCCGGAAAACCTGCCGGTCAGTCAGAAAAAACAGGACATTCTTGACGCCGTGCGCGACCACCAGGTGGTGATTGTCGCAGGGGAAACCGGTTCAGGGAAAACCACTCAGCTGCCGAAAATTTGTATGGAGCTGGGGCGTGGGGTGAAAGGGCTGATTGGTCACACCCAGCCGCGTCGTCTGGCGGCGCGTACCGTGGCGAACCGTATTGCCGAAGAGCTGCAAACGCAGCCCGGCGGCTGCATTGGGTATAAGGTGCGATTCAGCGACCACGTTAGCGATAACACCATGGTCAAGCTAATGACTGACGGTATTCTGCTGGCGGAAATCCAGCAGGATCGTCTGCTGATGCAGTACGACACGATCATTATCGATGAAGCGCACGAACGCAGCCTGAATATCGACTTCCTGCTCGGGTATCTGAAAGAACTGTTACCGCGTCGCCCGGACCTGAAAATTATCATCACCTCGGCCACCATCGATCCGGAGCGTTTCTCAAAGCATTTCAACAATGCGCCGATTATCGAGGTCTCTGGCCGAACGTATCCGGTGGAGGTGCGCTATCGCCCGATAGTGGAAGACGCGGACGATACCGAGCGCGACCAGCTGCAGGCCATCTTTGATGCCGTCGACGAGCTGGGAAATGAAAGCGCGGGTGACATTCTGATTTTCCTGAGCGGCGAACGGGAAATCCGCGATACCGCTGACGCCCTCAGCAAGCGCGATCTTCGCCATACCGAAATTCTGCCGCTGTATGCGCGCCTGTCAAACAGCGAACAAAACCGCGTGTTTCAGCCGCACAGCGGACGTCGTATTGTGCTGGCCACCAACGTGGCGGAAACCTCGCTTACCGTGCCGGGCATCAAATATGTGATTGACCCGGGTACGGCGCGTATCAGCCGCTACAGCTACCGCACCAAAGTGCAGCGCCTGCCAATTGAGCCGGTTTCTCAGGCTTCCGCTAATCAGCGTAAAGGCCGCTGCGGCCGTGTGTCGGAAGGGATCTGTATTCGCCTCTATTCCGAGGACGATTTCCTGTCGCGACCGGAGTTTACTGACCCGGAAATTCTGCGCACCAACCTGGCGTCGGTCATCCTGCAGATGACTGCGCTAGGGCTTGGCGACATCGCCGCGTTCCCGTTTGTCGAAGCGCCGGACAAGCGCAACATTCAGGACGGCGTGCGCCTGCTGGAAGAGCTGGGTGCCATCACCACCGACGAGCAGGCTAGCGCCTACAAACTGACGCCGCTGGGTCGTCAGCTCAGCCAGCTGCCGGTTGACCCGCGTCTGGCGCGCATGGTGCTGGAAGCACAGAAACACGGCTGTGTGCGTGAAGCGATGATCATTACCTCCGCGCTCTCGATTCAGGATCCGCGCGAGCGTCCGATGGACAAGCAGCAGGCGTCTGATGAAAAACACCGTCGGTTCCACGATAAAGAGTCCGACTTCCTCGCCTTTGTGAACCTGTGGAACTACCTCGGCGAGCAGCAGAAAGCGCTGTCGTCGAACCAGTTCCGCCGCCAGTGCCGCGTCGATTTCCTCAATTATCTGCGCGTGCGCGAGTGGCAGGATATCTACACGCAGCTGCGTCAGGTGGTGAAAGAGCTGGGCATTCCGGTTAACAGTGAACCGGCGGAGTACCGCGAAATTCACATTGCGTTGCTGACCGGTCTGCTCTCCCATATCGGGATGAAGGATGCCGACAAGCAGGAGTATACCGGGGC
Organism: Enterobacter sp. WPR_3_1; assembly: GCF_003635055.1. Classification (NCBI taxonomy): domain Bacteria; kingdom Pseudomonadati; phylum Pseudomonadota; class Gammaproteobacteria; order Enterobacterales; family Enterobacteriaceae; genus Enterobacter; species Enterobacter sp. WPR_3_1. The sequence goes on along the minus strand of NZ_RBXU01000008.1, from coordinate 1,301,644 downwards.
GCGTAACGCCCGTTTCTCCATCTTCCCGGGGTCCGGTTTATTCAAGAAACCGCCTAAATGGACCATGGTGGCCGAACTGGTGGAAACCAGCCGCCTGTGGGGCCGCATTGCGGCGCGCATTGATCCTGAATGGGTTGAACCTGTTGCCCAGCATCTGCTGAAACGCTCATACAGTGAACCGCACTGGGAGCGCGCGCAGGGCGCGGTGATGGCGACCGAAAAAGTGACCGTTTACGGTCTGCCGGTGGTTGGCGCGCGCAAGGTTAACTACAGCCAGATAGATCCCGCGTTGTGTCGCGAGTTGTTTATTCGTCACGCGCTGGTGGAGGGCGACTGGCAGACGCGTCATGCGTTCTTCCGTGAAAACCTCAAACTGCGTGCCGAAGTGGAAGAGCTTGAGCATAAATCCCGTCGCCGCGACATTCTGGTCGACGACGAGGCGCTGTTTGAGTTTTACGACCAGCGTATCAGCCACGATGTGATTTCTGCCCGCCACTTCGACAGCTGGTGGAAGAAGGCCAGCAAAGAGACCCCGGACCTGCTCAACTTTGAAAAGAGCATGTTGATCAAAGAGGGGGCGGAGTCGGTCAGCAAACTCGATTACCCGAACTTCTGGCATCAGGGCTCTCTCAAGCTGCGTCTGACCTATCAGTTTGAGCCGGGCGCGGATGCGGATGGCGTCACCGTACACATTCCGCTGCCGTTGTTAAACCAGGTCGAAGAGAGCGGATTCGAGTGGCAAATTCCGGGGCTGCGTCGCGAGCTGGTGATTGCGCTGATCAAATCGCTGCCAAAACCGGTGCGTCGTAACTTTGTGCCTGCGCCAAACTATGCCGAAGCGTTTTTAGGCCGCGTAACGCCGCTGGAGTTGCCGCTGCTGGATTCGCTGGAGCGTGAGCTCAGGCGCATGACGGGCGTAACCGTCGACCGCGACGACTGGCACTGGGACCAGGTGCCCGATCACCTGAAAATCAGCTTCCGCGTGGTGGACGACAAAAACAAAAAGCTGCAGGAAGGCCGATCGCTGACCGAACTGAAAGAGGCGCTGAAAGGTAAAGTCCAGGAGACGCTTTCTGCGGTGGCTGATGATGGTATCGAGCAGAGCGGATTGCACATCTGGAGCTTTGGAGAGCTTCCGGAAAGCTATGAGCAAAAACGCGGCAACTACAGGGTGAAGGCCTGGCCTGCACTGGTGGATGAGCGTGACAGCGTGGCCATCAAACTCTTTGATAATCCACAGGAACAACAGCAGATGATGTGGCGTGGTCTGCGTCGTTTGCTGCTGCTTAATATTCCGTCACCGATTAAATATCTGCACGAGAAGTTACCGAACAAAGCCAAGCTTGGCCTCTACTTTAACCCGTACGGTAAAGTGCTGGATCTGATTGACGACTGCATCTCCTGTGGCGTGGACAAGCTTATCCACGAGGCGGGCGGTCCGGTCTGGTCAGAAGCGGAGTTTGCGGTACTGCACGAGAAAGTCAGGGCAGAACTGAACGACACCGTGGTCGACATTGCGAAACAGGTCGAGCAGATCCTCACCACCGTGTTCAATATCAACAAACGCCTGAAAGGGCGCGTGGATATGACCATGGCGCTGGGGCTGTCGGACGTGAAAGCGCAAATGGCCGGGTTAGTGTACCGTGGATTCGTTACCGGCAACGGCTTCAAACGCCTTGGCGATACGTTGCGTTATCTGCAGGCGATCGAAAAACGTCTGGAGAAAATGGCTATCGATCCGCATCGTGACCGCGCGCAGATGCTGAAAGTGGAAAGCGTGCAGAAGGCATGGCAGCAGTGGCTCAACAAATTGCCGCCAGCGCGCCGTGACGATGAAGACGTGCAGGCGATCCGCTGGATGATCGAAGAGCTGCGCGTCAGCTTCTTTGCCCAGCAGCTCGGTACGCCGTATCCCATTTCGGATAAGCGTATTTTGCAGGCAATGGAGCAGATTTCGGCGTAACGTCGGGTGTTCGCCCTCTCTCTGTGAGAGAGGGCATCTGCGTTTAGCGATTCACCACGGCCAGGGTAAAGCCATCCCATCCTTTACTGCCCACCGTTTGTAGCGCGGTCGCCGTCAGGCGCGGGTTATCCCCGATCATCTCAATAAATCGTCTGACGCCCTGTACGCGGGCATCGTCGCTTTGCGCGTTAATCACTTCGCCGTCCCGAACCACATTATCCCCGACGATCAGCGTTCCCGGACGCGAGTAGTACAGTGCCCACTCCAGATACCCCGGATTGTTTGGCTTATCGGCATCGATAAAGATCAGGTCGAACGGCGGAATATCACCGATGTGTTCAAGAGAGTGCAGCGCCTGGCCTTCAATGAGCTCAATCCGATCGCTGAGCCCCGCCAGCTGGATATTCTGCCGTGCAACGCGGGCATGGATGGGGTCCGCTTCGAGGGTGATCAACTTCCCGTCAGGTGGCAGCGCACGCGCCATCCAGATAGTGCTGTAGGCGCCCAGCGTGCCGATTTCAAGGATCCGCCGTGCCTGCGTCATGCGGACAAAAAGCGCCAGCAGCTGCCCCTGATTGGCCGCGACATCGTGTTCGGGTAAACCAGCTCGCTGGTTGTTTTCCAGCACCCGCTGGAGGATATCATCCTCGGGAATGAGTGAAGAGATCATGTAATTATCGACTGCAGACCACTGTTGTTGCATAGATTGACTCCTGAGTGGCAAACACCGGGTTGCGCTGCGATCCGGTTTTCGCCCCCTCCATGCCGGAGAGGGCCTGTGGGGTATCAGGTCACGCGTTGCTCCAGCCTCCGCCCAGTGTTCTGTACAAATCAACCTGCGCCAGCAGCAGGTTATTTTTGACTTGCACGACGCTGGTTTGTACCGAGAACAGCGTGCGCTGGGCATCCAGCACATCCAGGTACGACGAATAGCCGTTGCGATAGCGGTTTTGCGCTATGCGCAGCGTCTCTTGCGCCACATCTTGTTGGGCAAGCAGCTCCGTCAGTTGTTCCTGATAGCGCGTGATGGCATCAAGACTGTTATTGACCTCGGCAAAGGCGTTACGGACGGTTTTTTCATAACTGTAAAGCGCCTGGTTGCGCTGGGACTGCGAAATATCCACCTGTGCGTTCAGCGCCTGGCGGTTGAGCAGCGGAGCAAGAATGCTGCCGCCGACGCTCCAGAGCTGCAGCGGGTTGTCGAGTAAGCCGGAGAGCGTGCGATCCTGTATCGATCCGGTTGCGGTCAGGTTGATCGACGGCAGCAGGCTGGCGCGTGAGGCAGCCAGCGAGGCATCAGCCGCAACCAGTTGCTTTTCAGCCTGCACAATATCCGGACGGCGATTAAGCAGCGAGGAGGGCAGCTGCGAGGGCAATGTCAGGGGCGTCAGGGCCGCGAAGCTTTCACTGCGCGCGACCTCGCCCGGGTTGCTCCCCAGCAGCAGGCTCAGGGCGTTCTCCTGCTGTGCAATCTGATGCTGCAGCAGGGGAACCTGCGCCCGCGTGGATCGCAGTTCGGAGTCGGACTGCATCAGCTCCAGGCGTGAACTGTAGCCCGTTTCAAACTGGCGTTTAGCGAGAGTGAATGCCTCTTCCCGGGACTTCAGCGTGGAGCGGGTGACGCGAAGCTGTTCATCGAGGGACAGCAGGGTGATATAGCCGGAGGCGACCGAGGACGCCACGGTAAGATCTGCCGCCGCCGCCGCGGCTTTCTGCGCGTCCAGCGAGGCTTCAGCCGCATTCGCGGTGCTGCGATTTACGCCCCAGATATCGACATCATAGCTGGCGGTGAGGCTGCCTTTATACAGGCTGCTGTAGATCGGCAGACCGGTGGCAGCAGATTGTGTCCGCGCGCGGGTGCCCGTGACGCCAGCATCCAGCGACGGAAACAGGCTGCCGTCGGCCGCGTAGACCCGCGCCTGATACTCGTTAATCCGTTCGCGGGCAATCAGCACGTCGCTGTTGTTCTTAAGCGCCAGGTCCACATAGCGGTTCAGATTATTGTCGTGGAAATTACGCCACCAGAGCTGTTCTGCAGGGCTTGCCGGGCCTGCTGTTGCTCGCCATTGCGTGGGGATGTGCAGCGACGGCTGCGCCGGTTTCACGTCGACCGACTGGCAACCGGCCAGCACGGTCATCATCATCAGAACGGCTATCGGGCGAAGGGTCATTGCTTCGCCTCCCGCGTATCAATGGTCACCTGCACCGACATGCCCGGACGCAGAAGCTGATAGGCTTCCTGGTCACCCAATACTTCAATTCGCACCGGAATACGCTGGGCAATTTTGACAAAGTTACCCGTGGCGTTATCCGGCGTGATGGCGCTGAACTCAACGCCGGTTGCAGGAGAGATGCTCTCCACGCGGCCCTGATAGGCCTTATCATTTAATGCATCGACGGTGAATTTCACCGGCTGACCCACCCGAAGCTCCGCCAGCTGCGTCTCTTTAATATTGGCGATCACCCAGTGCTGAGGCGGCACGAGGGTGGTGAGGTGGGTTCCGGCGGTAACGTAAGCGCCCAGACGAACGGCGATCTGACCAAGCTGGCCGTCGCGAGGCGCCACAATGCGCGTGTTTTGCAGGTCAATTTGCGCCAGCTCCAGCGCCGCTTTGGCGTTTTCCACATCCGCCTCCAGCGCGCCGCGATTGACGATCACCGTTTGCAGATCCTGGCGCGACATTTCCAGCGTGGCTTTCGCCTGATCAATGTCGGCGCTGCCCTGGGCTGCGCTTGCCAGCGCGGCGTCGCGCTCACGGATAGACAGTGAACCATCCGCCGTCAGGTCCTTCACGCGCTTCAAATCCGCCTGGGATTTCAGACTCTGGGCGCGGGCATTTTTCAGAGCCGCTTCGTTTTTGGCGATCACCGCTTCGGCGCTTTTGCGCTGTTGCAGATTGTTGTTCAGGGCGGCAATCTTCATCGCCAGCTGTGCCTCGGCCTGATGCACCCGCTGGCGGTAGATACGGTCATCAATCTGCAGCAGCAGCTCGCCCTTTTTGACCCGGTCGAAATCCTGCACCTTCACCTCAGTGATATAGCCGTTAACCTGTGGGCTGATAAAGGTCGTCTGTCCGCGCACGTAGGCATTATCAGTAAACTGCGAGTGGCGGGTGAACGGGGGTAGCTGCCAGGCGTAGAGGATCACCAGTACGCCGACAATACCGATTGCCGCCGCGGTGAAAACCGAAACGATACGGACATTTTTACGGGTGTTGGCCTGCTCTTTAGCGGCATCCTGCTGACTCATAACATCTCCAGAGAAATCATCTTCATATTCATTACTTGTTGCCTGTTGCCTTCTTCAGGGCCATACGGGCAGTCAGGCGCAGGCGCAGCAAGCGCCATAAAATCCAGACCAGGGTGGCGGCGGCAATGCTCGCCGTCAGTAAATAAGTATCGTTATAAGCCAGAATATTTGCCTCAAGCGATGAAACCGTTTGCAGCTGTGTGATGGCCTGGGTGCCCAGCAGCGAGCTGTCGCCAATCAGGCTCCGGTACAGCCCGGTGTAAGCCTGAATACGGTCATTCACCAGCGGGTTCAGGGTTGTGAGCTGATCGGCCAGCATGCTGGAGTGGTATTTCTCGCGCCAGGTCTGGAAGGTCCCCAGGATGGCAGAGCCGAGCAGGCCGCCGAGGTTCTGGCTCATGCCAAACATCACCGAGAAGCTCACCAGGTTACGCGGATCGGCGATAACCCCGCCAATCGCGGCCAGCATGGCGGGCGCGAGGAAGAAGGCGCTGCCGAAGCCCAGCAGGAACTGGCTGAGCATCAGCTGGTCCGGGCGGGTCAGGTTGTTCGACTGGCTGTCCAGCAGGGAGGCAACAATCATAAGCGCCAGCGAGGTAATGATCGGCCACGCCAGTTTTGTGGGCTTGATGGTCAAACAGCTGGTCACAATCCCGCAGACAATACCGGCAAAAATAGACCACGCCAGGTGGGTCATCTGCTCATTCTGCAGGCCGACATACTGCAGCCAGCCGATAACGCCGGTGTTTTGCTCCGCCAGCACGATGCGGATCAGCAGCATAATGAGCCCGAGACGCACGATGCTGCCGCTCGACAACCAGCGGGTATTCAGCAACGGGTTAGAACGGTTATGTTCAAACACGATCGCAGACACGATTAATACCAGCGCTAATGCCAGCGACCAGCCGATCCACGGCGCTTCAAACCACCAGTAAAGACGGCCTAAGGAGAGCACAGCGCAGAGCAGCGCCATCCCCGGGGCCAGTAAAAAGAAGGTGATGAAGTCTTTTTTCTCGAAGACCTTGCGCCGGTCGCCAGGAGGCAATTTCAACGCTATCACGCAGGCCAGTGAAATGAGCGCCAGCCCGAGCTCAAAGAAGTAAAGCCCGCGCCATTCGTCAAGCTGCAGCAGCTCGGTCGAAAAGAGGCGGGCGAGGGGGATGGCGAGCGATGACCCGGTAATCCCGATGGTCAGTGCCTTCAGACGGTGTTTCGCGGGCCAGGCCTGTATCTGGTAGTAAATACCGAGGGAGCTGAGCGCGGCGGCCACCATCCCGTGCGCGGCACGCACCATCAGCGCGGAGCTGAGATCGTTTACAAACAGGTGGAAAAAGGTGACCAGCACATACAGCACCAGAAAACCTTCCGTGAAGGCACGCAAACCATACTGCTGGCGGAATTTCACCAGCAGCAGGTTGATGGAGATGTTGGTCATTACATACACCGCCGGGAGCCAGGCGATTTCTGTCGACCAGGCCCCGAAGGTCCCCTGCAGATTTTGCAGATTGGCGGTAACCACCGCATTACCCAGCGCCCCCGTCAGGCACACCAGCAGACCGACAACCCCGTAGGCAATCCGTTTTGGCGTGCTGTGTTCTGGCGTGGAGGGCGAACCCAACAGGGCGGGTTTCTCATGAGGCTGCCACTCGCGAGGAGCATAAGGGTCGCGTTCGGGCAGGCGCATAACGTCTTTTACCTTAGAAAAAATTGAATAATGAGTGGGCTAACGATTCTACGTTTGCCGCAAATGATAATTCAAGTGAATATGATTTTCGCAGGTTAATCAAATGTTGAAGAACAGGTTAAGGAAAAAGAGCGGCCCGGGAGGCCGTTGTTTTGTCGATCTGAAGTCGTTAATCTGAACCAGAGCAACTGAGGACATCACCATGGTTCAGACGCATTTTCCCCTTCTGCCGGAGTCAACCCTGGCGGCAATTAACACGGTCGGCCAGTGGCTGGCACAGGATGATCTGGGCGATACCCGCGACGTGGCGGCGGTTGACAGGGTTATTCTGGCCGGAAACGCGGTGATGCCGACCATCGACGCTGCCTGCCGTATTGCCGCTGAACACGACGTTCCGTTACTGATTAGCGGAGGGATTGGCCATTCGACCGCGTTTTTGTATGCGGCCATCGCTCAGCATCCGCATTATCACACTGTCCCGGTAACCGGGCGAGCGGAAGCACGTATTCTGGCCGATATTGCCCGCCAGTTCTGGCAGATCCCAGATGCGCACGTGTGGGTTGACGATCAATCAACCAACTGCGGAGAAAACGCGCGTTTTAGCTGGAACATGCTTAAACAGCATCAACAGACGTCCGGGCGCGTGCTGGTCGTGCAGGATCCGACCATGCAGCGCCGCACGATGGCAACCTTTGCCCGCGTGTGCCGTGACGAGTCTGCTTCGCCGCAGTGGGTCAGCCACCCGGGCTATACACCGGTGCTGAAAAATGGCGAAAACGGGCTGGTGTTCAGCGGGGAGAGCGCTGGCCTCTGGCCGGTAGAGCGCTATCTCTCGCTCATTTTAGGCGAACTTCCGCGACTCTGTGATGACATGAATGGCTATGGCCCGGCCGGGCGTGATTTTATTGCACACGTTGAATTCCCCGACGAGGTGACTGCAGCGTGGGCACGGTTACAGCAGGATCCTGTGCTTACGGAAGCCCTGAACCACCGGTCGCTTCTCTGAGCAGAGGCCGTTTGCGGTATTCCCCTCTCCGCGGAGAGGGGACAGGCATTACAGCGAGGCGAATTTGTCCAGCGTGCGCACCAGCTGGGTGACGAAACCGTATTCGTTGTCATACCAGGCGACGGTTTTCACCAGTTGCAGATCGCCAGCCTCTGATACCTCGGTCTGTGTGGCGTCAAAGACAGAACCAAAGTGAGAGCCAATCACATCAGACGAAACAATCTCTTCATCGGTATAACCAAAAGATTTATTCCCCTGCGTCGCTTTTTTCAGCGCGGCGTTGATCTCCTCAACGGTGACCTTTTTACCCAGAATCGAGACCAGCTCGGTCACTGAACCGGTTTTCACCGGTACGCGCTGGGCGTGGCCTTTCAGCTTGCCGCTGAGGGCCGGAATCACCAGACCGATGGCTTTGGCCGCCCCGGTGGTGTGCGGAATAATATTCTCCGCCGCGGCGCGTGAGGCGCGAAGATCTTTCCCGCGCGGGCCATCCACCAGCGCCTGCGTGCCGGTATAGGCGTGAATGGTAGTCATGGTGCCCACTTTTATTTCAAACGCATCGTGCAGGGCTTTTGCCAGTGGGGCGAGGCAGTTGGTGGTACAGGAAGCAACGGAAATAATCGTATCACTGGCGTCAATGGTATCGTCATTCACGTTATACACGATGGTTTTCATCTCACCGGCAGGGGCAGAGATCAGCACTTTTTTGGCACCGGCTTCAAGGTGTGCCTGTGATTTTTCTGCCGACGTGTAGAAGCCGGTGCATTCCACGACGATATCGACGCCCGCGGCTTTCCACGGGATATGTTTTGCCTCTTTTTCGGCGTACACGGCGATAGTTTTTCCGTCAACAATCAGGGCGTCTTCGGTGAAATCTACGCTCCACGGGAAGCCACCGTAGTTGGAATCATGCCTGAGCAGATAAGCCAGTACTTTGGGAGAAGTAAGATCGTTGATGGCGACGACGGTGTTGCTGTCCTGGGTTTCAAGAAGGCGACGCAGGACAAGGCGTCCTATGCGTCCAAATCCGTTAATGCCAATTTTACTCATGGTGTACTCCTGTGAACGCGTCTTTGCGACAGTTTGAACTCATCCAGGCTTAGACCATCACGGACAGGGCGGCAATTGAAGAAGCTTCATGCGAGGGGAAGTATTTGAAAAACCATACAGAAAAATTAATGAATTTTTAAGGAAAGGGGATTATGTTGGCGCGATATCGGTTATTTATCAGGAAATCTCATGCGTACTAAATATACAAGCCTGCAAATTGCTATCCACTGGCTGGTGTTTTTGTTAATCATCGTCGCCTACTGCGCGATGGAGTTCAAAGGCTTCTTCCCACGCACCGCCCGGCCGGTAATCAACATGATCCACGTTTCGTGCGGCATCTCTGTACTGGTGTTGATGGTGACGCGTTTAGTGGTTCGCCTTAAATTCCGCGCACCGCCGATTGAACCGAAGCCAAAACCGATGGTGACCGGACTGTCCCATCTTGGCCATCTGGTGGTGTATCTGCTGTTCATCGCGCTGCCGCTGATTGGTATTGTCATGATGTATAACCGCGGTACTGACTGGTTAGCCTTTGGTCTGGTGATGCCGCACGCGGCAGAATCGAATTTTGATCTGGTCGACGTTCTGAAAGAGTGGCACGAGACGCTGGCCAACGTGGGGTACGTTGTGATTGGTCTGCACGCGATGGCGGCGCTGATGCATCACTATTTCTGGAAAGACAACACCCTCCTGCGCATGATGCCAAAAAAACGCCGGTAACCCATAACCGCGAGCCCTGCAGCAGTCTGCAGGGCTTTTTTTTAGCGTTTTATTGCAGTTGAGCGCGTTCTTCCGGGGTTAACTCCAGCGCCTGAGTGGTGCCCGTCTCTGAGGATTTCACGGCCGCTTCCAGTACCGCCATCACCGCCAGCGCCTCGACCGGATGAACCGGATTGGTGATTTTTCCGAGTAGCGCATCACGCACGTTGATGTAGTACTGACGCTGATCGCCTTTCGGCGTGGTAACGGTCTGCGGCTCACCGTTTGCACCAAAGAACACCATGCTGTCACTGTCCTCGCCCCAGGCCTCACTGCCGGGGATCACGCCCGCCAGCAGCTGCGCTTCCTGTTGGTCGATTCGGGCTTTCACCACGCTGCCTTTATCGCCGTGAACGGTAAAACGTGCCGTTCCGCCAGCCACCAGCATGCTGCAGTGCAAAATCACTTTATGTTGCGGATAATCTAAGACCACGTGTGCCCAGTCGTTAATTTCCGCGCCGTCACGCAGCGTGGCGATATTGCCCTGTACCGACTGTGGCAGTCCAAAGAGCTGCAGCGTCTGGTCAATCAGGTGCGGCCCCAGATCAAACCACAGACCGCTACCGGGCACGTTTTGCTCTCTCCAGCGCACGCGCACTTCCGGGCGGAAACGGTCAATGTGCGACTCAAGGTGTTTGACCTTGCCAAGGGTTCCTTGCTCAATAATCTGCTTAATGCCGAGGAAGTCGCTGTCCCAGCGGCGGTTATGGAAGACGGAGAGCAGCAGTTGCTTCTCTTGCGCCAGGGCAATCAGGTCGCGGGCTTCCTGCATGTCGAGCGTGAACGGTTTATCCACGACCACATGTTTGCCTGAATTCAGGGCAAGCGTTGCCAGCGGCGCGTGGGTGGCGTTAGGGGAGGCAATCACCACCAGATCGACATCGGGATGCTGAATTGCCTCTTCCGGGGTTGCCACCACCTGAACATCAGGAAGATCGCGTTTAACCTTCTCTTCATCACGAGACGAAACCACCGCCAGCTTAAGGCCGTCCACGGACTGGATCAGCGGGGCATGGAAGGTCTTGCCTACAAATCCATACCCGATCAGCGCAATGTTGATTGTCTTCTCTTTACTCATGACCTTCTCCACGTTATTTCGCGCAAACCGTAATGTGCATTGCGCCAGGGTCCCCAAGCTCAGGCCAGGGACGATCTAAAAAGAGGTGCTGGATGTTGGATAATCCGCTGACCAGATACGGTTCACAGCGGTTTAGTTTCAGATGGTCGGCGACAATCCAGCGCTCATGGCTGGCCGCGAGCATCGCCCGTTTGACCTCGGCATCGGCCTCTTTTCCGGCGCTCAGACCGAGTTCAGCATGGATAGCACAGGCTCCCAGAATGGCGATATCCGCGCGGTAGCGTGACAGCAGGGAAAGGGTGGCGCTGCCGGCAAACAGTCGCTGCTTGTGATCCCATTTTCCGCCGAGCAGGATCAGTTCGATATCGTCACGGTCGCTGAAGTGCCACGCGATATCCAGCGAGGTGGTGATGATTGTCAGCGGTCCCTTCAGGAACGAGGCGACAGCCATTACCGTGCTCCCCGCATCCAGAAAAAGCGTCGAACCTGGCGGAACAGCCTGCGCCACCTGTTTACCAAGACGTTGTTTGGTTTCGGGCAGCAGTGTATTGCGCCCCTGACGATTCATGGCCGACAGATTCAGGGCAATTGCCCCGCCGTGGTTCTTTTGCGCCAGCCCCTGTTTCTCGAGATCGGTCAGATCCCGGCGGATGGTGTCCGCTGAGACCTGCAGTTTGTCCGCCAGTTCCGTAATGCTGGCCTGCCCGTGCTCACTAATGATATCAAGCACATATTTTTGTCTGGCCGTTTTGTGCATGGGTGAATCCCGCAAAATGTCGCAATAAATTGCATATTACAGCATTTTATCGCAGAGGGAAGGATGTTGATCGCCAGTAAGTATCAATGTCCGGTATTGTTCACATTGGTTATTATTAAAATGTTATTAATACGGTGTGAGTGATTCATTCCAAATGTTAACAGCAATGTTATTGTTGTGTTTTATTAAACACACTGGCGGATATAACCATTGTGATACCAATATGCAACCATTAATGCTTTAATGAAATTAATAAATAGCAATAAATTCTGTGTTTATTTATATGCATAGATATTAATGTTGTATATGGCATTATGGTTACTTAAACTGACATTTCTTTGAAAATCTTTGTGTCTGACGCATGCTGAAATTAACGCAAAAATGTGCATCCGGCGATTCTGAAATTTTACTTAAATAACAAAGACTTTATTTGTTTCATTTGAAAGCCCCTTTTTAAGGTTTTGTCCAGAAACCCCATCTTTTTTCTTATCTGTAACACCACATTAACATTGTGGGTGTAGTTGCCTATAGCGCATTTTGTTATGCTGCAAACCAGTTAAAGAAATAAGTAAATTCTTATTGTCATAAGAATATGGTCGGCTCACATCTCCAATGGAAATGGGGTTGGGGAGCGTTTGTCCAATATTTATTCGGACCCAGGAAAGATATTTGTCGAATTATTTATACCCCTTTAGGGGTAAATATTTAAGCGTCATTCAGAGTCAGGGAGATAAAAATGACTATCATGCGAAATAATATGTTGCTGAGATTTCCAGTCGCCCTGGCATTAATTTCGTTGGCCTTTAATACGGCCTCTGCGAATAGCCGCCAGGTGGGGATTGCTCCGATTGCTGCGACAACATTAAAAGAGAGTATTCTTTTTGCCATCGATCGCGATCCGTCGATTAGCCAGCAGGCCGCGCAACTGGGAATAGGTCAGGCACAAATAGATGAAGCACGCAGCGGCTGGATGCCACAAATATCGTTAAACGGTAGCACTGGCCATAGCCAGACCACCGATTCCAGCGGCTCGCTGCGCAATTCTGCGGCCTGGGGATTGAGTCTGACGCAGCTGGTATACGATTTTGGCAAGACCAACAACAGCATCGACCAGTCCACGGCGCAGCGCGATAGCTATCGTTACCAGTTGATGAGCACTTTGTCTGCGGTGGCGGAAAAAACGGCGCTCAGCTACGTAGAAGTCAAACGCTATTCCGACCTGTTGCAGGCCGCCAAAGAGAACGTTCAGGCGCTCAAAAACGTTGAACAACTGGCCAAACTCCGCGCCGACGCAGGCGTCAGTTCAACCTCTGACGAGCTTCAGACGCGCACGCGCATTGCCGGTATGCAGGCCACGGTCGAGCAGTATAACGCGGCGTTAAACAGCGCCCGCGCACGGCTTGCGGTGTTGACTGGCATGGAGGCCGAGCGCTATTCACCTGTACCGGCGAAGCTTGCCATTGAGCAAGACTCGCTTAATCGCATTGATTACTCGTCCATTCCCGCGGTCATGGCCGCGCAGAATATGGAGCGTTCAGCTCAGTATGGCGTGGCAACGGCAAAGTCTCAGCACTGGCCGACGTTAAGCCTGAAAGGAGGCCGCACCCGCTACGAGTCCGACAACCGTTCTTACTGGGATGACCAGATTCAGCTCAATATTGACGCACCGCTATACCAGGGGGGTGCCGTTTCAGCCCGCGTTCGCCAGGCCGAAGGGGCAAGGGCCATGGCATCGTCTCAGGTTGACCAGGCGCGGTTCGATGTCCTGCAAAAAGCCTCTGTCGCGCAGGCTGACTGGACCGGCGCGCAGGGGAGAATGCAGGCGGGGAAGCTGCAGCTGGAAAGCGCGTTACGCGCCCGGGATGTTTACAGAAATGAATATACCCTGAGCAAGCGGAGCATTAACGATTTGCTCAGCGTTGAACAGGATGTCTGGCAAGCCACCTCAGCCAAAATAATGGCTGAATATGATGGCTGGAGTTCGGCGATTAATTACGCATCTGCCGTTGATAATTTGATGCCAATGATCGGCATAGAGAAAAACGCTGCCGCAAAATTACCTGATTTGAGTTAAAAAACACGCGTCTTTTTGTGCGAAATAAGTAAGAAAATAATGGGTGCTTTTTCCCAGGGATAGCTACATCCATTTGGTGGACATATCCACAGGAATCCGGACACCTGCAAGGAGAGGAAAATGAGTAACGTAAAAATTGTTGATGTCATCATTCGCAAAACGGCCGAGAAAACGAAATTAACCGGAGAGGGTAATTTGTCGGTTTCTATTTCTTCGCCGAGTGTGATTGAAATTCAGGGTTCTGCTCAGGATGTTGTGCGTTATGTTCGCCAGGGTAAAGACCTGCTTATTTATATGAAAGACGGCAGCGTTATTCGCTGCAATAACTATTTTGTTGAAGATCCACAGACCCATAATCAATCAGAACTGGTCTTCAACGATCAGCAGGAACTGACGCATATTTCTTTTGCCGATGCCGGGGAAGCGTCTGGCGTTGCTGTTGCCGAGTTAACCGCGCAGGCTACGCCGGTTGCCAGCATTGAGCCTTTCCTTGAGCAGGGAAGCGTTCTCAATGACGCGCCATGGGGATGGATTGCAGGCGCTGCGTTGGGCGGCGGTGCCATTGGCGCACTGCTGGCGCACGGGGGTGACGGCGAAACCAAAACCAAAGTCATCGACAACACCAAAGATGTTGAAAGCGCGACGCCGACCTTTTTGCTGACGGACAACGCGGGTGATAAGCAGGGTGTGCTGAGTGGCAAAGCGATCACGGACGACAACACCCCAACCTTTAGCGGTACCGGGCAGCCGGGCGCGACCATTCAGGTTAAAGACAGCAGCGGAAGCACCATTGCCAGCACCATGGTCGGGAAAGAGGGTACCTGGACCGTAAAACTCCCGACTCAGGCTGACGGCGAACATACCTGGTCTGTCGTGCAAATCGACGGGAGCAAAACGACGCAGGCGGGCAGCATTACCGTCACAATTTCTACCGCTGACGCCAGCATCACGCTGGGGACAACGGCCGGTGACAACGTGATCAATGCCAGCGAACACTCCGCTGGCTTTACGCTGTCCGGCACCAGCAAAAATCTGGCGCAGGGAACCGGGCTTACCGTCACGCTGAACGGCAAAACCTACACGGCGGAAGTGGGGGCCGGCGGCGCATGGAGCGTGAACGTGCCTGCCGCGGATGCACAGGCGCTGGGTGACGGCACCTGGACCGTGAACGTCAGCGGTAAAGACGCCGCGGGCAATACCGTGAGCGGCAGCCAGACGATAGGTGTGGATACCAACGCGCCAGCGCTTTCTGTTGATACGATTGCGCAGGACAACATCATCAACGCGGCTGAGCACAACCAGGCGCTGACGCTCACCGGTAAAACCGATGCGGAAGCCGGCCAGATTGTGACGGTAACGCTCAACGGGAAAAATCATACCGCCACGGTGGGGAGCGACGGCACGTGGTCCGTTACGCTGCCCGCCAGCGAGGTGCAATCGCTGGCGAATGGCGACCATACGCTAACGGTGAACGTCAGCGATAAAGCGGGGAACGGATCTTCCACGACCGTCGATTTCACCGTGGACACCACCGCCCCGGTCGTGACGATTAACACCGTTGCTGACGACAATATCCTCAATACCAGCGAGCAGGGCCAGGCGCAGATTATTTCCGGTACGGCGAGCGGCGCCGCAGCAGGGGATGTCGTGAGCGTAACCGTTGGCGGTCAGACCTTCACCGGTGTGGTGCAGGCGGACGGCAGCTGGAGCGTGGGGGTGCCTGCGTCCGTGGTGGGCTTGCTGGGAGAAGGCAACCACAACATTACGGTTTCCGTTACCGATGCCGCGGGCAATACCGGCAGCGCCACACACGGCATTACGCTGAGCGGTAACCCACCGGAATTTACCGTTCATGCCATCAGCCAGGATAACGTTCTCAATGCTCAGGAGGCTATGCAGCCGCTGAGCCTGACCGGCACCAGCACGCTGCCAGACGGCAGCGCCATCACCGTGACGCTGAACAACGTTAATTATCAAACCGTTGTCGAGAACGGGAGCTGGTCAGTTCAGGTACCGGTTTCCGACGTCCTGCAACTGGCGAACACGCTGTACACCGTCAGCGTCAGCGGTACCGACAGCGTGGGCAACAGCGGCTCAGCAGAGGCCACACTGCTGGTTGATACCGTGTTGCCACAGGTGGTCATCAATACCTTTGCCGGCGACAACCGGGTGAATAACGCCGAAGTGGCCGCCGATCAAACGATCAGCGGTCGTGTCACGGGTGCAGCGGCAGGGGATACGGTGTCTGTTTCCGTTGGCGGCAAGCATTACAGCGCCACCGTGGGTAGCGATCTGACCTGGAACCTCACTATCCCGTCTGCGGATCTCAAGGCATTCGGCGACGGCGACCTGACCATTACCGCGTCAGTCACCAACAGCCACGGCAATACGGGCAGCGGCGAGCGCGATATCAATATCAACGCGGCGCTGCCGGGTCTGCGCGTCAACACCCTTTCCGGTGATGACGTGATCAATGCCATTGAGCAGCATCAGGATCTTACCGTGACCGGCTCCAGCAGCCATCTGGCCGCAGGCACGCAGATCACCGTCACCATCAATAACGTCGACTATGTCACCGTGGTCAACGCCACCGGTGGCTGGCAGATTGGTGTCCCGGCGAGCGACCTCCAGTCCTGGACGCCGGGCCATATCGCAGTGCACGTCAGTGCAGAAGATGCGTGGGGCAATGCCGTTGCCGCTGAACACCCGATCGAACTCGACCTGAACGCCGTGGCGGTGACTGTTGATGTCATCTCCGGTGATGACCGGCTGAACGCGGCGGAAAAAGGCAGCGATCTCACGCTCTCTGGCCAGACGCAGGGCGTGGAAGCCGGGCAGACTGTGGTGGTGAAATTCGCCGATCGGACCTATACCGCGCAGGTGCAGCAGGACGGCTCCTGGAGCCTGACCGTACCGGCCAGCGCCATGGAAACGTTGATTGACGGCCGCGCGCAGGTGAGCGTCAGCGTGACGAACGTTAACGGCAACAGCGCCGATGCGTCGCGCGTGGTGACGGTCGATACGCTGCCTCCGGACATCACGATCAATAATCTGACCGATGACAACATCATCAGTGCCGCCGAAGCGCAGCAGGATATCGTGTTAAGCGGTAGCAGCACGGCGGAAGCGGGCCAGACGGTCACCGTCGCGCTGAACGGTAAAACCTACCAGACCACCGTTCAACATGACGGTAGCTGGCAACTGACAGTACCTGCCGCGGACGTCGGCGCACTGGCCGATGGCACCGTCACGGTAACGGCAACCGTGAGCGATGTGGCAGGTAACAGCAGCAGCACGGATCGCGTCGGGCTGGTGGATGCCACCGTACCGCAGGTGACCATTAACGATTTTGTCACCGATACCAATACCATAAACCAGCTTGCCCATACCCAGGCGCAGGTCCTCAGCGGCTCCGTGACCGGAGCGGCAGCGGGTGATTGGGTCACGGTGACCATCAATAACGTGGATTACACCACCGTGGTGGATGCGGCGGGCAACTGGAGCCTCGGCCTGCCTGCGTCTGTGGTACAGGGCCTGGCGGACGGAACCTGGACGATAACGGTCTCTGTGACCGATCAATCTGGCAACACCGGCAGCAGCACGCTGGAGGTGGTGGTTAATACCGTGACGCCGCAGATAGGTATTCACACTCTGGCGGCGGACGACGTGATTAACGCCACCGAAAAAGGCGAAAATCTGCTGCTTTCCGGGACCAGCAACCAGCCAGAAGGCACCTCGATCACCGTGGCCCTGAATGGCATTCACTACACCGCCATTACGGATGCCAGCGGTAACTGGCGTGTTACCGTACCGGCCTCCGCAGTAAGCGCGCTGGGCGAGGCGCACTACACGGTGACGGCGAGCGTCACGGACAGTGTGGGTAACAGCGCGTCGGCCACGCACGATGTGCTGGTAGACAGCTCGCTGCCGGTGGTCACGCTCAACACGCTGGCGGGCGATAACATCATCAACGCGGCGGAACTGGCGGCAGGCCAGACCCTGACGGGGAAAGTCGCCAACGCGGCGGCAGGCGACATTGTCACCCTTACCCTGGGCGGCCAGACGTATACCGTTGCGGTGCAGGACGATCTTACCTGGAGCCTGCCGTTAACCCAGAGCCAGTTAACCGCGCTCGGTAACGGTGAGTTGACGGTTACGGCCAGCGTGACGAATGCGCACGGAAACACCGGTTCTGCCGCGCTGGACTTCACCATCGACGCCCAGTTGCCTGGTCTGCGTATTGATACCGTGGCGGGCGACGATGTTATCAATATCATCGAGCACGGGCAGAATCTCATTGTTTCCGGTACCAGCACCGATCTGGCAGCGGGCAGCACCGTTACCGTGACCATTAACAACATTGAGTACGTCGCCACGGTCCTGGCCGACGGAACCTGGAAAGCGGCTGTGCCTGCGGCGGATGTCAGCCAGTGGCCGGACGGTCCTCTCAACATTACAGCCCGCGCACAGGATGCTTCCGCCAACCCGGTGAATATCGGGACCGTGGTGGATGTCGATCTCGCCCCGGTCGCGATAAGCGTTAACAGCGTGACCCCTGATAACGTGCTGAACGCGGCGGAGAAGGGACACGATCTGGCGCTCTCCGGCACCACGTCTGGGGTCGAAGCCGGTCAGACGGTGACGGTCACCTTTGGTGGCAAAAGCTACACCACCACCGTGGATGCGAATGGCAACTGGGCTTACACCGTTCCGGCTGCGGATGTAAGCGGCCTGAAAGAGGGCGATGCCCGCGTTCAGGTGAGCGTGAGCAACGTGAATGGCAACCCGGCCTCTTCGTCACACGAATTCAGCGTCGATACCACTGCGCCTGCGGTCACCATCGATACGGTCAGTCACGACAACATGCTCAATGCGGCAGAGGCGGCACAGGATCTCACCCTGAGCGGCACCTCGACTGCCGAAGCGGGGCAGACGGTCACGGTGACCTTTAATGGCAATCAATACACCGCACAGGTACAGGCTGACGGCTGCTGGACGCTTGACGTGCCGGCAGCCGATCTGGCCGGTATCACCGACGGCACTGCCGTCGTTACGGCGACCGTGTCGGATAAAGCCGGTAACCCGGCCAGCACGGATGCGTCTGTGCTGGTGGACACTACCGTGCCGCAGATCACCTTCAACACCGTTGCCGGTGATGACATTCTGAATATTGCTGAACACGGTCAGGCGCTGATCGTTTCTGGCACAGTCACCGGGGCACAGGCAGGCGACGTGATCACCGTGACGCTGAACGGTAAAAATTACAGCGCAATGCTGGACGCGTCCGGCAACTGGAGTATGGGTATTCCGGCGGCTGACGCGGGCGCGCTGGGCAATGGCGACCATACGATGTCTGCGAACCTCACCGACAAAGCGGGCAACAGCACCACGCAGACGCATGAGATTGCGGTTTCCCTGACCGCTCCGGTTATCGCTATCAATACCGTTGCGGGCGATGATGTGATCAATGCCATCGAGAAAGGCGAAGATCTGCAACTCTCCGGCACCAGCAACCAGCCGGACGGCATCACGATCGTCGTGACCCTGAATGGCATTAACTACACTGCCACGACTGACGCCAGCGGCAACTGGAGCGTGACGGTACCGGCAGCAAACGTCTCGGCGCTGGGCGAAGCGAACTACACGGTCACCGCGAGCGTGACCGATACCGCAGGCAACAGCGCGAGCACCAGCCATCAGGCACTTGTCGACAGTGCGCTACCGGTGGTGACCATTAACGCTGTCGCCATTGATGATGTCATCAATGCGGCGGAAGTGACTGCGGGACAGACCCTGAGCGGAAAAGTCAGCGGTGCCGCAAGTGGTGACACTGTCACGATTTCAATGGGGGGCAACACCTGGACCGCCACCGTTGAGGATGATCTGAGCTGGTCGGTCAATGTGCCGCCTGAAGTCTTAAAGGCCATTGGCAACGGCGATTTGACCGTGACGGCAAGCGTCACTAACGGTCACGGCAATACTGGCTCCGGCAGCCGCGACATCACCATTGATGCCAACCTGCCGGGTCTGCGGGTCGATACCGTGGCGGGCGACGATGTGATTAACAGCATCGAGCATGGCCAAAACCTGATTATTAGCGGCTCCAGTGATGGGCTGAAAACAGGTACTGCGTTGACGGTGACCGTCAATGGTAAAACCTATGCGGCGACGGTTCTGGCCGACGGAACCTGGACGGCAGCGATCCCGGCCGCCGACGTCAGCGCGCTGAGCGCAGGCAAGGTGACGGTAACCGTTGAGGGTCAGAGCACCGCAGGAAACCCGGTGACGATCGCGCATGATGTCACGGTCGATCTGGCCGCGGTGGCGATCAGCGTCAACGCGATTGCCACCGACGACGTGATCAACGCGGCGGAAAAAGGCGCGGATCTGGTCCTGTCGGGTACCACCACCCATGTCGAAGCCAACCAGACCGTGTATATCACCTTCGGCGGCAAGTCTTACACCGCGATCGTGGATGCCAGCGGTAACTGGACCGCTACCGTGCCTTCTGCTGATTTAGGCAGCCTGAAGGAGGGCGATGCCAGCGTGCAGGTTAGCGTCACCAACGTGAACGGTAACAGCGCGTCAGCGGGCCGTGAATACAGCGTGGATACGACCGCGCCGACGGTCTCTATCGACATTGTCAGCGACAACAACATCATTAATGGGTCTGAAGCGCAGCAGGATTTGGTGGTTAACGGCATCACGAACGCGGAAGCGGGACAGACCGTGACCGTGACGCTGAACGGCAAGGATTACACCACCACCGTGCAGGCGGATGGCAGCTGGAGCCTGAGCGTACCGTCAACCGACCTGAGCGGCATTACCGACGGAAACTACACCATCACCGCGGCGGTATCCGACAAAGCGGGTAACCCGGCCTCGGTGGATCGTGACGTGCTGGTGGATACCACGGTGCCGCAGTTGACCATTCACACCGTTTCGGATGACGACGTCATCAACAGCGTTGAGCACGCGCAGGCGTTGATTGTCACCGGGTCTGTCACCGGCGCGGCAGCGGGTGATGTGGTCACCGTCACCATCAATAATAAATCTTACACCGCCACGCTGGATGCCGCGGGCAACTGGAGCGTGGGAGTGCCTGCGGCCGACGTCAATGCTCTGGCCGCCGGGGATCACAGCATCACCGCGACCCTGACCGATAAAGCGGGCAACAGCAACAGTGCGACGCACGACGTGGCCGTCAACCTTACCGCTCCGGTGCTGACCATTGACACCGTTTCAGACGACGATGTCATCAATAGCACCGAGAAAACGCAGGATCTCACCCTCACCGGCACCGCGTCAGGTCTGGCGGCGGGCGCGATCGTCACCGTGATGCTGAACGGCAAAGCCTACAGCGCGACGGTGGATGATAACGGGCTGTGGACGGCTACCGTTCCGGCGGATCAGGTCGGCGCACTGGGTGAAGCGATCTACACCCTCACCGCGTCTGCTACCGATGCTGTTGGCAACAGTACCAGCGTGACTCACACCGTGAACGTGGAGTCTGTCCTGCCGGGTGTCACCATCAACACCGTGGCTGGCGACGATATTATCAATACCGCGGAGCTGGCGACCGGCCAGACTCTCAGCGGTACCGTGGTGAACGCCGAGGCGGGCAACACCGTCACCGTGACCCTCGGCGGTAACACCCTGACCGCCACGGTGCAGGATGACCTGACCTGGTCCGTCAACGTACCGCAGTCCGTGTTAACCGCACTGGGTAACGGCGAACTGACCGTCACCGCCAGCGTGACTAACGGCGTGGGCAACAGCGGCACCGGCGAGCGCGATATCACCATCGACGCCAGCCTGCCGGGCCTGCGCGTGGATACCGTGGCGGGTGACGATGTGATCAACAGCATCGAGCATGGCCAGAACCTGATCGTGACCGGCACCAGCGAAGGACTGGCGACAGGAACCGCACTGACCGTAACGGTAAATAATAAAACCTATCCGGCCACCGTGCTGGCTGACGGCACCTGGAGTGCGGCTATTCCGGCGGCCGATGTTGGCGCGCTGGGGGCAGGCACGGTAGCTGTCACCGTTGAGGGGCAGAACAGCGCCGGTACGCCGGTGTCTATTAGCCACAATGTGACGGTGGACCTTGCGGCGGTCGCCATCGGGATTGACGCCATTGCCACGGATGATGTGATTAACGCGGCTGAGAAGGGCGCGGACCTGGTGCTCTCTGGCACCACCTCCAACGTGGAGGAGAATCAGACCGTCAGCATCCTCTTCGGCGGTAAAACCTATACGGCGTCGGTGGATGCCGACGGCAAATGGACGGCGACGGTGCCGTCTGCTGACCTGGCCGGTCTGAAAGAGGGCGATGCCAGCGTGCAGGTGAGCGTCACCAACGTCAACGGCAACAGCGCGTCTGCGGGCCGCGAGTACAGCGTGGATACCACCGCGCCGTCCGTAACGATTAACACCCTGGCGGCTGACGACATCCTGAATGCGACCGAAGCGAAAGCTGACCTGACGGTGTCCGGTACCAGCACCGCCGAAGCGGGCCAGACGGTCACCGTGAGCCTGAACGGGAAGGACTACACCACTACCGTGGGGGCAGACGGCAACTGGACGCTGGACGTTCCGGCAGCCGACCTGGCGGCGCTCACGGACGGCAGCGTGACCGTGACGGCCGCCGTCAGTGACAAGGCGGGTAACCCGGCCTCGGTGGATCATAACCTGACGGTCGACGTGACGGTGCCGGTCGTGACCATCAACACCGTGGCGGGCGACGACGTGATTAACGTGGCTGAGCATGCACAGGCGCAGATCGTCAGCGGCTCCGCCACCGGCGCGGCGGCGGGCGATAAAGTCACCGTGACCCTTGGCAGCCAGACCTACACCACCGTGCTGGACGCCGCGGGTAACTGGAGCGTGGGCGTTCCGGCGAACGTGATTTCTGGCCTCAGCGACGGCACCGTGACGGTCAGCGTCAGCGTCACCGATGCCGCGGGCAATACCGGATCCGGTACCCATAACGTGACCGTCGATACCGGACTGCCTTCCGTGGGCTTCGATACCCTGAGTGGCGACAATGTGCTGAACGCGGTGGAGAAAGGTCAGGATCTGAGCGTCAGCGGTACCAGCGCTAACCTTGCGGAAGGCACCCTGGTCACCGTGACCCTGAACGGCAAACAATACACCGCAACAACCGCGGCGGACGGCGGCTGGAGCCTGACGGTACCGGCAGCGGATCTGGCCGCGCTGGGTGAGGCGAACTACACCCTGAGCGCAACCGCGACGAACACCGTGGGTAACAGCGTCAGCAATACGGCGAACCTGCAGGTCGACACCGCGCTGCCGACCGTCATCATCAACACCGTGGCCGGTGACAACGTCATCAATGCGGCGGAAGTGGCTGCCGGGCAAACCCTGAGCGGTACCGTTGCCCACGCCGAAGCGGGTAATACCGTGACGGTCTCTGTCGGTGGCAATACCTACACCACAACGGTACAGAGCGATCTGAGCTGGTCTGTAGGCGTCCCGCAGTCCGTGCTGACCGCGCTGGGTAATGGCGACCTGACCGTCACCGCAACGGTTACCAACGGGCACGGCAATACCGGTTCCGGCGAGCGTGATATCTCCATCGATGCCAGCCTGCCGGGCCTGCGAGTCGATACCGTGGCAGGCGACGATGTGATCAACAGCATTGAGCATGGTCAGAACCTGATTGTCAGCGGCTCCAGCGATGGGCTGGCAGCGGGGACCATGCTTACGGTAACGGTGAACGGCAAAACCTATGCGGCGTCCGTACTGGCTGACGGGACCTGGAACGCGGCTATTCCGGCGACGGATGTAAGTGCGCTGCCGGCAGGAACGGTAAGCGTTACCGTTGCAGGCCAAAGCACCACGGGCAATCCGGTGACCATCAGCCATGACGTCACTGTTGATCTGGCGACCGTCGCCATCAGCATTGATACCATTGCCGTTGACGATGTGATTAACGCGGCGGAGAAAGGGGCAGATCTGCTGCTTTCCGGCACCACCAGCAACGTGGAAGCCAACCAGACCGTCAGCATCACCTTTGGCGGCAAGCACTACACGGCCACCGTTGATGCCAGCGGTAACTGGACGGCGACGGTACCGTCTGCTGACCTGGCCGGTCTGAAAGAGGGCGATGCCAGCGTACAGGTGAGCGTCACCAACGTGAACGGCAACAGCGCCTCAGCAGGGCGCGAATACAGCGTCGATGCGACCGCGCCTGCCGTGACGATTGATACGGTTGCCGGCGACAACGTGATCAACGCCAGCGAAGCGTCTGCAGGTGTGGCCATCACCGGCACCACCACGGCAGAAGCGGGTCAGACGGTCACCGTAGCGCTCGGTGATAAGCAGTACACCGCGCAGGTTCAGGCAGGCGGCACGTGGAGTGTGAATGTGCCCGGGGCCGACCTGACCGCGATGGCCGACAATGGCTACACCGTACAGGTTAGCGTGAGCGATGCGGCCGGTAACCCAGGCAGTGCGGCTAAAGCCATTACCCTTGACACCACGCCACCGGTTATCAGCTTTAACGCGGTCGCCGTTGATGATGTGATCAACAGCGTGGAGCATGCGCAGGCGCAGATCGTCAGCGGTAGTGCAACCGGTGCAAACGTCGGCGACAGGCTGGTGATTACCGTCGGGTCTCATCAGTACACGACAACGGTAGATGCGAGCGGTAACTGGAGTGTGGGCGTACCGGCCAGCGTAATTTCCTCGCTGGCTGACGGCACTGCGACCCTCAGCGCAACCATTACCGACAGTGCGGGCAACAGCAGCACGAAGACCCATGATGTGGTGGTCAACACGGCCTCGGTGGCGCTGACCGTGAATACCATTGCCGGCGACGACGTGATCAACGCGGCAGAAGCAGGCACCTCGCTGGTGATTAACGGCTCGAGCGCGCAGTTTGCCAGCGGGACGCAGGTCACGGTAACCCTGAACGGTAAAAGCTACACCGCCACCATTCAGAGTGACGGCTCCTGGGCGACTACCGTGCCGGCTGCTGATGTGGGCGCACTGACCGATGGCGGACATTATCCTGTCTCCGTTGCTGCCCAGGACAGCGCGGGCAACAGCGCGTCGGCAACGCACAGCATCAGCGTGGATACCACCGCGCCGGTGATCGGTGTGAATACGCTCTCTGGCGACGACGTGTTAAATGCAGCAGAAGCACAGCAGCCGCTGACCGTGCACGGTTCTACCAGCGCGGAAGCCGGGCAGACCGTTACCGTAACGCTGGGGGGTAAAACCTACAGCGCAACGGTGGCGAACGATGGTACGTGGACGCTGAATGTGCCGGCCGCCGACCTGGCGGCCCTGAATGAAGGGGCGCTGACGCTGACCGCTTCAGTCAACGATAAAGCGGGTAACAGCGGACAGACCACTCACACCCTGACGGTGGATACCGTGGCGCCAACCGTAACCATCGGCACTGTGGCGGATGACGATATTGTCAATAACGCTGAGCAGCTGGCAGGCCAGACCATCAGCGGCACCACCACGGCGGAACAGGGCCAGACGGTGACGGTTTCCTTCAACGATCACCGCTATCAGGCGACCGTGGGGGCGGACGGCTCGTGGTCGGTCTTTGTGCCGGGGCATGATTTCCTCGGCCTGAGCGACGGGAATTACACCCTAACGGCGACGGTGAACGATAAGGCCGGTAACCCGGGCAGCGCAACGCACGACGTGACGCTGAACGGTGATGTCCCGACCATAACTATCCACACCTTTGCGCAGGACGATATCGTCAGCGCCGCTGAACATGGTATCCCTCTGGTGGTCAGTGGTACCACCGACGCACCTGCGGGCCAGACGGTGACCATCACCCTGAACGGCAAAACCTACACCACAACCGTGCAGGCTGACGGTAGCTGGAACTACACCGTAGGCAGTGCAGACGTGACCGCGCTGGCAGACGGAGGATCGTATGTGATCCATGCCCAGGTGAGTAACACCATCGGTAACACTGCCAGCGACGATCACACCGTGACCGTGGATCTGACCGCGCCGTCAATGGGGATCAGTATCGACGCCCTGCAAAACGATACCGGGCTGAGCGCGAGTGATTTCATCACCAACGACAGCCAGATTATTGTTAACGGTTCATTGACCGCGCAGCTCGGCAATAACGAGAAAGCGCAGGTCAGCGTGGACGGCGGGGCGAGCTGGATTGACCTGGCCGTCACGGGCACCACCTGGCGCTACACCGATGGCCGCACCCTGACGGACGGTACGTATCAGTACCAGGTCCGCGTGATTGATAACGCGGGTAACGTAGGGGCAACGGACAGCCAGAACGTGGTGGTGGATCTCACCGCGCCTGCGGCGACGACCATTACGGTCGATTCCGTCAGTCAGGATACCGGTTTGTCTGGCAGCGACTTTATCACCAGCGATAACCAGATCAGCCTGAAAGGGACGCTCGGTGCGGCGCTGGGGAGTGGCGATCACGCGCAGATCAGCCTCGATGGCGGCGTAACCTGGACGGATGTCAGCGTCAGCGGACTGAGCTGGACCTGGGTTGATACCCGCACGCTGGCGGACGGCGATTATAACTATCAGCTTCGCGTGATTGACGATGCGGGCAATATCAGCGCCACCACCAGCCAGGTGGTCACCATTGATACCGTGGCACCCGATGCCAGTAAAACCATCGCCATTGACAGCATCAGCGATGACACTGGCCTGAGCAGCAGCGACTTTATCACCCATGATACCTCGCTGACGCTGCATGGCTCGCTCGGCGCGACGCTGGCTGACGGCGAATATGCGCAAATCAGCATCGACGGTGGCGTGACCTGGCAGAATGTGATTGTCACCGGCAACAGCTGGTACTACGTGGACGGCCGTACGTTGGGTAATGCCACCTATGACTATTATGTGCGCGTGGTGGATGCCGCAGGTAACGTGGGATCCAGTGCCCATCAGCAGGTGACTGTCGATACGGTCGCCCCGGATGCGGCG
The DNA here is from genome assembly GCF_003635055.1 of Enterobacter sp. WPR_3_1. Classification (NCBI taxonomy): domain Bacteria; kingdom Pseudomonadati; phylum Pseudomonadota; class Gammaproteobacteria; order Enterobacterales; family Enterobacteriaceae; genus Enterobacter; species Enterobacter sp. WPR_3_1. The sequence goes on along the minus strand of NZ_RBXU01000008.1, from coordinate 1,275,057 downwards.
ATTACGGTGACCGTGGATAACATCACCGTGGATACCGGCTTTGACAACAACGACTTCCTGACCAGTTCAACGTCATACACCCTGAACGGGACGCTGGGGGCGCAACCCGGTGCGGGTGAGTATGTTCAGGTCAGTATGGATGGCGGCACCACCTGGGTTAACGCGACGGTGAATGGCACACAGTGGAGCTATAACGACACGCGTACCCTGGCCGACGGTAGCTACAACTATCAGGTGCGGGTGGTCGATCTGGCCGGAAACGTCGGGGCTACCACGTCGCAGACGGTCACGGTTGATACCCATGCGCCTCAGTACGGCATCACCATTGACAGCATCAGTGAAGATACCGGGCAGTCCGGCACTGATTTCATCACCATGGACACTACGCTTACGCTCAACGGCTCGCTTGGCAGCGCGCTGGCCAATGATGAACGCGTGCAGATTAGCCTGGACGGCGGGAATACCTGGACAGATGCAACGGTAACCAACCAGCGCTGGAGCTACACCGATACCCGCGATCTGGCTGACGGTGATTACACCTATCAGGTGCGGATTATCGACCAGGCGGGCAACGTGGGCTCAACCTCATCGCAGGTGGTGACGGTGGATACCACGCCGCCAACCACCGTGGGAACCGTGGTGAGCTATACCGATGGCGAAGGTGAGCGTCTGGGCTCCTTTGGCAGCGCGATGGCGACGGATGACAGCTCGCCGCTGATCAACGGAACGCTGAACCGCGCGCCGGATGACGGTGAGATTGTGCAGCTTTATCGTGACGGGATCCTGCTGGGCCAGGTCACGATGAACGGTAGCGCAAGCTGGTCCTTCCAGGATAACGGCCTGAGCGATGGCAATCATACGTATATCCTGCGGGTAACCGATAAAGCCGGTAACTATACGGAATCGGACGGGTTTGTACTGAACGTCGATACCAGTATCCCGACCACCACGGCGGCAATTACCGCGCAGACAACATCGGATACCACGCCGATTGTCAGCGGAACGGTCTCCGCGGATCTGGTGAACGGCGAGTACCTGGTGGTGAATGTGAACGGTAAAACCTACACCTCGCAGACGGGCGGCGCGGTGGTGGTCGACCCGGATCACAACACCTGGTATCTGCAGATCCCGGACAGCGATGCACTGAGCGTTGCCAGCTATAACGTAACGGCACAGGTGAAGAGCAGCGCGGGTAACGGCAATACCACCGGGACGGCGAGCGGCAGCCTGGTGATTGATACCACCACGGTGAATACCAGTTGGGCCACCACGGCGGGTAACAGCGATAACTCGACCATGACCGTCGGCATGAACAGCAGCGGCCTGTGGAATATCATTGCTAACGGACAATCCTATTCCAGCAGTGATGATTCTACCTACGCGGCGAACGCGCTGACCAATACGCGTGGCTACCCTGCCGTTAGCCAGACCGCTGCCGATTTTGACCGTAACGGCACGCAGGACATCTTTGCGACTGAAACCACCTACGGCGGGTCTACACAGGTGATGTGGACCTACGATGGCAGCACTTACAACGCCAGCCAACTGGGTATGGGAACCACTATCTGGTACGGCGGTGTCATTGCCTACGATAAAACCGGTGACGGGTATCTGGACCTTGCGTATGGCGATGCCGGTGCGGACTCCATTACCTACCTTATTAACAACAAAGGGGTGCTCACGCCGGATGGGAACTATGGCGGCGCCGGGTTCTGGGGACAATTCACCACCATGCGTGAAATCTCCGGCGTCGACCTGAATAACGACGGCACCGTGGATGTGGTTCAGCACACCAACCGCAGCGGCGCGTACTCGCTTACCGTGATTAACAACAACGGTAACGGGACGTTATCCCTCGGTCAGAACCTGACTAACGTGTTTGTTGCAAACGTGGCGAATACCACCACAGCGGCGTCGATGACGTGGGCGGATTTCAACGGCGATGGCTACATGGATCTGTACCTGGGCAGCAGCTACAACAACAACGGCGGGGTGATCTACTACAACGACGGTACCGGGAAACTCTCCACCACCAAGAGCGCGGTTGAGGCCTCTAACGCGTCTGCAGGGTATCTGTCGGTGGCGGTGGACTGGAACGCAGACGGCCAGATGGACGTCATCAAGCTCAGTACCTACAGCGGATCGCAGACCGCAACCCTGTTTACCAACAACGGTTACGGTTCAAGCTGGACATCAAGTCAGCTGGCTTCCGGACTGGCGAACGTCACCGGTGTGGCCGCCGTGGATTACAACTGGGACGGCGCGCAGGATCTGCTGGTGTCGCAGCAGAACGGCAAAGTGGTGCTGGTGCAAAACAGCAAAACCGTTGCCGACGGCACGGCGATGCATCTGCACATTGTCGACAGTGAGGGTATCAACGCCTACTACGGTAATACGGTCAATTTGTATAACGCGGCGGGCGTACTGGTGGCCTCGCAGATCATCAACGCCCAGTCCGGTATTGGTTCGAACGATACCTCTGCACTGGTGAGTTTCTACGGTCTGGATCCGAATGAAACTTACTCGGCCGAGATCCTGAAAATCACCAATGGCGTGTCGGATAACGTCACCTGGAGCGGTCTGGAAGCCGGCAACGGTAAAGAGGGCTACGTCCTCACTGCCGAAGCAGCAACCGGAGGGCACAGCGGGACGCTTACCGGTACCGGGTATAACGACACCTTTATCGCCGAGGACGGCACGTATACCTATAACGGTTCCGGCGGCTGGACGACCCACTCGGATCACGACACCTGGAGTAACACCGGGGGGATGGACGTGGTGGACTACCGCAATGCGACGTCCGGCGTGACCGTCGACCTGCGTCTTTCTACCGCGCAGGACACCGGGTTTGGTACCTCACGCCTGCTGAACATTGAGGGCATTAACGGCTCGGACTTTGACGATGTCATTACCGGCAACAGTGGTAACAACCAGTTCGAAGGCCGTGGCGGTAACGATACGTTCAATATTGGCAGCGGCGGTCACGATACGCTGCTCTACACGTTGATCAACGCCTCCAATGCCACAGGCGGTAACGGCAGTGATGTGGTGAACGGCTTTACGGTAGGCACCTGGGAAGGCACGGCGGATACGGACCGTATTGACCTGCGCGACCTGCTTTCAGGCAGCGGCTACACCGGTACGGGCTCAGCGAGCTATGTGAACGGGGTCGCCACGCTGGACGGCAGTGCGGGGAATATCACCGATTACATCCGCGTGGTGCAAAACGGCAGCAATACCGAAATCCAGGTTGACCTGGACGGTAGCGGCGGCCAGTTCTCACCCACAACGCTGGTCACGCTGAACGGCGTGCAGACCGATCTGGCTACGCTGCTGGCAAATCATCAACTGTTAATTGCGTAAAACTATGCCGCGAGGAGCGATCCTCGCGGCCTTTTGCGTGGCTACAACGAAGAGCGATAAAAGATTTCACAACATTATGAAGACACATCCACAGTACGAACCCTGGTTGCAGGGCATGCTCATCATCGCGAAGCACTATCGGCTGGACTTCTCGGCAGAGCATGTTCGGGTCACGATTAACCATGAAAGCCAGTCTCCACGCCAGCTGGTGCTGGAAGAGATGGCACGCCAGCTTGGGTTAGGGATGCGTATGGTGGCGGCCGACGCGGTCTCCCTCGACCCGTGGCGTTTACCTCTGCTTGCGGAATTTACCGGCGGACAAATCGCGGTCATTAACCGCATGGACAGCGAGGGCAACGTGAGCCTGCAGTTCAGCGGTGACGGCGGCCTGGAGACGACGCTGACGCGTGAGGCGCTGTGCTCACGGTTGACAGGACTGCTGGTGCTGCGCCCGCTCGAGTCCACGCCGGATGCCCGGGTGGATGATTACATCAAACCGTATGAGAAAAACTGGTTCTGGCAGCTGGCCCTGAAGGACTGGCGACGCTACAGCGATATTATGCTGGTGGCGCTGGTCGCTAACGTCCTGGCCCTTTCCGGCATGGTCTTTTCCATGCAGGTGTATGACAGGGTGGTGCCCTCGCAATCGGAAGCCACGCTGTGGGTCCTGTTTGGCGGCGTGATGATCGCCATTGTTTTCGAATTCATCATGCGCATGCTGCGCGTGCACATTTCGGATGTGGTGGGTAAGCGCGCCGACTTGCGTATTTCTGAACGCGTTTTTGCACACGCGCTGCGAATTAAAAACGGGGCCCGCTCTAAGTCAACCGGGTCGTTTATTGCCCAGATCCGCGAGCTGGAGTCGGTTCGTGAACTGATCACGTCCACCACCATTGCGGCCATCTCCGATCTGCCATTCTTCCTGCTGTTTGTGTTCATTTTGTGGATGATTGGCGGACCGCTGGTACTGGTTGTCCTGCTTGCCGTGCCCCTGCTGCTTATCCCGGGCCTGCTGGTCCAGCGCCCGCTGGGCAAACTGTCCAGCGAAGGGATGCGCGAGTCTGCCATTCGTAACGCCACGCTGGTGGAAGCGGTTCAGGGCATTGAAGACATCAAGCTGATGCGCGCTGAACAGCGCTTCCAGAATCAGTGGAATAACACCAATGATGTTGCCGCTAACGTCGGCATGAAGCAGCGCTGGCTGACCGGGCTGTTGCTGACCTGGACGCAGGAGGTGCAGTCGATTGTGTATGCCGTGGTGCTGCTGGTGGGGTGTTACCTGGTTATCAGCGGGGACATGACCACCGGTGCGCTGGTGGGGACCTCTATTCTCGCGTCGCGGACCATCGCGCCGCTGTCGCAAATTTCAGGCGTGCTCTCCCGCTGGCAGTCGGCGAAAGTGGCGCGTAAAGGACTCGACGATCTGATGCAGCGCCCGATTGACGATCCTCAGCAGGGCAAGAAGGTGCATAAAGCCCATCTGCGGGGGGATTATGCGCTTGAAGAGGTGGGGTTCTGGTACGACGATGAAGAAAAACTCACCGTTCTGAATATCAGCAAACTGCAGATTCGCGCCGGTGAGCGGGTGGCGGTGCTCGGACGCAATGGCTCCGGCAAAAGCACGCTGCTGCAACTGCTGGCAGGGATGCAGGAGCCTCAGCAGGGCAGCATTCTGCTGGATAATATCGCGTTGAACCACCTGGACCCGGCTGACGTGCGCCGCGACATGCAGCTGCTGAGCCAGCAGGCGCGGCTGTTCTTTGGCTCCGTGCGGGACAACATTCTGATGGGCAACCCGCTGGCCACCGACGATGAGATCCATCAGGCGCTGGTGAACAGTGGTGCGCTGGAGTTTGTCCGCAAACAGAAAATGGGGCTCAACTACATTATCAACGAAGGCGGCGCGGGCCTGTCCGGCGGGCAGCGTCAGGCGTTATTACTGGCCCGTGCTCTGATCACCTCTCCGAACATTTTGTTGTTGGATGAACCTACCGCCTGGCTTGACGAGATGAGTGAGAAGCAGTTTATCCAGCACCTTAAACCGTGGTTGGGCAAGCGCCGGACGCTGGTGGTCGCGACCCATCGTCTGCCTATTCTGGAACTGGTTGACCGTATCATCGTGCTGGAAAACGGCAAGGTGATCATGGATGGCCCGCGCGACGCCATCCTTCGCCAGCACGGTATGGCGCCGCAAAAAGCCTCACAGCGTACCGTGACCATGAAACCGACACCAGTAGCAGAGGAGGGCGTAGCATGACTGATTTCTCTCGCGTCAACAGCCGCCTGAAGGAGCCACGCTTGCCGCGGTCAACCTGGGTCGCCTGGTCGCTGTTCGCCCTGCTGGCGGTATTTATCACCTGGGCAAGCCTGTTCAGCCTTGATGAGGTCACCACCGGTAGCGGCAAGGTGATCCCCTCTTCGCACGAGCAGGTGATCCAGTCCCTCGAAGGGGGCATTATTCACAGTTTGCTGGTGCGTGAAGGCGACATCGTTGAGCGTGGTCAGCAGCTGGCACAGCTTGACCGGACGAAAACCGAATCAAGCGTGCTGGAAAGTGAATCGCGCCTGAATGCCGCGCTGGCAACCGCCTCGCGTCTGAAGGCCGAAGTGAACGACACGGCACTGGCTTTTCCGGCAGAGCTGGATGATGACGTTGAGCTGGTCAAACAGGAAACGGCGCTGTATCAGTCTCGTCGCGAAAGTCTTGAGAAAGGGCTGGCAGGGTTACGGCAGGGGGCCGAGCTGGTGCAGCGTGAGCTGTCGCTGACCCGTCCGCTGGTGACGCAGGGGGCAGCCAGTAAGGTGGAGGTGTTACGTCTTGAGCGTCAAAAAAATGAGCTTGAGAACAAAATCACCGAGATGAAAAACCAGTATTACGTTCGCGCCCGTGAAGAGCTGGCGAAAGCGAACGCGGAGATTGAAGCGCAACGTTCGGTGATGAAAGGGCGTGAAGATTCGTTGACCAGACTGACCTTCAATGCGCCGGTGCGCGGGATCGTTAAGGATATCGACGTGACAACCGTGGGAGGGGTGATTCCGCCAAACGGCAAGCTGATGAGCCTGGTTCCGCTTGATGACCAGATGGTAATTGAAGCGAAAATCTCGCCGCGCGATGTCGCCTTTATTCATCCGGGACAAAAAGCACTGGTGAAAGTGACCGCCTATGACTACTCCATTTACGGTGGGCTGGAGGGCGAGGTGACCATGATTTCGCCGGATACGCTTCAGGATGAGGTGAAAAGGGATGTGTATTACTATCGGGTCTATATCCGCACTGACAGTAACCATCTGACCAATAGACAAGGCAAAGCCTTCCCGGTGTTTCCGGGGATGATTGCGACCGTTGATATTAAAACAGGCAGTAAAACGATTCTGGATTATCTGTTAAAACCGCTTAATAAGGCGAAAGAGGCACTGCGGGAACGGTAAACAAAGGGCGTTCGGGAAACCGAACGCCAGAAACATTATACCGTCGACGTTACGTTAACAACGTGGCGTCGTTCTTTAGGAACAACGTTGATATAGTGAGTCACATAGGCGAAGTATAATCCGGCATAGTTTTCGACCAGTTCTATAAACGCCGGATAAATCGACATCTGGCCATCACCCTGATCTTTAAGATAACCCGCCTCTTGCGCCGATTTAATAATACGGTTGACGTGAATCCGTGAAACAAAAAATTCTTTAGCCAGTAAGTTGGCTGAATAAGGTATTACTGCGCCATGTGCGGTTTTATTTTTTATGGCCTGCAGGTAAAGATATAACATTATCATCCGCCCTCCGTCTTTATCAATAAACAATCCCACTTCAGGCAAAACCTTCCTGAACGTTAATCCCCTGAAAAGGTATTCCGCTGCGCGACGGAAAAAGTTATTTCGCAGGATGTCGTTATCCAGCAGATTAACGTTGATATTAAACTTTGGGAAAAGAATACTTACCGGCAAAAATGCGCCGGACATGTAGCGTTTAAGTTCATTAAGTCCCTTTTCAGTCGGTGCAATTCTCGTTTTGCGTCTGTCTTCACTGCAGCGCCAGGTCTTGATGCGCCCGGTGGTTCTGAGCAAGGTGATGATCGCAATCACACTGTTGGGGCTGGCTATTTTATAACGGGAACATAATTCTTTAATTTCTGATACTGACTCAGCCTGATTTCCAAAGATAAAACAACACATGGAAAGAATAATGTTGAACCGTGATTCCTGAAGCATCGTTTTGTAGAACAAAGGTTGTTTTTTGTAGATGGCGTCATTAATGGTGTAGTGCTCTGTTATTGCCTCACTGAATCGCGGATTGTTTTTAATGACATCCCTTCGATGTAGCAAGGCCCTGGATGAGATATGATTATCCATAGCGTTTGTCTCTTATATGAATGAGCCGATAGATGAAGTATCCAGTCTTCTTTCGGATTTTTCATTATACCTTGAGATTGACATATTTACCGTTATTATTTGATGCGAATTTTATATTTAAACTGCATATGGATACAGACGGTGATTAACACAAAGATGTTCTCGTTAGTCACGTTGATAACGGTTTCTTAACCTGATGGTGTACTGTAAAATTATTATCAACAACAGGGTTTTTTATATTTTGTTACATTCACAAATGGGATATGTGTTTTTGTGCCCAGGAGCAGGTTATGACCCAAAATATTTCTTTCAGAAATGCTGCTTTTTATGAGCAAAAATTTGTCATCTCAACCTGCCATTTCACATTTCAGGGGTACAGTCTGTTACTCAAACAGTACGGTATAGACGCTTCGCACGTTCGTTTTGAGGGGGATGAACCTTCCCGGCAGGATCTGGAAAATATCCTTAGCAGTCAAAACGCTCAAATCTCGGTGTTTCTCGGAAAAGGTGTGGTCTCTCTGCTGGAGAGCCTGAAGCGACTCGCTTGCGTGCTAAATAAACTTCCTGTTATTCGAAAGGTAACCCTGTACGGGGAAATGCCGGATGGCTGGCTGTATCGAACGCTGGGGAATCTTTTAAATAATACTTTCCAGCTTTCATTGATTCGTATAGCCAGCGTGTCTGATGTTATGACCTGTTTTCGTATGCATAATGACGTATTTAAGGATAACTCACGTTCATTGCGTGACCAATACTGGGGGTTGTCTTATCAGGAAAACGTAAAAGGTTTAACCGAAAGAGAGGTAAGTGTTTTATTAAATTTTTATCGCGGAATGTCAGTAAAAGAGCAGTGTGAAAAAATGGGGCTGTCTAATAAAACGGTTTATACCCATCGTAAGGAAGGGGTGAAAAAATTACACCAGATCCGACGCTGGCTGAAAGATCCGCATGCCTTAAGAATGGAAGGAAGCACGGAACGGTTAACGCAAAAAGAAAGCCTCTCTGCCAAAGAGACGGCGGTGTATAATGCATTGCTAAAAAGAGAGATATTCCCTGCGTATCAGATCATAACCGATCGTTATAAGAAAGGGGTGGGGTTTGAGATACTCATTCGCTGGAATAATAATGGTAAAATTATCAAGCCAGTTAATTTTCTTACTGATATTTCAAGTCAGGAAATATGGCTAAAAATTACTGCGCTAGTGATTCATGCTGCGGTGTCGGGGATTAATAAATATAACGGTAAATATTATTTTTCCGTCAATATCCCCCCGCGACTTGCCTCGGGTAATGCACTTCCCGACATGGCCAAAAAGGCTGTGGCGATGCTGCTCAATCCGCAGTGGGCCGACAAACTGGTCTTTGAATTTGCGGAAGATATTGATGTGACCAAGGATAGGACGATCCCAGAAACCATGCGGCGTTTACGCAATACCGGGTGCCGGCTGTTTCTCGATGACTGCTTTTCCAACCATCAAACCATGTTCCCGGTAAGGCAGGTGCATTTTGATGGATTAAAGCTTGACCGGGATATCGTCGAGCATTTTGTGGCGAATGACAACGATTATAATCTTATTAAGGCGATACAGATATACAGCGATATGACCGGCACGGATTGTATTGCTGAAGGGGTGGATAGCGAAGAGAAGTTTGAGAAGTTAGTCGCCCTTGGGGTTAAAAGTTTTCAGGGCTATTATCTGTCGCGGGCGGTGAAAGAAGACGAATTAGATCGCATGGTCAGATTGTTTAGCTAAAGCGCAAAAATAAAGCCCCGAAGGGCCTTTATTTATTTTCGACCCAGTAACAGGCCGAGAACAATACCTACCGCCCCCGCAGCAATTAAACCCGTCAGGGGATTGTTTCTCACCGCTTCAGTGACATCGGAAACGGCGTCGCTGGCCTGTGCGGCATATTTTTTGGCAGCACCTTTAACCTGATGCTTAGGGGAGTCAACGAAATCGCCAAACTGCTGCTGGGCTGAGCCTGCCAGTTCATCGAGTTTATTTTTCGCTTTGTCTTCTGCAAACTGTGTATTTTTATCAGTATTGAAATCAGTCATTTTTGCCTCCTTGTGTTGATAGTATAAGGATAGCCTCTCTTTTGCGTTTTAAGGGACGCAGGGCGGAATTTGGCACAAAACCCTCCTGTTTTCGGATATATCTCTATGCCACAAACCCTTTATTTCTCATTCTCATCCTGACCGTAATACAGTTTCCCAATCCGGATAAGCGGGCGGCCCTGAGACTTGCGGTGCAGGTTACTGTCCCTGAGCGAATACACGCACCCGCAATATTCCTGCTGGTAAAACTGTTCCCGCTTGCTTGTCTCAATCATGCGCGAGGAACCGCCCTGTTTGCGCCAGTTGTAGTCCCAGTAGACCATCCCCGGATAGCGCGCTGCCGCACGCTGGCCGCAGTCATTTATCTGCTGCATATTCTTCCAGCGGGAGATCCCTAATGAACTACTGATGACGCGAAAACCATTTTCTGCAGCATACAACGCTGTGCGTTCGAAACGCATATCGAAGCACATGGTGCAGCGGATGCCGCGCTCGGGTTCCCATTCCATGCCCTTAGCGCGTTCAAACCAGTTATCGGTGTCGTAATCGGCATCGACAAACGGCACGCCATGTTTTTCCGCAAAGCGAATATTCTCCTCCTTACGGATGAGGTATTCCTTTTGTGGATGAATATTGGGGTTATAGAAAAATATGGTGTAATCAATTCCCGAGGCCTGGATGGCCTCCATCACTTCTCCCGAGCAGGGGGCGCAGCAGGAGTGCAGCAGCAGTTTGTCGGCACCGTCTGGCAGGGTAAGTTGAGGGCGGATAAAGGGGGTTGTACTCATCGTATCAACTCTATGTGAATGAAATTTATTGAATTGTAGTCCCGTAACCGAAGAAAGTGAACGTTCAGGGCAAACCCCGGTGAACATAAACATCCACGTTTCTTTTCTATGGCTCCGATCACGTCACCTCGTATTCCCCTGATCCTGCGACGACTCGCAGCAATCATGCATTGACCGAAGGAATAAATTCGACATAATTTATTTCTGTGGTGAATCCTCTCTGAAGAGAGGGCGTTCCAGACTACTGCCGTCCGCAGGTATGCTCGCGTCTTTGCTTATCTGGGAAGAGTCACTGGGATGCACCCGACACCACGATTCTTTCTTTAATTTTTTATCCCATTGGAAGGGTATAGAGTGCACAAGTTTAATTCCTCTCTTCTTGCGATTTTTTTGCTGACAGGTTGTAGTTCCGATCTGGTTCTCAGCCCACCTCAAAAACCTGAATACAAGGCTATGCCAGAGATAACCCAGTCTGTGACACCATCCCAACAGCGTGCGATCATGGCTGGTGAGAGGCCTGATTGGTCAGAAAGGACGCCAGTCGGTACCACGAAACGATATTGATAAATACCTAACGACCAGGGCTGCCATTCGGTGGCCTTTTTTATTGTGATGAATGCGCGGGATGTGATGACCGCAGCCAAAACGCAGAAGGCATGGTGAAAACGACCCTGCGCCTGGCGTTGATTATCACCAGACGTGTGGAATGCAACTGAATCAAGTTAATGTTCTATATGCTTATTTTATCAATGCACCAATTCCTGATAAGATTGTTCCTAATTTTTACTGATGGAATAGGGACATGAAAAAAATTGTTGGCGTGATATTACTTTCCTGCTTACTTGCCGGTTGCGATAAACCTAAAATTGACTCATCAACTGATGATGCAATGAAATCGTCTATAGCTAAAGTCAGAGAGTCACTTCCGGAGAATAAGCGGGAGGAGTTTGATAGCGCTCTGCAAGTTGTGGCATTCAGTAACATCAACATGGCTGATCTCATGCATGCCTCATCAGACAATGACAAAGAAGACCTCAGCAAAAAGATGCGCGAACCCCTGTCGGGAAAGACTGCTGAGGAAGTCATTTCTTATGCTCAGAAAGTAACAGCTGAGAGAGAGCTTAAGCAGAAAGAACAGGCAATTCAGGAAATTAAAACGCTAGAAAAGAAAAAAGCTGACTCAGATATGGCTAAAGAGGAGCTGAAGAAAATCCAGGTTTTATCAGCCAGATTTACCAGGGAGCCTGAGGCAGACGGTGAGCCACAACCCGTAATTAGACTGGTTGTAAAAAACAAGAGTGAAAACGTTATTTCCAGAGCCTACCTGCATGGAGTGATAGCAAGCAGCGGACACTCAGATCCCTGGTTGGAAAGTAAGTTCTTTTACGATATTCCTGACGGGCTTAAACCGAATGAAGAAGCTACATGGGCTCTGGCTCCGCCTAAAAATTCTGAATGGGGTCAACTTTATGCCCCAAGCGACGCTGTTTTCACTGTGACGGTCATGAGAGTAGACGGTACTGATAAGCAGGCGTTGTTTGATGCAACAATGTTTACAGAGGAAGACAGTAACAAGCTTGATGAACTGAAGAAAAAATACCCGTGATTTTTAGCTAAAAAATGACCCGCTTAGGCGGGTTTTTTTACGTCCGGAGGAAACGTGGCGACAGATATATTCACCTGGTGAACCCAGATACGGGCAGAAAGGTTTAGCCACACGATTCGTTCTGCATTCTTTGGTCATGGTTATGAGCAAATCGCAGGAAATGAATTAACCCTGAGCAGCAATTCTGGCGGATGAGCCTCTCAGCTAACTACACGATAACCACGTCAAACCTAATGTTTACATAAAGCTGTTTTAAAATATACAATACCCCCCTATAGTATCAGGAGGGCGTATGCCGCATTCACCCGCAGATAAAAAACGTATTCTGACGCGCGTCCGCCGCATTCGAGGGCAGGTTGATGCTCTTGAGCGTGCACTGGAATCGGGCGACCCCTGTCTGGCCATCCTGCAGCAAATTGCCGCCGTGCGCGGTGCTGCGAATGGGCTGATGGGCGAAATGGTTGAAATTCACCTCAAAGATGAGCTGGTGACCGGGGAAACAACGCCGGACCAGCGGGCCGTTCGCATGGCAGAAGTCGGCCATTTGCTGCGCTCTTATCTAAAATAAACCCACAGACCTCACAATAAGGGAAGAGACATTATGAAATCTCGCGCTGCTGTCGCATTTGGCCCCGGCCAGCCGCTCAAAATCGTTGAAATCGACGTGGCTCCGCCGAAGAAAGGCGAAGTCCTGATCAAAATTACCCATACCGGCGTGTGCCATACCGATGCGTTTACCCTTTCGGGTGACGATCCTGAAGGCGTGTTCCCGGCGGTACTCGGCCACGAAGGCGGCGGGATTGTGGTGGAAGTCGGCGAGGGTGTGACCAGCCTGAAGCCGGGTGACCATGTGATCCCGCTGTACACGGCAGAATGTGGTGAGTGTAAGTTCTGTAAATCCGGCAAAACTAACCTCTGCCAGGCGGTTCGCGCTACTCAGGGTAAAGGTCTGATGCCAGACGGTACCACTCGCTTCTCCTATAACGGTGAGCCGATCTATCACTACATGGGCACCAGTACCTTCAGCGAATACACCGTGTGTGCGGAAATTTCGCTGGCGAAAGTGAACCCACAGGCGCCGCTGGATAAAGTTTGCCTGCTGGGCTGCGGCGTGACCACCGGGATTGGCGCGGTGCATAACACCGCCAAAGTGAAAGAGGGCGACACCGTTGCGGTGTTCGGTCTCGGCGGTATCGGTCTGGCGGTTATCCAGGGGGCGGTGCAGGCAAAAGCGGGTCGTATTATCGCTGTCGATACTAACCCGGAGAAATTCACGCTGGCAGGCGAAATGGGTGCCACTGATTTCGTGAACCCGAAAGACTACGATAAGCCGGTTCAGGATGTGATCGTTGAGATGACCGATGGCGGCGTTGACTTCAGCTTCGAATGTATCGGTAACGTTAACGTGATGCGTTCCGCGCTTGAATGCTGCCACAAAGGCTGGGGTGAGAGCATCATCATTGGCGTTGCCGGTGCGGGCCAGGAGATCAAAACCCGTCCATTCCAGCTGGTGACCGGCCGTGTGTGGCGTGGTTCAGCGTTTGGCGGCGTGAAAGGGCGCACCCAGCTTCCGGGCATGGTGGAAGATGCAATGGTCGGGAAAATTCAGCTCGACCCGTTCATTACCCATCGCCTGCCGCTGGAGCAAATCAACGACGCGTTCGATTTGATGCACGAAGGTAAGTCCATCCGTACGGTGATTCACTTCGGCGACAAGTAACTCTTCTGCCAGCGGTTTTTTTGCCGCTGGCGTTTCCTGCATAATCTTCTCTAAAGTGTGACCTGCCTTGCGCTTTTAGCCGTAAGCTAATCTCCAGCCGTGCCGATGACTATTTTACAGGCGTGTTTTTACGCATCTTACCTACAAGAGAGTCGACGGTCATGGACAACACAACAACGATGCAGGCGCAGCGCACGCTGAGCTTTTTGCATCATATCAGGCTGGTTCCGCTGTTTTCCTCCATTCTCGGTGGCATTATTTTGCTGTTCGCCTTGAGCTCAGGTCTGGCGGGCTATTTCCTGCTGCAGGCAGACGCCGATCAGCAGGATGTCACATCAGAAATTCAGGTGCGTATGGGGCTGTCTAACAGTTCTAACCATCTTCGCACCGCGCGTATCAATATGATCCACGCTGGCGCGGCCAGCCGTATCGCCGAGATGGATGCAATGAAGCAGAACATCAGCGAGGCGGAAAAACGTATTAAGCAGTCTCAGGATGGCTTTAATGCGTACATGAACCGCCCCGTTCGTACGGCGGAGGATGAAGCGCTGGATGCCGAACTGAAAACACGCTTTGACGCCTATATCGCGGGCCTTCAGCCGATGGTTAAATTTGCCAAAAACGGCATGTTTGAAGCGATCATTAACCATGAAAACGAATCCGCGCGCCCGCTGGATGACGCCTATAACGCCGTCCTGCTGAAGGCGATTAAGATCCGTACCGACCGGGCCAATGCCCTGACGGCGCAGGCGCACAGCCGCACGCAGCTGGGCCTGATGTTTATGGTCGGGGCGTTTGCCCTGGCGCTGGTGTTGACCGCGCTGACCTTTATCGTACTGCGCCGCACGGTCATCAATCCGCTTCAGCGTGCTGCCACGCGAATCGAGAACATTGCGAAAGGCGACCTGACGATGCCGGATGATGTCGCCGGGCGCAGCGAAATTGGCCGACTGACGCGCGACCTGCAAACCATGCAGCACTCGCTGGAGACCACGGTTGGCACCGTACGCCAGGGGGCGGAAGAGATCTATCGCGGAACCAGTGAAATCTCGGCTGGAAACACCGATCTCTCATCCCGTACCGAACAGCAGGCGGCCGCCATTGAGCAGACTGCCGCAAGTATGGAACAGCTGACCGCGACGGTGAAACAGAATGCCGATAACGCGCACCATGCCAGCAAGCTGGCGGAAGATGCCTCCGGTAAAGCCAGCCGTGGCGGCCAGATGGTCTCCGGCGTGGTGAAAACGATGAGCAATATCTCCACCAGTTCGAAGAAGATCTCTGAGATTACTGCGGTGATTAACAGCATTGCGTTCCAGACCAATATCCTGGCGCTTAATGCGGCAGTAGAAGCAGCGCGCGCGGGTGAACAAGGACGCGGCTTTGCGGTGGTGGCGAGCGAAGTGCGTACCCTGGCGAGCCGAAGTGCAAATGCCGCGAAAGAGATTGAAAGCCTGATCAACGAGTCGGTTTCCCTGATCGATCAGGGTTCCGGTGAAGTGGTCGCCGCGGGCAACACCATGAACGACATCGTCGATGCGGTGAAACGCGTCACCGATATTATGCTGGAAATTGCCGCCGCCTCCGACGAACAGAGCCGCGGTATCGAGCAGGTCAGCCAGGCGATTTCGGAGATGGACAAAGTAACGCAGCAGAACGCCTCGCTGGTGGAAGAAGCCTCTGCGGCGGCGGCCTCCCTGGAAGAACAGGGCGCGCGTCTGACCGAGGCTGTCGGGGCATTTCGTCTGAGTGGCGCAAAGCCTGGCCGTTCAGTCTCGTCTGCGCCAGCGGTGAAAAACGCACCTTTACGTCCTGCGCCTGCGGTGTCGGGTGATAACTGGGAAACGTTCTGAGTCGTCCGGGGTAAACGGGTGAAAAAAAGGGACCGGCAGGTCCCTTTTTTATTGCGTTACTGCTTATCCGGCAGCGCGTAGGCAATCACGTAATCACCGCGATCCGGCGACTGACGGGCACCCCCCGCGTTGATGATGATGAACTGTTTACCGGTTTTCGGTGAAACATAGGTCATCGGTCCGGACTGGCTACCGACCGGCAGACGGTCTTTCCAGATCTCTTTCCCGGTGGCGGTATCAAACGCGCGCAGGTAGAAATCCTGGGTGCCGGCAAAGAACAGCAAACCGGACTGGGTAGCGAGTGACGCGCCCAGAGTCGGCATACCGATTGGGATCGGCATATGCATGCGAATGCCAAGCGGGCCAGTATCTTCCACCGTACCAACCGGAACCTGCCACACCAGCTTGCCTGATTTCAGGTCAACGGCTGACATGGTGCCAAACGGTGGCTTCTGACACGGAATGCCCAACGGCGACAGGAAGCGTTCACGCATAGCCCCGAACGGTGTACCGTCCATAGGCACAATACCCATCTCGATGCCGCTGGCGTTTTTCGCCACGTTGGCACGCGGTACCATGTAGTTTGCCAGTCCCAGGCGCATATCGTTAACGAACATCAGGCTGTTGTTCGGGTCGATTGAGACGCTGCCCCAGTTCATCCCGCCGAGGGAGCCCGGGAACTGCAGGGAACGGTCGAGACCCGGTGGGGTGAAGACGCCCTGGTGACGCATCTCTTTAAACTGAATGCGGCACAGCAGCAGGTCTACTGGCGTCGCCCCCCACATATCCGATTCGGTCAGCGTCTGGTTGCCAATCATCGGCATGCCAACAGAGTACGGTTGGGTCGGGGAGTAACGTTCACCTTCAACGTTGCCGGCCGGTACCGGGCGCTCTTCCACTTTCGCCACGGGCTTGCCGGTTTCGCGGTTGAGCATAAAGATCATGCCCTGTTTGCTGGTCTGCACCAGCACCGGCGTGGTGCCACCTTTACCGTCGGGTAAATCGTACAGCAGCGGCTGGGAAGGGAGATCAAAGTCCCACAGGTCGTGGTGGGTGGTCTGGAAATGCCAGCGCACCTGACCGGTGGCGGCGTCCACCGCCACGATGGAGGAGCTGTACTTGTCATCCAGCGCCGTACGCTCACCTGCCCAGAAATCTGGCGTGGCGTTGCCGGTTGGCAGATAGATCAGGTTCAGTTTTGCATCGTAAGACATGGCAGACCAGACGTTCGGCGTGCCGCGTGTATAGGTCTGTCCTTCCGGTGGGAGGCCGGTCAGTTGCGGATTACCCGGATCCCATGCCCATGCCAGCTTACCGGTATGAACGTCATACGCACGCACGACGCCCGGCGGTTCGCCGGTGGAGAAGTTATCCGCGATACGACCGCCGACCACCACCACATTCCCCGCGACCAGCGGCGTGGAGGTCTGCTGATAGTAACCCGGCTTGATTTCCCCCATCCCGATGCTCAGGTCAACGGTGCCACGATCGCCAAAGTCTTCACAGACCTTGCCGTTATCCGCATTGATGGCAATCAGTCGCGCATCGGTGGTCGGCAGGAACAGACGACGAGGGCAGGCCGCAGGCTGTGCATCTGCCTGTGACGTTGTCACGCTGCTGTGGTCTTCAAAATAGCCCAGACCGCGGCAACGCTGCCAGTTCGGTGCCGAGGCTTTCGCGTCGTAACGCCATTTCTCTTTACCGGAGTCGACGTCCAGCGCCAGGACTTTACTGTACGGCGTACAGACATACAGCGTGTCGCCAATTTGCAATGGGGTGTTCTGATCTTCCGCACCGGAGCCGTTGCTCTGAGGAATATCCCCCGTGTGGGCAACCCAGGCCACCTTCAGATCGTTCACGTTTTGTTTGTTAATTTGATCGAGGGCGGCGAAGCGGTCACCGTGGGTGGTATTGCCCCAGTGCGCCCAGTTTTTCTGCTCCTGACCCGGTGCGACCGGTTTTACCGGTACCGGCTCATTCGCCGCCACCAGCGTTTGCGGCTTGAACATCCAGCCGAGGCTCACCAGCATCACGACCGCCAGAACGGCCGCGACGCCAAACGCCGGTGCTTTGTTCGGGGCGTTGTGGTTTGCTGCGCGCATAAACGGCCAGACGATGGCACAGAGGAAGGCCAGCACGGCAAACGTAAAGAGGCGCGAGAAGAGCGGCCAGAAATCCCATCCGGCATCGCTGACGGCCCAGAACAGCGAGGCGATAAACGCGATGCCATAGAGGACGATCCCGCTGGCGCGGTTGATGAAAATCAGGACGGCGGCAATCACCATCGCCACGCCCATGATCAGGAAGTACCCACTTCCGCCTACGGTAACAAGCTTTAAACCTAAGCCGCCAACAGCCAGACCGATGAGCGTCATCAGTCCGACAAGGAGCCACTGCAGGATACGGGGTATCCCACGTGGCGCGCTGCCAAATGCCATTTCTGTCTCCTTTAAATCCCCCGCGTTGCGGAACGGTGCCGAATATGTACCAATTGGGTAATAATCGCGGAGGGGGATGAGGTTTTATACGGTTTATCCGCATCATTTGCGGTTGAATTCCTGTTTAACAAATAGCATGCGAACCATTTGGTGAATTCGCGGCTATGATAAAACTGTTAAATTGTTTTACGCAATTGTTAATGGATGATTTCGCATTTTTTGACCACAGAAACAAAAAACCCGTCGACAGGACGGGTTAGTGGTTGAGGTTGTAAAGGCGTCTCAGGCAGGCATGGATTTGCGGATGGCGCTGAGCAGCGTCTGCGCACCCGGGGAGAGCGGGGTATCCACGCGGGTTAATATACCGATAGGTTCGCCCGCACCTGGCGACGTCACCGGCAGTGCGGTAAGCGTGCCCTGGCGGAGATCATCTTTCACCGCGCCGGAGGGAACGAACCAGACGTAGTCATAATCCACCGTAAGCTGGCGCGAAAGCGAGGCTGACAGCGTTTCGATGCAACCTGAAGGCAGTGAGCAGCCCTGCATCTGCAGCAGTGTCTCGGCGTTCTGACGAGGAACGGTGCCTTTTGGGGATACTACCACCGGCCACTCCATCACGCGGCTTAACGTCACCGTATCCTGCAGCAGGGGGTGACCGGGACGCACGACCAGCTTCAGGGATTCCAGGAACAACAGCTCGTAGTTAAGCCCGCCCATAAGCTCGGGGTCGGACATGCGCCCGATACCGAGATCCAGTTCGCCGGATTTTAGCCCGGCGAGCAGCATGGTGTTATTCATGGTGGCAACCTGAATAGTGGTATGCCGCTGATGTTTGTGGAACTGTCCAATGACCGGAGGCAGAATGCCGAGCGCCGCCGTTGGCAGGGCACCCACGCGCACAATCTCCGTGGCGTGCTCCTCTTTGCGATTGAGCGACTGTCCGGCAGTATTCAGCGCATCGAGAACCTTGACGGCGTGCGTTAGGAATTGTTCACCCACGAGGGTGAGTTGTGCCCCCAGCCGACCGCGGTCGAAGAGACGGGTGCCGGTGAGTTGTTCCAGCTCGTTCAGCGTTTTGGAGAGCGCAGGCTGGCTTAAGTTGAGAGTTTCAGCCGCTCGCCCCAGCGTTCCCTGTTGAGCGACGGCCACAAATGTATGCAAATGGCGCAAGCGTATGCGCTGACTGAACAGACCATTTTTTTCCATAGGCGATGTTAAAAACAGAGCGATGCGGGTGACAAGCTAAGTTGTTTAATTTTGATAACTTGATAGCAAAATATTTTTAACATTTGATCTGTTTGAGTTACAACATGTTTTTTGGCAGGGGGGAGAGGAAGAACGTCCTTGTTCTTTTCGAGCACATTGAGAGCGTTACGTCAGTGTATAGCCGGGTTAAATCACGCCATCACCGCCATCAGAGCACCATACCTGACCGGAGGTAAATGAGCATTCATCCGAGGCCAGCGTGACATAGAGCGGTGCGATTTCAACAGGTTGACCCGGACGCCCCAGCGGGGTATCACCACCAAACTCTTTCACTTTTTCCATCGGCTGGCCGCCGCTGGATTGCAGCACCGTCCAGTAAGGGCCCGGGGCAACCGCGTTGACGCGTATTCCTTTTGGACCAAGCTGTTTCGCTAAGGATTTGGTGAATACCGCCAGACAGGCTTTTGTCTGGGCATAATCCAGCAGCACAGGGCTGGGCTTAACCGCCTGGACCGAGGAGGTATTAATGATAGAGGCCGACGGTTTCAGATGGCGCAGCGCCGCTTTGGTTATCCAGAAAGGCGCATAGACATTGGTTTTGAAGGTCGCGTCAAAATCTTCCGTGGTGAGCTCTTCAAGGGATTCCCGGTATTGCTGACGACCGGCGTTATTCACCAGAATGTCCAGTCCCCCCAGTTTGGCCACCGCCTCTTCTACCAGCTTCTGGCAGAACGTCTCGTCACGTATGTCACCCGGCAGCGCGACGGCAATGCGTCCTTCCGCTTTGATAAGCTCAATGACGTCAACCGCGTCTTTCTCTTCTTCAGGCAGATAGTTGATTGCGACGTCAGCCCCTTCACGGGCGTAAGCGATCGCGACTGCGCGACCAATACCGGAGTCACCTCCGGTGATCAATGCTTTCTTGCCGGCAAGGCGGCCATGCCCTTTATAGCTCGTTTCCCCGTGGTCGGGTACGGGTTGCATTTCTGATGCCAGTCCCGGCGGCGTTTGCGGTTGCTCCGGGAAAGGGGGTTGCGGGTAAGCGTTCTGACGTTGTGTAGTATCACTCATAGCTGACTCCTTAAGCCAAGGGGTGAGATTTGATGGATAGTTGCAGCGTTAACGCTTCGCTGAATTATTTCTGCAAATGATCGACGCGCACGACAGGCGGCGATGATTTCTTATCAAGCGATCCGTTGATACTGATCATCTGATCGGGTTTTACTGTTCTGCCGTCGAATACTGCCTGGGGAATAATAACGTCTATTTTTCCGGTTTTATCCTGGAATACAAACTTATCGCCGCTGCCGTCAATAAGGTTTCCGCGTAATGAAATAGTCGCACCATCATGCATTTCTTTTGCATGATCGATGGTCATAATTCGTGCATCATCGGTTCCACGATAACCGCTATCCAGTGCGTGCGGTGGTGGCGGTGCTTCACCTTTTTGTAACCCGCCGTTATTATCTGCCCATGCGGCCGGTACCAGAAATATCAAAAAAGCGGAAATAAGCGATAATTTCATCTGATATCCTTCATTTTGTGTGTCTTGACTTATTAAGTATTGTTGCTATTCCTTTATGTGGCAAATGTGATAAGTCTTAAAAACATTCGCTTTTGAAATCAAAAATATCGGTTAATAAGCGAAACGGTGATAGCCGCCATGAAGCGTCAAAGTGATAAGTTACCTGGGATAGATGAGAATTACCGATTGCTGACGTTTGAATATGGATTTCGTCAGGTGGGTTTTATTGTCCTGCTGGCCATTATCGTTGCGGCGATAGCGGGCTTCTTTTCAAGCGGAGTGGTGAGTGATACGCAAAGAACAAACTCGGCAAAGTCGCTGACCATCAACTACGAGCGCTTTGGCCGACGCCAGACGGAGTCGAAGATCCACCTTTCATTCCCGGTCAGAACAGAAGGGAAATACACCCTGAGTGTGACCAGCGAGAGCAACGATGTTTACGAGCCAGGAAGCGTTTGGCCGCAACCGGACAGCATGTTCAGTCGCGGGAATACGCTCTTTTTTGTGTATAACAACCTGAAAATGTCCGACAACTTCTCTGTCTTACTCTTCACGACCCCTGCACGCGCAGGTAAATGGAACAATGTCGTTCGCATAAACAACGAGCCGGAAATCCCTTTCTGGCAATTTATTTACCCGTAGGAGGCTGATATGGATATGGTCTTTCGTGCGCTGGCTATTTACCTGTTCCTCGTCGTGGTATTTAAAGTTGCCGGACGGCGCGCTTTGCTGCAGATGACCAGCTTTGATCTGATTCTCCTGTTAATTATCAGTGAGGCGACGCAACAGGCGCTGCTCGGGGAAGATTTTTCGGTCACCGGCGCAATGATTACCATTACCACGCTGGTGGTAGTGGATATTATCTTTGGGATAATGAAAAAATATTTCTCACCGGTAGAAAATATTCTTGATGGCACTCCGGTGATATTGGTTGAGAACGGCGTGCCGTTAGCAGATAAACTCAAAAAAGTCGACGTTTCCTGTGATGATATTCTGGTATCGGCACGCCAGAATAATGGTGTTACGCAGTTGAGTGAAATTAAATATGCCATTCTTGAGCGCAATGGCCATATTTCAATCATTCCTTTTGAGAAGTAAGAGGCCACGAAATGAGCAACCTTCACCATGATAACAATTATACCGTCGCCGAACTGACCAAAAAAGTGGCGAGCAAATTGACAGATCTAGGGCTTCGCTTAACCACGGCAGAATCCTGCACCGGCGGAAAACTCTCCGTCGCCCTTTGTGCTGAAGAGAACACGGCCGAATTTTATGATGTCGGCCTGGTCGTGTTCAGTGACGGCGCGAAAGAGCGCATTCTGGGCGTGCGTCCTGAGACCCTTGAACGGTATACGGCCGTGAGTGAACAGACGGTAACCGAAATGGCCGCCCGGATCCTGGAGATTGCCCAGGCGGATGTCAGTATTGCCATCAGCGGTTATGCCGGGCCAGAAGGGGGCGACGATGGCACGGCGGCAGGGACCGTTTGCTTCGCCTGGAACCTTCGCGGACACACGGAAACCCGTACCGTCCTGTTTTCCGGCGACTGCCAGGATGTGGTTGAGAAGGCGGTGCAGTATTCATTGTCTGAATTAGTGACCAGATTATCAGACTGGGATAACGAGTAAATTTACGCGGAGGTTCTATGGCTGTGATTGTCATTACCGGCGGTACGGCGGGTGTGGGAAAGGCAACGGCGCTGCACTTCGCAAAGGCAGGCTACGATGTGGGGATTATTGCCCGCGATGAGACAAGCCTGCACTCGACCCAGGAGGAGTTAACGCGATTTGGCGTCAAAGCCTGTGCGGTACAGGCGGATGTCGCCGACAGCCAGGCGGTGGTGGACGCGGCAAACGAGATTGAATATCGCCTCGGTGCGATTGATGTGTGGGTTAACAATGCGATGGGTGCGGTGCTGGCACCGTTTCGTACCCTGACGCCGGATGAATTTCGCCGCGTCACTGATGTGACCTATCTTGGCTTCGTAAACGGAACCCGCGCCGCGCTGGAATTGATGGTGCCACGCGATCGCGGCGTGATTATTCAGGTCGGGTCCGCGCTGGCCTACCGCTCGATCCCGTTGCAATCGGCCTACTGCGGCGCCAAAGCGGCGATTCGGGGATTCACCGATGCGGTGCGCACGGAACTGATGCATGAGAACAGCCGGGTGCAGCTTTCAATGGTGCAGATGCCGGGGCTGAATACACCGCAGTTTGACTGGGCAAGAAACAAATTCGCCTGGGCTATGCGTCCGGTTCCGCCGGTGTTTGAGCCTGAAGTTGCCGCGAGCGCGATTTTTAAGGTCGCGCAAAAACCGGTGCGCGAACTGTGGGTGGGCAGCAGTACCATTCAGTCGATCGTCGGACAATTCCTCTTCCCGGGTTTCCTGGACCGGCTGATGGTGAAGAAGGCCTGGGAAGGTCAGATGACTGACGATCTGAATGACCGGGATCGCCAGGATTATCTCGACCAGCCGGTCAACGACCTGCACAAAATCCATGGGCGTTTTACCCCGGAAGCGAAAAACCGCTCCACGGCGATCACCTCAGGTGTGCCCGGGAAAGTCCTGTTAGGTTCCCTCGCGGTGGCGGGCGTTGTGCTGACGCGGCTGATGACCCGGCGTAAAAGGTAATCAGCGCAGCGCGCTACGGTTAGTCCAGAACCAGCGATAGCCGTAGCCGCTGAGGGTTAGCTGGACGGTTTTGCCACAGATCAGCGCGTCGTCATAGCGTTTATCCGCCAGGCAGGCGGTCCAGGTGGCGTGACGGATCCCGCGGGCGGTAAACTGGACCGGCTTGTCGCTAAAGTTAACGAAAGTCAGGATACTGCGCGCTTCGGCCTCGTAATAAATGCCCAGTACCGCGTCATCATCAATATTGATGAGACGAAACGGTGCGACAGCAATCTCCGGAAATTCAGAGCGCGTATTGGCCATGTCGATGATCCGGTGCAGCAGGGAATTGCGGTGCAGCAGGGAATCGGCCACGTTGATTTTCTGATAACGCCAGGGACCGCGATCGATGATTGGGGCGATAAACCGCTCAGGATCCGCTGCTGAAAAGCCACCGCCCTCTGACCCCGCCCACTGCATTGGCGTACGCACGGCATAGCGCTCTTCCAGCGTCAGATCATCACCCATGCCAATCTCATCGCCGTAGCGCATGACCGGCACGCCTGGGAGTGAGAAGAGCACCGCGTGGCAGAACGCCAGCCGTTTTTGATCGCCCTTTAACATCGGTGCCAGACGGCGTCGTATCCCGCGCTGGTAGACGTTCATCTCTTCGTCAGGGGCGAAGGTGTCGACCACAATCTGTTTCTCTTTTTTACCAATCCCTTCCAGATCTAACTCATCGTGGTTGCGCAGCCAGTTGGCAAAGCAGCACGAGTCAGGCGGGACAATCATCTTCTTTATGGCATTGCGCAGCGGTCGGGCGCTTTTCCTGGCAAGGCTGACGTAGAAATACTTATTGAGCCAGAAATTCAGCACCAGATTCAGACGGTTATTTTCGCCGAAATAGTCTTTATACGCCTCCACGTCGACGTCCACCTCACCGAGCAGGATCGCTTCCGGATTACGTGCTTCAATAAGGCGGCGCATATGCTCCAGGATCCATAACCCCTTTTTCTCGTCACCGCCGCCTGCCTGCGCGGTCAGGTGCGTTGCGGCATCGAGGCGAAAGCCCGACACCCCGAGCTTGAGCCAGAAGAGGATAATATTTTCGATCTCGTTGAGCAGCGCGGGGCAGGTCAGATTCAGGTCGGGCTCGTGGTGATAGAACATATGTCGGTAGTATTGCCCGGCCTCGTCATCCCATGTCCAGACGCTCTCTTCCACGCCGGGAAACATCGGGGAGGTATCGTCCTCGTTATTATCCGACCAGATATAGTAGTCACGAAAAGGTGAAGTTGGGTTGCGGCGCGCCTGCTGAAACCAGGGATGGGCGTCCGAGGTGTGCTGAATCAACAGCTCAATAATGACCTGCATACCCAGCTCCCGGGCCTGTTCAATAAAGGCGATAATGTCGGCCAGCTTTCCGAAGCGAGGATCAACCTGCAGATGGTCGCTGACGTCGTAGCCTTCATCCAGAAACGGGGTGAGGTAGAAAGGGGTGATCCAGATAACCGTCGCCCCCATGCGGCGAATGTAGCGCAGCTTTGCGCCAATCCCGGCGATGTCCCCGCAACCATCGCCGTTTAAATCATAAAAGAGTGCAGTATCAATCTGATAAATAATGGCTCGGGTATGCCAGTCTGCCATAGTTCACCTCAGTGATAACCTTCCGTGTCGGAAACTTTGCCCCGGAAAACGTAGTAGCTCCAGGCGGTGTACACCAGAATCACCGGAATAATCAGTAACGTTCCGACCAGCATAAACAGCTGGCTGGCCGGTGGTGCCGCAGCCTCCCACAGGGTAATGCGCGGCGGAATAATGTTAGGCCACAGGCTAATGCCCAGACCGCTAAATCCGAGGAAGATCAGCCCAAGGGTCAACAGGAAGGGACGCGAGTGGCTGGCCGGGTTGTGCGTCAGTCGCCAGATCCACAGGCTAAACACGCCTACCAGCAGGGGAACCGGCAGGAACCAGATGAAGTTGGGGAAGGTAAACCAGCGGTCGGCAACGTACTGCCAGCCGAGCGGCGTCCAGATACTCACCACCGCGATCACCACCACCAGCGCCAGCAGCACGTGCCGGGTCAGCTCACGCATGCGGTTTTGCAACGCGCCTTCACTTTTCATGATAAGCCACGTAGTACCGAGCAGGGTGTAGGCCACTACCAGCCCGATGCCGCAGAAAAGATTGAAGGGCGTTAACCAGTCAAGGGCGGAGCCGACAAAACGCCGGCCCTCAACGTCAAAGCCGTTAATCACTGCTCCCACCACCACCCCCTGGCTGAAGGTGGCAAGCAAAGAGCCGCCGGCGAAGGCGTAGTCCCAGAATTTGCGGTGCGAAGGCGTTGCCTTAAAGCGGAACTCAAAGGCCACGCCGCGAAAGATAAGGCCAATTAACATGGCGGTAAGAGGGATGGTCAGCGCATCGATAATCACCGCATAGGCCAGCGGAAACGCGCCGAACAACCCCGCACCGCCGAGCACCAGCCAGGTCTCGTTGCCGTCCCACACCGGCGCCACGCTGTTGACCATTACGTCACGCTCTCTGGCATCGCCCACGAAGTTAAAAAGCAGCCCGATGCCCAAATCAAAGCCATCCATGATGATATACATCAGCGTGGCGAACACGATGATGGCAAACCAGATAACTGAGATATCGACGCCCATCAGTTTCTCTCCTGTTCCGGAACAGACTCAGCGGCAGACAGCGGACGGGCAGGGGTGCCCGAGGTATTTGACGTCAAGGTATCAACGGGCTGCGGACCTTTCTTGATAAGCCGAATCAGGTAGACGTAGCCCACGCCAAACACCGACGAATAGACCACAAAGAAGGCCAGCAGGCTAATGCTCATCTGCAGCGTGCTGTGCAGCGAGACCGCGTCGATCGTGCGCAGATAGCCATACACCACCCACGGCTGACGACCCACTTCGGTGGTGACCCAGCCGGCCAGCAGCGCCAGTAGGCCCGCCGGTCCCATGCACAGCGCGAACCAGTGGAAGGGCCGCGACTGATAGAGTCGATGGCGATAGCGTAGCCAGACGCTGACCAGACCCAGCGTGATCATCAGCAGACCCATGCCGACCATAATGCGGAATGACCAGAAAACAATCGGTGAGTTCGGGCGATCTTCTTTCGGGAAATCTTTCAGGGCCGGGACCTGTTTATCCAGGCTGTGGGTCAGAATCAGACTGCCAAGGGCAGGAATTTCCAGCGCGTAGCGGGTGCGCTCCTGCTCCATATCCGGCAGGCCAAACAGCAGCAGCGGTGTCGCTTCGCCTGGTGGGTTCTCCCAGTGACCTTCGATGGCGGCAATTTTGGCCGGCTGATGTTCGAGGGTATTCAGGCCATGCATATCACCGACGACGGCCTGAATGGGCGCGACCAGCAGGGCCATCCACATCGCCATGGAAAACATGGTGCGTATCGCGGGCGTGTCGTTGCCGCGCAGCAGATGCCATGCGCCCGACGCCCCCACAAACAGCGCACTGCTCAGGAACGCGGCGATAGCCATGTGAATGAGACGGTAAGGGAAGGAGGGGTTAAAAATGATGGCCAGCCAGTCCTCCGGAATGACCTGACCGTTCTGAATACTGAACCCCTGGGGCGTGTGCATCCAGCTGTTGGAGGCGAGGATCCAGAAGGTGGACATCAGCGTACCCAGCGCGACCATACAGGTCGAGAAGAAGTGCAGGCCCGGGCCGACCTTGTTCCAGCCGAACAGCATCACGCCAAGAAATCCGGCTTCGAGGAAGAAGGCGGTTAAGACTTCATAGGTCAGGAGAGGGCCGGTGATACTGCCGGCAAACTGTGAGAATCCGCTCCAGTTAGTGCCGAACTGATAGGCCATGACCAGACCGGAAACGACCCCCATACCGAAGTTAACGGCAAATATCTTTAGCCAGAAATGGTACAGCGAGCGCCACACCTCATTTTTGGTGCGAAGCCACATCCCTTCGAGCACCACCAGATAGCTGGCAAGACCGATGGTGATCGCCGGGAAAAGAATATGAAACGAGACGGTAAAAGCGAACTGGATTCTGGCGAGGTGAAATGCGTCGAGTTCGAACATGGTCCGTACCTCTGGAACTGTTGCGCACGAGGATTGCCAGGCAGTCCGGGGCTGCCTGGCAAAATCGGTTACGGTTTTTTCTTCCCGGCACCCAGTTCGGCACCGGTCAGCGGGTCGGAATGTGGATCGGACTTCGTGCGGGCCGACATCGCTTTGACCAGCGTGGCCTGTTCGGTCGTCAGCGTCACGCTTGCACTCCCGTCTCCGCCGTCAACGGCAGGTTGGGGGGATTCAACGTAGTCGAAATGTTTATCGCTGTTCCAGCTTCCGCGAACCTCCCCACCTTCAGACATATTGTAGTACTTGTTGGTGTATTCCTCGATTGGCGGCAGTTTTCCCGGAGGGAAATTATTACGAATGGACTGAAGCGCCTTCTCAAAGGAGAGCTGATGCGCCGCCTCACGCGTCATCAGAAACGCCAGCGCATCCTTCACGCCCGGATCGTCCGTGACGTTAATCAGCCGTTCATAGATGATCTTCGCTCGGGCCTCGGCAGCCACATTCGAGCGCAGATCGGCGGTCGGCTCGCCAATGGTGTCGACATAAGCCGCCGTCCACGGCACCCCGGCGGAGTTGGTCAACGGAGTACCGCCACCGTAAAGCAGGGAGGTGATATGGCTGTCGTTACCGTTTTCGGTCATGGACCGATACAGCTCGGCTTCATTTTCCACGCCCTCCGCCAGTGCGCTTTTAGCCCCTTTATTAAGCATACCCACCAGGGTACCGATAATTTCAAGGTGGCTTAACTCTTCGGTCGCGATATCCATCAGCATATCTTTACGACCCGGGTCGTCATCACTCAACCCCTGAGTAAAGTAACGGCAGGCGGCGGCCAGCTCGCCCTGAGGACCGCCGAATTGTTCCAGTAATAAATTGGCAAGGCCGGGATTCGGTTCGGCAACCCGAACCGTATATTGTAATTGTTTGACGTGTCGAAACATGTCTTCTCTCCTGAGGTTATTTTTTTGCTTCGACACCGGATGCGTTTGAACGCAGCAGGAACTGTTCGGTGGTCTGTGGAATGTGGCGAATCAGCCAGTCGGCCATCTCGCGCTCTTCCGCCAGGATACTTTCGATGGCAGGCACGGAAGCCATGTCGCCCGCTTTTTTGGCCGCGGCCAGCAGGGAGGTGTAGCAGGCTATTTCAAACTGTTCGAAAACATAGCCGCTGATAGACCCTTTGACGATCTCATCAGAGGGGAACATCCCGCCAATGGACTGTCCGAGCGCCGCCATTTTACTCATCGAATCTTTTAAAACCGAACGAGAAATATCATTACGGTCGAGGATCTCTTCCAGTAAGGTAATTTGTCGCTTTGTTTCACTAATATGCTGCTCAATTCTGGCGCGAACATCGGGATAATTATCGATACGGCTGGCCATGGATTCCAGCATAGATTCGGCTTGCTTTTCCATCGCATGGGCATCGCGTAGCCAGTCATGGTAGTGTTCTACGTGATTCATTATAATGTCCTCATTATGGTGTCGCTTATTTGGTCTCACTCTCAGCAGCCTGATCGGCACGCGCTGCACTGTAGCCAGATAAATGGCCGACAATATTGGCGTAGATACTGATGATAATGACCCATAGCACGCTGCTCTTCCACCATAAAACGGAAGGGATAGCGAGTATGAACCATATTATTGCTGCCGTTAAATGGCACCGTTTAATAGTCCTGGGACTGATGCTCATTTTATTTAACCTTTGCTATAGCGTCATTTTTGCGCTTTTTGGTTAATATTGCCTACGGCCAGGTCGGTAAGTTTAAGATCGGTTTCTTTCTCTTCTTCCAGCGTTTCGGCCAGAAGTTTAACGGCTTTTTTATAGCCCAGTTGTTCTGCTAATGTGGCGAGGGTACCGTAACTGGCAATTTCGTAATGCTCCACTTTTTGTGCTGCGGCAATTAATGCGGCGTCACGCACCTCATTTTTCTCGGTGCTCTCGATGACCTCATTGGCCTCTTCAATCAGGCCTTCCATTGCTACGCACTTCATACGCTTGAGCTTAAGGCCAGATTCTTGCTCGATAATCTGGTCGATACGCTCAATCTGACCCTGCGTCTCTTCAAGGTGTGCACTAAAGGCTGCGCTCAGTTTTTCACTGGAGGCAGCACGAGCCAGTTTGCCGAGCGCGCGGGTCAGCTGCTTCTCAGCGCTGTAGGTATCGGACAGGAGGTGAATAAACACATCTTCGACACTTTTCATATTCATCATTACGCTCCGGTAAAATAAAGAAGGGGTACTGCGAGCCTGGAGGCCCGCAGCATGCTCTCTGTTTTAAATAAAAGAGATTTACATCAGATCAGGAGTTTTTACGGCCACCACCGTGGCTGTTTTCTCCTCCTTTCTTACCTGCTTCAGATGCGCGTTGCGGATCGTTTTTAAAATTACCGCCGCTGTGCTGGCCACCTTTACGTCCAGCTTCTGATGCTTTTTCACGGTCTTGTGCGAAATTACCGGAACCACCACGATGCTCTGCCATATTAAACCTCATATATTGGTTATGTCAGTTAAGATACGAAAATATTCCGTATCACTCGTCGTTCGAATAATAACTTTAGTCGGTGTTTCATATTCGTCAAATATGTTTTGTAAACCATCGCTTCGTTGCTGAGATATTTCTGATGGTTAACGCTTCGTTTAATATGAATATATCCTTGATGGCTTGCGGTTAACTGCCTGTCTTCATGGAGTTAATCCGCGAGCCGCAGGGGATAACTGTTTTTCTTGCATTGTTTATGCCTGAAGCGCGTGCGGCAGTCTAAAAATTACAGATTAATCTTAAGGAGAAATATTGAAAATCCGCTTGTTGCGTTAACGAAATAAGATATATGCCACTAATATTTGTTTTTAATGAGATATTACCTCTTAAGATAATGCTATTTATTACCTCTTAATGGTTAAGCGATGAGGTTATTAATAATACAGTTTAATCAGAAATCGCTTTATTTAGAGAAGGTGAATCAGCCAGGTCATATGGGTGTCAGGGGCAGGCCAGCACACGCTTTAACCACTCCTGTCTTAAGATCACAAATCGGAAATTCTTCCCCCCAGAGGGAACGGGTTTCTCTACACTCCAGGTAATATTCACTGGAGGCATGACATCATGGCGAACACCATCACGGCTGATGATATTCGGGAACACTTTTCGCAGGCTATGTCGGCGATGTACCAGCAGGAAGTTCCGCAGTACGGCACCTTGCTCGACCTGGTTGCGGACGTAAACCTGGCGGTTCTGGAAAATAACCCACTATTACATGAACAACTGGCGAACGCGGATGAACTGGCGCGCCTGAATGTGGAGCGTCACGGGGCGATCCGCGTGGGTACCGCGCAAGAGCTTTCGACCTTGCGTCGTATGTTTGCCATTATGGGCATGTACCCGGTCAGCTATTACGACCTCTCTCAGGCGGGCGTGCCCGTCCACTCCACGGCGTTCCGCCCGGTCGATGATGCAGCGCTGTGCCGAAATCCGTTTCGTATCTTTACCTCGCTGCTGCGCCTCGAACTGATTGACAACGTCGTCCTGCGTGAGCGTGCCGCGGAGATCTTGTCTCACCGCAATATCTTTACCCCGCGTTGTCTGGAGCTTATCGCGCTGCATGAGGCAGAAGGGCACTTTACGGATGCGCAGGCGCAGGCGTTTGTACAGGAGGCGTTAGAAACCTTCCGCTGGCATCGTCATGCGACGGTCGACCAGGAGACCTATCTGGCATTGCATAACGAGCACCGACTGATTGCGGATGTGGTCTGTTTCCCGGGGTGCCATATCAACCACCTCACGCCACGTACGCTGGATATTGACCGGGTGCAGGAGCTGATGCCGAAGTACGGGATTGAACCCAAAATTCTGATTGAAGGACCACCGCGTCGCGAGGTTCCCGTATTACTGCGCCAGACCAGCTTTAAAGCGCTGGAAGAGCCGGTGCTGTTTGCCGGGGAGCATACAGGAACGCATACCGCGCGCTTTGGCGAAATTGAACAGCGCGGCGTGGCGCTGACGCCAAAAGGTCGTGCGCTTTATGACAGCCTGCTTGCAGAGGCCGGTACCGGTAAAGACAACATGACGCACCAGCTCCATTTGCGCGAAATCTTCAGCGCCTTCCCGGACAGCGAATTGTTGATGCGCCGTCAGGAGCTGGCCTATTTCCGCTATCGCCTGACGCCATCCGGGGAAGCGCATCGTCATGCGTTTCGTCCGGGAGACGATCCACAGCCGTTAATTGAGCGCGGGTGGGTTGTCGCTCAGCCGATCACCTATGAAGATTTCCTCCCGGTCAGTGCCGCAGGGATTTTCCAGTCGAATCTGGGCAATGAAACCCAGGCGCGTAGCCACGGTAACGCCAGTCGCGACGCGTTCGAAGCGGCGCTGGGTTGCCCGGTGTACGATGAGTTCATGCTCTATCAGGAGGCTGAAATCCGCAGCAAACAGCGTTGCGGTTTGCTCTGAAATCGTTACTCTTCTGGGGTGTGATGGAAACAGAAGGTTGTTATGCAAAATCCCTCCGCCCCTGTGATTGAAACGCGCCAGGGCGCACTGTCTGGTTTAACGGATGAAAACGTTCATCTCTGGTGTGGTATTCCCTATGCGGCGCCCCCCGTTGGCAACTGGCGCTGGCGTTCGCCACGGCCGCCTGAACGCTGGGAGGGGCTGCGTCTGGCCACCGCTTTTTCGCCCTCAAGCTGGCAGAACAGTGAGTATTGCCAGGCGTTAGGCGGCGGCGATCCCGGCCGGTTCTCAGAAGATTGTCTGTATCTTAACGTCTGGTCACCCGTCGAGCGCCCGGCGCCGCTTCCCGTCATGGTCTGGCTACACGGCGGGGGGTTTACCATTGGCGCGGGTGGCCTGCCGCCCTATAACGGTAAGGCGCTGGCAACGCGCGGCGTGGTGGTTGTGACGATCAATTACCGTCTTGGTCACCTTGGCTTTTTTGCCCATCCCGCGCTGGAGGGAGAAGAAGACCGGGTAGTGCATAACTTTGCGCTGCTGGATCAGATTGCCGCCCTTGAATGGGTTCGGGAGAATATTGCCGCTTTCGGTGGCGATCCTGACAACGTCACCCTGTTTGGCGAATCCGCCGGCGCGCGCAGCGTGCTGTCGCTGCTGGCGTCTCCGCTGGCGAAGGGACTCTTCCACAAGGCGATTGTGCAAAGCGGATACACCCTGCCGGATACGCCGCGGGAACAGGCCCTGCAAAAAGGGGAAGCGCTGGCGGCGCATTTCGGCCTTGAGGAGGCGTCAGCAGAACAGTTACGTGCCATTCCCCCCGAAGCGTTCTGGCCGCTGGCCGCGCCGCTGAACATCGCCCCGGCACCCATCGTCGGAGACTGTGTTCTGCCGGAATCAATGCTCGATGTGTTCTTTGCCGCGCGTCAGCATCCTGTTCCGGTGATGATTGGGTCGAACAGTGACGAAGCCAGCGTGATGGCGGTATTTGGTATCGATCTCGCCGGTCAGATCCAGAAGCTTCGCCATGAACGTCGCTTTGGACTGGGGCTGATCAAACTGCTCTATCCGGGTGTGAAAGGGGATGTGGAGCTTGGCAGGCAGGTGTGCCGGGATATGGCTTTTACCACCATGGGATATGTGGTGATGCAGGCCCAGCAGCGCGTGGGCGGCTTGTGCTGGCGTTACTGGTTCGACTATGTGGCGGAAGCAGAGCACGCAACCTATATCAACGGTGCCTGGCACGGTAATGAGGTGCCGTACGTGTTTGACACCCTTGGTGAGATTGAGCCTTCCTGCCACTACGTTAACGCGCGAGACAGGCAATTCGCAGCGCAGGTTGCAGATTATTGGGTGAGCTTTGCGCGTGACGCCGGTCACCGGGAAAGTCTTCCTGGCCCGACGCACTGGCCGGCCTGTCGAAAAGGAAGGGACGTGCTGCTACGTATCGGCGTGAATAAACATGCAGGTTTCAGGCTTGAAAACCGCTTTATGCGCGCGCGCATGAGCCTCTTTAAGCGCGTTATGAAACACCATGTGAGCCTCGACTGAGCAGGCAGGCGCGAAACGCCGCCAGCCCATTTTCCTGGCCAGGCGATTCGCGCAGAACCAGTCTGTAGCTCGCACCCGTTTTGATGCTGCTCTCAAAAGGCCGCGCCAGCCTCCCGGCGCGGACGTCTTCTTCCACCAGCGTTTCGTCGGCAATGGCCACCCCCAGCCCCTGAATGGCGGCCGTGATGGCAAGGTCCATCGTGTCGAAGTGTTGATTTTTGTGCATAACAAACCCCGGGCCTTCCTGCTTCGCCAGCCACAATGACCAGTCTGTCTTATCCCGTGTCGGGTGAAGGAAGGTTAACGCACCCAGTTCGCAACCTGCTCGCAGGGGGCTCATTACCGGGGTTAACGCCTCTTCAAACAACAGATCGCCCGCGCTCATATGGGTGCCAAATACAATGGCCGCGTCGTAAGATTCCGTTTTGAAATTGACGTTATGGTCGGTAGTGGTGGTCAATGCTATCTGCAGATCCGGCTGCTCACGCTCCACCTCCAGCAGACGAGGCACCAGCCAGCGCATGGCGCAGGTGGGTGCTTTGAGTCGGATCACGGTTTGCTGGGTACGGGCCCGATCGGCCAGGGTCAGCAGCGTTTCAAAAGTGGATTGCAATTCCGGAAGCAGGGCGCTGCCCTGTGGGGAGAGGCGCAGGCCGCGCGCATGGCGCTCGAACAGCGGAAAGCCGAACCACGCTTCAAGGGTGGCGATTTTGCGACTTACGGCTCCCTGCGTCAGACAGAGCTCTGTTGCGGCATGGGTCAGATTCAGATGACGCGCGGTGACTAAAAAGGCGTCGATGGCATTAAGCGGGAGCGAACGGCGCGACATTAACCACCTCAGGTATGCGTTTTTCTCATGGCTATTATGACAACAATTCGATTGTCCCGACAACTGACTTGTTGTTTGAATAGTTATGCATTCATCATGAGAAAGGAAAGAGGATGACGTTACACACTCCGGTGCACACCCGTTCCAAATTACCCGATGTGGGGACCACGATTTTTACCGTTATCGGCCAGCTCTCCGCCCGGCATAACGCCATCAATCTTTCTCAGGGTGCACCCAATTTTTCCTGCGATCCCAAACTGGTCGCCGGGGTGACCCGGGCGATGGAGGCAGGGCACAACCAGTACGCGGCAATGACCGGCCTGCAGCCGCTTAAAGAGCGTATTGCGGATAAAATTGCCACACTCTACGGCACGCACTATGACCCGGCCAGCGAAGTGCTGGTCACCGCCAGTGCCAGTGAAGGACTCTATTCGGCGATCAGCGGGCTGGTGCACCCGGGCGACGAAGTGATCTACTTTGAACCGTCGTTTGACAGTTACGCCCCGATTGTTCGCCTGCAGGGGGCCACGCCGGTTGCCATTAAACTGACGGTGCCGGATTTTGCCGTCAACTGGGATGAAGTCCGTGCGGCGATCACCCCGCGTACGCGCATGATAATCATCAATACCCCGCACAACCCGAGCGGGCAGGTCTTCTCGGCAGAGGACCTGCAGCAGCTGGTGGCGGTGACCCGCAATACCGATATCATTATTTTGTCTGACGAAGTGTACGAACACGTCGTCTTTGATGGTGAACCGCACCACGGTATGGCGACACATCCGCAGCTGGCGGAGCGTAGCGTCATTATCTCTTCCTTCGGAAAAACCTATCACGTGACCGGCTGGCGCGTGGGTTACTGTGTTGCTCCGGCGGTACTGATGGATGAGATTTGTAAAGTCCATCAATTTCTGATGTTTTCTGCCGATACGCCAATGCAGCATGCGTTTGCAGAGCACATGATTGACCCGCAAACCTGGCTGTCGCTGGCGGCGTTTTATCAGCGCAAACGCGATCTGCTGCAAAGTTTGCTGGAAGCATCACCGTTCAGACTCTTGCCGAGCGCCGGTTCGTTTTTCCTGCTGGCCGACTACAGCCAGTTCAGCGATGAGCGCGACAGTGAACTGGTGAAACGGCTGATCGTTGAGTATGGAGTGGCCACCATTCCGCTGTCGGCGTTTTATGCGGATGGTACGGATAATAAATTGATTCGTCTCTCTTTTGCGAAAGATGAGGCGACGTTACGGGCAGGTGCCCAGGCCCTGTGTCGGGTTAAACCACGCTAAGGAGTTGGAGATGAAATTACGCGCGTTAGTTGTCGGCATGGGATTGCTGTGTACGTTTTCGTCATTCGCGGCTACCGAACTGCGGTACGGGCTGGAGGCGGAATATCCGCCGTTTGAAAGCCGAAATGCTGCTGGCGAACTGGAAGGGTTTGACGTTGAGCTGGGCAATGCCATCTGCAAAGCCGCAGCGCTGAAATGCACCTGGGTTGAAACCTCTTTTGATGCGTTAATACCGGGCCTGGTGGCGAAGAAATTTGATGCCATTAACTCGGCGATGAACATCACCGAACAGCGACGTAAAAGTATTGATTTTACCCAGCCGATTTACCGCATCCCGTCGCAGCTCGTTGGCAAGGCCGGTACCGCGGTAGAGGCAACGCCCGCGGGGCTTAAGGGCAAAACCATCGGTGTCCTGCAGGGCTCAATTCAGGAAACCTACGCGAAAGAGCACTGGGAAAAGCAGGGTGTCACCGTGGTGTCTTATAAAGATCAGAATATGGCCTGGGGCGATCTGCTGAATGGCCGTATCGACGCCTCGCTGGTCATGTCCGCGGCCGGGCAGGCAGGTTTCCTCAGCAAGCCGCAGGGGAAAGGGTTTGGCTTTATCGGCAAACCGGTGTCGGACGACACTATCCTCGGCAGTGGGATCGGCTTTGGGTTGCGTAAAGGGGACGAGGCCACCAAAAAGCAACTTGATGCCGCAATTGATAAAGTGCGTGCCGATGGCACGATCGCTAAACTCGCTGATAAGTACTTCCCAGGTATCGATGTCAGCGTAAAATAACCGCCTCATTTGCCCCGACTGACGATGTCCAGCCGGGGCATTTTTATACACGTCTTTATACCTTTCTTTACACCTTTTTCGGGTCGTTCTGGTCGACAGAAAATATTTCGCACTTTGTACAGATAATCGCCGCCCAACAATTGGATTCTTAACCATTTTTGTTTAGGCTGTGCGTTCTTTCTTGCCGTCATTTCGCCGAGTGCGAAACACATTCACACGACCATAAGGACGTTTTTCCAGGCATGAATCGCAGACGTTTTCTAAAAGGCTCGCTGGCAATGGCAGCCCTGAGCGGCACAACTGGCCTTGCTTCCCTGTTTTCCAAAGCGGCTTACGCTGCTGACTCTGACATTGCTGACGGTCAGAGTCGTCGTTTTGACTTCTCCGTACTGCAATCCATGGCCCATGACCTGGCGAAAACCCCGTGGGGCGGAGCACCGCGACCGTTACCGGACACGCTGGCGACCATGACGCCGCAGGCCTATAACGCCATCCGTTACGATGAAAAACAGTCACTGTGGAATAACATTGAAGGCCGTCAGCTGGACGTGCAGTTCTTCCATATGGGCATGGGTTTCCGTCGCCGCGTGCGCATGTTCTCGCTGGATCAGTCAACGTCACAGGCGCGCGAAATCCACTTCCGTCCTGAGCTGTTCAGCTACGGTGAAACCGGTGTTGATACGAAGCAGCTGGAAGGGCAAAGCGATCTTGGGTTTGCCGGTTTCCGCGCCTTCAAGGCACCGGAACTGGCGCGTCGCGATATCGTCTCATTCCTGGGGGCGAGCTATTTCCGTGCGGTTGATGATACCTATCAGTATGGTCTTTCCGCGCGGGGTCTGGCGGTGGATACCTTTACCGACACGCCGGAAGAGTTCCCTGACTTCACCGCGTTCTGGTTTGAAACCGTCAAACCGGGCGACACTACCTTTACCGTCTATACGCTGCTGGACAGCCCAAGCATCACCGGTGCGTATAAGTTCGTGATCCACTGCGAAAAGAGCCAGGTGATCATGGAGGTGGAAAACCATCTCTATGCGCGTAAAGACATTAAACAGCTCGGCATTGCGCCGATGACCAGTATGTTCAGCTGCGGTACAAACGAACGCCGCATGTGCGATACTATCCACCCGCAAATTCATGACTCCGACCGTCTCGCCATGTGGCGCGGTAACGGGGAGTGGATTTGCCGTCCGCTGAACAACCCGCAGAAGCTGCAGTTTAATGCGTTTGTGGACAAAAACCCGAAAGGGTTCGGCTTGCTCCAACTCGATCGCGATTTCTCGCATTATCAGGACGTCATGGGCTGGTATAACAAACGCCCAGGCCTCTGGGTGGAGCCGCGTAACGACTGGGGTAAAGGTGCGGTTGGCCTGATGGAGATCCCGACAACGGGTGAAACACTGGATAACGTGGTCTGCTTCTGGCAGCCAGAAAAACCGGTGAAAGCGGGCGATGAGCTGGACTTTAAATACCGTCTTTACTGGAGCGCCATGCCGCCGGTCCGTTCCCCACTGGCGAATGTCTTCGCGACCCGCACCGGTATGGGTGGGTTCCCGGAAGGCTGGGCGCCGGGCGAAAACTACCCGAAAGTGTGGGCCCGTCGCTTTGCTATCGACTTCGTCGGGGGCGATCTGAAAGCTGCCGCGCCAAAAGGCATTGAGCCGGTCATTACCCTCTCCAGCGGCGAAGCGAAGCAGGTTGAGATCCTCTACGTTGAGCCGTTTGACGGCTATCGCATTCTGTTCGACTGGTATCCTACCTCGGATTCGACCGAACCGGTGGACATGCGCCTGTTCCTGCGCTGTCAGGGGGATGCGATCAGTGAGACCTGGCTGTATCAGTATTTCCCGCCTGCGCCGGACAAACGTAACTACGTTGACGATCGCATCATGCGTTGACCATTTATTCCCTCTCCCCGGCGGGGAGAGGGTGACGGGAAGGGACCATGACCGACACTGAATCTGAAATTATCCCGGTGACTGACCATCTCGAGCTTCGCGCCGTCGAAGAGCGCTATACCGCCGATCTGCACAACATGGTCATCAGAAACAAAGCCTGGCTGCAAACCGCCTTTGACTGGGCGCAGCATGTGGGCACCGAAGATGACACCCGTCGTAATGTGCTGAGTAATCAGATGCTGCACCAGCGCGGCTACGCCAAAATGTTTCTGATTTTCAAGAATGAGGACCTGGTCGGCGTGCTGTCGTTTAATGCGATTGAACCCGCCAACAAAGCCGGATACATCGGTTACTGGCTGGATGAGGCGCATCAGGGACAGGGCATTCTGTCGCAGGCGCTGCAGGCGTTTATGCGCTATTACGTCGAGCGAGGCGAGATCCGCCGTTTTGTCATTAAGTGTCGGGTGGCGAATAAACCCAGCAACAACGTTGCCCTGCGCAACGGTTTTACGCTGGAGGGGTGCCTGCGGGAAGCAGAGTTCCTGAATGGCTGTTATGACGATGTGAATCTCTACGGCAAAATTTACCCGCTATAACGCCCCCAACAGAGGCGTACGGGTGATGCGCTGATCGCCGTTAATCACCTTTTCGCCGCGCAGGTGGATGTTCTCACCGGCAAAAGCCTCAATCACCGCATCGTCGGTGATTTCAACCCGATGCTCAATAAGCACATCGCCGCTGATACGCGCCCGTCCCTGGATCACGACCTTATCGTCAAGCAGGATAGGGCCGCCGCGCAGCCAGGCCTGACCGCCAATCAGGACGTGGTGTTTAATGACACAATTTCCTTCCACCACCGCGTTTTCAGCCACCTGAGAGCTGTAGCGGACGGTAGGGATGGCATCGTCGTCAAAACCGGCAATGACGCGGGCGTTACCGTACACTTTTGCGCAGTCACATACCCAGACGTTATTGAGATCGTTGCCTTCGAGGATGGCGCTGTCGAAAACTTCCGCCCGGTGTTCAACGAAGGCATAATTAACCATTGCCTCGCCGTAGATTTGCGCCTGATGCACAATGCGGGACTGGCTCACCGTCGCCTTGTCATAAATTTTCAGGATCTGCTCATGGTCCGGCGTAAGCCCTTTGGCAGCAATCACCACGCTGTTATGAAGCACCCGCGCCTCGCCGAAAATATGGCATTCGCCGCGCACGCAGGATTGTTGTATCGTGACATTGTCACTTATGCGCGCGCCGTGACTGACCTCCGCGCCGTCCAGCCAGCAGTTGTCGCCAATCTGCGCGTCATGACTGACGATGCAAGGCAGGGTAAGGCGCGCGTTGCCGGACACCGTCGCACCGGCAAAGACGACGCTGTTTTCATCGTAGATCCAGCAGTCGCCTTCGTGCGCGAGGGCGCTCTCATCTTCAACCCAGCCGCCTTTCGTGCCGCTCACGATGTCGTTAAAATTCGCCGTGGCAATAATCTGTCGTAACGACGTCGTGTGCGTTGTCTCGCCGTTTTTCCATTGCCAGAGGCGGGTGTCCTCGCTGAGCCTGTACTTTTTCATCATGGAGTCTCGGGTAAGCGTCTCCACTAAACGTAGCAAACTTTCGGCGTTTCGTAGTGCTGGCATCCGTCGCGGAAACCCCTTAAAATGGCATTTAAAATACATTTTAAAAATTCAAATTAATGAATAAAAATAACAACACTCAACAAGTGCTTAACCTGCCCGCGGGTTACTTCGGTATGGTGCTTGGCATCATTGGGATGGGCTTCGCCTGGCGATACGCCAGCACGCTCTGGCCCGTGACGCGCTGGCCTGGTGAGGGCCTGGTGGCCCTTGCGATTGTGATTTGGTTTTTGCTGACGGTGGCGTTTATCGCCCGGGCGATCCGTTTTCCGCAAAGTGTGCTGGCCGAGATGCGCCACCCGGTGATGAGCAGTTTTGTCAGCCTTTTTCCCGCCACAACGATGCTGGTCGCCATCGGTTTTGTGCCCTGGCTGCGCCCGGTGTCACTGGTGTTATTTGGCGTCGGGGTGGTGATACAGCTGGCTTATGCTGCCTGGCAAAGCGCCGGATTATGGCGCGGTAACCATCCGCAAGAGGCCACCACGCCGGGGTTATATCTGCCCACGGTGGCAAACAACTTTATCAGCGCCATGGCGTGCGGCGCGCTGGGGTTTAACGATGCCGGGCTGGTGTTTCTCGGGGCGGGCGTTTTTTCCTGGCTCAGCCTTGAGCCGGTGATTTTGCAACGACTTCGTAGCGCCGGGGAGTTGCCTTCCGCGCTGCGAACCTCGCTGGGTATTCAGCTGGCCCCCGCGCTGGTGGCCTGCAGCGCCTGGTTTAGCGTCAATGGCGGTGAGGCGGATACATTTGCCAAAATGCTGTTCGGCTACGGCCTGTTGCAACTGCTGTTTATGTTACGGCTGATGCCATGGTATTTGTCCCAGCCGTTTAACGCCTCGTTCTGGAGCTTCTCGTTTGGCGTGTCGGCCCTGGCCACCACGGGGCTTCATCTTGGGCAGAGCAGTCCGTCGGGCTTTTTTCACGCCATTGCCGTCCCACTGTTTATCTTTACCAATGTCATCATCGGGATGCTGCTGGTACGAACGTTTATCTTGCTGATACAGGGCAAACTTCTGGTGCGCACTGATAAAGCGCTGCTTATGCAATCTGAGGAAAAATAATGGCTGTTGATGAAAATTACTTCACAGAGAAATATAGCTTAACCCGTACGCACTCAGAAGTGCTGTATAGCGCGGGCATTGTGAAACCGGGTAAAACGCTGGATCTGGGCTGTGGTAACGGGCGTAACAGCCTCTATCTGGCAGCCAACGGTTACGACGTGACCGCGTGGGATAAAAATCCCCTGAGTATCGATAATATTGAGCGTATCAAAGCGGAAGAAGGCATCGTAAACCTGCAGACGGCAATCAAAGATCTGAACAACCTGAGCTTTGAGGGCGAATACGATTTTATTCTCTCTACCGTGGTGCTGATGTTCCTGGAAGCGAAAACCATTCCGGGCCTGATCGGCAATATGCAGCGCTGCACCAGACCCGGCGGTTATAACCTGATTGTTGCCGCGATGGACACGGCGGATTACCCGTGCACCGTCGGCTTCCCGTTTGCGTTCAAAAGCGGTGAACTGAGCAACTACTACGAGGGCTGGGCGTTGCTCAAGTACAACGAAGAGGTGGGCGAACTGCACCGCACCGACGAGAACGGTAACCGCATCAAACTGCGTTTTGCCACGCTGCTGGCGCGCAAGCCCGCTTAACGGGCGGCCAGCAGGCAGAGCTGCAGGGCCGTGTTGTATGAGGCCTCGAACGACGACAGCGGCAAAAACTCAAACTTCGAGTGGAAGTTATGCGCGCCGGTGAAGAAGTTTGGCGTGAGCAGGCCTTTTGCCGAGAGCGCTGCGCCGTCAGTACCGCCGCGCATTGGCGTCGGTTTGGGCGTGATCCCAAGGGATTCTATGGCCTCAAACATCAGGTCGATAGCGCGACGATCCTCACCAATCGCATTGCTGATATTGCTGTAGGTATCTTCAATGCGATATTCCACCTTTGCCGTAGGATGCTGCCCGGCAATCAACGCCGCGACATCGGCAATCTGCTGCTTGCGGGCGGCAAACTGTGCTTTATCGAAATCACGGATATTCGCTTTTAAGACGGCCTCGTTTTGCCCCGCCTGAATGCCGTTAAACCAGATATAGCCTTCACGCCCCTCGGTGCATTCCGGGGTTTGCTGGCGGTCAAAATGGCTGATGAAGTCTGTCGCCATCAGCAGTGGGTTAACCAGCACGCCTTTGGCGGACATGGGGTGAGCCGTTACGCCGGTAAAGCGAATTTCTGCCGCCGCGGCGTTGAAGTTCTCGTAAACAATCTCACCCAGTTCACAGCAGTCGATGGTCCAGGCAAAATCAACGTCAAAACGGTTTAGATCCAGCGCCTTCGCGCCACACAGGCCGATCTCCTCATCCGGCACAAACGCGACCACAATGTCGCCATGCTGATGTTCTGGCGTCAGGTTTTCCAGCAGCGTCATGACCACGGTGACGGCGGCTTTATTATCTGCGCCTAATACGCTGGTCCCGTCGCTGAAAATAATCTCTTCACCCGGGTAAGCCAGAATTTCCGGATGCTCTTTTACGCGTAACCAGATTGATTTCTCTTTATTCAAACAGAGGTCTTCACCCGTAAATTGTAATATTTGTGGATGAATATCCGGTGATAAACCGACATCGACGGTATCAATATGGGTAATAAAACCGATGCGTGGCGCCCCGGCTACATTACCTTTTTTAACCGCAGTAACCGTCGCGTATTCATCAATCACAATATCGTCTAAACCCAGCTGCGCCAGCTCCTGGGCTAGCTCACGCGCCATGTCGTGCTGGCCCGGCGTAGAGGGAAGGGTGTTCACTCTGGGATCGCTCTGGCTGGTGATGGCGAGATAGCGGAAGAAGCGGTGAGTTAATTGTCTGGAGAGTGCCGAGCCCATAGTGATTCCTTCTGTATTTATTTTTCAGGTGTTTGCTACATCACTTTAATGATATTTATGAAATGGCAAAAGAATTAATTAGCCGTCGAATTAAAAAGACAGGAATAAATGATGAAAAGCAAACTCACAATGTTAACGCTGGCACTTGCTGCGCTCACGGTCAATTCCACCGTCGCGGCAAAAACGCTGGTGTATTGCTCTGAAGGATCGCCGGAAAATTTTAATCCTCAGTTATACACGTCGGGAACCAGCGTGGATGCCAGTGCCGTGCCGGTCTATAACCGGCTGGTCGATTTCAGGGCGGGTACAACGGAACTGGTCCCGAGCCTCGCGGAACGCTGGGAGGTGAGCGAGGACGGCAAGGTTTATACCTTCCATCTGCGTAAAGGGGTGAAATTCCAGAGTAATAAATCGTTCAGGCCGACGCGCGACTTTAACGCCGACGACGTGATTTTCTCGTTTATGCGCCAGAAGGATGTAAACCATCCCTATCACAACGTCTCTAACGGCAGCTATTCCAACTTCGAGAGCCTTGAGTTCGGTAGCCTGATCACGGCCATTGATAAAGTTGATGACCACACTGTACGCTTTACGCTCGCCCATCCGGAAGCGCCGTTTGTCGCCGATCTGGCGTGGTATTTCGCCTCGATCCTGTCGGCGGAGTATGCCGACGCGATGCTGAAAGCCGGCACGCCGGAGAAGGTGGATATGGACCCGATTGGCACCGGGCCGTTTAAGCTGGCGCAGTACCAGAAAGATTCGCGCATCCTGTTCACTGCGTTTCCGGAGTACTGGCAGGGCAAATCGAAGCTGGATCGGCTGGTGTTTAGCATCACGCCCGATGCCTCGGTGCGTTTTGCCAAAATCGAGAAGAACGAATGTCAGGTGATGCCGTTTCCAAACCCGGCGGATCTGCCGCGCATGAAGGCTAACAAAGACATTAATCTGATGAGTAAAGCCGGGCTGAATACCGGTTTTCTGGCCTTCAATACGCAAAAACCTCCGCTGGATAACGTGAAGGTTCGCCAGGCGCTGGCAATGGCCATCAATAAGCCGGCCATCATTGACGCGGTATTCCACGGCACCGG
Source organism: Enterobacter sp. WPR_3_1 (assembly GCF_003635055.1). Taxonomy (NCBI): domain Bacteria; kingdom Pseudomonadati; phylum Pseudomonadota; class Gammaproteobacteria; order Enterobacterales; family Enterobacteriaceae; genus Enterobacter; species Enterobacter sp. WPR_3_1. The sequence goes on along the minus strand of NZ_RBXU01000008.1, from coordinate 1,231,076 downwards.
CACGGCGGCGAAAAACCTGCTGCCACCCGGCGTCTGGAGCGCCGACAGCGAACTGAAGGATTACGACTACGATCCTGAAAAAGCGAAAGCGTTGTTGAAGGAGGCTGGTTTTGCAAACGGCATCAGCATCGATTTATGGGCGATGCCGGTTCAGCGTCCCTACAATCCGAACGCAAAACGGATGGCGGAGATGATTCAGGCCGACTGGGCGAAGGTTGGCGTCCAGACCAAAATCGTCACCTATGAATGGGGCGAGTATCTTAAGCGGGTGAAGGGCGGTGAACACCAGGCCGCGCTGATGGGCTGGACCACCGCAACCGGCGACCCGGATAACTTCTTTGGTCCGTTATTTACCTGTACTTCGGCTAACGGTGGATCTAATTCCGCCAAATGGTGCTACAAACCATTTGATAAAATTATCGCTGAAGCGAAATCGATAACCGATCATGATAAACGCGTGGCGCTGTATAAAGAGGCCCAGCAGATGATGCATGACCAGATGCCGGCAGTAATGATTGCCCATTCGACGATTTTTGAACCGGTGCGCAAGGAAGTCACGGGCTATGAAATCGATCCGTTTGGCAAGCATTTGTTCTGGCAGGTTGATATTAATCAGTAGTTTTTCTCTGCCCGGCGTTCAGTCGGGCAATCTTTTCGCAATTTGTGCTGCTTACATCATTTTTTGTCACAACAAACCCGCCAGACTTTTGCTATAACTTCAAATGCATACTTGCAGATAACATGGAATACCATCATGCGTACTCACACTTTTTTTAAAGTTGCAGTGCTTTCTGGTCTGTTGGCGTTAGCGGGCTGTTCGTCTAAAGTCGCCGCCCCCGAACAGTATTCAGGCTTTTTAAAAGATTATTCTGGATTGCAGCAAACAACGTCCGCAACGGGTAAACCGACGCTGCGTTGGGTCGACCCGTCGTATAACGAGGCAAATTACGACAGTATTTTATGGACGCCAATCACCTATTATCCAGCGCCAAAACCAACGACCCAAATTGGTCAAAAAACGCTTGATGAGCTTCTGGCTTATACCAACACCAAAATGAAAGCGGCAATCAGCCAGCGTAAACCTGTTGTTACAACGCCAGGTAAACACAGCCTGATCTTCCGCGGTGCGATTACCGGTGTGAGTTCACAGAAAGAAGGTCTGCAGTTCTATGAAGTAGTGCCCGTCGCGTTAGTGGTTGCAGGTACGCAGATGGCAACGGGGCACCGCACCATGGATACCCATCTCTTCTTCGAAGGCGAGCTGATTGATTCGGCGACGAATAAGCCGGTCATGAAGGTCGTGCGTAAAGGCGAAGGTAAAGAGCTGGCGAACGAAAACACGCCAATGGGCTTCGCAACGTTAAAACAGGTTGTGGATGACATGGCGACGGATGCCACCATGTTTGATGTTAAGAAAACCGCGAAATAATCAAAACGGCCTGCAGCAATGCAGGCCTTTTTTTATGCCATACGCAAACGTCTGAACCAGGTTTCCGGTTTCGTAAACATCACCATATTCCCGCCCAGAATCAGCAGTAATCCAATGATGCCGTTGAGATGCCACACGTAACCTTCATAGACCGTGGAGATGGACAGCGCCACCAGCGGGAAGAGCAGCGTACTGTATGCCGCTTTGCCCGGGCCAATGCGTCCCACCAGCGTGAAGTAGGCGCCAAAAGCGATGACCGAACCAAAAATGGCGAGATAAAGCAGCGCACCAATGTAACTCACCGTCCATTCGGGGATAAAACTGTCACCCCGGAACAGGGCAATGCAGCCCATAATGACCGTACCGTAAAACATCGCCCAGGCGTTGGTGGTCATGGTCTCCAGCCCTTTTCGCTGGTGGCGCATGCTGATCATATTGCCCAGCGAGAACCCGTAGGTCCCCAGTGCTGAAAGGCCAATCCCCGTCAGCAGGGAGGCACTCCAGCCGCTCGCCAGCAGGTCGTCCCAGAAGAGGGTGATGATCCCGATAAGTCCCAGGGCCGCCGCCGTCCAGAAGCGTGCGGGTGGGCGCTGACCGAAGAAAATAAAACTGTTGATAGCGTTATACAGTACGGCCATTGAGAAAATGACCGACTCCAGCCCGGTATTGATGTGCGCGGCGGCGGTATAAAAACACCAGAAGTTGAAGCAAAAAACGCAGCATCCCTGCAGCATGCAAAAGAGATGGTCCCGCAAGGCCAGCTTACGAAGCCGGCGCAGGGCAATTAAGACGATCATTATCGTGGCGCAGGCCACGGCAAAGCGCCAGAAAATTGACACCGGGGCTGCGACTGGTCCCTGTTGCAGGAAAATGGCAATCCAGGTTGTTCCCCATATCACCACCACCAGTCCATAGAGTAATGCGTTCATTGTTGCTCTCTTCTCACATACTGAAAAGTGCAGTCTGGCGCGAGTGGCATGACATTGCTTTCACCGATTTGCGGTGGACTTGCATATTCTTGCGCTTTTTTGTGGCTGCAGATCTGGCATCGTGGCGCAACACTTCATAGACTGAGAGTCTGATTACTCACCCGTTAATAGCTATGTCTCGCGCTTACGATACCTTTGAAACGCTACGCCAGCAGAACGCCGTGCTGCGGGAAACCGTTGCACTGAATTCCGGTATTCAACTGGCAGCCTGGTACAACAAGCACGACACGATAACCGTGAAAAGTAATCACCATACCCTCAGCCTGTACGTGGCGGACGGTTATGAGAGCTATCAAAAAACGCCGGGCGGCTGGAAAAACGGCGGCGGCCCGGACCGTTTCTGTCTGATGCCAAAAGAGAGTGAATCGACGTGGGATATTCGCGATGACCTGACGTTTGTCCATCTCTACTGCACCGATGAGCATCTGCGTGATGTCGGGGAAAAAATCTGGGACAAGCGCCCGCTGTCCCTGACGCTGGATGAAAAGATCTTCGGCAGCGACCCGAAAATTACCGCGCTTTACCGTCAGTTTTTGCTCGGCTGCGACTGGCAGCAAAAAGCTAACCAGCTCACCCTGAGTACCGCGTCTACGCTGTTGATGACCCATCTGTTACAGAATTACTCCAGCGTGCAGTGGAAACTGCCGGTGGTGACCGGCGGGTTGTCGCCGTTTGTGCTGCGTAACGTGCTGGCGTTTATCGAAGAGAACCTTTCCCAGCCGCTGACGCTGGCGGAACTGGCCGAACAGGCCGCGCTGAGCGAGTATCATTTCGCCAGAATGTTCCGTCAGTCCATGGGGCTGGCGCCACATCAGTACGTGATGCAGCGTCGGATGGAGAAAGCCAAAGCGCTGGTGCAGCACACAACCACACCGCTCACCGATATCGCGCTGGCCTGCGGGTTTAACTCCGCCAGCCATTTCAGTAACCGCTTTCGCAGCATGATGGGCATAACGCCCTCGCAGCTACGCGCGGCGAAGGTGTGAAAAAACCGTATAACATACGCCGCCCAGCACCAGCCCCCAGAACGCAGAGCCAATACCCAGGATCGTGATGCCGCTGGCGGTCATCAGAAAGGTGACTATTGCCGCGTCGCGTTCCGTTTCGTTGTTCAGTGCCTGATACAAGCTCCCGCTGATGGTGCCCAGCAGCGCCAGGCCGGCGAGCATCTGGATCCAGCTCAGGGGAAGGGAGGCCATCAGCCCGGAAATGGATCCGCCAAAAATGCCCGCCAGCAGATAAAACCCGCCTGCGGCCATGGCGGCAAGCCAGCGTTTGCTGGCATCCGGGTGCGCATCCGGGCTCTGGCAAATCGCAGCGGTGATCGCGGCAATACAGATGGAAAAGACGCCGAGCGGGGATAACACCAGTGCCAGCCCTCCGGTGACGATCATCAGCGGTGATACGGCCAGCGGATAGCCGGAAGCCTGCATCGTGGCGAAGCCCGGCGCATTCTGGGACGCCATGGTGACCAGGAAGAAGGGCACGCCAATGCTTATCAGACTGGTTAACGTAAAGGTCGGTGCGATAAACGTGGGCATCACCACGGAAAGGGTTAACTCTTTTGTGACAACGTCACCTCCCGCCCAGGCCACCATACTGCCCACCAGCAACGTGGCGACAATGGCGTAGCGGGGTGCCAGCGCTTTGGCGAACAGCCATGCCGCCAGCATGCTGCCGCACAGTAAAAAATGCCCCTCAAGATTGCTGAACGCCTGCAGTCCAAACCTGAGCAACACCCCGGCGAGCATAGCAGCGGCAAGGGAATGCGGGATAAGCTTCATCAGGCGAGCAAACAACCCGGTTACGCCGCACAGCAGAATGAGCGCGTTGGCAAAGATAAAAATCCCGATGGTCTCGGCAAGCGTTACCCCGTGCAGGCTGGTGGCTAACAGCGCCGCGCCGGGGGTGGACCAGGCGGTAAGCACCGGGGCTTTATACCACCAGGAAAGCGCCAGCGTGCTGACCCCCATACCTATCCCCAGGGCCGTCATCCAGCCGGCGATCTGCTGCGCGTTTGCGCCTGCGGCAGCAGCGGCTTGCCAGATAATGGCGGCGGAACTGGCATATCCCACCAGAACGGCGACAAAACCGGCGAGAACGGCAGGAAAGAGTGAGGATGAAGGGCGCATAAAAACTCCGTTGTGCGTTATAACGTCCGCCCTAAGGTAACACTGTGCGTTATAGCGCACAAGTGGTATGATCGGTCGCATCAGGAGGGAACATGGACATCACACAACATCTTGCTTACACACTGAAAACCGAGCGTCAGGCGCGTGGCTGGAGCCTCGCCAGACTGGCGGAAGAGACCGGCGTTTCAAAGGCCATGCTCGGGCAAATCGAGCGCAATGAATCCAGCCCGACGGTATCCACGTTGTGGAAAATCGCCACGGGGCTGAACATCCCTTTTTCTGCCTTCATCACGGCGGCAGCTGACAGGCAGGCGGTATTCGACCCGGAACAGCAGGCGATGGTGGTGAAACCGTTATTCCCGTGGGATGAGACGCTAAAGTTTGACCACTTTTCGATAACCCTCGCTGCCGGCGCCCTGAGCGAATCCACGCCCCACGAGGCTGGCGTGATTGAACACGTGGTGGTGATCAGCGGCGAACTGGAGATGAACATTGATGGCGAGTGGCAGACCATTACTGCCGATTCTGGGGTGCGTTTTGCCGGGGATAAACCGCACGCCTATCGCAACAGCAGCGACCGGCCGGTGCATTTTCACTCCCTGATCCATTATCCCCGCTGAAGCGACGCAAAACTGTTTCGCTGCCGCATACTTCTGACTACAATAGCCGCCATTTTGACCATAACGGATAACGACGAAGTATGCGCCTGCAATCCCATCATCTCGAACTCTTAAGCCCGGCCCGCGACGCCTCCATCGCCCGTGAAGCGATCCTTCATGGTGCTGATGCCGTCTACATTGGTGGGCCTGGCTTTGGTGCCCGTCATAACGCCAGCAACAGCCTGAGCGATATTGCTGAACTGGTGCCGTTCGCCCATCGCTTTGGGGCGAAAGTGTTCGTGACCCTGAACACCATTCTGCATGATGATGAGCTGGAGCCTGCGCAACGTTTAATTACCGATCTCTACCAGACCGGCGTCGATGCCCTGATTGTGCAGGATATGGGCGTGCTGGAGCTGGATATTCCTCCCATTGAACTGCACGCCAGTACCCAGTGCGATATCCGCACGGTAGAGAAGGCGAAGTTTCTTTCTGATGTGGGTTTTTCCCAGATCGTGCTGGCGCGTGAGCTGAACCTGAACCAGATCCGCGATATTCACCAGGCGACCGACGCAACCATTGAATTCTTTATCCACGGCGCGCTGTGCGTCGCCTATTCTGGTCAGTGCAATATTTCCCACGCCCAGACGGGGCGCAGCGCCAACCGCGGCGACTGCTCTCAGGCATGTCGTCTGCCGTATACCCTGAAAGACGATCAGGGCCGCGTTGTGGCGTTCGAAAAACACCTGCTCTCGATGAAAGATAACGATCAGACTGCCAACCTGGGTGCGCTGATTGACGCCGGCGTGCGTTCCTTCAAGATTGAAGGGCGTTATAAAGACATGAGCTACGTGAAGAACATCACCGCTCACTATCGTCAGATGCTGGATGCCATCATTGAAGATCGCGGTGACCTGGCGCGTGCGTCGGCCGGTCGTACCGAGCATTTCTTTATTCCGTCAACGGACAAAACTTTCCACCGCGGCAGCACTGACTACTTTGTGAATGCCCGTAAAGGGGATATCGGTGCGTTTGATTCACCGAAGTTTATTGGTTTACCGGTGGGTGAAGTGCTGAAAGTGGCAAAAGATCACCTCGACGTGGAAGTGACCGAGCCGCTGGCCAACGGCGATGGACTGAACGTGATGATCAAGCGTGAAGTGGTGGGCTTCCGTGCGAATACGGTGGAAAAAACCGGTGAAAATCGCTATCGCGTATGGCCAAACGAGATGCCTGCGGATCTCTACAAAGCGCGCCCTAACGCGGCACTGAACCGTAACCTTGACCATAACTGGCAGCAGGCGCTACTGAAAACCTCGAGCGAACGCCGTATCGCGGTGGACATTGAACTGGGTGGCTGGGAAGAGCAGCTGATCCTGACCATGACCTGTGAAGACGGTATCAGCGTAACGCACACGCTTGATGGTCTGTTCGAGGTGGCAAACAACGCGGAAAAAGCCCTTAATAACCTGAAGGATGGCGTGGCGAAGCTGGGGCAGACCCTTTACTACGCGCGTCATATCGACGTTAACCTGCCGGATGCCCTGTTTGTTCCGAACAGCCTGCTGAATCAGTTCCGCCGCGAGACGGCAGAAATGCTGGATGCCGCCCGCCTGGCTAACTATCCACGCGGCAGCCGCAAGGCCGAAACCGTTCCTGCGCCGGTTTACCCTGACACGCACTTGTCATTCCTGGCGAACGTCTATAACCACAAAGCGCGTGAATTCTATCACCGTCACGGCGTACAGCTGATTGACGCAGCCTATGAAGCGCATGAAGAGAAGGGCGACGTGCCGGTGATGATCACCAAGCACTGTCTCCGCTTCGCCTTCAACCTCTGCCCGAAACAGGCGAAAGGGAATATTAAAAGCTGGAAGGCCACACCGATGCAGCTGGTGAATGGCGACGAAGTGCTGACCCTGAAATTTGACTGCCGTCCGTGCGAAATGCATGTGATTGGCAAGATGAAAAATCATATTTTCAAAATGCCGTCACCGGGTAGCGTTGTGGCCTCCGTGAGCCCGGACGATTTAATGAAAACCCTGCCTAAGCGTAAGGGTAATTAATTACCGAAAGTGCGTGTCCGGTTTGCGCGATTTCTGCCACAGGTGGTGTTCGCGCAAACCTTCCGCAGACTCTTCTGCAACGCTGCGTAATTCATCGCTATCCGCTTCATGGCGGAGCTGATGCTCCACATTCTTTACCCACACATATTCATGGCCTTTATGTCCTGCCATCAGCTGACCTGAAAATAACCCACACACCAGCAATATCAGCGTTAACCCTTTTCTCATCATTATTTCACCGTTGAATGCCATCGCGGGACTATCATGCCAATAATTTCTTCGGGAAATTATTCAAAAATTCAAATTAGCGCAAAGAGAGTGTCAAATTCTGTGCGGCGACAGCTGTGATGAGACTTTTCCTAAAATTAGCATCAAGTTTGTTAACCGCCAATTCTGGTACGTAATTAGCCACTAGCTTTAAGGATAAATCCTATATAATGGTTAAACTCTGGCTAAGGAATGGGTCTTGTTAAATGAAAAAAATGATAGCGCTTGCGCTGCTGGTGGTTGCTGTTGGGGCGGGTGCAGGTATTTACTCTATTAGTAATGACGAACCAGAATATATTCAGTCCGCGAAAGCGCGTGTTGGGTCATATTTAACCAGCGATTACGGACGCGTGGCCTGTAATAGCACCAAAATTGATGACCAGCGCTGGCAATTAGGCTGCACCAATCAGGCAAGAGGTAAAACATTCGAGTTCGCGGTTTATCCGTCTGAAAAAGCACCGTATGGTGTGTCGCGTTCGTTTTATCTGGAAGCCATCAATGATGATGCAAAACAGAGCGCGGAGCAGGGTCTGATGCGTTATTTGCAAATCAATACCAAAGCGGGTTAATCAGGCTGTTTACCTTTCATTGAGACTATGGATGTTAGTTTGTAAGAGATCCGCTGCTCGGCCATGGAGTGTCGGGACGTAGAGACCAAAATACAAATCTATCCATGCAAGCATTTACCGCCATATTATGGCGGTTTTTTTTGTCTGCAATCCGGCCACTAGCGGGCAGGACGCGAATAGTGTTTGCGATACTGGGCCGGTGAAAGGGCGAACTGCTGCCGAAAATGGTGACGCAGGGTCGATGCCTGACCGAATCCGGTCTGCTCCGCGATGCTGTCGATACTTAAGCGACTGCTTTCCAGATAATCTTTTGCCCTCAGCAGGCGCTCATTGAGCAGCCAGCGCGCGGGCGTGGTGCCGGTCGCATCCTGAAAGCGGCGCAGAAAGGTGCGTTGACTCATGCCGACCCGACGCGCCAGTGAATCAACGCTGTGCGATACGGCAAGATGGGTGTGCAGAAAATCAAACAGCTGACCGAGACGTTGACTTTCGCGCAGTTGCGCCACCGGGCGGCTTAGCTGCTGCGGCTGTGAGCCATCCCGGTGCGGGGGAATGACCAGACGACGCGCTACGGTGTTGGCGATTTCCATCCCATAATCCCGCCGGACTACGTGCAGGCATAAATCGATACCTGCCGCGCTGCCCGCCGAGGTAAGAATGTCGCCGTCGTCCTGATAAAGTACATCTTCAACCACCTCGATGGCCGGGTAACGGGCCTTAAGCGCCTCAATATAGCGCCAGTGCGTTGTGGCTTTACGCCCATCCAGCAGCCCGGCAGCGGCAAGAACAAACACGCCGGAACAGATCGACAAAAGCTGGCATCCCCGCGCATTGGCCTTACGTAATGCCGCGCAGAGCGCGGGCGGAACCGGTGAATCCAGTCCTCGCCAGCCGGGCACAACGATCAGGTCGGCCGTCTCAAGCAGGGTTAAATCGCCGTCGGTGATGAGGCGAATCCCGCCGGTCGCCCGAAGTTCACCGCTGTCTACGCCCGCCACGGCAAAACGATACCATTCGTCTCCCAGCTCCGGACGCGGCAGACCAAAGATTTCTACTGCGACGCCAAACTCAAAGGTACACAAACCGTCATACGCCAACACAATGACCTGAGGGCGGGAAATCTGTCTTAAGTTTGTCATCTTTTTGCTGTTTTCTGGCATAAGCGAGCGCATTCACGGGCTGAATTTGTGGATAGAGTAGTGTTAACACAAACGCCAAAGATGAGGAAGGATCATGAGTTATGTTACTGAATTTCCGGCTACTGAACCCCAGGAAGCCGTTACCCATTTTCTGCGCCGCCTGAGCGTCGAGACCGATTGCGCCGATGTGCATCATGCCATCACGAATCACGAACAGGATTTCGTCCTGCTGCACGTCGTCGGGAGCCCGCAGCAGTTCGCCCGCCGTCACGTTCCCGGTGCGCTACATATGCCGTGGCGTCAGATCATCGCCGAACGCATGGCCCAGTGGCCTGACGGCACGCTGTTTGTGGTCTATTGTGCCGGGCCTCACTGCAACGGTGCGGACAGAGCCGCGCTGAAGCTGGCGCGTCTGGGGCTGCCGGTGAAAATTATGCTCGGCGGGATCACCGGCTGGGAAGATGAAAAGTTTGAGTTTGCGAGCCAGGAATCGCTCTCCGCACTGTGAAGATGAATTTTTTTCAACACCCGTGAAATTTTCTCGTTTGCCGGCTGGCGGCAGGTATGACATCTTTTTTGGACATTTAGACATCCAGAAGTCTAAAGATTCAAATAATGAATTATCACTGCAGGCAATTATTGTCGGCAGATAGAGGAGATTTCCATGCAACGACACCATGCCCCATACCGCGCCGATGTAGTTGGCAGCTTTTTACGTCCGGATGCCATCAAACAGGCTCGCCTGAAATTCGCCAGCGGCGAAATTGATGCCGGGCAGCTTCGTGCGGTTGAGGATGAGGCGATCCGCCATGTTGTTGAGCAGCAGTGCGCCTGTGGCTTGCATGTGGTGACCGACGGTGAATTTCGTCGTGCCTGGTGGCACTTTGATTTCTTCGACGGTCTGCAGGGTGTTGAGCGTTACGATTCTCAGCAGGGTATTCAGTTCAACGGTGTACAGACCAAAGCCCACGGCGTGCGCGTGACCGGCAAACTGGGCTTTGGCGATCACCCGATGCTGGAGGATTTCCGCTACCTGAAAAGCATTAGCGGGAATGCTCAGCCGAAGATGACCATTCCCAGCCCGAGCGTGCTGCATTTCCGCGGTGGACGCAAAGACATTGATGCGACGGTCTACCCGGATCTGAAGGACTATTTTGACGATCTGGCGACCACCTGGCGGGACGCGATCCGGGCGTTTTACGACGCGGGCTGCCGTTATCTGCAGCTGGATGACACCGTCTGGGCCTATCTCTGTTCGGACGAACAACGTCGTCAGATCCACGAGCGTGGTGACGATGCCGACGAGCTGGCGCGTATATATGCCCGCGTTCTGAATAAGGCACTGGAGGGCAAGCCGGACGATCTCACCATCGGGCTGCATGTCTGTCGCGGCAACTTCCGTTCAACCTGGATTTCCGAAGGGGGCTATGAGCCGGTGGCTGAAGTGCTGTTCGGGACGGTCAACGTGGATGCCTTTTTCCTTGAGTACGACAATGACCGGAGCGGTGATTTTGCGCCACTGCGTTTTGTTCGCCCGGGCAAGCAGCAGGTGGTGCTCGGCCTTATCACCACCAAAAATGGCGAGCTGGAGAACCCGGAAGGGGTGAAGGCGCGTCTGGAAGAGGCGGCGAAATACGTGGCTAAAGAGCAGATTTGCCTGAGCCCGCAGTGCGGATTTGCCTCTACCGAAGAGGGCAACAGCCTGAGCGAAACCCAGCAGTGGGACAAAGTCCGCCTGGTGACGCAGATCGCCAGCGAAGTCTGGTAAACCCTCCGCCACAGCGCTGCATTATAAAAGTGCAGCGCTGTACCATTCTGAGTCGTTCTTTTTACATCCTTCGTTACTTCTCCTGTCATAGCGCTTTATCCATCCTGGCATCCTTTTTGCTCTCTCTAAGCTGACGTTTTTATTTTCTGCGTCCACGCCGTAACGGACGCCTTTGCACAGCTTTCTTTTTCAGGAGTGAAAATATGCACCGTCGTACCTTATTAAAAGCCTTCGCATTGTCCGCGTCTGTCGTAGCTATGGGGATGAGTTTTGGCGCTCAGGCGGCCGATACCATCAAGGTGGGGATCATGCATTCCCTTTCCGGCACGATGGCGATTTCCGAAACGCCGCTTAAAGATGTTGCGCTGATGACCATCGATGAGATCAACGCCAAAGGGGGCGTGCTGGGTAAGAAGCTGGAACCGGTAGTGGTTGACCCGGCCTCGAACTGGCCGCTGTTTGCCGAAAAAGCGCGCCAGCTGCTGAGCCAGGACAAAGTGGCAGTGGTGTTTGGTTGCTGGACGTCGGTGTCGCGTAAATCGGTGCTGCCGGTGTTTGAGGAGCTGAACGGACTGCTGTTCTACCCGGTGCAGTATGAAGGCGAAGAGATGTCACCTAACGTCTTCTATACCGGTGCCGCGCCAAACCAGCAGGCAATCCCGGCGGTGGAGTACCTGATGAGTGAAGACGGAGGCAGCGCGAAACGCTTCTTCCTGTTAGGCACCGACTACGTTTATCCCCGCACCACGAACAAAATCTTGCGTGCTTTCCTGCATTCGAAAGGGGTGGAAGATAAAGACATTGAAGAGGTATACACCCCGTTTGGTCACAGCGATTACCAGACTATCGTTTCCAGTATCAAAAAATTCTCTGCCGGAGGGAAAACCGCGGTGGTTTCCACCATCAACGGCGACTCCAACGTTCCGTTCTATAAAGAGCTGGCTAACCAGGGCCTGAAAGCTACCGATGTTCCTGTTGTGGCCTTCTCCGTGGGAGAAGAGGAGCTGCGCGGGATCGACACCAAACCGCTGGTGGGCAACCTGGCGGCGTGGAACTACTTTGAGTCCGTTGATAACCCGACCAACCAGGCGTTTGTGGCGGATTACAAAGCGTATGCCAGGGCACACAAATTGCCGAACGCCGACACCGTGGTCACCAACGACCCGATGGAAGCCACCTACGTCGGGATCCATATGTGGGCGCAGGCGGTTGAAAAAGCAGGTACCACCGACGTCGATAAAGTTCGGGCGGCAATGGCCGGTCAGTCCTTCAAGGCACCTTCAGGCTTTACGCTCACCATGGATGCCACCAACCACCATCTGCATAAGCCGGTCATGATTGGCGAAATTGAAGGTAACGGCCAGTTTAATGTGGTCTGGCAGACGGAACAGCCGGTGCGCGCCCAGCCGTGGAGTCCCTTCATTGCCGGTAATGACAAAAAGCCCGATCAGCCGATGAAAACCGCCAGCAACTAAGTTATCACCGCAGGGAGAAAAGTCATGAACGCCATACGCACGATCATCGCTATTGTGTGGCTTACCGGACTGCTGCCAGGGATGGTGCAGGCATCGGATGCCGACCAATTCGTGGCCGCCAGTCGCAGCCAGCAGGCAGAACTGTTGACACAGTGGGCAACCGCGCCGGAGGCGGCACGGTTGCCGCTGCTCCAGGCGCTGCAGAGTGAAAGTCTCTACATCGACAGCCAGAAACATGCGTTTGCACAACGCCAGGGGGCAATGGTTCCCCTGGGTGAAACAAAAGCCGCAGCAGGCCAAATCAAAGCCGTGCGTCTGACCAACCGGCTGCGCAATCTGGTGGCGACGGCAATGGCAACCCATCAGCTCGTGAGTGACAGTGTCACGGAAAGGCGTACGGCAGCCCGTCAACTCCAGCGGGATGCGCAGCCTGAAATGCTCGATTTCCTGCAAAAGCGGGTGAGCAGCGAAACGGATGATGTGGCCCGTCAGTCGCTGATGCTGGCGCTGGCGAACCTCCAGCTGGCAAGTCCGCAGGCTGCGGTGCGCCTGAACGCTGTGGCGCTGTTAGGGCAATCAGACGATCCGGACGTCCAGTCCCGGCTGACGCCGTATACGCAGGCAGCATCGGAGCCGGATGCCGGCGTACGTGCTGCCGCTGCCGAAAGTCTGAAACAGATTGAGCATCGCCTGATGTGGGGCGATCTGCTTGGTCAGGCGTTTATGGGGCTCTCGCTGGGGTCGGTACTGTTGCTCGCCGCACTGGGGCTGGCAATTACCTACGGCCTGCTGGGGGTGATTAACATGGCCCACGGGGAAATGCTGATGCTGGGCGCGTACGCCACCTGGATGGTTCAGCAGGTGATGGCCGGCTTCGCCCCACAGTGGCTGGCGCTCTACCCGATCGTTGCGCTGCCGGTGGCGTTTCTTGTGACCGCCAGCATCGGGATGGTGCTCGAACGTACCGTTATTCGTCATTTGTATGGCCGACCGCTGGAAACGCTGCTGGCGACATGGGGTATTAGCCTGATGATTATTCAGCTGGTACGCATGACGTTTGGTGCCCAGAACCTGGAGGTGGCAAACCCGGCATGGCTGTCCGGTGGCGTGCAGGTGTTTGCCAATCTGACGCTGCCGTGGAACCGCATTGTGGTACTGGGTTTTGTGCTGCTGGTGCTGTTCTTCACGTGGCTCATTCTGAACAAAACCCGTCTTGGACTGAACGTGCGCGCAGTGACGCAAAATCGCAACATGGCGGCCTGCTGCGGGGTACCGACAGGTCGCGTCGATATGCTGGCCTTTGGGCTTGGCTCGGGGATTGCGGGTCTGGGGGGCGTGGCGTTATCGCAGTTAGGCAACGTTGGGCCAGAACTGGGCCAGGGTTACATCATCGACTCGTTCCTCGTGGTGGTGCTTGGCGGGGTGGGTCAACTGGCAGGTAGCGTGGCCGCGGCGTTTGGGCTGGGGATCTTTAATAAAATTCTCGAACCGCAAATGGGGGCAGTATTGGGCAAAATCCTGATCCTGGTGGCGATTATTCTGTTTATTCAGAAACGTCCGCAGGGGTTATTCGCACTGAAAGGGAGGGTTACTGACTGATGAGCCAGCCGCTTACCTTAACGCTGGCGCGCAAAGCGCCACGCACGACGCAGATAGCCGGTAGCCTGATCGTGGCCTGCCTGCTGGTTTTACCGTTTTTCGCCTTACTGCCCGCGACGCATCCGCTGGCGATCTCGACCTGGATGCTCACGCTCACGGGTAAGATCCTCTGCTATGCCATTGTCGCCGTGGCGCTCGATCTGGTGTGGGGCTATGCCGGAATGCTCTCCCTGGGGCACGGTATCTTCTTCGCGCTGGGCGGCTATGCGATGGGCATGTACCTGATGCGCCAGGCGGCGGGTGACGGGCTGCCCGCGTTTATGTCGTTTCTCTCCTGGAGTGAACTGCCGTGGTTCTGGTGGGGGACGCAGCACTTTGTCTGGGCACTGGTATTAATTGTGATGGTGCCGGGGCTGCTGGCGCTGGTGTTTGGCTGGTTTGCCTTTCGCTCAAAAATCAAAGGGGTCTATTTTTCGATCATGACCCAGGCGCTGACGTACGCGGGGATGTTGCTGTTCTTTCGCAATGAAACCGGCTTTGGCGGGAATAACGGCTTTACCGGTTTTACCACGCTGCTCGGGTTTTCCGTTACCGCGACCACCACCCGTATTGCGCTGTTTCTGGCTACCGTGATTCTGTTGTTGGTAGCGCTGGGCACAGGCTTCGCGCTGGCGAAAAGTAAGTTCGGTCGCATTCTGACCGCGGTGCGTGACGCCGAAAACCGCCTGACGTTTTGCGGGTACGATCCCCGTGGTTTCAAGCTGCTGGTGTGGACACTTTCAGCCGTACTCTGCGGTCTGGCCGGTGCACTGTATGTGCCGCAGGTGGGCATTATCAACCCGGGTGAAATGTCGCCAACCAACTCAATTGAAGCGGCCATCTGGGTTGCGCTGGGGGGGCGCGGCACGCTGGTCGGCCCGGTAATAGGCGCGGCGCTGGTGAACGGTGCGAAGAGCATCTTTACCGTCGCCCTGCCGGAATACTGGCAGCTGTTTCTGGGGCTGATTTTCATCGCCGTGACGCTGTTTTTACCGCGCGGTGTCTACGGTCTGTTTCGTAAGGGAGAACACTAATGCAGCCAGCCGAAGGATTATTTACCCGCCAGTTACCCGGGGATCGCTATCGCGACCAGACCGATCCGGTACTGCAGCTTGAAGCCATCAACGTGAATTTCGATGGTTTTCAGGCGCTGACGGACCTCTCACTGAACATTGGCGTGGGTGAATTGCGCTGCGTGATTGGCCCCAACGGTGCGGGAAAAACGACATTAATGGACGTGATTACCGGCAAAACGCGGCCTAAAAGCGGCAGAGCGCTGTACGATCAGTCCATCGACCTGACGGCGCTTGAACCCGCCGAGATCGCCCGCCAGGGCATCGGACGTAAGTTCCAGAAGCCCACGGTCTTTGAAGCGCTCACGGTGTGGGAAAATCTTGAGATTGCGATGAAAACTGACAAATCCGTCTGGGCGAGCCTGCGGGCCAGACTCAACGGCGAGCAGCGGGATCGTATTGACGAGATGCTGCTCTTGCTGCGGCTTGGCGGTGAGCGCGATCGCCGCGCCGGGCTGCTTTCGCACGGGCAAAAGCAGTTTCTGGAGATTGGCATGCTGCTGGTGCAGGACCCGCATCTGCTGTTGCTGGATGAACCGGCGGCCGGAATGACCGACGCGGAGACCGACTATACGGCTGAGCTGTTCAGAACCCTTGCGGGCAAACACTCCCTGATGGTGGTCGAGCACGATATGGGCTTTGTCGAAACCATTGCCGATCACGTGACGGTACTGCACCAGGGACGCGTGCTGGCGGAAGGGTCACTTCGCCAGGTACAGGCGAATGAGCAGGTCATAGAAGTCTATCTGGGACGCTAAGGAGCCGTCATGTTACAGGTGAACGAACTGAATCAGTATTACGGCGGTAGTCATATTCTGCGCGGGGTCAGTTTTGAAGCGGCGACCGGTGAAGTGACCTGTCTGCTGGGGCGCAACGGGGTGGGGAAAACCACGCTGCTCAAGTGTCTGATGGGCCTGATCCCGGTAAAAACAGGCGACATTATCTGGCAGGGAAAAAAAATCACCCACAGCAAACCGCACCAGCGCGTGCAGTCCGGTGTGGCCTATGTTCCGCAGGGGCGTGAGATTTTTCCACGCTTAACGGTCGAGGAGAATCTGTTGCTCGGGCAGTCACGCTTCCCCGCCCGCGACGCAAAGCGCGTCCCGGAGGATATCTGGCAGTTGTTCCCGGTGCTTAAAGAGATGAAGCATCGTCGTGGAGGCGATCTCTCCGGTGGTCAGCAGCAACAGCTGGCGATTGGTCGCGCTCTGGCGAGCCGGCCACAGCTGTTAATCCTCGACGAACCTACGGAAGGTATTCAGCCGTCGGTAATCAAAGAGATAGGCCTGGTGATCCGCAAGCTGGCGGACAGAGGGGATATGGCAATCCTGCTCGTAGAGCAGTTTTACGACTTCGCCGCTGAACTTGCCGACAGCTATCTGCTGATGTCGCGCGGGACCATCATTCAGCGTGGACGGGGCGATACAATGGAACAAGAGGGCGTTCGCGGACTGGTTGCGATTTGAAATGTTATATTATAACATCCTCATTCTTATAAAACGGAGTGAGGAGTTTGTTTTGGCTGCACATATTGGCAAATTTGCAATGACTCTGGCGGCGCTGCTGGTAAGCGGTCAGTTGTTTGCCCATTCGCATGGTCATCAGATGACGGAAGCGGAACAGAAGGCGGCGAACGGCGTCTTTGAGGATAAAGACGTCAAAGACAGAAAGCTGTCTGACTGGGATGGGACATGGCAATCCGTCTATCCGTTTTTGCTCGATGGCGCGCTGGATCCGGTTTTTAAACAGAAAGCGCAGAAGGATAAAAAATCCTTCGACGAGGTGAAAGCTTACTATCGCACAGGGTATGCGACGGACGTTGAGGCTATCGGCATCGAAAACAACGTGATGGAATTCCACAAAGGTAAGGCTATCAGTCGCTGCCAGTATGATTACAGCGGCTATAAGATCCTGACTTATGCATCAGGTAAGAAAGGGGTTCGCTATCTGTTCGAGTGTAAAGATCCGGACAGCAAGGCGCCGAAGTTTGTCCAGTTCAGCGACCATACCATCGCCCCAAAAGCCTCTTCCCATTTCCATATCTTTATGGGCAACACCTCCCACGAGGCGCTGCTAAAAGAGATGGATAACTGGCCGACGTACTACCCGAACGAAATGTACAAACAGCAGGTGGTAGACGAGATGCTGCACCATTAATGGCCTGCCCGATGCCGGGTGGGCGTCATGCCGCCCGGCGTTGAGGACTTAAGCCACTTTCGGCATTTCGCACCACGCCTTCACGCTCATTCCACGCAAAATCATCAGCCAGGCAATCACGATGGCAACCATCATGATCGCAAACAATGACCAGTGCGGCAGGTTGGTAAGGATAATACCGGTGATCATCGGGTTTGCCGCCGCCCCAAGCCAGCCCAGCGCCTGTGCAGAGAAATAACTCGCTTTCATACCCAGCGGGGCAATATTGTCGATCAGCATATATTCGCCCGGTGCATAGATAATCTCACCCAGCGTAAACACCGCTGCCGCAATGCCCCAGTAGACCAGGTTTTCCCCGGAGAGCATAAAACCGCCCAGACCCAGGACGAAGAAGAGTGTTCCCACCGTCATCAGCGGACGTATATTGGTGGTGGAGATCTTGCGACCGATAACGTATTGCAGGGTGACGACCACCGCAGCATTCACCGGCAGCACCACGGCGACCACGTTTTGCGCAAAGTTGCTGTCGGCATTCGCAGCCAACACGTACTGCGAAATACAGCTGGCGAATGACCCGCCCACATACGACGCCAGCAGGCCGGAAAGGGTGTACCAGAAGAGGGCGCGGTCTTTAAGCAGTACTGACGGTTGCCACGGCATTTTCTCTTCGGTGGCATCGAGCGCAACGCTTTTTTGCACGAAGAAATGGATAAAACCGAGCGGCAGTGCGGCACAAAAAGCGGCCAGCCAGAACGGCAGCTGCAGGCTGTACATCACCAGTAAGGTGCCCACCGGCGGCCCGATCGTCCAGCCAATGTTCAGGAAGCTATAGTTTAGCGAGAAAACGCGCGCTTTTTGGCTCGAGGTCAGCACATCGGCAAACCAGGCCTTCAGCACCGTTGAAAATACCGAATAGGCGCAGTTAATCAGGGAAAAGAAGAGCACCACCAGCGTGACGTTATCCACCAGCGGGATAGCAACAAACCCGGCAATAAAGGCGACGATAGAAATCAGCATGTAGCGCTTTTTATCAAACTTATCGGCGAGGATGCCAAACCCCATACTGAATACCACACCGACGGTAAGCGCAATGGTCAGGGCATAACCAATATTCTCAACGCTCATATTAAATACGCGCGTGAGATAGATGGTCATAAACGGCAGCGTTGCCCCACGACCAATGGTTAATAATAACGACGACGCCAGCAGCGCTGCGGTTGAGCGCCTGAGTGATGGTTTCATATTCCTGCCTGACAATTGCGTTTGGTATTTTGAGCCGCAGAGATTCTGGCCGCGCTTGCTCGCCGCCATCCTGCAACGTGTATTATTTTAGGTATATATCAGGAGTATCACGACATAAGGGGCTTGTATAGCACCTAATTTATCCGTAAGTGCTTCAGTTGACTGCCAGAAATAATGATCTTCTCGTGGCATGTTTTTTTCGTTACCTTGAAGTGTTTACAAAAATTTAATCATTCAGGGGCAGAGTATGACGCGAAAAGACGGGCTGCTGGCGTTGCTGGTGGTCATCGTATGGGGTCTGAATTTTGTGGTCATCAAGCTTGGGTTGCATAACATGCCCCCACTCATGCTGGCCGGTTTGCGTTTTCTGCTGGTGGCCTTCCCGGCGCTCTTCTTTGTCGCGCGCCCGAAAATTCCGTTCAGACTCTTACTGGGATACGGCCTGACCATCAGCTTTGGCCAGTTCGCGTTTCTGTTCTGCGCCATTAAGTTCGGGATGCCCGCCGGTCTGGCTTCTCTGGTGTTACAGGCTCAGGCGTTCTTTACCATCATTCTCGGGGCGTTTGTCTTTGGCGAGC
This sequence comes from Enterobacter sp. WPR_3_1, assembly GCF_003635055.1. Classification (NCBI taxonomy): domain Bacteria; kingdom Pseudomonadati; phylum Pseudomonadota; class Gammaproteobacteria; order Enterobacterales; family Enterobacteriaceae; genus Enterobacter; species Enterobacter sp. WPR_3_1. The sequence goes on along the minus strand of NZ_RBXU01000008.1, from coordinate 1,211,955 downwards.
GTCTGCAGGGTAAACAGCTGGCGGGGATCACCCTTGCGGTGTTCGGCGTGCTGGTGCTGATAGAAGCCAGCCTGAACGGGCAGCACGTGGCGTTACTGGGCTTTATGTTAACGCTGGCGGCGGGGCTGAGCTGGGCCTGCGGGAATATCTTCAACAAGCTGATTATGCAGCATGAGGCGCGCCCGAAGGTGATGTCGCTGGTGGTCTGGAGCGCCTTGATCCCCATTGTTCCGTTTATGGTTGCGGCGCTCATTTTTGATGGGCCGGACGTGATGCTGAAAAGCCTGGTGGAAATCGATCTCACCACCATTTTATCGCTGATCTACCTGGCGTTTGTGGCCACCATTATTGGTTACGGGATCTGGGGATCGCTGCTGGGTCGCTACGAAACCTGGCGCGTGGCGCCGTTATCCCTGCTGGTGCCGGTGGTAGGGTTGGCCAGCGCCGCGCTGTTGCTCGATGAAAAGCTGAGTGCGCTGCAGCTGCTGGGGGCCGTGCTGATCATGGCCGGGCTGTACATCAACGTGTTTGGTTTGCGCGTGCGTCGGGTAACGCGGGCAAGAGGATAGGCATAAAAAAAGCCCCGCATCCGCGGGGCAAAAACGAATCAGAAGCTGTGCTGATTATAATAAGGCACGCCTAACTCGTCGGATTTGTCACTACCAGCACCCATGTGGTTGAAGTCATAAGGTGACTGGTCATGTGCTGACGGCAAAATCATCGTGTCACGATTATTTTGCTGCGTTGCACGAGGGGTTTGCTCCGCGAAGGTCTGGCTGGAAAACAGCACCAGCAAGGCGAGGGCGGCGGAGGCTGTAACTTTCATGATTTCCTCGGTTACGTCTTTACAGGCGATGATTAACTACAATGTTTTAGTGGATACAGGTATCGGGATTCACCCGGCACGCTGGTAATACGGTATTTGTGAGGCGGCACGTCGAAGTAGTTCTTAAACGTACGCGTCAGGGTTTGCTGTGATTCAAAACCGTAACGTTCCGCCAGATAAAGGATCGGCTCATTGCTTTCTTTCAGCTTCTGGGCAATTTCCGTCAGCTTGCGGCTGCGAATATATTGACCTAATGAATGGCCGGTCTCTTTTTTGAACATCCGTTGCAGGTGCCATTTGGAGTAACCTGAACGCTCTGACACTTTTTCAAGGGAGAGCGGCGATTCCAGGTTATCTTCGATCCAGTCCAAAATGCTATGAATAGTAATAGCGTCAGTATTGCGTCTGGACATCGTCATACCTCTTTTTCTGTTTACGGCAGTATTTTCTTAAGCAAAAGCTCAAGCGTTGCCACTTCATCTGCCGTTAAGTTTTTTGTTAGTTCCTGATGCAGTGTTTGTCCTACTAGTTGATGACATTGCTCGCACATAGCCGCGCCATCGCTGGTGAGTTTCACCAGGACGCCGCGTTTGTCATTCGGGTTAGGGCTTCGTTCTATCCATCCTTTGCAAACGAGACGATCGAGCATGCGGGTTAGCGCACCCAGATCGACAGAGAGCACCTTTTTCAGCTCAACCGGCGTGATACACACTTCGCAGCGAATGGAGCACAGCACTTTGAACTGCGTGGCGGTGATATCCAGCGGTGACAGATAGTCATTGAGCAGGCGATCTTTTTTCTGGTTAACCATATGAATAAGACGACCCAGCGGAATAATGTCGTTAAAGAGATCACTGGTGCTTTTCACAATGGTTGCCCTGGCAAGTAGTTTAGTCACGGCAGATATTATTGCTCAGGCAAGTATAAGTCAACTGAATGGATCAGCGGATGCCACGAATTGCTAAAACGTTTCATGAACTTTTTTTGCATGCTTTCAATTCAAATAGATAACGAAGGGTTATCGTTAATGACCGTAAATAATCGTTACGTTGAGCGAATGGCTGAACGTCACACTTTCACCCTATAATTGCGGTGATAAACATGGATAAGGACAACGACGCACTATGTTGGATTTGATTAAAGCAATTAGTCTGGGGCTGGTGGTATTGCTGCCGTTGGCTAACCCGCTAACGACGGTTGCGCTCTTTCTGGGGCTGGCAGGGAACATGAACAGCGCCGAGCGTAACCATCAGTCGATGATGGCTTCAGTCTATGTGTTTGCCATCATGATGGTGGCTTACTACGCCGGACAGCTGGTGATGAACACCTTCGGAATCTCCATCCCGGGTCTGCGTATTGCTGGCGGACTGATTGTTGCCTTCATCGGGTTCCGTATGCTGTTCCCTGCGCAGAAAGCGCATGAGTCACCTGAGGCCAAAAGCAAATCCGAAGAGCTGGAAACCGAGCCCAGCGCGAATATTGCTTTTGTCCCACTGGCGATGCCCAGTACGGCGGGGCCAGGAACGATTGCGATGATCATCAGCTCCGCGTCAACGGTGCGGGATGGTTCGACCTTCCCGGACTGGGTCATCACGGTTGCGCCCCCGCTGATTTTTGCACTGATTGGTATCATCGTATGGGCATCCTTGCGCAGTTCAGGCGCGATCATGCGCTGGGTCGGTAAGGGCGGTATTGAGGCGATTTCCCGCCTGATGGGCTTCTTACTGGTGTGTATGGGCGTGCAGTTTATTATCAACGGCGTGCTGGAGATTATTAAGACGTACCATTAATCACCCGCCCGGTAATGCAAAACGGCAACCTCGGTTGCCGTTTTACGTTGACTGCGGTCTACCCGTGATGGGCCTGTTCTTCCAGTGCGACCGGCCATTTACGGAAGATGAGCAGGGACCAGATGAGCGCCACCAGTGCCGGAATGGCACCCAGATAGCCAATCGCCGACATCGACACGTGAAGGCTAATCTGATTTCCCAGAAGCGCGCCCGCGCCAATACCGAGATTGAAAATCCCCGAGAACAGTGACATCGCCACATCCGTTGCGTCCGGCGCGAGGGCCAGCACCTTCACCTGCATACCCAGACCGATAATCATGATCGCCACTCCCCAGAACAGGCTCAGGACGGCCAGATGACCCTCGCTGCCCGCTGCTGGCATGAGTAACACCAGGCACGCCAGCAGTAAACCAATGGCGCTGCTGACCAGCGCCGACGCGTGCTGATTGCCGAGCTTACCAAACAGAATACTGCCAATAATGCCCGCGCCCCCCAGGATCAACAGCAGAACGGTGGCAAAGTTGGCGCTAAAGCCGGCCACGACCTGAACGAACGGCTCGATATAGCTGTAGGCGGTGTAATGTGCCGTGACCACAATGACCGTCAGCAGATAGATACTCAGCAATGCCGGACGACGCATTAACAGCGGCAGGCTTTTCAGCGAGCCGGAGTGTTCGCTTGGCAGCTTCGGCAGCAGTTTAATCAGGCAGACCAGGGTGATCATTGCCCCCATGCCGATAGCGAAGAACGTGGTTCGCCAGCCAAAGTATTGCCCAACGATACGGCCAATCGGCAGGCCCAGGACCATAGCCAGTGCCGTGCCGGTGGCTATCAGGCTCAGCGCCTGCGCGCGTTTTCCCGCAGGTGCCAGGCGGATGGCCAGTGACGCGGTGATCGACCAGAATACGGCATGGGCAAAGGCGATACCGACGCGGCTGATGACCAGCACCGTAAAGTTCCACGCCAGAAACGACAGGACGTGGCTGACGATAAACAGGGCAAACAGCCCGATCAGCAGCTTTCGCCGTTCCATCTGGCTGGTCAGCAGCATAAACGGCAGTGACATCAGTGCCACCACCCAGGCATAGATGGTCAACATAATGCCCACCTGCGCGGTTTCCATCTGGAAACTTTCAGCGATGTCAGACAACAGCCCAACCGGAACAAATTCTGTGGTATTAAAAATAAACGCGGCAATTGCCAGCGTGACCACGCGTAGCCACGCGACTCTGCGGGTAACTGTGTTCGTTGTCATAGCGATGTCGGAGATTCGTTGCTGAAAAGAAGAGGAGACGATCTTAAAACGTCAACCGGCGAAAACTCAACCATTATGTGATGCAGATCTCAAAATTCACCTGGTAAAAGCGGTAGCCGGGGGAATGGTTTTCATTGAATATAAAAGAACATCACAACAAAAACAGGCGGTAAGACAATGCAGGAGATTGATTTTTATCTGGTAGATGCGTTCAGCAATGCCTCGTTTGGTGGAAACCCGGCGGCCGTGTGCCCGTTAGACGCATGGTTGCCTGATGAGACACTGCTCAGAATGGCACAGCAGCATAATCAGTCGGAAACCGCGTTTTTCGTCTGCAGTAAAGCGGGAATTGAGTTACGCTGGTTTACCACCCTTACCGAAGTCAACCTTTGCGGACATGCCACACTGGCAGCCGCGTACGTCCTGTTTAATGAACTCAACTATCCTGACCCGCGTATCCACTTTGATACCGCCTCTGGCCAGCTAACGGTTAGCCGGGAAGGGGACTGGATGACGCTGGACTTCCCGGCATGCCCGACGCAGGAAGAGACGCCCCCGCCGGCGATGCTTGCGGCGCTGGGGATCGGCCATTACGTAGAAGCCCGTAAGGGGCGTGCCTGGGTGGTGGTTCTGGAAAACCGCCAGCAGGTTGAGGCGCTTGCGCCGAATATCTCGGCAATGACGCCTGGCGAACATAAGGTCAGCGTGACGGCGCGGGGAGAGGGGGATTATGATTTTGTGAGCCGCTTTTTCTCACCGGGAGTTGCCGTCTGGGAAGATCCGGTCACCGGATCCGCGCATACAATGCTTATTCCCTACTGGAGTGAAAAACTGGGTAAAACAGCGATGTTTGCCCGCCAGGTGTCGGCTCGTGGCGGTGATATGCGCTGCGAACTGAAAGGTTCACGCGTGCTGATGAGCGGGCAGGCCTCGCTGTATCTGAAAGGCACCGTCTTTCTGCGCTAAATAACCATAACAAAAGAGGAAGAGACAATGCAGGAAATTGATTTCTATCTGGTCGATGCCTTCAGCGACAGGGCGTTTGGCGGCAACGCCGCGGCGGTCTGCCCCCTGGAAGAGTGGCTGCCGGACGAGACGCTGCTCAACATGGCGCAACAGCACAATCAGTCTGAGACGGCCTTTTTCGTACGCACTGACGGCGGATTCGAGCTGCGCTGGTTCACTACCCTTGACGAAATTAACCTGTGTGGACATGCCACACTGGCGGCATCGCATGTCATTTTCGAATACCTTGATTATCCACACACGGAAATCACCTTCACCACCCGTTTCGTCGGCGAGCTGACGGTAAAACGCAGCGGTGACTGGCTGACGCTCAACTTCCCGGCCTGGCCGACGGAGGTCGTCGACAATCCGCCAGCGCTGCTGTTGAGCGCGCTGGGCATTGAGCGGGCAAAAGAGGTGCGTGTCGGGCGCGACTATATGGTAGTGCTGGAGAACCAGCAGCAGGTAGAGGCCCTTACACCGGATATCTCAGCAATGATTCCGCTGGATAAGATGGTCTGCGTCACGGCACCGGGCGATGAATATGACTTCGTCAGCCGCTTCTTCTGTCCGGGAGAAGGGGTGCCGGAAGATCCGGTCACGGGGTCCACTCACAGCATGTTGATTCCCTACTGGAGCGAAAAGCTGGGCAAAACCGTGCTGAACGCGCGCCAGGTCTCGCGACGGGGCGGGGATTTACGCTGTGAGCTGGCGGGGGACCGGGTGTTAATCGGCGGTCAGGCCACCCTGTATCTGAAAGGGCATATCTATTTACGCCAGGCGATGTAAGCCAGGAATGGGCCACCGTCATTTCATCATCGGGAATGACGGTGGCTTGCGTTAATCAAACGTTCGTTTTTCCCCTTGCCAGCCAGACGTAATCAGAAATTCACGCCACGTTAAGGTGGCAGGGTTTATGGTTCTGCTCCAGGTGAGATCCCGGTCTTTTCCGTAATAGCCGTAGTTCACGGCATATTCCGTCATGCCGGTAATTTCACTGACCAGTGCCGCGTTGTCTGCGAAATCGGGGAAGTGGTGAAGGAGTGCTTCTCGCGTGTAGGCTGAGCGATACCGGGCTTTTATGCCGGTGACCTCCGTGAAGGTTTCCACCATCTCACGCGGCGAAAGACACTCACCGACAACGGGTAACGTCATGCCGTTGTAGTGTTCGGGGTTATCGAACATCTCAAGCACCGCAGGGCCGGTCGCCGTGAGCGGGTCGACAAAGGGCGCCCGAACGTCTTCCGGGAGATAGAGGGGAAAGATCAGCTCGTCGCCTTCTTTACGCGGCGGATAATATTCGGCCAGATTGGTGTAAAAGAACGCCAGTTGAATAAACGACGCGCTGACGGGGAGTGTGCGGATGTACTCCTCAATTCGGCCCTTATCGCTGAAATGAGGAGCCCATAGAGTTCCGCCCGTTATTCTCTCGACGTTTTCCAGACTGCTGAAGACAAGGTGTTTTACCCCGGCGTTGACGGCGGCATCTGCAAGCCTGTAACCCAGCGCCGTTTCACCCGTTGGCATCTGCGTCGATACGGGGATGAAACCTGGTGTCATCAGGAACGCCCCGTCTGACTCGGCAAACGCCCCGATCAGATGCGCATCATTGCCCGTCTTAAGGGTGATTTGTCTCAGTTCAGCGCCCCGTTCCGCCAGCTGTTTCGCCGCAGCAGAGTCCGTGTTTTGCGTTAAGGCGCGCACCCGATAGCGCCCACTTTGCAGCAGGGTTGTGGTTACGCTACGTCCTTGTTTACTGGTGGCACCAAAAACTGTTATGAGTGGTTTTTTATCATACGACATTTCATTCTCGCTCTGTGTTGTTGCGGTAGTGCATTATCGGAATGCGGGCGGCGAGCGTGAAATCGATTTATTTCTTACATGATATCCATCCTATGAATACCAAAAAGCCTGACGTAAACCTGCTGCTGACTCTGGAAGCGCTGGTCGCGGAGCAAAATGTCACCAGGGCCGCCAGCCGGCTTTGTCTTAGCCAGCCTGCCGTCAGCGCGCAGCTTAACCGGCTGAGGGGGATGTTTAACGATCCGTTATTGATCCCGGGGCGCAGGGGGATGACGCCAACCCCCAAAGCTCTTGAGCTGATGGCGACGCTTGGCGGGGCGCTGGCAAAAATACGGGATACGCTGCAATCACATGAGGACTTTGATCCGCTGCACGATTCGCTAACGGTCTCTCTGGCCTGTACTGATTACGTGCAGGCCGCGGTCATTATGCCGCTGATTGTGACCCTGCAAGAGATTGCCCCCGGCGTGCGTATTGCTGTCAGGAATTACGATCCGCATCAGCTGGCCCATCAACTGAGCTCAGGCGATGTTGATGCTGCCATAGCCAGGCCAGACCCTGCTCAGGCGCAGCTCAGAACGCAATATCTCTATGACGAATCGTACGTGCTTATCGGACGCCCTCAGCATCCCGAACTGAACGATCAACTGACAATGGAAGCGTTCGCAAAACTTGAGCATATTATCGTGTCCCCCTCGGGAGGCGGTTTTACCACGCCGATGGATGTCATGCTGGCGGAGTCAGGGTTGCAACGTAAGGTTGCGGTGTCTGCAGCATCATTTCTGTTTGTTCCCGGCATGGTGCAGATGAGTCATCTGGTAGCACTTGTGCCCCGACGATTAATTATGGGAACCATTAACCCGCTCACCGTGATGGAACTCCCCTGGCTGAAAGAGACGTTTGACGTCAGTCTTATCTGGCATGAACGCAGCCATAACCACGCCGGACATCGCTGGTTAAGGGATACCCTCGTCAGCCTGAACGGCAATGCTGATATAAGTTAACGGTATGAAGCACGTGTGCAGGGCTGCGCTATGTTGAAATAAAAACAACAAGGAGCCCGCCATGTATTCCATTACCGCTGAATCTGCACATCACCCTGATATTTTGCATCTGATTGCCGCGCTTGACCGCTATCAGAGCGAACTCTATCCCGCTGAAAGTAACCACCTGCTCGATCTGACCAAACTGCCGACAGCCTCACTGATCCTGATGATTATTCGGGACCGGCAGCTTCATGCCGTCGGGTGTGGTGCCGTGGTACTCAACGGCGACGGGACCGGTGAAATGAAACGGGTGTATATCGATCCGGCTCATCGCGGGCAACATCTCGGCGAGATGCTGCTGGCGGCGCTGGAAGATGAAGCCCTGAGCCGTCACTGCCACACGCTTCGCCTGGAGACGGGCATCCGGCAACATGCCGCCGTCCGTCTGTATGAGCAGTGCGGCTATGAGCAACGTCCGGCGTTTCCGCCGTATGTTGATGACCCGCTGAGCCTGTTTATGGAGAAGGCACTGGTGGTTGACGTTCGTTTAGCAGCGCTATAAAAGCCTCCAGCGGGCGGGTCATAGCCCCGCGGCGCCAGACCAGCCAGGTGGTGAGCCAGCGCCAGTTTTCTGCCAGCGGCCAGGCTTCTACCTGATGGTGGCCTGGCATACTTTCCAGCATCGAACGAGGCATCAGCGCGATACCGGCGCCCGCGATGACGCAGGCGAGCATGCCGTGATAAGACTCCATCTCATGAATACGCCCGGGCGTGGCTCTGTCGGCGTGAAACCAGCTTTCCAGATGTCGGCGATACGAACAGTTTGCGCGAAAGGCGTAGACGTCACTGCCGCTTACCTGCGTGGCGCGTGCCACTTCTGCATGCCCGGCGGGCGTGACCAGCATCATCTCTTCCCGGTAAACCGGCATGCCTTCCAGTTCCGGATGCGAAAGGGGGCCGTCGACAAACGCGGCGCTTAAGGTTCCCTCCAGTACGCCGTCAATCATTGTGCCGGACGGCCCGGTAGAGAGGGCAAACTGGATACGTGGATAGCGCTGGTTAAACTGCGCCAGGCTTTCCGGAATACGCACGGCGGCGGTACTCTCCAGCGCACCAAGCGCAAATAATCCCTGCGGTTCATCACCGGCGACGACCATTCGTGCCTCATCGACCAGCGCCAGGATCTGCTTGCTGTAGCGCAGGAAATTATGCCCGGCAGGGGATAAACGTAAACGCTGGTTCTCACGAATAAACAGCTCAACGCCAAGATCGGCCTCCAGCTGGCGGATGCGGGTGGTCAGGTTCGACGGAACGCGATGCACCTTTTGCGCTGCCTGGGTGATGCTGCCGGTGAGCGCCACGGCGTTAAACATTTCAAGCTGAGTTAAGTCCATGCCATTCTCGATTCGTGAACAAGGTGGTTAGTATTATTCATTTTTAAGAAATAGCAGAGTGCGCCACAATGAATCAACCGTTATTACGTGGAGACCATCATGACTTATTCCTCTGCTACACATGCCCTCTCTGTTAACCCAGCCACCGGTGAGAAGCTCGCGGCGTATCCGTGGGCGAGCACCGACGACGTTGAACGCGCAATTGCGCAGGCTGATGCCGGTTTTCGTCAGTGGAGACGCGTAAGCGTTTCAGACCGGGCGCAGAAGCTGCGCGATCTCGCCAGCGCGCTGCGAAACCGTGCAGACGAGATGGCCCGAATGATCTCCCGTGAGATGGGCAAACCCATTTTGCAGGCGCGTGCTGAAGTGGCAAAATCCGCCAGCCTCTGCGACTGGTATGCGGAACACGGCCCGGCAATGCTGCAGCCTGAACCGACCCTGGTAGAAAACCAGAACGCGGTGATTGAATACCGGCCGCTGGGACCTGTTCTTGCCGTCATGCCGTGGAACTTCCCGCTCTGGCAGGTACTGCGTGGCGCGGTACCCATCCTGCTGGCCGGGAACAGCTATCTGCTCAAGCACGCGCCAAACGTACTCGGCTCGGCTGACCTTATTGCGCAGGTATTTGCTGACGCCGGTTTTCCGCAGGGTGTCTTTGGCTGGGTGAATGCCACGAATGAGGGCGTGAGCCAGGCGATCAACGACCGTCGTATTGCCGCTGTAACCGTAACCGGCAGCGTGCGCGCGGGTGCGGCGATTGGTGCGCAGACGGGGGCAGCACTCAAGAAATGCGTCCTGGAGCTGGGCGGTTCAGATCCGTTTATTGTGCTCAATGATGCTGATTTGGATCTGGCGGTGAAAGCAGCCGTGGCCGGACGTTATCAGAATACCGGACAGGTTTGCGCCGCCGCTAAGCGCTTTATTGTGGAAGAGGGCATCGCTGATGCTTTCACCCAGCGCTTTGTCGAGGCGACGGCAGCCCTGAAGATGGGGGCGCCGGATAGCGAAGAAAACTTTATTGGCCCGATGGCGCGATTTGACCTGCGTGATGAACTGCATCAGCAGGTGCAGGCCACGCTGGCCGAAGGCGCCACGCTGCTGCTTGGCGGGGAGAAAGTTGCCGGTGAAGGTAACTACTATGCACCGACCGTGCTGGGGAATGTCACTGCCAGCATGACGGCATTTCGTCAGGAGCTGTTTGGTCCGGTTGCGGCGGTTAGCGTTGCGAAAGACGCGGAGCACGCGCTGCAGCTGGCTAACGACAGCGACTTTGGTCTGTCCGCAACCGTCTTTACCGCGAACGATACGCTGGCGGAGAAATTTTCCCGTGAGCTGGAGTGCGGTGGGGTGTTCATCAATGGTTTCAGCGCCAGCGATGCACGCGTGGCCTTTGGCGGCGTGAAGAAGAGCGGTTTTGGTCGTGAGCTTTCCCACTTCGGTCTGCACGAGTTCTGTAACGTGCAAACGGTATGGAAGAACAGAGTCTAGTTCGCTCTCCGATAACGGCCTTCAGCACGAAGGCCGTTGTCATTTTCCTGCAATGGTTCTGTCATTTTCGTTTCGTAGACTCGCACGCGTCTAACGTCTTGTTACTGAAGAAAATTATGAACCTAACGCAAATTTTTCGCCGTATTGCGCAGCGCCTCATCCCTCGTCAGTTTGGCCTGTTGACCGGTATTTTCTGTATTATTGGTCTTTTCTCCGCACTGCAACTCTCCTCTTCATTTTTGCTCAATGCTTCCCTGAAGGACGCTCAGCGCAACGAGCAGCAAAATCTGCTGGCATACCAGCAACAGAGCAAACTGGATCTGGCCCGCGTGTCTCTGCTGGCAGCAAGCGATCTGCTTAACCGCTCCGGCGTCTGGTTTATGCAGGATAAAGAGACCGGCTCTGAAGGAAGCTGGCACAGCCTGATGGACGAAGCTCAGGCGTCGCTGACGGTTTCTCAGCAGGCCTGGAACGCCTGGCTGGCGCTCAATCCGCCAAAAGATGATGCCCTGATCACCAGCTACCAGCTTTTCTACGGTGCCATCAAGGAGCAGGCGGAAGGGCTCATCAAGACCAACACGATCGACGCCTTTTTTGCCGTACCTGCCCAGGCTTTTCAGACTGACTTCAACGAAAACTATGCCCGCTATCAGCAGGCCAGCGAGAAGCAGGCGATGCAGGGCCGCCAGAGTCTGATGGCGCAACTCTCTGGCCTGCAAACGCTCTTCCTGATTGCACCGGTTCTGCTACTTGCCATCGCCGTTCTGGTGTGGTTCGGCATGTCCCGCTGGGTCATTACGCCGCTGCGACGGTTGATTGCTCACATTAACCAACTGGCGGCAGGAGACCTGTCCGGTACTCCGCCGGGCGTACTGCGCTTTAACAAGGAGATCGGACAGTTAAGCGACAGTGTTTCCACCCTGCAGCACGGACTGCAGGAACTGGTGACCCAGGTCAGCAATGCCACCCACGAAATGGTTGAAAATATAGGATCTCTGGCACAGGGCAACCAGAAGCTGTATCTGCAGTCGGCTCGTCAGGCGAAAGAGCTTGAGGATGTGACGACACACATTGCCGCGCTGGAAAACCACGTGGAAGGGAATACAGGTTATGCAAAACTCGCCAGCTCCAGGGCGGACGAGGCGCGCCAGGTAGCCGCGGGCGGCGATCGGATGATGACAACCGTCAATGCCTCCATGCAGGCGATCGTTGACCGTTCGTCAGAGATGCGCGGGATCGTGGCGATGATCGACAGCGTGGCGTTTCAGACCAACATTCTGGCACTAAATGCGGCCATCGAGGCCGCCCATGCGGGGAACCACGGGCGCGGGTTCGCCGTTGTCGCCCGGGAAGTGGGGCTGCTGGCCAGAAAGAGCAGCCACTCGACGCAGACTATTCAGGCACTGATCAATCACTCTTTGCAGGGCATCGAAGACGGTTCCCGGGCCGTTAACCTGCTGGAAGATAATCTGCAGCAGGTGATCGGGCTGGTGGCTAATTTAAGCAGTCTGCTGAATGAGATCTCGGTAGCGACCCTGAGCCAGGGGGAGAGCATTCATCAAATGACGCGGCAGCTTCAGGCGTTGAATCAGGTTTCCCGTCAGACCGACATGCTGGTGTCTGACGCGTCGGATGCCTCTGAACGGCTGCATAAGCAATCCGATCTTTTATTGCAGGCGGTTTCGCGTTTTCGTCTTAGCGCCTGACGCAACATATAAGCCTCTGTTATACTCGCAGCCCGTTTTAGCCTGAGGGCAAGGAGCAAAGTGTGGCTGCGGTCATCCATAATGAGATGTTGGACGAGATTCTGTCGCAGGTTCGTCCGTTAATTGGAAAAGGGAAGGTTGCCGACTATATTCCGGCCCTTGCCTCGGTCAGCGGGAATAAGCTGGGTATTGCCATTTGTACGGTAGACGGGCAGCGTTACCAGGCCGGTGACGCCACCGAGCGTTTTTCAATTCAGTCCATTTCAAAAGTACTCAGTCTGGTTGCGGCCATGCGCCAGTATGAGGAAGACGAAATCTGGCATCGCGTGGGGAAAGATCCGTCCGGGCAGCCTTTCAACTCACTGCTTCAGCTCGAAATTGAACAGGGTAAACCGCGTAACCCGTTTATCAATGCCGGTGCGCTGGTGGTTTGCGATATGCTGCAAAGCCGTCTCAGCGCCCCTCGCCAGCGTATGCTTGAAATTGTCCGCCAGCTCTCGGGCGTCGCGGATATTGCCTACAATGCGGTGGTGGCGCGCTCGGAGTTTGAACACTCCGCCCGTAACGCGGCTATCGCCTGGCTCATGAAATCGTTTGGTAACTTCCATAACGATGTCGCCACCGTGCTGCAAAACTATTTCCATTACTGCGCGCTGGAAATGAGCTGTGTTGAACTGGCACAGACATTCTTGTTCCTCGCCCATCAGGGGCATGCGCCGCACCTCGCGCAAGATGTTGTCTCGCCCATGCAGGCGCGTCAGGTGAATGCCCTGATGGCGACCAGCGGGATGTATCAGAACGCCGGAGAGTTTGCCTGGCGCGTCGGTCTTCCGGCTAAATCGGGTGTCGGCGGCGGGGTGGTGGCAATCGTGCCTCACGAAATGGCGATTGCCGTCTGGAGCCCGGAGCTGGATGAAACGGGAAATTCACTTGCCGGTGTGGCAGTTCTGGAGAAACTGACCCAACGTCTGGGACGTTCCGTATACTGATGTCGACCCTGGATCCGCTTTTTGCCCGCCTGGCACGATCGCCTTTTCGTTCGCGCTTTCGCTTAGGCACGAAGGAACGGCAGTACTGCTGGGACAAAGGTGCCGAAACCATTGACCAGCACGCCGCCGATTTTATTGCCCGGCGTCTTGCACCGGCCCATCCCACCAATGACGGGAAACAGACGCCCATGCGCGGTCATCCGGTGTTTATCGCTCAGCATGCCACCGCCACCTGTTGTCGTGGCTGTCTGGCAAAGTGGCATAACATTCCGCAGGGTGTTCAGCTCAGCGCGCAGCAACAGCATTATATCGTCAGCGTGATCCACCACTGGCTGGTGCTGCAGATGAACGCCTAAATTTGACGAGTTATGATCCTGTTGTATTTGTGTTATAGATGCAGGTTAAGTTAGTTCAGATCCTGCTGACGATCGACATAATCGCCATAAGTTATTATACGGAATGATATTTAATGCGTTCTGCTCTCTCTGCCTTCAGGTTTTTTCAACCCGATACTCCGCTGCGTAATGCGTCGTGGATCTTTATTCTCACCACCTTATTCTATTTTGTGGGTGCTGAATTGCGTCTGGTTGAAGCGTTGTCGCTGTTCTGGCCACTGAATGGCGTTATGGCGGGAGTATTCGCCCGTTATGCTTATCTGAATCGTCTGCATAACTACGCGGTCGCGTATGTTGCCATGCTGATGTACGACGCGGTCACCACCAGCTGGGGAATGGCCTCGCTGGTGATTAACCTGTCGAATATGATTTTTATCGTCGTGGTCGCCATACTGGTTCTGCGTGATAAACGGCTGATGAAAACCCCCGATCCGCTTAATGCGCTGCGTCTGTTTAACTACTGCCTGATTGCTGCGCTGCTGTGTGCCTTGCTTGGCGCGGTGGGGTCGGTCGGTATCGACAGTCACACCTTCTGGCCGCTGTTTGCCGACTGGTTTAGCGAGCAGTTTTCAACGGGGGTGCTGATTGTGCCGTGTATGCTGACGATTAGCCTGCCCGTGCGTGATATTCAGTTACGTCTGGAGCAGCTGTTCCCGGTTATGGCGTTGATTGTCTCGGTGGTCGCATCGGTGGTGATTGGCGGCGCGGGGAGCCTCTGTTTCCCGCTGCCGGCGCTTATCTGGTGTGCGGTACGCTACCCGCTGCCCGTCACCTGTTTACTGACGTTTCTCACGGGCGCCGTTGAGATCATTCTGGTTGCCAACTCCATTATCAATATTGCCGTTGCGACACCGCTTTCGACCCCGATGATGTTCTCAGCCCGGCTGGGCATTGCCACTATGGCTATTTGTCCGGTGATGGTCTCCGTCAGCGTGGCGGCCATTAATTCACTGATTCGTCAGGTGTCACTGCGGGCAGATTATGATTTTCTGACGCATGTCTATTCCCGCTCCGGGCTTTATGAAGCGTTAAAGCAAGAAGAGGCGCACCGGCATTCGCGTTTTTTAACCGTCATGCTGCTGGATATCGATTACTTCAAAAGCATCAATGATAACTACGGTCACGAGTGCGGTGATCGCATACTGGCGGCCTTTGCCCGGCAGGTTCAGCAGGTTGTCGGTGAGGACGGTATGGTGGCGCGAATGGGCGGAGAAGAGTTCGCGGTGGTCGTGAACTCCGGGGATGCGCAGCACGGTTTTGAACTGGCTGAACGCATTCGAACCACCGTCGCACATCATCCGTTTACCTGGCGCCAGCAGACGCTGTATCTGACCGTCAGCATTGGCCTGGGCAGCGGTAAATCTGAATCATGGCAGTTGACGGAGGTCTTTAATAAGCTGATGGCTGAAGCGGACGATCATCTCTATCGTTCAAAGAAAGCGGGGCGAAATCGGACCAGCGCCCGGCTGTCGGATGAGCAGGTTACTGCAACGTCCGGCAGCGAAACATCACTGCATTAGTCGTCATGAGCCAGTGACGTTAACAAATAGCGTCTGAACAGGATATTCGTACACTGACAATGTCTCTGTTTAAGCTACGCTTTTAGTAAAGCTTGCGTCAGGAGACGTTATGAAAACACCTGCAACCCCTGAAAACGAAACGGAACGTCTGAACTCGCTGCGCGAATCAGGCCTGCTTGAAATCGACAGTTCGCCGGCCTTTGACCGCCTGACGCGTCTGGCAAAACGCTTTTTCCAGGTGCCGCTGGCGATGGTCAATCTTATCGATGAGCATTCGCTGATCGTGAAGTCAGCGGATGGCCAGGCACCGGACTCTGTCCCGCGCAATATCTCATTTTGTGGCCATACGATCCTCAGCGAAGCGCCGCTGGTGGTGGGGGACATGCGTCAGGATGACCGCTTTGCCGATAATCCGCTGGTGGCCGGTGAGCCCGGCGTTCGTTTCTACGCTGGTTTCCCGCTGCGTCTGCGCGACGGCGCGAGCGTCGGATCGCTTTGCCTGATTGATTATTCTCCGCGCGAGTTTACGGCGGCCGATCTTGCCGTGCTGGGAGACCTGGGCGCGCTGGCAGAAGATGAATTTGCCGCCGTCAGTGCGGCGACTACCGATGAACTGACGGGCTTATTCAACCGTCGGGGCTTTAATCAGCTCGTCCGGTTTACCCTGTCCGTCGCGCGACGCCGTGCAGAGCCGTTAACCCTCGGCTGGCTGGATCTGGATCGTTTTAAGGAGATAAACGATCGCTACGGCCACGAGGAAGGCGATAAGGCGCTGAACGTGATGGCGCAACTGATGCGTTCCTCCTTCCGTGAGGCGGATCTGCTGGTTCGCTTTGGCGGGGATGAGTTTGCCGTGCTGTTCGCCGATACGGATGAGCAGGGGGCCTGGATTGCGATGCAGTATCTGGCCGAGCAGGTCGAAAATTATAATGCCCGCAAACTGCATCCGTGGTCGCTTCTGTTCTCGTGGGGACTCAGTGAATTCGACCACAATGGCCATGACCTGCAACAGTGGCTAAAAGAGGCCGATGAAAAGATGTATGCCATGAAGCAGCAACGCCACCGCGAAAGATGACATAACAAAAGCCTATGATCGATCCGTTTGCGTTAATAAGATGTTAATTGCACAGTGACGGTATTCAACGTAAGGAAAAACAATGAATACCTCACTGCACATCAAAAACCTCACCCGGGAAGAGATCCTCACCCACCTTGATGCGTTGTCCGCGATCCTCGAAAACTGCGTTAACGGCGGCGCATCCGTCAGTTTTATGTTGCCCTTTAGCCCGGAAAAAGCGCGTGCTTTCTGGCGCGGTATTGCTGAGAGCGTGGGACGCAATGAACGTCTTGTGCTGGCCAGTATCGATCCGCAGGACGGTGTTATCGGCACGGTACAGTTGATCACCGATCAGCCGGAGAATCAGCCGCATCGCGCGGATGTGGCAAAACTGCTGGTCCATGAAAAAGCGCGCCGTAAAGGGGCGGCAATGGCCCTGATGGAAGAACTTGAAGTTCAGGCCAGAGCCAGAGGCATTTCGGTCCTGGTACTGGATACGTCGACTGGCAGCGGTGCCGAGACGTTCTACCAGCGTGCTGGCTGGCAAAAAGTGGGGGAGATCCCGCGCTATGCATTGATGCCGGATGGCGCGATGACCGCCACCTCCGTGTTCTATAAGTTCTTATAATTATTTTTCACAACTCCATCATGAATTGATCAAAACAGGGTTCCCGGTCGTAAAGTTTTGATAAGTTATCGTACCAATCTTATCAGGCTGTATGACTAATTATAAAAGGAACCCATTGTGAACACACTTAACCGTCATGATTTTCCCGGTCCACACTATCCGGAACGTATCATTCAGTTTGGTGAAGGCAATTTCCTGCGGGCGTTTATCGACTGGCAAATCGACCTGTTAAACGAACATACCGATCTCAACGCCGGTGTGGTGGTCGTTCGTCCCATTCAAAGTGATTTTCCGCCGTCGCTGAATACGCAGGATGGTCTGTATACCACGATCATTCGCGGCCTGAACGAGAAGGGCGACGCGGTGAGCGATGCACGTCTTATCCGTTCCGTTAACCGCGAAATCAACGTTTATAATGAATACGATGCGTTCCTCAGGGTGGCTCATAACCCGGAGATGCGCTTTGTGTTCTCGAATACCACGGAAGCCGGGATCGGTTATCACGCGGGCGACACCTTTGAAGATGCGCCTGCCGTCAGCTACCCGGCGAAACTGACGCGATTGCTCTTCGAGCGTTTCAGTCATTTTAACGGTGCGCCAGACAAAGGCTGGGTCATCATTCCGTGTGAACTGATTGACTACAACGGGGATGCGCTGCGGGAACTGGTGCTGCGCTACGCGCAGGAGTGGGCGCTGCCGACGGCCTTTACTGAATGGTTGAACGATGCCAACTGCTTCTGCTCGACCCTGGTTGACCGCATTGTAACGGGTTACCCGCGTGACGAAGTGGCCGCCCTGCAGGCTGAACTGGGTTATCAGGACGGGTTCCTGGATACCGCCGAACACTTCTATCTGTTTGTGATTCAGGGCCCTGACTCCCTTGCCAGCGAACTGCGTCTTGATAAGTTCCCGCTCAACGTATTGATCGTAGATGACATCCGGCCCTACAAAGAGCGTAAAGTCGCCATTCTGAACGGTGCGCACACGGCGCTGGTACCGGTAGCCTTCCAGGCCGGGCTGGACACGGTAGGTGAGGCGATGAACGATGCTGACGTGTGTGCTTTTGTCGAAAAAGCTATCTATGAGGAAATTATTCCGGTACTGGATTTGCCGCGTGATGAGCTGGAATCGTTCGCCAGTGCGGTAACGGGTCGTTTCCGTAACCCTTACATCCGGCATCAGCTGCTGTCGATTGCCCTCAACGGGATGACCAAGTTCCGCACCCGCATTCTGCCGCAGCTGCTGGCAGGGCAGAAAGCAACCGGGTCATTGCCTGCGCGACTGACGTTTGCTTTAGCGGCACTGATTGCGTTTTATCGCGGGGAGCGTAACGGGGAAAGTTACCCGGTTCAGGACGACGCGAACTGGCTGGCGCGTTTCCAGCAGCTGTGGACACAGCATCACGATCGCCAGATCACTACCCGCCAACTGGTAAAATCGGTACTGAGCGTGAGCGAACACTGGGAGCAAGATCTTACGCAGGTTAACGGCCTGGTCGAGCAGGTTACACGGGATCTGGATGCTATTCTGCTTCAAGGAATGCGTGCGGCCGTTAAACCGCTCTGTTAACACCGTTGCCCGGCTTCGGCCGGGTTTTAATGGGGATCTTATTAGTTACAACATACTATTTGCTCTGTTTTTAAAAAACACCTCTGGCACCGTGCGGTTTAGGCTAGCCAAGTCAGAAAATTCAATGTTTTATTAACATGCTTGCAACCGTGAGGGGGATCACGTTTAATAGCCACGCTCTTTTTCTTTCCTGAAACTCACTATGATTGTTCGTCCTAAACAGCACTGGTTACAACTCATCTTTGTCTGGCATGGCTCGGTACTGCCTAAAATCTATACCCGCTTGCTACTCAACTTTTTGCTTTCTATCGCCGTGATCCTGATGCTGCCGTGGTACACGTCCCTTGGCATCAAATTTACCGTTGCGCCATTTAGCATTCTCGGTGTGGCGATCGCTATCTTTCTCGGTTTCCGAAACAACGCCTGCTATTCCCGCTACGTTGAGGCGCGCCAGCTTTGGGGGCAACTGATGATAGCGGCACGCTCTCTGTTTCGCGAGGTAAAAAACACCTTGCCGGACGATAAACATCTCGGCGAGTTTGTCCGCCTGCAGATTGCCTTTGCCAACTGTTTGCGCATGACCCTGCGCCGGGAAACGAACGCCGAACAACTTTCCCGTTATCTTCCGGAAGATGATTTACGCAAGGTGATGAACGCCAACTCGCCGGCGAACCGTATTTTACTGATCATGGGGGAGTGGCTTGCCGTCAGGCGCCGCAATGGCGAGCTCTCAGATATCCTGTTCCACAGTCTCAACAACCGGCTGAACGACATGTCCATCGTCCTGTCGGGTTGCGAGCGTATTTTGACGACACCTGTACCGTTTGCTTACACGCTGATCCTTCATCGTACGGTGTATCTGTTCTGCATCATGCTGCCGTTCGCGCTGGTCGTCGATCTGCACTACATGACACCTTTTGTGTCGGCGCTGATTTCTTACACCTTTATCTCGCTGGATACGCTGGCGGAAGAGCTGGAAGACCCGTTTGGTACCGAAGATAACGACCTGCCGCTAGACGCCATCTGCAACATGATGGAACGTGACCTGTTGCAGATGAACGATGAAGAAGAGATCCCCGAAAGACTGTTACCGGATAAGTATTATCAACTGACCTGACGGGCATTCCATTCGTCACGGGTGATTTCCCACAGTTCGGAATCCAGCATGCCGCTGACGTACGCTTTCTTTTCTGTCCTGATAAGCCGCATGCCGCTACTGTCTGAAATACGACGGGAGCGGCTGTTAGCAGCCGCTTTTGGCGCACGCAACACCGGCTTGTTCAGGGTGTTAAACCAATAATCCGTCGCCGCAATACTGGCCTCACGCATGTATCCCTTACCCTGAAACTCCGGCGCCAGCCAGAACCCACGGTTATTATCTTCAACATCGTACAGGCAGATAATCCCCATCAGCTCATCCGGCGCCTCGCGACGTCGAATACTCCAGAACCAGGCAATGCCTTTTTCCATATCCGGCAGCGCAACGTTATTAACATAATACTCCGCGCCGTTATCCGGGTAGGGCCAGGGCACTGAGGAGACCATATAGCGAACGATTTCCCAGCGTGGATAAAGCCGCTGTATCTGGACGGCATCTTCCGCGACCAGGGGAATGAGTAACAGGCGGTCTGTCGTTAGCGTCGGTATTGTCATCCGTGGTTCTCCCTGTTTAAGCGTTATGTTTTTGTTCACCTTCTGGTATTTTCATCTCTATCACATTCTTTTTCGGTGTGCTGGAATTCTTTACTACCAATAACTGCTTTTAAAAGGCTTTCGATTTGTAATATGAGGAATATATGGCTGTTACGGTAAGAGCTTTACGCGCAGAAGATTATTCCCAGTGGCGTCCGCTGTGGGACGGCTACACCCATTTTTATGACTGTGTCCTCGATGAGTCCGTGACCGCCGCGACATGGCAAAGGGCGCTCGACGAGCGATCATCGATGTTTTGCCGGGTTGCGGAAAGCGACGGCAACGTCATCGGCTTCGCCATGTGTATTTTGCACGAAGGAACCTGGTCGACAGCGCCCGTTTGTTATCTGGAAGATCTGTTTGTTGCTGCCAGCCAACGGGGAGCAGGGACTGGAAAAGCGCTCATTGACGCCCTGATGGACGAAGGCAAGCGCGAAGGGTGGTCAAAACTTTACTGGGTCACGCGGCAGAACAACCCGGCACGTAAACTCTACGACCAATATGGCGAAGCCGACGATTACGTTCGTTATCGCGTCTCGCTTTAAGACGCAATGACCTGTGTTTGTATCACATTGTATCAACGCCTCTGATACATACACAGGCTTGCAATAAAGGCCCATTCGCACATATCCGCTATACAAACCGATGTTGTTATATCCCCGTGAATCGTACTCAATCGGAGATAACAACATGTTCAGCAAACTCGCATACTCAACTCTCGCATTAACCGTTTCTCTTGGTACCGTCATGTCCTGTCAGGCCGAAGCAACCGGTACTGATTTCGCGACGGCGTTTGATCATCCTCAGCAGATTAACGCCGGCGACCTTAACGTCGGCTATGTCGACATCGGCCCGAAAAATGGTCAACCGATCATTTTATTACACGGCTGGCCCTACGATATTCATAGTTATGCGCAAGTTGCTCCCGCGCTGGCTGCCAAAGGATATCGGGTGATTGTGCCTTCTCTGCGTGGTTACGGAACTACCCGTTTCCTCTCAGATAAAACGCCGCGTAACGGCCAGCCTTCGGCCATGGCGAAAGACATTGTGAACCTGATGGATGCCCTGAACATCAAGCAGGCCGTTTTTGCAGGATACGACTGGGGTGCCCGTACGGCGGACATCGTCGCGGCGCTGTGGCCAGAACGCGTTAAATCGCTGGTCTCCGTCAGTGGATACCTGATCAGCAGCCAGCAGATTGGCAAACAACCCTTACCGCCGAAAGCAGAAGTTCAGTGGTGGTATCAGTTCTATTTCGCCACCGAACGTGGTGCTGAAGGCTACGCCAAAAACACCCATGACTTCGCCCGTTTGATCTGGTCACAGGCATCACCTGACTGGAAATTTAGCGATGCAACGTTTAACGCCAGTGCCAAATCCCTTGATAACCCGGACCATGTCGCGGTGACGCTCAGTAACTATCGCTGGCGTTTAGGACTGGAAAAAGGGGAGCGCAAATACGACAGTTATGAGCAAAAACTGGCAACGCTTCCGAATATTACCGTCCCGACGATCACCATCGAAGGCGGAAACAACGGGGCGCCGCATCCTGCACCACAGGCCTACGCCGGGAAATTCACCGGCAAGTATGAACACCGTACCTTTGGCAAAACCGTAGGTCACAACCCACCACAGGAAGATCCACAGGATTTCGTCAACGCAGTTGTGGACGCAGATAAACTCTGAAATGTGCTATTTTCAATACGTTACCCTTCAGTCTGGAGATTTCTGTGGAGCATATTGATCATATCCTTGTCGTCGATGACGACAGGGATATTCGTGAGCTGATTGTCGATTATCTCGTTAAGTCCGGATATCGCGCCTCTGGCGCGGCAAATGGCAAAGAGATGCGAGTTGTGCTTGATAAACAGCATATCGATCTTGTGGTGCTGGATGTCATGATGCCCGGCGATGATGGATTAACGCTGTGTCGTCAGCTCCGAAGCGGTAAACATAAAGACTTGCCCATTCTGATGCTCACGGCGCGTAACGAGGAAACAGACCGGATCCTGGGGCTGGAGATGGGGGCAGACGATTATGTCGTGAAACCTTTTGTTGCACGCGAGTTACTCGCGCGGATCAAAGCCATTTTACGTCGTTTCCGCACAATGCCCCCTAATTTACAGGTGACGGAAGCCGGACGACTGGTCACGTTCGGAGAATGGCAACTGGACACCGTGGCCCGTCATTTAATCGACAGTGAAGGGATGGTGGTGGCGCTCAGCGGGGCGGAATATCGTCTGCTGCGCGTGTTCCTCGATCACCCTCAGCGCGTCCTGACCCGGGATCAACTGCTAAATCTGACCCAGGGGCGCGATGCCGAGCTTTTTGAACGATCGATTGATCTGCTGGTGAGCCGGGTGCGTCAGCGTCTGAATGAAGACGCCCGCACGCCGGCCTATATCAAGACCGTGCGCAGTGAAGGCTATGTCTTTACAATGCCGGTGACCATAAAAGAGGCCAATGAATGACGCTTTGGCCACGCTCGTTGCTGTCCCGGCTGTTGGTCATCGTGCTGGCTGGACTCTTACTGGCCAATACCCTCAGCCTGACGCTGGTGATGGTTGAACGCATGCACAGCGCCCGCAGCGTAATGCTGGGTAATCTGGAAAACGATGTAGCCACTAGCGTGGCCATTCTTGACCGACTTCCCGCCCAGGAGCGGGCGGCCTGGCTGCCGCGGCTGGAGCGCGGTAACTATCGCTATATTCTCGGGCCTGGAGAACCGGGCGCACCGCCTGAGGATAAGCGTTCACGCGATGCCATTCGAACGCTAAAAGAGACCCTTACGGCTGACTACCCGCTCACGTTTACCGCCGTTCCCGGTCCCATTTCCCATATTCAGGCGCATCTCACCTTACGTGATGGCGCACCGTTGACCATCGATCTGACACCACGCATGCCCCCGGTCGCCAGCTGGTTACCTGTCGTGCTGGTATTGCAACTACTGCTGCTTGCGGCCTGTGCCTGGATCGCCGTGCGTCAGGTGATTCGGCCTTTTTCTCAGTTTACCCGTGCGGTTGACGCGCTGGACCCGGCGGCAAACACACCAATGACGGAGAAAGGGCCGGTAGAAGTGCAAAGAGCCGCGCATGCCTTTAACGCGATGCAGGCGCGCATTCAATCCTACCTTCGCGAACGCGCGCAGATCCTGGCATCCATTTCTCACGACCTGCAGACGCCCATCACGCGCATGAAATTGCGCGTCGAGATGGCCGATCAACCCGAGTTACGCGACAAGTTATTGAACGACCTCGATAACATGACCCGTCTGGTGCGGGAGGGGATTGCCTATGCCCGGTCATCAGAATCTCTAGAAGAGACCTCGCTAAAGCTGGAGCTCAATGCCTGGGTAAACAGCATTGCCTGTGATTATCAGGACATTGGTAAAAACGTGCAGTTTCAGGCAAACGACGCCCGCCTGCCGATAGTGACTCGGCCGCAGGCGCTTCGCCGGGTGATGACCAACCTCCTGGATAACGCGCTTAAGTTTGGTAGCTATGCCGTTATTGAGATTGATGATTCTTCAGCCGGACACATTGCTATCCATATTCTGGACGGCGGGCCGGGGATACCCGAGGCTGAACTCGACGCGGTATTACAGCCTTTTTATCGGGTAGAAACATCGCGTAACCGTGATACCGGCGGAACCGGCCTGGGGCTGGCGATTGCCGCGCAGCTGACCGCGCAGCTTGACGGGAAACTGCGGCTGGCAAATCTTCCTGAAGGCGGGCTGAAGGTCACGGTAACGCTGCCGCGTCGCTAATTGTACGGTTTTGTATCCGGTTGCGTGACCGATACGAGAGCAGACAAATCGTCCCGTTTTGCACACATCCCAAACACATCCGTACGATGAAATACCCTCACTGCAGCGTCGCAGGCCATCTGTAATGTGAGGTTTTTATGTTTTTGATAATCGCGTTTCTGGGCGGGATGATAAGCCTGCTCAGTCCATGTACGCTCCCGGTGATACCTCTTCTGTTTGCCGGTTTTCAGGGGCAGCGAAGACATATCCTGGCTCTGCTGGCAGGGATGATCGTGATGTTTACCGTGGTGGCGATGGTTGTCACGATTGCCAGTGAATGGATCACGGATGCCACGATAATAGGGCGCTGGCTGGCACTCATTATTCTGGCTACAGCCGCGCTGGCCTTAATTTTCCCGTCCTTCGCCCAGCGTATAGCCGGGCCTGCGGTCAGCGCGGGCAATATCCTCAATACCCGCAGCGGACAAACGCGCGGAATGTTTTCCGCTTTCCTGGCCGGACTGGCCGTCGGTCTGCTCTGGTCTCCCTGTGCCGGACCGATCCTTGGGGCTATTTTCAGTATCAATATTGCGGGTCATTCGGCCATCACTACCGGCGCGCTGTTGGCGGCGTATGGCAGCGGATGTGCGCTTATGCTGGGCCTGCTTATGGCCGGCGGTCGGAAACTGATGGCACCGCTGCGGGCCAAATCAGCGCTGATGGAAAGGTTGCGCAAGGGGGCGGGCGTGGTGATGTTAGCGGCTGTGGCGTTCAACGCCACGGGGATGAACTCGGTGCTGAAGGGTGCAAATGGGGTGGCAGACCGTCTTGAAACCACGCTATTGACCCTGGCGAAGCCCGCCACTGCGCCAGTAAAACTGCAGCCGGTCGTCATGACCGAACCCAGCAGTCAGTTGCCTTCGTTAAGTGGCGGAACCGGGTGGATTAATGGTGACCCTGTCACGTCTGAATCATTGCGGGGTAAAGTCGTCCTGATTGATTTCTGGACCTGGGACTGTATCAACTGCCAGCATACGCTCCCGCATGTCCGCGACTGGGCCACGCGATATCAGTCCCAGGGTCTGGTGGTCATCGGCGTGCATACGCCTGAATATCCGTGGGAAAAACCGCTCTCGTCGGTGAAAAACGCGGTGAACAAATGGCAACTGCCGTATCGGGTCGTGACGGATAATAACTACCAGATCTGGAACGCCTTCGGGAACCAGTACTGGCCGGCACATTACTATTTCGATGCCAAAGGGCAGTTACGTTATACCTCTTTTGGCGAAGGTAACTATGAAGAACAGGAAAAAGTTATCCAGCAACTGCTTAAAGAGGCCCGCTCATAACGTTGCTCAGGGCTGACGTTGAGCAATGATAAACAACCGTGGAAAAGCCAGCAGTATCTGCCCGTTTTCCTGGAGCGGATACTGCTCTTCCAGCATTTCATGGTAGCGCTTGAGAAAACGTTTCTGCTCGCTCTCATTAAGCTCCTGCAGCCACGGACGTAAACCGGTCGCGCTTACCCAGTCAATGATGGCCTGGTGAGAGCTCATTTTATGGAAATAGGTTGTCCGCCAGATATCCACATCACAACCGGCGTCTGTCAGAATGTCGTAATAGGCATGCACGCCGGGCAAGGCTTC
The DNA here is from genome assembly GCF_003635055.1 of Enterobacter sp. WPR_3_1. Taxonomy (NCBI): domain Bacteria; kingdom Pseudomonadati; phylum Pseudomonadota; class Gammaproteobacteria; order Enterobacterales; family Enterobacteriaceae; genus Enterobacter; species Enterobacter sp. WPR_3_1. Next base: position 1,186,461 of record NZ_RBXU01000008.1, on the reverse strand, counting down.
ACGACCCCGGTCAGGATAACCTTGTTCCCAGGCAACTTCACGCATCGCCACATGAGTGGGCTCAAGCCAGTTGTCAGGCATCTGAATGGCCAGTACCCCATTTAACGTGAGCAGAGAGACCAGGTGCGGCAGGAGATCGTAGTGGTCGGGCACCCACTGCAACGCGGCATTGGCGTAAATCAGGCTCAGCGGCTGGCCAGGCTTAAACTGGCGGATATCGGCCTCAACAAAGTGGCAATCCGGTAAGGCGCTGCGGGCTTCGTCGAGCATCGCAGGTGAGTTATCGACCCCTGTGACGTGCGCTGAAGGCCAGCGATGTTTTAACAGCGCCGTACTGTTTCCAGGCCCGCAGCCCAGATCGACGATGGATGACACGTCATCCAGGGGAATTCTGGCGAGCAATTCAGCGGCGGGCCGCGTACGTTCGGCTCCGTATCGCAGGTACAGGGAAGGGTTCCAGTCAGCCATCTTTGCATCTCCGTTGTGCATACTTCAGCAAGAATAGCACACGCAGACACCTGCACTGCGGCAGGTGTCTGTCCTGCGGCAATTACAGAATGCCTTTCAGGGCAACATGATAAAGCAGCATGATGGTTTTCCCGTCGACAATCCTGCCCGTTTCAATGCCGCGCAGTGCCTCTTCCAGCGTCATTTCCAGTACGTCGATATCCTCACCCTCCGTTTTGAGTCCACCGCCTTCACTGGTTCTGTCTTTCGGCTGGTATTCGGCGAGATAAAAATAGAGTTTTTCAGTGACGGAGCCCGGGCTCATGTAAGCTTCAAAAATTTTCTCAACGCGGGAAACGCTATAGCCGGTCTCTTCTTCCGCTTCTGCTTTAATCCGGCTTTCCGGATCCATGTTATCGAGCAAGCCCGCAGCAGCTTCAATAAGGTCATCTTCGTGCCCGTTAATAAAGACAGGGAAGCGGAACTGGCGGGTCAGGATCACCGTCTTTTTATCCCGGTTATAAAGCAGGATGGTGGCTCCGTTTCCCCGGTCGTAAACTTCGCGATTTTGCCGCTGCCATTCGCCATCGCGTCGCTGTAGATCAAAGGTATATTTTTTCAGGATGTACCAGTTATCAGACAGTGTTTCACTTTCTATGATGCGTACATCTGCACGTTTTGATTGCACGTTTGTTCCTCCTTACGTAGAGTAATTATCATAAACAGCATGGTCGTGCAGTTTCAAGATTAAACGTGCAATATCAGGAATTCCTTATGCTCACAACGCAGCGAAAACAATTGATCCTTGAAAAGCTCAAGGCTGAAGGTCAGGTCCAGTCGAAAGCGCTCAGCACGCTCTTCGCGGTGTCTGAAGACACCATTCGGCGCGATTTACGCGAGCTGGCGGCAGAAGGGCGTTTACAGCGTGTTCACGGCGGGGCGCTGCCGTCATCCTCGGCCATTGCCCCGTTTGCTGAGCGTAAATCGGTAAAGATGGATGCCAAGAAAAATGTCGCCCGTAAAGGTGCGCAGCTGATTTCTGACGGCCAGGTGGTGATCATTGACGGCGGCACGACCACGTCAGAGCTGATTACGTTTCTGCCTCCTGATTTGAAGATAACCGTGGTCACGCACAGCCCAGGCATTGCGCTGGGACTTGTCGAACATCCCTCCATTGAGGTTATCCTGATCGGTGGCCGTCTGTATAAACACTCTATTGTTGCGGTCGGCGCGGCTGCTATCGAAGGCATCGAAAAAATCCATGCGGACCTGTTCTTTATGGGAGTGACTGGTATCCATCCTGATGCGGGCCTGACGACCGGTGATTTTGAAGAGGCGAGTATCAAACGTGCATTTTCCGGCAGAGCCGCCGAAACGGTTGTGCTGGCTTCCCCCGAAAAAATCAATACCGCGTCATCTTTTGTGATTGGCGATCTGTCGCTGGTGAACACGATTGTCGTTGAAGACGATACCGATAGCGCCTGGATTAACGCGGTAAAAGAAAAGGGGGTTTCCGTGGTGATGACCTCTGAACCGGAAAAGGCATAACCCACGCGAAAAGCCTTTATGATCCGGCCTGTCGGTAAGCCGACAGGCTGGCAGGCAACATCAAACCTGAGGGATATCCTCAAGCGTAGTGTAAATCTTAAGCCCCAGCGTTTGCGCCACCTCAATGTCCATATCGGCCCCTTTGGACGCGCCGGCAATCCGGTAGATAGCATCACATTTCGCAATGAGTCGGTGCGCGACGGGATACAGCATTGCTTCACTGATTTCATCACCCATCGATTTCGAGCCAGCCGCTTTTGCCAACGGTAAGGCCAGCCATTCGCCAATAACCGGAACGTGGCCACGTTGATAGACGGCTAACGCCGCATTTTCAAGACGAGCAAGGTTTTCATCAATGCGCGCCTGCACGCCATCGGTGCCGCTACGATAGGGGCCGGCGATTAAAATCAACTGTTGTGTCATATCAACCTCAGTAAGTAAAAATGCATGAGTTTGCACGTTTGTGCATCTTTTGTTTCTCTCTTCATATTAATCGGTAGTTTCGTGCAATTTCAAGCAATATTGTGCATTGTGAGTTTTTTAAGACAGTTGCAGAAGAGTAGAGCTGGTCTATGCTCAAAAAGCAGAGATCAGCCATTCTCTGGGCGTATTGAAAAATAACAATAATCTTGCGTTTCAGGGGGTGGAAATGAAGAGGATCCTGCTCGTTACAGTGTCATGCTTGCTCTCGGTAATCTCCTTTCTCAGCGTAGCCGCAGAGCCGCGCCAGGAGCCGACAGATCGGGAGCGCGCCAGAACGGTTTATATTTTCCATCAGCCCATTGTTATGCTGCAGGCAAAATTCGGTCTGACCACGCCTGAAGAGCGAGTTTTGCGCATTCGTAATACGCTGCGCAATTTCTCTCAACAGGATGTTCGGGAGCCCCTGAAAATTATTCCGGTTACCCGTTACAACCAACCGGGAAGACTGATTGTGATGAACGGCAAGCCGGTGATGTTACTGGCACAAGCCGATCTCGATGAGGGTGACGACCTGACGCTTGATGAGGCTGCTCAACGTGTGCTGACCCGAATGGAGGCACAACGTACGGCGCTTCGCGATCAATATGACGCCGGGTGGCTGGCATTATCGGCAGGCAAAACGGCCGCAGGGGTGCTGGCACTGTTTGTTTTCTGGTACGGTGCCTGGCGGTCATGGCGTTTTTACCGAGGCCGCATTCTTGAGAACCACAGTATCATTCCACAACGCTGGCGCAGGTTTGTCGGCGCGATTGAGACTCGTTTGTATGCTTTGCTGATGATTATTCTGGGTATTCTCGGTCTTTATATCTGGCTAAGTTGGTCATTCAGTCTGTTTCCCTGGACGCGCGTTTGGGGGTCATCGCTGGGTGACTGGACCATGCGTGTTCTGCGGGATATCGCACTGTCCATTGTCTCGGCTATGCCGGGCATTTTGATCGTCCTGATTATTTTTCTTATCACAGCCTTCATTCTAAAACTCCTTAAAGTCTTGTTAAATCAGGTAGAAGCAGGGCGTTTACACCTTCCCGGGATCCATCCTGAAACCGTCGGCGCGACGCGGAAGTTAATTTCTGTGGTGGTATGGTTATTTGCTCTTTCTGCAGCATACCCGTTTTTACCCGGGGCCAATTCACTGGCCTTTAAAGGTATCAGTGTATTCTTTGGGCTAATGTTGACCCTGGGATCTGCCGGGGTGATGAACCATGCCATGAGTGGCCTGGTACTGATTTACTCGCGAGCCTTGAGAAAAGGCGACATCATTCGGGTCGCGGATAACGAAGGGTTGGTCACCGAGATAGGTATGCTCGCGACGAAAATCATTACGCGGGAGAATTACGTTGTAACCGTACCGAATGCTGTCGTAGTCAGCGGCAAAATCACTAATCTCAGCGCGCAAAATCCAGATGGTGGCGTGAACCTGACGACAGGTGTCACTATCGGATACGACACGCCATGGCGGCAAGTTCATGCCATGCTGGAGATTGCCGCCAGACGGGCGAAATGTATCGATCAGTCACAACAGCCGCTGGTAAGACAATTGAGTTTGATGGACTGGTATATTGCTTATGAACTTCAGGTGAAGCTGCGTGCCGGGCAGTCACTGGCGGAGGCCCGCAATGAACTGCACAGCAATATTCAGGATGTCTTTAACGAGTTTAATGTACAAATCATGTCGCCAAACTTTGTGATTCAACCAGAAGGCGCGGTCGTCGTGACGGAAGATAACTGGTATGCAGCGCCGGCAGAGAAGCCAGAGAATAAACAGCGTGAGTGAAGATGGCTATGCAGGTTTAGAGGATTCGGAGCAGATAAGGTGCATTAGAGGCTGTCAAACACCAGAACAAGGATGACCACAAAAAGCCAGATTCTGCCTTAATCCATGTAAGTGCGCATAATGTATATTATGTTAAATATGCTGGGTTTGAAGTTAAGTACATGAGGACCGCTCTTTCAGCAACTTACCGGCGAATCAGTCGTTTGCTAAAATTCAGTTGTGGCTTTACGATAACTTCATAACGCAACAATTATGGGGATATCGCTAAGTTCATGGCATATTCCATCTTACATTTATCCAGGAACAACCAGAGAACTCATCTCATGGTTGATACCGTAACTACCCTGCCCGTCATGTTCACCACAATTTAATGAAGACGACAAAGTCATTCAGGGTATGGAGCTTGATGCTTACATCAAGGCCGAGTAACTAGCTATGGTACATGAGGGGCTCGAAAAATCCCCCATTCAGCCTTCGACACTACATGCTCGACTTAAAGCAAAAGGAATTATGATTGAATCCGTTTTAAGGTTGGCTGTACTTTCAATGTAGAGATTTCATGGCTTTTGTCATACAATTAACATGCAACTGCGGAAGATTATGCAAAGTGGATGGCCATCTTTATACCTCACGTTTTCGAGAAGAAGCGCAATGAGCATGACGAAGCATACGTCGTGTTTGTTAAGTCAGCTGGCAACCGGGGAAATCTTATCTATGGAGTGATAATCTCCACTGCTATCGGATCCTTCAACACTGGCTCATTCCTTTACATCACGTATTACGGGACTTTGGCGATAGTTGAGTATATGGATTGAGTTCAAAAAGGAAAAATAATGGCTGCATTTACAAGCGAGACAGAGCAATTTTTACAGCGCGTTGAGGGCGACAAAGAGCGCTGGACGTCACAGTACAATCCTGGTGACACAGTTCCTGTTTCAGGAATTTACCGTTGTACCGTATGTGGCAAAGAAGTGACCAGTAATAAAGATGATCCATTCCCGCCACAAAATCACCATCAACATAGTTCTCACCATGAAACGGATACGGAGAATTGTCCGCTTTGTGCGGATGAAACCCTAAGGAGAAGCTTGTGATAAAGACAATTACCATTCTTTTAGTTGGCTTGTTTTTTTCTGCATCAAACGCTTTTGCAAATACAGAATTAGTTTTTCAATGCATGACAAAAAACAAAAAAATAATAAAAATAGAACGTACAGATGAAACGTTGAAATACACATATGGCAATGATAAAAAAAATGATTTAACTCTAGAGACTCGACTTTTCAGCGAGAAAATTCCAACTATTTTTTCATCAGATGTTCAACTTGGAAACAAATCCGGACCTTATGTTTTTAACACTGTTACATTCCATAATGGAGAATATACATATTCAGTCTCCGCATTAAGTGACATCAATGTTCCATCAGACGAAACCTTTACAGGGGTTTACGTCAGCGGAAACAACATAAAAACCAATAAAATCAAATGCATAGATGGTACGATACAAGATAATTTTGAGTCGCTCTTTACTTTTAACAGCTCACGCAACAAATAAAAAATGGGCTTACCATTAGGTAAGCCCATACATCGAATCAATAAATGTCAATAAATATTTTTTCGTCGGCAAACGTAATCAAATTTTTGTATCGGGCATCTTTTGTATTAGTACCCGGATTTACTATATTCGTCACACTATGTGATGCACTCTCTGTTATACCACCATCAGCTTTTTTATATGCATCATAAAAATCCCAAAAGAACAATGCTGAACGAACCACTTGCTTTGTTGATGCGGTAATTAACTCTGGATTCTCTTCATAATCCACTGGATCGCCCCAAACTTTATTAGCATACTGAGTAAAGGCTCTATAATTATATCTCCCTGTGAGTTGTTTCATCCCCCTACCCTTATAGCGCCATCCATCACCAGGCTCTGTATTACCATTACGTCCGCCATAAGCTTTATTGGCAATTGCTTCCTGATTTGCTCTGTGTGCACCTGTTCGCCCATCAATTTGCTGTTCATCAGGATGTCTTCGATAATAGCTGAAGAGACCAGGGAGTGCTGTTGCCGCATAATTTAAATCCTCATCAATCATGAACGTAGCTCCCGTTTCCTGATAGACCTGAGCCATAAAATGATACAGTCGAACCTCGGTATTAAGGTGACAACGTTCCAGATTATCATTTAGTTCATCCGCCACCTGCTGGAGAACCTCGTCGCTGACCTTGCGACTATTCGTCCATATCTTCCGCAACATTGGCAGCGTGATTTTCCCGCCTGCGGGCTTAAGCATCTCCAGAAATTCAAGCGGATGAAAATGCCATACATACCGCTGACTGGCGAACGGCGGAACCTTATCCATCCAGCGCGTCGCATCCAGAAATCCCCCGTTAGCCAGCTGCACAACCGGACTTTCGTCCCTGTCCTTAAATACCGATGACCAGCGTGTATCATCGCGTGTACTGTGCCAGTCGCTGTCGTGTTTCACTATCAGCCGCCGCACATATTCCGGGATGTTCATCTGGTTTGTATGCAGTGCGCCAAACAGCAATTCGTCCTGGGATTTATCAGGATACGGGTCGGGCGGTCTTCTGTTTTCAGCATTGTGGATCAGGCTGTCATAAAACATTTTTGCCTGTGCCGATGCGGGGCCTTTTTCACTGTCAAAGTGCGAATCAATGCTTTTCAGGGCATCAATAACCCAGTGTTCATCCAGCGTGCGGGTAAAATCGGTTGTATGTTCAGCTTCAATACAGTCAAAGTTTAGCCCGGCTAAATCGTGCTGGCTGAGCTGTTCCACATCGTCCTGGTGCATCCACGTATGCGGGCGGATCTGAAAGTATGTGACCCCGGTTTTATCCGTAAACGGGGACGTGGCATCACGCGGAATAATTTTCCCTGCATCAGCGCGGGTAATGGCACTCATCTGCTCAAAGGAACTTTCCTCGCCCTCCCCGTTTCGCAGGTACAGTGGCCGTTTCAGCTTCAGCTTAATGAACTGTTTGCCCGTTTTAATACCCTTCACGTTGGCCACAATATCCGGCACATGCTCGTCGAGGCTCAGCAGCTCGATATGGGCTTTATAGTCCGTGGTGATAATCTGCGGATAATTATCTTCGTCGGCCAGATCCTGAGCGCCGAGGAACCCGACCGAATCTCCCGCCTTCACCGTCACTTTCAGTGGAACAGACGGCACCACCACATCATCAAACACACCGTGATTCAGTGCGCTGTGCATCCAGTCAGGCAGGCACACGTAACACTCGCCGTCAGGCTCCAGAAATTCCGGGCGCATCGAGACCCAGAACAACTCGCCTGCGGGCTTACTGTCCAGAAGACGCTGCACCAGGGCGAACGGCTCCGGCTGTTGTTCCAGCAGAAACGATTTTTGTTGCAGTACGACCAGCGTTTCACCCTGCATCAGTCTTCTGGCGTGGCCGTGTTTATTTGCCAGCACGTCCGGCACGATTTCACGGCTGTCGTCATGGCGGGAGTGTTTGCGCATCCGCACCCCGTGACCTTTCTGCGTGACCCGGTAAAGCGGGCGTTTCGGAAATTCTGACAGTGGCGCGATGTGCATGTAAAGCTGGTAGAGCGTCAGCCAGGAGGATTCATCCTGCTCGTCGGGTTTGTAAACCGATTTGACCAGCACAAAGGTACCGGACTGGCGCAGGGGGCGTTCCTGGTAACACTCGATAGCCGTGTAATCCCGGTTAACCCGCCATGCCACCACCTCGCCGTCCATCATGAACTGGAGCGGCACCGATTTTTCCGGCGAATCTGCATCCAGCACCGAGGCCGGAGACGATGACGTCCCGATGTGGATCCCCCCGTGCCAGTAACGACTGATGCCAAGTAACCACCAACCGTGCGCGTTTTTACGGATGTCGGTCAGCAGCTCGTCATAGTTCTTATACTCCCGCCCGTCGGCCTTCCGTACCGGGTAACGTATGTTCATCGTCTTTCCTTAAGTGAAATCCCTAAAACCCTAATCATCGCAGGGACTTAAGAAGAAGGGGAGTAAAATTTATGCAAATTTTATTACTCAGATAATTCGCTATGCGCGAGTGCAACTAAAACCCGCTGGCAAACTATTTGAATTTATCCATTCGGCACCATTTTATGTATCCCGGGCGATTAACCAGGCGATCCTCAGTTTCAGCCCGCCTGATTATCAGGCAGCCGTAACACGCGGCGTGTACGCGCTGAAACGCAGTGACAATGCGCGTCAGGCATATATGGTTGAGCTTTATGCAAGCGAGTTGGCCTACCCCAAACATCTGGATGCCTCTCCATACAAAGCGTTTGTTACTCAAGCACCTGATATGATTGATCGGAAGCTGAAAATCACACTCGTGCCGCAATTTACAGGGGACAAACACATCATACCCGATGAGCGGACCATCAATAATCTGGTGGTAGTTGAGGTGAAGCCGGAATATCAGACTGAATTCAAAAACATTGTCCTTCCTGAAATGGCTCAGTCGCTCAACATAGAAAAAGGCGTGCTTGCCATGTATGCCGCGACAGACGTAGATGATCCCCACCGCTGGTATTTTTATGAGATTTACGCCAGTGAGGAAGATTATCAACTCCACAGACAGACGCCGCACTTTAGGGATTATCTAAAGCAAACGGCGCACATGAGTACCCGTAAAACGTCTATTCCTGTCAAACCACTATTTCTGCGTAATAAAGGCGGGATAACCGCAGAAATCGCCCCTGGCGGCTAAAGCGTAGAAAAATGGCGTTTACGCAGGCCCGGTGTGATACATTCCGGGCGCTCTAATGACCACCACACATGACAGGTATGCAGAACATAACTCAACATTTTCGCTGGCTTCTGCTTCTTATCCCGTCACTGAGCGGTTGTGGCACCCTCTCGCAAATGTCCTCCCCGGCAGGAACACAGGAACTCCTCACCCATAAATCGCTGGACGGCGACGTTGATAGCGTGGTCCGTCACTATATGGCGCAAAAATCCGTTCCCGGGGTGACGGTTGCGGTGATCCATAATTACGGTTCTCCGCAGTTTTACAGTTGGGGCGTAACTGATGCGGCCAATCGCTACCCGATCGGGTCCAATACCTTGTTTGCCCTCGGTTCGCTCAGCAAAGGGATTACGGCGGAAGTGGTGGCTTGTCTGGTGAACGAAGGAAGGCTGAGTTGGGACGATAACCTGGCGACATTGCTGCCACCGGGTACGCCCTTAAGCGCAGATGCACAAAAAATTACTCTACTGGAACTGGTGACCCACACCTCTGGCCTGCCCCGTCAGAATATGGATGTTCCGATGCTGGGAAAATTCATCAGCTATTTAAGCAGTGGCGATAACTTTTATGGCGAACTGGATAGCGATAACGTATTGCGCTATTTAGCCAACTGGCATGCACCGCAGCATAAAATGCCGCAATACTCTAATACCGGCTATGCCCTGATTGGCTATATCCTGAAACACAAAACCGGCGAAGATATTCAGAGTTTAGCCTCGCGCTATATTTTTCAACCGCTGCAAATGGCTAACAGTAGTTTTACTCCCCAGACGTTAAAGGGATACCCGCAGCGTGCGCTTGGCCACGCTGGCGATCAGCCCAAATTCATCCCGCGCGGGCAGCTGACGCCCGACTGGCATTTTTCCAACAACATGGTAGCGGCAGCGAGTTTATACAGTAACGCCGAAGATCTGGCCGCGTATGCCCGCTATCACGTGACGACAACCGACAATCGCTTATTGGATAGCGTCTTTGCTGAAGTCAGTAATACCGATATTCAACGCGCCGATGGTGTACAGGGTATTGCCTGGACCACCGACTTTATCGGTCTGGAAAAAATTACTTATCAGGTAGGCTATATTGGCGGCTACTCAAGCTTTATCGGTTTCGATAAACAAAAAGGCAATGCGGTAGTCGTGCTTCAAAATGCATTTAACTGGAGTAACTATATTGGTATCGCACTATTAATGGATATGGCGAAAAACGATAGCCAGAGAGAAGAACATTCTCGCGCGCTGTAACCTCGCCTGGTCATGCCTGCAAACCAACTGCAGCGCTTCTCCGTATCGGCATGATACTGCTCAGCGGTGGCTGCATTCTTACTGCGACCTTCTAAAAGATGCTGAAAACGCCCCTCACTCGAGGGGCGTATAGCCGTGACATCCACCACGCGCCAGTTAATTCGCCTGATTCATACGGCGATGTTTCTCTGCCTGTTGCTGGTGAATAACAGAAGACTGCCCATTGTTCACCGTTTCATGCACAACGGCGGCCTTCTCATGCTCATTCATCGCAGAGAAAGACTTTGCCGATTCGGGAGTAGTATTACAGGGGCCAGCTTTGAGCATTTTCTTGTGCATCTCAGCCATGGTTTGATGCGCAGTTGCCTGAGCGTTATTAACCTGGTCGTGCATGTTGATCGTTTCTGCTGCCCAGCCAGATGAGGTGACAGCCATAATGGTGACAATGGATAACAGGATCTTTTTCATGGTCGAATCTCCTAAGTTTACATGCTCTGCAATATCGCTGAATGAAAAGTCAGAGATAAATGCATCGGCGTCTGAATTATCATTGATTATAAAAACCGACCTCTGTTTATCCCGTGACGGGCTGATGACATTTCTGTCACTGGGCCATACGGGGAATAACGCCCTGCCCCATACGCATAAAAAAGGACACTCAAGCGTGTCCTTTTAATATCGTCGCGCGTTTATTTATGTCTTCGCAGCCAGATTAATTTGTAGGCGGCCGGAATAATGAACAGGGATAACAGCGGAGCCGTAATCATTCCTCCAATCATCGGCGCGGCTATCCGGCTCATGACTTCTGAGCCCGCACCGGTTCCCCAGAGGATGGGCAACAGACCGGCAATGATAACCGCTACGGTCATTGCTTTCGGTCTCACGCGGAGTACCGCCCCCTGATAAAGGGCTTCATCGAGCCCTTCCGCGGTAAAGGTTTCCCGCTGGGCAAGCGCCGGATGGGCTTCAATGGCATGACGCAAGTACATCAGCATCACCACGCCAAACTCTGCTGCCACCCCGGCCAGGGCAATAAAGCCGGTTCCGGTCGCCACGGACATATGGAAGCCCTGCCAGTACAGGAACCAAATTCCGCCGACCAGGGCGAATGGCAGACTCATCAGAATAAGCAGTGCCTCATCAACACGACGGAATGCCAGATATAACAAAATGAATATGATCATTACCGTCATCGGCACCATCAGTTTCAGTTTTTTATTGGCGTGTTCCAGCAATTCAAACTGTCCGGAGAAAGAGACACTGGTGCCCGGTCTTAATTTTACGTGCTGGCTGATAGCGGTTTTAATGTCGTTCACAACCGACACCATATCCCTGCCACGGGCATCAATATAAATCCAGCTGGCAGGACGGGCATTTTCCGTTTTCAGCATGGTAGGTCCGGAAACGACACGAATATCAGCGACATCGCCCAGGGTAATTTGCTGTTTCATGGGCGTCAGAATGGGCATCTGTTTCAGTGCCTGTGGGCTGTTTCGGTAATCCTGAGGGTAGCGGATATTGATCGGGTAACGGGCTACGCCCTCAACCGTCTCGCCGGTTGTTGCGCCACCGATGGCTGATGAGACAAACAGCTGCACATCACCCACCGTCATTCCGTATCGGGAGGCTTTCTCCCGGTTGATATCCACATCGATGTAGCGTCCGCCTTCCAGACGTTCTGCCAGGGCTGAAACCACGCCCGGCACGGTTTTAGCCACCGCTTCGATACGTTGTGCAGTGGCATCAATATCAGACAAAACGGTGCCAGACACCTTGATACCGATTGGGCTTTTAATGCCGGTGGAGAGCATATCTATACGGTTACGGATCGGCGGTACCCAGAGGTTAGCCAGGCCGGGTAAACGCACGGTCTTATCCAGCTCATCAACGATCTTGTCAATCGTCATTCCTGGTCGCCACTGATCTTCTGGTTTGAGCTGAAGGGTGGTTTCGACCATTTCCAGTGGCGCGGAGTCGGTCGCCGTTTCAGCCTTACCGGTCTTACCAAATACGGAGGCCACTTCAGGGACGGTTTTGATTAATTTGTCTGTCGTCTGCAAGAGCGCGGCAGCCTCTGCCGGCGATACGCCAGGTAACGTTGAAGGCATGTACAGCAGATCGCCCTCATTGATCTTTGGCAGAAATTCCCCCCCGACCTGACTCAGCGGCCATATGACCGTAAAAATAGTTAACGCCGCAATCAGCAAGGTCGTTTTCGGCCAGTGGAGCACGCGAAGCAATAACGGATGATAGGCATTAATCAGCAGTCGGTTCAGCGGGTTGCTGGTCTCCGCGGGGATTTTCCCTCTGATCCAGAACCCCATCAGTATAGGAATGACGATGATTGCCAGCGCGGCCGCGCCCGCCATGGCATACGTCTTCGTGAAGGCCAGCGGCCCAAACAGGCGCCCTTCCTGTCCCTCAAGCGTGAAAATGGGGATGAACGACAAGGTGATGATCAGCAGGCTGATAAACAGCGCCGGGCCCACTTCAACGGACGCATCGGTAATGACCTTCCAGCGGGTTGCGTTGTCTATCTGCTCCTCAGGGTGTTGATGATCCCACTCTTCCAGCTGTTTATGCGCATTTTCAATCATCACAATGGCGGCATCCACCATCGCCCCCACGGCAATGGCAATCCCGCCCAGAGACATAATATTGGCGTTTAGCCCCTGGAAATGCATGACGATAAAGGCAATGCACAGGCCAAGCGGCAGAGAAACGATCGCCACCAGCGCAGAGCGGATATGCCAGAGGAACAGCGCACAGACGATGGCCACCACGATAAACTCTTCAAGGAGTTTGTTACTCAGGTTATCAATGGCGCGGTCAATTAACTGGCTGCGATCGTAGGTGGTCACCACCTCGACACCCTCTGGCAGGCTGGCTTTCAGCGTCTCCAGTTTGTCTTTCACTGCGGTAATAACTTCACGTGCGTTTTTCCCCGAGCGCAGGATCACGACGCCACCAGCAACTTCGCCCTGGCCGTTAAGTTCTGCAATGCCACGCCGCATTTCCGGGCCCGTTTGCACGCGGGCCACATCGCGCAGATAAACCGGCACGCCGTTCTCGCCCGTTTTCAGGACGATATTATTGAAATCATCAATGGACTGAAGGTAACCGCTGGCGCGGACCATGTACTCCGCTTCCGCCATTTCAATGGATGATCCCCCTGCTTCCTGGTTAGATGATTCGAGAGCCTGTTTAACGTCGGGCAGCGTGACACCGTACTGCGCCAGCTTCAACGGGTTAACCTGAATTTGATACTGCTTAACCACGCCGCCTACTGACGCAACCTCCGCGACGTTAGGGATGGTTTTCAGCTCGAATTTCAGGAACCAGTCCTGAAGGGAACGCAGTTCTGCAAGATCGTGTTTTCCGCTGTGATCCACCAGGGCATATTCAAATATCCAGCCGACACCGGTGGCATCTGGTCCTATTCCTGAGCTTACACCGGCAGGCAATTTGCCCTGAACCTGGTTCAGGTATTCCAGAACGCGCGAGCGGGCCCAGTACAGGTCAGTACCGTCTTCAAAAATGACGTACACATAGGAGTCGCCAAACTGGGAAAAACCACGCACGGTCTTTGCGCCGGGTACCGACAGCATGGTTGTCGTGAGCGGATACGTGACCTGATTTTCAACAATCTGCGGAGCCTGACCGGGATAGCTGGTTTTAATGATCACCTGCACATCAGACAGATCGGGCAATGCATCGACAGGGGTATTGATGATAGTCCATGTTCCCCAGACGCTGAGAAACAAAGCGCCCATCATCACCAGGAAACGGTTGGCGACGGAGCGCCGGATAATCCATTCAATCATCATCGTCTCCTTAATGGCCCGAATGCGCGTCGTCAGTTTTTTCAGGATGACGCATGCGCTCCAGCGCACCGCTAATATTGGCTTCGGAGTCAATCAGGAACAGACCGCTGACCACGACAGCATCGCCTTCGTTCAGTCCGCTGCCAATCGCGGACTGTTGCTGAGATTCATGCAGAACATGAATGCTTTTCGGCACAAAACGCCCTTCCGCATCGACCACAATCACCCGCTGTTCTTTGCCCGTATCAATCACGGCCTGGGATGGGATCAGCAGCATCTCCTGGCTACTGGCGTTCAGTTTCAGGTAGGCGTTCATGCCGGGTTTCAGGCTTTCGTCTTGGTTGGAGACCTGCAGACGGACCTGCAGCGTGCGGGTAGTTTGATCCACGCTGGGGAGAATGTTCCATTTTTCAACGGCAAACGATTTATCCGGATACGCGGGCACTGAAATTTCAAACTGCGAGCTGTCTTTGAGAAGATACGCAATGGATTCCGGCACGGCCGCACTGATCCAGACCGGATCCATCCCCTGAATCTGTGCCACCACGTTATCCTTGGTAATGTTCATGCCCGTGCGCAGGTTAAACGCCGTAATCACGCCATCTATGGGGGCCTTGATAGTAAAACGGGTCTGGATACTCCGGGTCGCACGCAGTCGTTGAACATCCTCTTCCGGCATGCCGGCAAGACGTAGTCGCTCCAGAACACCTTTTATCTGGGTAGGGGTTCCGCCGGTACCCGATAACAACAGGAACTCGCTTTGCGCTTCCACCCATTCCGGAATGGTGATATCGATAAGCGGTGTCCCTTTTTTAACATGATCGCCCACGGTCAGTGGGTACACTCTCTCAACGAAACCCTCAGAACGCGCCTGCACAATGACAAACTGATATTCGTTATAACTGACGTTGGCCGGTATGGTCTGGGCGTAATTCAGCGCTCCCCGCGTCACTTTCTGCGTTTTGAGTCCCAGGTTCTGAACCTGCGTCGGATCAATACGAATACCCTCACTGCTTTTTTCGTCATTTTCATCGGCATATTTCGGCACCAGATCCATATCCATAAACGGAGACTTGCCGGGTTTATCAAACCGGGTATCCGGCTTCATCGGGTCATACCAGAAAAGTACCTTTCTCTCCGTCGTGGTCTGTTCTGTTTTTTCTGCGGGATGCACAGACTGCCAGGCGATAACTGAAATCAGCCCTCCTGCAATAAGGCTGCCGAGGGTGACGGCAGCAAACTTTATTCTTAAAGAGGCCATGCTTTTTCTCGCTATTTAATGCTCTTAAGTAAAGAGATATTGCCCTGCTGAACAAACGTAAAATTAACGTGGCTGCCGGCTTTTAAGACGAGAATAGTTTCGTCTGCCTGGACAAAGGTGAAACGCATGGTCATGGCGGGCCAGCCAATCGCTGGAATAGCATCATGCGCGATAGTGATTTTTTTAGTGCTCAGATCAACCGCTTTCACCACGCCGGTTCCCGCGATAACCTGCTCTGGCGTGGCTTGTGCTGCTGTGCTCATCTCCCCGTGCTGATGTGTTTCAGCATGCAGGCCTGCAGAAAATATAACGGAGAGTGCGCCCAGTACGACCGCGTTAAATAAACTGTTCATTTTTTGATTTCCTGATGGAGTAATTAAAAAGAATTACTCAACCCAACCGCCACCCAGCGCGGTGAATAAGTTAATTTCATTCACCTGTCGGGAATAGATAAGGTCGAGAATGGTTTGTTGTGTTGCAAAAAGAGAACGTTCAGCATCGAGCACTTCAATGTAACTGACCGCGCCACTGGAATATAAACCTCTGGCTCGCTGCAGGGTGATATGTAGCGAATCAAGATAACGCTGCTGGGCGTCGAGTTGCTGACTGATGCTGTCCCGCAATGCGAGCGCGTCGGCGACCTGTTTAAAAGCCGCCTGAATTTTTTGTTCGTAATTGACGATTGACTGCTGCTGGCGAATTTCAGCCAGTTTGAGATTGGCTTTATTCCTTCCGGCATTAAAAACAGGAATGTCAATTTTCGGAATAAAATTCCACATCCCGCTTCCTGCGGTGAAGAGGCTGGATAATTCCGTACTGCTTGCTGAAAGCCCGCTGGTTAGCGTAATGGACGGGAAAAAGGCGGCACGCGCCGCGCCAATATTGGCATCAGCCGCTTTCAACTGATACTCCGCTTCCATAATGTCCGGGCGCTGAAGCAATATTTCTGACGGCAGACGAGGCGGCAGTTTGACGGGGGTAATCTCATCGACGCTGCCTCCTTTCTCTGCCGGCAGCGCGCGATAGGTTCCCAGAACCTGCTGCAGGGCATTATTGGCCTGAGCCAGCTCGCCTTCTCTTTTCGCTATTTCTGCACGGGTACTTTCAATCTGCCCCCGGGCCTGTTCAAGTGCCAGAACGTTGGTGCTGCCCGTTACCAGCTGTTGTTCAACAAAAGCCCAGGATTGTTGATA
This sequence comes from Enterobacter sp. WPR_3_1, assembly GCF_003635055.1. Classification (NCBI taxonomy): domain Bacteria; kingdom Pseudomonadati; phylum Pseudomonadota; class Gammaproteobacteria; order Enterobacterales; family Enterobacteriaceae; genus Enterobacter; species Enterobacter sp. WPR_3_1. Next base: position 1,169,914 of record NZ_RBXU01000008.1, on the reverse strand, counting down.
ATTTTTTAGCGTATCGCGGGCAATACGACGTTGTTTGTAGGCCAGCTGCTGGCTGAAATAGCTCTGCGACACGCTGGAGACGAGCAGGATATGCACGGCACGGCGGGCCTCCTCGCTGGCAAAATAGTTCTGTCTGTCAGCATCACTCATATTCCTGAGTTTGCCGAAGAAATCGAGTTCGTAACTGAGGTTCAACCCTGCGTCGTACTGCTGTGTGGTCGGCTTGTCCGTTTTCAGCCCGCCGCTGTAGGTCACACCTGACGAGGCATTTACCTGTGGATACCGGTCGGCATCCGTCACGTTGAACTGCGCGCGCGCTTCTTCAACCTTGAGGGCGGCCATTTTTAAATCACGGTTGTTATTCAGGGCTTCGGCGATCAGTGCTGCGACCTGAGGATCGGCAAAAAAGTTACGCCATCCGCTGTCGTGATACCCCGCTACCACCGGCGTGAGGCTATTGCGGGATAACGAGAACTGCTGCGGAACCGGTGCTGGCGGACGCGCATATTCTGGTGCCAGCGAGACGCAGCCTGCCAGGAAAAATATTGTGCTAATGCTAAGTCGTTTTAATGTGCACATCACGCTTCTCGTCCAGGCAGGCCTGGTAAATGTTTCAAATGAAGTCCAGAGTATTACCAGGGTTACTCTACAGCGTGCTTCCTGTTTGCCTGGTGACAGGATAATGACAATGTTGTCATTCTTAACGTAAGTCATTGATAACGGTTTGAGGCTCTCTAGAATGTCCAGAGCAGCCAGTCAGGGGAGCAAGATGAAAATACTGATCGTTGAAGACGAGATAAAAACCGGGGAGTACCTCAGCAAGGGGCTGACTGAGGCGGGGTTTGTGGTGGACCATGCTGACAATGGCCTGACCGGATATCATCTCGCCATGACCGCCGAGTATGACCTCCTGATTCTGGATATCATGCTTCCCGACGTGAACGGCTGGGATATCACCCGCATGCTACGTTCTGCCGGGAAGGGAATGCCGGTTCTGTTACTCTCAGCCCTTGGCACTATTGAACACCGGGTGAAGGGTCTTGAACTGGGCGCGGATGATTACCTGATCAAACCCTTTGCCTTTGCGGAGCTTCTCGCCCGCGTCAGGACGCTTCTGCGACGGGGCAATACGGTGATCACGGAAAGCCAGTTTCAGGTGGCTGATCTGATGATTGATCTCGTGTCCAGAAAGGTGAGCCGCGCGGGGAACCGCATCCTGCTGACCAGCAAAGAGTTCAGCCTGCTGGAGTTTTTTATGCGACACCAGGGGGAAGTGCTGCCCCGCTCCCTGATTGCATCCCAGGTCTGGGACATGAATTTTGACAGCGACACCAACGCGATTGATGTCGCCGTCAAACGGCTTCGCGCGAAAATAGACAATGATTTTGAGCCGAAGCTGATCCAGACGGTCCGCGGCGTGGGGTACATGCTGGAGGCACCGGATGCGCGTTAAATTACCCGGACGCCCTTTTTCACTAGCCCTGAGGCTGACGTTTTTTATCAGCCTCTCCACGATACTGGCATTTTTCGCCTTCACCTGGTTTATGCTGCACTCCGTTGAAAAGCATTTCGCCGAGCAGGATATCAACGATCTGCAGCAAATCAGTACCGCGATGCACCGTATCCTGCAGTCCCCGGCAGATCCGGACGAGAAGAAAATCAGTAAAATCAAAGAGTCAATTGCCAGCTATCGTAACGTTGCGGTTCTGCTTCTCGACGCGCGTGGGGAGGTGTTGTTCAGTACGGCGCAGGGGGCAGCGTTACGCCCTGCCGTGAACACGGCGGCGTTCAGCACGCACAGCCGGGCACGGGATGTGTTTCTCTGGACGGTGGATGACTCCACCCGGCAAAGTCATTCCGGCGCTGAGATGAAAAGTGACACGTACCGGATTATCGCCTCGTCAGGCACGGCAACGCTGCAGGGAAAAGCGCAGAATTACGTTATGCTGATCGGGCTTTCAATTAATTTCCACCTCCATTACCTCGATGCGCTGAAAAAGAACCTGATTGCGATTGCCGTGGTGATCAGCCTGCTGATTATTCTTATCATTCGAATCGCGGTCCGTCAGGGACACCTGCCGCTGCGTAACGTCAGCAATGCCATTAAAAATATCACCTCTGAAAATCTCGATGCGAGGCTGGAACCGTCGCGCGTTCCGGTTGAACTGGAGCAACTGGTGATTTCGTTCAATCATATGATTGAAAAGATTGAAGATGTGTTCACCCGCCAGGCGAATTTTTCTGCCGATATCGCCCACGAAATCAGAACCCCCATCACCAATCTGGTGACCCAGACTGAAATCGCACTCAGCCAGAACCGGACGCCGAAAGAGCTGGAAGATATCCTCTACTCCAGCCTTGAAGAGTATAACCGGATGACCCGGATGGTCAGCGATATGCTGTTCCTGGCGCAGGCGGATAATAATCAGCTGATCCCGGACAGGGTGATGTTTGATTTAAGCGCGGAGGTCATTAAAGTCTTTGATTTCTTCGAGGCCTGGGCGGAAGAACGTCATATCACGTTGACGTTTCACGGGATGCCCTGCCTGATCGAAGGCGATCCGCAGATGTTCAGACGCGCAATCAACAACCTGTTATCCAATGGCCTGCGCTATACGCCGGAAGGCAAGACGGTGACCGTCTCAATCGCCGAACGGGAAAACGATTTTGAGCTGATGATTGCCAACCCCGGGAAACCTGTCCCGCAAGAACATCTACCCAGGCTGTTTGACCGTTTTTACCGGGTGGATCCTTCAAGGCAGCGAAAAGGCGAAGGCAGTGGGATTGGTCTTGCCATTGTGAAGTCAATTGTCACCGCGCATCATGGCAAAGTCCGCGTCGAATCGGATGCTCAGTCGACACGCTTTATCTTGTCCGTGCCTAAGCGGGTTACTCAGCACTGAGTGGTTGCTGTACAGCCCAACACACGTCCAGCACTTTCTCTCTCAGCCAGCGGTGCCCCGGATCCCTTTCCATTCGCGGGTGCCACATCTGCGAAACCGTTATGGTTCGGGTTTTAAACGGCAGTTCAAAGACATGCACACTCTGCGCCATCGGCTGGTTCAGCAGATACAATGCCGGAACCATGGCGATCAGATCGGACGCCAGCGCCACGGATAGCGCCGTCGGAAAACCGGGCACGACGCTGGCAATTTTGCGCTTCATCCCCACTTCAGCCAGCGCATCGTCGACAAATCCGTGTAGCGACCCGTCGGGTGCGGCAACCACGTGGCCCCAGGAAACATAATCGTGAAGGCTGACCGTGGGTTGTGCCGCCAGCGGATGTCCCTTACGTACCGCGGCAATGAACCGATCCTGAAATAATCGCTGCAGGCGTATTTCAGGTCCCATGTTGCTCTGCACGCCAATTTCCAGGTCAACCAGCCCTTCCCGCAGATAGCGTGACGTTTTCTCGGGCTTCGGCGAGAACCGAATACACACATCGGGCGCAGCTTCGGCCACGGCGGCAATCAGCAATGGGCCAAATGCGACCACAAAACCATCATTGGCTCTGATGGTGAACAGCCGCTCGAGGTTTTCCACCTTCAGCGTTTCAGTGGAGGGCTGCAGTACGGCTCTTGCCTCATACACGGCCCCTCGGGCTCGCTCCCGGGTGGCCTCGGCCCAGGGCGTCAGCACCATATTACGCCCTGCCCGCACCAGGATCGGGTCGCCGGTCACCTCTCGCAGCCGGCTCAGGGTACGGCTCATGGCTGACGTACTCAGGTTTAAACGCCGCGCCGCGCCCGCCACGCTGGCTTCGGCCAGCAGGACGTCGAGGGCGACAAGCAAATTAAAATCTGGATCGGACATGATGCATCCTCAGATAAGGCGTTGTATGCAACTGAACAGTGCAACTGCTGCGTCTTCCGCCTTGTATATCCCATGATTATAGTTTCGTCATCAACATTCTTTCCGGAGTTACGACGATGACGCTATTTTCAAACCAGCCCGGCGACGAAGGATTGCCCGGCCATGAACGCGCCCGGGTGATGGCCGCGGTAATGACCACCACGCTGATGGGCGTTTTTGATGGCACCATGATCAACATCGCCTTGCCTTCGATGGCCAGCGCGATGCAGGTGCCCGCGAATGTGGCCGTCTGGTTCGCCAATGGGTATCTGTTGTCCGCGGCCATGACTCTGGCCATCTTCGCTGCCCTGGCGGCCCGGGTTGGCTACCGCCCGGTGTTTCTGACCGGACTTGCCGTCTTTACACTCACCTCGCTCGGCTGCGCGCTGGCCCGCACCCCGGACATGCTGATCGGGATGCGGATATTGCAGGGGATTGGCGGGGCGGCCACACTGAGTATTGCCCCGGCGATACTGCGCGCCGTCTTTCCCGGTCGACTGCTTGGCCGCATTCTGGGACTGCACGCCCTGCTGATCGCCTCCAGCACGGCCATTGCCCCCGTACTGGGCGGGACGATCCTGGACGTACTGCGCTGGCAGTGGTTATTCGCCATTAACCTTGTTCCCGGAACGATTGCCCTGCTGTTGGCCTGGAAGGCCTTACCTCGACAGCCGGCTTCAGATCCCTCTCCGTTCGATGCCCCGGGGGCACTGCTCTCCGCGGTCCTGTTGGGGGCGATGATCATGACGGCCAACAGTTTCCAGCATGCTTCGCACCACATCAGCCACGAGGCCATCAACTGGGCGCTGCTCGCCACGATTAGCGCCATCACCTTTGTCTGGCATATTCGCCGCACCCGAAGCCCCATACTGCCTCCCGTTATTTTCCACAACGGACGCTTTACGCTTGCCGCGCTCACGTCGCTGGCCTCGTTTGTGAGCCAGGGCATCACCTTTATCGCCCTGCCGTTCCTGTTTCAGAGCGTATATGGCTACAGTCCGGTGTTCTCCGCGCTGCTGTTCACGCCCTGGCCGATAGGCATCGTACTGATCGCACCGCATGCGGGTCGCTGGGCAGACACAATCTCAGCCCCGCTGATATCTACCCTTGGGCTTATCGTGTTTGTGGTGGGATTGATCCTGCTCGCGACACTGCCCGCCAGCCCTTCCGCATGGAATATCTGCCTGCGAAGCCTGGTGTGCGGGATTGGTTTTGGCTGTTTCCAGAGTCCCAATAACCGGGAAATGCTCTCTAACGTGGTGCGGGAGTATGCCAGCTACGCATCCGGCGTACTGGCTATCGTGCGGACGTTTGGACAATGCCTGGGGGCTGCCGTGGTCGGCGTTCTGCTGGCCACAACGCAGAATCAACCGGCCTTTGACGATCGGGCCGTTCATTATTCACTGTGGATTGCGGTCATTGCTTCAGCGGTTTCTGTCGTGTTTAGCGTGAGCCGGCTGCGCGCCACGCGTCAGGCTACGGCATAAACACGGTGCAGCGCACTACGCGCTGCACCTGTGATTTACTCCAGCGCCAGCAGCGCAAAACTCGCCAGCCAGTGTCCACCGCTGTAGTGGCTGCCCACCACATGCTCGACGCTTGCCGCCAGATGTCGGTTGACTGCCTCGCGCAGCGCCTGTTGTCCCGGATGGTTATCCGGCAACGCGCGGGCAATATGCTTCATGCACCAGGCGCGGCTGAGGTTTAACCCATCCAGATGGGCAATTTTCGGGTCGGTACGATCGCTCACCTCTGCCGGGTGCATCAGGGCCGAAACAGCCCCCACATCAGGAAGAAAGGCGTCAAACCACGTCGGGAAATGCTCCGCCACCTTACTCATCAACAGCGCTTCCGTCAGCGCGCCGGAAATATACTCATCACCACCCGGTTCATAGTGAGCCGGGTAATGCGTGTCAGCCAGATAAAAGCGCGTCGCCGCCGTCAGAATAGCCTGTTCAAGGGCGTTATCCTGCACTGCACGGGCGTAATCAATCCCCAGCGCCAGGGCAAAAGCGGTGTTGTAATGCGTACCGACACGGATCGGATAGGTGAGCTTGCTGAGGTAATCCACCAGCCTGTCGCGAATGTCCTGCGTTAACGGCTGCAGTGTCTGATACCAGCTGGCGGCCTGAGGTAACGCGGATTGCTTCAGCTCCTGCGTCAGCGCCAGAAGCCAGCCGTAGCCATAAGGGCGCTCGAACGAGGCGCGAAACGGTGCCTTGAAATAGGCCAGCTCTTTCGCCACCTTCTCCTGCGTGATGTGTTCATCAAACAGGGCGACAATTTCATCCCGGCACGACAGTTCAGGGTAAAGCCGCACGCAGCGCAGCAGCAGCCAGTAGCCGTGCACCGCCGAGTGCCAGTCGAAGCAGCCATAAAAAATGGGGTGCAGTTCGCGGGGTGGCAGGACATCACCATCATCATTAAGCAGGTGCATAATGTGGTTCGGATATTCCTGGCGTAAATAGGTCAAAGGCATGCGGGCAAACGCGTCGGCCTGGTGTTGCGTTAATTCCATATCAGCTCCTTAGATCGTTGCCGCGCTTAGCGAAAAACGAGGAAATACATTAAGAACACGTTGACCACCAGCAGGGTTAACGCCGTTGGGATCTGGATCTTGATCACCTGGTACTTATCTTTAAGCTCCAGCAGCGCGGCCGGAACGATATTAAAGTTGGCCGCCATCGGCGTCATCAGCGTGCCGCAATAGCCCGCGTACATGCCAATCGCCAGCAGCGGTGCCGGGTTACCATGATGAACGTTAATCAGGAACGGCAAGGCAATACCGGCGCTGAGCACCGGGAATGCCGCGAAGGCGTTGCCCATGATCATGGTGAAAAGCGCCATGCCCACGCAGTAAATCACCACCAGCATGAACCGGCTATCGGGGTTCACAAACAGGCTTACGACCTTCTGGACTGACTCGCCGGTGTTCGCCACCACAAACACCCCACCCAGCATGGCCAGCATCTGTGGCAAAATCACCGCCCAGCCAATGGTGTCGACCAGGCGCCGGGACTGGCGAATAGCTTGCAATGGCGTGCCTTTTGTCAGCCACCAGCCGGTCAGGATCGCCGCCACACAGGCGACGCACAGTGCCGCCAGCGTGAGCTGTTTCTGGTCAAGAAGGAATACGCCCCCTATCGACACCCCTTTCAGGAATAATGTCCCGATCACCGTAACCACCGGGATCATCAGCGCAGGCAGGAAAAGCCAGTTTTTCAGCCGCGTTGACGAGGCTTCGCGCTCGGCATCGGTAGCCATTTTATAATGCCCCTTCCCGACCAGACCAAAGCCCGCCAGCAGAGCAATCACAATGACGCAGCCGCCGATAATTCGATAAGCAAGGGATTTGCCCAGCTCCTGCACCATCAGGTCGCCAAACAGGAAGATCCCGCCGAACAGGAACCAGAATAGCGCGGTGGTAAAACGTTTAGGATTCGCGCGATCGCGCAGGGTCATCACGACCAGCAGCATCACGACAAAGCCGATCAGGTAATACACGCGGTTAATGGTGATCAGGGTCATCATGGCGCGATCTCCTGTGTACCCTGCTCAGCGCGCCAGGACATAACGTCACGACGGATGCTGGCATCCAGACGCAACAGGCGCGTCATATGAATAATCAATGCCGCGATGGCGGTCGGAATGGCCCACAGACCGATATGCAACGGTTCAATGCCCTGTATCCCATTCTCTTTCAGGAAAGCGTCGATCAGCAGCACCGCGCCAAACGCGATAAAAATATCTTCGCCAAAGAAAACCGCGATGTTGTCGCACGCCGCGGCATGCGCTTTGATCTTGTCCCGGATATGTTGCGGCAGTTCGCCATACTCATTGAGCGCTGCGCCTTCGGCCATCGGTGCCAGCAGCGGACGAACGGTCTGAGCATGCCCACCCAGCGACATCAATCCCAGCGCGGCCGTCCCTTCACGCGCCACAAAATAGAGCATCAGAATACGTGCCGAGGTGGCGCTGGCAATCTTTGCCACCCACGCCTGCGCCCGCTCTTTCAACCCGTAATATTCCAGCAGGCCAATAACCGGCAGGATCAGAATAAAGGTCGCCAGGGAACGACTGTTGACGAACTTCTCGCCAAAGGTCTCCAGCAACATCCCAAAATCCATGCCAACCAGCAGTCCGGTAGCCAGCCCCGCCACCACAACCACCAGTAGCGGGTTGAAACGCAGAGCAAAACCAATAACCACCACCGGTATACCGATGAGCGGCAACAGTGTCGAACCGTCCATAAACGTTTACCCTATCCAAAGTGAGCGTTGCGCGCCGGCGGCTATTTTTTTAATACTTCGCATCATGGCGAAGCGGGATGCAGTGCGGCGCGCGATGTTGTGTTTTGCGTCAGGCTCCGCAGAACCTGCACTAAAAAGCTATATCTGAACCACAAAAACATGTAAACAATTTATCAATAAAATGTTCTTATTTTATCGATGAGTTTACATTTCCGGGCCAACGTCACCCCCCGTAAGGAACGTTATGACTGCAAAGAAGAGTGCTGGATCATCAAATCACGACGATATAACCGATGGCCGTATCGTGTCCTCTCGCCATCTGGTATCGGAACGTTGCGCGGAATTATCAGAGCTGGAGTACGCGTTGATCATGACCAGCAACGCGTTTAACAAATGGATGGTGCGCTGCATGACCGCAGCCGGTGAGCCAGATATGGGCGCTTTTGATGTCTCGCTTCTGCATCACGTGAACCACCGCGACCGCAAGAAAAAGCTGGCCGACATCTGCTTTGTCCTGAACGTGGAAGATACCCATGTGGTGACGTATGCACTGAAGAAGCTGGTCAAGGCGGGCTACGTGACGAGTGAAAAAGCCGGAAAAGAGCTCTATTTCTCAACGACGAAGGAAGGGAAAGCGCTATGCATGAAATACCGCGACGTGCGGGAAGCGTGCCTGATCAATATCCATGCGGAGAGCGGGATTTCCGGAGCGTCTATTGGTGACACCGCGCAGCTGCTCCGGACCATATCTTCCCTGTATGACACCGCCGCGCGGGCGGCGGCATCACTGTAGTTAAGGGCGTCTGAAAAGCGAAATACTTCGTCCGGCCAGATGGTATTCCACGGCTTTGGTGATGACCGTCCCGGGGACAACGTCATCCGCCGTGGAGAGTTCCAGTACCCAGCCTCCTTCGCCAAACTGGGGGATCTGGAACGGCACGGTGCCTTCAAACGGGTTAAACAGCATCAGCACATCGTGCCAGAGGCCCGGCTCCTGTCTGAGGTCCGGTCTGCTGATGGATACGCCGAGGGTTGAACCTTCATCCCACTGCTCATCCTGCTGCGGGCCGCCGCCGGCGTTAAACCAGCGGATCTCAAGCCCGTCGCGCCAGCTTTCACGCCGCAGCAACGGCTGTTTCGCGCGAAGGGCAATCAGATGGCGGGTAAAGTCGCGCAGGGCAGTGTCGTTTTCCGATAACCCCTTCCAGTCGATCCAGGAGATCTCGCTGTCCTGGCAATACCCGTTATTGTTCCCCTTTTGCGTACGGCCAAACTCGTCCCCGGCCAGCAGCATTGGCGTGCCGTGAGAGAACAACAGCGTGGTAAGGAAATTACGCTTCTGCCGCTCCCGGGTAGCGATAATATCCGGATTCTCTGTCGGCCCTTCCTCTCCGTAGTTATACGACCGGTTATCGTTGTGCCCGTCGTTATTGTCTTCACCATTGTCGGCATTATGCTTTTCGTTGTAAGACACCAGGTCGTTCAACGTAAAGCCGTCGTGGGCGGTAATAAAGTTGATGCTGGCCCACGGACGGCGTCCGCGCAGGTCGTACAAGTCACCGGAACCGAGCAGGCGCGCCGCGAAGTCGTTAGACACGTTATCGCCCTTCCAGTACTCACGTACGGTATCGCGATATTTGTCGTTCCACTCCCCCCAGCCTGGCGGGAAACCGCCGACCTGATAACCGCCGGGGCCGATATCCCAGGGCTCACCAATCAGCTTCAGACGGGATAACACCGGATCCTGCGTGACGGCATCGAAAAAGCCACCGCGCGGATCAAAGCCTTCGGGCTCACGGCCCAGAATTGTCCCGAGGTCGAAACGGAAACCGTCAATATGCATCGATTCGGCCCAGTAGCGCAGTGAATCCATCACCATCTGCAGCACTCTCGGGTGGGAGGTATTCACCGTATTCCCCGTGCCGGTGTCGTTAATGTAATACCGGTGTTGATCGGGTAAGGTGCGGTAATAGCTGAAGTTATCGATGCCCTTAAACGACAGCGTTGGGCCGAGCTCATTGCCTTCTGCCGTGTGGTTATAGACAACATCGAGGATCACCTCGATGCCTGCGTCATGATAGGCGCGCACCATATCGCGAAAACCCTGGATCCCCGCCGGACCGTAATAGCGTGACGCCGGCGCAAAGAAGCCGAGCGTGTTGTAGCCCCAGAAGTTTTTCAGCCCCCTGTCGAGCAGGTGTTGATCGTCCGGGAACCAGTGAACCGGAAGCAGTTCAACCGAGGTGATGCCAAGGCTTTTGATGTAATCGACCGAGGCTTTGTGCCCCATCCCTTCAAACGTACCGCGCAGTTCAGGCGGAATCGCCGGGTTAAGCTGGGTAAAGCCCTTCACGTGGCTCTCATACACAACGGTATTCGGCCACGGAATGGTTGGCCGGTTATCATCCTGCCAGTCAAAAGCATTGGGGTCGATGACCTTGCATTTTGGCGTGAACGGCGCGCTGTCGCGGGTATCAAAACTGAGGTCGAGATCGTCATGACCCAGCTCATAGCCGAAATGGGCGTCGTTCCAGTCGATATCGCCCACCAGTTCACGGGCATACGGATCGATAAGCAGTTTATTGGGGTTGAAGCGATGCCCGTTTTCCGGGTCATAGGGGCCGTAGACACGATAGCCGTACAGCGCGCCAGGCTTCAGATCCGGCACATAGCCGTGCCACACTTCATGGGTATATTCCGGCAGCTCCAGCCGGGCGATTTCGGTTTTTCCTGAAGGGTCAAACAGACAGAGCTCAACCCGCTCCGCATGTGCTGAAAACAGCGCAAAGTTGACCCCCTTCCCGTCATAATTTGCGCCTTGCTGCTGGCCATGACCGGCCCGAATTTCAAACGTATTATCCTTTGGCATTTTTTGTTCTCCACGATCATTCGCAGGTAAGCAGAACCATTAAGCATCCCGTTTCAGACGTTACATCCAGCGCCTCTTGCAGAACCCGGCTTTCACCGGTGAACAGATCCCGGTAGCGTTTTCCTGCCAGCGCATCGGGTATAGCAATAGTGGTATTGGCCCACAGTGCTTCATGGGTTGTCACGTCGAAGACCAGCCGCGGCACGGCAACAATCAGCGCCTCCTCGTCTTTCACGCGTGCGTAAACAATCAGGTTCTCCGCCCGCTCGCCGCTCACCTTCAGCGGCAGCCAGTCACCGTAATGGAATAGCGCGGCATAATGCGGACGAAGCCGTAACAGCGTGGCGGTGACATATTGCTTAACGCTTCCGTCTCGCCAGCATTCCGGGCGGGCAAATACCCCGGCATCCGCCGTGCTGAGGTGGTGTACCAGCGCGGGGAAATCCGGTTCCCGTCGGTTATCCGGGTCGACAAGGCTAAAGTTAAGCGCTTCGCAGCCCTGATAGATGTCCGGTACCCCGGGTGCGGTAAGTTTGATCACCGTCTGGCTGAGGCTGTTCATCAGCCCGGCACGGATAAAAGGCTGCATCGCCTCACTGAAATCCTTCAGGAACAGCGTGTTGTCCGGTGAAAGCAGATGCCGGGCATAGCTCAGCACCACGCTCTCATAGCTTTCGTTGCTGTCTATCCAGTCTGTGCGTTGTTTGGCTTCGCGCAGCGCTTTCTCCAGGAAGCCGAGGAAGCGCTCTTCGAGTGATTTCAGCCCGTCGACATCGTCAGGTGACAGCGTGGCGGGCCAGACGCCGGCCAGAGCCTGATAAATCATCCAGGTATCGGCAGCGTTCGGCGCGGTACCGTCGCTCAGAAAACGCACGTGGGTTTGATTCATCTGCCGCCAGCGGGCCAGATTTTCGCCCCACTGTTCCGGCGCTTCCGTCAGGGTATAGAGGCGTGCCCGGGCATCTTCGCCGCGCTTCGTGTCATGGGTGGATGTCCCGAGTAAGGCGTCAGGCTGGCGGGCAAGACGGATGCGCATTTCCTGATGAAAACGCGATAGCGAAAAGGTGCGCGGCGTCGGGTCTGCCCCCACTTCGTTAAGCGCCAGCTCCAGGTTATGGCGAAAGAACAGCGTATCTTCCACGGATTTCGCCATCAGTGGCCCGGTGAGTTGCTGGAAGCGGGTTCTGAAACGTGCCGCGTCGTCGTGGCAATTTTCAGGAAGATCGCCGGTAAGAATGCATACGATCAGGCTCAGGGCCGCTTCAGAGGTGTTAACGCTTGCGACAACGCGATTGAGCAGCGCCACGTCAGAGGCGGTTAATCCTTCACGAGTGCCGTAGGTCCGATACACCGGAAACGCGATCAGCAGCTCGCGCAACGCATGGTGGATCTCATCGGGTTGCAGTTCAACCGCATTGCGTCGGGCAAGATCGATGGCGATAGTTAACAGGGTAGTGAATTCGCCCTCAAAATTGCGATCGGTCATCAGCCCTTTGGCATCCCGTAACGCTGCAAACCGATCAACGGTTTCCCCGAGCGTGTCGTCATGGATTTTCTCCAGGCGGTCAAGGCGGCTGTCGTCCACCAGAACTTCCGCCAGCGAGGCAATAAACTCGTACCCCGTGGTGCCAGAGACTGGCCATTCGACGGGCAGCTGTTCCCCCTTGGCGAGAATTTTTTCAACCGTGATGTAACACGCCGGTCCGGTTGCCTGTCGCAGACGCTGCAGATAGCCCAGCGGATCGGCCAGACCGTCGATATGGTCAATTCGCAGACCGTCAACGACGCCAGAATGAACCAGTTCAAGGATCAATCGGTGTGTATCACTAAATACCGACGCGTCTTCAACCCGCACGCCCACCAGGCCGGTGATTTCAAAGAAACGCCGCCACGAGAGCTGTTTCGGGGCTTCACGCCAGGACATCAGCCTCCAGCTCTGGGCCTCGTGCAGCGCCGCAATGCTTTTACCCTCCACAAAGGTCCCGGGGTTAAGAGGATAGGCGGTATCGTAGTAGACCAGCGCGGCTTTGTCCGTGACAGGGTCACGTTTTAAAGCAATCGCACCCTTTTCAAGCTCCGCCTCAAAGGTGTCGCCCAGAAACGGCAGCGTAAGCGGCCGTGACCAGTCAATATCGAAATAGCGTGCGTAGCGGCTCTGTTTGCCGTGCTCAATCACGTCTCGCCACCAGTGATTCTCCAGCGAGGTCGACATGTGGTTAGGCACAATATCCAGTATCAAGCCCATTCCCGCCTGCCTGAGCGCGGCCGCCATACGGTCGAATCCTTCTCGTCCGCCAATGGCGGGGTCAATTTCATTCGGGTCGGTCACGTCATAGCCGTGTGTAGAGCCGGTCGTAGCGGTGAACACAGGTGAGGCGTAAAGATGGCTGATGCCGAGATCTTTCATATACGGCACCAGTTCCACGACACGGTCAAACGTCATGCCGTTACGGAACTGAATACGGTAGGTCGCGGAAGGGATCATAACGATGCTTCTCCATCAGCAAAGCGAACAACAATACTGTTCGGCGGTAACACCTCGTTCACCTCCGGCCAGCTAAAGAGCGTTTCTCCTGCCAGTGCAGGCACATCAACAGCCTTATTGCCGGTATTGAACGCCAGAGACAACGTTCCGGTCGGGAATCGCCAGCTCACTGCAATCATGCCGGGTGCCGTCCTGATGACCTTGCCCTCCACCGTGACGCCCTTTCGCAGTAACGGAACGATATGACGATGGCGCAACGTCAGCAGCGTTCGCGTGAAGCGCAGCCACGTTTTACCGTCATCGGTGGCGACCTTATTCCAGTCAATTTTGGAGCGAACAAAGGTCTTCACGTCATTCGGGTCGGGGACGGACGCATCGTGCCCGGCATGGCCGGTAAACTCTTTTGCGCGCCCTTCTCGCACTGCTTTGGCAAGCTCACCGTGAAAATCGGTAAAGAACAAAAACGGATTGGTTTCACCAAACTCTTCCCCCATAAACAGCAGCGGAATATGGGGCGAAAGCAACAGTGCAGCAAGCAACACCCGTGTTTTATCGGCCCCCGCGAGGGCGATCAGTCTCTCTCCCTGAGCGCGGTTGCCGGTTTGATCGTGGTTTTGAATAAAATCGACAAAAAACTGTGGCGGCTGCGTGTGACATTCCACGCCGCGCGATTTGCCGGTCTGGAGAGAAACCTCGCCCTGATAGACAAAACCTTCCGTCAGCGCACGGGCGAGTTTTTTCTCCGGTTCAAAGGCAAAATCCTGGTAGTACGCATGCGTTTCGCCGGTGGCAAAGACATGCGCGGCATTGTGAAAGTCATCGTTCCACTCCGCGGTAAAAAGCGGTGTCGCACCGTGTGCGTCACGCGGATGCAGGAAGATAACGTTACGGCTGTCTTCGGTGGTGAGATGGATCTGCCGCCCGGGGATAGCCTCGCGAATGCGTTCGGCAATCTCCTGCAGGATATGTTTATCCGATGCGTCTTTAATCTGGTCGATGGCATCAAACCGTAATCCATCAAGATGGTATTCCGTCAGCCAGAACAGCGGGGCTTCGGTAATGTATTGCCTGACTGGCTCAGCCTCGTAAGCAATCCCGTTGCCCCAGGGCGTCATCCGTTCCGCGTCGAAAAACGCGGGTGACAGCACAGGCAGATAATTGCCTTCCGGGCCGAAGTGGTTAAGCACAATATCCAGCACGACAGAAAGCCCAAGCCCATGCGCGGCATCGATAAAGGCGTGGAAGTCTTCTGGCGTGCCATAGGCAGAGTGCGGTGCATACAGCAATACCCCGTCATATCCCCAGCCGCGCGATCCACCAAACTGTGAGACGGGCATGACTTCAATCTGGGTAATGCCAAGTTCAGCCAGGTAAGGCAGTTTTTCAATGGCGGCCCGGAAGGTGCCCTCCGGGGTAAAGGTGCCGATGTGCAGCTCGTAAATCACCGTGTCTTCCCACGGACGCCCTGCCCACTCCCGGTTGCCGGGCGGATACTGTCTGGCATCGATAACAACCGAGGGACCGTTAACATCCCCAGCCTGGGCGCGCGATGCCGGATCGGGTACGGCCATGCCGTTCTGCAAAACATACTGATATTCTGTGCCGTGCGTGACGCCGGGGACGTCAATCTGGAACCAGCCGCTGCCGACCGCCGTCATTGGCAAGTCGTTTTCTGCCAGACGTAGCGTAAGTTCTTTCTGTCCTTCTGCCCAGACGCGAAAACGTACAACGTCATTGGAAATAAACTCAGCACCCCAGTGTTTTTGAAATGTCCTGAATTCCATTCATTGTCCTCGAATGACCCACATTTTACGCGGAATGAAGTACAAGCTTAGTTCAGGATCAAAAGAGTGTTACGCCAGCGGTTTTAATGGCTTCATCTATTATTTATAAAAATATTCGCCACAAGGAATACCATGCAGATTCGAAAAGGATTAAATACCGACCTCGCACGTCTTGAATGCTGTGACTTTTCATTCACCGTCAGTCACGTTGCGCGGGAGCCTTTTATACATTGTGATTTGCATATCGACGCTGTCGCCGTGCCTTATCGTAAAACGTATGAGCTCGATATGCAGACCCTTGAAAATCATTGCGTTAATCCGGATGCCATATTTCTTGTGGCCGAAACAGATGAGGGAGAAATTGCCGGTTTTATCACCGCGTCAATGAGCTGGAATAAATTTATCGCCGTTGACTATATTGCCGTTGAGCGCACGAAACGCAGAGCTGGTGCGGCGCAAAAATTGATGGCGGCCGCACACGTGTGGGCGCGAAGCGTCAACGCGGCTGGATTAAGGCTCGAAACCCAGAATGTGAATGTTTCTGCCTGCCTGTTCTACCGTCATTATGGCTTTACGTTAGGCGGATACGATCGTTTCCTCTACAACGCATTACCGGAAAAAGACGAAATCGCCCTGTTCTGGTATTACATGCTGATCTGACTCTGGCTCTAACGGATATTGGCGGACGAAAGCGATTTGTCTGAAAATTATCCACCCGGCGCGCAAAGGAATGTGCGTCAGAATATGACTCGCCTGCCTCCCTTCATTTTTCTGTCACTTAATTTCAATACGCTTACATGATTTTGACAATGACGTTAAGGAAAGAAGAGTGAATTCAATGGCTAAGGCATTACTGTTGGCATTACCTGTTTTGAGCGCGACCGCCACGGCAGCCGACCACGAAATCTGTGAGCCGAAAGCGTATGAGATGGCGCTGCGCTACCAACAGAAATCGGCAGAAATCATGGCACTTCAGCTGCAGACCTACCGTTTCGCCACCGAGCGTTTTAACGAAAAAATAAAAGGGCTGACTGCGCCGGAGAACTATGCCGTTGTGATGGATCTTGATGAAACGGTGCTGGATAACACTCCGTTACTGGCGCGTGATGCCGAACAGTGCCACGACTACACGAAATGGGACACCTGGAGTGACTGGGAAAAGCAGGGAAAACCGGGATTAATTCCTGGCGCGAAGGCGTTTCTTGATCGCGTGAATCAAAGTAAGGTCCGTATTTATTATGTATCTGACCGGATGCAGGAAAACAAAGCAGATACGCTCAATACGTTAAAATCCCTTGGCTTACCGCAGGTTTCAGAGGATAGCGTTCTGCTCGATACGGTCAGTAAAGAAGCCCGCCGCCAGAGCATCCTGAAGAAACAGCAGATAATCATGCTCTTCGGTGACAGCCTGCCTGATTTCGCCGCGCAATTTAAAAACAAAAAGCCGAGCGAAGCGCAGCGTGAACTCGTTGAGGCCAGCGCCGATCGCTTTGGCAGTGACTGGATCGTGCTGCCGAATGCCGCGTATGGCTCGTGGTCAAAAGCCACGCTTGAAGGCTGGAAAGCCCCGCTGAAGCAATAACGTCTGGCTTGCCGGGTGGCACATTGCTGCCACCCG
The DNA here is from genome assembly GCF_003635055.1 of Enterobacter sp. WPR_3_1. Taxonomy (NCBI): domain Bacteria; kingdom Pseudomonadati; phylum Pseudomonadota; class Gammaproteobacteria; order Enterobacterales; family Enterobacteriaceae; genus Enterobacter; species Enterobacter sp. WPR_3_1. The sequence goes on along the minus strand of NZ_RBXU01000008.1, from coordinate 1,153,056 downwards.
ACATTTGACCCGACCTATCCATCCCGTTTATAGGTTCTATCATTATCAGGCGGGTTCATATAATTTTACGGAGAAGTAAGATGAGCTCTTTCTGAAGGAGACCCTTATGCTGACCGTAAAAAAACTTGCCCTGACAACGCTGATTTCCAGTTCGTTATTGTTCTACCCTGCGCTTCAGGCTTCGGCAGAAACGCCCCAGCACGTGGTTAAACAGCCTGACGGGGGCTACAGTGTGCAGGTTGGCGATATTATGGTGACCTCGTTTACCGACGGTACCGTGGCGCAAGACCTGCACAAATTACTTCGTCGGACGACCCCGCAGAAAACCGATGCCTTGCTCACACAAAATTTCCAGACCAACCCGGTAGAGGCGTCCATTAATGCTTTTCTGATTGCGCTACCCGGCCACAAGATTCTGGTGGATACCGGCTCAGGCCAGCTTTTTGGCCCCGGTAACGGCGGGCGACTGATTGAGAGTCTGGCAACGCAGGGGATCGCGCCGCAGGACATCACCGAGATTTTACTGACCCATGCGCACTCCGATCATGCCGGTGGCCTGGTCAAAGATGGCAAGGCGGTGTTTACCAATGCGCGCGTTTTTGTCGGCAAACCTGACATCGACTTTTTCTTTGACAACGATAATCAGAAAAAAACCGGCTACGACCAGAACTACTTCGATGTCGCGCAGAAAACCTTAAAACCGTATCGTGATGCCGGCAAGGTGGTTCCTTTTTCCGGAACCTCGCAGCTTCTGCCCGGGATAACCGGCACGGTTCACCCGGGCCATACGCCTGGTTCGGCCTTCTATACGCTGGAAAGTAAAGGCGAGAAAATCACCTTTGTCGGCGATATTATCCACGTCGCGGCGGTACAGTTCCCGCAGCCCGCCGTGACCATCGCCTACGACCAGGATCAGGACGGTGCGGCACGTGTCCGCCAGGATGCTTTTGCTGATTTTGTGAAAAACAGAGACCTTGTCGCAGCCCCCCACCTGCCGTTCCCGGGTATCGGTTACGTCACGAAAGGCGAGCACGGCGGTTACGCCTGGGTGCCCGTCACCTACACCAATCGCGACAGCCACAGCGCAAAGTAAACCGGATAACACGATGACGCCCGTTGCTGAGATGGATATCGACCTGATCCTGACGCTGGATGCATTGCTCCAGGATCAGAACATCACCCATGCGGCCGCGCGGCTCGGCATCAGCCAGCCCGCGATGTCCGCCCGTCTGGCGCGCCTGCGTTCGCTCTTTGGCGAACCGTTGTTTATCCCTTCCCCACATGGACGTGGGGTGTTGCCCACGCCCAGAGCGGAAGCGCTGCGACCGCAGGTCATGACCGTATTGCGGGGCATTAACGCGATGTTTGCTCCCACCACCTTTGATGCGCAAACCAGCCAGCGGACATTTGTGATTGCCCTGCATGAAAATCCGGCCCTGATGCTGGGTGCCGAACTGCTTAATCAGTTCCGGGCCCATGCCCCGGGGATCCGCTTGCGATTCGCGCTGCCAGAAATGGCAACCCTGCCACAGCAGCTGGAAAAGGGTGATGTGGATGTCTATATCGGTGTGAGCACCGGCGCGCACGACGGCTGGGTCAGACGTAAACTTTTCGATGACCAGTTTGCAACAGCCCAGCGAAAAGGCCACCCCCGCGGTGTCGGGCCACTGGATCTGGAGCACTATTGCGCGCTCTCTCATCTGGTGGTCTCTTCAGAGGGTGACCCGTTTACCGGCTTTGTGGATCAAACCCTGGGCGGACTGGGCTATCAGCGCAACGTGGTGATGTCCACACAGAGCTACGCCATGGCACCTCCGCTTGTCGCCAGCACGGACCTGCTCTGCACCTTACCGGAACGTATGCTGCAACGCTTTGCCTCGACGCTGGATATCTTTCCCCCGCCGCTGCCGCTGCAGCCGATTACCATCAGCATGTACTGGCACCCGAAAAACAGTCAGGATCCGGCAAGCCTCTGGCTGCGCGAGCAACTGCTGCTGGCCGCGGGACGTCAGATGTGATCGAGGGTGTGCAGGAATTTCTTTAACACCTCTGAGCGAATGATCCGGTGGCACACCAGCTTCAGCTCGCTTTCCCTGAGCCTGTCAATGATGTCGACGTACACGACATTCTCCACGCTGACTGCCCTGGCGGAGACCGGCAGTAGCGCCATGCCAAAACCCGCAGAGACCAGGCTGATGACAGTAGGTACGTCGGTGGCGTTTTGTACCACCTCAGGCTGGAAACCTGCGCCGTAACAAACGTCATAGAAGTACTGTTCGAGGCCCATTCCCTCCGGGTCGCGCAGGGAGATCCATTTTTCATCTTTCACCGAGGCGAGCGTAACCGCGGACGATTTCGCCAGAGGGTGCTGTGAAGAGAGTGCCAGCACCGTTTTCTCGGACGTAAACGGGCGGCTTTGCAGGTCGTCAGGCAGAGACGGCAGCGGCGCCCGGATGATGGCCACATCCAGCTGGTTGCTTTGCACGGCGCTATAGAGCGTCTGCACATTCCCCGTCATTAGCGACATGGTGATGGCAGGCCACCGACTGTGCATCTGGCGCAGCGCGGCAGGCAGCCTGGTGTCAAACATGGCGCTCGATACGCACCCGAGATTCAACACCCCTTGCTCCCCCCTCGCCGTTTGCCTGGCGTCCAGTACCGCCTGTTCCGTCAGGGCGATCGCCAGCCTGGCTTTCTCCAGGAAAGCTTCACCGGCCGGCGTCAGGGTTAAACGGCGGTTCGCCCGGCTAAAGAGCGTAACGCCTAACCGTTCCTCTAACGTTTTAATCTGCTGACTCAGCGCGGGTTGTGCCATGTTCAGGCGCTCCGCAGCCCGGTGCATGTGAAGCTCTTCCGCAACGACAATGAAATTACGCATCTGACGAAATTGCATAACGCTTCCCCGGATTTTTTGATAACAAGTTTATTATCAAAATAGCAGTAATGATGCAATTGATGCTATGGGCTATTGCCATAAAAATGGAGGCATGCAAACACGGGAGGAAAAAATGGAAAGCCCAGTCAACGATCTCAGAAGTGCCATCGCGTTACTGCAACGCCACGAAGGACAATATATTGAAACGGATCATCCGGTGGATCCCAACGCGGAGCTGGCGGGTGTTTATCGACATATTGGTGCGGGCGGCACGGTGAAACGCCCTACCCGAACGGGCCCGGCCATGATGTTCAATAACGTTAAAGGTTATCCGGATTCGCGTATCCTGGTGGGCATGCACGCCAGCCGGGAAAGAGCGGCACTCCTTCTGGGATGTGAACCCTCGACGCTCGCGCAGCACGTCGGTCAGGCCGTGAAAAACCCGATCGCGCCGGTTGTTGTCCCGGCATCGCAGGCCCCTTGCCAGGAGCAGGTATTCTACGCTGACGATCCTGATTTTGATCTGCGTAAACTGCTTCCGGCCCCGACCAACACGCCGATTGATGCTGGCCCGTTCTTCTGTCTGGGGCTGGTACTGGCAAGCGATCCGGAAGACAGTTCGCTGACTGACGTCACGATTCACCGTCTCTGCGTTCAGGAGCGCGATGAGCTTTCCATGTTCCTGGCCGCGGGGCGCCACATTGAGGTCTTTCGTAAAAAGGCTGAAGCAGCCGGAAAACCGCTGCCGGTGACGATCAACATGGGGCTCGACCCGGCGATTTATATCGGCGCCTGCTTTGAAGCGCCCACGACGCCATTTGGTTATAACGAACTGGGCGTTGCCGGGGCGCTGCGTCAGAAACCGGTCGAACTGGTGCAGGGCGTTGCGGTAAAAGAGAAAGCGATCGCGCGGGCTGAAATCATTATCGAAGGCGAACTGCTGCCAGGCGTGCGCGTTAGAGAAGACCAGCACACCAACAGTGGCCATGCAATGCCGGAATTTCCGGGCTACTGCGGCGAGGCAAACCCTTCTTTGCCCGTCATCAAAGTGAAAGCCGTCACCCTGCGTCACCAGGCAATCCTGCAAACGCTGGTGGGGCCAGGTGAAGAGCACACCACGCTCGCAGGCCTGCCAACGGAGGCCAGCATCCGCAATGCCGTTGAAGAGGCCATTCCGGGCTTCCTGCAAAATGTCTATGCGCATACCGCGGGCGGCGGTAAGTTCCTCGGCATTCTGCAGGTGAAAAAACGCCAGCCATCCGATGAAGGACGTCAGGGACAGGCGGCGCTTATCGCACTCGCGACTTATTCCGAGCTGAAAAACATCATTCTTGTCGACGAAGACGTGGATATTTTCGACAGCGACGACATCCTGTGGGCGATGACTACCCGCATGCAGGGAGATGTCAGCATCACCACTATTCCAGGGATCCGCGGCCACCAGCTCGATCCGTCGCAGTCGCCGGATTACAGCACGTCGATTCGCGGAAACGGCATTTCCTGTAAGACCATCTTCGACTGCACGGTACCGTGGGCGCTGAAGGACCGCTTCGAACGCGCGCCGTTTATGGAGGTTGACCCACGTCCGTGGGCACCAGATTTGTTTGGCACAAAACACGACTAGCGCGTTCGCGATACAGAAGAGCGTATGGCTTTCGGGTCATACGCTCTTCTGTTTTTCATCGCAGGTAAAAAGGGAAATTGCCGCTTCCCCTGCTTTCTTGTACCCTTTCGTCGTTAACCCCAACCCCACAAGAACTGAGACATCCGGACGCTTATGACTGCACACCTTTCTAAAGACCCTTTACATGGCGTAACGCTGGAGATGCAGGTCAATGCCCTGGTTGCACGATATGGCTGGAGTGAGTTGGGCGATCGAATCAAAATTAACTGTTTCAGAAAAGACCCAAGCGTTAAATCGAGCCTGAAATTTTTGCGCCGCACGCCCTGGGCTCGCGCAGAAGTTGAAGCCCTGTATCTTGATTCCCTGAATGATGAGGGGATCGCAGAACCGGACGAACCCGCCTTTAACCCCTGGGCTAACAGTCGGATAACCAAGAGCTAAAACGCAAATGACGCGACATGTAAAACGGATTGGTGCGCTGACTGCCTGCGCACTTTTACTTGTTAGTTGCTCCTCAAAACCACCAAAATCACTGGTAACGCCTCTCCCGACCGCGAGCAAACCGACCCAGCAGGCTAACGAGCCGATGCGTGGGATCTGGCTGGCAACCGTCTCACGCCTGGACTGGCCCCCGGTGGCCTCAGTGAATGGCCGCGATGCGCAAGACCGTATCGCGATGCAAAAACAGGCCCTGACGAACAAGCTCGACAAGCTTAAGCACCTCGGTATCAATACCGTGTTTTTCCAGGTCAAACCGGACAGCACGGCGCTCTGGTCGTCTAAAATTCTGCCGTGGTCAGATATGCTCACCGGCAATATCGGCGAGTACCCGGGCTACGATCCGCTGCAGTTTATGCTCGATGAAGCGCACAAGCGCGGCATGAAAGTCCATGCCTGGTTCAACCCTTACCGCGTTTCAACCAATACCAAACCGTCGACCATTGCCGCACTGAACCGCACGTCGTCATTGCAGCCTTCCAGCGTTTATGTCCAGCACCCGGAATGGATCCGTATTGCCGGCGATCGTTTTGTACTCGACCCCGGCATTCCGCAAGTGCGTGACTGGATAACGCAGGTGGTCACCGAAGTGGTTGCGCACTATCCCATTGATGGCGTGCAGTTTGACGACTATTTCTATACCGAATCACCGGGATCCGCGCTCAATGACGCGCAGACTTTCAGACAATACGGTCAGGGATTTGCCTCTAAAGCCGACTGGCGCCGCCACAATACGCAGCAGCTGATTGTGCAGGTTTCCCGGGCCATTAAGCAGACGAAGCCTGGCGTGGAGTTTGGTGTCAGCCCGGCTGGCGTATGGCGTAACCGCTCATTCGACCCGGCCGGTTCAGACACGCGCGGTGCCGCAGCCTACGATGAATCCTACGCCGACACGCGTCAGTGGGTGCAGCAGGGTCTGCTGGACTATATCGCGCCACAAATTTACTGGCCTTTCTCCCGGGATGCGGCGCGCTATGACGTGCTGACGAAATGGTGGGCAGAGGTGGTGAAACCGACGCATACCCGCCTGTATATCGGCATTGCGTTCTACAAGGTAGGTGAACCGTCGAAAAATGAACCGGACTGGACGGTTCAGGGCGGCGTGCCGGAGCTGAAAAAACAGCTCGATCTCAACGATTCACTGCCCAACGTGAATGGCACGATCCTGTTCCGCGAAGATTATCTTAACCAGCCGCAGACGCAGGAAGCCGTCAGCTACCTGCGCGGACGCTGGGGTAGCTGACCTGTCTACATCAGGCAGAAACACCCTGTTTCTGCCTGTTTTTTTACTACGGCTTCGGCCCAAACATCGCCTCAAGCTGTTTCTCATCCGGCATGCCGACCACCTGCTGAAGCTCATTATCGGCATTCAGATAATAAATGGCGGGCGTGGCGTTCGCGCCCAGGTTATCCATTAACGTCTGGTGTTTTTGCAGTATGTCGATGGTTTCACGGGATGCAGTGCCCTGCGGTTTTGGCAATTTTTTCCCGCCTGAAAGCTCATAATCACGCCAGGCCGAAACGGGATCTTTCGCATTCAGGATAGCGGAGGCATTACGCCCACTGTTGGGGTTGAGAAACGCCACCAGCAGCGTATTAAGCTCCACCTTGCCCGCCTTCACCCACGGCTGCGCCTCGGACCAGAATTGCTTGCAGTACGGGCAGAACGGATCGGCAAAGACGAAGACTTTGCGCGGAGCGTTATCCGCCCCCTCTTTCAGGGGATGCGCCGCGTTCAGTTGCTTCCACATTTCGCGTCCCATCGGGGCGTAGATCTCTTTCTGGAAATAGCCTTCACTCAGGTTTTTTCCCTTTTCATCGTACAGATAGCCAGAAATTACGTGCTTGCCGTCAGGGGTTAAAAACAGCGTAACGCCCATATCCTGATACTGCCCCAGCCAGGCCGGCGCGCCCCCTGGCGCATCAATTTTCTTAATGATTTTGATATTCTGCTGCTCGCTGAAGAGCTTCACCACATCCGGTATCGCTTCAGCGGCCTGCGCCAGCCCTGACGTTGCCAGCACCGACAGTAACAGTAATTTTTTCATTTTCCGCTCCGGGATTATTGGGGGGGCGAACCGCCCCCTTCACGTTAACGATTTTTCAGTGCGTCACTGACCATTTCATCGAACTGTTCAAAAGGAACCCAGCCCGGGAGTAACCCGTCGCCAATCAGCGTGGCCGGTGTTCCCTGGATACCCATCTTTTCGGCGATGATCAGGCTGCGTTTGATCGTCACCAGGCTCTCATCATCAGGCGTTGTGACGTTCACCCCGGCCCGTTTTTGCGCCTCCTGAATGCTGGCGTCATCGTGATATCCCTTTTTGGCCATCAGGGTATGGTTAAATTTCATAAATTGCTCAGGATGCGCGCGCCAGACGGTTAAGGCATCGCGTGCTGAGGTCAGTGAACTTTCCGACCGGAAAGGCAAAAACTTAAATACCACCGCCACATCCGGGTGTTTTTCGACGATCTTTTCCAGGTAAGGATCGAATTTCTTGCAGTACGGGCAGTTGTAATCCGTAAAGACCACCAGGGTGAGCTTCGGATCCTTAGCGCCAATGCGCGGCGAGTCCGGGTCGTTAAACAGAAAGTCATAAACCATCTTCTGTGCACGTTGCTCCTGTTCCGGCGTCATGGTCTGCGCCGCCATCACCTGCGCTGAGGTCAACAGTAGCAGAAGCGTAATAAGGATTCTTTTCATAATACATTTAGCCTTTAGCGTTGTTCAGGGTGGCAATAAGCGTGTCTTTATCCAGCAGCGGCGAAAGCATCTCCCCCTCAGGGAAGCCCGGGCCGTAGACCTCGTTGAACGGGATGGCGTAACGGTTTCGCTTTTCAAGGAATTCGGCGATAAACGCTGAAGGCTTGCTCCAGTCGCCACGCAGCGCCACCACGTCCGGCTGGCTAAGCGCGGCAATAACGTCAGGCTGATTCAACACCCGATGCTCGTTTACCTTGCAGGTAACACACCAGTCCGCGGAGATATCCACGAAGACCCGTTTGCCCTGCGCAAGGGCCCCCTGAATAGCGTCTTCACTTAGCGGTTGCCACGGGATTGCCTGAGCGACGCTTGCAGTGTTTCTTACAGGCGGTGAGGTAAGCAACCCGCGCAGCTGGTACCCGCCAAAGGCTGACAGCGCGATCACCACGCACCAGAACAGTGGCGAGGTTTTCTGCCCGGTCATCGCAAGCAGTGCGATAGCGACGACGATAAGCACTAACATCACGCTCTGGCTCACCGCCTCACCCAGATGCGGGCTAAGCAACGTCACCAGCCACAGGCTGGAAGCCAGCATCATCAGGCCAAGAATAATCTTCAGGCCGTTCATCCAGCGACCGGGTTTTGGCAGCAGCATGGCGGTTTTTGGAACCAGCGCAACGAACAACCACGGCAAACTCATCCCCACGCCGAGCATCAGGAAGATAAGCCACAGGGAATGCAGCGGTGCGCCAAGGGCAAAGGCCACCGCCGTGCCGAGGAACGGTGCAGAACATGGTGTGGCCAGCAGCGTGGCAAACATCCCTTCGCAGAAACTGCCGGCAAGCCCCGTTCCCCCTGCCGTTGCCAGCCGTCCTGCGGCGGCAGAAGGCAGCAGCATCTCAAACGCCCCGAACAGATTGAGTGCGAAGAGGAAGGTCACCGCGACCATCAGGCCAATAAACCACGGATTCTGGAACTGAATACCCCAGCCCAGCGAGGCACCGGTCAGCTTAAGCGCGCTTACCATTGTTGCCAGCAGCATAAAGGAGACCAAAATCCCGGCACTGGTTGCCAGAAAACGGAGCCTGATCATCTGCCTGTCTGAGCCCGCATGGAGCACGCTGTTGAGCTTCATGCCCATCACCGGCAGCACGCAAGGCATCAGGTTCAGGATCAAGCCGCCCAGTAGCGCAAAGAGCACCATTTTGCCGGTTCCCTCAGACACGCCCGCCGCTGACGGTTCCGCGGGCGTTGCCCCGACGGTCATCACGGTTTGCTGCGCTTTATCGCCATTGGTGAGCACAAACGACAGCGCTTTTCCCTGCAGCGAAGTGGGTTTATCTCCCCACTCATCGGTCACGGGCACCGTTACCCGAAGCTGATTGCCATCGGCTTTGAGGGTCGGTTCACCGGGAAGAATGTCGCCTTCCAGCGGGTCAAAATAGATCCCTGGCTTGTCCCATTGCCCTTGTGTGGTTCCCGTAATGATCAGCTTGTCGTCTGATAACCAGGCTGACAGGTCTGCGGACACGCCAGATGTCGCGGGAATGGCCTGCATTGCGCGTTTAAACGCGTGGCTGAATCCCTCATCCACCGGCTGGTTAAAATCAAGGTGCAGCTTATAGTCCGTCAGCAGACAGACATTACTGCACGTGGAAAGGGTAAGCGTCCCGTCGAGTACATCCCCCGCCGCACCGTCGAGGGTGATGGGGATGATGACCTTATCGTGATAGCCCTGAGTGGTCATCCCGGAGATATCAAAGCGCGAAGGCACCGGCCAGTGCCAGTCATCCGTTACGCCAGTCGGCCAGGTGATTTTCGGGGCTACGCCGCCCTCGCCGGGTGAACGCCAGTAGGTTTTCCAGCCGGGCTGCAGCTCAACGGTGAGCAGCGCGAGGATGCGGTTTTGCTCCCTTTCCGCCTGAACGCGGATCCGGGCATGATCGTTTTGAGGGGAAACCAGCCAGCCTGTATCCGCCGCATGGACAATGCCAATGCAGGACAGCCACAGGAAGACGAATCCCCTGAAGAGGTTAAACATGTTTTACTCCGTGAATAGTGAAAATTATCGTATGGTGACGATGATTTTCATTCACGGAAAACGCAGTTTTTGAGGTGTATTCGGGGAGGCGGTGCCTGAACGGGCTGTTCTCTCGGAACGCATGCCCGCCCTTGCGTAAGCAACTGAAGTAGCGCGAAGAAGATGATAATCGCCGGTAGCGCACCATCAAAGAACAGTGGCTGAGCACAAAGCAGCGAGTGTGCGCCTAACTGACACGGCGATGGCCCGGACGGCTCAGCGTCGCTGGTTTGAACCGGGGCATCAGCAATCAGGGTCGTTTGCGGATCCAGTCCCTGCAAAAAATGGTTGAGATAAACCGCACGCTGCACCAGGCAAATAGCCATCGCCAGACATGTGATTATCAAAAGCCATTTTCCCAGAAGCTGACGGTTGCGCATAACGTTCCAAATTTACCAGACGCCCCGATCATAAACGATAGTGATGAATCTACAAGTCCTGATAATGTAAGGTTTTGTCTGTCGGCGTTAGCCACCGGTCAGCGCATCATAGACGTCCCGCAGTCGCGTGCGCAGGAAAAGCACCGCCTTGTGCTTACGCGATAACAGCGCCTGCTCGCTGGCCCCGGTTTCCTCTGCCAGCATTTTAATGCTGTAGCCCTGGAGCTCCGTTTTTTCAAAAACCTCGCGCTGAGGCAGCGGAAGTTCAGACAGCGCCTGGCCCAGTTCTTCCCACAGCAGCGTTTTGAGGTACTCCTCCTCCGGCGTATGCGGGACACCGAACAGGGTTTCCGCCAGTTCATCTTCGGGGAAGTCCTCATCTTCATCCCCGGTAAAATATCCTGAAAAAGAGACCTCACGCTTTTTCCGCGCCCGGTCGGTCATCTCATTACGCGCGGCGCGAAACAGCCAGGCGGCGACGTTCTCGACCGGCTGCTCCACTTTCATCAGCTGATAGGTGACTTCCTGCAAAATATCGTCGGCATCATCGCGCACGGACGTTCGTCCGCGGATAAAGGCTTTCAGCCGGGCGCGGCAGGCATTAAGCGCCGACATCAGCAATGACTCTCCCGCCAGCCCGGTTTTCATCTCGCTCACTCTGCTTCCGGCATTTTCGGCGCGCTGTCGTCGCGTTTATCTTCGCGATGACCGTGCCAGCCGCAATGCCCGCGACCATGGCGACCAAAGCCTTCGCGACGCTGCTGAATAAACGCCTCACGCTGTTCGGGGGTCATGTTCATCCAGCGTTCGTGCATACGACGGTGCGCGCCGAACATCCCCGGGCGGAAACCCAGCCCGCCGAACAGGATCCGGCTTAATACCAGAATCCCCAGCGCCTGCCAAAAACCGATGGCTTTCACGCCAAGAATGGCCGGGAGTAAGGCATTCCACAGGGTCATGACCACCAGTCCAAGCACAAGGACGATTACCGCGCCTATCACCAGCCCTTTACCCATACGGTGGCGGCCAAACCCGCGTCCGTGCCCTCTTCCGTGCATATCGAAATCTCTCATGGTGTTTACCTCATTTACAGTGATTGATTATGGCTTGTGATGAGGTAGACGGATGAGGCGGGGAAATATTGCTGGGGTGAATATAAAATTTTTTGTGCTTACGGATTTTAACGCATACCGCTCACGACGGGTGGGCGCTATGCGTCGCCTCCTGGCACATCATCTCGTACGAAACATTCGTTTAACTAATGCGGTAGCGATAACGGCCAGGATGATTGCCAACAACGCAAGGAAGATGAGTGAGGATAATAGCGGGTTTAGCATGCCACCTAAACGGGTGAAGTCACTGGTCGTTAAAAGGCTTAAAGTCACTCATACCATATGCTTACCAGTTCGCCGTTGGTATAGCGCTCTTTTTGCCGGGTGACGGGCTCCGGCAACGGAGGCTCCAGCATAACTGACATGTAATGTGCCGTTTTCCTCTTAAGAAATAAAACGACCTGCATTTTAAGTGTCGGTCTTTTTGCTTAATCCAGGCATCAGTTTTGCCATGAAATGATGTCATCCAGACCTGAGAGCATGTCGGGAAAGTAACTTTCATCAATCTCGAAGGAATCGTCAAGGGTAATACTGTCAGCATGGTTTTCAGGTTTCAGTACCATACTAACGGCAACAGCACCGGCAAAATGCGCCTGATGAAACTTAAGCATAACCTGCTCGAATGCCGAGGTTAAACTAATATCTTTACACTTTATCCCTGTCTTTAAAGCCTGGTGGAGAGCATGTGTATCATTCCTGAACTGCTCTAGCTGACCGACAAAAAACTCTGCAGCAAACTCAGTTTTTAAGACAGGGACCGAGAATTCAACCCATACCATAATACGGCTATAGGCAGGCACCTCCTCTTCAGTCAACCTTTCATAGGGCGTTAATTTAAAGTGCCTGTCACCACTTGTGATATCTATCATGATCCCCTCTTCACGGCATGTACTGAAAATACATGATTGTCCAGTTAGTCTCCCTGAACAAAACCTCAAAACGATAAGACTTGTAACTGTAAGTGCCTTTGTTTTTCCTGTCTTCCACAAGCTGCGACCTAGGTGCTGTCGCGACTTTCCAGTTACGCCAGACATTAAAAAGGCTCCCTCAGGAGCTTTTTTAAACAATTTAACCTGATGAAATAAAAGGATTTATTTCAGGTCGCGTCCACATGTTGACCACATCGATACTTAAAGCCCCGCCTTTTCGGGGCTAATACTTAGATTTTGGCTAAGCGTACCTAGGGTCTTTCTGCAGTCATGCAAGAGGCTACTAAGATTTGTTTTTATTAATAGTTATAAACATACAATTAATGCAACCGTAAGAGATTTTTCAACGAAGAATGTAAATTCGTTGTTCTAAATGTAGGTTGATCATAACTCAGACGCATGTAACCGTCTATTTCATCCAATCGCATATTTTTGTTTACAGAAAGATCTGTTTCATATAACAGTTTAAGAATACTAGTAAAATCATGACCATTACATATTGAAAAATGCTCTGGTGACATTATTTCCAGTTTACGCATTTCATTGTGCAATTCATACTCACCTAACTCGGCATAAGCTCTATTTTTAGCCAAGATATGACGCACAAAGGCAATTTCATCTATAATCACCTCACTGCCATTTATGGTAATGAACTCTCTAAAATTCATTCCCTTAAAAATTAGATTACTGCGAGTAAGATAGCTGTACCACTTCAACAAGCCGACGCGATAACATACACAAAGAATATTTTCTTTAACCTTACGGCAAAATGATTCTGCTAAATCACCTTGAACAAGTTTACGCTTTGTGTGCGACATTATAAATTTATCGACTACGCCACCTTTAACTAGCATCATTTCTAAATCATGGGCATCTGTATAAAATACCCCTTCATAAGTTATTCCACTCAATCCATCAAAATCAGCATCACACACGCCGTAGACAGCATCATTCCCAGCTTGTCGCAACTCATTCACAGCACATATAACTTCTCTTTTGCCATTTTCTGGAGATTCATATATCAATCGATTGTCTAACCGATAGGTATTGAAAAATCTTATATCAGTAATCCCTTCAACAACAATTAGTATGCTATGACGATGCATTTCATTACTAAACATTAACCTCACACCACTAAGCCAATTATCCTCGCTAAGGGCATCACGTAACGATATCATTATTCATTACCTTCTAAAGATTGTTCCTTTCCATCCTTATTTTTAATCATCTCATAAAGATCATAGGTCAAGTCCCAATTTTTACTGATAACCTGAGGAGAATGTGTTGCGATAATCACTTTCTCATATTGATTTATTTTTTGTATTTTCTTAAGTGAATCCAAGAAAGTTTGTTGCCAAGCAACATGCAGCGATATCTCAGGCTCGTCAATTAGGATTACTTTTTGAGAAACGAGATCAAAAATAAGATTAAATAGAAGCACCACTTGGTTCTGTTCACCTGATGAAAGCATATTCCGGTCAATCAAATCGCCGTTTAAACTTTCGAAATAAAAACCATTTTCTCTATCAATCATCACTTTTTTAAATGCCAGGATCTTTTCATGCAAAATTGTTTCAAATAGATCAATTTTTTGATGTAACATCTGGAACGGTGATAATTTCCCGAGCGCATCTTCAATATAAAGATCTAAAACGCCTAAATATTCATTACTACTATAGAGGCTTGTGCTTTTTTCAGGCATGAGGTCATTACCCCCCTGAATAAGACCATATCTCATATAATGGCGACGTTTATCTTGAATACCATTTAGACGTGCTTGTATATTCTCTGATGAAAATCGCTTTTGTTGTTCTAAACGATCAAACAATCGAATTGGAAATGTTGCATCCAATCTTTGAGATAATTCGGCGGAATCATCTTGAGCACTTTCCATTAAATCTTTTAATTTTCTTGCACATAAATCGATTACAGTTTCATCATCAGCCTTGACCTGTAATCGGTCAGCACAAATAAAGGAAACGTCTTCACTCGATGTAATCGCACTTAATAGTTTGGAAACTAGTGGTTTATCAGGTTGGGTTTTTTGTTTCGGTTTAGCTTCCCCTCCATTCCAACGTATATAGAAAACCTCCTCCATGCTAGGCTCAGCTTTTTCTAATTTTAGCTTCTCAGTGATAATTTTTCCCGAGTGATTATCCAGATGATTCAATATCAAAGTATCTTTCTTAGCATCTTGCGCAATATCAACAGAACCACCTTGATAATCAATTTTAACAGAACCAAACTTTAGTTTACAAAATATGTTTAATTCATTAGTAATGATACTATTTATAATCTTCAAAATCATCGTCTTACCATACCCATTAGGACCTGTAAGCATAGTAATCTCATGATGATCTAGCGGAATCTCATAATCCAGAAGTCCAAATAATTTATCAATTTTCAGATGAATTAATTTCAAGTCGAATTCCTTATACTGACGATAGATATTAACTAAAGATTAATGATTGAGTAACTTCATGTGATATGCAATATACCACATGAATTATTATCATTGGTAACACAAATCAGTATCTATCATGCTATGACTATCATCTTAAATCCACTGCATTTGATGCTGACCTGACGATGTCGGATGAGGCGGCGCCGGCACTATTTCACCCGGTGAAACGATAAACCGCTCGACCGTCTCAGTAGTGACAAACGTGCAACTGCAATTGATGTTTGTGCACTGATGACAGCGCTCTTTGGTCGTGTCTGAAAAATAGCGACTTATACGAGCGTGAGCGGCGAAATGGCATTTTGGGCAGTGAAACATAGCGAACACCTATTTAAATTTCCGACGCATTAATTTTAACAATTAAACCATTACATAACAAACACTTAAATAAAATTTATTGATTTAATTCCTCGCTTTCGTACCCCACATCCGAAACCTCAAGCTCTAAGCCCGTCGTGTAGCCGTTCCCGTTGAGGTTATGCACCACCCGGCTGATTATCCACGCGTGATCGTCTATGACGCGCTTAAAACCTTTCACCGCGACTGGCGTTTCAGTAAATAAATCTGCCCGCCCAATCGCCAGCGAGATTGAAAACTCCGCAACGCCGCGCTGCAGTTTGTCCCACTTCGCCTGAGCGGCGCGCATGGCTTGCGCCTCTGTCGCGTAGATGGTAGTGAGTTCCAGCACGTTGTCAGCCTCACCGGCCATATACTCTCCCCTTTGTATGGCTTTTGATTGCTAGTAGTAAAACGTGAAGCCTTGTCTGGCACGGCTTTCCAGCTACGCCAGACATTAAAAAGGCTCCCTCTGGAGCCTCTCATTATCAATCAAGCCTGCGCCGGCAAACTAAAGCTCGAAATACTCCTTGAGAGCTGCTGCGCCTGCTCTTCCAGGGAAGCGGCGGCTGCGGCGGACTGCTGAACCAGTGCGGCGTTCTGCTGGGTCACGCCATCCATCTCTGTCACCGCCTGTCCGACCTGGCTGATCCCACGGCTCTGCTCTTCAGAGGCCACGGAGATCTGCTCCATTAACGTATTCACTTTATTCACGGAGCTGATAATAGAATCAATGACCTCGCCTGAGCGGTTCACCAGTTCAGCACCGTTTTTGACGCTGGAAACCGACTGGGCAATCAGGCTTTCAATGTCTTTCGCGGCAACCGCGCTTTTCTGCGCAAGGGTGCGCACTTCACTGGCCACCACGGCGAAGCCGCGTCCTTGTGTGCCGGCGCGTGCTGCTTCAACCGCGGCGTTGAGTGCCAGAATATTGGTCTGGAAAGCAATGCTGTTGATGACGCTGGTGATGTCCTCGATGCGCTTAGAGTTCGCCGCGATGGTATTCATCGTTTCGATCACTTCGCGGGTCACGGCCTCACCGGTGTGCGCATTGTTCACCGCGTCCTGCACCAGTTTTCCTGCCTGGTGAACGTTATCGGTGTTATTCGCCACGGTCGCGCTCAGCTCTTCCATGCTGGCCGCCGTTTGGGTTAACGCGGAGGCCTGCTGCTCGGTGCGTGAAGCCAGATCGATATTCCCGGAAGCAATTTCCTGCGCGGCGTGGGTGACGGTATGGCTCGCGTCACGCACCTGGGCGATAGTCGACAGTAGCGCCTGGCGCATCTGCTCCATTGAGCCCATCAGGTGATCGATTTCATTGCCGGAGGTGCCTTTTACCGGCACTGGAATGTCCAGTTTACCGGCGGCAATTTGGCTGCAGTGCTCGCGTGCCAGGTTGACCGGCGCGAAAACAAAGCGCTTCATCAGCAGGCTGACGGCAACAATCACGATTACAAACAACAAAGCAATCGCCGCAATGATCGCCAGACCGGAGATGAAATTACTGCTCGCATCCTCGTTCAGGGTTTTGGCATATTTCTGGTGAACGGCAAGCACCTGATCGAGAACGATTTCATACTGACGGTCGAGGCGGGACACCTCCGGGATAAGCGCATTAAACTTCGCGACATCGTGCGCAGCGGCGGCGTCAATCAACGGTGCCAGCCCCTGGTTACGGTAGTTTTGCCAGGCATCCTGATACGCGCTCACCAGCGGCGCTTCATCCGACAGGCGCGGAGACGCCATAAACGCCGCAAAGGCATGATCCGCTTTTGTGAGGGCCTCTTTAACCGCGGAAAGTTTCGCTGACTCGTCAGCCGAGTTCCCCGCTTCCACCATCTTCACGTACTCCATCACCCTGACGCGCAAGGTACGGCTGTGGTTGATGGGGTCAATGATCGACAGCACAACCTGGATTTCTTTGTTCACATTATCCAGGGAATTATTACTTTTAATGATGAGGCCAACGCTGGTAATGGTGCTGACGACAAAGAAGAAAAGCAGAGCAAAAAGGACAATCAGGGATGATTTTTTTAACGACATGGACCGATACCTCAAGAATAAACATTCCCTATCGTTATCGGCCGATCCAAAACTTAAATTAATTAAAGTTATTAACGTTTCCCTTCAGCAGCCAGGGCTATGCTTTCGCTTTATAGCGCCGCAGCAGGGTGGCATCCAGTTTTCGCTGTAACGGTTGTGGCGTTTCGCCGTCGATCAGTTTGCCAATCAGATCAAAGCAGTGCCACGCCAGCTGGCGGTTATCCTGGCGAATGGTATCAACCGGAATGGTGAGCGAGTCGTAAAGGTAGTGATCGTCAAAGCTGGCTAACCGGATATCACTTTGCATCAGGTTATGCTGCCCCATATAGCGCAATACCCCTTCCAGCAGACCACAGGCGGCAGTGAACAAGGCTTTTGGCGGGCGTCCCAGGCGGGCGCACAGCTCGGCGAACATCTCGTAGCCGGAGCTCGGGTGATAGTTGCCGTGAATGATCCACTCCGGGCGCAGCGCCACATTGGCCTCTTGCAGCCCTTGCTTAAACCCTTCCAGGCGATCGCGCGTCGGGGAAAGCCGCGGCTGCCCGCCAAGGAAGTAAATTTCATCAGGATGCTGACGCGCAATGTCGGCCACCAGTTCCGCCGTCGGGGTAATGGAATCGGTCATCACCAGCGGCAATGTGCTGTCGTTCATATGGCGGTCAAAAAGGACGACCGGCAGCTGTTCGCTCAGCTTCTGGTAGTCGGCATCATTGAGCATACTGGAGGCCACGATCAGCCCGTCCACCTGACGCGCCACCATGTTATTAACCACCACCGTCTCCTGCCCCGGGTTTTCATCACTGCAGGAGATGAGCAGTTGAACACCCGCCTCACGGCACAGCGTCTCCAGTTCGTGAGAAAACACCGCAAAGCCGTAGTTAGTGATCTCCGGCACCACCAGGCCGATGGTGTGGCTACGGTTATCACGCAGCGAGCGCGCGTGAATGCTGGGCTGGTAATGATGCTCTTTCGCAATCGCCAGAACGCGCTCACGCGTCTCTTCCGCCACGCGAAGCTCTTTGCTGCGCCCGTTCAGTACCAGGCTGGCGGTAGCTTTTGAAACCCCCGCCAGTTCCGCGATGTCTTTAATTGTGACGCGTTTTGTTTTTCTCACAACGACTTAGATCCGGCTGCCAAAACCCTTATTCTACCATGCAGCCGCGCAGCGACCAGTAGCGTAATGTGATGTCGGACCCACCTTCGAATCGCACCCGTGCCGGATGGTCAGGAAAATAGCGGCTGCTCATCACCCCTTCGCCATGATTGATGAAAATTTCAACGCTGGAGCTGTCACACAGAACGCGTAAATGATGAACGTCGCCCCGCCAGTAACGGGTCAATGTCTCCCCGGTTTTCAGGCTGGCGCGTTCCAGACGCAATCCGCTGTCCTCGACGATAAGGCGCAACGCACCGGCGAAATCCACGGTTACTGAAGATGAGGTGAGTTCGAACTCAAGGCGCGTCGCATCAAGAGCCGGGGCATCGCTGGCGTTACCCTGCCAGCGACATTCCTCTTCACGCAGTGCGTGCAGTTCGCGCACCGGCGTCTGCCACAGTTTGCCGTCACGGAAATGTAATTCTCGCGGGCAGGTCATCTGATGGATCCACCCCTGCGCCCGTGTGGGCTGAAGCATCTCTTCTCCGTCCGGCACGCCCATCCAGCCGATCAGGATCCGCCGTCCGTCTTCCGCCACCGTGGTTTGGGGAGCGTAGAACTCGAAACCGGCGTCCAGCTCGTGCAACTCGCCATGTTCAAACGTAGCGCGGGTATGGTCGAACGCCCCGCTCATCCACGTGGCCGGATAAGTATTGAGATAGCGATGCGGTTCGCGCGCCAGCCCCTGCGGGCAGCAGATCAGTACGTGTGTCCCGTCGAGGGCAAACAGGTCCGGGCACTCCCACATGTATCCCGCCTCGGTCAGGCCGTTCACGCCATGACCGGCAATCTCTCCGCAAGACGCCCAATGGTGCAAATCGGCAGATGTGAACAGTAGCACCTTGCCGCGTTTTTGCAGATCCTGCGCCCCCAGTACCATGTACCACACCCCGTCGTGCTGCCACACTTTCGGGTCACGCACGTGCCCGGTGTAGCCTTCCGGCAGCGCAAGAACCGGACCGAGTTTTTTGAACGTACCGTCAGCCTGTTGCGTGGCAAGGCACTGCCAGGCGGTGCGGCTGCCATCATCAAATTTCACGTTGCCGGTATAACACAACGTCAGGACACCGTTGTTATCGACGGCGCTGCCGGAATAGCAGCCGTTGCGGTCATACTCCTCATCGGGCATCAGCGCCATCGGTTCATGCTGCCAGTGCACCAGGTCTGAGGAGCTCCAGTGTCCCCAGCACTTATAGCGATGGTCGCAATCCAGCGGGTTCCACTGATAGAACAGGTGGTAGCGCCCGGCAAACCAGATAAACCCGTTAGGATCGTTCATCAGCCCCGTCACCGGTGCCGGATGCCATTGCGGATAATGGCTGTCGGCGTACGCACGCGGCTGGCCTTTCATGACGGCCTGCAGGATGGCAGGCCAGCGGGAAGGTAACGTCATTATTCAGAATCCGTTTTATATTTCAGCAGCAGCGAGACGGTAAACGCCACGCCGAAGGCAATCACCATGCCGATAATATAGTTAAGCAGCGAGCTTGCCTGCACGATCGCCATGCCCGGGATGGCAGTCAGCCCGACGGCGGTCATATAAACATGTACCGAGACCACCCACGCCCCGCCTGCCGCACCGCCAATCAGCGCGGCGATAAACGGTTTCACGAAACGCAGGTTGATACCAAATATTGCCGCTTCGGTAATGCCCAGCATGGCCGAAAACGCAGACGGTAACGTAATGGCTTTAATTTTCGCGTCTTTGGTTTTAAACCAGACCGCCAGACAGGCTCCCCCCTGCGCCACGTTAGCCATCGCCCAGATAGGCAGCAGGAAGTTAACGCCAATCGACGGATTCCCCAGTAACCCGGCTTCAATGGCATGGAAACTGTGGTGAATACCGGTGATAACGATAACCGAGTAAAGCCCGCCAAATAACAGCCCGGCCAGCCAGCCCGCATGGGCGATCAGGGTGCTCAGAACAAAGGAGATGCCATCCCCTAACGCACGCCCGGCCGGGCCAATGATCAGCAAGGCAATAAAGCCGGAGAGAATAACGGTGAGGAACGGCGTCAGGATCAGATCTAACGCATCCGGAATAATACGGCGCAGGTTTTTCTCCACGATACTCATAAACCAGACGGCCAGCAGCACCGGGAATACCGTTCCCTGATAGCCAATCATGGCAATCTCAAGGCCGAAGAAGTTCATGGTGTGGAAGCCAGACGCCACGCCCCAGGCGTTTGTCAGCGCCGGGTGCGTCAGAATGCCGCCGAGGGTCGCCCCCAGATAAGGGTTACCGCCAAATTCACGCGCGGCCGTGAAGCCAATCAGGATCGGCAGAATGATAAACGCCGCTGAGCTGCACATATCCAGCATGATATAGAGCGCGTTATCGGCATTGACCCAGCCGTAGGTTTTGACCATCCCGAGCAGGCCCATCAGTAAACCGGAGGCCACAATCGCTGGAATGATCGGCACAAAGATGTTTGAGAGCAGTCGGGCAATGCGCTGGAACGGGTTCAGCTTGCGTGCCGCCATGTCAGCCGCTTCGGACTTGCTGGATTCGCTAATCCCTGCCGCCTGGATAAACGCGGCGTAGACCTTGTTAACCACCCCCGTACCAAAAATCACCTGCATCTGCCCGGCGTTGCGAAAACAGCCTTTAACGCCGTCAACCTTGCCGATGGCCTGCTGATCGGCAAGCGTGTCGTCGACCAGCACCAGTCGAAGACGCGTTGCGCAGTGCGCCGCACTGGCGATGTTCTCTTTGCCACCGAGCAGCGGAATGAGCGCGCGGGCGATATTATCAAAATCCATAGATACCTCTGCCTGACTGTATTTTTATGATGTGAAAAACGCTCCCGCACTGCGGGAGCGTAAAAGGTTAAAACCAGGTTTCCATCTGTACCCCAAAGTTCCATTCCCCGCCGGCGTTGAAACCGCTGCTGCCAAAGGCATCATCGCTGGCGTAATTATCCAGTTTGCTGCTCCAGTCCATCCAGGTGGCGAACAGACGTAACTCAGGACGGCTGAAGAAATCGCCGATCTTGCCCGCTTTTAACGTTGGGGCAAAGGTCAGCTTGTAGAAACTTCCGTTGACGGCGTTTCGGTCTTTATACCCTTCCGGATTTAAATCCATGTACTGATAGCTGCCCTCAAACGCCAGGGCGAAATTCTGCGTGACTTCTTTAATCAGGCGGGTATTGAGCGTGACCCACTCATAGCTGTCGCCTTTGACATAGCGGTCTTTACTGCTCTGGGCCAGTACGGCAGGCGCGATATGCCAGCCACCACCTAGAGGCGTGACACCGTAACTTGCAAAGCGCCAGGTATCGGCTTCAGAGAGCAATGCGCCATCGGAACCGATGCTCTTCACCTCTGCCCCCAGCCCGTGGCCGTACAGCAGCGCCGTTTTGGCTGAGCCTTCACGCAGGCCGTAGAAACTTTCATTGTGCAATCCGACCAGAGCATGAACGCCATTGTTGGCGGCGTCGGTTTTTATCAGATCGCCATTGCTGTCTTTGCGGTCGTCGTTGTCTTTTGCCCGCAGGCCGCTCACCATCAGCTGGAATGGCCCGGCGAAGTGGTTCATGCTCAGGATGTAGTTTTGAACGTTATTGTCGATTTGCTCTTCGCTGCCGAAGTTACGCCCGTAAAGAGAGAAGTTGCTGCGCAGCGATTCATTCCATTTCACGTCATACACGCCACCACCGGTACCGGCCAGGAACACCACATCGGAATCCAGCCAGTGAATATCAAAGTTATCCCGGTCGAAGCGTTTACCGGCCCAGAAGGTACTGCCCTTCAGCGCGCCGGTAAAATCAGGCAGATTGCCCAGTTCAGCAAACGCCTGACGAATATTGAGATCGCTGGTGTCAGCGGACCAGTCGTTATAGGTTTTCTGACCATCCGCCAGCATGGCCTTGAAGCGCGTGGTTGCCCCGTTATCCAGGGTCTGTTTGTGTTCCACGTTCAGCTCAACATAGGTATCGGCTTCATTCCCCAGACGCCCGACCGCACCACCGGTTTCCCCGGCTGGCGTCAGATAAGGGCCGCTTTTACTGCTCGACGCCGCATCGTTCATCAGCAGGCCAGAACGGGCATAGCCATGAAATTCAAACCCACTGCTCTGATCGGCTTTCTTCTCCAGTGCGGCGGTACGCTGCGCCACTTGCTGGGTTGTTGTTTGCGCCTGCTGCTGGGCAGTCACCAACTGCTGCGTTTTTTGTTCTGCGTCGGTGGCGCGTTTCTCCGCAACCTGCGCGCGGGTTTCCGCAGCCTGAAGACGCTGCTCCAGAGCAGCAAGACGCGCTTCGATACTCGTCATATCCGTTTGGGCAAAAACAGAGGTACTCCCGGCCAGCATGCCTATCATCACGGCAAGTCTGCGTTTTTTATACATTTTGTCGCATCCCTAAAAGAAGTCATTGAAAGTGCTAAATTGCTAAACCGGTTTAGGTTGATGATACTAAACCTGCCAATTTTGGATCGGCAATCTTTTTTGCTAAACCGATTTAGTAAGTGTGATCGAGGCGACAATTCAGGCCGTCGACAGACGGCCCGTTGCGGGAGGAATTACAGTTGCGGGTGATAAGGCAGCGCGGTCATCGCCCCTTTAGCCGTGGTGGCTAACGCGCCGCAGCGCTGGGCTAATGCGATCACGCGTGGAAGATCGTGGCTGTCGATACTCCCAGCGGAAGCCAGTCCATAAAGCAGTCCCGCCACGAAGGCATCACCTGCGCCGGTGGTGTCCACGCATTCAACGGGGGTTGCCGGATAATGCTTCATTGTTCCGTCATGCCAGGCGATGACCCCGTCTTTGCCCTGAGTGACCAGAACCAGCCGGGCCGGACAGCGGCGCATCAGCGCGGCCAGCCCTTCCGTGACCCCAAGGTCGGCGGTTAGAAAAGCCAGTTCTTCGACGGAGAGTTTGACGACGTCAGCGCATTGCAGCGCCTGTTCGAGGCAGCGGCGCAGGTCGTCCTCATCCGGCCAGAGATCCGGGCGAATATTGGGGTCGAAACTGACATAACCCCCCGCTTCCCTGACCGCGTTCATGGCCTGAAACGTTGCAGAACGGCTCGGTTCAGCGCTCAGGGCAATGGAACAGACATGCAGCCACTCTCCTGCGCTAAAGGGCGGCAGGTCGGCTGACGCCAGAAACAGATCGGCGCTCGGGCGAACCATAAAGGTGAAAGAGCGTTCGCCCTGTTCGTCCAGGTCCACGACCACGGTTGACGTGCGGTGTGCCGGGTCGAGACGCATCCAGTTTACGTCAACCTGCTCGTCAGCCAGCGTTTTATGCATAAAGCGACCGAAAGGATCGTCGCCGACCCTGCCGATAAAGGCGCTTTTCCCGCCCAGACGGGCAATACCGACCGCCACGTTCGCCGGCGCGCCGCCGGGGCATTGCAGCAACCGGCCTTCTCCCTCCGGTAATAAATCCACTACCGCATCGCCAAGTACCCAGATTTTTTGCATGTGATCCTCTCAGCTAAACAATGTTAAACCGTTTTAGCTATTTAAGCACAGGCAGGACGACGGGGAAATAATACGGAAGGAAAAATGGCTTAACGCACCAGGTGTGGCCAGCTAATATCGCCTACGCCATTCAGCGCTGGACGGGCAAACAGAAAGCCCTGAAAACGTCGGATCCCGGCAGATTCAAGCCAGCACCACTCTTCCAGCTTCTCGATGCCTTCCGCCACCAGGGTGATTTCAAGGTCGGTGCAGCAGCTGACTATCGAGCGCACAATCGCCTGTTTTGGCCCACTGAGATGAATATTGCTAACAATTTCGCGGTCAATTTTAATTTTATCCGGCTGGAATCGGGTCAGCAGTGAAAGCCCGGCGTAGCCCGAACCGAAATCATCGATCGCCAGGCCAATACCTTCAGCGCGCAGGTGTTTAATGGCGCTATTGAACTTGTTGAACCCGGAAATCATCTCGTTTTCGGTCACTTCAATGACCACCTGCTCCGGCTGAAGCCCATGTTGTTTAATCTGTTCAACCAGAAACTCCACGGCGCCAGGCACTTTAACCAGCGACATCGGGAGAAGATTTACCGCGATTTTATGGCTCCCGATCCCCAGTTTGTCGGCCAGCGCAAAAGCCCAGGCTTTGGTCTGGAGATCGACTTCATAGATTTTGTCCTGATCGAGGCGGCTGAAAAAATGCTCCGGGCTTCCCCCGTCATTACCGCGGATAAGGGCTTCAAGTGAACTGATTTTCCCTTCCAGCGGTTCGACGATGGGCTGGAGGGCGAACTGGCAGGTTTGTCTGTCCAGCAGACCCAGACTCTCGCCAAACGGCGATTTCTCACGCGAGAGCGTCCATTTCTCCGGGGCAAAACGCGCCCCCGACGGGGCCGGTCGTTTGCCGGTAATAAACGTCTGAATAAATTTAAACACCCGATCGTCAGATGTCAGATAACTGTCCAGTTTGCTGTAGTGCAGTACCGACTGCAGAACGTCTTTCGGCGACTGGTTCTGCAGGTCAAACAGCAGCATACCGACATTCTCAAAACGTCTGCGGGGGCCGTAATCCCGCATAAGCTCAACCACGCCGCTGTGCCGCTTATCCTCACGGATCTTCTGAAACAGCCTTACCACACTCTCTTCCGAGCCTTCGAGGAGTTGCAGGACATTATCGCCTTTTGAAAGAAGAACGCCGGTAATATTCAACCCGGCATTGCGCGTCCTGGCCTGTTCAACCAGCGCCTGGAGTTCGGCGGATCGGCAGGATAAATTCAACTGGCTGCGGTAAATAAGAGTAGTCAGCACAAAAACGTGTTCCGATAAGAGGTATGCGTTGGACATTACTGTTTAACATACTTCATCTGCGCGACCTAACAGATTAACCCCTTGCGGGAGAGGCTACTTTTTCTCATCCCCGATGCGTCTGTCAATCCTCGCCTGCATGTAGGCATAAAACGGGTTCGACGTCACCCGCATTAACGCGTCTTTGCCTACGCTCAGCACGGAGGTTTCCCCCCACAGCGCAATCGTGCCGAGGCTAATGCCATAGCGGTTTTTCTCCGCAGGATGTCGGCCATAGAGATCGTCATCAGGCGGGAACGGCACGGCGACATGCGACAGTGAATAGACCTCCTGCGGCCAGGACATCGCCAGCGGTACCGCGGTCTCATCGGTGCCTCCCGCCGGGGTTATTTTCGCCACCGCGGCGAAACTGTCCGCGCTGGCATTGGTAATAATCGTGACACCGTAACGTCTTTTCGCCACAGGCAGTAACTCAGAGGTCGCCGCCCACGACGACGGTTTAAAGAGAGGACGGAAGCTGGCGGCCTGATTGATATCAAATACAACCAGCTCGCTGCCGTTCGCCGGAAGCTGGTCAAATAACCCGGTGACCACGGCGCGGGTGCTGACCGTTGAATCCATCACCGACTGAAATGCGAGTACCGGTGGCAACTGGTCCAGTCTGTGCTCCCGGGCATCCCGCCCCATTTGCTCCTGCAGGGCGTGGGTCAAGAGCCATGACTGGCGCGCCGCATTGACCGGGAAGGAGTTGTATTTATACGGGTTATATTCCGGCGAGATGTTTAACCATGCCGCTTTGGCAAACGGCGGTAACATCGCCGGCAATCCGGCCAATCCTGCAAACCGGGCGAACGCCGTAACGCCAATCATTGGCGAGAGCAGAATGAGCTGTTGCGGTTTGCGAAGCACAGGCGTGTCCAGCGCATCAAGGGCATATTTCATCGCCAGCGCCCCACCGTTGGAGTAACCCACCAGATGCAGGGGAACATTGTCTCCTGCCAGCCGCGTGGCTTCGCGCACGGCAAGGCGCGTCGCCGCCAGCCACCTCTCCCAGTCAACGTTCGTCAGCGCGCCGGGCGCGGTGCCGTGACCGGGCAGGCGTGGAACCACCGCCACAAAACCGTGCTGCTGATAATCACGAGCAAGATGCCGGACACTGTAAGGCGAATCTGTTAGCCCGTGCAGCAACACCACCGCGCCGCGTGGCGTTCCGGCAGGCATCAGCACAAAGGAGCGGTTGGCATCGGGTGAAAATTTACCGGGCCAAACCAGGCTCTGACGGTAGTAGCGGTTTAACGGCGTGCGCTCCTCACCCTGGGTTTTGCGCGTTACCGCGTTATCCAGATCGGTGAAAATGGCGTTTTCCCGGGCGACATACTGGGCAAAATTCGCCTTATCTATCTCGCGTACGGACATCTCATCTGCCCGCCAGGTATGCCAGAGATGCAGTTCCGGCCCCTGCTGCGAGAGATAAACCCGAACCGCGAGCAGGACGATCAGTACCCCTCCTGCGATCATCGCCATTTTCTTTGCGAGCGCCATCAGGCGCACGCTGATACGCCAGGGCAAGTTCGCCATGCCGGGATCCCTTTCATATTTACGTTGTCTCTATCTTATCAAAAATGTGAAGACGCTGACGTATTCACGAAATTCATACCTCCACGCTCAGCCAGTGCACCAAAAGTGAACTACGCTGCACAAATGTTGATCATTGGTTAACTAAATATTGCATAAAGTTTGCAGCACAGCGGCATCCCGTCGCGATGTGGACATGGCACGCGTCATGCATTGTTAATCAAATAACACAAACCTGATGACTGACAGCCTGTTAACAGCGAGGCGGTATGACGACGAAACCCGAGGTGTTGAGCCGTATTGAAGCCACTTTCAGCCAGATGACCCCCAGCGAGAAGCGGGTGGCGAGCTGGTTGCTTGCGCATGCCGCACAGATCCCGTTTGAAACGGCTGAAAGCGTGGGTCTGGCGACCGGCACCAGCGGCATTACCGTGGGACGCTTTCTGCGAAAACTCGGCTACCGCAATCTGGAAGATGCCAAAAAGAGCCTGCGCGACCCGCATCAGCCCTGGGGTATGAACGAGCGGCTGGACTCCTGGCAGCAGCAGTCCCCTCTGCCCAACCGCCTTCAGCACTCTCTGTCGCTGGAGGTGGATGCCATCACTCAGGTTTATCAGCTGGCGCACACCGACGCATTTCGCCAGGTGGTTCATCAGCTTGCCCACGCGGATGCGGTTTTTGTGCTGGGGATCCAGTCGACACGCGGGATAGCCAACGCCTTCTTCAGTCATCTTGAGTACCTTCGCCCGCGCGTCAGCTACGCCGAAGGCGCGTCCGGCAGCTGGGTTGAATCCCTGAACTCCGGTTTCGCCCACCCCTACGTGGTGCTGACCGATACCCGCACCTATTCCACCATTGCGCGGCAGTACTGTCGGGTCGCCAGCGAAAAAGGTATTTCGCTGGCCCTGATTACCGATATCTGGTGCCCGTGGGCGCGGGATTACCCGCTTGATTTACTGCAGGTGAAAACCGAAACCGGCCATTTCTGGGATTCGCTGGCACCTGTGAGCTGTCTGTTCAACCTGCTGCTGTCAGGTGTCGTGGAAGCGCTGGGTGATGCCCTTCCACCGCGGCTGGCGGTAAACCGGCAATTACAACAAGAGTTTGGTCAATTCGAACGCTAAAGGAGCGGAGCTATGCCCCCAGAGAGTGAACTGATTGATGTGGCGAAGACCTTCCCTGCGCTGCATATCGATCTGAAATACGCCACAGCCGACAACATCACGGGTCGTCCGATTTATCAGGAGGCGCTGTGCCTGCTGCATACCGATGCGGCCACCGCGCTGGCGAAAGCCATCAGCATCGCCGCACTGGCCGGGCTGAAGCTGGTGGTCTACGACGCTTATCGCCCGCAGGAAGCGCAGGCTCAGTTGTGGGATGCCTGCCCGAACCCGGAATACGTGGTTGATGTGGCGATTGGTTCCAACCACAGCCGCGGGACGGCCATCGACGTTACGCTGATGGACGGACAGAACACCGTGCTGGATATGGGGGCCGGTTTTGACGAAATGCACGACCGCTCGCATGCCTGGCACCCGTCCGTGCCGCCGCACGCGCAGCGCAATCGACTGCTGCTTAACGCCATCATGTCCGGTGGCGGCTTTGTGGGGATCAGCAGCGAATGGTGGCACTTCGAGCTGCCGAACGCGGCCAGCTATCCCCTGCTTGACGATCGTTTTGCCTGTTTCCCGTTGACGCACACCCCTCTTTAAAACTGGAGCACTGCCATGAAAACAACGCTTCTTACTACCCTGATCGCCGCCTCGCTGGCACTCAGCGCCCCGGTTGCGCTGGCTGCCGTCCCGAAAGATATGCTGGTGATCGGGAAAGCGGCCGACCCGCAAACGCTCGACCCGGCGGTGACCATTGATAACAACGACTGGACGGTGACCTACCCCGCCTATCAGCATCTGGTGAAGTACAAGCCAGGCTCCACCGAGGTGGAGGGCGACCTGTCAACGGGCTGGAAAGCGTCAGAGGATCAGAAAGAGTGGACCTTTACCCTTACCGATAACGCAAAATTCGCCGATGGCACACCGGTTACTGCCGAGGCGGTAAAACTCTCCTTTGAACGTCTGCTGAAGCTTAGCCAGGGGCCGTCTGAAGCGTTCCCGAAAGATCTCAAAATTGATGCGGTCGATCCGCACACGGTGAAATTCACCCTCAGCCAGCCGTTTGCCCCGTTCCTCTACACCCTGGCCAACGACGGTGCGTCGATCGTTAACCCGGCGGTGCTAAAGGCGAACGCTGCCGATGATGCACGCGGTTATTTAGCGCAAAACACCGCCGGGTCCGGGCCTTTCATGCTGAAAAGCTGGCAGAAAGGTCAGCAGCTGGTGCTCGTTCCGAATCCACACTGGGCGGGTGAGAAGCCGCACTTCAAGCGCGTTTCGGTGAAAATTATTGGTGAAAGCGCTTCACGCCGCCTGCAGCTTTCCCGTGGCGATCTGGATATCGCCGATTCACTGCCCGTCGATCAGCTTTCAGCCCTTAAGCAAGAAGGCAAAGTGGCGGTGGTGGAATATCCGTCCCTGCGCGTGACCTATCTTTATCTGAATAACAGCAAAGCCCCGCTCAATCAGGTGGATTTACGTCGGGCCGTCTC
Source organism: Enterobacter sp. WPR_3_1 (assembly GCF_003635055.1). Taxonomy (NCBI): domain Bacteria; kingdom Pseudomonadati; phylum Pseudomonadota; class Gammaproteobacteria; order Enterobacterales; family Enterobacteriaceae; genus Enterobacter; species Enterobacter sp. WPR_3_1. Next base: position 1,123,953 of record NZ_RBXU01000008.1, on the reverse strand, counting down.
CTGGGCAACGGATTATCAGGGGATGGTGAAAGGCATCCTGAGCGGCAATGGTAAACAGATGCGCGGCCCGATACCGGACGGCATGTGGGGGTTTGACGCCACGGCAATGCAGTACAACTTTGACGAGGCCAAAGCCAAAGCCGCGCTGGAGAAAGTCAAAGACAAGCCGACAAGCCTGACATTCCTCTATTCAGACAACGACCCCAACTGGGAGCCGATCGCCCTGTCCACGCAGGCGAGCCTCGGCAAGATCGGCATCAACGTGAAGCTGGAAAAACTGGCTAACGCCACCATGCGCGATCGCGTCGGTAAAGGTGACTATGACATCGCCATTGGCAACTGGAGTCCGGACTTTGCCGACCCGTACATGTTCATGAACTACTGGTTTGAGTCGGACAAAAAAGGGTTGCCGGGTAACCGCTCGTTTTACGAGAACAAAGAGGTCGACGCTCTGCTGAAGGCGGCCCTGAAAACCACCGATCAGGCGGAGCGTACCCACGATTACCAGCAGGCGCAGAAGGTGGTGATCGACGAGGCGGCCTACGTGTATCTGTTCCAGAAGAACTACCAGCTGGCGATGAACAAAGAGGTGAAAGGCTTCACCTTTAATCCAATGCTGGAGCAGGTATTTAACATCGCCACCATGAGTAAATAACGGTTCTCGCCGGGGGAAAGTGTATGACGTTCTGGAGCATTGTGCGCCAGCGCTGCTGGGGGTTAATCCTGGTGGTGGCCGGTGTCTGTATCATCACCTTTATTATTTCACACCTGATCCCCGGCGATCCGGCCCGCCTGCTGGCCGGAGACCGCGCCAGCGACGACATTGTGCAAGGCATCCGCCAGCAGCTGGGGCTGGATCAACCGCTGTATATCCAGTTTGGTCGCTATGTGGATGCCCTGGCCCATGGCGATTTAGGCACCTCTATCCGCACCGGACGTCCGGTCGCGGAAGATTTGAAGGCCTTTTTCCCGGCTACCCTGGAGCTGGCTTTTTGTTCCCTGCTGCTGGCGCTGGTTATCGGCGTGCCGCTGGGGATTTTATCGGCGGTCTACCGCGACCGCTGGCTGGATCATCTGGTGCGGTTAATGGCGATGACGGGCATTTCAACGCCCGCATTCTGGCTTGGGTTGGGGGTGATTGTCCTCTTCTACGGGCATCTGCAACTTCTGCCGGGCGGCGGAAGGCTTGACGACTGGCTCGATCCACCGACGCGCGTTACCGGCTTTTATCTCGTTGATGCGCTGCTGGAAGGCAACGGGGAGGTCTTTTTCAATGCCCTGCAGCATCTGATTTTACCTTCACTGACGCTGGCATTTGTTCATCTCGGCATTGTGGCGCGTCAGGTTCGCTCGGCCATGCTGGAGCAGCTCAGTGAAGATTACATACGAACCGCACGCGCCAGCGGATTGCCCGGCTGGTACATCGTGCTGCGCTATGCCCTGCCCAATGCGATGATCCCGTCGATTACCGTGCTCGGACTGGCACTGGGCGATCTGCTGTATGGCGCAGTCCTCACCGAAACCGTCTTTGCCTGGCCGGGAATGGGCGCCTGGGTCGTCACCTCTATTCAGGCACTCGATTTCCCTGCCGTCATGGGCTTCGCGGTAGTGGTCTCACTGGCCTATGTGCTGGTTAATCTGGTGGTCGATCTGCTCTATCTGTGGGTTGACCCGCGAATCGGGCGCGGAGGTGCCGAATGATGTTGACTCAGGAAACGCCCGTCCCGGTTAAAACAGCGAAAGCAGGTATCAACTGGGCAAAACTGTTCTGGATGCTGCGTAAAAGCCCCCTCACGCTGATTGGCGCCGCGATCATGATCCTGATGCTCCTGCTGATGGTGACATCACCGTGGATTGTGCCGCATGACCCCAATGCGCTGGATTTGACCGCGCGTCTGCAGGCTCCGTCTGCCGAACACTGGTTTGGCACCGATGAGGTTGGCCGCGATCTGTTCAGCCGGGTGCTCGCCGGCAGCCAGCAGTCGATCAGCGCGGGGCTGGCCGTCGTGGTGATTGCGGGCGGTATTGGCTCGCTTCTGGGCTGTTTGTCTGGCGTGCTGGGCGGGCGCGGCGACGCCATTATTATGCGCATTATGGACGTTATGCTCTCCATTCCCTCGCTGGTGCTGACCATGGCGCTGGCGGCGGCGCTGGGGCCGAGCCTGTTTAACGCAATGCTCGCCATCGCGATTGTACGTATTCCGTTTTACGTGCGTCTGGCTCGCGGGCAAACCCTTGTCGTGCGCCAGTTTACCTATGTTCAGGCGGCCCGCACCTTCGGCGCATCACGCTGGCATTTAATCAGCTGGCATATTCTGCGCAACGCCCTGCCGCCGCTGATTGTGCAGGCTTCGCTGGATATTGGCAGCGCCATTCTGATGGCCGCCACGCTGGGCTTTATCGGTCTGGGCGCACAGCAACCCACCGCCGAATGGGGCGCGATGGTTGCCGTAGGGCGCAATTATGTACTTGACCAGTGGTGGTATTGCGCTTTTCCTGGCGCGGCCATTTTGATTACCGCCGTGGGCTTTAATCTTTTTGGTGACGGCATCCGCGACCTGCTGGATCCGAAATCAGGAGGGAAACAGTCATGACCGACTCGGTTTTAACCATCGAGGATTTACATCTGAGTTTCCCGATATACCGCGGTGAGGTTCATGCGCTGAACCACGTCTCGCTGGAGATTAAACGGGGTGAGATTGTCGGCGTAGTGGGCGAGTCGGGGTCGGGGAAGTCAGTTACCGCCATGCTCGCCATGCGCCTGTTGCCGGAAGGCAGCTACCGAATTCATCACGGTCAGGTGACATTGCTGGGAGAAGATGTTCTGACCGCATCGGAAAAACAGCTTCGCCAGTGGCGCGGGGCAAAAGTGGCGATGATTTTTCAGGAGCCCATGACCGCCCTGAACCCAACGCGACGGATTGGTAAGCAAATGGTGGAGGTGATCCGCCAGCATCAGCCGCTCGACCGTCGCGCGGCGCAGCAAAAAGCGATTGCCCTGCTGGAGGAGATGCAAATCCCGGACGCGAAAGCGGTGATGGCGCGTTATCCGTTTGAACTCTCCGGCGGCATGCGTCAGCGAGTGATGATCGCCCTTGCCTTCTCCTGCGAGCCTGAACTTATCATCGCCGACGAGCCGACCACGGCGCTGGATGTGACCGTGCAGCTGCAGGTACTGCGTCTGCTGAAGCACAAGGCGCGGGCCAGCGGAACCTCGGTGCTGTTTATCAGCCACGATATGGCCGTGGTTTCCCAGCTCTGTGACCGGATGTATGTGATGTACGCGGGAAGCGTAATTGAGAGCGGTGCCACGCAAACGCTGATCCACCATCCCGTTCATCCCTACTCCATCGGCCTGTTGCAATGTGCACCTGAAAACGGTGCGCCGCGCGAGCTGCTTCCGGCCATTCCCGGCACGGTGCCTAATCTCAGCCAGCTTCCACAAGGCTGCGCGTTCCGCGAGCGCTGCTTTGCCGCCGGGACGAAATGCGGTGAGGCACCGCGCTTGCTTCCTAATGGTGCAGAGGGCCAGATGGCTGCCTGCTGGTACCCGCAACGGGAGAAACACCATGTCTGACATTTTGCTTGAACTGGATAGCGTGCATGTCAACTTTCCCGCGCGCAAAAACTGGCTGGGCCGCGTCACGGAACAGGTGCATGCCCTCAATGGGCTGGACCTGCAGATCCGTCGCGGCGAAACGCTGGGCATTGTTGGGGAATCCGGCTGCGGGAAAAGCACGCTGGCACAGCTATTGATGGGCATGCTCAGGCCCAGCACCGGCGACTATCAGCGGACGCATCACGCGGGCGGCATGCAGATGGTTTTTCAGGACCCGCTCTCGTCCCTCGACCCGCGTTTACCGGTGTGGCGCATCATCACCGAGCCGGTGTGGGTGCAAAAACGCAGCAGTGAACGCGAACGGCGCCAGCTTGCAGAGACGCTGGCGATGCAGGTGGGTATTCGTGCGGAATATCTTGACCGGTTACCGCATGCCTTTTCAGGCGGGCAGCGCCAGCGCATTGCTATCGCCCGGGCGCTGTCGTCCAATCCAGACATCATCGTGCTCGACGAACCCACCAGCGCGCTGGATATTTCCGTGCAGGCGCAAATCCTCAACCTGCTGGTAAAACTGCAGCAGGAACGGAACCTCACCTATGTGTTGATCTCACATAACGTCTCGGTGGTCAGACACATGAGCGATCGTGTGGCGGTGATGTATCTGGGCCAGATCGTGGAGCTGGGTACCACCGATCAGGTGCTTGTCAGGCCGCGCCATCCCTATACCCGGCTGCTGCTTGATTCCGTCCCCAGAACCGGTGAACCACTGGATGAAAACCTGGCGCTGCGTAAAACAGAGCTTCCTGGCAATCGTCACCTTCCCACCGGCTGTTATTTCCGGGACCGCTGTCCGCAGGCAGCGCAAGGATGCGAACATCCACAGTCGCTACAGCCTTCAGTTGAGGGCTGTAGCGTGCGCTGCTGGCGCAATCTGAGCGAGTAGCCACGCAGGGTGGCGCTGTTTCACGTTTAAATTTGCGCCATTCCACCGTCGACAAACAGTTCGGTGGCGTTGATAAAGCTTGCTGCATCTGAGGCCAAAAACGCCACCGCTTTCCCCACTTCCCCCGGCGCGCCTAAGCGTCCCAGCGGCACCTGGGCGGCCAGCGCGTCATACAGCCCCTGACGATGTTCTTCCGGCACCAGGTCACCCAGCCCTGGGGTTTTGATGGGCCCCGGGCTCACCACGTTGACGCGAATACCGCGCCCCTGCAAATCCAGCGCCCACGAACGGGCAAAGTTGCGCACGGCGGCTTTACTGGCGCTGTATACGCTAAAGTTTGCGGTTCCTTTAATGGATACCGTGGATCCGGTCAGAATGATCGACGATCCGGCTGATAACAGCGGTAACGCTTTTTGCACGGTGAACAGTACACCGCGAACGTTGGTTGCAAAGATGCGATCAAACTGCTCTTCAGTGATAGCGCCTAACGGCAGCATGTCGCCCCCCCCCGCATTGGCAAACAGAATATCCAGACGCCCTTCGTCTTTTGCAATCTGCGCATAGACTTTATCGAGGTCGGAAAGTTGAGAGACGTCCGCACGAATGCCGACCGCCGCGGTGGCAATTTGTGCAACGGCAGCGTCCAGCTCCGCCTGACGACGTCCGGTGATGTAGACCTTCGCGCCCTGGGCCGCCAGTTCCTGCGCGGTGGCGAGACCGATACCTGTGCTACCGCCCGTAACCAGGGCAATTTTACCTGCGAGAGACGTATTCATACTATTCACCTTTAATCATGTTTTCAGGATGCCCGCAAAAACGGTTGAAGAGGTTTTCGCTTGCGTTGAATAAACTCTATCGGTTGCAGGATTAATGAAAAACGGGCAAAAATGAAAATCACTATTCACAGGTGGAAATAATCCGGAGTACGAATGGACCAGCTCATGGCAATGCGCGCATTTACGCGGGTGGTGGAAACCGGAAGTTTTACGCGTGCGGCTGATTCTCTGAATATGCCTATCGCCACCCTGAGCAAGCTGGTGAAATCGCTCGAAGCGCACCTGGAGATCCGGCTTTTACACCGCACGACACGACGGGTAGTCACCACACCGGAAGGTGCCGGGTACTATGAAAAAGCGCTCAGGGTGCTGATTGATATTGAAGATATCGATACGTCGTTTCGCGTTTCTCGCGCGACGCCGAAAGGCCATCTGCGCGTGGATGTGGGCGGTTCAACCGCGCGCGACGTGCTGATCCCCCTGCTCCCGGATTTTATGCAGCGTTACCCGGAAATACGCATCGACCTTGGCGTGGCCGACCGGCCCGTGGATTTGATCAGCGGTAACGTTGACTGCGTGATCCGCGGCGGCCCTCTGGACGACTCATCCCTTATTGCCCGCCATCTGGGCGACGCTGAAATGGTCACCTGCGCGACGTCCGATTATTTAAAACATCATGGCGTACCGGCCTATCCGCGGGAACTGTGCAATGGCCATAAGCTGATTAGCTACCTTTCTCCCGTCACCGGTCGGGCGTTCCCGTTTCGCTTCAGGGAAAAGGGGGAAAAGCTGGAGATAAGTATTCCGCACTTCCTTGGGGTCAATGAAAGCAACGCTCATCTGGCGGCGGCGGTGGCAGGTTTAGGCATTATTCAGACGTTTCAGTATTCGGCAAAAAGGCATTTACAGGCGGGGACGTTAACTGAAATTCTTAGCGACTGGCGACCTGACGCTTATCCGTTTCATGTGGTTTATCCGCAGAACCGGCATCTGACACATCGACTGAGAGTGTTTATCGACTGGCTGGCAGAGGTGTTTCCTGCCGCGCTGAAGGGATAGCCGGAGCAAAATACGGATAAACTTTATAATCCATGAAAATCCGGTGCTAATGCATTTATTTCTATCCTTTAATTCAGCGTTTTTATTGACCTGTTGCGGATAATGATTTGATATCTAACCAAAAATCAAACGTTAAGGATGACGTTATGGCTGTATTGCCACAAATGCCGAGTGGAGGCACAAGGTTAATTGATAGCAATATGCGTGAAGCTAGCACGCATGGCGCAGGGCGGAATATGGCGCTACCGCAAACCTATTACTGGTTCTATCAACAGGTCAAAAATCGTGGCCCGTGGGATTACAAACAGCAACGCCGTGACCTGGCTAATTTTGATAATTTTAATTATGGGGCCGCCGGGTTTGCAGCAGGGATACCAGAAGCAACCTTGTATATGGGCGCGGGTTTTGCACAAAGCCGGGCGGGAACGTCGAAGCCGCAATGGGGAACATGGTACGGTGAGTTACCTTATGGGGATGACCCTCATGACCAGTTTTGGATTAAACAGGGAATAGATTATGCCAAACAGCACGGTTATTAAGTGGCTGCACAGAGCGCTAACTGCCGCGCTGCTGGTTTTTGTAGGGTTTCAGTATTTTGCAAACCAGCCACCGGATGATGACCTTTACTCACAACAACAAATTACACCCGAGGTCTATTTGTACGTTACAAAGTACAAAGGCGGGGGTGCGACGGTTTCAGATGTTTATCGCTATTACCTGGACACAAAACTGCAGGATAATCTGTTGGAGCACCTGAAGAAACGCTCACCCTTTATGGTAGCTGACACTGGCGACGCCAAAATCTCTGGCTACGGCTCTCACGTCAATGTAAACCTCAGCGGGCGTGTTTATTCGTTTACGAATTCAGATCTCTTTTACGCAGGTAATGTGGCCATCATGCCCATTATCAGCCTTAACGCAACCGGCACGCGTTAAGGTTCCTTTTGCTACCCACAAATTACACCTATCCTCATGCGCACAGCTGCGCGCATGAGGGCTTTTAATGAGCTTTGGTTTAATTGAGCGTGTAATCCAGCGTGATTTCCGCGTTCAGCAACTGGGAAACCGGGCAGCCGGCTTTCGCTTTCTGAATAACGCCATCGAACTGCTGAGGGTCAATGCCAGGGACAGTAACCTTGCTCTGCAGTGCGACCTTCGTAATGGCGAAACCGCCCTCTTTTTTATCCAGTGACACGTCGGCGGTGGTATCAATGGAATCGGCGGTGTAGCCTGCTTCACCCAGCATCAGCGACAGTGCCATCGAAAAACAGGCTGCGTGTGCGGCACCAATCAGTTCTTCCGGGTTGGTCCCTTTTTCGCCTTCAAAACGGGTGTTGAAGCCGTAAGGCTGTTGATTGAGAACGCCGCTCTCGGTAGAAACAGTTCCTTTTCCGCGTTTAATATCGCCAGACCAGTGTGCTGAACCGTGCTTATGAATTGTCATTCTTGCTCTCCTTTTGGCTTACAAAGGGTTAAGTATAGACCAGAGATCTGACGCGTCCTGGAACACAGAGTATTCTGGTTGGCGCTGATTCGATACATCACTTCGAACCATCAAAAGGGAAAGGCCTATGATGCTAAACACCAGGCTTGTCGTGGCACTGACCACGCTCGCCGTGACGCTCCCCCTCTTTGCCAGCACGCCGGAGAATTTTATCTATACCAGCTCGGGCGACCTTGATGCCGCCGCCGCGTTTATCGCCCGTCGTGATATCGGTGGCGCGCAGATTGTTTATAACTGGCGTGCACTGGAGCCTGAGAAAGACAGATATGACTTCTCACCCATAGAGCGAGACCTGGCGCGCCTGAAGGCCAGCGATAAAAAGCTGTTTATTCAAATTCAGGATCGCTTCTTCGAAAAAGATGCCCGGTATGTCCCTGATTATCTGATGGCAGACACGAAGTACAGCGGCGGTATTTCTCCGCAGTTTGACAACCCTGGTGAAGGGAAACCAACAGGTTCAGGCTGGGTAGCCCGGCAGTGGGATCCTGCCGTGCGTGAACGGTATCAGGCCTTACTGGCAGCCCTGGCGAAGCGTTTTGATGGCCAGGTTTATGGTGTGAACTTACCGGAAACCGCGATTGACCTTGATGAGAAAAAGCCGCCGACAGGATTTTCGTGCGACAACTATTTTGCCGGAGAAATGGAAAACCTCGCCTTTGCGCGAAAGGTTTTCACGCAATCCCATGTCGTACAATATGTGAACTTCTGGCCGTGTGAATGGAACAATGACCATAATTACATGGGGCGGCTGTTTGAATACGCCAGTGCCCATAATATCGGGCTTGGCGGACCGGATATTGTTCCCAACCGCAAGGCGCAAATGAAAAACGCCTATCCGTTCTTTAACCAGTATAAAAACAAACTGCCGCTGGTCGCCATGGCCGTTCAGGAGCCCACGCTCACCTACCGAAACCCGGCTACCGGCAAGCCCTTCACCAAAGATGAATTTGTTCAGTTCGCAGAAGCGTATCTCGCCGCAGATATTATTTTCTGGAGCACGACGTCGCCCTGGCTGACGACGAAATAAGCCACAGGCTCACTGCGCGGGCATCAGTTCAGATGCCCTGCAATTTCATCAAGAAAGACGCGCAGGGCCGCAGGCTGATATTCCCGCGACTGGTAAATCCCGTGAATGGCGAGCGGCTTAGGGACTAAGTCTGTTAGCACCGGGACCAGCAGTCCTTGCTCGAGCGCCCCTTGCGCTTCGTGCTCGGGCAGCATTGCAATACCGCAATGTTTAACCGCCGCGTCCATCAACAACGACGAGATGCTGGCGCTAAGATTGCCGCTCACCGCGACGCTCACGCTTTCGCCTTCCAGCGTCACAAAATGCCACGACTGACCCGCAAAGAAGCTGTAATGCAGACAATTGTGCTGCGCCAAATCCTCAGGCGTCACGGGCGTGCCGTGCTGCGCAAGATAGTCCGGCGAGGCGCAAAGCACCGAACGGCACTCGCCCAGCCTGCGGGCAATCATCCCCGGCTCCGGGTTATCGGTAATTCGCACGGCTACGTCAATACGCTCGCCCACCAGACTCACGGGATGGTTATTCACATCCAGTTCAATTCTGAGCTGCGGATAACGCGCCAGCAGCCCGGGCAGTACCGGCGCAATCATGTGCATGGCGGTAAAGTGCGCGCAGGCTACCCGTAAGGTGCCGGAAGGTAAATCTTTCTCCGACTGGCCTTCAATCTCCTGCGACAGTTGCGAAAGGGTACGCGTTTTCTGCAGTACCTTTTCCCCTGCTGCGGTCAGCGTCAGCTTACGCGTTGAGCGGTTCACCAGGCGGGTCCCCGCCCACTTCTCCATCTGCTCAAGATAACGGCTTACCATGGGCCGGGAAATGCCCAGCGCACGGGCTGCGGCACTCAAACTTCCCAGCTCGCAAATCCGGTTATAGACCTGTGCGGCAATAACGCGATCCATATAACGCTCCATTTGCTCGATTTATGAAACTAAGCATGTCTTGTTTCAGGAATTCTGGCAAATGTAGAGTTCGGTACAATAGGGTCTTTCCTGATAAAAAGAGACATGATGATGAAGCTCACTCGCCTTGCACTGCTATGCACCCTCTTCACGCCGGCGGTCTTTGCCGCACCGTTGACCATTGATACCTGGAACCCGCAGGAGAAAGGCATTTTTGCGGTCTCGTCGACGCTGGTGTCCGGCACGAAAGAGGCCGTCCTGTTTGACGCGCAGTTCAGCGTGAAAGACGGTGAAGCACTGGTGGAGAAAATTCGCCGCAGCGGTAAAACCCTGAACAAGATTGTGATCACCTCCGGCGATCCGGACTTCTACTTTGGTCTGCAACCGCTGGTTAAAGCATTCCCGAATGCGAAAGTCGTGGCGACTCAGCAGGTGGTTGACCATATCAAGGCCACCAAGGATGCCAAGCTGGCCTTCTGGGGCCCACAGATGAAAGACGGCGCGCCAACAACGCTGATCGTTCCCCAGGTGCTGACCTCCACCACGTTTATGGTTGATGGTGAGAAAATCGATATTGAACAGCCAGACAGCTACGCGGCCTATGTCTGGATCCCGTCAGCGAAGACGATTCTTGGCGGCACGGGCGTTTCATGGGGCATCCATCTGTGGACGGCCGATACCCAGACCCGGGCGCGTCGCCAGCAGTGGCAGGACACGCTGGAAAACATGGCGGCGCACAAACCTGAGCGCGTGATCCCGGGTCACTATCTGGGGACGCCACCGTCAGGTACCGGCGCTATCGATTTTACCCGTGAATATCTGCAGCGGTTCGAGCAGACGCTGGCTAATCACAAAGATTCTGCTGGCGTCATTAGCGCCATGAAAAAAGCGTATCCGGGCCTGGCCGAAGAGAGCTCGCTGGAATTAAGTGCGAAAGTGAATACCGGCGAAATGAAATGGTAAATTAATCTCTGCTCCTGCTATTTTCTCGGATAGCAGGAGCAGCATCAAAATTTCCCCCCTCGTCCCCTGTTATTATTCCTCCATTTCTAAAAGTGTCTAAAAGCATGCACTTATGTCATTTTTATTTCTAAGATGAATCTTAGACACAGTAAGGGAAATATTTGCCATTCTGTTTGTGAATTACATTTTTTGCGAGCCGTACCATTACACAGACAACGACACGGAGGCAGCATGTTTACTTATTACCCGGCAAATACTGCAGCAGCACAACCTGAACTCGTTAACGCAATCGCACAAGGTCTTCACGCCGAACACGGTGCTGTGACTGAAGATGACATTTTGATGGAACTGACCAAATGGGTGGAATCCACAGACAATGACATCCTCAGTGACATCTACCAACAGACCATTAACTACGTGGTCAGTGGACAGAATGCCTCTTTGTAAAAACCTGCTAAGCTGGATCTGCAACCTAAGGGGTTACATTTCGTTTGCGTAAGCAAACTTGTCCTTAAAACTATCAACAGGATTGAGGAGTAAAGATGAAATCGAACCGTCAGGCACGCCATATTCTGGGACTGAACTACAAGCTTTCTAACCAACGTAAAGTGGTGATTGAGGGCGACAGTGAAACGCAAGTCACCCATGCCACCGGCAGAAAACGCCACGCTGGCAAGTAAGTTCCAGTAAGAGATCCTGAACACCATCGGCAAAACCGATGGTGTTTTTGTTTATGTGTTGCGGTAATTAACATTTAGCTCCTTTATAATACCGCCTGACCGCACCCCACCGCACAGGCCAGAAAGATGACAAACAGCAGTGTCAGGGACGGATCTTCAAAAAAAGAGTGAGTGACATGGACAACAAACTGAAAAAACATCGTTCCTTATATATCCCTTATGCCGGTCCGGTTTTACTGGAATTCCCCCTGCTCAACAAAGGCAGCGCCTTCAGCATGGAAGAGCGCAGCAGCTTCAACCTGCTTGGTCTGCTGCCCGAAGTGGTGGAAACCATTGAAGAACAGGCTGAACGTGCGTGGATCCAGTATCAGGGTTTCAAGACTGAAATCGACAAGCACATCTACCTGCGTAACATTCAGGACACCAATGAAACCCTCTTCTATCGCCTGGTTCAGAACCACCTCGAAGAGATGATGCCGGTGATCTACACCCCAACGGTGGGTGCGGCGTGTGAACGTTTCTCTGAGATCTACCGTCGTTCCCGCGGCGTATTCATCTCTTATCAGAACCGCCACAATATGGACGATATTCTGCAGAACGTGCCGAACCACAACATCAAGGTCATTGTTGTGACCGACGGGGAACGTATTCTCGGCCTCGGGGATCAGGGCATTGGCGGAATGGGGATCCCTATCGGTAAGCTCTCCCTGTACACCGCCTGTGGGGGTATCAGCCCGGCGTACACCCTGCCGGTAGTGCTGGATGTGGGTACCAACAACCAGCAGCTGCTCAACGATCCGCTGTACATGGGCTGGCGTCATCCGCGCATTACCGACGATGAGTATTATCAGTTTGTTGATGATTTTATCCAGGCCGTTAAGGCACGCTGGCCGAACGTGCTGCTGCAGTTTGAAGACTTTGCGCAGAAGAACGCCATGCCGCTGCTGAATCGCTACCGCGATGACATCTGCTCATTCAACGACGACATTCAGGGCACCGCCGCCGTGACCGTTGGGACGCTGATCGCCGCCAGCCGTGCGGCAGGCAGCCAGTTGAGCTACCAGAAAATCGTCTTCCTGGGCGCAGGCTCTGCGGGCTGCGGTATTGCCGAGCAGATTATTGCTCAGACGCAGCGCGAGGGCTTGAGTGAAGAACTGGCCCGTTCCCGTGTCTATATGGTTGACCGTTTCGGCCTGCTGACCGACGGTATGCCTAACCTCCTGCCGTTCCAGACCCGACTGGTTCAGAAACGTGAGAACCTGAAAAACTGGGATACCGACAACGAGGTGCTCTCCCTGCTGGACGTGGTGCGCAACGTGAAGCCGGACATTCTTATCGGCGTTTCCGGGCAAACCGGCCTCTTCACCGAAGAGATTATTCGCGAAATGCACAAGCACTGTGAACGCCCTATCGTGATGCCGCTCTCTAACCCGACTTCCCGTGTAGAAGCAACACCGCAGGACATCATCGCCTGGACCGAAGGTAACGCACTGGTGGCAACCGGCAGTCCGTTCGACCCGGTGGTGTGGAAGGATAAAACCTATCCGATCGCGCAGTGCAACAACTCCTACATCTTCCCGGGGATTGGTCTGGGGGTTATCGCGTCCGGTGCGTCACGCATTACCGATGAAATGCTGATGTCCGCCAGCGAAACCCTGGCGAAACACTCACCGCTGGTGAATAACGGTGAAGGCCTGGTGTTACCAGAGCTGAAAGACATTCATAAGGTGTCCCGCGCGATCGCTTTCGCAGTAGGAAAAATGGCACAGCAGCAAGGCGTGGCGGTGAAAACCTCCGCCGATGCGCTGCAGCAGGCCATTGACGACAACTTCTGGATGCCGGAATACCGCAGCTATCGCAGAACGTCTATCTAAAGAACAGGCCGGGTCAGGCAATCATGCCTCCCGGCCTGCCATTCTGCCCGCGCTTGCCGGGCCGTAAAATCCCCGCTACACTGCCTTCATCCATTAACCTACTGAATATATAAGGAGGCCAATTATGCTGTACTGTGAAATTTTCAATGTTTCACATACATTTGGTGATCGCACCAGCTCAAGCGTTATCGGTATCGTGCTGCGATAACTTCTGCTTGAGCGAAGACACCAACCCCTGAAATCCCTTCTCTCGGGCTTACTGAGTTATCGTCAGCGATGTTTGACGAGGCATAAACATGCCTGTAACTCTTGGGTAAGCAACAATGAGCACTTTACTCACTGCACAATCTCTACGTGTTGATACGGCGTTTGGTACGCTCTTCGACTCGCTCTCCTTTACGCTGAAAAAAGGCGATCGCATCGGTCTGCTGGGCGACAACGGCTGCGGTAAAAGCACGCTGCTGAAGGTGCTGGACGGTACGGACACGCCTGCCGCCGGAACGGTCGCGCTGGCCGGGCACTGCATCATGGCGCGCGTAGAACAACATCTGCCGGACGGGATTTATCCCCTGAGCATGCTGGATGCCGTGCTGGCACAACTGCCTGCGGCTGAACGCGAGAGCCTGCGCTGGAAAGCGGAAACGCTGCTGGCGAGTATGGGCTTTACGCCGCAGGACTGGACATTAACCTCGGCAACGTTGAGCGGCGGGCAACATACGCGTCTGCTGCTGGCGCGGGCTTTGATTAATGCGCCGGACCTGCTGCTGCTGGATGAACCGAGTAACCACCTCGATTTACCCACCATGCTCTGGCTGGAGCAGTTTTTACAGGCCTGGTCAGGCAGCTTTGTGCTGGTTTCACATGACAGGCAGCTGCTGGATGCCGTGACCAACGGCAGCTGGATCCTGCGCGATAAGATGCTGCATTACTTTGCCCTTCCCTGCACCGCCGCACGCAAAGCGCTGGATGCGAAAGACGAAAGTGATGCGCAGCGCCACAAGGCAGAACAAAAGGAGATCGACCGCGTCGCGGCCAGCGCAAAAAGACTGGCGACCTGGGGCAAAGTCTACGACAACGAAGACCTGGCCCGCAAAGCGAAACAGATGGAAAAGCAGGTTGAACGGCTGAAAGAGAGCCAGACGGAGGTCACGGCGGGAAGTCAGTGGACATTAACCCTGCGCGGCGACGCGCTACGGGCCGACCGTCTGCTGGAGCTGGAAAACCTCGCGGTGCCGCCGGCGCCCGGGCTGCCTGCGCTGTTTAATATTGACATCGCGCGTCTCAAAAGCGGCGATCGCGTAGCCATCGTTGGACGTAACGGCTGCGGTAAATCATCCCTGATGAAGCTGATCTGGCGGCATTTTCGCGGCGAGCAGGCTGACGATGGGCTGAAACTCCATCCCCGCGTATCGCCTGGCTATTATGACCAGACGCTGAACCAGCTCCCGGACGCTGCATCGCTGTTCGACGCACTGGAGCCGTTTGCACCCGATCCGCAGAATCGCAAGATGGCCCTGATCGGTGCCGGCTTTGCGTGGCCACGTCACGGTCAGAAAGTCAGTACGCTCAGCGGTGGAGAACGCTCTCGCCTGCTGTTTGTTGGCCTGACGTTAGCGCGCTATAGCCTGCTGATGCTGGATGAACCGACCAACCATCTGGACATGGAAGGCAAAGAGGCGCTGACAGAAACCCTGCAGCAATTTGAAGGTGGCGTGCTGCTGGTCAGCCATGATCGTCAATTAATCAGCCAAAGCTGCAACCGTTTCTGGCTGATTGAGGACGGCAGGCTGAGTGAATGGCATGACGCCGAAGCGGTCTTTGAACGGCTGCGTGAAAGTGCAGGCCTGATAACATCGCCGTGTTCACCGAAACAACAGCACGATCGCCCTTCGCAGTTTGACGACCTGCTTGAACGGCTGATCGCGCTGGAGACATTGCTGGAGGAAGACCTGGCCCGCAAACCGAAGCACCAGAAGCCGCAGTTGCAGGCGCAATGGCGCCAGGAGATTGAGGCGATAGAAGCAAAACTGTAAGTCCGCGCCCGGCGAGCGTCTCGCCGGGTCGCTCTGCCTCTGAACGCCCCCCCTGATTATTAGAGGATCGCTGTATTCTTAATCCGAAATCGAATCAAATGATGACATTATGTTGCTGCCACCTTGCATTAACGCGCCTAAGTATTAATCCTTAAGAAGTAGTACACCTGCTATGCAGAATCTCATCATGAACAAGGAGAAACATATGAAGGCTGCTGTTGTCACTCAGGATCATCAGGTCAATGTCACCGAAAAATCATTACGCCCGCTTAAGCATGGAGAAGCCCTGCTGAAGATGGAATGCTGCGGCGTATGTCATACCGATCTTCACGTGAAGAACGGTGATTTCGGCGATAAGACCGGGGTGATCCTGGGTCACGAAGGAATAGGGATCGTTAAAGAGATTGGCCCAGGCGTCAACTCGCTGAAAATTGGCGACCGTGCGAGCGTGGCATGGTTTTTTGAAGGCTGTGGACACTGCGAATACTGTAATACCGGCAACGAAACCCTGTGCCGGGATGTGAAAAACGCGGGTTATTCCGTGGACGGTGGGATGGCTGAAGAGTGCATCGTGACCGCCGATTATGCGGTAAAAGTGCCGGACGGTCTGGAGTCCGCAGCGGCGAGCAGCATCACCTGCGCGGGGGTCACCACCTACAAAGCGGTAAAAGTGTCCCACATTAAGCCGGGCCAGTGGATTGCGATTTACGGTCTTGGTGGTCTGGGTAACCTTGCGCTGCAGTACGCTAAAAACGTATTCAACGCCAAGGTCATCGCCATTGATGTGAACGATGAACAGCTGAAACTGGCCGCGAGCATGGGGGCAGATTTAACCATTAACTCTCGCAGCGAAGATGCAGCGAAAATTGTTCAGGAGAAAACCGGAGGCGCACATGCCGCGGTGGTAACTGCCGTGGCAAAAGCAGCCTTCAACTCAGCGGTGGATGCCGTGCGTGCCGGTGGCCGCGTGGTCGCCGTGGGCCTGCCGCCGGAAGCGATGAGCCTGGATATTCCACGCCTGGTTCTGGACGGCATTCAGGTCGTCGGATCGCTGGTGGGAACCCGTCAGGACCTGATGGAGGCATTCCAGTTTGCGGCAGAGGGCAAAGTGGTGCCAAAAGTGACAATGCGTCCGCTGGAAGATATCAATGCCATCTTTAAAGAGATGGAGCAGGGTCAAATCCGTGGTCGTATGGTGATTGATTTACGCTCTTAATCGCCGGTTGCCGGGGGGCGGTTTTGCCTTACCCGGCATTTCACTACGACGATCGCCGGTCAGAAATCCACTCCTGAACCTCAATCTGAAAGGTATCCGGCGCTTTGCGGTACATCTTGCGCGCCAGATCGAGAATGGTATGTCGCGCTAACTCCTCTTCCATGCGTTGCTGTGCGCTGTCCATGACCGAACGTACGCCACACGGGCCATTGCACACCCAGGCGGGAGGCGTTTCATTAAACACCGCCAGCCGCTGACGCACCTCTCGACACTCAAACATGTTCTTCTCACCGTCAATGGCGTGCGCCACATCCAGTACGGTGATCAACTCCGCCGGGCGCGCCAGTTTAAACCCGCCGCCCTTACCTTCCGTGCTGCTCACCAGCCCGGCACGTGACAAACGGGTGAAGATTTTTCCCAGGTAATCATACGGCACCCCCTGCAGGGCGGCCATTTCCCGGACGCTCATCTCACGCTCATTGCCTTTTGCATCCACCATGCACATCAGGCTGTGAATGCCGTATTCCACACCGGAACTGTAAAACGCCATGGTTAACTCCGAAGTTATTTATCTGGGTCATTATAACGGCGTTATTGCCCACAATCACAACTACCCTCCCCTTTTTCATTAACATGCTGATTTTATGCAGCATTAAAATTTAACTCAGAAAGAAGTTGTCGCAGTTAACTGCGACAAGTATAGTTGCAGTTATGTCAGGTATACAGCGTGATGATCAAAAGGATCGAAGATGAAAAAGCAGATTTTAATTGTGGGCAGTGGTTTTTCCGGCATGTGGGCTGCCGTCAGTGCCGCGCGTCTGAATGCGCTGGAGGGCAATAACAGCCTGAAGATCGCCGTGCTGGCACCCGCCCCCGAGTTGCGTGTTCGCCCGCGCTTCTATGAAGAGAACGTGACGTCGCTGGTCTCGCCGCTGACCGGACTGTTCGCTGAACTGGGTATTGATTTTATCGCCGGTAAAGCAGAATCCATTGATATAAAAGGGAAAAGCGTTTCCTATCGTGATACGAATGGCGTAACTGCCGCAGTGAGTTACGAGCGGTTAGTGCTGGCCACCGGCAGTCAGAGCAAGCGTCCCCCGATTGCCGGGCTGGCTGAGTACGCCTTTGATATCGATCAGCTTGAATCCGCACAGACCTTTGAGCAGCATCTTGACTCCCTGGTCTCGCGCCCTTCCACCGCTGCGCGCAATACCGTGGTTGTCTGTGGCGGCGGTTTTACCGGCATTGAACTGGCAACCGAGCTTCCTGCCCGACTGCGCGCTCGCTTCGGTGATGATACAGCGACAAGAGTTATCGTAGTTGAAAGGGGTCATGTCATTGGTGGACGATACAGTGAAGCATTGCGTAACACCATTGAAGACGCGAGCCAGGAACTGGGGATTGAGTGGCGTCTGAACAGTGAAATTGAGGCCATCGATGCGAACGGCGTAACGCTGAAAAACGGCGAACGTATCCCCGCTGCAACCGTAGTCTGGACGGCAGGCGTTGAAGCAAACCCGCTTGGACAACAGATTAACGGCGAACGCGATAACCAGGGGCGTCTAAAAGTGACAGAAACGCTGCAAGTTCCGGCTCATCCGGACGTGTACGCGACGGGAGATATGGCCTACGCCAGAACGGACGAGATGGGGAACACGGCGCTAATGACCTGCCAGCACGCGATCCAGTTGGGTAAATTTGCCGGCCACAACGCGGCAGCCAGCCTGTTGAATCGCACGCCTTATCCTTACCGCCAGGTTAACTACGTGACCTGTCTGGACCTGGGTGCCTGGGGTGCCGTTTACACTGAAGGGTGGGACCAGGCCGTCAAATCGGTGCGTGATGACGCAAAGAAAATCAAAATCGCCATCACCAATGAACTTATCTACCCGCCAGCAGCGGACAAAGCCGTGGCGTTTGCCGCTGCCGATCCGTTGGCGAAATTTGTCTAATGCCCTTCTACCGCGCCTTACCGGCGCGGTTCAACGTGCGGAAGCGAGCGAACCGGCGTCTGCCTTTCTGGCCCGAAGGTGCGCGTAGATCAGCAGTGAACTCATGGCTGAGAAAGAGAGCACAGCCGCTGGCAGCGTGACATAGCTCCAGCTAAAGCCAAGCGTGATCATCATCCCGCCAAAATACGCCCCTATCGCACTGCCGAGGTTAAATGCCATCTGCCCGCCTGCGGCACCCAGCATCTCACCGCCCTTCGCATTTTGCAGGAGAAGAATTTGCAGCGGCGCAGAGAGTGCAAACAGCCCGGCACAGCAGATAAAGCCCATCACCAGCGACGCCGTTTTATGTTCCCCAAAGGCGAATAGCAACAGCAGTGACGCGACAATGACCATGTCGGTGGTGGCGGCAATACGCAGCGGACTGAAGCGACCCGATAATTTCCCGCTCAGGAGATTACCTAACACCATACCCAGCCCCATCAGCATCATGATGACCGTCATGACGCCTTCGGAGAAGCCAGAGACGTTGACCATAAACGGTTTGACGAAGCTGAACCACGCAAACACGCCAGCATTGCCAAACATGGTGGCGGCAAAAATCAGCCACGGCTCCGGTTTTTTCAGAAAGGAAAATTGCGCGGTCAATTTGATTTCGGAGCGATCATGGATGTGCGGCACCCAGACCAGTACCGAGATGATCACCAGAGCATCAAACAGGGCAATCAGGAAAAAGGTATAGCGCCAGCTGAATTCATGACCCAGCCAGGTGCCCAGCGGTACGCCCACCAGATTGGCAACCGTCATGCCGGCTATCATGCCCGCCACGGCGACCGTCACCTTCCCCGGAGGCGCAATTCTCGAGAGAATAATCGCCCCGACGCCAAAAATGGCGCCGTGCGGAAAACCGGAAATCAGCCGCCCTATAGCCAGCCAGGCATACGACGTTGAAAAGGTAAAAATTGCATTTCCGACGGCACACAACACCACCAGAAACAACAGCGTGGATTTTAACGAGAACTTGCCTGAGAACAACGCCACAATCGGGGCACCAATCACCACACCAAAGGCGTAAAACGAAATCATATTCCCGGCGGCGGGAATTGAAATTCCGGTGTCATGGGCCAGTTCAGTTAATACGCCCATAATGCCAAATTCAGCCATTCCCAGGCCAAACGTGCCAAGTGCCAACGAAAAAATTGTCTTTTTCATACCACAACCACTGGTTAACAACGCGCGACGGGCATTATTGAACAATCTTGTATGGTGAGCCAGTTCAAATCAGCTGGCTGACACGTTAATCCATTAATTCAGGTGGATTACACTTCATAGTGCGGCCCCGCTTTTTCCCGCGCCGGACAACCTGAGGATGACAATCATGGGAAGCAAGAAGAAAACCAGTGTCGCAGTTGATGTCATAAAGCATGAGCCGTTAAAAACGAAAGAGTATGAAAAAGAGCTTCGTCGCCTCCACGTTGAACTGGTTAAGCTCCAGCAGTGGGTCGTCGCAAAGGGTTTAAAGGTCTGTATTGTCTTTGAAGGGCGCGACGGTGCCGGTAAAGGCGGAACCATTAAAGCCATCACTGAACGCGTTAGCCCACGCGTCTTCCGGGTTGTTGCGCTCCCCGCTCCGACGGAAAAAGAGAAGACCCAGCTCTATTTCCAGCGCTATGTCCCCCACCTGCCAGCCGCCGGCGAAATCGTCATTTTTGACCGCAGCTGGTACAACCGTGCGGGCGTTGAACGGGTGATGGGATTCTGTACACCGGAGCAGGTCGAGAAGTTTCTTGATGGCACGCCGGTGATGGAAAAAGCAATGGTGGATGCCGGGATCATCCTGCTCAAATACTGGCTGGAGGTCACGCCGAAAGAACAGGAGCGTCGTCTGCGCGATCGTATCAACGACGGGCGAAAGACCTGGAAATTATCTCCAATGGACATTAAGTCTTTCAATCTATGGGATGAATATACCGTGGCGCGAGATGCGATGTTTGCAGCCACCGACACCGCCTGGGCACCGTGGTTTGTCGCCCGTTCGGAAGATAAAAAACGCGTGCGCCTGAACATTATTTCGCACCTGCTGGCGCAAATCCCGTACAAAGCCATTCACATCGAAGCGGTGAGTTTGCCGAAGCGTAAGATTGGTAAAGTGAAGCCAACCCAATACCCGTTCCGGTATGTTGAAGAGCGTTTTTGACTGAAGCGCTCGCGGGTCATTCGCTGACCCGCGAGCGCGGGACTTACGGCATCCCTTTCGTACTTTCCTGTTTCGCTTCCAGCCGCTCAACGTCACGGTACCAGCGCGGGTGGTGTTTCTGCGCCCAGCGGCGGCTCACCTTCCCTTCAATCATGCCTTTAATCGACCCTTTGACCCAGAAGGCCATATACATGTGGATCAGGATGGCGTGGATCAGAATGATGGCTGACGTCGCGTGAATGAGCAGCGCGTAGCGAATCACCTGAATGGGGAAGTAGTGCGCAAAGTACGGCCGCCAGATAATGACGCCGGTGACCAGCAGAACAAAAATCATGCTCATGATGGTCCAGAACATCATCTTCTGCCCGGCGTTGTATTTCCCGACCTTCGCAACCTTATGCTCATTGCCCTTCAGAACCTCAATAATCCCCTTCAGCCATGGAATGTCATGCTTATCCGGAATATTGTGATGTACGAAGCGCGCAAACATAAACATCAGCACCACGAAAATCAGCACGCCGAAGAACGGATGCAAAATACGCCCCATCTGTGGCGTCCCGAAGGTTTCCGTCAGCCACTGCAGCGTCGGGAAGAAGAAGGAGATCCCCGAGACCGCCACCAGGAAGAAGCAGATCACTACCGTCCAGTGACAGGCGCGGTCGACAAACTTCGTGCGCACAATCCATGACTTACTCATGAGGTTCCTCCTCATCGTCATCCACCTCTTTGTTGGGTCCGATACCGATGTAGTGATAAATCAACCCGGCGAAAGTAGCGATAAAGCCCGCCGCAGAGAGCGGTTTGAGCGCCCCTTTCCACAGGTTGATCGAGGTATCGATCGCAGGATCTTTCGGCAGATTGTGGTACAGCTCCGGCTGGTCGTTATGGTGCAGAACATACATCACGTGCGTTCCCCCCACCCCCTGCGGGTTATAAATGCCCGCACTGGCGTAACCGCGCGCTTTCAGTTTGTCCACGCGCTGCTGGGCTACCTCCAGCATCTCTCTTTTTGTCCCGAAGTGGATAGCCCCGGTCGGACAGGTTTTCACGCAGGCAGGCTCCTGCCCGACGCTCACGCGATCGACACACAGGGTGCATTTGTAGACCCGGTTATCCTCTTTATTGAGGCGCGGAATATTAAACGGACAGCCCGCAATGCAGTAGCCGCAACCGATGCAGTTATCCTGCTGGAAATCGACAATCCCGTTGGCGTACTGGACGATGGCCCCGGCTGACGGACAGGCCTTCAGGCATCCCGGATCTTCGCAGTGCATACAACCGTCTTTACGGATCAGCCACTCCAGCTTGCCGTTCTGATCGGTTTCGCTAAAACGCATCACCGTCCAGGATTTGGCACTCAGGTCCGCCGGATTATCGTAAACCCCGACGCAGTGTCCCACTTCATCGCGGATATCGTTCCACTCCGAGCAGGCCACCTGGCAGGCTTTACAGCCTACGCAGGAAGTGACATCGATAAGCTTGGCGACTTCTGCCTTATCATCCCGCGCACGAGGCGCGGGGGTGATGGAGTTGGTCGCGGAGCGTTTAATAATGTCCTGTGTTTCCATTGCCATGTATTCGCTCCTTACGCTTTCTCGATGTTGACCAGAAACGCTTTGTACTCCGGCGTTTGCGAGTTGGAATCGCCGACGTTTGGCGTCAGGGTATTGGCGAGGTAGCCTTTTTGCGCCACCCCTTCAAAGCCCCAGTGCAGCGGAATACCGACGGTTTCCACCTGCTGACCATGCACGTTCAGCGCCTGCAGACGACGCGTAACCACCGCAACCGCGCGAATAAAGCCGCGCTTGCTGCTCACCTTCACGCGGTCACCGTTGGCAATACCCTTCGCTTTCGCCAGCGTTTCGCTGATCTCCACAAACTGTTCCGGCTGGGCAATGGCGTTAAGCCGTGCATGCTTGGTCCAGGTATGGAAATGCTCGGTCAGGCGGTAGGTTGTCCCGACATACGGGAACCTGTCCTTCTTGCCTAAACGCAGGACGTCCTCTTCATAGATACGCACCACCGGACTGGATATGACGTTCGGGTGCAGCGGGTTGGTTCCGAGCGGCGTTTCCATTGGCTCGTAGTGTTCCGGGAATGGCCCCTCCGCCAGCTTATCGAGGGCAAACAGGCGTCCCAGCCCTTCCGGCTGCATGATAAACGGCCCGGTCTCACTGCCCGGTGCGGCGGTGCTGAAGTCCGGAATATCGTTACCCGTCCATTTGCTGCCGTTCCATTCGATCAGCATCCGTTTCGGATCCCACGGTTTGCCGTTGATATCCGCAGAAGCACGGTTGTACAGCACGCGACGGTTCAGTGGCCATGCCCACGCCCAGCCCAGCGTATTGCCCAGCCCTGACGGGTCAGCGTTATCGCGGTTCGCCATCTGGTTACCCTGTTCCGTCCAGCAACCGGTGTAGATCCAGCATGACGACGCGGTCGTGCCGTCATCCCGCAGCAGCGCGAAGCTGTTGAGCAACTGACCTTTCTTCGCCAGCAGCGTGCCGTTCGCGTCATACAGATCCGCCAGCGCAATGCCGTTATTCTCTTTGGCGACCTCTTCGGATTCAGGATGGTCCGGCTGTTTGTAATTCCAGCTCATCCTCAGCAGCGGTTCAGCGCCTTTCCCGCCTTCGGTGCGATACATTTCACGCAGACGATGGTAAATCCCGGCCAGGATTTCGCCGTCGTTACGCGCTTCACCCGGTGCATCCTGGCCTTTCCAGTGCCACTGCAGCCAGCGGCCGGAGTTGGCAATCGACCCGTCTTCTTCTGCAAAACAGGTGGACGGCAGGCGGAACACTTCAGTCTGAATCGATGCAGGATCGACGTCGTTCATCTCGCCGTGGTTCTGCCAGAAGTTGGAGGTCTCGGTCACCAGCGGATCGATAACCACCATGTACTTCAGTTTGCTCAGGCTGCGAACGACCTTGTTTTTGTCCGGGAAAGACGCCACCGGGTTAAAGCCCTGGCAGATGTAGCCCGTGACGTTGCCCTTATCCATCATGTTGAAATACTTAATGACGTCGTAGGCCTGGTCCCATTTCGGCAACCACTCGAAGCCCCAGTCGTTTTCCTTCTGCGCGGCATCGCCATAGAACGACTTCATCAGGCTGACGAAGAACTTCGGATAGTTACTCCAGTAGTTCACCTGATCGGCACGCGTCGCTTTTGGCGTGTTGGCCGCCAGATAGCTGTGCAAATCAGTCTGCTTTTCAGACGGCAGCGTCAGATAGCCTGACAGGCTGGTCGACAGCAGGCCCAGATCGGTCAAGCCCTGAATATTGGAGTGTCCGCGCAGGGCGTTCACGCCACCGCCGGCCATCCCCATGTTTCCGAGCAACAGTTGGATCATTGCCATGGTGCGGATGTTTTGCGCACCGACGGTATGCTGCGTCCAGCCGAGCGCATACAGGAACGTCGTGGTTCTGTCGGCGGCGCTGGTTGACGCCAGTACATCACACACCTTGAGGAAATCTGCTTTTGGCGTACCGCAGATATTCTCCACGACGTCCGGCGTATAGCGGGAAACATGCTGTTTCAGCAAATTCCATACGCAGCGCGGATGGCTCAGGGTCTCATCGCGTCTGGCGTAGCCGTTTTCATCGAACTGGTAGTTCCAGGACGATTTATCGTACTGCCGTTTTTCCGCGTCATAACCGCTGAACAACCCCTCTTCAAAGGCAAAATCATCCCGTACCAGGAGGCTGGCATTGGTGTAATGCTTAACGTATTCAGCGTTAATTTTATTGTTTTCAATCAGGTACAGCAGAACGCCCGAGAGGAACGTAATGTCCGTACCGGAGCGAATAGGCGCATAGATATCCGCCACCGATGCCGTACGTGTAAAGCGCGGATCGACAACGATCAGCGTCGCATCGTTATTGTTTTTCGCTTCCATCGCCCAGCGGAAACCCACCGGATGGGCTTCAGCGGCATTACCGCCCATCACCATCACGACGTTGGCGTTTTTAATATCAACCCAGTGGTTGGTCATCGCACCGCGACCAAATGTTGGAGCAAGACTTGCTACCGTTGGTCCGTGTCAGACGCGCGCCTGGTTATCTACCGCCAGCATGCCGAGGGAGCGCACAAATTTTTGCGTCAGCATGCCGGTTTCATTACTTGCCGCGGACGCGCACAGCATGCCGGTCGACAGCCAGCGGTTCACCGTAACGCCCTGCGCGTTCTTTTCGATAAAGTTGGCGTCGCGGTCAGCTTTCATCAGTTTTGCGATTCGGGAAAACGCCTCATCCCAGGAGATACGCTGCCATTTGTCAGATCCTGGCGCACGGTATTCCGGATAGCGCAGACGGTTTTCGCTGTGGACATAATCCAGCAGACCCGCCCCTTTCGGACAAAGTGCGCCACGGCTCACCGGATGATCCGGGTCCCCTTCAATATGATAAATCGCTTCTTTGGCGTTCTTCGCGCCATCGCCCAGGCTATACATTAAAAGCCCACAACCTACGGAACAGTATGTGCAGGTGTTACGGATCTCTTTAGCGCGCAGCAGTTTATAGTTGCGTGCCTGAGCCAGCGCCATTTTGGGTGCAAATCCCAGCATTGCGGCTGTTGTTCCGGCCATACCGCCCGCGCAGATTTTAAAAAATTGTCTGCGGCTGACGTCCATTGTTGTCCTCGTTTTCATTTAAGACTTCGCGCCGCAAACTAGCAGTAAAGACCCTGTTTTTTTTGCGTCAAATCAAGGTCACTTGTCTTCACCCCCTTAATAGTCACCCCCACGGACTTTAAATACCTCTTTTTGATTAAAGACTTAAGAGAATAATTCGCGATGGCAGGCGGATTAATGCTATAAATTTTTCCTTTGATTTTTATAGCAATGGCAGGGTTATGGACAGAAAGAGAGCAACGCTCACGGGACTGGCGGCGATACTGTTGTGGAGCACCATGGTTGGCCTCATTCGTAGCGTCAGTGAGGGGCTGGGACCGGTGGGAGGCGCCGCAATGATATACACCCTCAGCGGATTACTGTGCCTGGTGACGGTAGGATTTCCTGATATCAGACGGTTTTCACCCCGGTATCTTATTGCCGGCAGCGTGCTGTTTGTCAGCTATGAAATTTGCCTCGCCCTGTCGTTAGGCTATGCCGCAACGCGCTCCCAGGCTATCGAAGTGGGAATGGTCAATTATCTCTGGCCAAGCCTGACGATTGTGTTTGCCATTTTATTTAACGGCCAACGGTCCACCCTGTGGGTGATCCCGGGCTTAGCCGTCTCATTGTTGGGCGTCTGTTGGGTATTAGGCGGAGAACAAGGGCTACATCTTGATGAAATCATGCGTAATGTCATCTCAAGCCCGCTCAGCTACGCGCTGGCGTTCGCCGGGGCTTTTATCTGGGCGGCTTACTGCACCGTCACCAGTAAGTTTGCCAACGGGCAAAACGGGATAACGCTTTTCGTGCTGCTCACCGCGCTCAGTCTGTGGGTGAAATATGCGTTCAGCGAACAGCCGCAAATGGTGTTTACTCTCCCGGTGGTCGTAAAGCTCATCATGTGCAGCGTCGCACTGGGGTTTGGCTATGCGGCATGGAATATCGGTATTCTTCATGGCAACGTCACGGTACTCGCAGCGGTATCCTATTTCACGCCTGTACTCTCAGCAGCACTCGCTGCCGTATTGCTGAATTCCCCCCTCTCGTTTTCTTTCTGGCAAGGCGCATTAATGGTTTGTGCCGGGTCATTGTTGTGCTGGTACGCCACGCGAAAATAATATCGCTATCTTCTGCCGGGTCCATAATCGCCCGGCGGGAATTAACATAAATTTAATATGTGATCGCGCGTCAAAATAATGATCGGCGCGTTAGAAAAGCCGTTTAGATTCTGTTTATATTACCGCCCTTTCGTAAATCCCCGTCGTCTTTTATTGACATAACTTGACACCGTTACGTTATTAATCCCTTGCGAATATTAACAATGTATATAGCACAAAGTGCAATAGTGTGTTTCTGTGTGTTTCATGCCCAACAACGATTATCCCGTACAATGGAATAGTTAACCCATTGATTTTAAACAACTGACATTTATATCAAACGAGCAAAAAGACAGAAAATACCGACAATTAACAAAAGAAACTAAAACGGCCGAAAACTATATTGCGGCCAATGGTTTTGTTGAATAATTCATCAAAAAATGCACAAATCCCCACCATCCCATTCGTTACAGCCGCAATTTATCCGATCCGGATCACACTAATTGAAATTATTGCTAATATTTTGAAACTTATTATTGAAACCCTACTACAAGATTCTTAAAAATAGCATGCCATTGATGATTAGCCTCGTTTAGAAATCGTTCAAAGTGGCTCAGGAAATACTGAAGAAAATTATAAGGAATATTTAAGATGAAACTTAAATTAGTTGCAGTGGCAGTGACTTCCATGTTGGCAGCAGGCGTTGTAAACGCGGCTGAAGTTTTTAACAAAGACGGTAACAAACTGGATCTGTACGGCAAAGTAACAGGTCTGCACTATTTCTCTGATGACGCTGGCAACGACGGCGACAAAACCTATGTTCGTCTGGGCTTCAAAGGTGAAACTCAGATCAACGACCAGATGACCGGTTACGGCCAGTGGGAATACGAGTTCAAAGGCAACCGCTCTGAATCTCAGGGTTCTGACGGCAACAAAACCCGTCTGGCATTCGCGGGCCTGAAATTCAACGAATTCGGTTCTTTCGACTACGGTCGTAACTACGGTGTTGCTTACGACATCGGCGCATGGACTGACGTTCTGCCAGAATTCGGTGGTGATACCTGGACTCAGACTGATGGCTTTATGACTGGCCGTACGACTGGCGTTGCAACTTACCGTAACACCGACTTCTTCGGTCTGGTTGACGGCCTGAACGTGGCTGCTCAGTACCAGGGTAAAAACGACCGTAACGACATCACCGAAGCGAACGGTGACGGCTGGGGTCTGTCTTCTACTTATGAATTCGAAGGCTTCGGTGTAGGTGCTACCTACGCGAAATCTGACCGTACTGACCGTCAGGTTGCTGCTGCAAGCAATCTGAATGCAGGCGGCGAAAACGCGGAAGTATGGGCTGCGGGTCTGAAATACGATGCCAACAACATCTACCTGGCAACCACCTACTCTGAAACCCGTAACATGACCAACTTCGGTAGCGGTTTCATCGCTAACAAAGCGCAGAACTTCGAAGTGGTTGCTCAGTACCAGTTCGACTTCGGTCTGCGTCCATCCATTGCTTACCTGAAATCCAAAGGTAAAGACATTGGTACTTACGGCGACCAGGATCTGGTTGAATACGTTGACGTTGGCGCGAGCTACTACTTCAACAAAAACATGTCTACCTACGTTGATTACAAAATCAACCTGGTTGACGACAGCAGCTTCACTAAAGCAGCTGGCGTTTCTACCGACAACATCGTTGCTGTTGGTCTGACCTACCAGTTCTAAGATTTGTTAGTATAAAAAAGCCAGCCTTCGTGGCTGGCTTTTTTTATTCGGTTTGACTGGCGTAATAAAGGAGCACGCCATGCATATTTTCAAAGGACGCTGCCTGTGTGGGATGAGCCAATTCAGCGTTTCCCTCAACAACTTCGACGTCTATGCCTGCCACTGTACCCAGTGCCAGAAATGGTCGGGGGGAATGGCCATGTATCTGGAAGCGCAGGGTCAACCGCTTGTGGAAGAAGAGTCGATAGCCCCTTCTCATTTCACGTCATCTGCGCGCGGCGAACGCTGGTTTTGTCCCGGATGCGGTTGCCCGCTGTGGTTCACGCTGACCGCACGCTCAACGACGCGCTATTTCATTCCCTGGACACAGCTTGAGATGAGCGAAGACGAACGTCGCCGTCTGATACTTGCCGCTGAAATCTATACAGAAACGCAACCCGCATTCTTTGGCCTGACCGGGCAATACGCGCGCTTTAGTGGCACCGAAATTGAAGCACACGACAAGCGCTGCCTGCTGACTCCCCATGACGCACACTGAGGGTTGCCCGGTTAGCATTGCACCACCGGGCCTGTTTTTTACTGTTTCGGTACGTTTGCCAGGCTAAACCAAATCCCGACCGCCAGCACCAGTAACATTGCGCCGGCACTGCCTAACGCCACGCTGTGTGACGTGATAAAGGCCGTTTTTGCCGCCGCAATTAACGACTCCGCCAGCCCTGGAGTCAGGCTCTGCGCAACGTTCACCGCTTCGCCAATCGATGACGAGGCCTTATCGGCCAGCGTCGCGCTCAGTCCCTGCGGCAGGACAATTGACGCCGAGAAGCTGCGGGTTAACAGCAGACCAAAAATGGCAATGCCCAACCCTGCGCCCAGCTCATAGGACATGGTTTCAATCGCCCCTGCGGCAGCCGCTTTCTCTTTTGGCGCAGCCGCCATAATTGCCGAGGTTGAGGCCAGCAGCGCACTGGCGGCACTGAAGCCCAGCAGCACCATCAGACTCCATGCCTGCCAGTGCTGCGTGCTGAAGTCGAGCAGTGACAGACCGATAAAGCTGACGGCACTCAGCCCCATTCCGCCTGCCGCCACCAGCCGCAGCCCCAGACGACCGACCAGCACACCGGCAATCGGCCCGCTAAACCCGCTGGCGACCATCAGCGGCAGCATAAACATCCCCGCTTCAAACGGCGTAAAGCCATGCACAAACTGCAGCTCCTGGGCCATCAACAGCTCAAACCCCACGAGCGCGATCATGGCGGTCATCGCCATCACGACACCGCTTAAAATAATGCGATGACAGAACAGGCGCATGTCGATCATCGGCACGCGGGCGCGAAGCTGGATCCGCACAAAGATCATCAGCATCACCGCTCCGGTGAGCAGCGTCATTGCCACCAGCCACGGAGAAAGCCCCCCTTTGAGCGCGGTTTTCGCGCTGTAGACCAGCAGCAATATCGCCACAATCAGCATGACTGCATGGGCAATATTCAGCGGCTGTTCCGGGCGTCCCTGTTGACGAGGCACCAGACGCGCGGCAAGGGAAACAACGATGACCACGATCGGCACGTTGATCAAAAAGACCGATCCCCAGTAAAAATGCTCCAGCAACATACCGCCAATCAACGGACCAAACGCCGCACCGCCTGAACCGACGGCGGCCCAGACCCCAAGCGCGATGTTGCGATCGCGCGCATTAACGAACAACGTGCGGATCCCCGCAAGCGTGGCCGGGATGATCATCGCCGCCCCAATCGCCAGCGAGGCGCGGGCAGCAATCAGCCATCCTGCTGAAGGCGCAAATGCAGCTGCCAGCGATGACAAGCCAAACAGCGTACTGCCAATTATCAACAACCGTTTAAAACCAATGCGGTCACCCAGCGCGCCCATCGGCAGCACCATCCCCGCCATCACCAGCGAGTATATATCGATGATCCACAATAATTCGTTACCGCTGGCACCCAGCGTCATACTCAACGTCGGCGCCGCTACGTGCAGTACCGTCGCGTCGATCGCCACCGGGATATACACCAGCACGATAATGACTAACGCTAACCACTGACGAAACATAAATTTCCTTTTCTTTTAAATCATGGACACATGTCCAGCTTGCGATCCTACGTAAAGTTGAACGAGTGTCCAGCTTTTTGTTACACTTGTTTCAGTCCCATTAAGAGTGAGTGAAAATGCGATATCTGAGCAAGGATGAAAGGCGGGAAGAGATTTTACAGGCCGCTATGCGCGTGGCGCTCTCTGACGGACTTTCCGCAATGACGGTACGGCGAATTGCCGCCGAAGCCGGCGTCGCCACCGGACAGGTCCACCATCATTTCACCTCTGGCGGGGAGCTAAAATCGCTGGCTTTTGTGCGGTTGATCCGTGAACTGCTGGATGCGGATGTGGTCGGCAAGCAGGCCAGCTGGCGACAGCAGCTGCATGCCATGCTCGGCAGCGATGATGGCCGATTTGAGCCCTATATTCGCCTGTGGCGTGAGGCGCAGATCCTGGCAAGCCGGGATACGGACATCAGGGGTGCATATGTACTGACCATGGAGATGTGGCACCAGGAGACCGTCGCCCTTATCAAAGCAGGCACTGACGCGGGAGATTTTACCCCGGGCGATCGGCCAGAAAATATTGCCTGGCGTTTAATTGGTCTGGTGTGTGGCCTGGACGGCATTTATATATTAGATATCCCAGAGATGGACGACGCTGCCTTTAATAACCATCTTGATAAATTAATCTCTCTGGAATTGTGTTAATACTCACTTATGAGTATTAACAGCCCTCACTTACAATTCGTAACACATTAAGCGAACCCTTATTTCCCCTCCCGGATCAGGGATTCGCTTTTTTATCTATCCTTTCAGATGTATCCCAAACCATCCAATAATTCCAGAAACACACTGTCAGACATCCACCTGTTTTTACTCCATTTTTTCTTTTTATGGTTAAGCAAGAGGGCGACATGTCACAACAAAGTGAGAAGAATAATCCTTATCTGCTGAGCAACTGGAAACCCGAAAACGCGCAATTCTGGGAAAATAAAGGAAAACATATTGCCCGAAGAAATCTTTTAATTTCTGTGGCTTGCCTGTTATTAGCGTTTTGCGTATGGATGTTATTTAGTGCCATTGCGGTCAATCTGAATAAAGTTGGATTTAATTTTTCCACCGACCAGCTTTTTATGCTAACAGCCTTACCCTCCCTGTCCGGTGCGATATTGCGCGTCCCCTACTCGTTTATGGTTCCTCTCTTTGGTGGACGCTACTGGACGGTGTTAAGCACGGTGATCCTGATTGTTCCGTGCGTCTGGTTGGGGATCGCGATTCAGGACACTGCCACTCCCTACTGGATCTTTATCGTCATCGCGCTGCTGTGTGGTTTTGCCGGCGCTAACTTCGCCTCCAGCATGGGCAATATCAGCTTCTTCTTCCCGAAAACGAAACAGGGTAGCGCCCTGGGGATTAACGGCGGGCTGGGGAACCTGGGCGTGAGCGTAATGCAGCTGGTCGCGCCGCTGGTGATCTTCCTGCCCATGTTCACCTTTCTCGGCGTAAACGGCGTGCCGCAGGATGACGGATCAACGATGTGGCTGGCCAATGCCGCGTGGATTTGGGCGCCCCTTCTTTTGCTGGCCACGATTGCGGCGTTTTTCGGCATGAATGACATCGCGAGCTCTAAGGCCACGATTGCCAGCCAGCTACCGGTGTTAAAACGTTTTCACCTGTGGCTCCTGAGCCTCCTCTACCTGGCAACCTTCGGTTCGTTTATCGGTTTTTCAGCAGGCTTCGCCATGCTGTCGAAAACCCAGTTTCCTGACGTCAATATCCTCCATCTGGCTTTTTTTGGCCCACTGATTGGCGCGCTGGCCCGTTCTGCGGGCGGGATGATCTCAGACAAACTTGGCGGCGTACGTGTCACCCTGATTAACTTCGTCTTTATGGCGCTTTTCAGCGCCCTGCTTTTCCTGACGCTTCCCGGTTCCGGGTCGGGCAGTTTTCTCGCCTTCTATCTGGTCTTTATGGGCCTGTTCCTCACCGCCGGACTGGGCAGCGGATCAACGTTTCAGATGATTGCCATCATTTTCCGCCAAATCACCCTCACCCGCGTGAAGCAACAAGGGGGAAGTGACGAGCAGGCGCAGCATGAAGCAGTGACCGAAACCGCGGCAGCGCTGGGCTTCATATCCGCCATCGGTGCCGTCGGCGGGTTCTTCATTCCGAAAGCCTTCGGCACGTCGCTGGCCATGACCGGCTCGCCTGTGGGTGCCATGAAAGTTTTTCTCGTGTTTTACATCGTCTGCGTCCTGGTGACCTGGCTGGTTTATGGCCGCAAATCTTCACAACAATAACAATTACACATTCGCCTGAGAGTGGGCAGCCCTCTCCGAAAAGGCTATCGAAGCAGGAGAAATGTCATGAGTAAACTGTTGGATCGCTTTCGCTATTTCAAACAAAAAGGCGACAGCTTCGCCAATGGACACGGGCAGGTGTACAACACCAACCGTGACTGGGAGGACAGCTACCGACAGCGATGGCAGTTCGACAAGATTGTGCGGTCCACCCATGGCGTGAACTGCACGGGCTCCTGTAGCTGGAAAATCTACGTCAAAAACGGCCTGGTTACCTGGGAAACCCAGCAGACCGACTACCCGCGTACCCGCCCCGACCTGCCTAACCACGAGCCGCGCGGCTGCCCGCGCGGTGCAAGTTATTCCTGGTACCTATACAGCGCCAACCGGCTGAAATACCCGCTGGTGCGCCGCACGCTGATCGAACTGTGGCGTGACGCGCTGGCGCAACACAGCGATCCGGTGCTGGCCTGGGATGCCATTCAGAACGATCCGCAGAAGAGCCGGAGCTACAAGCAGGCACGCGGACACGGCGGATTTATCCGCTCCAGCTGGAAAGAGCTGAACCAGCTGATTGCTGCCGCCAACGTCTGGACCATTAAACACTACGGCCCCGATCGCGTGGCCGGTTTTTCACCGATTCCGGCGATGTCGATGGTCTCGTATGCCGCCGGGACGCGTTATCTCTCTCTGCTGGGCGGCACCTGTCTCAGCTTTTATGACTGGTATTGTGATTTACCGCCCGCCTCGCCCATGACGTGGGGCGAGCAGACCGACGTGCCGGAATCCGCAGACTGGTACAACTCCAGCTACATCATTGCCTGGGGGTCTAACGTTCCGCAGACGCGTACGCCAGATGCCCACTTCTTTACCGAGGTCCGCTACAAAGGCACCAAAACCGTGGCCATCACCCCGGACTTCTCCGAGGTCGCCAAACTGAGCGATCAGTGGCTGGCACCCAAGCAAGGCACCGACAGCGCGCTGGCGATGGCAATGGGCCACGTGATCCTCAAAGAGTTCCATCTCGACAACCCCAGCGAGTACTTCCTGAACTACTGCCGCCGCTACACCGACATGCCGATGCTGGTGCTGCTGGATGAACAGGCCGATGGCCGCGTGGTGCCGGGGCGGATGCTGCGGGCCTCTGATCTCACGGACGGGCTGGGAGAAGCCAATAATGCTGAGTGGAAAACCGTCGCCTTTGATATCGCCGGCGATCTGGTGGTGCCGAACGGGTCCATTGGTTTCCGCTGGGGCGAAAAAGGCAAATGGAACCTGGCGCCGCTGGCGGCAGATCATGAAACTGAGCTCACCCTCTCGCTGCTGATTACCCACGACAGCGTGGCAGAGGTGGCATTCCCCTATTTTGGCGGTAATGAAAATCCACACTTTCGTAGCGTTAAGCAGGAGCCGGTCCTGACGCGCCGTGTGCCGAGTAAAACCCTGACGCTGGCCGATGGCAGCCAGAAACGGGTGGTCAGCGTTTACGATCTGATTCTCGCTAACTACGGCCTCGATCGTGGTCTGGAAGACAGCAACGCGGCGGGCAGCTATGACCAGATCAAAGCTTATACTCCCGCCTGGGGCGAGCAGATCACCGGCGTCCCTGCTTACCTGATAGAGAAAATTGCCCGTGAGTTTGCCGACACGGCGCACAAAACGCACGGCCGGTCGATGATTATCCTCGGCGCCGGGGTGAACCACTGGTACCACATGGACATGAACTACCGCGGGATGATCAACATGCTGGTGTTCTGCGGCTGCGTGGGTCAAAGCGGCGGCGGCTGGTCACACTATGTGGGTCAGGAGAAGTTGCGTCCGCAAACCGGCTGGCTGCCGCTGGCGTTTGCGCTGGACTGGAACCGTCCCCCGCGCCAGATGAACAGTACGTCGTACTTCTACAACCACGCCTGCCAGTGGCGTTATGAGAAACTGACCGCGCAGGAGTTACTCTCTCCGCTGGCGGACGCGACAAAATTCACCGGTCACCTGATCGATTTTAACGTCCGGGCAGAGCGTATGGGCTGGCTGCCCTCGGCACCGCAGCTAAACCTCAATCCGTTGCACATTAAAGCCCGGGCCGACGCTGCCGGCATGACCCCGCAGGAGTATACCGTGCAGGCATTAAAATCGGGCGATATACGTTTCGCCTGCGAACAGCCTGACAACGGTAAAAACCACCCGCGCAATCTGTTTGTCTGGCGGTCTAACCTGCTCGGCTCTTCGGGGAAAGGTCACGAGTACATGCTCAAATACCTGCTCGGTACTGAAAGCGGCATTCAGGGCGAGGATTTAGGGTCGACGGATGACGTGAAGCCCGAAGAAGTGGAGTGGCAAACTCAGGCCATTGAGGGCAAGCTTGACCTGCTGGTGACGCTCGATTTCCGCATGTCCAGCACCTGCCTGTTCTCCGATATCGTGCTGCCCACCGCGACATGGTATGAAAAAGACGACATGAATACGTCGGATATGCATCCGTTTATTCATCCGCTTTCAGCTGCCGTCGACCCGGCCTGGGAATCCCGCAGCGACTGGGAGATCTACAAAGGTATTGCCAGCGTTTTCTCAGAGGTGTGCGTCGGCCATCTTGGCACCGAAACGGACGTGGTACTGCAGCCGCTGCAGCACGACTCCCCGGGAGAACTGTCACAGCCGTTTGATATTCAGGACTGGCGCAAAGGCGAATGCGATCTCATTCCGGGTAAAACGGCGCCGACGATTGCGGTGGTCGAACGTCATTATCCGGAAACCTACGAGCGCTTTACTTCACTCGGCCCGCTGATGGACAAACTCGGCAACGGCGGGAAAGGCATTTCATGGAATACCCAGAGCGAGGTCGATTTCCTTGGCAAGCTGAACTACGTGAAGCTCGATGGCCCGGCAAAAGGACGCCCGCGTATTGAAACGGCGATTGACGCCTCTGAAGTGATCCTCGCCCTCGCCCCTGAAACGAATGGCCAGGTGGCAGTGCGAGCCTGGCAAGCGCTGGGCGAACTGACCGGTCGCGATCACACCCATCTGGCGCTGAACAAAGAAGATGAGAAAATCCGCTTCCGCGATATTCAGGCCCAGCCGCGGAAAATTATCTCCAGCCCCACCTGGTCGGGCCTTGAAAGTGAGCATGTCTCCTATAACGCCGGTTATACCAACGTTCACGAGCTTATTCCCTGGCGCACCCTTTCCGGTCGCCAGCAACTGTATCAGGACCATCCGTGGATGCGCGCATTCGGGGAAAGTCTGGTGGCCTATCGCCCACCGATTGATACCCGAAGCGTTAGCCATATGCGCGAAATCCCGCCGAACGGCTTCCCGGAGAAGGCGCTGAACTTCCTGACGCCACACCAGAAATGGGGCATTCACTCGACCTACAGTGAAAACCTGCTGATGCAGACGCTGTCACGCGGGGGGCCTATCGTCTGGATCAGCGAAACCGATGCCAGAGAGTTAGGCATTGAAGACAACGACTGGATCGAAGCCTTCAACGCCAACGGGGCCCTGACCGCCCGGGCAGTGGTGAGCCAGCGCGTCCCGCCGGGCATGACCATGATGTACCACGCGCAGGAACGTATCCTGAATATTCCGGGTTCAGAAGTCACCGGTCGTCGCGGCGGGATCCATAACTCGGTGACGCGCGTCTGTCCCAAACCGACACACATGATTGGCGGCTACGCCCAGCTGGCGTACAGCTTCAACTATTACGGCACCGTTGGCTCTAACCGCGACGAGTTCATCATGATCCGCAAAATGAAAAACATTAACTGGCTGGATGGCGAAGGTCGGGATCAGGTACAGGAGGCGAAAAAATGAAAATACGCTCACAGGTTGGAATGGTGCTGAATCTCGACAAATGCATTGGCTGTCACACCTGCTCGGTCACCTGTAAAAACGTCTGGACCGGGCGTGAAGGTATGGAATATGCGTGGTTCAACAACGTTGAAACCAAACCGGGGATTGGCTACCCGAAAAACTGGGAAGATCAGGAGGAGTGGCAAGGCGGCTGGGTACGCGGGATCACCGGCAAGCTGACGCCGCGTCTCGGCGGGCGCGTGGGCGTGCTGTCAAAAATCTTTGCCAACCCGTCCCTGCCCGGCATTGATGATTACTACGAGCCCTTCACGTTTGATTACCAGGATCTGCACCGTGCACCACAAGGCGATCACCTCCCGACGGCCCGCCCGCGCTCGCTGATTAGCGGCAAACGGATGGACAAAATTGTTGGCGGCCCGAACTGGGAAGAACTGCTTGGCGGCGAGTTCGAAAAACGCGCCCGCGACCGCAACTTCGACAAGATCCAGAAGGAGATGTACGGCCAGTTTGAAAACACCTTCATGATGTACCTGCCGCGCCTGTGTGAACACTGCCTGAACCCGAGCTGCGTGGCCACCTGCCCGAGCGGTGCCATCTACAAGCGTGAAGAAGACGGCATTGTGCTGATTGACCAGGACAAATGCCGTGGCTGGCGCATGTGCATCAGCGGTTGCCCGTACAAGAAAATCTACTTCAACTGGAAAAGCGGAAAGTCGGAGAAATGCATCTTCTGCTACCCGCGCATTGAGTCCGGCCAGCCAACCGTCTGTTCGGAGACCTGCGTCGGGCGTATTCGCTATCTGGGCGTGCTGCTGTATGACGCGGATCGCATTGAAGAAGCGGCCAGCACCGAACATGAAACCGACCTCTATGAACGCCAGTGTGACGTGTTCCTTGATCCGCATGACCCGGCGGTCATTGAAGAAGCCTTCAAGCAAGGTATTCCGCAGAACGTGATTGACGCCGCCCAGCGTTCCCCGGTTTACAAGATGGCGATGGACTGGAAGCTGGCCCTGCCGCTGCATCCGGAATACCGCACCCTGCCGATGGTCTGGTACGTTCCGCCGCTGTCACCGATCCAGTCTTACGCGGACGCGGGCGGCCTGCCGCTCAACGACGGCGTGTTACCGGCGGTCGAAAGTCTGCGCATACCGGTGCAGTATCTGGCCAACATGCTCAGCGCGGGCGATCCTGCTCCGGTGCTGCGCGCCCTCAAACGCATGATGGCCATGCGTCATTACAAACGCTCTCAGACCGTTGAAGGCGTGACCGATACGCGCGCCATCGAAGAAGTGGGCCTTAGCGTTGAGCAGGTCGAAGAGATGTACCGCTATCTGGCGATTGCCAACTACGAAGATCGTTTCGTGATCCCCACCAGCCACCGCGAAATGGCGCGCGACGCCTTCCCGGAACGCAACGGCTGCGGCTTCTCCTTTGGCGACGGGTGCCACGGTTCCGACACCAAATTCAACCTCTTTAACAGCAGCCGTATTGATGCCATCAACATCACCGAAGTGCGCGACCACGGGGAGGGAGAGTGATGCAGATCCTCAAAATCATCGCCCTGCTGATTGAGTATCCCGATGAAACATTATGGGAAAATCGCGAGGAAGCACTTTCCCTGATAGAACAGGATCTCCCTGCGTTACTGCCCTTTGCCCGCCAGCATCTGGATGCCGCGCTGCTGGATAAGCAGGCCGAATGGTGCGAGGTGTTTGAGCGGGGTCGTGCGACCTCGCTGCTGCTGTTTGAGCACGTTCATGCTGAATCCCGCGATCGCGGCCAGGCGATGGTCGACCTGATGAGCCAGTACGAAAAAGCCGGCCTGCAGCTGGACTGTCGCGAATTGCCGGACTATCTGCCGCTCTACCTGGAGTATCTCAGTCTCGTCACCGACGACGAGGCCCGAGAAGGGCTACAAAACGTTGCGCCGATCCTGGCGCTGATTGGCGGTCGCCTGAAGCAGCGCAGCGTGGCGCATTATCAGCTGTTCGATGCGCTCCTGACGCTCGCAGGCACGCGTCTGACCAGCGACAGCGTGGCGAAACAGGTTTCCACCGAGAAACGGGATGATACCCGCCAGGCGCTGGACGCCGTCTGGGAAGAGGAACAGGTCAAGTTTATCGAGGACAACGCCACATCGTGTGATACCTCACCGATGCAGCAATATCAACGACGCTTTAGCCAGGACGTTGCCCCACAGTATGTCGACGTCAGTGCGGGAGGCCCAAAATGATCCAGTTTCTGAACGTCTTTTTCTACGATATTTACCCCTATCTGTGCGGCACGGTTTTTCTGGTGGGAAGCTGGCTGCGTTACGACTACGGGCAGTATACCTGGCGCGCCTCCTCCAGCCAGATGCTGGATAAGCGCGGCATGGTGCTGTGGTCGAATCTGTTCCATATCGGGATCCTGGGGATCTTCTTCGGACATCTTTTCGGGATGCTGACGCCGCACTGGGTTTATTCGTGGTTTCTGCCGATGTCGCAGAAACAGCTGATGGCGATGATTCTGGGCGGCGTTTGCGGCGTGCTCACGCTGGTGGGCGGTGCGGGATTATTGATTCGCCGGCTGACGAACCCGCGTATCCGGGCGACCTCCTCCACGGCAGATATCCTGATCCTCTGCATTTTGCTGGTGCAGTGTATTCTTGGGCTCACCACCATTCCGTTCTCCGCGAAATATCCCGACGGCAGCGAGATGCTCAAGCTGGTGGACTGGGCGCAGTCGGTAGTGACCTTCCGCGGTGGCTCGTCCGAACATCTGGCGGGCGTGGCGTTTATCTTCCGTGTTCATCTGGTGCTGGGCATGACCATTTTCCTGATCTTCCCCTTCACCCGACTGGTGCACGTCTGGAGCGCGCCGGTGGAGTATTTAACGCGCAGATATCAGGTGGTGAGATCGCGCCGCTGAGTGTTGCCGGGTGGCGCTACGCCTGAGCGCAGCGCCACCGGTCTATTTCCCGGCCTGAGGATGTGTATCAAACCCGGCCATCACCGCCGTCAGCGCGTCCAGCGAAAACCCGTGTTTGGGATCGTCTACGCCCAGTCCAAACCGTGACTGCATCACCTGATACAGCGCGTTCGCGTCGGGAAGATGGACCTGCTCTTCCACATGCCCCTTCTGCCAGTGGGTAAAGTTAAAGTTGGTCAGGGTCAGCTTTCCGCCGTCAGGCAGATGGCGACACATCAACAGATGGTGGCGAAAATGGGATTGCGGCCAGTGCGCCGACCAGAAGTTGCCCATCACGTAATCGCTGAAATACTGTGTTGTCAGATCAAAATGGTACATCGACTGCCAGTGATCGTGGTGGCTGAACTGCAGGATCCAGTCGTTGCCCTCGCTCAGCAAACGGTACAGCCCGTGGGGTGTCTCCTGCTCATCGTTGGCGAGCAAACGAATCGGCGCCGTCAGCGTCTGTCCGCCAAAACCGACGTCGGCAATCCAGCGCTCGCCGTTGAGTTCAACCAGCAGCAGACGATGCGTACGCGGCGGCATCTGTGGCGGATTGGCTAAGACCACGCGGCCCAGCACGCTGCGAACCGTATAGCCCACTTCACGCAAAACACGTTCAAAGAGGCCGTTCTGCTCAAAGCAATAGCCTCCACGACGCGCCGTCACCAGTTTGTCGACCAAGCACTGATCTTCCAGATGGATTTCGCGCGGCATCACGACGTCAATATTCTCGAAGGGGATCGCGCAGTTGTGGTGTAGATGCAGCGCCCGCAGGGTGTCGATGTCAACCTGAACAGGCTGTTGCCAGCCCGTACGGGCAAAATAAGCACTCAGAAATGGGGACATGATTCGCTTCCATGATGTGATGTTCCCTGTTTATAAACTATTTTCCGGCCTCCATATGCGCAAAAGTGCTTTTTGCGGATGCATCTTGATTTCGGCTCCCCATCAGACGTTTAATGCCAGCATACCTGCTGAGAGGAATGTTCATGAGCGCGTTTCGTCCCGTTGAATTAAAGCATGCCAGCCGTCTGCTGAACCATGGCCCTACGGTACTGATTACCAGCCGCGATGAGTCTATCGACCGTCGTAACGTCATGGCTGCGGCCTGGTCGATGCCGGTGGAGTTTGAGCCACCGCGTATCGCAATTGTGGTGGACAAAAGCACCTGGTCGCGCGAACTGATTGAGCGCAGCGGGAAGTTCGGCATCGTCATCCCCGCCGTGGCAGCGGCTAACTGGACTTACGCCGTCGGCAGCGTGAGCGGGCGCGACGAAGACAAGTTCAACTGCTACGGGATCCCGGTTGTGCAAGGTCCGGTACTCGGCCTGCCGGTAATTGAAGAGAAATGCCTGGCGTGGATGGAGTGTCGTTTACTCCCGGTTACCGCAGCTGCAGAAAAATACGATACGCTGTTTGGTGAGGTTGTTTCGGCAGCCGCAGATGAACGCGCGTTTGTCGCCGGACGCTGGCAGTTTGACGGCGATAAGCTGAACACCCTGCATCATCTGGGGGCCGGGACGTTTGTGACCAGTGGGAAAATGGTAAAGGCGCTGGAAAAATAGCCTATAAAAAAAGCCCTCTCCGCGAGGGAAAGGGCTTTTAAATTACTTCGCGCGCCGTGCAATAATTTCATCCGCAACATTACGCGGTGCTTCCGCGAAATGATGGAATTCCATCGTGTAGGTCGCGCGGCCTTGCGACATCGAACGCAGCGTCGTGGCATAGCCAAACATCTCCGCCAGCGGCACATCCGCGCGAATAATCTGACTACCGTACTGCTCTTCCATTCCCTGCACCATGCCGCGGCGGGAAGAGAGATCGCCCATGATGTTGCCGGCGTACTCTTCCGGTGTTTCCACCTCGACATGCATGACCGGTTCAAGAATCACCGGGTCCGCTTTGCGAGCGCCCTCTTTAAAGCCGAGGATCGCCGCCATGCGGAACGCCATTTCCGAGGAGTCGACCTCGTGATAGGAGCCAAACGTCAGGGTCGCTTTCACATCGACAACCGGATACCCCGCCAGGACACCGCTGTTCATGGCTTCGCGCAGGCCTTTCTCCACAGACGGAATATACTCGCGCGGGACAACGCCGCCCTTGGTGGCATCTTCAAACACAAAACCACTGCCGGGCTCTAACGGCGCCAGACTGAGCACCACATGGCCGTACTGCCCTTTACCGCCGGACTGTCGGACAAATTTCCCTTCGATATCCTTCACCGCTTTACGCAGGGTTTCACGGTACGTGACCTGTGGGCGACCAATGTTCGCCTCAACGCCGAACTCACGCCGCATGCGGTCAACGATAATCTCAAGATGTAACTCACCCATCCCGGAGATAATTGTCTGGCCGGACTCTTCATCGGTGTGCAGACGAAACGAAGGGTCTTCCGCTGCCAGGCGCTGCAATGCAATGCCCATTTTCTCCTGATCGCCTTTGGTTTTCGGCTCGATCGCAAGCGAGATAACCGGGTCCGGAAACTCCATCCGCTCCAGCGTGATGACGGCATTCGGGTCGGTGAGCGTGTCACCGGTTGTCACATCTTTCAACCCAACGCAGGCCGCGATATCGCCCGCGCGCAGTTCATCCACTTCGTGGCGATCGTTAGCATGCATCAGCACGATGCGCCCAATGCGCTCTTTCTTCCCTTTCACCGGGTTGTACACCGCGTCGCCTTTGCGCAGCACGCCAGAGTAAACGCGGATAAAGGTC
Source organism: Enterobacter sp. WPR_3_1 (assembly GCF_003635055.1). Taxonomy (NCBI): domain Bacteria; kingdom Pseudomonadati; phylum Pseudomonadota; class Gammaproteobacteria; order Enterobacterales; family Enterobacteriaceae; genus Enterobacter; species Enterobacter sp. WPR_3_1. The sequence continues at coordinate 1,082,012 of NZ_RBXU01000008.1, read as the reverse complement.
AGCTGTCCGACGTACGGGTCGCTCATCAGTTTAAAGGCCAGCGCGGAGAACGGCTCGTTGTCGTCTGGATGACGCTCGGCATGCTGCCCATTCTCATCCACACCATCAATGGCGGGCACGTCCAGAGGCGACGGCATCAGTTCAATGACCGCATCGAGCATGCGTTGCACGCCTTTATTTTTAAACGCACTGCCGCACAGCATCGGCTGGATTTCACCGGAGATGGTCCGCATACGCAGCCCCCTGATGATTTCCGCTTCCTCTAAATCACCCGTTTCCAGGTATTTATCCATCAGCTCATCGCTGGCTTCCGCCGCCGCAGAGACCATTTTTTCCCGCCATTCCTGCGCAGTACTCACTACGTCATCCGGCACAGGAGCATAGGTAAACACCATGCCCTGGGTAGCATCGTCCCACAAAATGGTACGCATTTTGATGAGATCCACCACGCCGGTGAAGTGTTCTTCTGCCCCCACCGGAATAACAATCGGGACCGGATTCGCTTTCAGACGCTCCTGCATCATTCGCACGACGCGGAAGAAATCCGCACCCGGGCGGTCCATTTTGTTGACGAAGGCCAGCCGCGGGACATGATATTTGTTCGCCTGACGCCAGACGGTTTCCGACTGCGGCTGCACGCCACCGACGGAGTCATACACCATGACAGCGCCGTCGAGTACACGCATGGAACGTTCCACTTCAATGGTGAAATCCACGTGGCCCGGGGTGTCGATAATGTTGATCCGGTGCGGTTCAAAGCCCCGGTCCATACCTGGCCAGAAACAGCTGACTGCCGCAGAGGTAATGGTTATCCCGCGCTCTTGCTCCTGTGCCATCCAGTCGGTAGTTGCCGCGCCATCGTGTACTTCACCCAGTTTGTGGCTCATACCGGTATAAAACAGGATGCGCTCGGTGGTGGTCGTTTTACCGGCATCGATATGCGCGGAGATACCGATGTTGCGATAACGTTCGAGAGGGATGGGTCGGGGCATAATATTTCCTTAGTCATTAAGACTGCGTTGTGACGACCGGGATGGTCGCGTGTTCGTTCGTTTGCTATAATAGTCCTATTGTACGAGTATTATCGAACTATTTTTTTACGGTTGACCTATTGTTGATATAGCTCAATCTGACACCAGACGCAGGAAAACGATGATCCCGAACCACCCTGAAACTGAACAAATACTGCTGGAAAATGTGCTTTTTGCCCTCGGTAACCCGCTACGGCTGTCGATTATCCGCAGGCTGGCCGATGGCAGCGAACTGAGCTGTAACGCACTGCGCCCGGACGAGGTGGTGAAATCGACGATGACCCATCACTGGCGCGTCTTGCGCGACAGCGGCGTGATTTGGCAGCGCCCACAGGGACGAGAAAATATGATTTCACTGCGCAGGGACGATCTTGATGCCCGCTTTCCGGGGCTGATGGCAATATTACTGCAGACGAAGTAACGCGTGTGTCGTGTCGGGCGACTCCGCGCCGCCCGACCCTCTCTCACATTGAATAGCCGGGTTTCTTAATTAAGTGATCCAGGTTGGGTTCAATTTCGGTATCCCAGACCTGCGCTTTCCAGTCGGCTTCCTGCACTTCATTCAGGGCGACCGAAATAGAGCGATCTTTACTGTTCAGATGACGGGTAATCACCTCGGCAATATCCGCCGCCAGCGCGGTTTTTTGGTCGTCGTTCAAATCACGGGGAAAACATTTGATATCTACGTGTGGCATATGCAGGCTTCCAGTTATGAATGTGAGTTCCACGTTATCAGATTATCTCGTTTGCCTTTAACACCTTGTGCAGTTCCGGCAGCTGGCACACGGTATCCGCAATCGCCGTTATCTTCGGCGTATTCGCCGCAAACCATGCATGGCGAGGCCCCCAGGTGCGTGCAACCGTGATGTAGACGTCAAGCAGCGTCAGCCGTTCCCCGAGCGCAAAAGGGGTGGCACTGAGCTGGCTGTCGAACCACAAATAGAGTGATTTTCGGTATTCAATACAGCTGTTTTTCAACTGCTCCGGCGCATCCGGCACCCAGCGTTCAGGGTAGTCGGCGTAGGTAAAGGTGGGATAAACGTTCGCAACAAACCAGATGAGCAACCGCTGAAACTGCTGCCGCTCAGCCTGCCCGACGGCAGGCGCAAGATCGGGACATCTGTCCAGCACCATCAGGGCAATCGCCGCCGTTTCGGTCATGATCGCCCCGTTTTCCAGTTCCAGCGTGGGTACCTGACACAGCGGATTGCGTGCTTTCAGCAACTCACGCTGCGGGCCGGGCTGGTCGAACCCGTCCACGTTGATAAATTGATAAGGGATGTCTGCCAGAGTCAGCATCACTTCACTGATTGCCGATCCCCAGCCGGGTACGCCATAGAGTTTCATCATATTGCCCCCTCCGGGATGAAAACCCTAAGTGTAGACATGACTAATAGGTTATCCCAGGCGGGTTCACGTCGGATTGCGTCACCGCTTCACCCTCTTCTCCCCAGCGTGCCAGCACCCGCTGGTACTCTCCACGCGTAATAGCGCCCTCCAGCGCAGCCTGCAAAGCATAAAACAGCCCATTGCCTTTTTTGGTCGTCGTGGCGACATAGGCTCTCTTCGGCCCGAGACCCACTACGCGCGTTTTGCCGGTCAACGCCGCTTTATAGGCGGATACGGATTGAGGCCCGAAGAACACATCCGCCCTGCCGGACTGAATATAGAGGTTGCCGGAAGCATCATCGGTCAGATAGACCGGCAGCGCAGGCGCACGACCGGCTTTTTTGTTCTCTTCATTCCAGCCCAGCAGAATGCGCTCCTGATTGGTCCCGGAACCGACAATCACTTTTTTGCCTGCCAGATCTTTTGCGCTGTTAATCGCCTGGACCGCGCTGGTGGATTTCACGGAAAACGCCAGTGAGTCGACGCGATAGGTCGCAAAATCAAATTTCTCTTTTCGCTGTTCGGTCACCGCAATATTCACCAGCGCCACGTCATAGCGTCCGGAGCTGATCCCCAGCGGCCAGTCTTCCCAGGCCGTGGGAACCAGCTTCAGCTTTAACCCCAGACTGCCCGCCAGCAAGCGGGCAATATCCGGATCGCTGCCAATCCGCGTCCGGTTATCGCTGGCAAGCAGCGCCAGCGGTGGAGAGTTGAGCGCTGAGATCGCTACCGTGAGCGTGCCCGGCTCAACAAATTTATAGTTCGCGGGGATCTTCGCGACGGCCTGCCGATCTACCGTCACCGGAAGCGGCTGCTCGTTGGCGTGTAAATCGATACCCGCATGGCTCGCGGTCGTAAAAGCCAGACCGGCCAGAAAAGCATATTTCATCTGCGCTCCTTACAGCACTTTTGACAGGAACTGCCGCGTTCGCGGGTGCGACGGACGGGTTAATACGTCGTCACTGCTGCCCTGCTCCACAATTTTGCCGTCGACCATAAAGACCACCTGATCCGCCACTTCCCGGGCAAAGCCGATCTCGTGGGTGACCACCACCAGCGTGGTACCCGAGCGGGCGAGCTTTTTAATCACATCCAGCACTTCGCCAACCAGTTCCGGGTCGAGCGCTGAAGTGGGCTCATCAAACAGCATTACCCGGGGACGTAACGCCAGTGCGCGGGCAATGGCAATACGCTGCTGCTGACCCCCGGAGAGATGGCGCGACCAGGCGTCGGCTTTATCGCGCAGCCCGACCACATCCAGCAGGCTGTATGCCCTTTCAACGGCTTCTTTCTTACTCAGCTTTTTATGGGCGATGGGCGCTTCAATCAGGTTTTCCAGCACCGTGAGATGCGGAAAGAGATTAAAGTTCTGGAAGACATAGCCCACATTGACGCGCTGTTTGAGGATCTCTTTCTCTTTCAGCTCGTAGAGTTTGTCACCCTGACGGCGGTAACCGATGTAATCACCGTCAATCTGGATAAACCCTTCGTCGACGCGTTCCAGATGGTTAATGGTGCGCAGAAGCGTCGATTTACCCGATCCGGAAGGCCCGAGGATCACCGTTACCGATCCGGGCGGGATCTCCAGCGAGACGTTATCAAGCGCTTTATGGCGACCAAAAAACTTACTGACGCCGGTAATCGAAATATGCCCTTCAGGAGAGGTTTGCATGGACGGGCTCCTGTACTGATGCGGTGGATACGGAACGGACGCGACTGGCTACCCGGTTTTGATTAACGGCTGAACGGCGTTCGCTGCGGGCAAGCCCGCGCTCCACAACATGCTGAATGGCAGACAACACGGTGGTAATCACCAGATACCAGACCGCACCGACCATCAGCAGCGGGATCACCTCCTGCGTGCGGTTATAGATCATCTGAATGGTATAGAAGAGTTCCGGCATCGCCAGGACATACACCATCGCCGTGCCTTTCGCGAGACTGATAATTTCATTAAATCCGGACGGCAGGATCGTGCGCAGTGCCTGCGGCAAAATGATACGCGCCGTGCGACGCCAGGCTGGCAGACCGAGCGCCGCCGCCGCTTCATACTGACCATGATCCACGCCCAGAAAACCGCCGCGAATGATCTCGGCGGTATACGCGCTCTGAACCAGCGTCAGCCCCACCACGGCGGTGGAAAACTGTCCCAGCACGTTGATGGTTTCGAAGCGACCCCAGGTAATGGCGGTGAAGGGTACGCCGAGCGAGAGCGTGTCGTAGAGATAGGAAAAGTTATAGAGAATGATCAGAACCACAATCAGCGGCAACGAACGAAACAGCCAGATATACCCCCAGGCCAGGCTGCTCAGCAGCCAGGATGAAGAGAGCCTCGCCAGCGCCAGCAGGCCGCCGATGACCACGCTCAGCGCAGTGCCGATCAGGGTCAACAGCAATGTCTGCCCTACGCCTTCGAGGATAACCGGATCAAAGAACCAGCGGGCAAAGACAGACCACTCCCAGCGCGGGTTAAAGGCCACGGACTGAATGACCACCGCAAGCACAAACAGCGCCACCACGGCACCGACAGTCCGCAGCGGATAACGCGCCGGGACCACCTTAATGGTTTCAACGTTGCTCATTGTCATCCCTCATGCTGTTTTACTGAACGCTTCACTGATCAGCGTTTTGGTGAAACGCAGCCGACCATCAAACGGCGGCTGGCTGTACTCTTCCGGATCGCGGTTCAGATCGAACTGCGGCTGATAGCCCTGGCTGATATAGAGCCTGACCGCTTCGGGCTGACGAAAACCGGTGGTGAGGTAGATCTGGCTGTAACCGGCCTGTACCGCCCGACGCTCCAGCTCCTGGACGACGCGGGCCGCCAGCCCCTGTTGACGCAGCGCCTTGTGCGTCCAGATTCGTTTGATTTCAGCGGTGCGTTCATCAAACGGTTTATACGCGCCGGTGGCGATGATGTCGCCGTCACGCTCAAGGACAATAAACAGCCCCTGCGGGGCCAGGTACCACTCCGTGAGCTCCACTTCCGCGTCTTTAGAGAAGTAGTCGCCATAGCGGGCGGCATATTCACCGAATAATCCGTCGATGATGGGCTGAAGATCGGCGTCTTCCGGTGACACGTCCCGAAATTGCTCGCGCATAGCGCCTCCTTAGTCACCCAGTCCTGCCGGGTTCACTTCTGATTGAGGGATACGTTCTACCCCTTCCCCCCAGCGGTTCAGCACTTTGTCGTAATCGCCGTTTTTGATGACCCCGTTAAGTGCGGTCTGTACCGGCTCGACCAGGCCGCTGCCTTTTTTCAGCGTCACCGCAATGTGCGCCGCCTTCGGCCAGCCGCCGTCGACAATCCCAACCCGTTTCGTTTTCCCGGTCAGCGCCGCTTTCCATGCGCCAGTCACGTTCGGGCCAAAGAACGCATCTGCGCGGCCTGACTGGAGAGACAGGGTTTGTGATGCATCGTCTTTGGTGTAGATCGGGGTAAACGGCTTCAGGCCTTTCTTCACGTTCTGCGCATTCCACGCCAGCAGGATAGCCTCCTGGTTGGTCCCGGAACCTACGATGATGCGCAGCCCGGCGATGTCCTCCGCCTTCTGCAGCGAGGTAATCGGGCTGGTCGATTTCACATAGAAGCCGAGGGAATCTTTACGGTAAGTGGCAAAATCAAACTTCTCTTTGCGTTCTCTGGTCACGGTGATGTTGCTGATCGCCGCATCGTATTTCCCGGAGGCGACGCCGAGAGGCCAGTCCTCCCAGGAGGTTGGCACCACATTCAGCTCCAGCCCAAGGCTGTCGGCCACCAGACGGGCAACGTCCACCTCGCTTCCGAGCAGCGTTTTATTGTCGTCGGAAAAAACGGTCAGCGGCGGTGAGTTAAGCGCGGCAACCGCCACGGTGAATTTGCCCGGCACGGCGAAGCGATAATCTTTCGGCAGTTGCGCGATGGCGTCGCTGTTTTTGGCGGTGTTGACGGGCGTTTTGTTGGCTTCCAGGCTCACGCCAGTGCCATTAATGTTCACATTCTCTGCCCAGACGGCAGGGGAAAAGGCCAGCGCAAGCGCCAGAATAAGCGATGATTTCTGCATAGCGAGGTTCTCTATTATTGTTGTGTGAACTGGTTTTTCGGTTCGTCTAAACCCAGACTGTCGCGCAGCGTAGTGCCGGGATAGTCGGTGCGGAATAACCCGCGGGCCTGTAACACCGGGACAACCTGGTCAACAAAACGCGGGAACGTGTCCGGCGTTCCACCCTGAATAATGAAGCCGTCCGCGGCGAATGCCTCAAACCAGCCCTGCAGACCGTCTGCCACCTGCTCCGGCGTACCGGAAAAGCGCGGGCGCGGGGATGCCGCTTCGAGTGCAACCTGACGCAGGGTTAAGTTGCGTTCGCGAGCATTACGCTTAATTTCATCGGTCGTGCTGCGAAAACTGTTTTTGCCCAGTTCACCGATGTCCGGGAACGGCTCGTCGAGCGGGTACTGGCTGAAATCGTGATGTTCGAAATAACGGCCGAGGTAATTCAGGGCATCGTTAATCGACACCAGAGCCGCGGTTGTCTGATACTGGTTCTCCACGTCCTCCGCGTCTTTGCCAACAATCACGCTGACACCCTGAAAAATATGTAAGTCCGATGCCCTGCGGCCATTGGATTCAAGCTGGTGTTTCACGTCGCGATAAAACGCTTTGGCTTCCTCTAACGTTTCATGATGGGTAAAAATGGCGTCAGCATGTTTCGCAGCCAGTTTTTTTCCGTCATCCGATGCACCCGCCTGAAAGACAATCGGGCGTCCCTGCGGCGTGCGGCCAATATTGAGCGGACCGGCCACCTGGAAGAAATCGCCGTGGTGATCAAGCGTATGCAGTTTTGCCGGGTCAAAGAACTGGCCGCTCTCTTTGTTGCGCACAAAGGCATCCCCCTCCCAGGAATCCCAGAGTCCTTTCACCACGTCGAGGTATTCATCCGCTATCCGGTAGCGCAGCGCATGTTCAGGGTGTTTCTCGCGCGAGAAGTTTTTCGCCGATCCCTCGAGCGGTGAGGTCACCACGTTCCAGCCTGCGCGTCCGTTGCTCAAATGATCCAGGCTGGCAAACTGGCGCGCCACGGTAAACGGTTCGCTGTAGGAGGTCGATAAGGTACCGACCAGACCGAGGCGCGAGGTCAGACTTGCCAGTGCGGACAAGACCGTTAACGGCTCAAACCGGTTTAAGAAATGCGGGATGGATTTCTCGTTAATATAGAGGCCGTCGGCGACGAATAAAAAATCAAGCTTCCCCTCTTCGGCTTTTAACGCCGTGGCTTTTACAAAATCAAAATTAATGCTGGCATCGGCGACCGCCGCCGGATGACGCCAGGCAGACATGTTCCCGGAAGCACCATGCAAAATGGTTCCCAGCCGCAATTGTCGGGTTGCAGACATATTCACCTCTTCAGAATTAAACGTGTTGCAGGGCTTTTTCCGCAAGCTGTGCAAAATAGCGGGCAGCGGGCTCAATTAATGCTTCATCCGGGTTGAAGGCCGGGTGATGTAAACCGAACGGACTGGCGCTGCCGATGCTGACAAACGCCCCGGGGATCTGCTGCAGATACACCGCGAAATCTTCCCCGCCCATATGCAGCTCGGCGTGCTGCGTTTCATACCCAGATTCTCTGGCAACGGCGGTGGCAAATTCGGCCCAGTGCGCGTCATTGACCAGCGCGGTAGGCCCGGCGTACCAGGTGATGTCGATCTGCGCGCTAAACGCGCTGGCAAACCCGGCGGCAATTTCGCCGACGCGTGCTTTCACATTCTGCTGCACTTCCACACGGTGGGTGCGAAGCGTGCCTTCCAGCTCAACGCTTTCCGGCAGGACGTTCCAGGTATTGCCCCCGGTAATGCGCGTGACGCTCAGCACCACGGAATCAAGCGTGTTGACGTTGCGGCTGGCAACGCTCTGCAACGCCGTTACCAGCTGGCTCGCCAACACGATGGCGTCGTTACCTTCATGCGGACGTGCAGCATGCGCGCCTTTACCGGTAATTCGGATAACAAACCGGTCGACGTTGGCGTAGAACGGCCCACCGCGGGTGGCAAATTCCCCGACCGGCAGCCCCGGCTCGTTATGCATCCCGAAGATGGCACTGACATCACGTAAGGCACCGGCCCGCACCATACTTTTCGCGCCGCCAAAGTTCTCTTCAGCCGGCTGAAAGAGGATCCGCACGCGCCCGTTTAAAGACGCTTCACGCTCTTTAAGTTTTAACGCCGCCCCGAGGATCACACTGGTATGAATATCGTGTCCGCAGGCATGCATCACCCCCGCACGCTGTGAACTAAACGGCACGCCGCTGCGCTCTTCAATGGGCAAGGCGTCAATATCGGCCCGCAGCGCGATCAGCTTTTTCCCCGTGCCGATTTCGGCCACCACACCGGTCTGAAGCGCATAAGGCAGCGGCGTAATGCCAGCCGTCGTCAGCCACTGACGCAGGCGAGCGGTCGTTTCGACCTCCTGGCCGGACAGCTCCGGGTTCTGGTGCAGCTCCCGGCGCCAGGCAATCAGTTGTTCGTCAAAACGCATACGGCGACCTCCTTGTTAAGCTTCGCCTGCGCCAGCAGACGCAGGGACTGTATTCGCGTTACGCCATCCGCAACGGGGGTATCAATGATGAATTCATCAATGCCCCATTTTTCGTGCAGGGCGTTCAACTGTTCCAGCACCGATTCGGCTGTTCCCGCCAGCAGCGACTGTGCCCTACGGGCAATGCGCACCGGCTCGCTGCCCGCCTGTCGGGCAAAGGCATAGGCCTGCTCTTCGCTGGCCACGGTGACGCGCTGCCCATTTGCCAGTTCGACGCCCCAGACTTCAACCTGTTGTGCCAGTGCCTCCGCCTCAGCCTGCGACTGGGCGACGATGACCTGCACCGCCACAATCGCATCCCGGGCGCTGTGGTTACGCCAGGTGGTGATGACTTCACGCAGCAGCGCCGGATCCCCATTCAGGTGAGCAGCAAAGACAAAATGCCAGTCAAGTTTCGCGGCCAGCAGCGCGCTTTCGGTACTGGCCCCCAGCAGGAACCCCTGGGCCGGAACCGGCGGCAGCGGCGTCGCGCGAACGGCCTCGTCCACCGACTGATTTTCCGGCTGGATCCAATGATGAAGCTGTGTCAGCTGTTCGGCAAAACTGCCTTTTTGCTGTTGATCGAGGCCCTGCTGCAGCGCCCGGGTGGAGAGCGGCAGGCCGCCTGGGGCTTTCCCAACGCCCAGATCCACGCGCCCGGGAGCAAGCGCGGCCAGGAGGTTGAAATTTTCTGCGACTTTGTAAGGGCTGTAGTGCTGGAGCATGACGCCACCAGAGCCCACGCGGATACGCCGTGTTTGCCCGAGGATCCAGGCGATTAACAGTTCGGGTGAAGGGCTGGCCAGCTGGGGCGTGTTGTGGTGTTCGGCAATCCAGAAACGGTGATAGCCCAGATTTTCTGCCTGCTGTGCCAGCGCCAGGGTTCGCGCCAGTGCATCGGCAGCCGTTTCGTTTTCAGCGATGGGGCTTTTATCCAGAATACTGATTCGCCAGGACATGTTGCGTTCTCGTTTGACTTAACATGTCGTCATTATTAAAGGCGTATTTCACCTCTGAGAAACAATTAATTTACATTTGGTTTGCCGGAAATCAGATATATAAATCCATGCTACGCGTGTGACTTAAGCGATGAAATGAGGTTTTCCACCTCACTGCGGCGGGTAATGCGGACAAAATGAATATGGGCGTATTGCGGGTCTACCATATCGCGTGCATAACGTGCGCGGTTGCTGCGCCAGGTTTTGATTGTCCAGATAATAATGGACTCACGGCTCAAGAATGAGCGACGAAAACTCTCACAGTTTCCCGTACCGGGCCACAGTTCCTGTTTGTGCCAGGCGCGCCTGAACGCTCGGGTGACAGCCTGATACAGGGTTCGGGCGAACCCATAATCCACCCACACCACCCGATCCACGTCTCGCCATTTCACAGGACGCGTACGGTTATAGTTGCCATCAAGCACCCACTCCGCTGACGCCTTTAGCGTCGTCTCCAGTTTTTCCAGCAAGATAGCGTCCGGTGTGCCCTGCCAGTCCGGACACCAGTAAAGTCGGTCCATTTCAATGTAAGGAATATCCAGTTCTGCGGCGATACGCTTCGCCAGAGTGCTTTTTCCACTCCCGCTGGTGCCAATCACATTTACTTTCACCCTGCTGCCCCCTGTTGAAGAAAAACCCTTAAAGCATAGCGTTTTCATCTTGTTAACGAAACGCTATTTCGGCGGGTCAGTTTACGTCGAAGAGTGATCTCCCGCTTTTAATTTGCCTTATGGCGTTTATTTGCAGGGCGCCACAAAAACGCATCGATAAATATTTTCATTTTTATTACATCGGTCGCATTTTAAAAATAAAAAATACTAAATACAGGGTATTCCGGAACGCATAACTTTCGTAGAGAATATGCCGACAGTAAAAATAAAAACAAACCTTACAAACTTGCCTGAATGTTTAACGGGCTCTTTTTTTATTGATATATGACCATGGGGTTACTGATGCGGAATAACACTCCCGTTACACAAAACGAGTATTTACTTAACGAAGGTTCGACGCTTATGTCGACCACCAATACGCACAGCCATATTACCTATGCGAACTCTGCCTTTATTGACGCCAGCGGCTATAAAGAAGAGAGTCTTCTCGGTGAGCCGCATAATCTTATTCGCCACCCCGACATGCCTGCCGAGGCGTTTGGCGACATGTGGTTTACCCTGCAACAGGGTGAGACCTGGACGGGGCTGGTCAAGAACCGCCGCCAGAACGGCGATCACTACTGGGTGCGCGCCAACGTCACCCCGGTTTATCAGAATGAAACGTTAACCGGCTATATTTCTGTGCGGAATATTCCTTCGCGTGAAGAGATTGCTGTCAGTGAAAAACGGTATGAGAAAGTGCGCAATAATGAATTAAAACATCATCGCTTTTATAAAGGCCTGTTTGTTCGCCACGGTCTGTTCTCTTTTGCGTCGCTGTTTAAACGCCTCAGCACCAGTAAAAGGATCCATCTTGGTATTGCGATAACCGCCCTGTTCGCCTGCCTGCAGCTGTTTATATTTGCCGATCGTATTGTTGAGTCTGTAGGTCTGGCTCTGCTATTTATTGCCCTGGCCGTATATCTTCATGCGCAAATTGCGAAGCCGGTTAAATCCATTGTCCAGCAAATGCAGCGGGTGGTTTCAGGACGTAAAGCGGACTATTACCATTTTGACCGCGTCGATGAAATCGGCCTGATGATGCGCATGGTGAATCAGTCGGGTCTGAACCTCCATTCGCTGGTGGACGATGTCGGTGCGCAAATCAGCGGTATAAGTACAATCAGCCAGCAGGTGGCTAAAGAAGGTATGGCATTACAAACGCGTACCGAAGAAACCGCAGACTTTCTGCAGCAAACGGCCTCAGCCGTGGAAGAAATTGCCAGCGCGGTTCAGCAGACGGCTGAAACGGCGAAAGACGCGATCCTGATGGCAGATCGCACCCGCACCAGCGCTCACCGCGGTGAAGCAATGATGAAAGAGACTATCGGCATGATGCAGTCCGTGTCGCAGGATAACAGCCAGATCGTCGACATCATCAGCGTCATCGATCGTATCGCCTTCCAGACCAATATTCTGGCGCTGAACGCGGCCGTTGAAGCGGCGCGTGCGGGTGATGCCGGACGCGGTTTTGCGGTCGTGGCGGCCGAAGTCCGCAACCTTGCCCAGCACTCTGCCACCGCGGCTAAAGAGATCAAAACGCTTATAGAGAAAAACGTTTCCAGCGTGAACGCCGGCGTGGAGAAGGTCGAGCAAACTGAATCGCAGCTCACGGTGATGATTGGCAATGTCATGGAGATGTCTTCTCTGATTAAGGAGATAGGCCACGCCACGCAGGAGCAAACGCAGGCGCTGACCCTGATTAACGCGTCCATCTCCCGCATCGGTACAATGACCCAAAACAATACCGGTATGGTGGATAACGTGACGGACGCCGCACACCATCTGACGCAGCGCACGACCCGTCTGCAACAGGCGATTGCCGTTTTTGGCGGTTGAGCAAAGGCGCCGTTATGCGCTGGTTGCTTTGCGCAATCATTAAGCGAAACTGATGATTAAAGCACCACTTCATTAATGGATTTGTCTAAAAACTCACCGCTATTCAGCGTGTTGTGATCCCCGTCTGCTCTGACCACACGATTTCCTTCGACGTGCATCACTTTCGGCACGGTTATATTTTGCGTCGCTTATGAATTGCAGGTAGGATGCCTCGCCATGTTTCGCCTTATCCATACGCAGAATGACTGGGAAGGCAACATGTGTTTGCGCAGAAGCAATCGTTTGTATTGCACTCTGCCAGGCAGGACTATCACGATAATGGTTCAGACAGGCAAACAGGTAACTCAATGAAAACAAGCAATAAAAGCGCAGCCGATCATCACGCTGCTAAACGTCGCTGGTTAAACTCCCATGAAGAGGGCTACCACAAAGCGATGGGCAACCGGCAGGTTCAAATGATCGCCATCGGCGGCGCTATCGGAACGGGTCTGTTTTTAGGTGCTGGCGCTCGTCTGCAGATGGCTGGCCCGGCTCTCGCCCTGGTCTATCTGGTGTGCGGGATCTTCTCTTTCTTCATTCTTCGTGCATTGGGCGAACTGGTACTGCATCGCCCTTCCAGCGGCAGTTTTGTCTCTTACGCCCGTGAATTCCTCGGTGAAAAAGCGGCTTACGTTGCTGGATGGATGTACTTCGTCAACTGGGCAATGACCGGTATTGTCGATATCACCGCCGTCGCGCTTTACATGCACTACTGGGGCGCGTTTGGTGATGTGCCACAATGGGTGTTTGCGCTGGGCGCACTGGCCATTGTCGGCACCATGAACATGATCGGCGTGAAGTGGTTCGCGGAGATGGAGTTCTGGTTCGCGCTGGTAAAAGTGCTGGCCATCGTGGTGTTCCTGGTCGTGGGTACGGTGTTCCTCGGTAGCGGTAAACCGCTTGATGGCAATGCCACCGGTTTCCACCTGATCACTGATAACGGCGGTTTCTTCCCGCATGGCCTGCTGCCTGCGCTGGTACTGGTTCAGGGTGTGGTGTTCGCCTTCGCGTCCATTGAGCTGGTCGGCACCGCGGCGGGTGAATGTAAAGACCCACAGACCATGGTACCTAAAGCCATTAACAGCGTTATCTGGCGTATCGGTCTCTTTTATGTTGGTTCCGTGGTGCTGCTGGTTCTGCTGCTGCCGTGGAACGCCTATCAGGCGGGTCAAAGCCCGTTTGTGACCTTCTTCTCTAAACTGGGCGTGCCTTATGTTGGCAGCATCATGAATATCGTGGTGCTGACGGCTGCGCTCTCCAGTCTGAACTCGGGTCTTTACTCTACCGGTCGTATCCTGCGCTCCATGTCGATGGGCGGTTCGGCGCCGAAATTCATGTCGAAGATGAGCCGTCAGCATGTGCCTTACGCGGGCATTCTGGCGACGCTGGTGGTGTATGTCTTCGGCGTGTTCCTGAACTACCTGGTACCGTCTCAGGTATTCGAAATCGTGCTGAACGTTGCCGCGCTCGGCATCATCGCCTCCTGGGCCTTTATCGTGGTCTGCCAGATGCGTCTGCGCAAAGCGATCAAAGAAGGCAAAGCCGCTGAAGTCAGCTTTAAGCTGCCGGGCGCACCGGTGACCTCCTGGCTCACCCTGCTGTTCCTGTTCAGCGTGCTGGTGCTGATGGCGTTTGATTACCCGAACGGTACCTACACGATTGCCACCATTCCTCTGCTGGCCGTATTGCTGATTGCCGGCTGGTTTGGCGTGCGTAAACGCGTACAAGAAATTCACAGCACGGCGCCGGTTCATCCTGATGATGCCAAACACGACGCCCCGCTGGTTGAAGAGACGTCGCGTTAATATCGACCTGCTGGTTAATACAAAGGGAAGGCATTGCGCCTTCCCTTTTTCTTTGTGTTGAGGAGCGAAACTTAGAGCGTGATACGAATCACGTCATCAGGCTGGGTGGCTTCCTGCTGACGGGTCGATTTTTGTTTTACCGTCACATACAGGGTTTTACCATCCGCTGAGAGCGCCAGACTGTTCGGATAGACCGGGGTGTCGAAGGTTTTGGTAACGTTGTAGGTTTTCGCGTCGATTACGCTCACCTTACCCGCTTCACGGTGCGTCACATACGCTTCGTTGCGCGCCGGGTTAAACAGAACGGCCAGCGATTCAGGCACGGCAATTTTCTTGATGATGCTGCCGTCCTTCAGATTCACCACCAGCACTTCCGGCTGCTTTGAGTCGGTTAAGAACGCACGCTGTCCGGCGGTATCCAGGCTCAGATTCAGGTAGAAGTGCTCCTTACCGTCGTCCTGCACTTTTTTACGGCTGAGGATTTTGTGGGTTGCCGTATCAATCGTCACCAGTTCGCCATCAGCATTGGTGGTGTAAAGACGTTTTGCCTTCGCATCCAGCGCCAGGCCGGTACTGAATTTACCGGTGCTGCCGATGGTCTCTTTCAGCTTCAGCGTTGCACCATCCACCACCCAAATCGCGCTCTCCTGGCCTACGCCGGTGATGTAAACGGTGTTTGTGCTGTCATCGGCCACCAGCTGGCGCGGCTGCAGCGGTTTGACGGTATCACTGCGCTGACGGTTATCCAGCACCAGTCGCCCTTTCACCTCACCCGTTTTGGCATCAATCGCGGTTACCGCGCCGTTGATGGTGTTACCAAACCACAGCGTCTGGGTGGCATTATCAAGGGTGGCACCGAACGGTTTGAGATCGTTATGAATGACCTGCGTCACGTCCAGCGTGACCGGGTCAAGGCGATAGACAATCCCGCCTTTGTCCGTTTTGCGGCTCTGCGATGTCGCGACCCACAGCGCATTCTCCTGCTGGCTCACGGCCATTTCATATGCGCCTTTCCCGACCGCTTTGCGCAACATCTCTTCGGCAGCATGAACCTGGAAGGTTCCGGCAAACAGTAACGCCCCTGACAGCAGAGACATACTCAGGCGCGGCGAGCACAGATGACGTAAAGACATAACAATTCCTTTTTTGAACACAGGGTTTACTGCTGACATCACTTCCGGCAGGCAACGTCATGGCATTGCCGTTTTGATAATGAGAATAGTAATCATTTATGAGTCAAATGTGGAGTTTTTCTTTCCTCCCCGGCCTTTCATTAACGCAATGTGCGGTTATAGTTTTCAAAAGATTTACAAAAGATTTAACATATATGGACATGTTCCATTTGGTACGTTTTTTCCATAACCGGTCTATTTCATGAAAATCATTTCTGCCCGTAAGGCAACGCTTCCACTGCTGCTGGTTCCTGTTATCTCTGCGCCTCTCACTGCGATGAGTGCCGATGAACAGACCATGATCGTCAGCGCCACGCCGCAAACCATCTCGGAGCTCGATACCCCGGCGGCGGTCAGCGTCGTGAATGGCGATGATATGCGTCATGCTGCGCCACGCATTAACCTGTCTGAATCTCTTGGCAGCGTGCCGGGGCTGCAGATCCAGAACCGCCAGAACTATGCTCAGGATCTCCAGCTTTCGATGCGTGGGTTTGGTGCCCGCTCAACCTTCGGCGTGCGCGGTATCCGTATGTATGTCGACGGTATTCCGGCAACCATGCCGGATGGACAGGGACAAACCTCCAATATCGATCTCTCCAGCGTGGACAGCGTAGAAGTGCTGCGCGGCCCCTTCTCTGCCCTTTATGGCAACGCCTCTGGCGGTGTGATCAACATGACGACCCAGACCGGGCAGCAGCCGCCGACCATCGAGGCCAGCAGCTATTACGGCAGTTACGGTACCTGGCGCTATGGAATGAAAGCCACCGGCGCGATGGGTGACGGGACGCATGCCGGGGATGTGGATTACACCGTTTCCACTACCCGTCTCACGACCAAAGGTTATCGCGACCACAGCGGCGCGCGGAAGAATCTCGCCAACGCTAAACTGGGTGTTCGTATTGATGACGTGAGCAAGCTGACGCTGATTTTCAACAGCGTGGACATGAAAGCCAACGATCCGGGTGGACTGAGTGCCCAGGAGTGGCATGACAACCCTCGCCAGTCTCCGCGTGGCGACCAATACAATACGCGCAAGACCATCAAGCAGACCCAGGCTGGCCTGCGCTACGATCGTCAGCTCAGCACCCAGGACGATCTCAGCGTCATGATGTACGCCGGCGAACGTGAAATGACGCAGTACCAGTCAATTCCTTATCAGCCTCAGCTGAGACCTTCCCACTCCGGCGGCGTGATTGATATGCAGCGCCATTACCAGGGGATTGATACCCGCTGGACGCACCGTGGCGAACTGCTGGTTCCGGTCACCTTTACCACCGGTCTGAACTACGAAAACATGAGCGAAGATCGTCGCGGATACGAAAACTTCGTGATGAACAACGGCGTGCCGGAGTACGGCGTCAAGGGTAACAAACGTCGTAACGAACGTAACCTGATGTGGAACGTCGACCCGTACCTGCAAACAAGCTGGCAGTTAACGCAGAAACTCTCCGTGGATGCCGGCGTCCGTTACAGCTCGGTCTGGTTTGACTCCAACGACCATTACGTGACCCCGGGCAACGGAGACGACAGCGGTGACGCAAGCTATCACAAGTGGCTCCCGGCCGGATCGGTGAAATATGCCGTGACCGATGCGTGGAATCTCTATGCTGCGGCAGGTCGCGGGTTTGAAACGCCAACCATCAATGAGCTCTCTTATCGTGCGGATAACCAGGGCGGCCTCAACATTGGCCTGAAACCTTCCACGAACAATACCTATGAAGTGGGCAGCAAAACCCGTATCGGTAATGGTCTGCTGACGGCAGCGCTGTTCCGCACCGATACGGATGATGAGATTGTCGTCGATGCCAGCGCTGGCGGTCGTACCAGCTATAAAAACGCCGGTAAAACCCGTCGTCAGGGGGTTGAAGTTTCCCTGGATCAGCAGTTTGCTGAGAACTGGAAGCTGAAAATGGCGTGGACCTATCTGGACGCCACCTATCGAACCAACGTGTGCAGCACCGGCGACTGTAACGGCAACCGTATGCCGGGCATTGCCCGCAACATGGGTTATGCCTCGTTTGGCTGGCAGCCGGAAGAAGGCTGGTATGCGGGATCGGATGTGCGCTACATGAGCGATATCATGGCGGATGACGAGAACACGGCGAAAGCCCCGTCCTACACGGTGGTTGGGCTGAATACCGGGTATAAATTCAACTACGGTAACTGGGGAATGGACGTCTTCGGTCGCGTCGATAACCTGTTCGATAAAGAGTATGTCGGATCGGTTATCGTGAATGAATCCAACGGGCGTTATTACGAACCTGCACCGGGCCGTAACTACGGCGTAGGTCTGTCGGTCTCTTATCGCTTCGAGTAAGCAAAAAGCATTCTTTTTTGCTGAATATTATTTTTATAAATGGAATAACGCTCCTGATGGCAATAAGCCATCAGGAGTATTTAACCAGGAATATAATTCGCGGCAGGATATAGTCGCTCTGCTAAATAATCTCTCAGTTAAAATATTGTCGCTGTAAAAGCGTGTTCGCTTCGTCAATCAACGTCTCTATCGCCTTCTGACTGCCATCAACATCTCTTCGCTCAAGCGCGGACAGGAGCTCGGCGTAGTGATAAGTCGACACCTTGATGTCGTTAAGCTCCTGATGCAGATAGTTCATGCAAGGTCCAATACGCACCCATAGCTGCTCAATTAAGGCGCTGAGTGTCGGCATTTCCGCGTACTGATAAAGCGTAAACCGAAAGATGCGGTTAGCATGCAACGCCTGCTGAACGTGCCCGTTGCGCATGGCTTCATGGAATGTCTCTGATAGCTTGCGCAACACCTCCAGCTTATTTTCCGTCATATGCTGACAGGCGGCAGCTACCGCCATAGGCTCAAGCTGTTTTCTGATGGCGTTAATCTCGTTATAACGCTCAAGCGTGACCTCAGGAACCAGAAACGCCTGGGCCGGCGTGGCGTGCAAAGCTCCAGACGACACCAGACGCAAAAGCGCCTCGCGGACCGGGGTAATACTGGTTCCTAATTTATCAGCAATTTCTTTGGTAATCAGTCGAGCGCCAGGTTTCAGTGAGCCTGTAATTAACGCGCCTTTCAAACTGAGTTCGACTTGCATGGTAAGACTGATCCTTTGCGCTTTTTCTAAATGGTCCAAATCAAGCATGTTCAATTCCTGTAGCTAATACTTAATGCTATTTTTAAACGCCGTTTTTTATAAACGACGCTGTTCCGATATATCCTGTATCGTCATGCCTGGTGATGGGAAGTCTGTAAAAATGTCAAGAAATGCAAAATTTATTTTTTTTCGTTTTCGTGCTCATCTGAACGGAAGGCGCGAAAAGCCATGTCCAGTTAATTAAAGACAATATATCGTATCTTCACAAATAAATATGGCGGGAAACCCCGCCATATTTTAGATTATTTATTGTCACCCGCGACGCGAATCACGACTTTGCCGAAGTTTTTTCCTTCAAGAAGGCCAATCAGCGCCTCAGGCGCATTCTCCAGGCCGTCTGTAACCTGCTCACGGTAGTGAATTTTGCCTTCCTGCACCCAGCGCCCCATCTCATCCTGGAACTCCTTGATGCGATGGCCGTAATCCTGAGCGATGATAAACCCCTGCATACGAATACGTTTCTTCAGAATCGTCGCCATCAATAACGGCAAACGATCCGGCCCTTCCGGCAGACCCGTCGCATTGTAACCGCTCACCAGACCACATACCGGTACGCGCGCCGAGGTGTTCAGTAAGGGCAACACGGCGTCAAAAACTTTCCCGCCGACGTTTTCATAATAGACATCAATCCCTTTCGGGCAGGCCTTTTCCAGCTGGGCCGCGAAGTCATCGGCATGGTGATCCAGGCACTGGTCAAACCCGAGCACCTCTACGGCATGGCGGCATTTTTCTGTACCACCGGCAACGCCGATCACCCGGCAACCTTTGATTTTACCGATCTGCCCGACCGTCGCACCAACCGGCCCCGTCGCCGCCGCAACCACCAGCGTTTCACCGGCTTTAGGCTGGCCGATGTCCAGTAGCCCCATATAGGCGGTAAACCCTGGCATACCCAGAATGCCCAGCGCCCACGAGGGGTGAGAAATATTATCGCCCAGTTTCACCAGGCCGCTGCCGTCTGAAATTGCATACTCCTGCCAGCCGCTATAGCCCAGCACCCACTCACCCGGCGTATAGTCCGGATGATTTGACTGCTCAACGCGGCTGACCGTTCCCCCCACCATGACCGCCCCAATTTCCACTGGCGGTGAATAGGAAGGTGCATCACTCATGCGCCCACGCATGTAAGGATCAAGCGACAGCCAGACCGTGCGCAGCAAAAGCTGTCCTGCCTGAGGTTCAGGAACAGGCTGCTCTTCCAGACGAAAATTCTCCGCGACCGGCGCACCGTGCGGACGAGAAGCCAGAACCCAGCGGCGATTTTGCGAAACAGATTGATTCATCAGGAACTCCTTCTGGTACAAATGTCATTAGAGCCTGGCTCATGATCGGCGTAAACGCTTTAACTTTACGAGCCAGACTGGTTAAGCCGCACAACCAGATAGATACAGGTTTCATTCGTCTCATTAATGAACCGGCAGTCGTTGGGCGGCCCCAGTTCCAGGCAATCACCGGCGTGCATTTCATGACGGGTATCGCCCTCCTGGAAAACCAGTTCGCCAGACTGCAGCCAGATAAGCTGGCGCGCCAGCGCATACGACGAGGCGGGCATAGGGACATCGCTTCCCGCCGGCAGCTCAACCTGAACAAGATCGATGGGCAGATCGGTGCGGGGTGAAACGTGGCGGCGGAGGTAGTGTGTCTGAGGGTCACGCCAGACGGGCTGGTTTTCCAGACGCAGCAGCTTTCCTTCCTGCATTTCGGCTCTGGCGATCAGCGTTGACATGCTGATGCCAAACGCGCCAGATAACCGCGCGAGCAAGGTCGCCGTCGGGCTGCTGTCCCCGCGCTCTATCTTGTGGATCATGGCGCGCGAGACGCCGGCCCGGTCAGCAAGCTCGCTTAATGACCATCCTCGCGACTCGCGTTCAAGGCGAATTCGCGCGCTAATCCTTTGATTCATTGTGTCTGCCATAGTATTCATGACGTCATACTATAGTGTATGAACGGCATTTCAACGCGGTTTTGATAACAAAAAAATCTGGCTTATGTCATAGCTATCCGTCTGTACAGTTGTGTAATATCGTACTCATAACGTAATACTATAGTGAACAACACACTCAGAGGTTCAAACATGATCGTTCGTCATGCCTGCAAAGAAGACTGCGCCGCTATTGGGGAGATTTACAACCACGCGGTGCTGCATACTGCCGCGATCTGGAATGATAAAACCGTCGATACGGATAACCGCATTGCCTGGTTTGAGGCGCGTGCCCTCGCAGGCTACCCGGTGCTGGTGAGTGAAGAGAATGGCGTTATCACCGGCTACGCCTCGTTTGGCGACTGGCGCGCCTTTGACGGTTTCCGGCATACGGTAGAGCATTCTGTCTACGTTCATCCGGATCATCAGGGCAAAGGTATTGGCCGCACGCTGATGAACGCGCTGATTATTGAAGCGCGGACCCTCGGCAAACACGTCATGGTGGCGGGCATTGAGGCGCAAAACCAGGCCTCTATTCATCTTCATGAGACGCTCGGTTTTGTGACCACCGGCCAGATGCCGCAGGTGGGCACGAAGTTTGGCCGCTGGCTGGATCTGACCTTTATGCAGTTGCAGCTTGATGAGCGTAGCGATCCGGACGCTATCTCATGAATCAGTCTCTGACGCTGGCTTTTCTGGTGGCGGCGGGAATTGGCCTGGTGGTGCAAAATACCTTAATGGTGCGCATCACTCAGTCCTCCTCGACCATTCTTATCGCGATGCTGCTAAATTCGCTGGTTGGCATTGTGCTGTTTGTCAGCATTCTGCTGCTAAAACAGGGCTTCGCCGGATTTAGCGAGTTGGCTTCAACGATCCGCTGGTGGACGTTGATCCCGGGGCTGTTAGGGTCGTTTTTTGTTTTTGCCAGTATCAGCGGCTATCAAAATGTTGGCGCAGCGACAACCATCGCCGTGCTGGTGGCAAGCCAGTTGATTGGCGGGCTGGTAATGGATGTACTCAGAAGCAATGGCATCCCCTTGCGCGCGCTGATTGGCCCGGTGTGCGGTGCCGTAATGCTGGTGGTCGGGGCGTGGCTGGTCGCGAGACGCCAGTTCTGACCCCCGGCTCACCGCTACAGTATCGTACCGCCTTTGGTCAGCAATTCCTGACGGGCGTCCATCTCTTCTTTATGTTGCTTACCGTGATGTGCAATCGCGGTACGCAGACGCTGCTGCTGACTGTAGCGATCTTCACGGCTTAACGCTGTGTCATCGCTCAGTTCGATCAGCAGTTCATTCATTCGGCTAATCACTCCCTCTTCGATGGCGGTATCGACACGGGCGATAACTTCATTTAAATGTGACATTGTCACTCCTTGTCAGATGCCCGGCAGGCGCGGTGCCTGCCGGGAAAAATGTCAGTTCAGTTTCGCTTTGGAGAAATCGCTGCCCATCAGGCTCACGCTGTACCCCGTTACGTTGCTGCGGGTGGCGTAGAACGTTTTGCCGTTCGCCAGCGCAATCCACGGTGCCTGAGCATAGAAGATCTCCTGCGCCTGGCTGTAGAGTTTCGCACGCTCACCCGGGTTGCTGGTCAGTTTGGCTTTCTTGACCAGATCATCATACCCCTTATCGCACCAGCGCGCGGCGTTCGATCCGGTTTTGATGCTGTCGCATCCCAGCAGTACATCAGCAAAGTTATCCGGGTCGCCGTTATCGGACATCCAGCCAAACAGCGCGGAATCATGCTCCCCTTTACGCATACCGGAGAGATACTCGCCCCACTCGTAAGAGACAATTTTGGCCTTCACGCCGACTTTTGCCCAGTCGCTCTGGATCATCTCCGCAATACGCTTCGAGTTAGGGTTATACGGACGCTGCACAGGCATTGACCACAGCGTCACGTCCGCGCCCTTCTCCAGACCGGCCTGTTTCAACAAAGCTTTCGCTTTTTCAGGATCGTAGCTGTAGTCCTTCAGATCGTTATTAAAGCCCAGCATATTCGGCGGAATGGGTGATTTCGCCACCGTACCGGAACCCATAAAGACCGCATTCACGATGGCTTTTTTGTCCGTCGCATAGTTCAGGGCCTGACGCACCAGCACGTTATCAAACGGTTTTTTCTCGGTATTGAACGCCAGATACCCCACGTTCAACGCCTCCACGGCGTGCAGCTTCAGGTCTTTATTTTTGTTAATAACATCAAACTGAACCGGTGACGGTGCCGGAATGATCTGGCATTCGTTGGTCTGCAGCTTCGCCAGACGCGTTTCTACGTTTGGCGTGATGGAGAAAATAAGATGTTTCGTCGGAACCGCACCTTCCCAGTAGTTCGGGTTAGCGACGTAGCGGATCAGCGAATCCACTTTGTACTGTTGCAGAACGTACGGCCCGGTACCAATCGGCCAGGTATCGACATTCTCAGGCGTCCCTTTTTTCAGCATCGCGTCAGCGTATTCAGCGGAAAGAATAGAGGCGAAATCCATCCCCCAGTCAGCAAGGAATGCGGCGTTTGGTTCGCTCAGCGTAAACTGCACGTGATAATCATCAACCTTTTTGACGTCCTGAATCAGCTTGTCCAGACCTACGTCATTAAAGTATTCATAATTACCCTGCGAGACATTGTGATAAGGATGCTTAGGGTCTTTCTGACGCATGACGGAAAAAATAACGTCATCCGCATTAAAATCACGGGTCGGCTTGAAGTATTTATTGCTGTTGAACTTGACCCCTTTACGCAGCGTAAAGGTATAAGTCTTACCGTCCGGGGAAATTGTCCAGGACTCTGCCAGCGACGGTACCGGGGTGTTTTTCACCGGGTCGAAATTGATCAGGCGGTTATACAGGACCTGAGAGCTGGCCACGAATGACGGGCCTGAGCTGGCGATCTGCGGGTTGAAAGACTCCGGTGATGCTTCAGAGCAATAAATGATGGTGTCATTATTCGCCGCCCATGCGGCACCTGCTGGTAAGAGAGTGCTCAGCGCGAGGGCGAGCAGCGTTTTCCCTGTAGACATGGTTATAACCCTGGCAGTTTTATTATATTGGACTGTAATAACAGCACAGCCGCTATAACCTGGCAAATAACGAATCACTATCAGGTTATTCTAAAGCAACGTTTTCCGCTGGTTTTACAGCCAGTGCGCCAGAGGTTGATTTGCCTTAAGTGCCATTATTCGTCAAGCACAACCGCACCTTTCTATGCCACAAGAAATCGTCCCTTTTGGCGTCTCTTCCTCCGTTTGGTTGCTTCCCGATTTCGTTAAAGTAACGGTGTGAAGAAGTATATGGGATCAAATCGTGGCAAAAACTCTTTTACGCAGCGGTAATCTGGATGACTTTCAGGCCGTTGGCGGCGGCGGACAAGCCGTTTTTGAATCAGCGTTACAAATCCGGGAAGCGCTCCGGTTACGCAAACAACAGGCGATTGTCGACTGTCTGGCTATTCCGCAGGTCAATGATGGTGGCGACCGTGTCGACTGGTATTCGCCGGTCGACGGTTGTGTAACCAGCTGGAAAGCGGCGAACGAAGACGATCGTTATCGCGCCCTGCGTTATCTGGAAAATACGCTGGCCAGCGTTGAATCGCTCAGTAAGAAATGCCTGCAGTCGCCAAAAACAGCGCAACAGCTTTTCGGCTCCCTGCTGTCGAAAGCATTTCAGTTTCCCGGCGAAAATTTCCTTTTCCTGGTTGATGGAAAGCCGGTCATAAGTTTCTGGGGGTTTGTAAACCTCAATGAGAATGCGCGTGACGACGTACTCGACTGTTTACGTGAATCGCTGATCCCTGAGCCAGCCCCGATTGTCATTGAAGACCCTGAACCCGAGCCGGAACCGACCCCAGTCCTGACCTTTGAACAGGCCGATGAGCCGCTGATTGCCCCGGCCACGGTGGTACGCATCACGCCGGACGAACTGTATACGCCTGAACCTGCACCGGTCACTTTGCCACCTGTGGAAGAACCCGAGCCAGAGCCTGCGATCGTAGCCAAAAAACGCCGCGTTCCCCTGTGGACGCTTCCGGTTGCCGCCGTGATCGTTGCCGCGATTGCCACCCCGTTGCTGTGGCCAAAACAGGCCCCTTCTGCCGAGCCAGTGGCTGTCGTTGCCCCTGAACCTGTCGCCATTGCGCCAAAGCCGATTAAAGCCGTTGAGCCACTGCCGATGAAATTACCGCTGCATCAGGCAGAGGTGGTCGCGAGCAAAGAAAAAGAGCCGGCTCCCGTTGCCGCCCCAGCGCCTGCGCCGGTTGTGATTGCGGCGATCCCGAAAGACGCCATGGTCATGGAAGTAAACCAGGTGAAAGCGGGGTCGACGCGTTTTCTGAACGGAACATGGCGTGCGATCCTCGACGTGAAAGATCCGATTACCGGCAAACCACCGTCGCTGCGCTATCAGATCCAGAACAATAAAGGCTTCGCTCGTGTTGTTCACGGTGACAATGTTGTCTGCCGCGTGGAGGTTTTCTCCGGGCTACACAGCAATGGCGAACTGATGATCAAGAGTCGCGGTAATGCCCGCTGCACAGACGGTTCACGCTACCCGATGCCGGAAGTTGCCTGTAAAGCAGGTACCAGCGATGTCGCTGAATGTAATGCCCGTTATGATGCCAAAACCGTCGTTCCACTGACGTTCAAGAAAGCAGGTGCCTGACCCTATGCTGGTAAATCTTTGCGACTATAAACAGAGCGTCACGCTTATTGCCAACAGCGGCGTGCAATTCCTCGATTTTGGCCTGACTCCGCAGGACACCGCCAGCAACGGGCGCTTCGTACGTAAAACCGCCAACGGTCCGCTTCTGCGTCTCGATTTCGATCTCGTCAACGGGCGTTACACGCTGCCGGGATTGAACGGCGGACAGCCTGAAGTGGTGAAACCGGAAACCACGATCCCACTGCATCAGTCCCTGACGGTGCTGGATGGTGTCTGGCTTCCCATTCCCTTCCTGCGCTTCAATCCGCCACGTACCTTTGTTGACGGGCCAGATAACTGGGCGCGCGTCCAGGTGCGTAAACTTGAAACGCCTGATGCGGCAGGTAATACACACCGCGTCACGCTCGCTCTCGACAGCCAGATTGCAGAGCATGCTACTGCCGCGCTGTCCCCGGTTGAAAATGACATTCTCAACGGCACCCGTTTCGGACTGGCGTGGCGAGATGATGAGGTGGAAAGCTTCCTCGACCAGACCTGGATTGACGGCTGGCTGCGCGAGGCGTTTACCCACTATGCGACCGACGTTGAAAACCGCGCGGAACGCGACCTGCAGCAGGCAATGCGCAGCTTTGAGTACCAGGCACACTGGCTCAACCTGCTGTCCATGCTCGGTGAACAGCTTACCGTGCCGGAAGTGAAATTTGTCACCCATACCCTCAGTACGCCGGCTATTCCGGTCGACCTGATCCTCGACGTCGGGAATACCCATACCTGCGGCGTTATTATTGAAGATCACGGTGATGCGAACGACGGTCTGCGCCAGACGGCCGAACTGCAGGTGCGCTCGTTAAGCGAACCACAGTTCCTCAATGAGCCGCTGTTTACCAGTCGTCTGGAGTTTTCAGAAGCGCGTTTTGGCAAGCAGCACTTCTCGGTGGAAAGTGGGCGTGAAGATGCCTTTGTCTGGCCGTCTATTGTCCGCGTGGGCGATGAAGCCCGCAAACTGGCTACGCACCGTCTGGGCACGGAAGGTAATAGCGGTATCTCCAGCCCGCGTCGCTACCTGTGGGATGAAACCCCGGTGGTCCAGGACTGGCGCTTTAGCCAGATGAACAGCAAGACCCAGCGCGAACCGCTGGCGACCGCGTTCCCGCTGATGAACCTGATGAACGATGACGGTGAACCGCTCTTTACGCTGCCGCAGGACGAGCGACTGCCGGTTTTCTCCCCGCAGTACAGCCGCAGCACGCTGATGACGCATATGCTGTGCGAACTGCTGGCACAGGCGCTGGGGCAGATCAACAGCGTTGCCACGCGCCTGCGTCTGGGCTTTCCGGCCTCGCCACGCCAGCTGCGTACGCTGATCCTGACCCTGCCCTCGGCGATGCCGAAGCAGGAACGCGAGATCTTCCGTCGCCGCATGTTCGAAGCGATCGCTATCGTCTGGAAAGCGATGGGCTGGCACCCGCAGGACGACGATTTTGCCACCCGTAAGCACCAGGAAAAAAGCGTGGTGCCGGTACCTGCAATCCAGATGGAGTGGGACGAGGCCAGCTGTGGTCAACTGGTGTGGCTGTACAACGAAGCGATCTCGCATTTTGGTGGTCAGACGGAAGCGTTCTTCGCCTCCCTCGCCCGCCCGGATCGTGAACCTGAACCGGGCGTGCAGCCGGGGCGCTCGCTGCGTGTCGCCTCTATCGACATTGGCGGTGGCACAACCGACATGGCGATCACCCATTATCAGCTGGATGACGGCTCCGGTAACAACGTCAAAATCACGCCGCAGCTGCTGTTCCGTGAAGGGTTTAAAGTGGCCGGTGACGACACCCTGCTGGACGTCATCCAGCGCTATGTGTTACCCGCCCTGCAGACCCAGCTGCAGAAGTCCGGCATCGCCGATGCCTCTCTGCTGATGGCCTCGCTGTTTGGTGACTCAGGACGCATCGATACCCAGGCGGTATTGCGCCAGCAAACGGCGCTTCAGCTCTTTATGCCGATTGGTCACGCCATCCTTGCCGCGTGGGAATCCAGCGACATCGACGATCCGCTGGCAGGCTTGCATGCCACCTTTGGCGATCTGCTGTCGCAGAAACCGACCCGCAACGTGATGAATTATCTGCAACAGGCCGTCGATCATGCCTTGCCGGCAGGTTCAGAAGCCTTCGATCTGTTTGCCGTTCCGCTGCACGTGAATTTCCGTGAAATGCAGGATGCGATGCTGGCAGGCCAGTTCACGCTGGCGTCACCCCTGCATGCGGTGTGCGAGGCCATTTCACATTACAGCTGCGATATTCTGCTGATCACGGGGCGTCCGGGCTGCCTGCCTGGCGTTCAGGCGCTTATTCGCCACCTGCAGCCGGTGCCGGTTAATCGCATCGTCTGGCTGGATAAATACCAGGTTCATGAATGGTACCCGTTCAGCCAGCAAGGACGCATTGGTAATCCAAAATCGACCGCCGCCGTCGGCGCGATGCTTTGCAGCCTGGCGCTTGACCTGCGACTGCCGCGCTTTAACTTTAAAGCCGCGGATATCGGTGCATATTCAACGGTTCGCTATCTGGGCGTACTGGATAACACCGTGAACACCCTGCGTGAAGAAAACGTCTGGTATCAGGATATCGACCTGGATAAGCCGGGTGCGAAACTCGACGCCCGTCTGCACTTCCCGCTGCGCGGAAATGTGACGCTCGGTTTCCGCCAGCTGGCGAACGCGCGCTGGCCGGCAACGCCGCTCTATACGCTTAGCATCAACTCGGCCGAACTGGCCAAAGCGATTGCGGGTGACGGCGTGCTGAACGTGCGGCTCAAACTTTGCGGCGGCAATAAGCATGAAGGGCCTGAATCCTTCGCGCTGAGCGATGCCTGGTTGCAGGACGGGACGCCGGTTCCGCCTGATGCTTTAACCTTCAAACTGAATACTCTGGCCGATCGCCGTCATAGCGGCAGCCACTACTGGATCGACAGCGGGAGCGTATACCTGAAATGACTGCGACGATGACTACCACTCAGGCCTTAATCGGGTGGATAAATGAGACGCGCCTGAACGCCCCTGTGCTGGATAACGAGGCCGATGCCCTTCTTGCGCGCATCAACGCGACGCAGGCACGGGAGCAGGCCATTGACCGCGCCCTGTCCCGCCCGGGCAGTATTGGACTTTACGGTCATTCTCAGAGTGCAAAAGCGCATCTGCTTTTATCGCTGTGCGGCAGCGGTAATGGCCGCCTGAACGTTACGCCAGGCCAGCGTACATTTGACTATTTTTCGCACATTAATCCGGGACATGCCCTGACCAACATGGCCGTGCGGTTCACTCGCGGAAATGCAGAGGTGGTGGATGAGGCGTTCCCGCTGCGCCTGAGCCTGGTGACAGAGGCAGAGCTGGTTCAGCTGTTTATCGCCCGCACCACGCTGCAGCCGGACATCCGCGCCGTGGATAAAGCGGTCATTGAGACGCGCCTGGAGAAGTGGCGTGGCCTGCGCCAGCCGCAGGGCGTTCCTGGTATTACGGCTCAGGACGTGGGTGCCATCGCCCGCTTCTGGCAAAGCTCAATACCTGCCGCAAAACAGCAAATTGATGATGCCCTATGGCATCAGTTTGCACAGCTGGTCCCTTCGCTCGATCTCAGCACGCGAGCCAGCGTCTGGTCGCTGCTGTGGGGTGAGCAACAGGAGTTGACCCAGCAGTGGTTAAAGCTCGCTCATGTCCTGCATCAGACCAGCCATGCCGGAGCACTCGCCGCCCCGCTCAGCCTGCTGGTCGATAACTTCGGGCTGCCGGGCGAAGGGTTCCTGACTCACGGCACCTTTACCCTTCCGGAGGCCCAGGAGACGCTGCTTCATCCGCTGAACAACGGCGAGATGCTTAACGCCATCAGTATCCCTGTCGATACGCTCGCCTTCCTGACGCGTGAGCTGGTCTTGCCGGTCGAAAGCAGCGCCCTGGATAATGTCGATATTATTGATATTCCGGTCTTTTCAGATAACAGCGCCGATGCACTGAATCAGGCTAAATGCCAGTGGTTGCTGGAGCATTATCGCCAGCAGCTGCAACCGGACGTGCTTGTTATCTGCAATGCGACAGCCCAGCACGAGCAAACGCCTAAAAAAGCCCGGGTGCTGATGAACTGGGTCAAAGAGACTCAGCCCGTTGAAGAATCCGCCCTGCCGGGGCTGGTGTGGGCGATTACGCCTCACGACGCACGTTTTACCACCCGTCAGAACCTTGATGAAACGGTCCAGCACCTGTTGGGCAAACCGGGTGTGCGCTGGGGGACACTGCAGGCGCTGGACAGCCACAGCATGCAGCGCGTGATCGAGTGGTTGTCTCAGGCCACGTTACCCGCTCAGCGGCAGAAGCGTCTTAGCACGCTGAAAGCAATGCTGCGCCAGGAACTCTCGGCCCTGATGAAGGGGTATCTGGCACCGCTGGTTGAGGAACCCGGCGCCAGACGAACTCAGGCCGAAAACATGGTGCGCGTTCTGCAAAGCTCCGCCGCCCGCCACGGTGAACTGCTTGAAGGTCTTCTGCCGCCGCTTAAAGCCTTTGAAACCCTGCTGGCCGTTCAGCAGCCCCGCGAGGAGCAGGTGAACGGACTGTTTACGGATACCATTGACCTGTTTGCCGAGCATGCCCAGGAGAACGCCAGTCCATTCCAGACCAAAGACAAAGCTCGCCTGGCACATAAAGTCTGGATAAACCATCTGCGCCAGTGGAGCCGCAACGATGCCACTGCCGCGCGCCTTGGGCTGGAACCCGCTGTTTTGCAGCAAATTGCCGACGTTCTGGTGGTGGCCAGCTACCGACTGAACCTGCCACAGCAGTTGCAGAACATCGTTGAAACCGACAAGAGCAGCGCTGCTCAACTGCATGCCGTGATGGGCAACTTCATTGGCTGGCTGGGCTACGATCGGACACCCGCAGAGGCACGCCCGGCGAGCCGCATCCGTAAAGGCCAGGCAATCTTTGTCACGCCGGTGGTCAACAGTACCGCGCCGCGCCTGACGCGTCTGGGAGAACAACCCGTACATGCGGCAACGGTGTATGTCTATGACTGGCTGGTCGCCCTCTATAGCCGGGCAATAGAGAACATCGATTTCCGCCACCCGCACGATGTACAGCCTGCCGCACGCCAGGCCTTACAAGCTTTGTTACGATAGCGTTCCTGGCCCGCAGAGATGCGGGCTATCCTTTCAGGTCGTGGTCATACACTCTGCTAACGTCTGCGCCAGTGCCGACGGATTTTCCCAGGACATGGAGTGTCCGGCCGCTGGGATGATTTTCACTTCAACGCCCCGCTTTTGCAGAGAGTCCACATCATCATCAGGCAGGGACCACTCGCCGAAAATCAACGTCACCGGGCAGCGCAGAGACAAAAACTGAACCTCCCATTCCGGCTCTACCCCTTCCACCAGGCTGGACGCGCCACGCCACACGGCATACGGCGCATTGCTTTGCAGACTGCCCGCCCAGGGTGAGGTTTCCGCACTGAGCAGCGCATCATACCCCTGCGCCAGGAACTGTTGTTCCGTCTGTGCAGCAATAGAGCGGCTGAACATGCCACCCCCGGCGTGAAAATTGGGTTCCGACACCATCAACCCTTTTACGCGTGGCGCCATCAGTCCTGCTGCCTCGATAGCAATGCTGCCACCCATACTATGACCATATAGCCAGAAGCTATCGAGTTTGAGATGGTCCAACAGTTCAGCCACCACTCGCGCCTGCTCGCTGGTGCGATAACGATACTGCACGGGTTTGTCGCTGTAACCGCTGCCGGGGAGATCGATAAGAATGGCTCTGCGCGCACCAAACCGGGCGTCAGAGACGATACGAGGATATTCATAAGAAGAGGCGCAGCCTAACCCGTGAATAAACACCACAGGATCGCCAGAGCCGGGAAGATCGTGCCAGCGCACAACGCAGCCAGCCTGCTGCGAGTAAAAACTGTTCATAAGCACTCCTTTAACGACTCACTGTTTATTTATACAGTCTTCGTATCTGGAATGCTATATTCATCTTTTAAAACGGGAAGCGTGCTTCAGAAAAGCGAGATCAACAGCGCAACGGGAAAGCTCATTGGCCAGGTTGAACCCACCAGAAAAGCACTGAGCAGTCGGATACGTTTGCGGTCTTTAGAGAGGAACCAGGTAATTAATGCACAGACAGAAGCCATGATTGCGTAAAAAACCAACATCTTTTGATACAACGTCATTCTGTTTACCAGAGCCGAAAAAATAACCGCACGCAATATGCGTCATATGTTGATACAGATCAAGTTTTTTCGTTACAGAATAACCATCTGAATACTATGGATAATGTACTGCAGGCAGAGAATGCCCGGCGCTGAATGCGACCGGGCATGGGGGCTTAGTGCTTTATCATCACGTGGCGAACAACGGTATAATCTTCAAGGCCGTACACCGACATATCTTTGCCGTAGCCGGATAACTTCATCCCGCCGTGCGGCATTTCGCTCACCAGCATAAAATGGGTATTAACCCAGGTGCAGCCGTACTGCAGACGCGCGCTCATCCGGTGGGCACGCCCTACATCGCGGGTCCAGACCGATGACGCCAGGCCGTACTGCGAATCGTTCGCCCATGCCAGCACCTGCGCTTCGTCATCAAACTCGGTGACA
The DNA here is from genome assembly GCF_003635055.1 of Enterobacter sp. WPR_3_1. NCBI lineage: Bacteria > Pseudomonadati > Pseudomonadota > Gammaproteobacteria > Enterobacterales > Enterobacteriaceae > Enterobacter > Enterobacter sp. WPR_3_1. The sequence continues at coordinate 1,050,199 of NZ_RBXU01000008.1, read as the reverse complement.
CTTACAACCGGGCCAAACACTTCACGCTGAACGATAGCATCGTCCTGTTTTGCCCCTGCCAGAAGGGTTGGCTGGAAATAGTAGCCTGCCCCCTCTTTTTTGCTGCCGCCGGTCACCACGCGAATATGGCTCAGGGCTTTAGCCTCATCAACCGCCTTACAGACGCGTGAAAGATGGGCTTCGGAACTGAGCGGGCCCAGCTCGGTGGTTTCCGCCTCCGGCGCACCCATTTTCAGGCTCGCCACCGCGGCACCCAGTTTTTCCACCAGCGCGGCACAAACGCCTTTCTGCGCATAAATACGACAGGCTGCCGTACAATCCTGCCCGGCATTGTAGAAACCGAAAGTACGTACCCCTTCAACAACCGCATCAAGATCGGCGTCGTCGAAAACGATAACCGGGGCTTTGCCGCCCAGCTCCATATGGGTGCGTTTAATCGAGGACGCCGTGTGTCCAATAATATGTTCGCCGGTGGCAATAGAACCGGTGAGCGACACCATACGCACCTTTTCGTGGCCGGTCAGCGGATCGCCGACCGTTTTTCCGCGGCCAAACAGAACGTTCAGAACGCCTGCCGGGAAGATGTCTTTCGCCAGTTCCGCCAGCTTGAGGGCCGTCAGTGGGGTAATCTCCGAAGGTTTGATCACCACACAGTTACCCGCGGCCAGCGCGGGTGCCAGCTTCCATGCCGCCATCATCAGCGGATAGTTCCATGGCGCAATGGAGGCGACCACGCCCACCGGATCGCGGCGTATCATCGATGTGTGACCGTCAAGATATTCGCCGGCGGCCAGCCCGTTCAGGCAGCGGGCGGCGCCGGCAAAGAAGCGGAAAACGTCGACCACAGCCGGAATTTCATCTCCCAACGCACAGTGCAGCGGCTTACCGCAATTGAGCGATTCGAGACGGGCAAATTCTTCGCCGTGGGCTTCAATCACGTCAGCCAGCTTCAGCAGGCACTCGGCACGCGTTTTAGGCGTGGTTTGTCCCCATTCAATGAATGCGCGATCGGCGGCCTTGACCGCCGCGTCGACCTGCGCTGCTGACGCTTCAGCAATCTCCAGAAGTACCTCTCCGGTGGCAGGGTTATAGACCGGCTGTTTTTCCCCGTCTCCGGCGACCAGTTCACCATTTATCAGCAGTTGTGTTTGCATAGCATTGTCCTGTTGAAATCAATGTTATTTCCCGCTTCCGGCACTGTTTTCGCCGTCGCGGGTTAGCCACCAGGCTCCCAGAATGGGTAGGGTTGTGACCAGCATCACCAGCAATGCGACGACGTTGGTGACCGGCACGTCGCGCGGACGCCCGAGCTGATTAAGCAACCACAGCGGTAACGTGCGCTCGTGTCCCGCGGTAAATGTTGTGACGATGATTTCGTCAAACGAGAGTGCAAACGCCAGCATCCCCCCGGCCAGCAACGCCGAACCGAGATTTGGCAGGACCACGTAACGGAAGGTTTGCCAGCCGTCGGCCCCCAGATCCATTGACGCCTCGACCAGACTCCAGGAGGTGCGCCTGAACCGGGCAATCACGTTGTTAAACACCACCACCACGCAGAACGTGGCGTGACCGACCACGATGGTGAAAAAACCCGGCTCAAGGTCAATGGTTTTAAACGCCGTCAACAGCGCCAGACCGGTGATAATCCCCGGTAACGCAATCGGCAACAGCAGCAACAGCGAGATCGCATTTTTGCCAAAAAACGCGCTTCGCCACAGCGCCGCTGCAGCAAGCGTGCCAAGCACCAGCGCGATAGCCGTCGACAGCGCAGCGATTTGAAGTGACAACGTCACTGATTCAATGATGTCGCCACGCCCCGCGGCCACGGTGAACCACTTCAAGGTCAACCCCTGCGGCGGAAAACTGAACGCGGCGTCTTCGGTGTTAAAGGCGTAGGTCGCAATAATCAGCAGCGGGAAATGAAGGAAGATAACGCCTCCCCAGGCTGCCACTTTGAGGAACAACGGTGCGCGTTCAGAGTGCATCGAATGCTCCCAGACGTTTCACGAACGCCAGATAAAGAGCGATGAGGACAATTGGCACCAGGGTGAAGGCCGCGGCCATGGGCATATTGCCGATAGCGCCCTGCTGGGAATAGACCATATTGCCAATAAAGTACCCCGGCGGCCCCACCAGCTGTGGAACAATGAAATCGCCCAGCGTCAGGGAAAAAGTGAAGATTGACCCTGCGGCAATGCCCGGGATTGCCAGCGGCAAAACGACGTAACGAAAAGTCTGGCGTGGGCGCGCGCCGAGATCGGCTGAAGCCTGCAGTAACGACGCGGGCAGCCGCTCCAGCGCCGCCTGTACCGGCAGGATCATAAACGGCAGCCAGATATAGACGAACACCAGAAAACGCCCCAGCCCGGAGGTGGAAAGCGTGTTTCCGCCAATGGCCGGTAGCGTAAGGATCGCGGTCAGGATCGGCTCCAGCCCCAGGTAGCTCAGAAACCACTGCGCTACCCCGTCTTTCGCCAGCAGCAGCGTCCAGGCATAGGCTTTAACAATATAGCTGGCCCACATTGGCAGCATCACGGCGATATAGAAGAACGCCTTCCACTTGCCGTGGGTGTAACGTGCCATGTACCAGGCCATCGGAAACGCGAGGATAGCGCTGGCGATGGTCACCGCAATGGCCATCATCAGCGTACGCAGAATGATGTCATAGTTTGCCGGATTAAAAAGCGCCAGGATATTGGCAAACGTCAGTTCCGGCGTGACCGCCATGGTGAAATCGTCAAAGGTATAAAACCCTTGCCATAAAAGCGTGAGAAGCGATCCCAGGTAAACGATGCCAAACCACATTAGCGGCGCGAGCAGCAGCAGGAACAGCCCAAGCGATGGCTTACGCCAGAACAGTGCGGTAAGGCGGCTCATGCGGCTACGGTGGGCGGGAGGCGGCGCGACACGCGTGTTCATGTCACCTCTCCTCTTGCAGGCGAACCATGGCATCACGTGACCACGACGCCATCACCGCCTGCCCCGGCGTCACGCCGCTCAGCGTTGCGGCATCGCTAAAATTGGCCTGGCTGACCAGCAGTTTTGCACCATCAGCGAGTTTTAGCTCAAGACGCGTTGCCGCCCCCTGATACTGTACTGCCTGCACCACGCCCTCAACCTGAACCTCACCGCTCTCATTGAGGCGAATATGTTCCGGCCGTAAAGAATAGATGCCTTCCATCCCGCACACGTTGTGTGCCATACCGGCGTCAAACACGTTCGAGGTCCCGACAAAGCTCGCCACGAATGGCGTTCCTGGACGCATATAGAGATCGCGCGGGGTGTCGACTTGCTCAATGCGGCCATTATTGAAAACCGCGACCCGGTCAGACATCGACAGGGCTTCCCCCTGATCGTGAGTGACGAAAATAAAGGTGATGCCGAGCTCCTGCTGCAGCTTTTTCAGCTCGAACTGCATCTGCTCACGCAGTTTAAGATCGAGCGCGCCGAGCGGTTCATCCAGCAGTAATACCCGGGGTTCATTGACCAGCGCCCGCGCGATGGCGACACGTTGACGTTGCCCGCCGGAAAGCTGCGAAGGCTTACGCGTGACAGCAAAGCTTAGCCCCACTTTTTCCAGCGCTTGACGCGCCTGCGCATGCCGCGTTTTCTTGTCGATACCTTTGACCATGAGTCCGTACGCGACGTTATCGAGGATCGACATATGCGGAAACAACGCATAATCCTGGAACACGGTATTCACATCGCGTTCCCAGGGGGGAAGTGCGCTCGCCTCTTTACCGAAGATTTTGATTGCGCCGCCTGACAGCTGCTCAAAACCGGCTATCAGACGCAGGCAGGTAGTTTTGCCGGAGCCCGAAGGCCCCAGCATGGAGAAAAATTCTCCGTCATGAATAGCAATGGTGACCCCATCCACCGCCCGCACGTCACCGTACAGACGGGAAACGTCATTAAACTCTACTGCGTACGTCATGTTCTGCTCCTGCGATTAACGGCCGCCCATGATGGCGATGTAATCCTGTGTCCAGCGGCTGTAAGGAACGAATTTGCCGCCTTCTGCAATCGGGGTTTTCCAGAACATGATTTTGTCGAAATAGTTGTAGCCGTTCGTTTCGCAGCCTTTATCGCCGAGCAATGTGCTGGCTTTACACCCTTCCGGTACCACGGGCAGCGAGCCAAACCAGGCCGCCAGATCGCCCTGCACTTTAGGCGTCAGCGACCAGTTCATCCATTTGTAGGCGCACATCGGGTGCTTGGCCTGCGCGTGCAGCATGGTGGTGTCCGCCCAGCCGGTTACCCCTTCTTTCGGGAAAACAGTGGCGACAGGCTGGTTCTCCGCTTTCAGGGCATTGGCCTGATAGGGCCAGGCGCTGGAGGCCACTACGCCTTCATTTTTAAAGTCGCTCATCTGAACGGTGGTGTCATGCCAGTAGCGGTGGATCAGCGCATGCTGGTCACGCAATACCTTCAGTACGGCGGCATACTGTTTTTCTGTTAGCTGGTACGGGTCGGTGATACCCAGCTGCGGCTGCGTGGCTTTGACAAACAGCGCCGCATCGGCGATGTAAATCGGGCCATCATAGGCCTGCACGCGGCCCTGATTGGTTTTACCGTCAGGTAAATTCTGTTTCGTAAAGACGACGCTCCAGCTGTCCGGCGGCGTCGGGAACGTTTTGCTGTTGTACATCAGCAGGTTTGGCCCCCACTGATACGGTGTGCCGTAGACGTTGCCGCCGACGTTAAACCATTCACCTTTGACGATCCGCGGGTCGAGGGTTTTCCAGTTTGGGATAAGGTCGGGGTTAATCGGCTGAACGCGTTTCCCCATGATCAGGCGCAGTGAGGCATCACCCGAGGCCGTGACCAGATCGTATCCTCCTTTCGCCATCAGACTAACCATTTCATCCGAGGTGGCCGCGGTTTTTACGTTCACCGCGCAGCCGGTCTCTTTTTCGAACTGGGTGACCCAGTCATAATTTTTATCGGTTTGTCCCCGTTCGATGTACCCGGGCCAGGCAATAATATCCAGTCGTCCTTCCCCGTCGCCAATAGCCTTCGGTGGCTCTGCGGCGTGCGCTGTCATGAGAGTCATGCCGAGCGCGCACAGGCTGCTGCGGGCAAATTTTTTGCTCATAAGAATTACTCCTGTCGCAATGAAATTTAGCGGCAGCCGTGCCGTAAAAATATCTCCCTTATTAAACGTAGACCGCGCAAATGCGCCGCACCGTGCGGCTTAAAGAAATTTCATCAAGGTGTGACCGAGGGCGCATTCCCCGTTAACTGGATTATAGACAAGGAGTTAGCGTTGAGAGGCGGTATGCAGATTTCCTATGATGCGGTACTGCGGAATATTCGCCGTGCCGCCATCAGGATAAGGAATGATTATTTTAGAAAGGTACGGAGATTATTATTCGAGCATGCTGCTAATTAATTTCCCTAACTGAATCACAGCCTGTTCTTCCCGCTCCCCCCACGCCCAGGAGGTATTAAACCGGAAGAACGGTGTCCAGGCGTCAGAGGTCGAAAACATCTTACCGGGGGCAATACTGATGTGGTGCGTTAGCGCTTTCTCACTCAGCAGCCCGGCATCCAGCTGCGCCGGGAGTTCCAGCCATAAAAAATAGCCGCTGTCGTTGTGATGAATTTTGACGCCTGCCGGCATATGGCGCAAAAGCGACTGCCACGCCTGCTGTTTGCGTTCGGCCAGCGTGCATCGCAGGCGGCGAAGATGGGCGTCATAGCGTTTTGTCGCCAGGTAATCCACCAGCGCCAGCTGCATTGGTGAACTGGTCGATAAGGTGCTCATCAGCTGTAGCTGCTGAATGCGTCGCGCATGTTTACCTGCCGCCACCCAGCCGATGCGAAACCCCGCCACCAGACATTTCGAGAAGGACGAGCAGTGCAGCGTCATATCGTCACGATCCCAGGCTTTCGCTGGCAGGGGTTTCTCCCGGCCAAAATAGAGTTCGCTGTAGACATCATCTTCGATCAGGGTGACGTTGTGCCTGGCGAGAAGCGCGACCAGGTGCGCTTTTTTCTCTGCGCTGAGCGTGAAGCCGAGGGGATTTTGACTGTTGGTCATGAGCCAGCAGGCTTTGACCGGATACTCATTGAGCGCCTGCTCAAGCGCATTCAGATCGATCCCTTCGCGGACGTCCGTCGCCACCGACAGCGCTTTGAGTTTCAGGCGTTCCAGCGCCTGCAGTGCACCATAGAAACAGGGGTTTTCGACAATCACCCAGTCACCAGGCTCGGTAACGGCCTGCAGGCTAAGATTCAGGGCTTCGAGTGCGCCTGCGGTTATGACAATCTCATCCGGCGAGATATTCATTCCCTGCTGCGCATAGCGGCGGGCAATGGCGTGGCGAAGGTCAACGTTACCCGGAGGCAGGTTTTCAATCACGCTCATTGCTGTGGCGGTTTTACTGACATTGGCCAGCGAACGGTTAAGTTGCTGCAACGGGAAAAGCCGGGGGTCGGGGAAAGCAGAAGCGAAAGGAACCACCGACGGGTCGCGGCTGGCCTGTAATACGTCGAAGATATAGGTGTTGATATCTACCACTTCGTCCCGCATCACCTGGGCAGGCGGCGCAGGTTGTTGGGCGGTCGGGCGCGAGGCAACGTAATAGCCCGACTGCGGCCTGGCGACGATACGCCCCTGGCTTTCCAGCATCTGATACGCGTGGCCAACGGTCATAAAACTCATGCCGCTGCTCGCGACCTGCTCTCGCAGAGAAGGCAGCTTATCGCCCGGCAACCATACGCCAAGCTCGATCTGCGAGATAATTTGTTGCGCCAGACGCTGGTATTTTTTCATCAGATTCTCCTTATGACCGACAGTGTATATCAGCAGGAGAAAAAGAGAAGATTTTGCTAACTGTTATAGTTAGCCAGATGCATTACTTACGCAGTTCGGTGACGTTACGCTGAGCGTGGCGGGCAGCGGCCAGATGATCGAGGGTAATCATCGACGATTTGCAAAAAATGCATTTTGCACCGAACGGGTTTTTCTCAGACACATCAAAAGCTGAGGTACGGTACTGCGAACCATGGCAGCATGGGCAGCGGAAATGGATATAAGAAGTCATAGGATTCTCCTGTAAACGTAAAAACGTTAATTGCTTAATGGGCCCTTCAGGCGATAGTGGTTTGAAACAAAAACTAATCGGAGTGTAGAAAAAGACCCAAGAGAGGCTGCGGAGAGGCACAACGTGATGAGAACTGCTTTATAAAACTACGTCAGATGTTTATTTGGACTCAAACCCAGAGAGTCATTAACGCATGTTGTTGATAACAAGGCAAGCTGTTTAATGCATAAATTTCATAAAAATAATTTTTTTATTCTTTCATGCAAGCTATATCAGATGTGCAAAGCGTGATGTTTTCATGAACTGTTATAGGTAAATTTCGCTTTTCTGCGTCTGATACTCGTTATTTCGCCCCTATACCATAACAGCACACCGTTTGACATTGAGGTTGTGCATGTTTGGTTTAGATGCTTTTCATCTTGCACGGATACAGTTTGCCTTTACCGTATCCTTCCACATTATTTTCCCGGCAATCACCATCGGTCTGGCGAGTTATCTCGCTGTGCTAGAAGGCCTGTGGCTGAAAACCAAAAACCCGGTCTGGCGTTCGCTGTACCATTTCTGGTCGAAGATTTTTGCCGTTAACTTCGGTATGGGCGTGGTCTCCGGGCTGGTCATGGCCTACCAGTTTGGGACCAACTGGAGTGGGTTTTCACAATTTGCCGGCAGTATTACCGGCCCGCTCCTGACCTACGAAGTGCTTACTGCCTTCTTCCTCGAGGCAGGATTCCTCGGCGTTATGCTGTTCGGCTGGAATAAAGTCGGGCCGGGTCTGCATTTCTTTGCAACCTGTATGGTGGCACTGGGGACCATTATCTCAACCTTCTGGATCCTCTCATCAAACAGCTGGATGCAGACGCCACAGGGCTTTGAAATTGTCAACGGACAGGTGGTGCCGGTAGACTGGTTTGCCGTGGTGTTTAACCCCTCCTTCCCGTATCGCCTGCTGCATATGTCGATAGCGGCCTTCCTGAGTAGCGCCCTGTTTGTCGGCGCATCCGCAGCCTGGCATTTGCTGCGCGGAAACAACACCCCCGCCATCCGTGCGATGTTTTCCATGGCGCTGTGGATGACCCTGATTGTGGCTCCCCTTCAGGCGATGGTAGGTGATATGCACGGGTTGAACACCCTGAAGCACCAGCCCGCCAAAATAGCAGCCATTGAAGGCCACTGGGAGAACCCACCGGGTGAACCCACCCCGCTGCTGCTGTTTGGCTGGCCGGATATGGAACAGGAGCGCACCCGCTTTGGGCTGGAGATCCCGGCGCTTGGCAGCCTTATTCTGACGCACAGCCTCGACAAACAGGTTCCGGCACTGAAAGAATTTCCAAAGGAAGACCGGCCAAATTCCACCATCGTCTTCTGGTCATTCCGCATTATGGCGGGCTTAGGCATGCTGATGCTGCTGCTTGGGGTGACGGCACTCTGGTTACGTTATAAAAAACGCGTGTACGCTTCGCGTCCCTTCCTGTGGTTTGCTCTCCTGATGGGACCCTCCGGGCTAATTGCCATCCTGGCCGGATGGGTCACTACCGAAGTGGGCCGCCAGCCGTGGGTCGTCTACGGGCTTCAGCGAACAAAGGATGCGGTTTCTGCCCATGGTGACTTGCATATGAGCGTGAGTCTGCTGGCCTTCTTCGTCGTCTACACCTCCGTATTTGGCGTGGGTTACAGCTATATGGTCCGCCTGATTAAAAAAGGACCTCAGCCTCATGAATCGTTTGCCACCGAGTCCGATGGACGTCCCGCACGCCCGCTTTCTGCCGTTACTACTGAACATAAGGAGCAACCATAATGGGTATCGATCTTTCCATTATCTGGTTTGTTATCATCGTCTTTGCCACGCTGATGTATATCGTGATGGATGGTTTTGATCTGGGGATAGGTATCCTGTTCCCGGCTACGCCTGATGCCGACGATCGCGATGTGATGGTGAACAGCGTTGCGCCGGTCTGGGACGGCAATGAAACCTGGCTGGTGCTCGGCGGTGCAGCGCTGTTTGGCGCATTTCCGCTGGCCTATGCGGTCATTATTGATGCCCTCACTATTCCGCTGACGTTAATGCTGATCGGACTTATTTTCCGGGGCGTGGCATTTGAGTTTCGTTTTAAAGCCACGCCGGCACACCGCCCTTTCTGGGACAAAGCGTTTATCGGCGGTTCGATCCTGGCGACCTTTACCCAGGGCATGACGGTGGGCGCAGTGATCAACGGCTTTAGCGTCACCGGGCGTGCCTACAGTGGCGGACCGTTCGACTGGCTGACCGTTTTTAACCTGTTCTGCGGCGCAGGTCTGGTGGTGGCCTACGCGCTGTTAGGCTCGACATGGCTGGTGATGAAAAGCGAAAACGCGCTGCAACAGCGAATGCGACGGGTATCCAGAACGCTCCTGACCCTGCTTCTGGTATTCATTGCAGTAATCAGCCTCTGGACCCCACTGGCGCAGCCGGCCATCGCCGCGCGCTGGTTTACCCTGCCGAATCTCTTCTTCCTGCTGCCCGTGCCGGCGCTGGTGGTGATCCTGAGCCTGTGTCAGTGGCGTTGCCTGAATAATCCCGACAGCCATCATTTGCCGTTTATCCTGACGTTAGGGCTGATTTTTCTCGGCTTTAGCGGACTTGGGATCAGCATCTGGCCGCACATTATTCCCCCGTCAATCACGCTCTGGCAGGCGGCGGCTCCGACACAAAGTCAGGGCTTTATGCTGGTGGGCGCGTTGTTGATCATTCCCGTGATTCTGGTCTACACCTTCTGGAGTTACTACGTGTTTCGCGGAAAAGTACAGCATGGAGAGGGTTATCACTGATGCAACAACCTTTCTGGAAAAGAGTCATGTGGCTGGCCATTATCTGGGGCGGCAGCGTACTGGCACTGGCGGCGGTCAGTATGCTCTTTCGCATGTTAATGACGGCCGCAGGGTTTAAATCGCACTGATCGTATTACGGGCAACGACAACGTTGCCCGGTACCCGCCCGCACTTTCAGATAAACCCCATTAACGCACGGCAGAGTATCGTTACACTGAAAAAAAGATTCACAGTATCTATCGTCTGAGAAGAAAAATGAAAAAGCTCATTGCGTTAAGTGTTATCAGTCTTGTCCTCACCGGGTGCGTTAATCCTGGTAAAGCCTCCGTTCAGCCGGACCAACTTAAGAGCCACCGTTTTGTGCTGGAGAATGTGGACGGGAAAGCCGTTAAGGCCACGACAACGCAACCAGAGATCAGCTTCAAAGCCCTGTCTGATATCAGTCTGGTTAATAACATTAGCGTTTCCGGCGTGATGTGTAACACGTTTAACGGACAGGGGAAATTGTCCGAAGGTGAGCTCAAGGTCAAAACGCTCGCCATGACGCGCAAGCTCTGTACCGAACCACAGTTGAACGAACTGGATCAGGCCATTGGCGACATGCTGCGCAAAGGGGCGCAGGTCGACCTGACTGAAGACCAGTTAACGCTGGCGACAGCCGATAAAACGCTAATGTTTAAGCGTGCGGAGTAATCAGTAGTTTCCGCAGGATCCTACGGCAAGCGACTGTTCACTGCAGCGTTTGCCGTTTGGCAATGCGCACATCCCGATAGCTGAGCCGTCAAGCTGGCGGGCAACAGACAGCGAGCCGCCAATCATCGCGCAGTTGGCTTGTCCGGAGCTGGACATCGCCGCTTTCATTCCCGGCGTTACGTGTGCCGCCGTTGCCTGCTGAACAGGTTCACTGCTGCATGCCGATAATAATAACGCGGCACACCCGACCCAAAATGCTGAACGCATGCTCTCTCTCCCCCATTAATAATGCGAAACCTATGCATAATAGGCATCACATGCCGTGTCGTCGAGAGCGAAAGTGCGTATTTATGCGCTCCTGAAACAATTTCTCGCAATTTTTTCGCCAAAAGATTGATCTACTCATTGATGTCGAGAATACCGAGGACACAAAAGCGAAAATCGTAAAATCCGACCTTTGCTAAACTAAGGGAATAATATTCAAAGCCCGTTGTGTTTTTTTCGGGCTCCTTTTTTTGCGCAATGTAAGGGTGTTGTCCTATGCAAACTATTGACGGTAATGGTGCAGTCGCGTCCGTCGCGTTTCGCACCAGTGAAGTTATCGCCATCTACCCAATTACGCCAAGTTCTACGATGGCCGAGCAGGCCGATGCCTGGGCGGGAAACGGACTGAAAAACGTCTGGGGCGACGTCCCAAGAGTCGTGGAAATGCAGTCTGAGGCTGGCGCTATCGCGACCGTCCACGGAGCGCTGCAGACCGGTGCTCTGTCGACGTCATTCACGTCGTCGCAGGGATTATTGTTGATGATCCCGACGCTCTATAAACTGGCAGGACAACTTACCCCGTTTGTGCTTCACGTTGCCGCACGAACCGTTGCGACACACGCCCTCTCCATCTTTGGCGATCACTCAGACGTGATGGCCGTCCGCCAGACCGGTTGCGCCATGCTGTGCGCCAGCAGCGTTCAGGAAGCACAGGACTTCGCGTTAATTTCGCATATGGCGACGCTGAAGAGTCGCGTGCCCTTTATTCATTTCTTTGATGGTTTTCGTACCTCTCACGAAATCAATAAAATTGTTCCGCTGGCTGACGACACCCTCCTCAATCTTCTGCCGCAGGCGGAAATCGACGCGCATCGCGCCCGTGCGCTGAACCCGGAACACCCGGTGATCCGCGGGACATCGGCCAACCCGGATACCTATTTCCAGTCCCGGGAAGCAACGAACCCGTGGTACAACGCCGTTTATGATCACGTTGAGCAGGCGATGGATGATTTTGCCGCGGCCACCGGACGTCAATACAAACCGTTTGAATACTACGGTCATCCGCAGGCGGAACGGGTCATTGTGCTCATGGGGTCAGCCATTGGCACCTGTGAAGAGGTGGTGGATGAACTGCTGACCCGTGGTGAAAAAATCGGCGTGCTCAAAGTGCGGCTCTACCGACCGTTTTCCGCGCGACATTTGCTCTCCGCCCTGCCGGAAAGCGCGCGCACCGTGGCGGTACTCGATCGCACGAAAGAGCCTGGCGCCCACGCAGAACCTCTGTATCTGGACGTCATGTCCGCGCTGGCTGAAGCGTTTAATTGCGGTGAGCGCGAAACACTGCCCCGCGTGATCGGGGGTCGCTATGGGTTGTCCTCCAAAGAGTTTGGCCCGGACTGTGTGCTGGCGGTGTTTAATGAGCTGAGCGAGGCTAAACCAAAACCGCGCTTTACCGTCGGTATTTATGATGACGTTACCAACCTCTCTCTGCCCCTGCCGGAAAACACGCTACCTTCAACCGCAAAACTTGAGGCGCTGTTTTATGGACTGGGCAGCGACGGTAGCGTCTCCGCGACCAAGAACAACATTAAGATCATCGGGAACTCCACGTCGTGGTATGCCCAGGGGTATTTTGTCTACGACTCCAAAAAAGCAGGCGGGCTGACCGTTTCCCACCTGCGCGTCAGCGAGCACCCTATCCGCTCGGCATACCTTATCTCGCAGGCTGATTTTGTGGGCTGTCACCAGCTGCAGTTCATCGATAAGTACCAGATGGCAGAGCGCCTGAAACCGGGCGGTATTTTCCTGCTCAATACGCCATATAGCGTGGATGAAGTCTGGTCGCGGCTACCGCAGGAAGTGCAGGCGGTGCTGAACCAGAAAAAAGCCCGCTTCTACGTCATTAACGCTGCAAAAATTGCCCGCGAGTGTGGCCTTGCCGCGCGAATTAACACCGTGATGCAAATGGCCTTCTTCCACCTGACGCAGATCCTGCCGGGAGACAGCGCGCTAATGGAACTGCAGGGGGCAATTGCCAAAAGCTACAGCAGTAAAGGTCAGGAGCTGGTCGAGCGTAACTGGCAGGCGCTGGCGCTGGCACGCGAGTCTTTATTTGAAGTACCGCTGCAAGCGGTTGATGCGTCCAGCCCGAACCGTCCACCGGTGGTTTCTGACGCGGCACCGGATTTCGTGAAAACCGTGACGGCAGCCATGCTGGCCGGGCTGGGTGATGCCCTTCCCGTCTCCGCGCTGCCGCCGGATGGCACCTGGCCGATGGGCACCACGCGCTGGGAAAAACGCAACATCGCCGAAGAAATCCCCATCTGGAAAGAGGAGCTGTGTACCCAGTGCAACCACTGCGTAGCAGCCTGCCCGCACTCGGCCATTCGTGCCAAAGTGGTCTCCCCGGAAGCGATGGAAGACGCCCCGGCCAGCCTGCATTCACTTGATGTGAAATCCCGTGATATGCGCGGACAGAAGTATGTTCTGCAGGTCGCTCCGGAAGACTGCACCGGATGTAATCTGTGCGTTGAGGTCTGTCCGGCGAAAGATCGTCAGGATCCGGACATCAAAGCCATCAATATGATGTCGCGCCTCGAGCATGTCGAAGAAGAGAAGGTAAATTATGACTTCTTCCTGAACCTGCCGGAGATCGACCGCAGCACGCTGGAGCGTATTGATATTCGTACCTCGCAGCTCATTACTCCGCTGTTCGAGTATTCAGGCGCCTGCTCCGGCTGCGGTGAAACGCCGTATATCAAGCTGCTCACGCAACTGTACGGCGACAGAATGTTAATCGCTAACGCCACGGGCTGTTCATCAATCTATGGCGGTAATCTGCCTTCCACGCCGTACACCACCGACGCCCATGGCCGCGGTCCGGCATGGGCAAACTCGTTGTTTGAGGATAACGCCGAGTTTGGTCTGGGCTTCCGTCTGACCGTTGACCAGCACCGCGCACGCGTGATGCGGTTACTGGAACAGTTTGCTGGCCACATCCCGGCGGAGCTGAATGAGGCGTTGCACGCCGATGCAACGCCAGAACGTCGTCGTGAGCAGGTTGCGGAACTGCGCAACGCTCTGCAGGACGTGGAAGGTGCCGGGCAGCTGTTGACCGACGCTGACGCGCTGGTGGAAAAATCAATCTGGCTGATTGGCGGTGACGGCTGGGCGTATGACATCGGCTTTGGCGGGCTGGATCACGTGTTAAGCCTTACCGAAAACGTCAACATTCTGGTTCTGGATACGCAGTGCTATTCCAACACCGGTGGCCAGGCGTCAAAAGCTACCCCGCTTGGCGCAGTAACTAAGTTTGGTGAACACGGCAAGCGCAAGGCGCGTAAAGATCTCGGCGTCAGCATGATGATGTACGGCCATGTGTATGTCGCGCAAATCTCGCTGGGCGCGCAGCTGAACCAGACGGTGAAAGCCATTCAGGAAGCGGAAGCCTACCCGGGTCCGTCGCTGATCATTGCCTACAGCCCGTGTGAAGAGCATGGCTACGACCTGGCACTCAGCCACGATCAGATGCGCCAGCTGACCGCAACCGGCTTCTGGCCGCTCTACCGGTTCGACCCGCGCCGCGCCGATGAAGGTAAATTGCCTCTGGCGCTGGATTCACGCCCGCCTTCCGATGCGTTGGCCGAAACGTTAATGCAGGAACAGCGCTTCCGTCGCCTCAACGCGCAACAACCAGAGGTGGCCGAGCAGTTGTGGAAAGATGCCGCCGCCGATCTGCAAAAACGGTATGATTTCCTGGCGCAAATGGCCGGAAAAGCGGAAAAACCCACCCGCGACTGACTCTCCCTCTGCCCGGCTTGTCCGGGCATTTTTTTGCCATAAAAAAAGCCCGATGTATTCACACCGGGCGAGTCCAGATAATTAATGAACATCACGTTAATTCACTAAATGACATTCACATAAATTATGGATGAAAAATCTTAAAGGCATATAACGCCGCTGAGATTATCTGATTTAATGGGCAATTAATAATTTTTATTTAATATGATTAGCTTTAAATCATTCATAAAACCAATGACTATTTCCGTCGCATAATCCGGTTAAGAATTAACTTAACTCGTAACAATTATATTTTATTGTTCTTGGTCAGGAGTGATTTAGCATGAGACAGCTTTCTCGTGCGGAAAGTTCAATACGTAATTAAATAAAAACAACTGCAAAGGAATTCCAAAATGCAAAGAAAAGTACTGGCCCTGATGATTCCAGCGCTGTTAATGGCTGGCGCTGCGCATGCTGCAGAAATTTATAATAAAGACGGCAATAAATTAGATCTGTACGGAAAAGTAGATGGTCTGCATTACTTCTCCGACGATGCCTCTAAAGATGGCGATCAAACTTATATGCGTCTGGGCTTCAAGGGTGAAACCCAGATCAACAACATGATGACCGGTTACGCCCAGTGGGAATACAACATCCAGGCCAATAACACTGAAGGGTCTAATAACCAGTCATGGACGCGTCTGGCCTTCGCCGGTGTTAAAGTCGGTGACTATGGCTCCTTCGATTACGGTCGTAACTACGGCGTTCTGTACGACGTGGAAGGCTGGACCGATATGTTGCCTGAATTCGGTGGTGACTCTTACACCAATGCAGACAACTTTATGACTGGCCGTGCCAACGGGGTCGCAACCTACCGTAACACTGACTTCTATGGTCTGGTACAGGGTCTGAACTTTGCCCTGCAGTATCAGGGTAAGAACGAAGATGCCAGCAACAACCAGGAAGGCACCAACAATGGTCGCGACACGCGCCATGAGAACGGTGACGGCTTCGGTATCTCCACCACCTATGACTTTGGCATGGGTATCAGCGCGGGTGCTGCCTATACCTCTTCCGACCGTACCAACGAACAGGTGATGAATACCACTGCCGGTGGCGATAAAGCGGATGCCTGGACTGCAGGCCTGAAATATGACGCCAACAATATTTATCTGGCGGCAATGTATTCTGAAACCCGCAATATGACCCCTTATGGCGATAATACGGATGCCGTGGCCAATAAAACGCAAAACATTGAAGTGACCGCGCAATATCAGTTCGACTTCGGCCTGCGCCCGGCAATTTCTTATCTGCAGTCTAAAGGTAAAGACCTGGCAAACGGTCAGGGCGATCAGGATCTGGTTAAATATGCTGACGTAGGCGCAACCTACTACTTCAACAAAAACATGTCCACCTACGTTGATTATAAAATCAACCTGTTGGATGAAGATGACAGTTTCTACAAAAATAACGGCATTAGCACGGATGATGTCGTTGCATTAGGTCTGGTTTACCAGTTCTGATCCCAAGAGCCCGCATCGTGATGCGGGCTCTTTATTTTCGTTGCGACGCCTGAAGCCAGCCCTCCTCTTCTCTCCCATCATATTTCCCTCTCTTCGCGCCTCTCGGCTCAGTGAATGTGTGAATCATCTCAAAAGGAAAATTTATGACGGTGTCGTTAAGGGTAAGTTTAAAGAAACCCATGTAGACTAGCCTTATAGACTTTGCTTCATTAAGGATAACTGCATTGTTTGGTCGTGTATCAGTTGCCGTACTTACCCTTCTGGCGATTATATGGATGGCGTTAATTTTTGATTTTGGTGGTGTCGTTGGGCATCTCGGCGCGCTGTTGAACCATCTGGATGGCAGTTAAGGTTTCCCCCAAACAATACGCCACCAGCAGGGCCGGTGGCGGGAAACGTATAAACGGACTATTTTTTGACCGGCTGAGGCTTTTTATCACCTGACTCAGGCGCCTCACGCGGATCGTCTTTCTCAACATACAGCATATTTCTCTCCTGTTTCGGATACCCACTCCCCACTATAGGCCGCATTGTTAAAATCTGGCCAGGCGGCAGTTACGCTTCTTTTTGACGAAAAGAGAGGTAGCCGAAAACCCCGCTGTCGCCATCCGCGGGATGATTAACGCCGTCCATCACCGTCACTTCGGCAAAATCAAAGGGGGTCACATTTTCAAAACAGGCCACATTCACGCCGTATTCGTTGGGATTTGAACGCCGCTGATGGAAGGTATAAATCCCGCAGACCGAGCAGAAGAAATGGCGGGCTGTTCCTGTGTTAAAACGATATTCCGTGAGCTTATCCGCCCCTTTCGTTACGGTAATGCCCGACAGCGGTGCCGAGACCACCACGGCGCCCCGCATCCGGCAAAAAGAGCAGCTGCAGCGCCGGGCGGTATTTAATCCGTCTGAGAGTTCAACGGTAAACGCCACCGCGCCACAATGGCACTGTGCATGACGAATATCAGCCATCGGTTACACCCCCTTTCTCACGAGCTCGGCAGCCTTAACGAAAACCTCATCTTCAACGCCATCGCCTTTCTGTCTGCCGAGTCTGACCAGTTCACTCACAATACTGTCGCGATGGATGGGTTGCTGTGCTGAAACAAGACCGATAACGGCGGCACCAATTGCCAGTCCCACTAATCCCGTTTGTTCATCTTTGTTCTTCATGTTTGTGCTCCCTTGTACAACACAAAAAGCGTAGCAGGATTGTGGTAAAACGTGGCGTTGTCACGGATGCTATTTATTCTGTGATACAGGGCGTAACCCCTCCGCTAACAGGCGATGAGGTCGAGGTGTACGTGTCAGAATCGCGGCGCGAGGCCGTATTTGGGCGCATTAATGTTCGCGGCCCAGACCTTGATGTCGTTTTGAAGAAGTAAGGTGAAATCCGATTTCAGATGGTTAACCATGCCGTTAACGCTCTGTGCATCTTTCACCGAAAAATGCTCTATCCGGTTCTGCCCGACCTGAACACAATAATACGTGGCCGGAAGCACTTTGCCATTCACGTTAAGTTCTTGCCGGGTCCCGTCACAGCGCCCTTCGGTGATATAGGAGACCAGCAAATTTGCTGATTTCCGCTCAGGCTGGGAGATGCTCAACATGACCGGGAAACCGTCTGAAGTCTGGGTCATATCGTAAAGAACAGCATTTTTTATATACCAGGTATTATATTCCCGCTCCTGAAAAGCTGACCTCGAAGGCGCAGAAACGACCACCAGCATTGCCAGTGTAATAGTTTGAATTTTCATGAGATGTTGTCATCCGTGTCGTTGCACACATTATTCAGATCGTGCAAAAAACAGCAACACCTTAAGAATATTCCTACTACTATTGGCAGTCGTTTTGAGTTATCTACCGTGGTCATCGCGTTATTTCATTCCGTTTGTACACGCTCAGTACGTTAAAACAGGAAAGAGTTGGTACACCGCCACCATCGCTGAAATACTGACGATGACACTGACAATGAAGTAGGTTTTGAAGGGCTGCTTTTGCGTTTTATGGCGAAACAGTTGCTGACCTATAATCGCCCCGGGCCATCCACCGATAAGGCCAAACACCAGCAGTGTGGCTTCCGGCACTCTGCGCATGGCCCTTCGCGCCGCCATTTTGTCGGCGCCATACGTCGCTAACGTCAGTACGTTGATAAGCAGGAGCCACAGGATAAACGGATGCGAGGTGAATAGACTTCCGATTGCGGCGATCAACAGAAGCAAATAACAAAAGCGATTGAGGGTCATAGCACAAGCCACTGGAATGTTCAGAGTATGTCGAAGCCGCATTATACGCGATATCACAAAGCAAGGTTGCTGCCGTCCACAATTCAAAATCCTGTAAAACGTGCTGGCATTCGGCGCAACAATCCGTACCATACACGGCACACTTTCGCATGCTGGTGGTTAACCGCAGGCGCTGACCCGTCTTTTATTGCCAGTCAGATGGGGCACTAAAATGCGCAGAGGGTGTTTGAAATCTAAGCTTCATAGAGTGAAGAGATGAACAGCAAAGAGAGGGCAATGCTGACAGAAGCTGCCCCTCTAAACCGTTTGCCCCACTGGTGCCCCATTTGAAATTTGAGTACAGATTAAATGCAACAAAATCAAGATATTAATAAGAAAGAGCAATACAACCTGAACAAACTGCAAAAGCGTCTGCGCCGTAACGTTGGTGAAGCCATTGCAGACTTCAATATGATTGAAGAAGGCGACCGCATTATGGTCTGCCTGTCAGGGGGTAAAGACAGTTACACCATGCTGGAGATCCTGCGTAATCTTCAGCAAAGCGCGCCGGTGAAGTTTTCCCTGGTGGCAGTTAACCTCGATCAAAAGCAGCCTGGTTTCCCGGAACACATTCTGCCGGAATACCTGGAAAAACTGGGTGTTGAGTACAAAATCGTAGAAGAAAATACCTACGGGATTGTGAAAGAGAAGATCCCGGAAGGCAAAACCACCTGCTCGCTCTGCTCTCGTCTTCGCCGCGGCATCCTGTACCGTACCGCGACAGAACTGGGTGCAACCAAAATCGCACTCGGCCATCACCGCGACGATATCCTGCAGACGCTGTTCCTGAATATGTTCTACGGCGGCAAGATGAAAGGCATGCCGCCAAAACTGATGAGCGATGACGGCAAACACATTGTGATCCGCCCGCTTGCCTACTGCCGCGAGAAAGATATCGAGCGGTTCTCTCAGGCCAAAGGGTTCCCGATCATTCCATGTAACCTGTGCGGCTCTCAGCCGAACCTGCAGCGTCAGGTGATTGGTGACATGCTGCGTGACTGGGACAAACGCTACCCGGGCCGTATCGAAACCATGTTCAGCGCGATGCAGAACGTGGTGCCTTCTCACCTCGCGGACGTTGAGCTTTTCGATTTCAAAGGTATCAACCATGAGTCGGAAGTGGTGAATGGCGGCGATCTGGCGTTTGACCGGGAAGAGATCCCCGTGAAACCTGCTGGCTGGCAGCCAGAAGAAGATGACAATCAGTTTGAAGAACTGCGCCTGAATGTCGTGGAAGTAAAATAGTGAAATAGTGAAATAATGCAAACGCGTCTCAGACCACCGTCTGAGACGCGTTTAAACTTTATTTCAGCAGACGAACGCGACAGGTTTTACCCTTGATTTTCCCGTTCTGCAGCTGTTTCCAGGCCTTATGGGCAACCGACTGGCGAACAGCAACATAAACATGTGCAGGATGTACCGCAATCTTGCCGATATCAGCCCCATCCAGCCCCACGTCTCCGGTCAGCGCACCGAGCACATCACCCGGACGCATCTTGGCTTTTTTACCGCCATCAATACACAGCGTTGCCATTTCTGCTTCCAGCGGAACGAGACTGACGTTGCCCGGTGCATTCACCCAGTTAAGCTTAATCTGCAGCATTTCAGACAGAATATTGGCGCGCTGCGCCTCTTCCGGTGCGCAGAAGCTGATGGCCAGACCGCTGTTTCCGGCACGCGCAGTACGGCCGATACGGTGAACGTGTACTTCAGGATCCCATGCCAGCTCGTAGTTCACGACCAGCTCAAGCGATTTAATATCCAGACCGCGCGCCGCCACGTCGGTGGCAACCAGCACGCGGGCGCTGCCGTTGGCGAAACGGACCAGCGTCTGATCGCGATCGCGCTGTTCCAGATCGCCATGCAACGATAACGCGCTCTGCCCTGCGGCGTTCAGGGCGTCACAGACCGCCTGACAATCTTTTTTGGTGTTACAGAACACCACGCAGGAAGCGGGCTGATGCTGACTGAGCACCTTCTGCAGGAGCGCGATTTTTCCGTGCTGGGACGTTTCATAAAACTGCTGCTCGATAGCAGGCAGCGCATCAACACTGTCAATTTCGATGGTGAGCGGATTTTTCTGCACGCGGCCACTGATTGCGGCGATCGCTTCAGGCCAGGTCGCCGAAAATAACAGCGTCTGACGGTCTGCAGGCGCGAAACGGATCACTTCATCGATAGCATCGCTGAAGCCCATATCCAGCATCCGGTCTGCCTCATCCATGACCAGCGTGTGTAATGCATCCAGCGAGACCGTACCTTTTTGCAGGTGGTCGAGCAGTCGGCCAGGCGTCGCCACAATGATGTG
Source organism: Enterobacter sp. WPR_3_1 (assembly GCF_003635055.1). Taxonomy (NCBI): domain Bacteria; kingdom Pseudomonadati; phylum Pseudomonadota; class Gammaproteobacteria; order Enterobacterales; family Enterobacteriaceae; genus Enterobacter; species Enterobacter sp. WPR_3_1. The sequence goes on along the minus strand of NZ_RBXU01000008.1, from coordinate 1,029,495 downwards.
TGGTGGATGCTGAAGCGAATCACGCTGCGCGCCAAACGGTTGTCCGCCACAGAGGGTTAAAATCTTGGTGTTAGGCAGGAATCGCGCCAGACGACGCAGCTCGCCCGCGACCTGGTCCGCCAGTTCGCGGGTTGGGCACAGCACCAGAGACTGCGTCTGAAACAGCGCAGCATCAATATGCTGTAGCAGACCCAGACCGAAAGCCGCCGTTTTTCCGCTCCCTGTTTTAGCCTGAACGCGTACATCACGCCCCTCAAGAATGGCGGGCAATGCGGCCGCCTGAACAGGCGTCATGGTGAGGTATCCCAACTCGTTGAGGTTATCGAGTTGGGCGGCGGGCAGTACATTCAGGGTTGAAAAAGCGGTCACAATAGTCTCTCGTGGTCATCTTTGCGGTCAGATGGCGCGTATCCTCGCAGATCTCGGGGTTCGATGCGACAATTTAATCGGTTCTTCATCGGGCGGCGGGTCAGGCATGGGTTGCGGACGCGGAACAGGATCGGGCATCGGTGTCGGATCGGTGGGGATCGGATCGGACTGACGTGAATACTGCAGTTGCAGAGCGAGTAAGATGCTCATCATTCCCTCCAGGTTTTACTGACGTCCCTTTTAGGGTAGACGCTGGGGAACAGGAGGCAAAAAAAAGCCGACTAGTTAAGTCGGCGTCGTACGAATCAATTGTGCTATGCAGTAATTCAAAAAAGGAAGTAAGACAATATGGAGCGCAACGCCCATCGCTTGACGTTGCATTCACCTGCGGGAGTAATATTGCACCTTACGGGGTCATTGTTTATTGACTTCGCTCAATTAAAAGAGCGTTTTGATCTCCGTAAAAGCTGAAAAAAGCGTAAATTTACAGCCATTTACTACGATGCAACCACCATGCAACACCACCGATCAAAACAACTAACATGACGCAAAATGCGGTAAAGCCATAATGGGCCGCGCCGCCGGGAATTCCGCCCAGGTTCACGCCAAACAATCCCGTCAGGAATGTGCTCGGCAGAAAGACCATTGCCATCAGCGACATCGTATAGGTTCTTCTTGCCAGCGACTCCTGCATCACCTGCGCGATTTCATCCGCCATGACGCCCGTGCGGGCAATACAGGAATCGATTTCATCAAGTCCTCGGCCCAGCCTGTCGGCAATATCCTGCATTCGGCGTCGCTGATCGTCATTCATCCAGTTGAGCCTTTCGCTGGACAGACGCGCGTATACGTCCCGCTGTGGCGTCATATAACGGCGCATGACAATTAACTGCTTACGCAGGAGCGCCAGAAAACCGCGCGGCGGAATCTGCTGATCGAGCAGGTTATCTTCGAGGTCGATGATTTTATCGTGCAGCTCTTCGATAAACTCACTCGCATGGTCAGTCAGCGCGTCGCAGACGTCCACCAGCCAGCTTCCGCAATCGGTCGGCCCGGTGCCCTCTTTCAGATCGTTCACAATATCATCCAGCGCCAGAACTTTACGCTGACGGGTGGAGACAATCAGACCATCGTCCATATAAACACGCATCGCGACCAGCTGGTCAGGACGTTCATCGGTGCTGCCGTTAATGCAACGCAAAGTGATGAGCGTGCCGTCCCCCATTCTGCTCACGCGTGGCCGCAGGCTTTCACCCGCCAGCGCATCACGCACGTTGTTCGGCAGGAGCGGCGTCGTGGCCAGCCAGTCGGCACTGTCCGGATGGGTATAGTTAAGGTGTAGCCAGCAGGGATGCTCATTATCAATAACATCGTTGTCTTCCAGCGGTCGGGCACCGCCACGACCATCCAGCACCCAGGCAAAAACTGCATCAGGAACGTTTAGTTCTGATCCTTTTATACTCTCCACCGCGCCTCCCCCTTTTCAGCTCTTTCGTTGTCAGTCTAGCTTTCATCAGGGGTTAAGCAACAACTATGTTTCGCATCGCGCTGAATTCGCTCAGGAAATAACCGTATTCCGCCAGGCGCCTTTTCAGACCGCACGGGAGGATAATTCAGCGGCGAGAAGTCGGGATAAAAGAGCCCGGTGACCAGGCTCTTTTCGCGCATCAGAGGGAGTGACCGGGACGCGAGTGGAATGACAGCGGGGCAGCATGCGAAGGCGTGGATTCAACCTGATACCCCTTTTCGAGCCGGAAGTTACGCGTCCGCGCCTGCAGTTCACTTACCTGATTACGCAGTACATCAGAGGATCCGTTGAGTTCTTCTGCCATCGTAACGTTACTTTGCGTGACCCGTTCCAGCTCAGATAAGGCCAGCGTAATCTGGGAAATGCCTTTCTCCTGCTCTGACGTCGAGGTGAAAATGTCATCCATCAACTGGCTGACATTGCCGGAGCCGGTCACAATTTCTTGCATATTCTTTTCAGCTTCGGACACAACGGTCACGCCCTGAGTAACGTTATTGCTGGTCACTTCAATCAGCGTTTTGATGTTTTTGGCGGCGTCCGCGCTGCGGTGGGCCAGGTTTCGCACCTCTTCTGCCACCACCGAAAACCCTTTGCCGTGGTCACCGGCTCTGGCCGCCTCAACGGCCGCGTTTAGCGCCAGGATATTCGTCTGGAAGGCAATGCCGTCGATCATCGAGATAATCTCCGTCATTTGCTGTGCACATTCGGTAATGGATTGCATATTGGTAGCCACCTGCCCCATCAACTCGCCACCTTTGCGCGCCTGCAGTGTCGCCCTGTTTGCCTGCTCGCTGGCCAGTCGGGTGTTATCGGCATTATTTCGGGTACTTGCTGCCATCTGCTCCATGCTGGCAGCCGTTTGCACCAGCGATGCAGACTGCTGCTCTGTTTTCACCGAAAGCTGCGCGCTACGCGCGGAGAGTTGATCGGACAAGGTCATGGCGGTTTGCGACGAGGCCCTGATCTCGCGTACCAGGGTCGCGATGTTGCTGGAGAGGCTGTTAATCCCGGGGATTAAACGCCCTGCACAGTTATTGCCAAATTCAGGGATAGTCACGCCAAGATTGCCTGCAGTCACTTCTTCAATACTTTTTTTCACCGTATTGATCGGCGTCACAAGATACTTTGTCATGTAGCCCCAGAGCAAAAATAGCGCAACGAAATTAATGATATTGAGTGAAATAAAGAGAGAGGATTTGCTGGAAAATAGAACAACGACACCTGCATCAACCAGGAAAAGACATAAAAGGAACCCGGCAATGAAGGTTCTGACACTAATATTTCTTAGCATGATTATATCCACGATTTTATATTTAGGTCGGCATTAAGATTTATAGCATTCGTGTTGTTGTTTGTCCTGATGAACAACGCTGGTTTCACCTTTCGCCGTTAGCCACCTGAGATTTAACTTAAGTCAGATAAAAACAGGGTATTAGTGAAAATGTTATATGCAGCATCCTGTGATACTGGTTTCCTGCCACTTTAAGCGATACCATCGCCTGCGATGAGACAATATGGCCGCGCTCATATTTAAGGAGCTTTGCTGCAATTATTCGCCTTTGTTTAGCAATGCTTAATAGGTGCCGGAAAGAATATATTTTATATTCACCGCCAGCCTTAACGTTTTAATATGACCGGTCGTTTTGCACGATACATAACTCATATTATTTCAATGCGCATGTACGTTGCCAGTTAAAGACGTGCCCGGCAGGCGAAATCGGTAACCCTCTTTGGCGTGGGATTGCATAATGCTCAATATATCGTGGGACCCTGTGTTAATAGCCCTCTCGTATCTGGTGGCCTTTATCGCCTCATTTGTGGCCATGGACAGCGCCGGAAAAATCCCGCTTTCCAGCCGTAAAACGGCGATGTTCTGGCGTATCGCCGGAGGCGTCACGCTTGGGATCGGGATCTGGTCAATGCACTTCATCGGCATGCTGTCGATGCAAATGCCGATGATAATGAGCTATAACCTCTGGTTAACCCTCGCCTCACTGGGCGTGGCGGTGGTTGCATCCACGGTCGCCATCAATATTGCCGTAACGGGTAAAACCCTTTCCCCTTTTCGATTGATCGTTGCCACGGTGCTCCTGAGTGCTGGCGTGGTCTGTATGCACTTTATCGGTATGGCCGCACTGATGCTGGACAGCCATATTCTCTGGGATCGACGCATTGTTGCCGTGTCCGTGTTGATTGCCGTTATGGCCTCCGGCGCGGCGCTGTGGCTGGCATTTCGCCTGCGGGATATGCGCAAAGGGGTGTTTATCAATCGTATTCTCGCGGCCTGCGTGCTGGGTGTCGCCATCTGCGCGATGCACTACACCGGCATGCGTGCCGCCCATTTTCAGGAAATGACGCATACCCTGCCCGGCGGTATCAGCGAGTTGGGGTTATCGGTCTGGGTTTCTGTCACCACACTGTGCCTGCTCGGCGGTATGTTAATGATTTCGCTCATTGACTCGCACCGGCGGACGAACCGACTGACCGACAACCTACGCCAGCTTAATCGTCAGCTTGAACTGCAGGCGCGGTTTGATGCGCTCACCGGTCTCGCTAATCGCCATCAGATGGACATTCGGATGCAGGATTGCCTGCGCAGCGCATTGCTCAGCAAGAAGTCATTCGCCGTGATTTTCCTCAACGTCGATCATTTCAAACGCATCAACGATACCTGGGGCCACAACACCGGGGATGAGTTGTTAATCTCTCTCGCGCAGCGCATTACCGCTCGCCTTACCCGCGAGATGACCCTCGCCAGGCTTGGCGGCGACGCATTTATCCTGCTGGTTCCCGAGTGTGACGACGATAAACTCAACCCGCTGCTCACGACATTGCTGGAGGATATGCGCCGCCCGTTTTCACTTTGTGGGCACACGCTGAGCACAACAATCAGCGCGGGGGTCAGCCTCTACCCGCAGGATGGCGAGACGCTGCATGAGCTGAAGCTTAAAGCCGATGCGGCCCTGAATCGCGTCAAAGAGGATGGACGAAACGGCTGGGCCGTCTACCGAAACGAGATGTCAACGGCTATTCCGGCTAACCCCGGCTTCCTGCAGGAGTTAACTCAGGCGCTGGAACGCGATCAGTTTGAACTGTGGTATCAGCCCACCTGGCATGCAAAAGACACCACTATTCACGGTTTTGAAGCCCTTCTGCGCTGGCGGCACCCTGAGCAAGGGGTGTTGCTACCTAATCTGTTTTTACCGTCGCTGGAACAAACGGGGCTGATCATCCCGGTGGGGAACTGGGCGATTGAAGCGGCATGCCGTCAGCTTCATTTCTGGACAGAACAAGGTTTCAGCCAGTGGACATTGTCCTTTAACCTCTCCCCCGTCCAGTTCGAACAGCCGGATATCTTCCACATCATTTCGTCGATGTTGCATAAATATAATCTGTCGCCCTCCCGGCTTATCCTTGAGGTGACAGAAAGTACCGCACTGAAAAATCTCGACCGCAGTATTGAATTACTCAATGCGTTCAATCAAGCCGGGATTACCGTCTCGATTGATGATTTTGGCACCGGCTATTCCAACCTGTTGATGTTGAGCGTTCTGCCCGCTAAAGAGCTAAAAATCGACAAAAGCTTTGTGCACTCGATGCTGGTAAATGAAAAAAGCCGCAAGCTGGTGGAAACCATTATTAATATCGCCAGGACCATGGAAATGAATGTGGTTGCGGAAGGGATCGAGACGCAAGAACAACAGGTGGTGCTGACGGACCTCGGCTGTGATTACCTGCAGGGGTTCCTTTTCTCCCGTCCTTTACCTGCCGAACAGGTTCCCTGGCTGCTGCTGCAAAAAAACTCAGACAAACAAATTATACCCATTGGTAAAATTCACGCGGAACCCGCATATATTTCACAAAAAAATCATGCCTGACCGGGTTAAGTAGAGTATGTTTCAAAGGAGTCCACTCCCGTTAATTCTGTCATGATCCTCAGGCACATGGTGCCGATGTACAGGAATACGCTATGTCGCAAAATTGTTTTGATGCGCTGAATTTAATTAAAACCCCCGTGTGGCTCATTTCACCTGCTTCAGAACAGATCATTTTTGCAAATGTGGCCGCCGCTCAGATCATGGGCGATAAAACCCTGGATGACCTACGCAAAGGTACCTATTCCGCCAATGCGCATCACGTGCTGTCGATGTATGTGCCTGAACTGAAGAGTGAGCAGGAGATCGTCGAAATCTGGACCATCTCCCGCGATGGACATGAAACCGCGCTGAGCTGCCGTCTCTCGCTTGCCCATTTCGTGTCCCAGGGGAATGTTATTGTTTTTGAAGGGCTGACGCAGCAGGTTCTCTCCGGGCTTAAGGCCAGCCGCTCCGCGACCTACCAGCGCAAAAAACAGGGATTTTACGCGCGCTTTTTCCTGACCAACAGCGCGCCAATGCTGCTTATCGATCCGTCCCGGGATGGCCAGATTGTGGATGCCAATCTGGCGGCGCTGACTTTTTACGGTTATGCGCATGATGAAATGTGCAGAAAACATACCTGGGAAATCAATACTCTGGGGCGGGATGTGATCCCCGTGATGACGGAGATTGCCGCGTTGCCGGGCGGCCATAAGCCCCTCAACTTTATCCACCGTCTGGCCGATGGCTCCACCCGCCATGTTCAGACCTATGCCGGGCCGATTGAAATTTACGGTGACAAATTGATGTTGTGCATTATCCACGATATCACCGAGCAAAAAAGGCTGGAGCAGGAGCTGGAACACGCGGCACTGCGTGATTCCATGACGGGCCTGCTCAACCGGCGTCAGTTCTATATCATCACCGACCAGGCCAACACCCATCATCTTCCCGCGCAGCAGCAATTTAGCCTGCTGCTGGTGGATACCGATCACTTCAAAAATATCAACGACCTCTTCGGCCACCTGAAAGGTGATGAGGTGCTGATCTCGCTCTCGCGAACGCTGGAAGCCTGTAGCCGCAAAGAGGACCTGGTCTTCCGCTGGGGCGGTGAGGAGTTCGTCATCCTGCTGCCGCGCACCCCGCTCGACACCGCCCTGCAAATCGCCGAAACTGTGCGCGATGCGGTCGCCCGCATCACGATCCCGGGTTTACCTCGTTTCACCGTCAGCATTGGCGTGGCGCGACATAATCCGGGCGAGAGTATGGATGAGCTGTTTAAACGTGTGGACGATGCGCTTTATCGCGCCAAAAGTGATGGGCGCAATAAAGTCCTGGCGGCATGAAACTGGTGTATCTTCGTCAGCCCCGTTACAATGCCCCTCTCGAATAAATGGACCACAGGTGGGTAGATGTGCAATGGGAAAAACAGAAATAATACTCACCATAATTATTTTATTCGTTATTATATTTGGCTTCTGGTTTATTTTCAGCGGTGAGATCTGGTTTCTGGTGGAATACCTTGAGAACAGTATCTACCCCACCTTCGATGCGCTATGACGCATGTTTAATTCCTTGTTTCACCTACCGAATTTGTCAGGTATCAGCACCGGTAAGAGGTGCGTAAAATACGCAACGTTATCCTCCAACAAGTTGATAACGAATCATTAAATCATTTGCTTATTTCGCCCGTTCTCTGACGGGCTTTTTTTATTTCCGGCAATTCAGCTGTGCCAGGCTATATCTTAAACATCGTTAAACCTAAAGGTGAGAAATGATGAGCAAGAAAATCCTGATGTTGGTCGGCGATTACGCCGAAGATTATGAAACAATGGTGCCCTTTCAGGCTTTACAGATGATTGGCCATCAGGTGGACGCCGTCTGCCCGGACAAATCCCGTGGCGACTACATCATGACGGCGATCCATGATTTCGACGGCGCCCAGACCTACAGTGAAAAGCCGGGCCACCGTTTTATCCTCAATGCCGATTTTTCCGCCGTAAAAGAGCAGGATTATGACGCGCTGCTAATCCCGGGCGGACGAGCCCCTGAATATCTCCGGCTAAATGATGACGTGCTGAAACTGGTGCAGGCCTTCGACGCCGCGCGCAAACCGATTGCTGCGGTTTGCCACGGACCGCAACTGCTCGCTGCTGCCGGCATATTAAAAGGACGAACCTGTAGCGCCTATCCCGCCTGTGCGCCTGAAGTCCGCCTCGGCGGCGGGCACTATGCCAATATTGGTATCGATCAGGCGCACGTAGACGGTAATCTGGTCACTGCCCCCGCCTGGCCTGCGCATCCGCAATGGCTGGCGAAATTCAGTGCATTGTTAGAATAACAGTTCACTGTTCCCGCCAGCAGCGCCTGGCGGGAGCAATCCGCTGGGAATAATGTGTCGCCCGGCAATTTAGCGATCCTGCCGCTCCCACTGCGCTTCCCGCTCAAGCGCTTTTCTGCGGGCTTCCTCTTTTTCACGATACAGTGGCGGATAGTAGATGTTCCCCCAGTCCCATTTACCGAACCAGAGACTCATCAGCGTACTAAAGATGATAATAAGTACGGTATAAAACAGAACGGTTCCGCTTTCACCACCGTGGCTGAACAGATCGATGACCAGCGAATGCTGCGCATCGCTGAACCACTGCGGATGGTCATCAAGCATCATGAAAAACAGGATCCCAAAGAGTAAATCCCCGACTTTAAATCGCTCATGAAATTTCGTGCGCCAGTTTGCATTATGTTTTTCATAATAATTCAGCAGGAACTGGTTGTTTTCCTTCAACGCTAAATCAAGTACTTCGCCTGAAGGAACTTCACCCGACCTCTTCTGATAATCACTCTGCGCGCGCAAGAAATCCGGGAAGATTCTGCTGTAGATGAGCTCATTAAGTAATAGCCTGACGATATTGGCTATAAAAGGCATCAGGGTGGTGGCAATCAAACCTAAGGCGGCGAGCGCCACGCAGAAAAAACCCAGATGTTCGGTCCAGTTAAGTGTCTGAACAGGCCAGGTCAATATTCCTTGCCCGCTGTATACCAGCAGCGCCAGATCGGCGAAAAGGACAATATAGATGAAGCGGATAATCCATTGCCATTCCCAGATTTTATCCATAATCCCTAACCCTGCCGGGAAAGACGCTTTCTCTTTCTTTTCATCCGTCATCATTTACCTCCCCTTTGACTCACGGAACAAACTTCCCTCGTTCAATAAAGAAAAACTGGCGCAAATGCGCCAGCTCTTAATTTTACGTTCACAACGAAGACCGGCGGTTCCCGGCTCGTCAGTGTTTCTCAATATACATCGTCCGGCTATAAGCCACGTCTTCCGGGTTATTAATGGGGTAACCTTTCACCCATGGTTTGATCAGGCGGCCGTTGGTGTACTGGTAAATAGGTGCGATTGGCGCTTTTTCCGTGAGGATTTTCTCCGCCATGTTGTAGTCTGCGTTACGCGCTTTCGCCGTGTTTTCGAGCGTCGCCTGATGGATAATTTTATCGTACGCCGGATCGTTGAAACGCGAGATATTGCCGCTGTGGGTTGAGGTCAATAACGACAGAAAGGTCGATGGCTCATTGTAATCCCCGACCCATGACGCGCGGATCACATCGAAATTACCGGTATTACGGCTATCGATGTAGGTTTTCCACTCCTGGTTTTGCAGTTTGACGTCAACGCCGAGGTTTTTCTTCCACATCGAGGCCACCGCAATCGCGATTTTCTGATGGTTTTCTGACGTGTTGTACAACAGGTTCAGCTTCAGCGGGCGCTGAGGGCCATAGCCCGCGGCCTGAAGCAGCGTTTTCGCCTGGGCATTAAGTTCCTGCTGTGACATTTGCTCAAACGGCGAGGTTTCTGGCGTAAACCCTGCCGTCACGTCTGGCGTGAAATGCCAGGCGGGCTTCTCACCGGTTCCTAACACTTTGTCCGCCATGATGCGGCGATCGATGGTCATGCTCAGGGCGAGGCGTACACGGGCATCGGCCGTGGGTCCTTTTTGCGTATTAAACGCATAGTAATAGGTGCCCAACTGAGGCGGTGTATACACTTGTCCCGGAATGTCCTTGAGCAGCTTCTGATACATGTTTTTCGGGAACGATTCGGTGATATCAATATCATCCGCCAGATAGCGTTTAGTGGCCGAGGATTCCTGGTTAATCGGTACGAACGTCACTTTTTGCAGGACGGTTTTGGCGTCATCCCAGTAGTGTGTATTCGGCACCACAACCAGTTTTTCATTCACCACGCGATCTTTCAGAACGTAGGCGCCATTTCCGACCAGAGCCCCCGGACGCGTCCACTCTTTGCCGCTCTCCACATTGGCCTTTTGCACCGGATAGAAGGCAAAGTTTGCCGTCAGATTGCTAAACCACGGTAGCGGTTTATCCAGCTGCACACGTAAGGTTTTTGCATCTACGGCCGTCACGCCCAGCGTATCTGGCGCGGCTTTACCATCAATTATCGCCTGTGCGTTATGGATACCCGCCAGCGCCGCATACCAGGCAAACGGAGACGTGGTTTTCGGATCAACCAGACGCTGCCAGCTGTAGACAAAATCCTCAGCGGTAACTGGCGAACCGTCAGACCATTTCGCGTTATCACGTAAGGAGAAGGTCCAGATACGGTTATCGTTACTCTGCCAGCGCGTCGCCACGCCTGGGGTCAGTTCACCTTTCTCATTCTGATTAACCAGCCCTTCAAAAAGGTCGCGAATGACCTGTATCTCGGGTAATCCCACGGCTTTTGCCGGATCAAGGGAAGCCGGCTCATCTTTAATGTGTCTGACCAGCTCCTGTTTTTGCGCCAGTACCGTGCCCTGTGGCACATCAGCGGCGTACGAAAGTGAAGAGAGTCCGCACAGCAACAGTGCAGCACAGAGACGCGAAACAGGATGCTTCATAAGATCCCCTTTTATGAATTCAGGTAATAAGCAGATGCGTAATTATTTGTTTCGACAATGAGAATTGCAAATACCTTCCTCCGGAAAGTTGATATCCGGCAATTTTCCCGCCATACGGAAACTATTTGATTAACCGCGAGTTTTGCACAACACTGCCAGTAGAGACTTCTTTATCAGGATTTCCTATGGCAATCACCCGACCCAGAGCGGAACGCGGCGCCTTCCCACCAGGTGCAGAGCAGTATGGCCGTTCATTTTTAGGCGCATCGCTGATTTGGTTTCCGGCCCCCGATGCCGATCGCAACAGCGGCTTAATCATTGCCGGCACGCACGGCGACGAGAACTCGTCTGTCGTCACGCTCTCGTGCGCGCTGCGCACGTTGACGCCCAGCTTACGACGTCATCACGTGATTCTGGCCGTCAACCCGGATGGGTGTCAGCTTGGGTTACGCGCCAATGCGCGGGGCATCGATTTAAACCGTAATTTCCCTGCAGCAAACTGGCGCGCCGGTGAAACGGTTTATCGCTGGAACAGCTCCGCTGAAGAGCGTGACGTTGTCTTACTGACCGGCGACACGCCGGGCTCGGAGCCGGAAACACAGGCGCTGTGCCAGTTAATCCATAAGATCCACCCGGCCTGGGTTGTCACCTTCCACGATCCGCTGGCCTGCATCGAAGATCCGCGGCACACCGAGCTGGGTGAATGGCTGGCGAATGCTTTCGCTCTGCCGCTTGTTTCCAGCGTGGGCTATGAAACCCCTGGCTCATTCGGCAGCTGGTGTGCCGACCTGGGATTACCTTGCATCACCGCGGAATTCCCGCCGATATCGTCAGATGAAGCTAGCGAAAAATATTTAAAAGCCATGGTGGAGCTTCTGCGCTGGCAGCCTCAAAAATGAAGGACGCCGCTGGTAAACGTGAGTGCCGGTGAAACGTCAACCGCCAGCCATGTCGGGCCATCAAGATCGGCAAAACTGACATGATTTACCAGCGGCAACGCCGCGTTGATCGCCCGGGATGTACACAGCATGCATCCCAGCATGATTGAAAACCCCTGCGCCTGCGCCTGTTCTGCCAGTGCCAGCGCCTCTGTCAGCCCGCCGGTCTTGTCGAGCTTGATATTGACCATCTCGTAACGGCCCTGCAGTTCAACCAGGCTATCGCGCGTATGGCAGCTTTCATCCGCGCAGATGGGCAGCGGGTGGATAAAATTCTTCAGCGCCGCATCATCCTGTGCCGGCAGAGGCTGTTCCAGCATGGCTACGCCCAGGTCGGCCAGCAGCTGACATCGTGCGGCAAGGCCTTCGGGATGCCATGACTCATTCGCATCCACAATTAACGTGGCTGTCGGGACTGCCGAGCGGATAGCGACCATACGCTCGCTGATCAGACGATCGTCAAGCTTCACCTTTAACAGCGTCGCCCCCGCATCAAAGAGTGCTTTTGCGCTGGCGGCCATGTGTTCAGGCTCGCCAATCACCACCGTTTGCGCCGTGACAACCGATGTCGGCAACGTGACGCCTAGCAGCGTCGTCAGCGAGGTTTGCTGTTTGGCAGCCTCCAGGCTCCAGAGTGCGCAGTCAATCGCATTACGCGCCGCGCCGGCGGGTATACGCTGCTGTAACGCCTCGCGGGTGAGCCCTTTTTCCAGATCGGGAACGAGCGTCATGATAAGTGCCATTACCGACGCCAGACTTTCGCCATAGCGCGGGTACGGCGTGCATTCGCCGACGCCCTTAATGCCGTCCTCTTCTATCTCCACCACAACCACACTGGCTTCGCTTCGACTGCCGCGGGAGATCACAAACGGGGTATGCAATGGCCAGGCTTCTTCATAGACCTTAACGCTTCTCATCACTGACTCCTTGCGGCCCGGAAAGGCGAAAAAATTGGTTTGCCGTGTTATCCGCTGATGGCATACACTAGCCACGACGTTAACTATATGTAAACAGGAAGATATCTATGTCACAACTCGTTCATTTCCAGGGCAACCCGGTTACTGTTGCAGGTTCCATTCCACAGGCTGGCAGCAAAGCACAGGCTTTTACTCTGGTGGCTAAAGATCTGTCTGACGTCACACTGTCTCAGTTTGCTGGCAAACGCAAAGTCCTGAACATTTTCCCAAGCATCGACACCGGCGTCTGTGCTGCATCCGTGCGCAAATTCAACCAGCTGGCGACGGAAATGGACAACACCGTTGTGCTGTGTATTTCTGCCGATCTGCCGTTCGCCCAGTCCCGTTTCTGCGGTGCTGAAGGCCTGAGCAACGTCATTACCCTCTCCACCCTGCGCAGCCCGGATTTCCTGGAAAACTACGGCGTGAGCATCGCGGAAGGCCCACTGAAAGGCCTGGCAGCGCGCGCTGTACTGGTTATCGATGAAAATGACAACGTCGTGTTCAGCGAACTGGTTAACGAAATCACCACCGAGCCGGATTACACTGCCGCGCTGGACGTGTTGAAAGCATAATGAATGCTTAGCATTCTATATAGCTTAGCAATCTAATGAAATAACAGGGTTTATTTCTCTTTGCAGGCTCTGGAAGACGACACATGACAAACCTCGCACTGGCGGGGTTTTTTATTCCCTTTAAGCTGAATCGTTAAAGCTAAACCCTTCACTGTTCACATTTACTGTGCAATTAATTGTATTAAAGTTAACTTAATTGCGATATTATTCTCATATTAGACCTTAAATATTCATATTTTCTTCCCCAGTGAAGCACATCACATTTCCCTTCAGGTCAAAACATTAGATTTGCTGACGAAAGCAAATAATCGTTTCAGCAAAAAGGAAGGGATATGAAAATTAAACTGGCTATTACGCTCCTTGCAGCTTTGATTTCGGGTCATGCGGCGGCGAAAACCTGGGTGCTGACAAGCGCTGAAAGCGGCGTGGAGAAAGGAAACTGGAAAATAACGAGCGATGAGCTGAAGGTAAAAGATCAGGCGTTCAGCATTGAACAAAAAGTGTTGCACGGTGGCAAACAGGAAGGCAGCAAAATCCTTGTTATCAGCAGTAAAAGTGGCCTGACCATTACCTTAAGCCCCTCTCGCGGCATGAACCTGCTCCATGTGGAAGGCTTCGGCACCAGAATGGGCTGGGATTCCCCGGTAAAAGAGGTCGTGAACCCGGCATATATTAATCTGGAAAGTCGCAACGGGCTTGGCTGGCTGGAAGGTTTCAACGAGATGATGGTGCGCTGTGGCTATGAGTGGACGGGCCACCCGGTCACGGCTGACGGCCAAATCTACACGCTTCACGGCAAGGCGGGCAATACGCCTGTCTCGCAGGTTGAAGTGGAGGTGGCTGACGCCGCCCCCCATGAAATTCGAATTCGTGGTTTGATCAAAGAGAGCACGTTCAAAAAAGCAGATTTGCAGACCATGACCGAACTGCGTTACGTCCCAGGAACCAACCAGTTCAGTTTGCATGATGTTCTGACAAACCATGCCGATTACCCGCATGATTATCAAATCATCTACCACAGCAACTTTGGTACCCCGATCCTCGAAGAAGGTGCACGCTTCCTTGCCCCGGTCGCGAGCGTCAGTCCATTCAATGACTACGCGAAAGCCGGTGTCAACGACTGGCAGACCTATGCCGGGCCAACGAAAGGCTTTGATGAGATGGTGTTTAACCTCAAACCGCTTGCGGATAACAACCACGAAACCCTCGCGGCCGTGGTGAATAAAGCCGGTGATAAAGGGGCGTCCATTCAGTTTGATACCCGCCAGTTGCCGGTGCTGACCTTATGGAAAAATACCGACACCCTGAAGCAAGGTTATGTCACCGGTATTGAGCCGGGTACCAGCTACGCCTACCCGGTCACCATTGAGCGCGAACAAAAACGCGTTAAGCAACTGCAACCGGGAGCCAGCACACAGTTTGATCTGACCTATACCCTGCTCCATAACCCGCAACAGGTGAAAGACGTGGAGAACCGAATTGCATCGATTCAGGGAGAGACAAAGGTCGACATTAATAGCACCCCTATCGCAAAAGAATGAGTAAAAAAAAGCCTCTTTACAGAGGCTTTTTACCGTTATTCGTCACCCTTCTTCTGATTCAAACCATACTCTCGCAACTTATTGGCAATCGCCGTGTGTGAAACGCCAAGGCGTTTTGCCAGCTTACGGGTGCTTGGATAGCTACGGTACAGTTGCGTCAGCACGGAGCGCTCAAAACGGCTGGTAATGTCATCCAGCGAACCTTCCATCGCCTCTTCACCTACTGACACCGTACCGGCATCGTAATCCGGTAACAGAATATCCTGCGGACGCAGTTCATAACCTTCCAGCTGCGTCAGCGCGCGGTAAACGGCGTTCTTGAGCTGGCGAATGTTGCCCGGCCAGCCGTAGCGCATGAGCACCGTGCCGAGATCGGCTGAAAGCTTCGGACGCGGTACCCCCTGCTCGTCGGCAAAGCGCGCCACAAACAGTTCGGTCAGCGGCATGATATCCTGCGGGCAATCGCGCAGCGGTGGGATATTCAGCGTCAGGACATTCAGGCGGTAGTAGAGATCCTCGCGGAATACCCCTTTTTGCACCAGTTCGACCAGGTTTTTCTGCGTCGCACAAATCACACGCACATCCACATGAACTTCGTGATCCTCGCCTACGCGGCGGAACGTGCCATCATTGAGGAAGCGCAGCAGCTTGGCCTGCATGCGTGGCGACATTTCACCAATCTCGTCCAGCAGCACGGAGCCGCCGTTAGCCTGCTCGAAGAACCCTTTTTTACCTTCCGGCGCGTGACCAAATAATTCGCTTTCGACGGCATCTTCCGGAATCGAGGCGCAGTTCAGGGCCAGATACGGTTTTGCCGCTCGCGGGCTGGCCAGATGCACAGCATGCGCCAGCAGGTCCTTCCCGGTACCGGTATCGCCGGTAATCAGCAGTGGCGCGGTCAGACTCGCGAGTTTGCGCGCCTGATCCACCACATGCCGCATTTTCGGGCTGACGGCAATAATCTGGCTGAATGCCCCCACATCCTGGCTGGAGATATTTTGCAGCTGACGGCCCATGCGCACGGTAGAACGCAGCATGATCACGGCACCGGTCAGAACGCGCGTGTCGGCCTCGCCTTTCAGATAGACCGGCGTTATCTCCATTAAGAAATTCTGTCCGTGGATAACCACATGCTCGCTGTGGGTGTTCTGCGGATTGCTGTCCAGCCAGCGCTGGAAGTTAAAGCCGGGAATTAACTGTGCTGCGTTGTGGTTGCTGAGTTTTTCCTGACTCTGCGTGAACAGCTGGCAGCTGGCATGGTTAACACGCTCAACCTTACTTTTTAAATCCAGGGAGAGGAAAGGCTCTGGCATGGCTTCAAGCAATGCGCTCAATGCCAGATGCTCACGCTCCGACGGCATCCAGGGGATGGTGCGTACATCCGTAACGCCAGCGATACGGCGTATTTCTGCCATCAGGCTACTGAACGTATTAAATTCAATTTCGGCAAAATTGAGGTAAATTCGCCCGACAGGATCGATCTCAATGCCACGTAAATCAATGCTACGTAAAACAAGAAGATCGAGTAATTCGCGGGTCAGACCGAGACGGTCTTCACAGAAGACTTCAAGACGCATGGGAAATTCACCGTTTTAAGCCAATAACATTAAAATGATATGTCAGAACACGGTGATCGGGAAGATGGCTGTCAACAAATATTGACAGCCAGCACGATTAATGACCAAACCGGCTACTGAACCGGTTTTTTATTGAGCGTCTCTTTGAGCTGACCGATTAACTCACGTCGGAAATCCCCCAATCGCGGCTTATCGCCATCAATCCACGGCAGTGGACGGCACACTTCCATCGCTTTGATGCCCAGACGGGCGGTCAACAAACCGGCACCAATACCCTGCGCGGCACGGGCAGAGAGACGCGCCGCCAGATCCTGCGACATCCAGTCCATCCCCACTTCCCGCACGAGCTCGCTTGCTCCGGCAAAGGCGATGTTGAGCAATACCAGACGGAACAAGCGAAGGCGGCTGTAGTACCCCAGCTCAATACCGTATAAAGCAGCAATCCGGTTAATCAGACGCAGGTTACGCCAGGCGATAAACGCCATATCCACCAGCGCCAGCGGGCTGACGGCAATCATCAGGGTTGATTCCGCAGCAGAGCGGCTGATTTCGCGCCGCGCCTGGGCATCCAGCACCGGCTGCACCATGTGGGAATACAGCGTCACCACTTCACGATCGTTCTGGGTTTCATGGATAGCGGCATACCAGCGCTGAAGCGCCGGGTGTGACTGGTCAATACCCGCCTGACTGGCCAGCTTTTCACAAAACGCGCGGCCTTTGCCGGTTCCGTGACTGTGGAGCAGATCCCGCGCTTCATCACGCTCATGGGCGCGCTGTCGCAGGCGCCACAGGCGACGCCACTCGGTCGCAACAGACCCGACACCCGCCCCCACAATCAGAGCACCGGCAGCGCAGCCGCCCAACGCGACCCAATCCTGGGTTTGCCAGGCGTTGACTGCCCACTGGACGCCTTGCCCAACCACGCTGACGCCAAACAACGCCAGCCCGGCAGTCACCATCTTTCGCCACAGGCTGCGTTTTGGGCGTAGCGCGGCTTCCACGACCGCTTCAGCCGGCCCCTCTTCAACAAGCAGCTCTTCGGTCAGCGCCGGGGCAAAATTATCTGCCTGCGGGCCATTAAACGTCTGCGCAGTTTTAAACGCCTCCGGGTGCTCTTGCTCAAGCGTTCCGGTAAAATCAATGCGCGGTTTTAACGGTTCCGTCATCGCAATTTATCTCCAATCAAAAACTCCAGCGCCGCATCCAGACGGATATGCGGTAACGGCTGATCGACCGTCATGGCCTGCGGGCGGAAGGCTTCAAACTGGAAGCCCTGGTTCTGCCAGAAGGCCGGCCCCGGAAGGCGGGCGGGCACTTCGCCCGGATAGACAGTAAGCGGTTCGCCGTCGCTAAGACGATTCCCGCGCAATGCCGGTATTTTCTCGCCATTAAGGTCAATCAACCCACTCTGTGTCGCCTGTACGGAAGCCAGTCCGAGGCAATCCATACTGATCCCTTCGAACGCGGCATTCTGCCAGGCGTCCTGCACCAGTTGCTGCAGCAGCGACACCATATTGGCATGCTGATCGACCGTCACGTGATCGGCTTTTGTGGCCGCAAACAGCAACTTGTCGATAACGGGTGAGAAGAGACGACGAAACAGCGTGCGCTGCCCGTAGTGAAAACTTTGCATTAACTGTGTCAGCGCCAGGCGCATATCGTTGAAGGCCTGCGGCCCGCTGTTCAGCGGTTGCAGGCAATCCACCAGCACAATCTGGCGATCAAAACGTAAAAAATGGTTTTTATAAAAATCTTTCACCACTTTTTCACAGTAGTAATTGTAACGCTCGCGCAGCATTCCGGCGTTAGTGTGTTTGTCCGCCTGGGCCAGTTTTGACTCCCCGATGCCATCCACGTCCGGCCACGGGAAAAACTGCAGCGCAGGTGCGCCCGCCAAATCTCCCGGCAGAACAAAACGGCCCGGCTGGATGAAATGCAACCCTTCCTGCTTACACTGATGCAGATACTCCGTCCAGGCCTCGGCAATCGCCGCCAGCCGGTTTTCATCGGCAGGGGCCAGCGGATCCAGGCCTTCGCACAGTTTTCGCCATTTCGTCGACCACTCGGCGCGGTTGCCCTGCAACAGCCCCGTCATCTGTCGTGACCAGCTGAGATAGTCCTGAGCCAGCATAGGTAAATCGAGCAACCACTCACCGGGGTAATCCACAATTTCCAGATACAGGGTGGAGGTATCCTTGAAGTGGCGCATCAGGGATTCATTAGAGCGAAAACGCAGCGCAAGGCGAATTTCACTCACCCCGCGCGTCGGCGTCGGCCAGGTGGGCGGTTCACCATAAAGCTGAGCCAGCCCTTCATCATAGGTAAAACGGGGAATGCCAAAATCGCGCTGAGGCACACGTTTAACCCCCAGCAGGCGCTCTTCCCGCACGGCGCTCAGCAGCGGCAGCCGCGCCCCACTGTGCAGGTTAAGCAGCTGGTTCACCATCGCGGTGATAAACGCCGTCTTGCCGCTGCGGCTCAGCCCCGTCACCGCCAGACGCAGATGACGGTCAACGCCACGGTTCACCAGTGAATTGAGTTCGTTCTTAAGTCGCTTCATCGCCGTCCTTCATTGCCCGGAAGCCTCAAATACATTGCTTCAGAATACAATAAATGGGGGCAGATCGTTGATTATCAATTCTTATTTATTGCTATTGCCGTTTTCTCTCCAGTAAGATGAACGACATTGCTGTTAGTCAGGAGTGAGTAAGGTGTATGTCACCCACCATCTATGATATCGCACGGGTTGCCGGCGTTTCGAAATCAACCGTCTCCCGCGTTCTGAATAAACAAACGAATATTTCTCCTGAAGCGCGTGAAAAAGTGTTGAAGGCGATTGACGAATTAAATTATCAACCCAATAAACTCGCCCGCGCCCTGACCTCTTCTGGCTTCGACGCCATTATGGTTATTTCGACACGCTCGACGAAAACCACCGCCGGCAACCCTTTTTTCTCTGATGTTCTGCATGCCATTACAGCCAAAGCTGAAGAGGAAGGTTTTGATGTTATTTTGCAAACCTCGAAAAGCAGTGAAGACGATCTGCTGAAATGCGAAAGTAAAATAAAACAAAAAATGATTAAAGGGATCATCATGCTGAGCTCACCGGCAAATGAATCCTTTTTCACAACGCTGGATGCTTATGGCGTACCGGTGGTCGTCATCGGGAAAGTCGAAGGTGATTTTCAGAATATTTACTCGGTCGACACGGATAATTTTCACGACAGCGCCACGCTAACAGAAACCTTTATTAAAAATGGCCGACGTAACATTGCCTGTCTGCATGCGCCGCTCAATTATCATGTTTCGATTGATCGTCTTGCCGGTTATAAATCCAGCCTGGAAAAGCACGGCATCGCCATTAACCCGGCGTGGATCATCGATGGCGGATATACCCATGAAAGCGCGCTTGCCGCGGCCACAGAATTGCTCTCCTCGGCCACACCACCTGATGCGGTATTTGCCACCGACAGCATGAAGTTACTCAGCCTTTATCGCGCGGCGGATACTCTGGATCTGAGGATCCCCGAGCAGGTTGTGATTGCAGGATACAGTGACCCGATGCTCTCTCTCATTTTAACGCCAGCACCCGGGGGCTTTGATATCCCAACCCGCAAGCTGGGTGAAGAGAGCTGCAATCTTCTTTTCAGGCGTATCGCCGGTCAGCCTGCACCACAAAAAGTGCTTGTCGATACCCGCTTTACGTTAGCGCCCTCTCTTCGCTAAAACCAGGGGCTGAAAGCCCCTGGCATCCGGTCTGTCAGAACGCGTAATTAACGCCAACACCCGCGTAGTGGAAACGGTCGCTGTCGCCTTCGTCATGGTTTTCCCATTCGTAGGCGTATTCCAGCGTCATGGATAATCCATTGTTGAAGTCATACGCGTACAGTAAACCCAGTCGGTTGAAATCGTGTCCTTCACGATCGGGATCGTCCTGCCAGTCCCAGTTCGACCAGCGATCCAGCCCCAGACGGGTATATGGCGTGAGCGTCGTCTGGCCTAATGAAACAGGCAGATACGCGCGAATTTCCTGCGTTGAAAATTCGCCGTTATTACGTGAACTGTCCATATTGAAACCGCGCTCAAGATAATAGTTCACTTTTGCAGAGAAAGTTTCATTAATGGTCCAGGTAAAACCCGTTTCCGTTTCTACGCGGCTGTCGGCATAACCGGTTTTTTCCAGGTCATTCGCAAACTGATACATGGCAAACCAGCCACCAAAACGCCAGTCGTCGGACAATTTAATATCCCAGTCTGGCTGAATTTTGTAACGCTGCATATTTGCGCTACCGTCTTTGGCACCGTGTTCATCTTTAAAGTGATAACCGTAATTACGGAAACCGCCGGTCAACCCGAGTGTAAAATCATCGGTGCCAATAAAGCGATAGCGTAATTCAAATTCCGGACGGTCAAAATAGGTCCCACGGGTCATGCTGCTGTAATCAACCGGTCCTTCCTGATACATTGCCAGCGAAAGGGTCCAGGCATCCCACGTGGCATTAAACCATACAGAGGGTTCATATAATCCATCTTTATCGTCGCCCTGACCTTCGACGTTTTCAATTTCATACATGGCACCGATATTAAATTCCCAGTGTTTTGCTGATTCCGTTGCGTGCGCGCAGCTAACCCCTGCGCACAGAACGAGCGCAGCACTTCTTAGTAGAGTACTCATTTAAATGTTCCCTTTATAATTAACTCAAAAAAAACCGGAAATTTGCATTTCCGGCGAACGCCTTTCTTATCTAATAGCCACTTCAGTATCAGCGTCGAAGAAATGACATTTATTCATATCGAACTGGATGCCGATATTATCCCCCGCCGCATAATCATTTACCGCTCCTGCACGAACGACCAGCTCATGCCCGCCCACGGTGGCATAGAGCATGAACTCAGCCCCGGTCAGTTCGGCCACGCTGACTTTTGCCGCAATATCATCCCCACGGCTTTGCAGCGTCAGAATATCTTCCGGCCGGATCCCAAAGACCACGGCTTTACGCTGATATCCGGCGGCATTCACCGCCGCCAGCGTGTCTTCAGGTATCTCCAGACGCAGCGTTTCCGTCACGAAATAGCGATCGTCTATCGCGCCCCGGATAAAATTCATTGCCGGTGAGCCGATGAAGCCCGCCACAAACATATTTGCCGGTTCGTTGTAGACCTGCTTAGGCGCCCCCACCTGCTGAATAACGCCATCCTTGAGGATCACAATGCGGGTCGCCATCGTCATCGCTTCCGTCTGATCGTGGGTCACGTAAATCATTGTGGTGTTGAGCTTCTGGTGCAGCTTGCTGATTTCAGCGCGCATTTGCACACGCAGCTTGGCGTCCAGGTTAGAAAGCGGTTCATCCATCAGAAAGACGCCGGCTTCGCGCACAATCGCCCGTCCTAACGCCACGCGCTGACGTTGCCCACCCGACAATGCGCCAGGTTTACGCGTGAGGTAATCACGCAAGCCCAGGATTTGTGCCGCCCAGTTCACGCGCTCTTCAATGACCGCGGGGGCAATTTTCTGCATCTTCAGGCCAAACGCCATGTTGTCGTAAACCGTCATATGCGGATAAAGCGCATAGTTCTGGAAAACCATCGCAATGTCGCGGGACTTGGCGGGCACATCGTTCATGCAGACACCGTCAATCACCAGCTCACCGGCAGAGATCTCCTCCAGCCCGGCAATCATGCGAAGCGTCGTCGATTTACCGCACCCCGAGGGACCCACAAAGACGATAAACTCCTTGTCCTCAATTTCGAGGTTAAAATCCTTAACCACATGGACCTGGTTATCGTAGATTTTCTGAATATGTTTCAGAGACAGTTGAGCCATTTTTAATTCCTTATCATTACCGTTCGGGATGCCCAGAAATCCGTCAGGCATTTCCAGGTCAGTTCCTGCGTTGAATGAAGTTGTAATCCCGCATGGTTCAGGCCAGGCCCAATCCCGACCGAGAGCATTCCCGCCGCGTTGATTGCCTCAACGCCGGCTGCAGCATCTTCGATTCCGATAGCCTGCTCGGGGCGCACGTTCAGCCCGGCGCAGGCCGCAAGAAAGATCTCCGGGTCCGGTTTTGAGCGGGCAATGCGCGAGGCATCGGCGCAGAAATCAAAAGCCCTCTCAATGCCCAGCGCCTGCAAAATACCGGGGGCGTTAAGGGACACTGAGGCCAGCCCGATTTTGACGTTCGCCGCACGAATTTCCGCCAGCACCTCGCGGATGCCCGGAAGCAGAGAATCCTGCGTCAACGACGCCAGAGACCCGACGTAGCGCGCGTTCTTTTTATCCGCGAGCGCCTGCCGCTGCTGGTCGTTAAACTCCCCCTCTTTTCCGCCATGGCGCAGGATCCGCTGCAGCGATTCCATACGGCTTATCCCTTTCAGCTCGTCGTTGAACACCACGTCGAACGAGATGCCAATTTCCTGCGCCACGGCACGCCAGGCCAGAAAATGCAGATGCGCGGTATCGGTGATCACACCATCAAGATCGAAGACAACGGCCTCAGGCTTCATGATTTTCTCCTGTGGTAGCGGTCCCATAAGTAGATGTAAAAAAATCCCTGAAAGAACAGACCTGCCGATCCGTTATGTACAGGGTTTTACCCCACAGCGTTAAGGTCACCGGTGCAGTGGTTTCAATCGTTAAAACATCATTTTCAAACGTGAAGTGCATGCGCGCGTTTCTCCATCGCAGCGGGAAAGCCAGTTTTCGCCAGTGGGCAGGCAGCTTCGGGGCAAGATGCAATTCCCCCTGGACGATCTGCATGCCGGCAAATCCCTGAATAACGCCGGACCAGATAGCCCCGGTGGCGGCAGCATGAATCCCGTCATCGCAGCTGTGCGGATCGTCGCCCAGATCGATGGCGACACCCTCGCGCCAGAAGGCGTAGGCCCTTTCCGTATCGCCACACCGGGCAGCAACAATTCCGTGAATCGCTTTGCTCAGCGAAGAGTCGTGTATGGTACGCGGCTCGTAGTACGCCAGGTTGGCAGCACACTGCTGCGGGGTAAACCGTTCCGGCAGCAGGTAGTTGAGCATCACCACATCGGCCTGTTTAAGGATCTGCATCTCGTTCACTTCCGCGCGGGAGTAATCGAGCAGAATGGTCTGTTTACCCGCTTTCGCCTTATAGCGGCTCAGATCGATAGCCGGTTTCGCCATGAAGGTGTCATCCTGAGGAAGGACCCCTTCAGCGTTGGCTTGCGGTAACCACAAACGGGACATAAACCGGCTGGCATTCTCCATGAAGCCATCATCTTCACGATTGAACATCGCCATAAACTGGCGCGCACAGGCGACATTGTGCCAGGCCAGATAGTTGGTGTACGCATTGTTATTGACGTGCTCCGTGTACTCATCCGGCCCGATCACATCGTGGATTTCCAGGCGACCATTGACTTCCGTCGCCCGCCCCATCCAGAACGTTGCCGTCTCTAGCAGTAGCGTCAGCCCTTCGTTACGCATAAAAGCGTCATCATGTGTCGCCTGCCAGTAGGCCACGACAGCCCAGGCAATGTCCGCCACAATGTGATGCTCTGCCAGCGCAGAGGCCACTTTCTGGCGCGTGCCCGTGCGGATGTTGATTGCTGCATATTCCGGCGTCTCCTCCTGACCGCTCGCGGCACTCTCCCAGGGGAAAAGTGCGCCAGGCCAGCCGTTGCGACGCGCTTTTTCACGAGCCCCGGCCAGGTTGAGCCAGCGATAACGCAGCAGACTGCGGGCGACCTGCGGACGCGTAAAGAGATGGAAAGGCAGCAGGAAAATTTCGGTATCCCAGAAGACGTGGCCTTTATACCCTTCGCCGGTCAATCCTTTCGCGGCGATACTGCAGCGCTCATTGTCGGCAGGCGTCATGGCGGTCAGATGCCAGACGGTATAATCCAGCGCGAGCTGATCCTGCGGTTCCGCTGACGTTACCGCCACCCGCGCATCTCGCCAGACGTCTTCCCAGGCGCAGGCAGAGCTCTCCAGCAACGATGCGTAACCTCGCGCTGCGCACACCTTGAGTTCGGCCAGTGCGTTACGCGCAAACGACGCCTGCGAAAGGGCTTTGTCAGTGCGGTGGGCGACCCAGACGAGCTTTTCAAGCGTGACAGTGTCACCCTGCGAAACGTTCAGGGCGTAATGCGCACTGATGCGACGATTTTTAGCGGTAAAGCAGCTTTCGCTACCCGCTGAAAGCCGGCAGAACGCGGATATAAAGACATCAGAAACCCGGTCCTGCGTTTCATACACGCCCTGCATACAGTTCTGGTCGAATACCCGGACTGAAATCTCATCCAGATGCTGCCTGCCGGTGTTGGTTTGCGTCGCATCGATTCCGGTTTTCAACACCACCTGCGAGGGCCCATCAAGGGGAGTGATGGCGAGTTGCATTGCCACTAACGGCAACTGAGCGAGAGAAACGAAACGACGACTCTCCAGGCGATAGCGTTTCCCGTCGGGCGAGCGCCAGAGCACGCTGCGACGCAGTTCACCATTGGCAAACGCCAGCTCGCGCTGCCACTCAAGAAGCGCCCCGGAAAGCAGGGTAAAATTCACACCATCCAGTTCAACCTCAATAGCGGTAATATCCGGCAGGTTGATTAACTCCGTGGTCTCATTGCGACCTGCGCGATGATAAAGCCCGGCGAGATACATGCCTCTGGTTTGCTGGGTGTAATCCTCTTCGTGTGCCGCGCGAATGCCCATGTAGCCATTGCCGCAAGCCATGATGGAGGCGTATTTATTCAGACTGTGGGGAGAGAAGCCCGGTTCGGTTAAAACAGACACATTCAGCATAACGTCACGCTTTCCCCTGTATCCGCCGATTCATAAAGCGCGGCAACAAGTTGCTGGATAACCAGTCCCTGTTCCGCATCTGCGATCATAACCGGCTCTCCCAGCACATGGCGTACAAACGCCTCCATGCTGCGCAGGTGACGCTGGTCGTCTGCCTCATCACGCTGCATGAGGGTCTGTAAAACGCCTGCCTCATCGTGGTATATGTGTGCCGGGAAGAGCGTGGCCCCCGCCTTTTCGCCACAGAATGAAACATTCATGATCGACTGCTCACGGATATTCAGCGCAAACGACGTATCCAGGCGCAGAACGCCGCCATTGCAGAATTCAATTGTGCCAAACAGAGCATCTTCAACGGTAAACCGGGCGGGATCCCACTCGCCAAACTGTCCACTGTTTTTACGGTTCCCCAGCTTCTGGAAGCTGTGGGCGGTCACCCTTTTTACCGCCGGAAAACCCAGCACATACATCGCGGCATCCAGCATATGAATACCGATATCGATAAGCGGTCCGCCACCCTGTAGCGATTTGTTCGTAAAGACGCCCCAGCCCGGCACGCCGCAACGACGCAGCGCCTGCGCCGACGTAAAGTAGATCTCACCTAAAGCCCCGTTTGTGACAGCGTCACGTAGCAGCTGCGTGTCGAGCGCAAACCGATGGTGAAAATCATACGCCAGCACTTTTCCCGCTTTACGGGCCGCCCTGCGCATCTGGTCAGCCTGTTGCGGCGTCATGGCAGGCGGTTTTTCGCACATCACATGACATCCGGCCTCCAGTGCCGCCATGACATGTTCAAAATGGAACCGGTTTGGGGAGCAGACGCTGACCACATCAGGTTTTACCGCCTGCAGCATTTCAGATGCATTCTGCCAGACCGAAGGAATTGCATGACGTTCCGCAAACGCCTGTGCCTGTTCAAGGCCGCTGTCCATGACAGCGACCATTTGAACATCACTGCGTGTGGCGTAATACGAGGCATGCACTTTGTCCGCGACCTGCCCGGCGCCAATAATGGCGACGCGCAGAAGCGAAGGTGTTGAAGCACTCATCACGCTCGTCATCCTTAGCATTCACGCAGATACGTGAGTGAATCCTGGTAAGCCTGGGCCGGATCGTCGGCGCGGACACGGCACTCATACACCACGTAGCCCTGATAGTTGTCCGCACGAAGCTGCCCGAACAACGTGGCAAAATCCAGCGTCCCGCTGCCAGGCTGATAGCGATGGTTATCGGCGATATGCACATGACCCAGCAGATCCCGGTTGCGATGCAGCGCCTCTGTTAGCGAATCTTCTTCGATATTCATGTGGTAAAAGTCGCCGATGATCTGCACATGCCTGAGCGCGTTCTCTTCGATATAGCGACGCGCATCCGCGAGCGTGTTGATCATGTGATCCTGGTAGCGGTTGAGCGGCTCAAGGTAAACGGTGGTCCCGGTACGCGCCGCCACCTCATCCAGATAACGCAGCGAAGCACTCACCGCTTCGCGGTCACCCGCCAGGCTGCGTGGAGAGGTCATCGGCGGCAAACGGAAGGTAAACATTCCCCAGGCAGCGGGCACAATAATCCCCTTTCCACCCACTTCAGCCAGTGCTTCCAGGATGCGTTCGATCTGTTTTAATCCGTTCAGACGACGTTCTTCAATGAAGTCACCAATCCAGCCGTCATATCCCCCGCAGGCGGTGGTCACCGGCAGGCCCGTGGCGGTGATTGCGGCTTTCACTTCATCGAGATTGTCCACCAGCAATTTGCCGTCAATTTCATAGCCATCAAAACCCATCGCTTTGATGTACTGGAATTTCTGCAGAATAGAAGTCGGGAAAAAGGCCTGGTTTTGCGTTGCGATTTTCATTGATGCTCTCCTTAGCTTAAAAAGTGACGCCCATCTTGATGCTCAGTTCCGGATGCTGATCGACATACTTCATGTAGCTCTCAGCGCTGGTGGTAAAGGTGACAACCGGGTCAATCAGATCTTCGCAGTTCAGATAACCGTTCATCAGCAGTTCCCAGCAGGTCTCTTCAATACGCTTTCGGCTCCAGCGCGGGTAATCCGGGTTGGGTTCGCTGCAGGCGCGCGAGAAAACGATTTTCGCGTTATTGAAGTGGGCTTCACGCCCCAGATTGAACCCTTCTGCGAACGGTTTCGCGAAAGCCACGTAGGAGATCGTTCCACCGTAGGCGAGCCCGCGCAGCGCAGACTGCAATGCATCGGCAAAACCGCTGGTTTCGATAATCACGTCAGCGCCCTGCTTTCCGGTCAGTTTTTTAATCTCCAGACCGACATCGGTGCCAAACGGATTGAGGCAGTAATCAGCCCCGTGACGGCGGGCAATTTCGCAGCGATGCGCGATAGGATCGACACCGATGACGATGGATGCACCGGCTTTTTTCGCCAGCTGAATCGCAATCTGCCCAATGGCACCCAGTCCGACTACAACGACAAAATCCCCTACCCGCACGTTAGCATCACGCACGCCGCTCATGGCGAACTGCGCAGGGTCGTAACAGACGGCATTTTTCCAGGAAGACCCTTGCGGCATTTTGCGCAGCTTGTAGTTATTAACGGCATTCACGATGACCGTCTCCTGCAGCGGCCCATAGCAGCAGACACGGTCGCCCGTCTGGTACTCCGTCACGTCATCGCCGCATTCGATAATGTCGCCAACGATCATGTTGCCCAGCTGGAACTTACCAAACTCAATGCCCCGCGCCGCGCCCTCTTCACGCGGGGTAAACATCTGCCACTCCGCGTTAAACTCCTCATCAATGAAGGGACTTGCCGCCCGGAAATCTACCACTTCGGTGCCGTGTTTTGGCGCACCGAAGCGCGCACGAATTTTCACTTCATGGACGGCAACAGGACGATCTTCATATTCCACCAGCGCCGCTACACGAGGCGCTGTCGCAACTAACTTTTTCATGACTGACTCCTAGTTAAAACTGGCCGCCTCAGCCCTTAACGCCACCGGCGGTCAAACCACTTTTGATAAAACGTTCAGACAGTGCGTACATGATGACCACCGGAAGCGCTGTCACCAGCGATGCCGCCATCATGCGACCCCAGATATAATCTGGCGTGCTAAAGAGGGTGTTTAGCCCAACCGGCAAGGTGAAATTGCTGGCGCTGGACAGGAAAATGGATGCAAACAGGTAGTCGTTCCATGCCACCATGAAGCAGTAGACGAACACCGACACGAGGCCGGAAATCGCCAGCGGAACGGTAATGCGGAAGATAATTTGCAGGCGGTTAAGCCCGTCCATCATCGCAGCTTCTTCTATTTCATCCGGAATGGTGTCGAAATAGCTGCGCAGCATAAAGACGGCTGTCGGCAGCGTCTGGGTCACCATGGTGATAATCAGCGCCAGCTCTGTGTCATAGATCCCCAGCGCGGTGATGATTTTGAACAGCGGCACCACCAGCAAAATCCCCGAGAACATATAGACGGTGTAAAAACTCGCATTGATCGTCGTACGTCCTTTAAAACGCAGTTTGGATAACGCGTAAGCCCCCAGCGTGCCGAGAAAAACGGCAATCACCGACGAGGTCAGCGAGACCACCATGCTGTTTCTGAAGTAATCCACAAATGGGAAGATCAGCGGATTAAAGATGTCGATGTAATGCTGCAGCGTCCACGCCTGCGGCAGGATGGTCGGATGGAGCGATATCGCCTCTTTCGCGCTCTTAAGCGAGGTCATTAACATCACAAAGAACGGGAACAGCGTGATGATCAGAAACACCGCCAGCCCCAGATAAAAACCGAGACGACCCAGTACGCGTTTATTTGTTGCCATTGAGGTTTACCCTTTTTCTGGTCAGCAGAATGACGGCGAAGATGATCACGAACAGCACCACGGAGATGGCAGCGGCTTTCCCGAGGTCATTGAAGGCAAATGCGGTCTTGTAGAGATAGACGCCCAAAATATCGACCTTGGTGGTCAGGAGATAAACATCAGCGAACATATAGAACATCCAGATGGTTCGCAGTGTAATCACCGTGGCCAGCACCGGCATAATGGCGGGCAGCGTGACGATACGAAAACGCTGCCAGGCATTTGCCCCATCCATTTCCGCGGCTTCGTACAGCGATTTATCAATGGTCTGCAATATCGCGAGGAACGAGATAAACGCGTAGGGGAAGTAACGCCAGATGGCGAACAGCACCACCAGCACAAAACTGCTGCCCGGGTTGTCGAACCACAGCGGCGCCTGGTCATACAGGTGCAACAGATCGACACCCAGATAGTTCACAATGCCGTAGCCGTTGTTGAACATGTATTTCCATGCAAACACCAGCGAGATGGATGGTGTGACGTAGGACAAAATCACCAGTGAACGCGCCGTTTTCCGCAGGCGAAATTCCCGGTTAAAAAAGAGGGCAACGGCCAGCCCCAGCGCCGTGCTGCCCATCACCACCAGGGCGGTGTACCAGAACGTCATCCACAGGGAGTGCCAGAATGCGCCATCGCTGAGGATACGAACATAGTTATCCAGCCCGACAAACACGGCGCTAATGCGCGGGTTAAGCGGCAAACGTAAAAAGCTGATTTCAATATTGGAAATCATCGGCCAGGCCACCAGGCCCCCCAGCAAAATCAGGCTGGGGGCCAACAGCAGCATGGCGAAAGGCATATCTGAACGACCAGAAAACAACGTCTTCATAATTTCCTTCCGCAGAGCGCTCCTATCGTTGTGAAATCAGGTCAGTCAGTCGCTTCTGGCTGTTGCTTAACGTTGCACTGAGATCCTGTTGACCTACTGTGACGTTATGCACCATGGAACTGATAATGCCGGACCCCGTTACATCACCCATGCGGGTAAAGTTTTTGTCGCCCACGGCGCCAAATACCTGCACATTCGGGAACTGGGCGATAAGCTCATAGGGAAGTTGACCAAACGCTTTAATGACCTCGTTGTCTTTCCAGGAGTCCGTGCCGACGACCAGTTTGTTCACCGGCAGCGCGGCACCCGGGGACATCATCACCCAGTCAGACGCGTTCTGTGCCTGCTCCATCCAGGTGACAAACTTCTGTGCAGCCTGGGTTTCATCTTCGGTTTGACCGGAGGTGATCGTCAGCGATGTGACCATGCCGTAGACCGCTGAAGACGTTTCAGTCGGAACGACAAAGCCCAGGTTGGCCGGGTTGCCGTCTTTATAGACCGCCGGCAGGATATAGGTGGAATACACCGCCATCGGCGCCGAGCCATTCATAAAGGCATCTTTAATCTCCATGACATCGTTCGAGCCCGGCATGGTGGTCGCGGCCAGTGCTTTATAGAACGCCAGCGCGTTCACCATTTCCGGGGTATCGATGTTGATTTTCCCGTTGGCGTCAAAAACGTTCGCGCCACCGGAAAGCGCAAACTGAGAAAACGCCTGCTCGGTCATCACGCTTTCTGCCGTGGGTAGCGCTATGCCATAGCGTTTTTTAGCCGGATCGCTGAGGCGTTGGCTGGCTTTCAGCAGCTGTTCCCAGTTATGCGGCTCCTCAATACCCGCCGCAGCAAGCACATCTTTGTGATACCAGACGCCAGACAGCCAGGCGCTGATTGGCACCCCCGTCCAGGCTGAGCCGTCTTCCGTGCGAACGACACGTAAAATTCCGTCATAGAAGGTGTTTTCGCCCACCGCTTTGATGGCGGCGTTGATCGCATCCCGGTCCAGCAGCTGCTCTTTATCCATGACTTTTGCGTAGTCGTGGCTGACCTCAATGACCTCGGGCAGCGCACCGGTGCGGGCCAACGTAATCACTTTGGTGTTGTAGGCATCCTCTTCTACCGGTACCTGTTTCACCGTAATCGTCGGGTTCTCTTTCTCGAATTTTTCAATCAGTTTTGTAATTACCGCCTGACGCTCCTGTTCAACTGAGGAGTGCATAAACTCAATGGTGACAGCAGAGGGTTTGTCATCCTTACAGCCTGACAACAAGGCGCACGAAACCAGTGCTGATATCAGCACAATTTTGGGCATATTCATGTTTAAGGTCCTTTTTTAGTTTTCTTTAATCCACAACACCTGCCATGGATTAAGGGTCAGAGTCGTACCAGTAATATCTTTCCCGGCGATCAATTCCCTGCCGGATGGAATATTCGACTCAAGCGTTTGAACGCGATCGCTGAAATTAAATAACGCGGTAACTTTTTCGCCACTTTGCGCAATACGCATTATTTTTAATACATGCTCGCCTGCCGTACTAAAAAAAGCCTGACTGTCAGGGTGGAATGCTTTTTCTGCACGCCTCAGGGCGATTAATTCACGCAATCTATAATAGACTTTCTGCCGCAGGCTATTTTCGTTCTCAAGCTCACTGTCAATTGCACCGGCGAGGTATTTTTTGCGGTTAATCGCACGGTTATATCCCAGGCGCTCCACGCCCTCATAATCATTACGCGAGCCAAGAATACTTTGAATATAGACGGCAGGCACGCCGGGGAAGCTCAGGAGTACAGCATGAGCCAGAATAAACCGGGCAATACGGTGATTATCATCGCAGTCCCTTGTGCTTAACGCATCAAGATAAGTGACATTGATTTCATACGGGCTTCGCGTTCCATCCGGATTGTTTTTCCAGTTGACCAGCGCCCCCTCGGCCTGAAGTTTCTCAACCAGCGAGAGGATCTCAGACTCGGGTAAAATTCCGCGTAACGGATTGAGGCCAATCCCGTCATGCGAGGCCAAAAAGTTAAACCAGGTGGTTTTCGTGGAAGGAAGCGTCAACGACGACGCCCACTGACACAGCGCCCGGACATCCTGACGGTGTACCGCATGCAGTACAAGCGGCGGCAAGGAGAACTGATACACCATCTGCGCTTCATTGTTGCCATCACCAAAATAGGAAACGTTGTCTTTATGCGGGACATTGGTCTCAGTGATTATCACCGTACCCGGCGCGACAGCCTCGGTAATGGCACGGAAAAGCTGGATAAGCTGATGGGTTTGTTCCAGATGGATACAGCTCGTTCCGGGTATCTTCCACATAAATCCAACGGCATCCAGACGAATGTAGCGCGCCCCTTCAGTCAGGTAGTGCAGCAGCACGTCTACCATCGCAATCAGAACCTGAGGAGAGGCAAAATTGAGATCGACCTGGTCGCTGCTGAAGGTGGTCCACAGGTGGCGTACGCTGCCATCGTGAAGCGTAAACGGCGTGAGGAGGGGCAAAGCACGCGGTCGCGTGACGGCCGACAGATCCGTTTCAGGGTCAACAGAAATGAAGAAATCGTTATACCCCGGCATTTGCTTAAGGTAATTCGCGAACCATTGGCTTTGCGCCGACATGTGATTGCAGACGAAATCAAACATCAAACTGGCTGATTGTTTTAATTCGGCGATGTCCTGCCACGTTCCTGTTTCTGGTGCGACGTCGTGGTAATCAATAACAGAAAAACCGTCGTCAGAAGACCACGGATAAAAAGGTAAAAGATGAACATGTGAAAAGGAGTGAGAGAGCCACTTATTATAAAACCGTGTGAAAACCGGCAAGGCTTTCTCCCCTTCTGCCGAAAACTGATCGGCATACGTAATCAGGACAACATCTTTTTCATCCCACCCCACCTTACGCTTATCTGTAATAACAGAAATCGCGTTATCAATCTTTTCCAGCAACACCGAAAAATGGGTATCGGAAAATGATTCCCCGTAAACAAGATTAATGATTTCTTTAATTTTAGCCTGCATTTTATTTTCCATGGTAGCGGTCCCACGGAACGCAATCTACTCCCATGAAAAATATCTGTCAACGGACCGGGACGCAGAAAAAGGCGATTGCAAAGCAGCTCAACGCAGTATTGTGAGCTGCCGCAAAGAAAGAAAGGGAAAGCGAAGAAGTATCGCTAGCCTGCCCCGAAAACGAGAAAGGCTAACGTACGCAGGAATTATTGGGGAAAGTAGCGGCGTGAAAGCCGTTTTGCCACTTTTTGCAGCAGAGGTTCGAGCGCCACAGCCAGCAACATTCTTACCGGCTTGCGGGCAACAGATTTTATCGCCCAACCCGCCACACCTGCCGGGCCGAAACGTAATGCCGTCAGCAGGACCAGTTTACCTGCGATTTTCAGGCCGGGTTTTACCTTCTGACCGGCCTGTTGCCAGTTTTGCTTCATGTATATTCTCTCTTAAAGCTGACGAAAACGGCTTCTCAGCGTGAAGGTGTCAGACGTGACATAGCGCTCCATCTCACGTAACCGCTTCTCCCCAGCGGCGAGTTGATCGTCAACCGCGTTGAGAAGATCGTTGCTGGTCGGTGCGCCTTCTGCGGCCAGTTCACCTTCCGGCATCGGGTCGAGTACAAACGACAGCACGATGTACGCCACCAGGGTGATAAACGCCAGACCGAAGAAGATCGACAGCACCGTTACCACGCGAACCAGTTTGACCGGGACATCAAGATAATGAGCCAGTCCGGCACAGACGCCGCGTACCATTCCCTGCTGCGGAATGCGCCACAATTTTTTGTTCAGATTCAGTCCGGCCATTAACGGTCTCTCCAGTTTGGATGTTCTGCATCGAGGATATCTTCCAGCGCCTGAATGCGTTCGCGCATTTTATTCGCCTGTTCGGTCAGCTGTACGAGACGCTGTTGTTCACTCTGGGAAAGT
Organism: Enterobacter sp. WPR_3_1; assembly: GCF_003635055.1. Classification (NCBI taxonomy): domain Bacteria; kingdom Pseudomonadati; phylum Pseudomonadota; class Gammaproteobacteria; order Enterobacterales; family Enterobacteriaceae; genus Enterobacter; species Enterobacter sp. WPR_3_1. The sequence continues at coordinate 995,887 of NZ_RBXU01000008.1, read as the reverse complement.
TCACCACGTGAAGAACGGTTGCTGTAGTGCAGCCATAACCAAATCGGCAGAACAAACAGCACGAAAATGGTCAGGGGAATAGCCAGAAAAAGCGCGCTCATGTGTACTCCTTGTCTTACGATGCGTGGCGGCACGCTCAGGTGCCGCACAAATTATTATTGGTTGTCTTGCTTCATTTTGGCTTTCAGCGCAGCAAGTTGCTCGCTGATTTCATCGTCCGCTTTCAGGTCAGCGAACTGCTGATCCAGTGACTTTTGTTTACCAATGCTGTGACTTTCCGCTTCCGCTTCCATATGGTCGATACGGCGTTCAAACGACTCAAAACGTGCCATTGCTTCATCCAGCTTACCGCTATCCAACTGGCGACGTACATCGCGGGATGAACTTGCCGCCTGGTGGCGCAATGCCAGCGCCTGCTGACGCGCACGCGTTTCGTTCAGTTTGTTCTCAAGCTCACCAATCTCTTTCTTCATACGCGAAAGCGTATCATCGACCAGTGTGACTTCATGCTCGAGCGTCGCGACCATGTCTGCCAGCTTCTGTTTTTCAATCAGCGCGGCGCGGGCCAGGTCTTCTTTATCTTTACGCAGCGCAAGTTCTGCTTTTTCCTGCCATTCGTTAAGCTGAGCGGTCGCCTGCTCAATGCGGCGCGTTAACTGTTTTTTCTCAGCCAGCGCACGGGCGGAGGTAGAACGCACTTCAACCAGCGTATCTTCCATTTCCTGAATCATCAGGCGCACCAGCTTCTGCGGATCTTCCGCTTTCTCAAGCAGTGAGTTGATATTGGCGTTCACGATGTCGGCGAAACGAGAAAAAATACCCATAATGTGATCCTCATAGTTCTGTTATCGGGCGATGCCCTGCTACATAGCTAATACAAATACCGTGCCAAGTTTTTATCTTGTTGATTTTACTTGATGTGGTTGATTTCCAGGCATCGGCACACTATGCTCACCTGGTGAATATCACTAAGGAGTGGTTAATTTCATCATGGCTGGATACAAAGACAATTTACTCGGCGAAGCCAACAGTTTTCTGGAAGTCCTCGAACAGGTCTCCCGTCTCGCGCCGCTCAACAAGCCGGTGCTTATTATCGGTGAGCGCGGCACGGGTAAGGAACTGATTGCTAACCGTCTACATTATTTATCCGGACGCTGGGATGGCCCCTTCATTTCGCTTAACTGCGCGGCGTTGAATGAAAATCTGCTCGACACGGAGCTTTTCGGTCATGAAGCCGGTGCTTTTACCGGTGCCCAAAAACGCCATCCGGGTCGTTTTGAACGCGCCGACGGCGGCACGCTGTTTCTTGATGAACTGGCCACCGCGCCCATGCTGGTACAGGAAAAGCTGCTGCGCGTGATTGAGTATGGCGAGCTGGAGCGTGTCGGCGGTAGCCAGCCGTTGCAGGTCAACGTGCGTCTGGTGTGCGCGACCAATGCCAACCTCCCGCAAATGGTGGCAGAGGATAAATTCCGTGCCGACCTGCTCGACCGGCTGGCCTTTGACGTCGTTCAGCTCCCGCCGCTGCGCGAGCGAAGAAGCGACATCATGCTGCTGGCAGAGCAGTTTGCGATTCAGATGTGTCGCGAGCTCGGCCTGCCGCTTTTTCCGGGGTTCAGCGAGTATGCAAAGGAGACACTCCTCGCTTACCACTGGCCGGGAAATATCCGTGAGTTAAAAAACGTCGTGGAGCGTTCTGTCTATCGCCACGGCAGCAGTGAGACCGAGCTGGATAACATTATTCTCGATCCTTTTCAGCGTAGCCCGCAGCCAGCTTCCGCCCCGCCCGTGTCCGGGGCTTCCCCTTCACTTCCCCTGGATTTGCGGCAGTTCCAGCATGAACAGGAACAACAGCTGCTTGAGCAGAGCCTGAAGGTGGCGAAATATAACCAGAAACGGGCGGCTGAACTCCTGGGTCTGACCTACCATCAATTAAGGGCATTGCTCAAAAAGCATCAAATGCGCTGACAATATCAGCACTTACCCGCAGACATTTTTACGAAGCAGGCGTAAGTGCGATACACTTTGCAGATCGAACCTAAAAACCTTAAAAATTATGCGTCTGGTTTTATCGTCCTTCTTTGCACTTGGTTTGTTCAGCAGCCTGGCGTTTGCTGCGCCCGAACCCGCTACGCAACCTGATATTCGCGACAGCGGCTTCGTCTATTGCGTAAGCGGTCAGGTTGATACATTTAACCCGCAAAAAGCGGGCAGCGGCCTGATTGTGGATACCCTTGCCGCGCAACTCTATGACCGTCTGCTTGATGTGGATCCCTATACCTACCGTCTGGTGCCAGAGCTTGCCGAAAGCTGGGAAGTCCTGGATAACGGCGCGACCTACCGTTTCCACCTGCGCGATGATGTCGCATTTCAGCACACGCCATGGTTTACCCCAACGCGCAAACTGAACGCGGATGACGTGGTCTTTACGTTCCAGCGTATCTTTAACCGTAATCACCCGTGGCATAACGTTAACGGCAGCAACTTCCCCTACTTCGACAGCCTGCAGTTTGCCGATACCGTTAAAAGCGTTCGCAAGCTGGATAACCGCACGGTGGAGTTTTCGCTGAAGCGCCCGGATGCCTCTTTCCTCTGGCACCTGGCCACCCACTATGCGTCCGTCATGTCTGCTGAATACGCCGCGAACCTGAGCAAAATCGATCGGCAGGAGTTAATCGATCGTCAGCCAGTCGGTACCGGTCCGTTCCAGCTGGCCGAATATCGCTCCGGACAATATATCCGCCTGCAGCGCCATGCGCATTTCTGGCGCGGCACGCCGCTGATGCCACAGGTAGTGGTCGATCTTGGCTCTGGCGGGACGGGACGTTTATCAAAACTGCTGACCGGGGAGTGCGACGTGCTGGCGTGGCCTGCTGCCAGCCAGCTCACCATTTTGCGCGACGATCCGCGTTTGCGCCTGACGTTACGCCCCGGCATGAACATCGCCTATCTGGCGTTTAATACCGATAAGGCGCCACTGAACAACCCTGCCGTACGCCATGCGCTGGCGCTGGCCATCAACAACCAGCGTCTGATGCAGTCGATCTATTACGGTACGGCAGAAACCGCCGCCTCTATTTTGCCGCGAGCCTCGTGGGCCTATGACAGTGAAGCTAAAATTACGGAATACAACCCGGCAAAAGCGCGTGAACAGCTGAAAGCGCTGGGGGCGGAAAACCTGACGCTGCAACTCTGGGTACCGACCAGCTCTCAGGCCTGGAACCCAAGCCCGCTGAAGACCGCCGAGCTGTTGCAGGCAGATATGGCGCAGGTGGGGGTGAAAGTGATCATCGTGCCGGTTGAGGGTCGTTTCCAGGAGGCGCGCCTGATGGATATGAACCATGATTTAACCCTGACAGGCTGGGCGACCGACAGTAATGACCCGGACAGCTTCTTCCGTCCGTTGCTGAGCTGTGCGGCGATTAACTCCCAGACCAACTACGCCCACTGGTGCAACCGGGAATTTGACGGCGTGCTGCAAAAAGCGCTGGCGTCCCAACAGCTGGCGTCACGCATAGACGCCTATGATGAAGCGCAGAAGATCCTTGCCGAAGAGCTGCCCGTGCTACCGCTGGCCTCGTCCCTGCGCCTGCAGGCCTATCGCTATGATATTAAAGGCCTGGTGTTGAGTCCGTTCGGCAACGCCTCCTTCGCTGGCGTGTCTCGCGAAAAAGAACAAGAGGTGAAAAAACCATGATCATTTTTACCTTGCGCCGCCTTCTGCTGCTGTTGGTGACGCTCTTTTTCCTGACCTTTGTTGGTTTCAGTCTGAGCTATTTCACCCCGCACGCCCCGCTTCAGGGGTCGTCGCTGTGGGATGCGTGGCTCTTCTGGTTTAACGGTCTGCTGCACTGGGATTTCGGTGTTTCAAGCATCAACGGACAGCTCATCTCCGAGCAGCTGAAAGAGGTTTTCCCGGCGACAATGGAGCTGTGCATTCTGGCATTCGGTTTTGCCTTAATGGTTGGTATTCCGGTAGGGATGCTGGCAGGGATTTATCGCAACAAATGGCAGGATAAATTTATCAGCGCCCTCGCCCTGCTCGGCTTCTCGATCCCGATCTTCTGGCTGGCGCTGCTGCTGACGCTTTTCTTCTCCCTCAACCTGGGCTGGCTGCCGGTTTCTGGCCGTTTTGACCTGTTGTATACGGTAAAAACGGTGACCGGGTTTGCTATCGTTGACGCCTGGCTGTCTGATTCAGCCTGGCGACATGAGATGATCGTCAGCGCCGTACGCCATATGGTCCTGCCGGTACTGACGCTGGCGGTGGCACCGACAACCGAAGTGATCCGCCTGATGCGCCTGAGCACCATCGAGGTGTTTGATCAGAACTATGTCAAAGCGGCCGCCACGCGCGGCTTATCGCGCCTGACTATCTTGCGCCGTAATGTGCTGCATAACGCCCTGCCGCCTGTTATCCCGCGACTGGGGCTCCAGTTTTCCACCATGCTCACTCTGGCGATGATTACCGAAATGGTCTTCAGCTGGCCGGGGCTGGGACGATGGTTGATCAATGCTATCCGCCAGCAGGACTACGCCGCCATTTCGGCGGGCGTCATGGTGATTGGCTCTCTGGTGATTATTGTTAACGTGATTTCCGATATTTTGGGTGCTATGGCCAACCCGTTGAAGCATAAGGAATGGTATGCCCTACGATAACGTATACAGTGAAAAGCGCACGCCCGGTGCGCTGCGTACCGTGTGGCGTAAATTCTATGGTGACACCACGGCAATGATTGGCCTTTATGGCTTCGCCGGGCTGGTGTTGCTCTGCGTTTTTGGCTCCTGGTTTGCGCCCTATGGTATTGATCAGCAGTTCCTTGGCTATCAACTGCTGCCCCCATCCTGGTCGCGCTACGGTGAAGTCTCTTTCTTCCTCGGTACGGACGACCTCGGGCGTGACGTATTGAGCCGCCTGTTGAGCGGCGCGGCGCCGACGGTCGGCGGTGCATTTGTGGTGACGTTTGCTGCCACCATCTGCGGTCTGGCGCTCGGCATCTTTGCCGGGTCGACGCATGGCCTGCGCTCGGCGGCACTGAACCACATTCTCGACACCCTGCTCTCTATTCCGTCCCTGCTGCTGGCCATTATTGTGGTGGCGTTTGTCGGGCCACACCTGTCGCATGCCATGTTCGCGGTCTGGCTGGCGATCCTCCCTCGCATCGTGCGTTCGGTATACAGCATGGTGCATGACGAACTGGAAAAAGAGTATGTCGTCGCAGCTCGCCTGGACGGTGCAACAACCTTAAACATCCTTTGGTTTGCCGTACTGCCGAACATCGCTGCCGGGCTGGTCACGGAGATCACCCGCGCCCTGTCGATGGCGATTCTGGACATCGCGGCGCTTGGTTTTCTCGATCTCGGCGCGCAGCTGCCGTCGCCTGAATGGGGCGCGATGCTCGGTGACGCGCTCGAGCTTATCTACGTTGCGCCGTGGACAGTCATGTTACCGGGCGCAGCCATTATGGTGAGTGTGCTGCTTGTCAACCTGCTGGGCGATGGTATTCGCCGTGCAATTAATGCGGGGGTGCAATAATGCCGCTTCTTGATATTCGCAACCTGACCATCGAGTTCAAAACCGGTGAAGGCTGGGTGAAAGCCGTCGATCGCATCAGTATCACCCTTGCTGAGGGTGAAATTCGCGGGCTGGTGGGTGAATCCGGTTCAGGGAAAAGCCTGATCGCCAAAGCCATCTGTGGTGTGGCGAAGGATAACTGGCGCGTCACCGCTGACCGTATGCGTTTTGATGATATCGACCTGCAACGCCTCTCTCCTCGCGAGCGTCGCAAGCTGGTCGGCCATAACGTATCAATGATTTTCCAGGAGCCGCAATCCTGTCTTGACCCGTCCGAGCGCGTGGGCAAACAGCTGATGCAGAACATTCCCGGGTGGACCTATAAAGGCCGCTGGTGGCAGCGGTTTGGCTGGCGTAAGCGTCGTGCTATTGAGCTGTTGCACCGCGTCGGGATCAAAGATCATAAAGATGCCATGCGCAGTTTTCCGTACGAACTGACCGACGGTGAGTGTCAGAAAGTGATGATTGCCATCGCGCTGGCCAATCAGCCGCGTCTGCTGATTGCGGATGAACCGACCAACGCGATGGAACCGACCACGCAGGCGCAGATTTTCCGCCTGCTGACGCGTCTGAACCAGAACAACAACACCACCATTTTGTTAATCAGTCACGACCTGCAAATGCTCAGCAAATGGGCTGATAAGATTGATGTGATGTACTGCGGGCAGACGGTCGAAACCGCCCCGAGTGAAGACCTCATCACCGCGCCGCATCATCCGTATACGCAGGCGCTGATCCGCGCCATTCCAGATTTTGGCAGCGCCATGCCACACAAGAGTCGCCTGAACACCCTGCCCGGGGCTATCCCGCTGCTGGAGTCCTTGCCGATTGGCTGTCGTCTGGGGCCGCGATGCCCGTATGCGCAGCGTAAATGTATTGAGACGCCACGCCTGACAGGGGCCAAAAATCATCTATATGCCTGTCATTTCCCGCTGAACATGGAGAGAGAGTGAAATGGTCGAAACCTTACTGGAAGTCCGTAACCTGAGTAAGACCTTTCGCTACCGTACCGGGCTGTTCCATCGTCAGACCGTTGAAGCCGTGAAGCCGCTCAGCTTTACCCTGCGCGAAAAACAGACGCTGGCGATCATCGGTGAGAACGGTTCCGGTAAATCCACGCTTGCGAAGATGCTGGCAGGCATGGTTGAACCCTCCGGCGGCGAAGTGCTGATAGATGACCATCCGCTGGAATTCGGTGATTACTCTTTCCGCAGCCAGCGTATCCGCATGATCTTCCAGGATCCGTCGACATCGCTCAACCCGCGTCAGCGTATTTCGCAAATCCTCGATTTTCCGCTGCGTCTGAATACCGATCTCGAGCCAGAAGCGCGACGCAAACGCGTTTTTGAAACCCTGCGGATGGTTGGGCTGCTGCCCGATCACGAGAGCTATTACCCGCACATGCTCGCCCCCGGCCAGAAACAGCGTCTTGGGCTCGCGCGTGCGCTGATATTGCGCCCGAAAGTGATCATCGCCGACGAAGCGCTCGCCTCGCTGGATATGTCGATGCGGTCGCAGTTAATTAACCTGATGCTCGAATTACAGGAAAAACAGGGTATCTCGTATATCTACGTGACCCAACATCTGGGGATGATGAAACACATCAGCGACCAGGTGATGGTCATGCATCAGGGTGAGGTTGTTGAACGTGGCAGTACCGCAGATGTTATGGCCTCTCCGCTTCATGAACTGACTAAGCGATTGATTGCCGGCCATTTCGGTGAAGCATTAACTGCGGACGCGTGGAGAAAAGATCGCTAGCGCGTTGGTGCAAGGGGCGGATTAACAACGCTCATCACACGCGAAATCCTCGCGGCGTTTTAACGCCCCTTATCCGAAAAAATGCCCCCGGCACACCCATTCCTTTAAGGGTTTAATAGCAGCTCGCGCGCGTTAACCCTTTCCTTTCACTGATGGCGTAACCCGCTTGCAAGCAGGACAAACACCTCAATCGCATGTGGCAACGTCTTCTGCGGATCGTCACTGGCGGCTATCAACAGTGCAGCATTGAGCGCAGCGCCATTTAACAGCTGCGCAGCGACGTTTGCATCCATGTCTTTCAGGACCTTGCATTCAATCATTTTTTCTATGGTCTGACGGGTAGATTCCAGGCAGCTATTCTGGCTGGGCCAGTGGGCCGGGTCCCCCAGAACAGCCGGACCATCACGCAGTACAATACGCTGCACTTCCGGATCGAGCGCCATTTTGATGTAAGCGACGCCTTCGGCCAGTAGTCGCTCCCAGTCATTCTCGGCGCTGGCGGCAATTGCCTTCGCCTTTCGTGCCATTTCGCTGTCTATCTGGGCGACCACCGCAGCCAGCAAGCCTTTCTTGTCAGTGAAATTATGGTATAGCGCTCCACGTGTTAACCCCACGCTTGCGGTCAACTCATCCATGGAGGCTGCGGCATAGCCTTTCTCGGCAAAAGCTTTGCGCCCTGCCTGAATCATTTTTTCGCGATTTTCCTGGGCCGTTTCGGCACGGCTTTTTGCAGCCATAAGACGTCCTTGGTTACGTTGTGTTTTTCCGTTTGACATACGTGGCGTATGTGGTTTAGATTTTGACATACGCCACGTATGTTAATACGACCGCGTGATCTCAACAATACCCCCAATCGAAAAGGAAATGCCATGCACCCACGTGAACCTGTATTTCCCGCTAATCGTCATGCCCTCTATGAAGAACATGGCTATTCTGCTGCCATTCGCTCTGGCGATCTGTTATTTGTCTCAGGCCAGGTTGGAAGCCGCAGCGACGGCACACCTGAAACGGATTTCGGCGCTCAGGTACAACTGGCTTTTGATAATCTCCAGGCTACGCTTTCTGCCGCGGGATGTACGTTTGATGATGTGATCGACGTGACGACGTTTCATACCGATCCTGAAAATCAGTTTTCAACCATCATGGAAGCCAAAAAATTAGCGTTCCCCCGCCCCCCTTATCCGAACTGGACGGCTGTGGGGGTAAACTGGCTTGCGGGCTTTGATTTTGAAATTAAGGTCATTGCCAGAATCCCACCGCAATAACGCGAGTATTTGGCATAAGCCCCACCGGCAATTTATTAATTACGTCATGACGCCACACGCTGTAGATATCGATTGAAAGAAAGTATTAGTAAATATATTCTCACCTGGGTAGAGGAAAATAACTTTTCTATTTTACATATTGATCAACTGGTTAAAGATACCGGGTATAGCAGAAGAACCATCGAAACATGGTTTAAAGAGAAATATCACCTCTCTTTAGGTGAGTACATCCTAAGGAGAAGGCTGAGCCTTGCGGCCATCATGCTCAGAATGACGTCGCTTCCCGTTACGGACATTGCTTATTTATTTCACTACCAAAGCAGCCAGGGGTTTTCAAGAGCCTTTAAAAAGATGACGGGACTCACCCCTTCTGAATACAGAAATGCAAAAGAGTGGGATTTTGATATCCTTCAGCCCTCATTTTTATTAGACGATCTTCAAACACCCAAAATAACACTCTGTGAACTCAATGAGATTTTTCCGTATACCCATGAGATTATAGAGCACGATCATCTTTTTGATACAGCGGTGCACGATGTCACTAAAAAAATCAAAAAACTCCTGCTTGAGAATCGCGATCGGATCCAACAGCTTGCCATAGTGCCGCGCCGACCAGAACGTCTGGGTAAAAGCCGTTCCTATCTGGTAGAAGTCTTAATTTCATATTGTTTAGACAGCACTAAAACAACAAAGAAAGACACACTTTTACTTACCGGAAAATATGCAAAAATGTCCTTTGAAGGCAGCTGGGAATGTTATAGCGCCTATAACAAAATTGCGTTTGTTAAGGCAATGGTGACGAACCGCCTGACGCTGCGCGATGGCATTCATTTAATGCGTTTTAACGCCTGCAGCGATGAGCGCGTTAACTTTGATATTTACATCCCTGTGTTATAACCCCGTTTTTTCTTGCGCGTAAATCACACCGCGGGAGGCGCGCAACGCCGGATCAGACCGACCCTGCGGCCTGTCTGCACACGGTTCTGTTTTTACCACCGTGCTTGGCCTCATACAGTGCTTCATCCACATCACGAATGATATCGCTACTGTTGACGTTTTCCTGAATGGCTGAGCACACGCCAATACTTAACGTTACCGTTAGAGGCACCGCGTACAGGTTACCCTGCCCGGTGCGTTGCTCAACATTCTTGCGAATACGTTCTGCGACGGCTACGGCCATACTCCTGTCCGTGTCGGGCAACAGCAGGCCAAACTCTTCACCTCCCAGTCTGGCAAAGACGTCGTTATCACGAATACTGTCTTTAATAATATCCACGACCGCCAGAATGACGCGGTCCCCCACAGGATGTCCCCAGGTGTCATTAATGGTCTTAAAGTTATCGATATCCAGCATCATAATGCTGGTGCCCTTTTCTGTTCTGAGCATGCGGAGCCGCTGAAGTGCCTCAAAAAAATACTTGCGGTTGAAGATCTGCGTAAGGGGATCGCGGTTAACCCGATCGCCAAAAAATCTCAGCAAGCTGAAGACATGTAACAGTAAGGTACAGATAACGAATAGTTTACTGAACACTTCTACCGCCCGGCTGATATACCAGAGCGACAGGTTATACGTATCGAGTAAGAGCAGGAAAAAGTTATAGGTGATCGCAGAAAGGCACACCACGATGATGCTGTTCCAGACGCCAGATGAAAAGCGTGTCACGTAAGTCATGTAGCAGGCCAGGGCCGACCAGAGAACTATCAGAGCGTTAACGTAGCGGACATCCCAGACAGGATGATACTGATCGGGGCGATACGCGGCTATCGTTAATGTCCAGGTTGGATTGTAACTGCTCAACGCATGGGCCAGCACCGGGAACATAACCAGGGGGATTAACGATATTAGCGCCAGCCAGACCTTATTCCGTAATGTGAACCGTCGCCGTGCCGTGTGTTTCTCCACCCATACAGCAAGCCCCAGCAAAAAAATAAAACTTAACTGGCGGAAAAAATAAAATACCGCCGTATCGTTAGTTTTTAGCGTATGGGTTAACCCTGCGTCTTCAGGAAGCTGAATGACGATAATCGTTTCTATGAAATAGATGAGACCGCTCAGAAACGCCATGCTCAGGATTAACAGGGATAAATGAGATCGGTCAGACGCATACTGCATCTGGATAAAAATAGAGATAATGGTATCCAGAAAAAATAGCGCAATCATGACGATCAAATAGGTTGTCATGGGTACCCTGAAACCTGGATTATCATTAACAAAAAAGGAGTTCACCGCGATCATCAGTGCAAACAGCAGCGCACCGGACAGCACGATCATTTTCTCAGCCAACGTAATGTTATTCATGTTCATTAATACCGCATAAATAAAAGACGTGAAACGGCAGAGCGATTTACACCATTCTCTGCTTAACATCGAGGGGCAAACCGGTCAGGCTTGCCACCCTCTTTTCAGATGCTTCAGTTAACCGACCTCAGTCTGTTGAAGTGGATTATCCCGGTCGATGTCGTACCGAACCGGGATATTCCCTACTGCGCTTTACTCACCAGTGAGATCACTCTTACCGGCAAGGCCAGAGGCAACGCTAGCGCCATGTGCTGACATTCACCACATCGCCGTGGCTATTGAAGTCTACATACAGCCGCTTATTGTTCTGAAACGTCTGATAAACCGATTCCGAAAGCGCAAGGCTCGTTGCCAGCTCCGTCTGGCCTGCCACATGAGAGGCAGGAACGGCGAGATTCTGGTGTCTATAGCGGTTATAAAAATAGTTCTTTTTGCTGAGCTTACCGTAGGCGCACCAGCTACCGTCATACCGCATAACGGCATATTTACCGGAAAAATGATATTCCTGTTTTTGGTGCGACGTATTATCCGGTGACAGATAATCAATTATGACTTCAGCCATGTTTTCCCGGCTTTTATCCAGGCCTTCTGGACGCCGTCCCCTGATGGCGATTTCTTTTACCTCCCCACGATGATCAAGCAAAAGTTTTCTCAGTCTTTTGGTCACATCCTGTATCGCAGGATTAAAAATATGATCATATTCCGTCAGGGTATCGTTATAGGAAAACGTCCGCGCCAGCCGACATATCTTCACGTCAGGTTTACGGAGCCCTTCTAATAACAGTGAAGGATGGTAACACTGGAAGTCCCATATTTCATCGCTTCGATATTGAGACGGTGTTTTCCCGGTCAATTTCTTAAACGCGCGGGCAAAACCCTGTCCACTATGATACTGAAAAATGTGAGCGATTTCGGTGACCGGCAGCGACGTCATCCTTAATAAAGACGCGGCATAGCTCATTCGTCTCCTGAGCATATACTCACCCAGCGACTGGTGGAATTGGTGTTTAAACCAGATTTCGAGCGTCCTTCTGCTGTAACCCGTTTTTACGACCAGCCGATCGATATGCTCCAGAGATAAAATATTATCTTCAACCCAGTCTATAACGTGTTTGTTAATGATTTCTTTCATGTTTTGACTCTAACTGGATTGTAATACGTAAAATCCACTGAACGGATCATTTTGCGCAAAAACGCCCGCCTCTGGTTGGATGAGGCGAACCGGCCGCGCAGTGATATAATGGACGGATGCCTGTGAAACAGCGTGATAACGCGTTCGCTCACCCCCTTCCATGACATACGTCACGGGCTTTGAGCGAGAAATAGCGTGACACAAGGGGCACTGAGTGGGATATAATTTCGAGCTAATTTCGAATGACTTTGAAATGTTGCCTGTAATGCTATGATTTACAAGGCAAAAAATAAGCAATGAATATAAGGATTAAATCTATGGGTTTTCTTTCCGGTAAGCGCATTCTGGTAACTGGCGTTGCCAGCAAACTGTCCATCGCATACGGCATCGCACAGGCTATGCATCGCGAAGGCGCTGAGCTGGCGTTCACCTACCAGAACGACAAGCTGAAAGGCCGTGTAGAAGAGTTTGCCGCGCAGCTGGGTTCCAGCCTTGTTCTGGAATGCGACGTTGCACAAGACGAAAGCATCGATGGCATGTTTGCTGAACTGGCAAAAGCATGGCCGAAATTCGACGGTTTCGTTCACTCCATCGGCTTCGCTCCTGGCGATCAGCTGGACGGCGACTACGTGAACGCGGTAACCCGTGATGGCTTCAAAATCGCTCACGACATCAGCTCCTACAGCTTCGTGGCAATGGCTAAATCTTGCCGTGCGATGCTGAACCCAGGCGCAGCTCTGCTGACCCTGTCCTATCTGGGCGCAGAACGTGCTATCCCTAACTACAACGTTATGGGTCTGGCTAAAGCGTCTCTGGAAGCAAACGTCCGCTACATGGCGAACGCGATGGGTCCAGAAGGTGTGCGTGTGAACGCTATCTCCGCGGGTCCAATCCGTACCCTGGCAGCTTCCGGTATCAAAGATTTCCGTAAAATGCTGGCGCACTGCGAAGCGGTTACGCCGATTCGTCGTACCGTTACCATTGAAGATGTGGGTAACTCTGCAGCGTTCCTGTGCTCTGACCTTTCCGCGGGTATCTCCGGCGAAGTGGTTCACGTTGACGGCGGCTTCAACATCGCTGCAATGAACGAGCTGGAAATTAAATAAGCTGTGACTCTCTTCCCTCACGGGAAGAGAGTTTTCCTTCCTCCGCCCGACCCCTTCGTTATTCCGTTCAGCTATTTGTTATCACCTAACAATATTTTTCCCCACATCTGCCTTACGCCAGGATATTGATCGCCATTTTGAGATCAAGGAACGCCCATGGAACAACGCCGTTTTTCCGGCAAAGGCCACTGGTACCACGAAACCCAGTCAAACCACGCGCAGACGGATGTTCTGCCTCTGGTGCCCGAAGCCGCTAACGTCGACGATCGTTTTTTGCTCGATTTAGCCCTGCCTGACGAGATTGTCGCCGCCTGTACTGGCTGGCTCACCCCTGCCAGAACCTTATGCCACCTGTTGTTTCCGCTCTCAATCTCCGTTAACCGGCTGCATACGCTCAGCGCCTACGACAGATTGAGTACTGCATTAACGGTCGCGCAGGCCTGTGGCGTCCAACGGTTGTGTAACCACTATGCCGCCCTCCTCGCCCCGCTTCCCGGCCCTGACTCCTCACGCGAAAGTAACCGCCGCCTGGCACAAATCACCCAGTACGCCCGTCAGCTCGCCAGCTCACCTGATGTCATCGATGATAAAGCACAGCAGCAGCTTGATGAGGTGGGCCTGACAACCTACGACATGGTGCTTATTAATCAGATTATCGGCTTTATCGGTTTTCAGGCACGCGTGGTGGCCGTCTTTCAGGCCCTGCTGGGGCATCCTGTACGCTGGCTGCCCGGCCATCATATTCAGCCGCACACGCTGCCAGCCGCTCCTGAGTCCTGGGTGGCGCTTTTACCTGTCGTTGAACTGCGTTATGCCAGCGCGCATCAGCTTGAATCGCTTTCCCGCTGGCAGGCCGAACCCGCCCTTGAAGCGCTGACGCCGGTACTCAGCCATGAGCCCATCCTGCTCGACCTGACAGGTGAGATCCTGGTAAACAGCCATGATGATATTTCTCTTGATTCGCCGGCGCTTTCGGCGGCAATCGACTTGTTGACGCGTTCTCCGGACCGCTTCAGTGCCGCACAGTTCACCCCGCTCACTGAACAAGGACTGCCTGCGGTACGGGCGATAAAACTGCTCACCCGGAGCGCGATGGATGGCTGGCTTGAACGCCTGAAAGTCGCGTTTGGCAAAGGGGAATAACCATACTAATTACCCAAAGACCGCTTGCTGTGACAGTGAGAATCGCGTAAAACTGTCAGCCGCTCAATGGCTACGAAAATAGAACATTATGTTTCAGGACAACCCGCTGCTAGCGCAGCTTAAACAGCAACTGCATTCCCAGACGCCGCGTGCAGAAGGGGTCGTAAAAGCCACGGAAAAGGGCTTTGGCTTCCTTGAAGTTGATGCGCAGAAAAGCTACTTCATTCCGCCACCGCAAATGAAGAAAGTGATGCATGGCGACCGCATTACGGCCGTCATTCATACCGAAAAGGAACGAGAGTCCGCCGAGCCGGAAGAACTGATCGAACCGTTCCTGACCCGCTTCGTGGGCAAGGTCCAGCGAAAAGACGATCGTCTTTCTATCGTGCCGGATCATCCCCTGCTGAAAGATGCCATTCCTTGCCGCGCCGCCCGTGGTGTTGAGCATGATTTCAAAGAAGGTGACTGGGCCGTAGCAGAAATGCGCCGTCATCCTCTGAAAGGCGATCGTGGCTTTTATGCTGAACTGACCCAGTTCATCACTTTTGGCGACGACCATTTCGTGCCATGGTGGGTGACGCTTGCACGCCATAATCTTGAGAAAGAAGCGCCAGACGGCGTAGCGACTGAAATGCAGGACGAAGGCCTGACGCGTCGCGACCTCACTGCCCTGGAGTTTGTCACTATCGACAGCGCCAGCACAGAAGATATGGATGATGCGCTGTATGCGGAAGAGAGCGCTGATGGCAAATTGCATTTGACCGTCGCCATTGCCGATCCCACCGCCTGGATCGTTGAAGGCAGCAAGCTGGACGATATGGCAAAAGTCCGATCGTTCACTAACTACCTGCCGGGCTTCAACATCCCCATGTTGCCGCGCGAACTGTCAGATGACCTCTGCTCACTGCGTCCAAATGAAGTGCGTCCGGTCCTTGCCTGCCGCATGACCATCGCCGCCGATGGCGCGATCGAAGACGATATTGAATTTTTTGCCGCAACCATCGAATCGAAAGCCAAGCTGGCCTACGACAATGTTTCCGACTGGCTTGAGAATACCGGCACCTGGAAACCGGAATCAGACGCGATTGCCGCACAGATCCGCCTGCTGCACCGCATTTGTCTGAACCGCGGCGAGTGGCGTAAAACCCATGCGCTGGTCTTTAAGGATCGTCCGGACTATCGCTTTGTGCTGGGTGAAAAAGGCGAAGTGCTGAATATCGTGGCCGAACCGCGTCGCATTGCGAACCGCATTGTTGAAGAAGCGATGATTTCTGCCAACATTTGTGCCGCTCGCGTCCTGCGTGACAAGCTGGGCTTTGGTATTTACAACGTCCACACCGGTTTTGATCCGGCCAATACCGAAGCGCTGGCGGCCCTGCTGAAGAACCACGATGTGCACGTTGACCCTGAAGAAGTGCTGACGCTGCAGGGCTTCTGTAAGCTGCGCCGCGAGCTGGATGCACAGCCATCCGGTTTCCTCGACAGCCGTATCCGTCGTTTCCAGTCCTTTGCTGAAATCAGCACCGAGCCGGGTCCACACTTTGGCCTCGGCCTGGAAGCCTACGCGACCTGGACGTCACCTATTCGTAAGTATGGTGACATGGTCAACCACCGTCTGCTGAAGGCGATCATTAAGGGTGAGTCCATTGCGCGTCCGCAAAATGACACCACCCTGCAGATGGCCGAACGACGTCGCCTGAACCGTATGGCGGAACGTGACGTGGGAGACTGGCTGTACGCACGCTACCTGCAGGATAAAGCGGGTACAGATACTCGCTTCGCCGCAGAAATCATTGATATCAGCCGGGGCGGTATGCGCGTTCGCCTGGTGGATAACGGTGCCGTCGCCTTTATCCCTGCCCCGTTCCTGCATGCCGTCCGTGACGAACTGGTCTGCAGCCAGGAAAATGGTACTGTGCAAATCAAAGGCGAAACAGTTTACAAAGTCACAGACGTGATTGACGTAAACATCGCTGAAGTTCGCATGGAAACCCGCAGCGTTATCGCGCGCCCGGTCGCCTGATAACCGCTTAAATTGTCGGCCGTTTCCCTTCGGGAAGCGCCGACAATTTTTCTTTTGAACCCCCGCCGCAAAATCATTATTTTTTCGTACTATTTTCAGCGTCTTCCCGCCCAAAATTGCCATAATTATCTACAGTAAAAGAGTGCCGTTATATTCGGTTACGTGAATTTTTATACAATAAATACCCTTTTTCGCCAGACGCGTTTTTTATAAGAAAACCGGGAAAAAACACGACGTTCATTTTGGGGTTGCCGCTGTTTCACAACGGAAAAGTCGACGGCAAATGAATAATTTGTGCGCTAATGAGCAGCTGCGGGAGAAAACATGATGGACGATCTGGAGCAGAATTTGCTGTTTCGTTACATGGGTACGCATAGCCCCTGGTGGCGAATGACAGCTGACAGCAATGCTCTGCACCTTGCCGCCAGCGAAAATGCCGATGTGACTGAGGTGGTGGCGCTGGGTGATGAACAAGCCGAACTCATCCGCCAGTTAACCGTCATTACCTCCAGCATCTCCATGACGCTCTCGTTGTACGGGGAAGATGTCCCGGTTCATCTTGTGGGGCGCAAAATAACCCGAAATGAATGGGCCGGCACCGCGTCAGCGTGGAACGATACGCCCTCCGTGGCCCGTGACCTGGCTCAGGGCCTCTCTTTTGCTGAACAGGTTGTCTCTGAAGCCAACTCCGTCATCGTTATTCTCGATCATAACGGCAATATTCAGCGTTTTAACCGGCTGAGTGAAGAATATACCGGTCTGAAAGAACAAGAAGTTATTGGCCAGAACGTGTTCAAGCTGTTTATGAGCCGCAGCGAAGCGGCAGCTTCAAAGCGCAATATCACCGGTTTTTTTCGCAACGGCAGCTCCTACGAGGTCGAACGCTGGATCAAAACGCGTAAAGGGCAACGGCTGTTTTTGTTCAGAAACAAGTTTGTTCATAGCGGCAGCGGCAAAAATGAAATTTTCCTTATCTGTTCCGGCACCGACATTACCGAGGAGCGCCGCGCCCAGGAGCGTCTGCGCGTGCTGGCCAATACCGACACCATCACCGGTTTGCCAAACCGTAATGCGATCCACGAACTGATTTCTGATGCCATCGCCAGCCGCGGTGAAACGCAGGTAGGCGTGGTGTATCTCGATCTGGATAATTTTAAAAAGGTCAACGATGCCTACGGGCATATGTTTGGCGACCAGCTATTGCAGGCTGTCGCTCTGGCCATTCTGAGCTGTCTGGATGACGGTCAGGTGCTGGCGCGACTTGGCGGTGATGAGTTTATTGTCATGGCCACAGATACCTCTCAGGGCTCTCTGGAAGCGATGGCGTCGCGGATCTTAACCCGTCTGCGCCAGCCGTTCAGAATCGGCCTGATAGAAATTTACACCGGTTGCTCGCTCGGTATCGCCCTCGCGCCCCAGCACGGTAACGACAGGGAAAGCGTCATCCGTAATGCCGATACCGCCATGTACACGGCGAAAGAGAATGGCCGGGGCAAGTTCTGCGTCTTCTCACCTGAGATGAACCAGCGCGTATTCGAATATCTCTGGCTGGATACCAACCTGCGTAAAGCGCTGGATAACGATCAGCTTCTGATTCACTACCAGCCTAAAATTACCTGGCGGGGTGAAATCCGAAGTCTTGAAGCGCTGGTGCGCTGGCAGTCGCCGGAGCGCGGTTTGATCCCTCCGCTGGAGTTTATCTCTTATGCCGAGGAGTCGGGATTGATTGTCCCGCTGGGCCGCTGGGTGATGCTTGATGTGGTGCGCCAGGTGGCTAAATGGCGCGATAAGGGGATTAACCTGCGCGTGGCGGTCAACGTCTCCGCACGTCAGCTGGCCGACCAGACCATTTTCAGCGATTTAAAGCAGGCGCTGAAGGATCTGGATTTTGAATACTGCCCCATCGACGTTGAACTCACGGAAAGCTGTCTTATCGAAAACGAAGAGCTGGCGCTCTCTGTGATCCAGCAGTTCAGCAAACTTGGCGCGCAAATTCATCTTGATGATTTCGGTACCGGCTACTCGTCTCTGTCGCAGCTGGCGCGGTTCCCTATCGACGCCATTAAACTCGATCAATCCTTCGTCAGGGATATACATAAACAATCGATCTCCCAGTCTCTGGTGCGGGCCATCGTCGCGGTGGCACAGGCATTAAACCTGCAGGTCATTGCTGAAGGGGTCGAGAGCGCGAAAGAAGACGCCTTTCTGACCAAGAACGGCGTCAACGAACGGCAGGGCTTTCTCTTCGCTAAGCCGATGCCCGCTGCCGCATTCGAGCGATGGCTAAAGCGATATCAGTCGCGAAAACAACGTTAACTGGCTTTGCGTAACGCCCCATGATGGCGGTTTTGCAGCATCACCAGACGCTCCATATAGGCGATATCTTTTGGCTCGAGGCAAAACGCCGCATCAACCCAGTCTTCCGTGATATCCATCAGTTCACTGCGCGGCAGTTGCAGTACCCGGGTTCTGGCGCGCAACATCGCCCTTACCCCGTTCAGCTTCGGCCGCAGCGTGTCGATGAAGGTTCTGACGGAGACGTAGCTCTGCCCGGGCTCAAACAGCACATCGACCAATCCATGTTGTTCGTACCATTCTGCCGTATGCGACTCCCCCTTGTAGATGAGTTCTTCCGCCAGTTTCATCCCTGCCCGACGTGCGACCAGCGAATATGCCCCCATGCCCGGGAACAGGTTGAAGGCAATTTCCGGGAAGCCCAGACGGGCATCGCGCTGAGAGAGAACAAAATGGTGTGCCAGCGCAGCCTCAAACCCACCGCCTAGCGCGCTGCCTTCAACCATTGCCAGAGAGACCGCGCCCGTATCAAACCCCCGCGACGCTGCGTGCACACAGTCGACGCAGGCACGTGCATACGCGCGTAACGCTTCACGCCGTCCATTTTGAATGCACTCTACGAAGAACTGTAAATCGCCTCCCGCATTATACATTTCAGGAACCAGTGACCCGGTTACCCAAAAATCGACCAGATATCCGGACTGGCGAACCAGCCAGGAGAGGTTCATGATCTCCTCAATTAACGCATGATTAAAACAAGGACGAGGTTGCGCCCGCAGCATCATCCAGATGGTGTGCCGCTCTTCCTCGTAGTAGGCTGACAACTGTGTGAAACGTTCAGTATCGGTAAACAGGGTGCAGGTAGGCTGGTTGATAACTGTCATAGTCTAATTCCTCACAGAAAAAGCGCCTTGCGCGCAGTTTTAGACTAATCCACTCATTAAGCCCGCAGCATGTGGGGGAATAAATTTATCACTTTCATTTATGTGATTTAGTTATTGCATTTTTTCCCTTCTCTTTTGATCCCATTTTCTGCATCATTGAAAATATTACCTTTTCGCACCTGGGGTGAGATTATGTCTACTATTGATGCACAAGCTGTAGCACAACGTATTGATACCGTGCTGGATATCCTGGTGGCAGGCGATTATCACTCGGCGATCCGTAATCTGGAGATCCTGAAGTCTGAACTTCTTGCTCAGAAGGGTGCTGAAAACGCGCCTGAGAACGGACAGCCAAAAGCGCCGTGGGAAGTTTGATCCTGCTGTTTCCGAACCTGTTTCGCTTTATTAATTGGATGCTATGAATTCCCGACAACAAATCATTTTGCAGATGGTCATTGACCAGGGACGCGTCAGCGTAGTCGATCTCGCTAAAACCACCGGCGTTTCAGAAGTCACCATCCGCCAGGATCTTAACCTGCTGGAGAAACAGAGCTACCTGCGTCGTGCGCATGGATATGCGGTCCCGCTCGATAGCGAGGACGTTGAGACGCGCATGATGAACAACTACGCCCTGAAGCGTGAGCTGGCGGAGTTTGCCGCGTCTTTAGTCAACAATGGTGAGACGGTGTTTATCGAAAACGGCAGTAGCAATGCCTTACTGGCGCGCACGCTTGCCGAACAGAAAGACGTTACTATCATCACGGTCAGTAGCTATATCGCGCACCTGCTCAAAGAGACCCGCTGCGAGGTGATCCTGCTGGGCGGCATTTACCAGAAAAAAAGCGAAAGCATGGTTGGTCCCCTGACCCGCCAGTATGTTCAGCAGGTCCATTTCAGTAAGGCCTTTATTGGTATTGATGGCTGGCAGCCAGAAACGGGCTTCACCGGCCGCGATATGATGCGTTCTGATGTGGTGAATGCGGTGCTGGAAAAAGAGTGTGAGGCCATTGTGCTGACTGATAGCTCAAAATTTGGCGCCGTTCACCCTTATACCATGGGGCCAGTCTCTCGCTTTAGCCGTGTAATTACCGACGAACGTTTGAGCGATGAGCATCGTATTAAACTGGAAGATGACGGTCTTATCGTCAATATTATTAAAAAGTCGCCCTGAGTCCTTTAAACGCCCGAATGTCGGGCGCCTATGTCCCTACTGTCTGAGATGATTCCTAACCCTCCTTTAAGAGTTTTTACCTGTTTAACCCGCCTTAAAGTCGTAAAATTAATGTTAGCGATATAACAGGAAGTGACTATCACCTGCGTGATTACGTAACGCCTGCGCGACCAGCTTTCACGGAAAACAGTTTTTAAGTATTCAATTCGTCTATACTTAAAGCGTAGCTCTTTCCGTGAATCGATAATTCAGGAGAAAGTATTATGACCTTAACCAGCAAAAAATTAGCCGCCGCTGTTCTGGCAATCACTGTAGCAATGTCCCTGAGCGCTTGCTCTAACTGGTCTAAACGTGACCGCAACACCGCAATTGGTGCCGGTGCTGGTGCTCTGGGCGGTGCGGTATTAACAGATGGTAGTACGCTGGGTACATTAGGTGGCGCTGCTGTCGGTGGTATTATCGGTCACCAGGTCGGCAAATAATTATTAAATAAGCCTCCACCGTACTGCGATATTAGAACGCATTTCAGGTCTGACTTACGCACGTAAAAAAAAGAGCCACGGCAAATGCCGTGGCTCATCTATTTTAGCCGCCCGCCAGTTTCACTTTCATGCCTTTGGCTTCGAGCAGGGATTTAATTAAATCACGTTTATCGCCCTGGATTTCGATAATGCCGTCTTTCACGGCACCACCGCAGCCACATTTCTTTTTCAGATCGGCGGCCAGCTTAACCAGTTCCGCGTCGTCAAGATCAATGCCGGAGATAAGGCATACGCCCTTACCTTTGCGTCCACTCGTTTGACGCTGGATACGAACAATACCGTCCCCCTTCGGGCGCTCGGCTTTCGCTTTTGGTTCGTCTATACGCCCACTTTCTGTTGAGTAGACCAGACGACTGTTGGAATCAGTCATTATGCCCCCTTTTTCAGTGATGCATTGATCGCCTTGAGCGTCTCAGACGGGTTAGCAGACTGCGTCACAGGACGCCCAATGACCATATAGTCTACCCCTGCCGCCAGCGCCTGTTCAGGCGTCATAATGCGACGCTGATCGCCTGCCTCGCTGCCGGCCGGGCGAATACCTGGGGTAACAAGTTTGAAAGCCTGGCCCAGTTCTGATTTGAAACGCACGGCTTCCTGCGCGGAACAGACGACACCATCAAGCCCGCAATTTTGCGTCAGGCGCGCGAGACGCTCTGCATGCTCGGCAGGTGACAACGTCACGCCGAGATCGCGTAAATCACTCTCATCCATACTGGTCAGCACGGTAACCGCAATCAGCAACGGTGCGTCGCTGCCGAACGGCAGGAGCGCTTCACGGGCTGCGGTCATCATTCTTGCCCCACCCGATGCATGCACATTGACCATCCACACCCCCAGTTCTGCAGCAGCAGCCACGGCGTGCGCGGTGGTATTCGGAATATCGTGGAATTTAAGGTCGAGGAAAACGTCAAAACCGCGCTGTTGCAGGTCGCGTACGATTTGCGGTCCAAACAGCGTGAACATCTCTTTGCCAACTTTAAGACGGCAGTCGCGAGGGTCTATACCGTCGACAAAGGCCAGTGCCGCGTCACGTTTATTGTAATCAAGCGCAACAACAACAGGAGAATCAGTAATTACGCGGGAAGCGGAGGAAGTAACAGACGTCATGACCAGCCCTTTTCGTCTATGGGCGCGCAGCGGCGCGGAACAGATAAACGGCGAGCATTCTACCTGCCAACGCTGCAAATTAACAGAATCGATTTACTCTCCTGCCTGGCCGGCAAACCGCACGGACTCGATGGGTTCTGAAAACCCATCAGTATGTTGTAACTAAAATAGATCGTTTTTAAAAATTACTGCCCATCAAGGCCTCGGATTGGCTTGATGGTCGACCATGCCCGGCATGAAGGACAGTGCCAGTAAAGTGTATACGCCGTAAACCCACACTTCTGGCAACGATAGCGCGGTTTGCTTCGTACCTGCTCGCCTACCATGTCGCGCAGTACCATCAGGCTCTCTTTGGCGCGCCCTTCCTCTGCATCGTTGAGGTGGTAGTCCATCAGCTTATGGAATACCCGCATGGTCGGATGACGCTGCAGCTGACGCGTAATATAGACCTGCGCGGTATCACTGCCCTCATACTGCTCAACCACGTCCGAGAGCATCAGTTCGGCAGTCGCGCCGGTGTTCTCTTCCACGCAACGACGCAGGAACGCCACCCATTCATCCTGCTTATCCAGTTGTTGATAGCAGGTTTGCAGCATGTCGAGGGTTTCACTGACCAGCTCTTTATCCTGGTCGATAACCCGCAACAGGCTCTCTACAGCTTTGGCATAGTCGCCGTTCGCCATAAAGACGCGCCCCATCATGATGGAGATACGCGCACTGTTACGGTCAGCGGCGGCACCCTTTTTAAGCAACGCCATGGCTTTGTCCATGTCGTCGTTGCCCATTTGCTGAAGGGCCAGTTCACAGTAGAAGTGGGCTATCTCAACTCGCTGCTTATCTTTGCCCAGCTTCACCAGACGCTCGGCTGTATCAATGGCTTTCTGCCAGTCACTGGTGGCCTGATAAATCTGCAGCAGCTGCTGCAAGGCACTGACGCGGAAATCCGTTTCATCCACCAGCTGCGAGAACATGTCTTCTGCACGGTCGTACAGCCCCGCCGCCATGTAATCACGGCCCAGCTGTTGTACCGCCAGCAGGCGTTGATCGTAGGTCAACGAGGCGCTTTCCATAAGGGTCTGGTGAATACGAATGGCGCGGTCAACCTCGCCGCGCGAGCGGAACAGGTTTCCCAGGGTGAGATGCGCTTCAACGGTGCCCGTATCCTCTTTGAGCATATCGAGGAACAGATCTACTGCTTTGTCCTGTTGATTGCTCAGGAGGAAGTTCACCCCAGCAACATAGTCGCGGGAGAGTCGGTTAGCCTCATCCTGTTTTGTTTGTTGCGCACTTCTGCGGCCCATATACCAGCCATAGGCTGCGGCTACAGGCAAAAGCAGAAACAACAACTCCAGCATAGTCGATTATTCCTTGACGACCGGCACACCAGAGCTTTCCGGAATGTCGGACGCAGGCGCAATTTGATGTTCGAGTCGTTTAATTTTACGTTCAGCGCGCGCAAGTGAAACACGAACTTTCAACCAGAAAAGACCGCATACCAGCCAGCCAATCGCAAAGCCCGCGGCGAATAAAACCGCCAGAAGGCTCGATACACGATACTCGCCCTGCGCCAGCAGATAGTTAAACGTCACCTGTTGATCGTTTTGTGCACCCAATGTGACTGAAATGACAAAAATCGCCAATACCAGTAAGAAAATGAGTAAATATTTCACATTACTTCCCGTTATGTGGTTCAAGCGAATAAAGTGTGTTCAACTCACCGCAATCAGCCTTATAAACTACCATTTTAGTGACGGGCGCGAAACGGAAAAAGTGACGAGCCAGTCATGGATTTATGGGCAAAACACGGAATATCAACCGTCAGGCGTCGCTTTGGTCCCTTTCGGCGATCTCTTCTTCCTCGACAGGCGGTGGCGTTAACGGACCGCAGATGCGTTCAGCAAGCCATGTTGCCAGCGTCACAAGCAGCCATGAGATCAGCGTAGCCACCACCAAATCCCGCGGCCAGTGCATCCCCAGTAGCAAACGACTGCCCATCACCCCTGTGGCCCAGACCAGTAAAATCGCGATCGTGACCGTACGGCGCCGTGGCCAAAGCAGCCCTACTCCCAGTAACGCCCAGCTGGCGGCAAACATGGTATGGCCGGAAGGAAAAGCAAACCCGGTCTCTTTTTGCCAGTGTTTACGTAAGAACTTCGGGATATCCTGCTGTTCCGCAAGCTGTTCTTTGACCAGCGCACCACGATCTTTACGTTTTAAATTGTAGAACTCATCCACCGGAACATGGTGCGCTTTTTCCAGCCAGACGACAAAAGGACGCGGCTCCTGGACATGATCTTTAACCCAGGACTTCACGCCCTGACCGATGAGGATCGACCCACCCAGTATCGCAAAGAGCATCAGCGCCGCACGCAGACGAAAGCGCAAACACCACAGAAACCAGGCGCAAAGGATCACATGCGTGATAATTCCCCACGGCTGGGTGACCGTCTCCGTTATCCAGTATAATGTTTTCAGCCATGTGGCGTTCTGACCCGGCTGCCACATCCAGCCTGAAACCCATACGGCCAGCGGCATAATAAGTAGAATGGCCGCACCTGCTGCCGTACGTCTGGCGATTGAAAGCATGTCTTCTCCTTTTTCGCTAAGCACCACAATCATAACTGAAATTCATCTGTTGGGTGGATATGTCGGATCGTGCGTTTAACGTCCATATAGCATGGCGCCCATTAGGCGAACGTGCTGAGCTTGTGGCAAAATGAACAGATACAGAAAGCCAAACAGGCGAAAGGCACGAAACGTGTCAGCCTACTCTGGAGAATCACATGCAGCTTAAACGTGTGGCAGAAGCCAAACTGCCAACCCCATGGGGCGATTTCCTGATGGTGGGATTTGAAGAACTGGCAACCGGACAGGATCATGTCGCGCTGGTGTTCGGTGACATTTCAGGACAGACGCCGGTACTCTCTCGCGTACATTCGGAGTGTCTGACTGGCGATGCCTTGTTCAGCCTGCGCTGTGATTGCGGTTTCCAGCTTGAAGCAGCCCTTTCTCACATCGCTGAAGAAGGTCGTGGGGTGCTGCTTTATCACCGTCAGGAAGGTCGTAATATTGGCCTGCTGAATAAAATCCGCGCCTACGCGCTGCAGGATCAGGGATACGATACGGTTGAAGCGAACCACCAGCTCGGGTTCGCCGCCGATGAGCGCGACTTTACCCTGTGCGCCGATATGTTCAAGCTTCTTGGGGTAGATGAGGTCCGTCTGCTGACCAATAACCCGAAAAAGGTGGAAATCCTGACCGAAGCGGGGATCAATATCGTCGAACGTGTTCCGCTGATTGTCGGCCGTAACCCGAAAAATGCCCACTATCTTGATACCAAAGCCGCCAAAATGGGTCACCTCCTGAGCGAGTGATCGCGAGATGCCCGGCATCGCCATCGCGAGCCGGGCTGACTGCGTCAATCCAGCATTTTACGAATCACGTAATGTAATATGCCGTCGTTCTGGTAGTAGGTCAGCTCGGTTGCCGTATCAATGCGACACCGGCATTCAAGCACTTCCGTTTTACCGTCTGCTCGCGTTAACGTCACCGGAACCGTTTTACCCGGCTGCAGGTTTTGCAGACCACTAATATCAATCTGCTCTTCCCCGGTCAGTCCCAGCGTTTTACGGGTGACGCCCTGCGGGAACTCTAGCGGCAGGATCCCCATCCCGATAAGATTCGAACGGTGAATACGCTCGAAAGATTCGGCAATGACCACGCGAACCCCAAGCAGGCGCGGACCTTTCGCTGCCCAGTCTCGACTGGAGCCGGAGCCGTACTCTTTACCGGCAATCACCGCCAGCGGCGTGCCTTCCTGCTGGTATTTAACGGCGGCATCATAAATCGAAACCACTTCCGTGCCAGGTAAATGACGCGTCATGCCCCCTTCCACGCCCGGAACCATTTCGTTGCGGATGCGGATGTTGGCAAACGTCCCGCGCATCATCACTTCGTGGTTACCACGACGCGATCCGTAGGAGTTGAAGTCCCGGCGTTCCACCCCACGGCTTTGCAGATAGCGGCCTGCCGGGCTGTCGGCTTTGATACTGCCCGCCGGCGAGATGTGGTCCGTGGTAACGGAATCGCCCAGCATCGCCAGAATACGCGCCCCGTGGATATCTTTAAGCGGAGCAGGTTCAGCCAGCATGTCATCAAAGAACGGTGACAGACGAATATAGGTCGAATCATCCTGCCAGCCATAGGTATCCGAGCCCACGACGTTAATTGTTTTCCATTCCGGCGTGCCTTCAAACACTTCCGCATATTCTTTGCGGAACATTTCGGTTGAGACCTTTTCAACGGCTCGCGCGATGTCGCGTGAAGACGGCCAGATATCTTTCAGGTAAACAGGCTCGTTCTTGCGATCGTGACCAATCGGGTCTGTCGTGAGATTGATGTTCATGTTTCCCGCCAGCGCGTAAGCCACAACCAGCGGCGGCGAGGCCAGCCAGTTGGTTTTCACCAGCGGATGAATGCGCCCTTCAAAGTTGCGGTTACCGGAAAGAACCGCACCCACGGTAAGATCGCCCTGCTTGATCGCCGTTTCAATCGGCTCAGGCAGCGGACCGGAGTTACCGATACAGGTAGTACATCCGTAACCCACGAGATTAAATCCCAGCTCGTCAAGGTACGGGGTGAGTTTTGCCTGCGCCAGGTAATCTGAAACCACTTTAGAGCCCGGGGCCAGCGAAGCCTTAACCCACGGCTGCGGTTTCAGTCCAAGCTCAACGGCTTTTTTGGCCAACAGTCCCGCGGCCATCAAAACGCTTGGGTTCGAGGTGTTGGTACAGGAGGTGATAGCGGCAATAACCACCGCGCCATCCGGAAGTTGATACTGATGTCCGTTCAGGACATAGTCTATTGGACGGTGATCTTTTTTCGCGACATTGACTTCCAGTTCATTGCTGGCGGCAAAAGCTTTCGGCACGTCCGGTAACGCGACCCGATCCTGCGGGCGTTTTGGCCCGGCAAGGCTCGCCTCGACGCTTCCCATATCCAGCTCAAGCGTGCTGGTAAATACCGGCTCATCACCCGGGTTTCGCCACATCCCCTGCGCTTTAGTGTAGGCCTCGACCAGCGCGACCTGCTCTTCACTGCGACCACTCAGGCGCATATATTCCAGCGTGACGTCATCGATGGGGAAGAAGCCACAGGTCGCGCCATATTCCGGCGCCATATTGGCGATCGTGGCGCGATCGGCCAGCGGCAGCGAATCCAGCCCGTCACCGTAGAATTCAACAAATTTACCCACCACGCCATGCTTACGCAGCATCTGGGTGACGGTCAACACCAGGTCGGTGGCGGTAATGCCTTCCGACAGCTTACCGGTGAGTTTGAAGCCCACCACATCAGGAATGAGCATCGACACCGGCTGACCAAGCATAGCCGCTTCCGCTTCAATACCCCCGACGCCCCACCCCAGCACACCGAGGCCGTTAATCATGGTGGTATGTGAATCCGTCCCGACCAGCGTATCCGGATAAGCCACCCACTCTTTATCCTGCAATTCACTCCAGACGGCTTTGCCCAGATATTCGAGGTTAACCTGATGGCAAATACCGGTTCCAGGCGGAACCACGCTAAAGCGGCTGAACGCCTGTTGCCCCCATTTCAGGAAGACATAGCGCTCGTGGTTACGTTCCATCTCCAGACGTACGTTTTCGCCAAAAGCATCATCATCACCGAAGTGGTCAACGGTCACGGAGTGGTCAATCACGAGGTCAACGGGAGAAAGCGGATTCACTTTTGCCGTATCGCCACCGAGGCGCTTAACGGCTTCGCGCATGGCGGCTAAATCAACCACGGCGGGAACACCGGTAAAGTCCTGCATCAGGACCCTCGCCGGGCGATAGGCTATTTCTCTGTCGGCATGGGCACTCTTCAGCCACCCCGCCAGCGCCTGGATATCCTCGAGGGTGACGGAATCGCCATCCTGCCAGCGTAAGAGGTTTTCCAGCAAAACTTTCAAGGACTTGGGTAAACGCGAAATGTCCCCAAGCGTTCTGGCAGCCAGTGGCAGGCTATAGTAATGCCAGGTTTTGTTTTCTGCCTGTAATGTGTCCTTACTGGCTTCGCGTAGGGTTAACGACATAAGCTCCTCCTTAATTACAGAGATGTCCTGACAATCATCAGGGCTGTAATTAAAGATAACACAAAGATGTCGTAACGTTCTGATAACAACCCGAATTGATAAATTTAGGAATGGTCCAGTGAAGTGCGAAAACAAAAAACCCCGCCGCAGCGAGGTTTTGGATTTACAGGAAGGCCAGCCAGATGAGCTGAGACCAGAACAGGATCGACACAGAAAAAACGCCGAGCCATGACCAGTATTTGTGAGACATCATGTTATTCATCATAGGGTACACCAGGCATTATTTTTAAAAAGGCTCCGAGGTTTGCCCTCAGTTCTATATTGCTGATGTGTATTTATTAAAGAGTACAAAGGTGCAGAGTCTTTATTCAGACTATTTGCATCATTACGCAATTAACTAAATTATTGTTTTTTGGGTTCGTCTTCTGCGAACACATCAATAAAGGCTTGCTGCTGTGGCGTCAGTTTCCAGGACGCGGGGACAACGGTCGCAGGTGCTTTGCGTCCTTTGTGACCACTGTCACGATGCTGACACATCTGTTTTACCGTTTCTGTACGTACCGTCACTGCCATATTCAACCCCAATATTTCCAGGCAAGGAGAGCAACCACTACCCAAAACAGGGCGGAGACGAGAAAGACCGCCAGCCAGGCTTTACGCTTGAGCGCAGGATCCCTTTGCGGTTCTTCACTTCCTGAAGGCATTGCTAACCTCATACAATCGATATCGCTTATCATTTAGGACCAAACAATTGGTACAATTAATCATCTGTTGAGATAAATCCTAAAGAAACTTTAGCCGAAAAGCCAGTGAATTTACGCATCAATTGGTGGGAAATATTCAATCTTTTGACCAGAAATAAATAATTGAAAAGAAATATTTGCGTAGCCGTAAATTACTTTCTACTTTTGTCGCCAATTCACGACATTAAAACCATACAGATTAAATGGGTAATGACATTATATGGCAGGGAAAATGTAGATGATGATAATTATGATTTAGCTTTGAGGAGTTAATTCGGTATCTTTCCGTGAGGGAAAGATACCGGGAGTGATTATTTTGCCGGAAGTTTGATGTCTTTAAACATCTCTTCAATATCTTCATTTGAGCGTAATGCAACCGCCGTATCGACCACGTCACGCGTTAAATGCGGGGCAAAGCGTTGAATAAAATCATACATATAGCTGCGCAGGAAGGTGCTGCGACGGAAACCAATTTTGGTCGTGCTGTGGCTGAAAATATCGTGCGCATCAAGACGAACCAAATCCGGGTCTGAAACCGGGTCGACGGCCATGCTGGCAATCACCCCAACGCCCAGGCCAAGCCGCACATAGGTTTTAATGACATCAGCATCCGTGGCGGTAAAGACAATGCGCGGCGTTAATCCCGCCCGGTTAAAGGCCGTATCAAGCTCAGAACGTCCGGTGAAGCCGAAGGTGTATGTCACTAAAGGATATTGCGCCAGCTCTTCAATAGTCACCGCCCCTTTCCCCGCCAGCGGATGATCCGGGGTCACTACGATAGAACGGTTCCAGTGGTAGCACGGTAGCATAACCAGATCGTCATACAGGTGAAGCGCTTCTGTCGCGATGGCAAAGTCCGCGTTGCCCTTTGAAACCGCTTCAGCGATTTGCGTGGGCGAGCCCTGATGCATATGCAAAGAGACGCGCGGATAACGTTCTATAAAGCCCTTAATAACGCCTGGCAGCGCATAACGCGCCTGAGTATGCGTTGTGGCAATATAAAGCGAGCCTTTATCCGGCCAGGTATGTTCACCCGCCACGGACTTAATAGCGTCAACTTTGGAGAGGACTTCCCGGGCAATACGAATGATTTCCTGCCCGGCGGGTGTCACCTGTGTGAGGTGCTTACCGCTGCGAGCGAAAATCTGGATACCTAATTCGTCCTCCAGCATACGAACCTGTTTGCTGATGCCCGGTTGCGAGGTATATAACCCCTCAGCGGTAGAAGAGACGTTGAGGTTGTGATTCACCACCTCAACGATATAACGAAGCTGCTGTAATTTCATGCCAGACCATCCGATTTAGCGCACGCGGTCAATCGCTTAAGACGATTTGATAATAAGAAAAGGGTTAACTATAACCACTATATCATTTATAGCCTGACTGTATAGTACGGAACAAAAAATAATAACAAGGTAATAAAAAAGGGCCGGAAGTCCGGCCCTTTTACAGGTAAGTTACGGTAAGGGAAGATTATTTCTTGCCTTCAACCCATTTTCCGTCGACAAAGAAGGCGGACCAGCCGGTCGCTTTCCCCTCTTTCTCAGCCGCAACGTACTGCTGTTTTGTTTTACGGCTAAAACGTACCACCGTTTTATTGCCTTCAGGATCCTGCTGTGGCGCATCGGCCAGATAACGCAGTTTCTCAGGCAGACGGTCGCGGAAGCGATGCAGCTCTTCCACCAGCGGCGCGCGGGTTTCACGCGATTTCGGGAAGGTGTTTGCCGCGAGGAAGACCCCGGCAGCACCGTCACGCAGCACGAAATAGGCGTCAGACTTCTCACACGGCAATTCTGGCAGCGGAACCGGATCTTCCTTCGGCGGCGCGACTTCACCGTTACGCAGAATCTTACGGGTGTTCTTACACTCGTCGTTGGTGCACGCCATGTATTTCCCGAAACGCCCCATTTTCAGGTGCATTTCCGAGCCACACTTCTCGCACTCAACGATAGGGCCGTCATAGCCTTTGATGCGGAACTCACCCTCTTCGATCTCATAACCATCACACGTTGGGTTATTCCCGCAGACGTGCAATTTGCGTTTCGGATCGATCAGGTAGCTGTCCATCGCCGTGCCACATTTCTTACAACGACGTTTGGCACGCAGGGCATTGGTTTCTGCATCGTCACCTTCCAGCACGTTAAGAACTTCGTTCTCAGGTACCAGGTTGATGGTGGTTTTGCAGCGCTCTTTCGGCGATAACGCATAGCCAGAGCAACCGAGGAAGACGCCTGTTGTCGCAGTACGGATCCCCATCTTACGGCCACAGGTTGGGCAATCGATGCTGGTCAGTACCATCTGGTTAGGCAGCATGCCGCCCTCTTCAGGATCTTTCTCCGCTTTTTCAAGCTGGTTGGTAAAGTCGCTGAAGAAGCTGTCGAGCACTTTCTTCCATTCCGCCTGATGACTGGCAACCTGGTCAAGGCTGTCTTCCATCTGTGCGGTAAAGTCGTAGTTCATCAACTCGCGGAAGTTGGCTTCCAGACGGTCGGTTACGATCTCACCCATTTTTTCAGCGTAGAAACGGCGGTTTTCAACACGCACATAACCACGATCCTGAATGGTCGAAATGATTGACGCATAGGTTGACGGACGACCAATACCGCGTTTTTCCAGCTCTTTTACCAGCGATGCTTCGCTAAAGCGCGCAGGCGGCTTGGTAAAGTGCTGAGCTGGCACGAGGTCAACCAGAGAGAGTTCATCCCCTTTGTTCACCGCCGGCAGCGTTCGGTCTTCGTCGCCTTTACGCAGTGCAGGCATGACTTTCGTCCAGCCGTCGAAACGCAGGATACGGCCACGCGCTTTCAGACGGAAATCACCCGCCCCGACGGTAAGCGTAGTGGAATCGTACTGCGCGGGTGTCATTTGACACGCGACGAACTGGCGCCAGATAAGCTGGTACAGCTTCTGGGCGTCGGCTTCCATATCCTTCAGCGAGTCCGCTAACACAGAGACGTCAGAAGGACGAATGGCTTCGTGCGCTTCCTGTGAGTTCTCTTTGCTGGCGTACTGGTTAGCGCTTTCCGGCAGGTATTTCTTACCGAAATTGTCACCGATATAGCCGCGCACCATGTTAACCGCATCCTGACTCAGGTTAGTCGAGTCGGTACGCATGTAGGTGATGTAACCCGCTTCAT
Organism: Enterobacter sp. WPR_3_1; assembly: GCF_003635055.1. NCBI lineage: Bacteria > Pseudomonadati > Pseudomonadota > Gammaproteobacteria > Enterobacterales > Enterobacteriaceae > Enterobacter > Enterobacter sp. WPR_3_1. The sequence continues at coordinate 963,610 of NZ_RBXU01000008.1, read as the reverse complement.
ACAAGCGCTGGGCCATCATCATGGTTTTCTTCACGCCATAACCCAGACGCGTGCTTGCGGCCTGTTGCAGCGTAGAGGTAATAAACGGTGCGCCAGGCTTACTGCTAGTCGGTTTGTCTTCACGCTCCAGAACCTGATAGCGTGCTTTTTCCAGCAGCGCCACCGCGGCCATGGTCTGGTCACGGTTTTCAGGACGGAAAGGCTTGTCGTTCTGATGGCTCACCTGCAGCGGCAGAGCATCCCCGCCCGGCGTGGTGACATTCGCGTCGACTTCCCAGAACTCTTCTGGCACAAACGCTTTAATTTCGCGTTCACGTTCAACGACAAGACGCACGGCAACGGATTGCACACGGCCTGCGGACAGACCACGGGCAATCTTTTTCCACAGCAGTGGAGACACCATGTAGCCCACAACACGGTCCATAAAGCGACGTGCCTGCTGCGCGTTTACACGGTCAATGTTCAGTTCGCCCGGCTTTTCAAACGCCTGACGAATCGCATTCTTCGTAATTTCGTTAAACACTACACGGCTGTAGCGTTTGTCATCACCACCGATCACTTCCCGCAGGTGCCACGCAATGGCTTCCCCTTCGCGGTCAAGGTCGGTTGCGAGATAGATGTGGTCTGCTTTTTCAGCAAGCTGTTTCAGCTCATTAACAACTTTTTCTTTCCCGGGCAGCACTTCGTATTGTGCATCCCAGTTGTGCCATGGGTTAACACCCATGCGGTTGACAAGCGCGCTACGTTCATCCTTTTTAGGCTTTTTAGCCCCTTTGGTGGAGGTAGAGTCTGCGCTCTTTTTGCTGGCTGAGCCACTGGTCGGCAAATCGCGGATATGACCCACGCTGGACTTAACCACGTAGTCATTACCCAGATACTTATTGATCGTTTTGGCTTTTGCCGGGGACTCAACGATGACGAGAGCTTTACCCATATTCACCTTTACCTAATTTAATTCTTCCAGGAATACGCCGCACGTTGATTTCCCTTCCACTGACGACGCGTCATTGATATTGCGACTGCGTCAGGGGATATCAACCCCTTTGTCTTACCGAACGTCAGAGAAATGACGCCCAGGTGATTGAGTTTTCGGGTATTTTTCTCACGCCTCATATGATTCGTGACGAATTACCGGTCGAATGTCAAGCAATTCTGTTGCCAGAATGACGAAAGCGCACACTCTACCTGATAAAATCCGTTACGCAACTTTATTAGCATGCAAAAGCAAATCACGCCAGCCAGGCTCCTGCGCCTTATCCCCTCAGATTACAGGGAAAATTTGCCCCCAAAGCGCCCTCGGCGTAGACTATTGTCACTGTTTAAGGAGTGGATTATGCACAATACGACCCAACCAATTGACCGAGTCTCTCTGCTTATCGAAGCAAACAAGCTTATCCGTGATCATGAAGATACTCTGGCGGGCATTGAAGCCACCGGCGTAGAACAGCGTAATGGCGTGCTGGTTTTCAGCGGCGAATACTTCCTTGACGAACAGGGGCTACCTACCCCGAAAAGCACCGCCGTGTTTAACATGTTTAAATACCTGGCGCATACGCTTTCAGAGAAATATCACCTGGTTGATTAATGCAAAACGCGAGGCCTGAGCCTCGCGTTTTTGTTTACAGCAACGGTTTTTGTCCGCGCTGTAGCCAGCGGAGCAACAGCCGATCGGCACTTTCTGCCGCACTGTTGGTAAAGCGATCGAGCAGACGCTTGCGCTGCGTAAAGCGCACGCCCACCAGCTCACGGCCATCCATCAAGTTCAGCAGCAGGTCATCGCTGGTGCCCACTTCATCTACCAGTCCTTTCTCCTGGGCCTGGATCCCGTACCAGTGCTCCCCCGTCGCGACCTGCTCAATATCGAGCGATGGGCGCATGCGGTGCACAAAGTCTTTAAAGAGGTGGTGCGTTTCATTGAGATCTTCACGGAATTTCTGACGCCCTTCTTCCGTGTTTTCCCCCAGCAGCGTCAGAGTGCGTTTGTACTGCCCGGCCGTGTGCAGTTCAATGTCGATCTCTTTGTTTTTGAGGAAGCGGTTAAAGTTAGGGATTTGCGCAACCACACCGATTGAACCAATAATAGAAAACGGTGCCGCCACAATTTTATCCGCGACGCAGGCCATCATGTAGCCACCGCTCGCCGCGACTTTATCCACCGCAACGGTCAGCGGGATCTGTTTTTCACGCAGGCGCTGCAGCTGTGACGCAGCCAGTCCGTAACCGTGTACCACACCGCCCGGGCTTTCAAGACGCACCACCACCTGATCCTGCGGTTTTGCCACGGCTAGAACGGCAGTGACCTCTTCGCGCAGAGAAGAAACTTCATGCGCATCCATGCTGCCTTTAAAGTCGAGCACATAGACGCGTGGCTTTGCCTCATCTTGCGGTGCATTGAGCTTTGCTTTCGCTTTTGCCGCTTTGGCTTCCTGTTTATGCTTTTTCTTCTGCGCTTTAAGCCACTGCTTCTGTTGATGGCTATCGAGCAGCGACAGAGACATATCTTCCTGCATCTCTTTATACTGCTCACTCAGGCGGGTAATGCGTAACTCCCCACGCTGACGCTTACGCTGCGTCAGGTTTACAATCAGAACGGCAATCACCGCAATGGCAATCACCACCGTTGCGATTTTGGCCAAAAACAACCCATACTGAGAAAGTAATTCCACGCGTTCCACCTTGTTTAACCACGATTCTTTCACGGCAGTGTACAACAGCCCTGCCCATGCGTCTCGCTCGTGACATTACCTCTGCGAGCCTGCTTCAGGAATCCCCTCATGGGGGTTTAAATATTTGCAAATTGTTAATTTTACAGTAATGCCTCCTGTAGACTGATTGAATTCTCATGCTAATTCGGGCATAAAGCCGAAAAGTCATAAAGAAGGCGTCATTGCGTCACTGCGCGCCAGAGGAGTCCCCGTGCATTATCAACCGCAAAAAAATCTGCTGCAAAATCGCATCATTCTGGTCACCGGTGCCAGTGACGGAATTGGTCGCGAGGCGGCCCTGACCTACGCTGACTATGGCGCGAGCGTTATTCTTATTGGTCGTAATGAAGAGAAACTGAAAAGCGTCGCGCAGGAAATAGAGGCGGCAGGCGGCATTCCGGCCCCGTGGTATACCCTCGATTTACTCACCTGCACGCCAGCGGTGTGCCAGGAGCTTGCTCACCGGATTAGCGCCCACTATCCGCGGCTGGACGGTGTCCTGCACAATGCGGGTTTGCTGGGAGAAGTCCGTCCTATGGATGAACAGGATCCCGATATCTGGCAGCAGGTGATGCAGGTCAACGTCAACGGCACGTTTTTCCTGACGCAGGCATTGCTTCCTTTATTACTTAAATCCGAGTCCGGCTCGCTGGTCTTTACCTCCTCCAGCGTAGGCCGCGAAGGTCGAGCCAACTGGGGGGCATATGCCGTCTCGAAATTCGCGACTGAAGGGATGATGCAGGTGCTGGCGGAGGAGTATCAAAGCCGCCATCTGCGCGTAAATTGCATTAACCCGGGTGGAACGCGCACCAAAATGCGCGCCAGCGCCTTCCCGTCGGAAGACCCGCAGAAACTGAAAACACCCGCAGACATTATGCCGCTCTATCTCTGGCTGATGGGCGACGACAGCCGTCGTAAAACGGGGATGACCTTCGATGCCCAGCCGGGCCGTAAACCAGGGATTTCGCAATGAGTGAAGAACGCCATCAACAACGCCAGCAGCGTCTGAAGGAACAGGTCGATGCGCGCGTTGCGGCCGCACAGGACGAGCGCGGGATAATTATCGTCTTTACCGGTAACGGCAAAGGTAAAACTACCGCGGCATTTGGCACCGCCACGCGTGCTGTCGGTCACGGGCAGAAAGTGGGCGTCATTCAGTTCATCAAAGGCGAATGGCCGAACGGCGAACGTAATCTGCTTGAACCGCATGGCGTTGAATTTCAGGTGATGGCGACAGGTTTTACATGGGATACGCAGAACCGGGAAACCGATACTGCAGCTTGTCTTGCAGTCTGGGAGCACGCCAAAAGAATGCTGGCAGACCCCGCCCTGAATATGGTTCTGCTGGATGAGATAACCTATATGGTGGCCTACGACTATCTCCCGCTGGATGCGGTACTGGAGGCGTTACAACAACGCCCGGCGCACCAGACGGTTATCGTCACGGGGCGTGGCTGTCATCGGGAAATACTGGAGCTTGCAGATACCGTCAGCGAACTGCGTCCGGTCAAACACGCGTTTGACGCGGGAATCAAAGCGCAAATCGGTATTGATTACTAAGAAAAAAGCCCGGTGATCTTCACCGGGCTTTTATGTTAACCGTTGTTGTTACGGCTGCCAGAGCGGCGGTTGCTGCTCACCTGGCTATGGCGTTTCACCGCACGACGGATCTGATTCGCCTTCATACGACGACGATCTTTTTCCACCGCCACTTTAGAGGTGGTTTCTGGCGTCAGGCCGACCAGTTCACGCAGGTAGTTAGTCTGTGTCAGATCCAGCTCGGTATAACCACCCCGTGGCAGACCTTTTGGCAGCAGGATGTCGCCATAACGGACACGGATCAGACGGCTCACCTGCACACCTACCGCTTCCCAAAGACGACGCACTTCACGGTTACGGCCTTCAGTCAGGGTAACGTTGTACCACTGGTTAATGCCTTCGCCACCGGTAAATTTGATGGTTTTAAATGCCGCAGGACCGTCTTCCAGCTGAACGCCGCGTGACAGATCGCGCAGTTTATTCTCATCAACCTGGCCGAAGACACGCACGGCGTATTCGCGTTCCACTTCACGGCTAGGGTGCATCAGACGGTTTGCCAGTTCACCATCAGTGGTAAACAGCAGCAGGCCGCAGGTATTCACGTCCAGACGCCCCACGGCAATCCAGCGAGCGCCGCGCAGTTTAGGCAGACGGTCAAACACCGTCGGGCGACCTTCAGGGTCGTTGCGCGTGCACAGCTCGCCTTCTGGCTTGTAATACGCCAGCACGCGGCAGATCTGCTCAGCGGACTCTTTCACGGAGATAAGATGACCGTCGATGCGGATCTTCAATCCCGGTACGATTTCTACGCGGTCACCCAGCGTGGCGATTTTACCGTCCACACTCACGCGACCCGCTTCAATAATGGCTTCGATTTCACGGCGTGAACCGTGGCCGGCACGCGCCAGCACTTTCTGTAACTTCTCGCTCATTGAGCTTCCTCAGGTGTCGCCTTCACAGGCGTCGAATCAGGTCAAAAGAGGGCTCAGCCCTGCTTTGATGGCCGCGTAGTATATCTGCTTACACCCTTACAAGAAAGGCTTAACATCACCCACGCCTTCACGAATCACTTCTGGCGCATCTTCGGTTAAGTCAACAACGGTGGTTGGCTGCTGACCAAGGTAGCCGCCATGAATAATCAACTCGACCACCTTTTCCAGACGGTCTTTAATCTCTTCGGGATCGGATTCGGTGAACTCGCTGCCAGGCAACATTAAAGAAGTCGAAAGCATCGGCTCGCCGAGGGTTTCCAGCAGCGCCTGCGCAATCGGGTTGGACGGTACGCGCATCCCAATGGTTTTACGCTTTTCCTGTAACAGTCGGCGCGGCACTTCCTTGGTTCCTTTAAGAATAAAGGTGTAGTTGCCCGGCGTGTTATTTTTGATCAGACGAAACGCCACGTTATCGACATACGCGTAGGTCGACAGTTCAGAAAGATCGCGGCACATCAGGGTAAAGTTATGGCCGTCCGGCAGCTGACGAATGCGGCAAATGCGCTCCATCGCCCCTTTGTCTTCAATTTTACAGCCCAGCGCGTAGCCAGAATCGGTCGGGTAGACAATCACGCCGCCTTTGCGAACGATCTCCACGGCCTGATTAATTAAGCGTGGCTGCGGGTTATCCGGATGAATATAGAAAAACTGACTCATACTTCCCTCTCTTCAATTTTCTGCGGCTGTTCCCAGAGCTGCCAGACGGGCTCAACGCCTGCGGGCAACCAGAGCTTGCGTCCCAGCTCGATCCACGCACAGGGTTGATGGAAATCCGACCCCTGCGAACCCAGCAGACCGAACTGACGCGCGTAGGTCGCGAGCTGCGCACGCTCATTGGGCGCCTGCTGACACTGGGCGACTTCCATCGCCTCACCGCCACATTCGGCAAAGTGTGCCAGCAGTCTTTTCAGCCACTTAGCAGAAAGATTATACCGCCCCGGATGGGCGAGCACGGCCTTACCGCCAGAATGATGAATGACATCAATAGCTTGTTCTATTGTACACCACTGTGGCGGAACGTAACCGGTTTTCCCGCGTGCCAGATATTTTTTAAACACGTCCGCCATCGTTGTGGCTTTGCCCGCCTCAACCAGAAAACGGGCAAAATGGCCGCGCGTCACCGCCCCACCGTTTGCCAGTTTCTGTGCACCTTCCAGCGCTCCGGGAATATGCGCTTTTTCCAGTCGCTCACCAATCATTTCGGCGCGTTCGTTGCGGCGCGATTTTTGTTCTTGCAAAAACGCACGCATTGCCGGATGTTCAATATCGATATTGAGGCCAACAATGTGAATTTCGTGATTTTCCCAGACTGTCGAAATTTCGACGCCGGGCACCAGATTCAGCGCAAGTCCGCTGCGGGCAATTTCGGCGCGCGCCGCAGGAATAGCATCTGTCGTATCGTGATCGGTTATCGCCAGCGTGCCAACACGCATTTCAACGGCGCGATGAACCAGGGCTTCGGGTGTCAGCAGGCCATCAGAGGCCTGAGTATGGCTGTGTAAATCATAAATTACGGCGTAGGTGGTATCGCTCAAAGCACTTCCCATAGCAGGTTAAAGACATCCGAAACCCCTATGATAACGGCTTGGCGCGAAATTCTGAAATCAAGGGTTGACAACTCGCCATCGAACTAGTTAACTAGTACGCAAGTTCACACGAGAAAGGTATCTGAAAATGACAGCACATTTCACTCTGCACGGTTGGTGGCGCACATCCTGATTATCGGGCAGTGTCACACGTCTGCAAAATGCAAACAGATACCCAGCCCGCGACTAAGCGGGCTTTTTTTTTGAACAGAATAAATGAGAACAACATAATGCAAACAGCCAAACCACACCTCGAATTGCTGACCTGCGAGGCGGTCTATCGCCACAACCCAACCGCGCTGTTTCATCAGGTCTGCGGTGCGCGTCCGGCAACGTTGCTGCTGGAATCCGCGGATATTGACAGTAAAGACGATCTTAAGAGCCTGCTGCTGGTCGACAGCGCATTGCGCATTACCGCGCTGGGTGACACTGTCACGATTAAGGCGCTCTCTGAGAACGGTGCCGCGCTGCTGCCACTGCTGGACGCCTCCCTCCCAGCGGGCATCGAGAATGAACGTCACCCGGAAGTGCGGGTACTGCATTTCCCGCCTGTCAGCCAACTGCTGGACGAAGATGCACGCCTCTGTTCTTTGTCAGTCTTCGATGCCTTCCGCCTGCTGCAAAACCTGGTCTCGGTACCAGAAGATGAACGCGAAGCGATGTTCTTTGGCGGGCTGTTTGCTTACGATCTGGTCGCCGGTTTCGAAGACCTGCCGGAAACCGAACAGGGCAACCGCTGCCCTGACTACTGCTTCTACCTGGCCGAAACCCTGCTGGTGATCGACCATCAGAAAAAATACACCCGTATTCAGGCGAGCCTGTTCACGCCATCCGTGACCGAGAAAACACGTCTTGAGCAGCGCATTGCTCAGCTGCAACAGCAAATGACCGAAGCGCCACCCGCACTGCCGGTTCAGCATGTAGAGAAGATGACCTGTGAGGTTAACCAGACCGACGATCAGTACGGTGCCGTGGTGCGTCAGATGCAAAAGGCGATTCGCGCCGGGGAAATTTTCCAGGTCGTCCCGTCCCGTCGTTTCTCACTGCCCTGCCCGTCGCCGCTGGCGGCCTATGACGTGCTGAAAAAGAGCAACCCAAGCCCGTATATGTTCTTTATGCAGGATAACGAGTTCACCCTGTTTGGTGCGTCACCGGAAAGCTCCCTGAAATACGACGCCACCAGCCGCCAGATCGAGATCTACCCGATTGCCGGTACACGTCCGCGCGGGCGTCGCGCCGATGGCTCTCTGGATCGCGATCTCGACAGCCGTATCGAACTGGAAATGCGCACCGACCACAAAGAGCTCTCCGAGCACCTGATGCTGGTTGACCTGGCGCGTAACGATCTGGCCCGCATTTGTACTCCCGGCAGCCGCTATGTGGCTGACTTAACGAAAGTCGACCGTTACTCCTTCGTGATGCACCTGGTCTCCCGCGTGGTGGGTGAACTGCGCAACGACCTCGACGTGCTGCACGCCTATCGCGCCTGCATGAACATGGGCACCCTGAGCGGTGCGCCGAAAGTCCGTGCGATGCAGCTTATCGCCGCCGCCGAAGGGCGCCGTCGCGGCAGCTATGGCGGTGCGGTGGGTTATTTCACCGCGCACGGTGACCTTGATACCTGCATCGTTATCCGCTCTGCCTATGTTGAAGACGGCATTGCCACCGTCCAGGCGGGCGCCGGGGTGGTTCTTGATTCTGTTCCGCAGTCTGAAGCTGACGAAACGCGCAATAAAGCTCGCGCGGTATTGCGCGCCATCGCTACCGCACACCATGCACAGGAGATTTTCTGATGGCTGACATTCTGCTGCTCGATAACATCGACTCCTTTACCTATAACCTGGCAGATCAGCTGCGTGCGAATGGTCACAACGTCGTTATCTATCGTAACCACGTACCGGCGCAAACCCTGATTGAGCGTCTGGCAACCATGCAAAACCCGGTGCTGATGCTCTCTCCTGGCCCCGGCGCCCCCAGTGAAGCGGGCTGTATGCCTGAACTGCTGACCCGTATGCGCGGCAAGTTGCCTATTATCGGCATCTGCCTCGGGCATCAGGCGATTGTTGAAGCCTATGGCGGATACGTCGGCCAGGCGGGTGAAATCCTGCACGGTAAAGCCTCCAGCATTGAACATGACGGTCAGGCGATGTTTGCCGGGCTGCCGAATCCGCTGCCGGTGGCGCGCTACCACTCGCTGGTCGGCAGCAACATCCCGGCAGGCCTGACCATTAACGCCTCGTTCGAAGGCATGGTGATGGCCGTACGGCACGATACCGATCGTGTCTGTGGGATGCAGTTCCATCCGGAGTCAATCCTCACCTCTCACGGCGCGCGTCTGCTGGAACAGACCCTGGACTGGGCGCTGCAGAAACTGGAACAGACCAACACCCTGCAACCTGTTCTGGAAAAATTGTATCAGGCACAGACCCTGAGCCAGCAGGAGAGCCACCAGCTCTTCTCCGCTGTGGTTCGCGGTGAACTGAAGCCTGAACAACTGGCGGCCGCGCTGGTGAGCATGAAAGTTCGCGGTGAAAGCCCGCAGGAAATTGCCGGTGCGGCAACGGCGCTGCTGGAAAATGCCGCCCCGTTCCCGCGCCCGGACTACATGTTTGCGGATATCGTCGGTACCGGTGGTGACGGCAGCAACAGCATCAATATCTCCACCGCCAGCGCCTTCGTGGCGGCTGCCTGTGGTTTGAAAGTGGCGAAGCACGGTAACCGCAGCGTCTCCAGCCGGTCGGGATCGTCGGACCTGCTGGCCGCATTCGGCATCAATCTCGAGATGAACGCCGAACGTTCGCGTGAAGCCCTGGACGACCTGGGCGTCTGCTTCCTGTTTGCGCCGAAATATCACACCGGTTTCCGCCATGCGATGCCGGTTCGCCAGCAGCTTAAAACCCGCACGCTGTTTAACGTGCTCGGCCCGCTGATCAACCCGGCCCATCCGCCGCTGGCGCTGATTGGCGTCTACAGCCCGGAGCTGGTTCTGCCGATTGCAGAGACCCTGCGCGTGCTGGGTTATCAACGTGCCGCGGTGGTTCACAGCGGGGGAATGGATGAAGTGTCGCTGCATGCGCCAACGCTGGTGGCCGAACTTCGCGACGGTGAAATCCTGAGCTATCAGCTGGAGGCGAGCGACTTTGGTTTAACGGCTTACCATCAGGAAGCGCTGGCGGGCGGCACGCCTGAAGAAAACCGTGACATTCTGACGCGCTTATTACAAGGTAAAGGAGAGGTCGCCCACGAGGCCGCCGTGGCTGCCAACGTCGCGATGCTGATGCGTTTGCACGGCGAGGAAGACCTCAAAGCCAACGCACAAAAAGTTCTGAACGTACTGCGCTCAGGTGCAGCTTACGATCGCGTTACCGCACTTGCGGCAAGAGGGTAAAGAATGCAGACCGTTTTAGCGAAAATCGTTGCCGATAAGGCCATCTGGGTGGAGGCACGTAAAGCACAGCAGCCGCTGGCCAGCTTCCAGAATGACGTTGTCCCGAGCAGCCGTCGTTTCTATGATGCTCTGCAGGGCGCACGCACCGCGTTTATTCTTGAGTGCAAAAAAGCGTCCCCGTCGAAAGGCGTTATCCGTGACGATTTCGATCCGGCGCGAATTGCCGGTATCTACAAACATCATGCGTCAGCCATCTCCGTGCTGACGGATGAGAAGTATTTCCAGGGCAGCTTCGATTTCCTGCCCGTTGTCAGCGGGATCGCGCCACAACCGATCCTGTGCAAAGACTTTATTATCGACCCGTATCAGATCTGGCTGGCTCGCTTTTACCAGGCCGATGCCTGCCTGCTGATGCTCTCAGTGCTGGATGACGAACAGTATCGCCAGCTCGCTGCGGTCGCGCACAGTCTGAACATGGGCGTGCTGACCGAAGTGAGCAACGAAGAGGAGCTGGAACGCGCCATTGCGCTGAAAGCCAAAGTGGTCGGCATCAACAACCGCGATCTGCGTGACCTGTCGATTGACCTGAACCGCACGCGCCAGCTGGCGCCGCGTCTGGGCTCTGGCGTCACCGTGATCAGTGAATCCGGTATTAACAGTTACGCACAGGTCCGCGAACTGAGCCATTTCGCCAACGGTTTCCTGATTGGTTCTGCAATGATGGAACATGACGATCTCAATGCCGCGGTGCGCCGCGTACTCTTGGGTGAAAACAAAGTGTGCGGCTTAACCCGTGAAGAGGATGCCCTGGCTGCGTATGACGCCGGTGCGATTTACGGCGGGCTGATTTTTGTCGCCTCCTCCCCGCGCGTGGTGACCGAAGCTCAGGCACGTCAGGTGATGACGGCAGCGCCACTCAGCTATGTGGGGGTCTTTCGCAACGCGGATATCGCCGACGTGGTAGCAAAAGCCGAAGCGTTATCTCTGCATGCGGTACAGCTTCATGGCAACGAAGATCAGGCCTATATCGATGCCCTGCGCAGCGCGCTGGCACCTCAGGTGCAAATCTGGAAAGCGCAGAGCGTGGGCGACAGGTTGCCTGAGCGTAACCTGAATCATGTTGATAAATACGTACTCGATAATGGCCAGGGCGGCACGGGACAGCGTTTTGACTGGTCCCTGTTGCACGGCGAAGTGCTGGACAATGTTTTGCTGGCGGGTGGACTTAGCCCGGATAACTGCGTGGAAGCCGCCAAAGCGGGCTGCGCGGGCCTCGATTTCAATTCAGGCGTAGAGTCGCAACCGGGCATCAAAGATGCCAGTAAGCTGGCCTCGGTATTTAAAACTCTGCGTGCATATTAAGGAAGAGAAGATGACGACATTACTAAACCCCTATTTTGGTGAGTTCGGCGGGATGTACGTCCCGCAAATCCTGATGCCCGCCCTGCGCCAGCTGGAAGAAGCGTTCGTGAGCGCGCAGAAAGATCCGGCGTTTCAGGCTGAGTTTACCGACCTGCTGAAAAACTACGCTGGCCGTCCAACGGCCCTGACGAAATGCCGTAACCTGACCGAAGGCACCAAAACCACGCTGTATCTTAAGCGTGAAGATTTGCTGCACGGCGGTGCGCATAAAACCAACCAGGTGTTGGGTCAGGCGCTGCTTGCAAAACGGATGGGTAAAACCGAAATCATCGCTGAAACTGGCGCAGGCCAGCACGGGGTGGCATCAGCCCTTGCCAGCGCCCTTCTCGGTCTGAAATGCCGCATTTACATGGGCGCAAAAGACGTTGAGCGCCAGTCGCCTAACGTATTCCGTATGCGTCTGATGGGCGCAGAAGTGATCCCGGTGCACAGCGGCTCCGCGACGCTGAAGGATGCGTGTAACGAAGCGCTGCGCGACTGGTCTGGCAGCTATGAAACCGCGCACTATATGCTCGGCACCGCTGCAGGCCCGCACCCGTTCCCGACGATTGTGCGTGAATTCCAGCGCATGATTGGCGAAGAGACCAAAGCGCAGATCCTGGAAAAAGAGGGTCGCCTGCCGGATGCGGTGATCGCCTGCGTTGGCGGTGGCTCTAACGCTATCGGCATGTTCGCTGATTTCATCGACGAAACCAGCGTCGGGCTGATTGGCGTTGAACCTGCAGGCCACGGGATTGAAACCGGTGAGCACGGCGCACCGTTGAAACATGGTCGCGTCGGGATCTACTTCGGTATGAAAGCGCCGATGATGCAGACCGATGACGGCCAGATTGAAGAGTCATACTCTATCTCGGCAGGCCTGGATTTCCCTTCCGTTGGGCCTCAGCATGCCTTCCTGAACAGCACCGGTCGTGCAGACTACGTTTCCATTACCGATGACGAAGCCCTGGAGGCGTTTAAAACGCTCTGTCGCCACGAAGGGATCATTCCTGCCCTGGAGTCCTCTCACGCCCTGGCGCATGCGCTGAAAATGATGAAAGAGAACCCGGAAAAAGAGCAACTGCTGGTGGTTAACCTTTCCGGTCGCGGTGATAAAGACATCTTCACCGTTCACGATATTTTGAAAGCACGAGGGGAAATCTGATGGAACGCTACGATAACGCATTTGCAGCACTGAAATCTCGCCAGGAAGGCGCGTTCGTTCCCTTCGTGACGCTGGGTGATCCGGGTCCTGAGCAGTCGCTGAAAATTATCGACACCCTGATTGAAGCCGGTGCCGACGCGCTGGAACTGGGTATTCCGTTTTCCGATCCTCTGGCCGATGGCCCGACTATCCAGAACGCAACGCTGCGGGCATTCGCGGCCGGTGTCACCCCGGGGCAATGTTTTGAGATGCTGGCCGCTATCCGCCAGAAGCACCCGACCATTCCGATTGGCCTGTTGATGTATGCCAACCTGGTCTTCAGTCGCGGTATTGATACCTTTTATGCAGAATGCGCGCGCGTGGGCGTTGACTCGGTGCTGGTGGCAGACGTACCGGTTGAAGAATCTGCGCCGTTCCGCCAGGCGGCGATGCGCCATAACGTGGCACCTATCTTCATCTGCCCGCCAAACGCCGATGATGAACTGCTGCGCCAGATTGCCTCTTATGGTCGCGGGTATACCTACCTGCTCTCCCGTGCGGGTGTAACCGGCGCGGAGAACAAAGCGGCGCTGCCTCTGCATCATCTGGTCGAGAAGCTGGCTGAATACCACGCGGCCCCTCCGCTGCAGGGCTTTGGGATTTCATCTCCCGATCAGGTCACGGCGGCAATTGACGCTAACGCAGCCGGTGCAATTTCAGGCTCCGCTATCGTTAAAATCATTGAGAAGAACGTGGACAAGCCAGAGCAAATGCTGGCTGAGCTGAAAACGTTTGTGAGCGCAATGAAAGCGGCAACGCGTAAAGCGTAACCTCTCCACCGTCTGGCTCCCCGCCAGACGGTGTTTCTGCCGATCAGTTATCCGGGTTCATCGTAAGCACTATCCGGTAGCGCGCCTTTCCCTGCCGTAACCTGTCGAGCGCCTCATTTGCCTGTTCAAAGGGCATCAGCTCTGTGACTGGCAGCGTCTGAAAGAGGTGGCTGAAACGCAGCGCGCGTTCGGTTTGCGACGGGGTGCTGACAAATGAACCGGTCAGGGTGCGTTCCGCGCCAATCATCATACCCGGCATGACCTGCAACGGTGTGCGTCCGGCACCCAACAGGATCGCTTTTCCTCTGGGGGCCAGGGCTGGCAATAACGCTGAAACCGCGTCTGCATCCGGGGCAGTGGCCACAATAATCTCGACACCGCCTTCCGCTCTCAGCCGTTCCGCCGCGTTTTCCGTCTGCGCATCGATATAGTGATGGGCGCCCAGCTGTAAAGCGTCATGCGCCTTTTCACTGCCGCGCGCAATCACGATAACCTCAAACCCCATCCTCCGGGCGTACTGAATCGCCATATGGCCTAAGCCACCAATACCGAGAATAGCCACCCTGTCTCCCGCGCTGGCACCGGATTGACGCAACGCGTTAAAGGTTGCCGTACCGGCGCACAAGATCGGGGCCGCGTGAACGGAAGTGAGCGCTGAAGGAATGGCAATCAGCGCGGTATGGCGGATAACAACATACTCGGCGTAACCTCCGTCACAGCTCAGCCCCGGCGTTAGCTGATTTTCACACAGGTGAAAAAGCCCGTTGCGGCAAGGCGGGCAATGCTGGCAATATCCCCCAAGACGCCCGACGCCCACGCGCTGACCGGTGTGCCAGATCCCGGGAACTGCATCTCCTTTCCGGGTAATGTGGCCCACAATTTCATGGCCCGGAATGCGCCCGGGCTGCCCCGCTTCCGGTACCTTCTCCGCATCCTGAAGATCGGCACCACAAACGCCGCATACCTCAATTTTAATCAGTACGTCCTCGGGTCCCGGCTCGGGCAACGGTCTGACGACCATTTCAAGCACGCCCGGCGAGGAAACCTGCATAGCACGAAAAGTTTTATTCACGGTATCACCTGTGATGAGCGGTGTATTAGGCGTTACGGCCAGCCATGACGCCGCCGTCAATGTCCCAGATTGCGCCGGTGACCCAGCCTGTCTTGTCAGAAAGCAGGAAGGCAACCGTTTCAGCCACATCGCCCGGTGTACCCACGCGGCCAATCGGATGGAAGCTGTCGAAGCTGTTCATCACCTCTTTTACATCGTCTTTTGGGATGAAGCCTTCATAAATTGGCGTGTGAACAACGGCCGGAGACACGGCATTGACGCGAATGCCTTTCCCGCCCAGCTCAATAGCCAGGTTTTTGGTCCACGCATGCAGGCCGGCTTTCGCCATAGAATATGCGGAAGACGGCGTGGCCCCGATGGCCTGCTGTGCCCACATAGAGCCGATATTGACGATGGAGCCTTTAATACCGGCATCAACCATATTGCGCACCACATCACGGGTGATGAAGAAGGTCGCGCGGTTGATGCTCATGTACATGTCGTAATCTGACGCTTCATGTTCAGTAAACGGTTTCGGGAAGAACACGCCAGCGGCATTGACCAGCAGGCTGATGTCTTTGTGTTCAGCATTGAGGGTATTCATCACGTGCTGCATACCCTCTTCTTTCATCAGGTCAGCCACGATGATGGATACCGGCCCGTCGACCGCCAGCGCCTGACGAGCCTGCTCCGCTTTGTCCTTGCGGTTCCCCACCAGCACCACGCTGCCACCGTTTTTCAGAACCCGCTTCGCCGTTTCGAAGCCCATACCGCTTGTACCACCGACCACTAACAGCTTTTTACCGGCAAAAGATGCGTTCATCGCTAACCTCTTTTAAAACATTTGGTTGTCATTGATGAAAAGCCTCGCTCCTCATCGTGTGCATCCAGAATGCCACCCTGCATCAGGGTTGACGACTGAGAAGAAATTGCGACACAGGAAAGAAAATCTTCTTCGCTCAGGTATACTGAAAGAAAGAATAAATCGGAGTACCTGCAATGCGTTCCCTGAACAGACTTAAATGGCTGCATGCTTTTGAAGCGACCGCCCGTCACGGCAGCTTTACCGGTGCAGCGCAAGAGCTTGGCGTGACGCCTGCCGCAGTAGGCCAGCTTGTTCGTTCGCTCGAAGACTGGGTTGGTCACCCGCTGCTTCGCCGTACGCGGTCGGGTAAGGAGCGCCTGACGCTGGTGGATGAGGCTCAGGATGCGCTGCAGGACATTACGCAGGGCCTGGACAAGCTGGAAAGCGGGTTAAACAAACTGCGCGGACGTCGCGCACGTTCTGTCGTGGTCGTCACCGCCTCTCAGGTATTGATGATGAACTGGCTGATGGAGCGTCTTAACCGGTTCTCAGAAACGCATGACACAATCGATCTGCGGCTTAACGTCACGGAAAAGCTGATGGACGTATCACACGGCGAGGCGGATATCGGCATTCGCTGCGGACAGGGAGACTGGCCCGGCGTGAATAAAACCTGGCTGATGGATGAAGAGGCGGTGCTGGTCTGTAGCCCCCGCCTGGTGCCTCCGGAGAAAATTGCCTGTGGTGACTGGCTCGCCACGCAGAAGCTGATCCACGATGACACGCCGCACCCGGGCGCGAATTTTCCCTCATGGGATGACGTTCTCCGTACCGTCAATGCCCCTGGCGCGCTGGAAAGCAGGCTGCATATTAACTCCACCTCCGCCGTGATTCTCTCGGCACTGAGCGGGCGGGGGGTGGCGATTGTGCGTCACGCGCTGGTGAAACAGCTGATTGAAACCGGGCAATTGGTTCAATTGCACCCAGACCATCGCTGGCCGTTAACATGGTCTTACTACCTGGTGACCCCGCAGCACACCGCCATGCGTGAAGAAGTAAAAATATTTCACGACTGGCTTCTTCATGATGTGGTCTCTGACAATCCTTAACTCCCCCTTTTTTAAGCATCATGCGGCAAGGGTCATCGCGTACCGGCATGATGCTTCTCTCTTCAGACGCCCAACATAGTTTTTCTTTTCTGCAACGCAAGATTAACTGATTTGTTGAAGATAACCGGCTTTCTCATAATCGCCCTCAACGAACGGTAAAGCAGACCGGTACCTTATCCGGCCGCCTTGCCTTAACCCTGAGCGAAGGAGAGAACGATGGCTTATCTGCAAATCAGCCTTGATATCAGTAATGAAAACCGTGCGGCAGCCGCCGGGGTCTACCAGCAATACAAAACCCCGTTCCTGACCACCATCGACGGTGCCACCTCTAAAGAACTGCTTGTTCGTGACGAGGACGTACAGGTCCTGCACGGATTTAAAACCGTGTCCCAGGCACAGGCGTATCTCAGCAGTCCGCTTTTCACCCAGGACGTCGTTGAAGCACTGAAACCGTATCTGAACAGCGCGCCTGAAATCCGCATTTACGACGTCCTGTAACGGGCATTTTCTGAAACCTACACGTACCGGAGCTATGAATGTTTTTAAACTGGAATGAATATCGCACCAGCCTGCTGGCCACCGTCGGGAAATTTGCCAGACTGCAGCCTGAATTTATGAAAGGCTTACAGCAGATGGATAAAGGGGCTTCTGAAAATCAGCACCTTGATCCCAAGACCCACGAACTGATTGCGCTGGCTGTTGCCGTTACCACTCGCTGTGATGGTTGCCTGGCGGTACATGTGGAAGCTGCGGTTAAGAAAGGCGCAACGCGTGAAGAGATAGCTGAAGCGCTTTCCGTTGCCATCAGTCTGAACGCCGGTGCTGCGTTAACCTATACCGCCCGGGCTCTGGATGTTTTTGACAACCTGCCAACAAAATAAACCTGCATACGGCACCGCCTGCGGTGCCGTTTAATGACTGACTATGATGTTACTGAATTCTGATTTTTCACAGCGAGCCATCATTACTCCTGATGACTACCGCTGGGTGCCTTCCCCGCAACCCGGTGTGGAGCGCGTCATGCTTGATCGCATTGGCCGCGAGCAGGCCCGCGCAACCAGCCTTGTCAGGTATGCCCCTGATTCTGTGTTTCCTGAGCACACCCACCCCGGCGGAGAAGAGATTCTGGTGCTGAGCGGTACCTTTACGGAAAACGGAACCGATTATCCGGCTGGCTGGTATCTGCGCAGCCCGGACGGCTCGTCGCATCGACCGTCCAGTCGTGACGGCACCACCCTTTTCGTTAAGCTGCGCCAGTTCGCCGCCGAAGAACAGGAACCGGTCAGGATCAATACCAACGAGGCGAGTCGCTGGCACGGCCAGCCGCACAGACTCCTTTGTCCCCTGTTCGCAAGCGTAGCGGAAACCACCCAGCTTCAGAGGATCGCACCAGGTGAACGACTCTTCTGCGCTCCGCTCGCCGGAGGAGCCGAGCTCCTGCTTCTCGAAGGGGAAATCAGCGCACCGGAAGGTCGTTACCCGAAAGGAAGCTGGCTCAGATTTCCTGAAGGCGATTTGCCGGCGCTGACGGCCGCCGCTTCTGGGGCACTTTTTTATCTTAAAACGGGACATTTCAGCCCGACCACACTGACCGGAGCGATACCATGAAAGGCAGCGTTATTATCATTGGTGCGGGTGTCAGCGGCCTGTATGCGGGCACACTGCTTGAAAAAGCGGGAGTGGATTACGTGATACTGGAAGCGAGGAAAAGAACCGGCGGTCGCGTACTTTCAGGTCAGGTGTTAGCAAACACGCCTGATGGGGTTCATGTGGACATGGGTGCGACCTGGTTCTGGCCGGAAATTCAGCCTGACTTCGCACACCTGGTTCATCAACTTGGATTAACGCCTCTCCCTCAGGGGCGACCGGGGGGTTATGCTTTATGAACGCCAGACGACGTCCCCCGCGCAACGTTATCCTGCCTATGTGACATCACCGGAGTCGTTCAGGCTTCAGGGTGGAATGCAGACGCTGACGAGCGCATTAACACGCCAGATCCCGGCGCAGAAGATTAAGTCAGACCATCAGGTGGTTTCCATTTCCCGTCTCGGCGAGGGTATGCAGGTCGCGACGCAGCCCGAAACGGGCGAAGGCTCACTTTTCACCGGTGAACACGTTTTCCTCGCCCTGCCTCCCGCGCTGGCAGCAAAAATGACGTTCGAGCCGGCATTGCCGGAGCAGGTACTTTCACACTGGCGTAAAACGCCAACCTGGATGGCGCCTCACGCAAAATATGTCGCCCTGTACCAGACCGACTTTTTGCAGGCACAGCATCTCTGCGGTGATGTAAGCAGCCGTGTGGGTCCGATGGTTGAAATTCACGATGTGTCAGAGCCCGATACCGGCAAAACGGCTATCTTTGGTTTTATTGGCGTACCGGCAAAATCGCGATGGACGGTGAGCGAGGCCGAACTCAAACGACTCTGCCGGGAGCAACTGGTGCGACTCTTCGGAGAAGACGCGGCAGAGCCTGAAGCCGAGTGGATAAAAGACTGGGCCGCCGATCCGTTTACGACGACAGAATTTGACCTGCAGCAGGACGTCGGGCACGCACAGCCTCAACAGGTTCCGGCGCAGGAAGAATGGGCTGATAAATTAACCGGGATTGCCAGCGAATGGTCACCGCAATTTTCGGGTTATCTGGCCGGCGCAATTGACGCTGCTGCTGAAGGCGTTGGGCACTGGTTACGCCACGTTGCCAGACCCTGAGGCCTGTATCTGTCGATAACAAACATTTTGCTTCCCGGACCGGATTAATGAAATTTATTCATTTTTCTATTCTGATAACGCCTATTAACACGCGGTTTATTTCTGTTAAGAATAGTTGCCAATGACTGCAGACGATTGCCGGTTGGCGCAACGAACTCATACAGGAAAACCCGATGAAGATAAAAATTATACTGAACGACAAGACGCTGACCGCAACGTTGAATAGCAGCCAAACCAGTCGTGACTTTATCGCACTGTTGCCCCTTACGCTGCAGCTGAAAGATTATGCCGGGGAAGAGAAAATCAGCGATCTTCCTCGCCGCCTGTCCACGGCCGGCGCACCTGCGGGTACCGCGGCCGCTAAGGGTGATATCACGCTATATGCCCCGTGGGGAAATCTGGCGATTTTCTATAAAGCACACGGATATGCGTCGGGATTAATTACGCTGGGGCAATTAGACGAACCGGATGCCTTGCTCGTATCACCTGCTGAATATACTGCCCGATTTGAGCTACTGACGGATAAGTAGCCGCCCGAATATGTATTTCCGGCACAGCCGGCAAATCTCATCACAACACATTTATCCCCTTCTCTTTTTCCCGGTACCGGGTTTGCCGTTTCATTCACAACAGGAGAGTATGATGATCCGTTTCACCTCTGTAGCAGCATCACTATTGGTATTTGCAGGTATGTCCGCACACAGCGAAACCACCCCTTCAGCTCAAATGACCGTGTCTGAAACGGGCAGTCGCGCGACGATTGCCGAACCCGCTGACCACTTTACCGGACGTGCTTACATTGACCCCCTCTTCTCACCTGTCGCCCCGCAAAGAGCAGGCGCTGCGTATGTCACCTTCGTGCCCGGCGCACGTTCCGACTGGCATACCCATCCGCTTGGGCAGACACTGGTGGTCACGTCCGGGACGGGCTGGGTGCAGGAGTGGGGGCAGGAGCGAAAAACCGTGCACGCCGGGGATGTCATTCAATGCCCGCCAGGGATTAAACACTGGCACGGCGCAACGGATAAAACCACGATGGTGCATATGGCCATTCAGGAATCGAATGAGCAGGGGCAAAACGTGAACTGGCTTGAAAAAGTCAGCGATGCGCAGTACCTGCAGGCGGGAGGGCATTAATGCTGAACAGAACCGCCCTGCTTATCGTTTCACTCTTATTGATTAACGGATGTGTCTCCCAGACTACTCAAAACAGGAGTTCGACAATGAAACCGGAAGACTCACGGGACGCTGTAGCCCAGGTCGCGCCAGCAATGGCTGCCTATTCAGAACAGTTTATTGAAAAAGATCTCTGGAATCGCCCGGAACTGTCGCGACGCGATCGAAGCCTGGTGACGGTTGCAGCGCTGATCAGCCGCAATGATACGGCGGAACTTCCCCACTACCTCAACGTGGCGCTGGACAGTGGCGTAAAACCTGCGGAAATCTCAGAAACAATCACCCACCTGGCTTTTTACGCCGGCTGGCCGAACGCCACCTCTGCGGCGCTGATCACGCGTCAGCTGTTTGCGCAACGCCATATCGATACTGCTTCCTTGCCCGGCGGAAAGGTGGATTTCCTGCCGCTGGATGAAGAGTCGGAAAACAAGCGTGCCACGCTGGTTGAATCAAACTTTGGCAAGGTCTCGCCGGGCGTAGTGAAATACACGACCGACGCGCTATTCCAGAACCTGTGGCTCAGGCCCGGACTGGCGCCACGGGACAGAAGTCTGATCACGGTCAGCGCGTTGGTCACTGCCGGCCAGGTGGCCCAGGTTCCTTACCATCTCAACCGCGCCATGGACAATGGTTTAACCCGGCCCCAGGCGTCCGAAGTCCTGACGCAACTGGCCTTTGTGGCGGGCTGGCCCAATGTTTTCTCGGCGATGCCGGTCTTTAAAGAGGTGTTTGCCGGCAGGGATAATGCCTGACATTTAGCCACGCAACTGTAAACGCCAGGCACCGGATGAGGGGCCTGGCTTTGCGTTGCTGACAAACGTCTCTCTTCAGGGATGTTTGTAATGGCGTAGCGCGTCGACCACCAGCTGGAATGCTTTCGATAGATTTCGGTTCTCGGGATAGTAAATATAATAGCCATCCCAGTAGGGGCACCAGTCGTCGAGCACGCTAATAAGCTCCCCACGGGCGATATGCTTTTCTGCGATATCACGCGGAACATGCGCCAGGCCGTATCCTTCCACTGCAGCCTGAAGGCACTGATAGATCCGGCTAAAGACCAGCTGGCCAGTGACTTTCACGTTCAGGCTTTTACCCTCTTTTTCAAATTCCCAGACGTATAAATTGCCATGCGTCGGAAACCGCAGGTTGATGCAGTTGTAATCAATCAGATCGTTAGGGTGCTGCGGCTGAGGATTGCGGGAAAAATAATCAGGTGAGCCGACCACGGCAAAACGGACATCCGGGCCAATACGCACGGAAATCATGCCGTTGGAGATCTGTTCCCCCAGACGGGTTCCTGCATCAAACCGCCCGGAAACAATATCCGTCAAGGCATAGTCATCAATCAGCTCCAGACTAATGTCAGGATATTCTTTAAGCAGCGGTTCCAGCTTCGGCCAGATAACAGACCCAATAGCATAATCTGACGTTGATATACGCACCGTACCCGCGGGTTTGCTGTTGAGATCTTTCAGGGACTGCAAACGACCCTGAATACCATCGATGTAAGGCCCCAGGTCATCCAGCATGGACTGACCAATATCGGTTAACGCAATACTGCGCGTGGTGCGAGTCAGCAGTTTCATCCCCAGACGAGATTCGAGGGTACGCATAGTATGGCTCAGGGCTGACTGCGATACGCCTAATTGGGCCGCAGCTTTGGTGAAGCTTTTTTCGCGCGCAACGGCAATAAAAGCCATTAAGTCATTAAGATTTTCTCGTGCCAATCTGGGCCTCTGATATCCGGAAAAAAGGGGTGGCTGATTCATCCCAATACACTGTCTCTTCAGACGAAAAGCGTTCTGGCGGTATGGCGTTCATTATAAATGACGGCCGCCTGCGCTGTACGAGAAGCAGTCTATCTAATTTATGAAAATTCCTCATTACTGCATTTTGATTTAGTCAGTTTTAACAACATCACATTTCCCGCAGAATACTTTTACACAACGTGAGACGTCTTCATTGCACGTGATTCCACGGTAAGAGGTATCAAATGGTTAAGTATGATTTTAGTGGCAAGGTGGCGCTGGTCACCGGCGCGGCTTCCGGTATGGGGCTCGCGACCGTCAGGGCATTTTGCGAATCTGGCGCAACGGTGGTGATGGCGGATATTCGCGAGGATGCGTTATCTCGCGAAGCGGATGCGCTACTGGCTGAAGGGTATACCGTGAAACCCGTCGTCTGCGACGTGACTGACGAAGAGCAGGTCAGACGCATGATTGAGAACGCAGTACAGGCGTTTGGTCAGCTCGACGCCGCCTATAACAACGCCGGTATTCAGAGCCCCATTGCAGAAACCGCAGATGCCAGCGGCGAAGAGTTTGATCGCGTCAACGCGATTAACCTGCGGGGTATCTGGAACTGCATGAAATATGAGCTGCAACAAATGCGCCGTCAGAAAAGTGGCGCTATCGTTAACTGTTCGTCTCTGGGCGGGCTGGTCGGCATTGCCGGGCGCGGCGTTTATCATGCGACAAAGCATGGCGTCCTCGGGCTGACCAAAAGCGCAGCACTGGAATATGCCGCGCGTGGAATACAGATCAACGCCGTTTGTCCCGGCATTATCCGCACGCCAATGGTCGAAAATATGCTGAACAGCGAGCCTGACGCAATGGCCGAGCTCATGAAGCTGCAGCCGATTGGTCGCCTGGGCGAGCCCGAAGAGATCGCGCGCGCCGTCTTATGGTTGTGCAGTTCCGATGCCAGCTTCGTCACCGGACAGGCTCTGGCAATTGATGGCGGTTATACGGTTCAGTAATCAGATGTCATTCTGGTTTATTCCCGACAGGGTGTAGACCAGCGTAATCAGCGATTTGAAAGAATAAAGACGATTACCACGGGTTCGTCGTGGTTCTGTTTATACTTTTGAATGGTGTCTAAACAGGGTGGAGGAACTCTTCAGTGGAATATACAGTATTAAGCAACAACCTCAGAATGCCGATGGCGGGTTTTGGTGTTTTTCAGGTCACCGATAAAGAAGAATGTAAACAGTCAGTGCTGAGCGCCATTCGTACAGGCTATCGCCTCATTGATACCGCAGCAGTGTACGGCAATGAAGACGCCGTGGGCGATGCCGTTCGTGAAGCCATCGCTGAAGGTCTGTGTACCCGCGAGGAGTTATTTATTACCTCTAAGCTGTGGGTGCAGGACATGGCAAGCTACGAGACCGCCAAAGCCGGTATTGAGGCATCGTTAAAAAAATCGGGATTAGACTATTTCGATCTCTACTTATTGCATCAGGCAATGCGCGATTATTTCAGCGCGTGGCGGGCTTTGGAAGATGCGTATGATGCCGGAAAGCTAAAAGCGATTGGCGTGTCTAATTTCTACGCCCACGTGCTCACCAACTTCTGTGAAACGGTCAGAATTAAGCCCATGGTAAATCAGGTGGAATTACACCCTTACTTTGCGCAATCTGACGCACTCGAGACCATGAAATATTACAACGTTCAGCCAGAAGCCTGGGCACCACTTGGCGGCGGAAGGCACAAACCGTACGAAAATAAAATGCTCAAGGGGATTGCCGAAGCGCATCAAAAAACCATCGCTCAGATCATTCTGCGCTGGAATGTGCAACGTGGCGTTACCGTCATTCCTAAATCCACGCACCAGAACCGGATTGAAGAGAACCTGGCTATCTGGGACTTCTCTCTGACCGATGCCGAAATGGCGCAAATCAGTTCGCTCGACTTAGGCTATGTTGGCGATGCGGTTAAACACTTTAACCCTGAGTTTGTTCGCGGGTGTCTGGGTGTAAAAATCCACGACTAAGCGCGACGCGGCGTGCCACCCTCTTCCACTTCTGCAGAGAATGTTACGCCCCTCTCCCTGCTTCGGTACCGAACAGGGAGAGGATATATGTTTTAGCGATCCAGATGCTGAAGGTGGGCATCGTCTGCTTTTATTGCCTGAAACGGTTCTGGAAATAAAGTTGCCGACCGAAACAAAATAGGTCTGTGCGACTTAGGATTCAGGTCGTGGACTTGTCTGTACCGGATATGCCATTATATGATTTGGTTAAATCTTTGTATTTATCTTTTGAATAAGGTCGATACAAAATGGCATACTTATTCAGGCGATAAGCGATGGTGTACTTGGATTATTTATTAACATTTATAGAAAGCAATCCGGCTCTGGCCATTGGATTTAATCTTATTCTGTTAGTCATCTCAGGTTTTTTTGCGCACCTGATGTGCAAATTCCTGCTCATAAAAATCGTTCGTAAGGTCTTCTTTGCCAGCCATAAACAGGATGTCCCGCTGGAAAAAGATCGTCGCATAGCCGAAAAGCTGTCGAATTTCATTCCGGTTATTATCGTTTATTACGTCCTGCAGTTTATGCCCAATATGCCTGCATCGCTGGTGACGGCAATAAATACCATTTGTGGGATTCTATTCTTTATTTTTCTGTCGGTTTTCTTCAATGAGATGTTGGATATTGTCAACAGCTCATATTTACGCAAGACGAAGCGTAAAAATCACTCTATCAAAGGCTATATCCAGATAGGGAAAATATTTATTCACGTCATTGCCGCGATCATGATCCTTGCCGTCATGTCGAATAAATCCCCCGCGATTATTATTTCCAGCCTCGGGGCCGTGGCGGCCGTGCTGATGTTAGTCTTTCAGCATACCCTGCTTTCGCTCGTTGCCAATATCCAGCTTTCGTCAAATGACGTCCTGCAGTTGGGGGACTGGATTGAAATGCCCGATAAAAACCTGAGTGGCGAAGTGACCGACATTGCGCTGCACACCATTACTATCCGTAACTGGGATAACACGATCTCGCGTATCCCGACCAAAAACTTTCTGACCGAAACGTATACCAACTGGCAGGCCATGTTTTCGTCAGGCGCACGCCGGATTATGCGCAGCACCACGATCGATCAGCACTCCGTTACATTTCTCACGCAGGAAACGCTGGCCCCGATGCTGGCCCTGCGCGGCACGAATGAACCGCTGGCAAAACTCATCGACGGGCGTGATCCCATGGGCATACCGGACAGTTGGTTTATGGATAATGGCCTGACAAATTTAACGCTCTTTCGGCACTACCTGATGGCCTGGCTCGCCGATCGGCCTGATATTATCAAAGATATGTATATTGTGGTGAGAACGCTGAAGCCTACGCCGTCGGGTATTCCCCTGGAAATTTATTGCTTTACCTCTTCCGTACTGTGGGTGGAGTATGAAAATACTCAGTCAGCGATATTTGAATACATCACCGCTGTCGCCGGTCAGTTCTCGCTCCGTTTATATCAGTATCCGGCAGGACATGATTTCTGGCGTTTATCACAGGAACACAGCCTTCGGGACCGCACCCCACCTCCGGGTGAAGGTTAAGCTTTTTTGAAAACAGGCCGGTAAAACGGAATAATAGACAGCCTATCACCATCCTGAAGCCATAAAAAAACCCGCACTCGGCGGGTTTTTTATTATCGGTGAAGCTTAACTGCTCAGACTCGCGTCTTCATCGCTATCGTAAGGCTCACCGACAATGTGCGCGACTTACAGCGGAGAAACGTTACCCGCTGCTGGGCCTTTAGCGCCATTTTCAATGGTGAAGGACACTTTCTGGCCTTCATCAAGAGATTTGTAGCTGTCGCTCTGAATAGCAGAGAAGTGTACGAATACATCTTTGCTGCCGTCGTCAGGAGTGATAAAGCCAAAACCTTTATCAGAGTTAAACCATTTTACTAAACCAGTCATTTTATTAGACATAGATAATTCCTTATTTTTTGAGCCACTAAGCGCGGCGATGATGGCCTGTATTTAGAGAGTAACTTATTTGGCACTTAGGAGGAGGCTCACGAAGAAGAGTATCTATTGATAACACCTGAACTGAGGACTGCTTTACTAAACTGCTTTAATAAGGTCTGTATTCCAAACCGATGACGCTATTTAGGCACAGAAAAATTTTTTAAGCAAAGTTTTTATTTTTTATTATAACCACTTAAACACCCGGACGGCTGAATGGCTATGGAAATTAAGGCGCTGGCGCAGCGTATTCACGCCCTGTTTAGCTAAAGCATACTTCCCCTTTTGAGGGTGGATACCCGTCTGACGATGGGTCATCGTATGCGCGTGACTGCTCAACCAGAGGCTGAACTCGTGTGGCATGGGGTTACATCGCTCAGGCGACTTACCACCTGGATTTCTGGTGCAAGGCTGAAGTCTGAGGTGGAAAGGTAATGCGCCCTCGCTAAGTAGCTCAAAATGCTTAAAATTCATGCCTATAGCGCACAAAGTGAAATAGATTTTCGTTCGAAGCCACTTATCATAGGTGTTTTGAATGAAAGTGGTGGTGTTAATGTCTGTGCTCAAAAGCTTTTTCTTCTTTCTTTTCGCGTCAGCAGCCTGCACTGTGCCCGTGCTTTGCCTGTGGGCGGATATCTATTTATTTAACCTGGATATACCGGAGATATCGCTGACCGAAATTGTGCAGGAATCAGTTTTAGGGGGCATTGTATTTATACACTTCCTGCTGGCGAAGAAATGGGCATTCATGCGCTATTGCAACATCCTGATTGGCGGCTTTTTCCTCTCCATGCTGATTCGAGAACTGGATGCATTTTTTGATCTTCTGGCTCACGGAAGTTGGGTATGGTTTGCACTGCTTTCCGCCGTTTGTGCTTTGCTTTATCCCGTTATCCATTATCGTCTTACCCTTACGCAACTGGCAGACTATACCCGTACCCCGTGGTACGGCGTGATGCTCAGTGGTCTGTTGGCAGTCCTGGTCTTCTCCCGGCTGTTTGGAATGCACGGATTGTGGTACGCGATACTTGATCAAAGCTACGTCAGGGTGGTCAAAAATGTCGTGGAGGAAGGCAGCGAATCATTCGGGTATATGCTCTGCCTTATAGCATCTGTAGGGTACTACTGCTCTTTCCGGTCGCTCCCCCGCCAGAAATGATTCTGGTATTTAGAGAGCACGATAAACACGCCAATCTTCCTGTGACGATGAGTTGAACGCCACAGGGAGAGCGGACTTCTATTCTCAAAAGCAAACGTTGTAGCGCCCAATATAATACGTTACATCTCTCTTAACGCCATCCGCGTGCTCCGTGTTCAGGTAATGCCCTTATAAAGTGAAAAAGAATCAATAGTCGTTGAACAGATGAAGATAAAAAAACAACATCAAAAATCTCTTCTTCAGATTTTTAATGGTGAAGTCAATCTCCCTCGCAGCAAAAATTCACGTGATTATATGTGAATTCGCAGACTAACATCTTAACGCTCTATTAATTCGGCGAATCTCTCAAGAAATGCACTAAATGCAGCTTTCGGTAGCATCGGAACGACTTTAATTATAACCGATGGTGATATATCTCGCAGGGAAGGATAGTCTAATACCTTTTCCATACCCAGATCCCTCGCTTCAGTAGCGAGCATGATCCGATCAGCATGCTTAACTTCTGAGGCTTTACAGGAGGAAATATTAAATTTCACTCTGATCAATGACTCAATTTCTTTCTCAAGGCTTATATACTGCGGCATACATTTTTTTAAAGGAGAAGGGAAATCTTTTATGTAAGCCTCGGTGGCATCATGAAGAAGCCCTTCCAGAGCCAAATGCACTGGCGTTAAATAACTTACCAGAACGGAATGCTGAGCCACTGAATAGAAACTTTCGCATTGCCCACCAAAACGGCATTCATTTGACAAGCCCTTAGCGATATCAATTATATCTATATCATTTATACTGAGATTAAGAAAATCAATTTTCTTGCCGCTAAAAGTAACGATAGTGGTTGCTGAATGCATAAAACCGCCCCAAATAAAATAACTCTCAGATCATTTACCTGGAGTATAAAAAACGCTTTATCGAAAAAAAAGGACGCATGTCCTTTTTTCGAAAGGAGTTTTATTATAAGAGTTGATGACGATTTGAGAAAATGGTATAGATGCGCCAGAAATATCATCGCTGACAGGTTAACCTGGGGATGCCAGGCATATGACTTGAGATTATTTCATGCACAATCTATAATAATTCACAAACAAAGCGTTGAGTCACCTTTATGAAATCATTACAAATAGATTTATCACATTCTGACATTCTGAACTCTAAACTTAAATTCATTTTACCAGATGACATACTCAGCAGAGCTAAATTACTGATTTTTAATAAGGGAGAGATTTTACTCCACCAAGGAGATTCCCCATCGGGAGTTTACTGTTTAATTAAAGGTAAGGTACAAATAGAGCATTTATCTAAAGATGGTAAAGATATTACTTTTTGTATAGAAGAACCTCTCTCTGTGATTGGTGCCATTGAAATTTTCCAACATGATAGCACCAGCAGAAATCTGAGTACAGTAAAGATCCTTAAGACGTCAACGATAGTTTATTTTTCACTTAACTATATAAATACTATTGGATTAAATGAGCCAGTTTTTCTTCGTTTTCTTTGCCAACAACTTGCAAATAAATTATTCATCTCTTCTCAATTAAAAACCACTATGTGTTTAAGTTCATTACAGAGAGTGTCAAATTACCTCATGAATGAATATAATAAACATGGTTCCGTTATCAGGCTTGAGCGAAGAGAATTGGTCGCATCATTTCTTTCCATTTCGGTGAGACATCTCAATCGAGTTTTAGCAGAGTTACAAGAAAATCAAATCATAGAACTCAAGAATAAAACGATTATAGTGAAAGACAGTGAATTATTAAAGCCAGAGTAATCTGCAAATAACCTTCGCACCACATTCTACCACAGCCGCTTTCAACGCCATCGGAAGATGGTTCATTTATATGAAGCCTTTTTTAATCACAAGTTTTTTATTTTATAAAAGCACTAACCATATATAAAAACTATGGCGCGCGATTTTTTCACAAATATCTTAGCGAAGTTAGCGCTCAGAATACTAATCGTTATTGAAGCGAGACCGACTGGCATGTCCACTAAAAAGAGATAGATGTCCTTTTTTTTGGATGCATTGTTCGTCATCTTATCTCGTGACAAGCTTCCTTACTGAGAGAAATACTATGAGAAAATTACTTATTGATACTGATACCGCTTCTGATGACCCAGTCGCTATTGTGATGGCACTCAGAGAGCGTACCGTTAGGGTTGAAGCAATCACAGTAGTCGTTGGTAACTGTGAGATCGAACAGTGTGTTCAAAACGCATTAGTGAGTATTGAAAAAGCCGGAACATATGCTCCTCCTGTATTTTCCGGAATGACAAAGCCGCTTTTTAAAACCCACTTCACTTCTCACCATATTCATGGCAAAGATGGTATGGGTAATATGGAAAATCCCCCCACCACCCTAAAGTCGGAATCACTTCATGCGGTAGATGCGATTCTTCTTTATGCAGAAAAATTCAAAGGTGAACTTGAGATCGTTACCCTGGGACCTCTGACTAATCTGGCAATGGCAGTACTGAAGGAACCAACGCTTGCGAAAAAAATTAAACATGTTTATATCATGGGCGGTGCCGGCCTTACTTCGGGAAATATCACGCCTCTGGCTGAGTTCAATTTTTTTGTTGATGCGGAAGCCGCTAATATAGTGATGCAATCAGGGCTCCCTATGACAGTCGTTGGGTGGGAAATAGGCATGGGAGAAGCTTTCATTAATGAAGATGATATAGCATACCTCAATCAACTGAGCCCCTTGGGTCAGTTCGCCGTAAGATGCAACAAATCCTTGATGGAGTTTAATGCAGGCCGAACGGTACGCAAGGGTTTTGATTTGCCAGACCCCACCACCATGGCAGTAGCGCTTTTTCCTGATATTGTTGAGGAGGCGTTTTCCCGTTATTCCTGGGTGGAGTACAAATGTGAGTCATCGTATGGACATTATGTTATCGATGCGACAAACCTTACAGGGAAAGCACCCAATGCCAGAATTATACTTAAAATAAAAAGTGGTATGTTCAAAGAGAAATTATTCTCGTTACTCGCAGACTCCGCAATGATGTATAGAGGAACTTTAGATGCATTTTAATTCCCGAAGGATTCCGAAAATTGAGCTTCACGTTCATTTGGATACTTGTATTAGCTATCATTGCGCAAAAATGCTGATGCCTGCACTGAATCTTAAAGTATTTCAGTCGAATTTTATCGCACCGAGTCAATGTACTGACCTGGGAGATTTTTTAAGAAGAATTTCTCCGCAGCTGAGCTTATTACAAACCCACACTGCATTACGTCAGGCCGTCGAAGACATGTTTGATCAACTCCATGCTGATGGGGTAATTTATGCTGAGTTACGCTTTGCGCCACTCTTACATCTTAATCAATATCTTACGGCTGAAGAGGTCATTGAAACCGTCCTGGATGCCATGCAGATAAATAGCCATATTTTTGATATCAAAGCCAATTTAATATTATGTACACTGCGTCATTTTACGGCAGAACAGAGCCTTGAGACGGCAAGACTGGTGACAAAATACCTGCATTATGGGGTTGTCGCGCTTGACCTTGCAGCTGATGAAGCCCGCTACCCGCTGGATAACCATGTTGAGGCGTTTAATTATGTACGCCAGCATGGAGGCAACTGTATCGCACATGCAGGAGAGGCTAAGGATTTCGTCAGCGTAAATGAAACGCTTAATAAACTGAAAGTTTCTCGCATCGGACATGGCGTCAGAAGCATTGCTGACAGAGCGACACTAGATCGGTTGCTTGAAGAGCATATCCATCTGGAGATTTGCCCGGGTTGTAACATTGTCTGTAATATTTATCCTTCCATTGAAGAGCACCCTGTTAATGCGCTTTTTCGTGAAGGCATTTCATTAAGCATTAATACTGATGCCAGAACCGTTGCCAACACCTCACTGGATAAAGAATATCAACTATTACATCATGTTTTTGGATGGGACACAGAAGAATTTCTGGTTTGCAATATCAATGCTATTGACGCATGTTTTGCCTCGCTACCGCTGAAGAAACAACTCAAAGCCAATCTTACGGGGTGATAATCCCAGACATACATTTAAACAACAGGCATGAGCGCTCATTACATCGAATATGAAATAACATGACCACATTTTTGTATCTAATACTCTGTGCGATGTCTACCGCCGCCGGCACCGATATGGTTTTGCCTGCTATTCCACTTTTTGCTACAGTCTTTAATATCTCATCGGAGATATCACAAAGGATACTCTCCATATATGTAGCAGGTAATGCCTGTGGTTTATTACTATTTGGTAACCTGGCCGATCGCTTCAGCAAAATCAGGATGCTCTTCTTTGCGCTACTTTTATTTTCACTAACTTCTTTTGGTTGCGCGTATGCTCCAGAAATAACACTTCTTTTAATATTACGATTTATACAAGGGATGGCTTCTGCTGCAGCATCAGTTTTCATCCCTGGATTTATTAGAGGTTTGTTTCCTCATCGGAAGGCAGCCCGGGCAATTGGATTGTTAGGGAGCATACAGGCATTAGTTCCGGCGATAGCCCCTGTAGTAGGTACACTTATCCTGCAGTTCTTTAACTGGAGAATCACGTTTATCTCTCTGGGCGTACTGACGATGGCTTTAGCTGTAATGATAAGGTTTGCAAAGGGACCAGAACGAAACCCAGGCCAGCACACGCCTGGAACGTACGTACAATTATTGAAAAATGCTGTTTATCTTCGCTATGCATTGAGCCAGGCTTTGGCCGTTGGCGGTCTGATAACGTTCGTATTCGGAGCACCAAGCGTCATTATCCTTTCCATGGGCGGGAACCTGAATGACTTCATCCTTATGCAAATGTTGAACGTAGGAGGTTACATCATCGCCGCCAACATTTCTCCGGGGTTGGCTGAACGTTTTAGCCATGAAAAAGTAATTCTTGCCGGCACGCTTATGGCATTGCTCAGCGCCTTCGCGCTATCGGGATATGGTTTCCTGAACGGAAGCCGGGCTTTTGTTATGACCATACTCTTTACGCCAATGGGTTTTGCGCTGGGGTTAAGGGGCCCCGTCGCCTTCTACAGGGGTATCGTTTCTGCAGGCAGTAATGATGCCAGAGGATCTGCGCTTATGATTTTCCTCACCTTCATAACGACTGCGCTGGGGTCACTCATAACTGGACATTTTATTACGGGTGGGCTCACCCCTCTTGCCATGTCAGTCACCGCCATGTTCTTACTGTCATTTTTGCTTTTTGTGTTATTGCCAAAACTGAACCGCCAGTGAATAAACAACAATGGGTAAGTCAATATTCTTTACAGCAGTGCATGAACGCTGTTGAAGAGTCGCTTCGGGGCGCAGCGGACATTGCACCCGCCCACCCCGGCAGTTAAAGCAAAGTAACTCCCCGGTACCTGTCTTGTCAGTCACCAGACGTACACTTATCAGGAACCCGAATCCGCCTCAATCAGGATAGGTCATCGGCGTCCGGTTTCTGCGCACGGTGGATCTTGTCACGGATCTTATCAACTGATGCTTTGATGTCAGCAATGATGTCGGCGTCCATCCCAAGGGTATCCACAATACAGCGCGTGATAGTGCTGGTCTCGCTTTTCAGCGCCTCACCCTTCTCCGTTAGGTGGATAAGCACTTCGCGCTCATCCTTCGGATTGCGTGTCCGGGTGATCAACCCCGCAGTCTCCAGCCGTTTCAGTAAAGGGGTCAGCGTGCTGGACTCAAGAAAAAGAATTCCACTCAGTTCCTTCACTGTTCGCCCATCCTGATTCCACAAGGTGACCATCACCAGATACTGGGGATAGGTCAGGCCAAGCTTATCGAGCATGGGACGATAGAGCTGGGTAAAAGCATGTCCCGCTGAGTAAAGAGAGAAACAGAGCATGCCGTGCACATCGGGCAGGGAATCCTCGGAAGTAGTGTGTTTAGTCATATGTCCTCCAGTCCCCCTAAAATAATTTGCATACGATTTAATTGCAAGCGATTGACAAAGGCAAAAAGGGCTGCCATATTAATTTGCACACAAACAAGTCGTACACAAACTAATAGCACAACACATGACAGGAGAACGAAATGACAACTTTCACCACCACAGACGGAACAGGCATTTTCTACAAAGACTGGGGTTCAGGTCAGCCTATCCTCTTCGCTCATGGATGGCCGTTATCGTCTGATGCCTGGGATCAGCAGATGCTGTTTTTCAGCCAGAAGGGTTTCCGGGTCATCGCACACGACCGTCGCAGCCACGGGCGTTCGGACCAGACTTTCCACGGTAACAATATGGATCAGTATGCGGACGATCTCGCTGAGCTGATTGAGGCGCTGGATCTGAAGGATCTGATTTTAGTGGGTCACTCAACAGGGGGCGGCGAAGTTGCACATTATATCGGTCGTCATGGTACCTCACGTGTGGCTAAAGTCGTTCTGGTCGGCGCTGTCCCTCCTCTGATGCTCCGGACGGATGCCAATCCTGACGGCACCCCGATGGAGGTGTTTGATGCCATCCGCGAAGGCACGGCCAAAAACCGCTCACAGTTTTACTTCGACCTGACGGTTCCGTTCTATGGCTTCAACCGTGACCATGTCCCCACCAATGACGGGTTGCGGGAAAACTTCCGCAGAATCGGCCTGCAGGGCGGTATTAAGGGGCAATATGACTGCATCCATGAGTTCTCTGAAGTCGATTACACACACGACCTGCAACAGATTGATCGCCCTACCCTGATTATTCATGGCGACGACGACCAGATTGTCCCCATTAAGGCATCTGCACACCGCGCCGCTGAGATCGTCGCGAATGCGACGCTGACGATATATGCCGGTGGTTCACATGGACTGGCGGAGACAGAAGCCGATCGCTTTAACGCTGACGTACTGGCCTTTATTCGCAGCTAACAAGGTGGCCTGTTCCAGACAGGCCGCAACCATCATACGCATAGCCTTTAAACTGAATTGAAAAGAGGAACGATCATGTCGAAATTTGCTGCCTCCCTTGCCGTTGCCACCGTTTTGCTGTCTGCCAGCGCTATTGCAGAAACCGCTAAGCCGACTGTTGTCCTGGTTCATGGTGCCTTTGCCGACTCTTCTAGCTGGAATGGCGTTACCCAAATCCTGCAAAAGGACGGGTATAACGTCGTCGCTGCGGCGAATCCGCTGCGCAGTGTTTCGACTGATGCGGCTTACGTCTCTTCCGTGGTGAACAATATTAAGGGGCCGGTCGTCCTTGTCGGCCATTCCTATGGTGGCCAGGTCATTACGAACGCGGCCCGTGATACAAACAATGTGAAATCGCTGGTGTATGTCGCCGCATTTGCTCCGGATGCCGGTGAAGCGGCGGCCGACCTGGCCGGAAAATTCCCTGGCGGCACGCTTGGCCAGGCGCTCGCCGCACCGGTGAAGCTGGCTGATGGTAGCGTCGATCTCTCCATCGACCAGGCGAAGTTCCACCAGCAATTCGCACATGACGTTTCAGCTAAAGAGGCAGCGCTGATGGCCGCAGGGCAAAGACCGATTACCGAAGCGGCTTTAACTGAAAAGTCAGGTGCGCCTGCCTGGAAAAAACTGCCCTCTTACTTTATTTACGGTGACGGCGACAAGAATATCCCCGCCCAGGGTTTGCGATTCATGGCTGAACGCGCGGGCTCAAAACACACCGTGGTGATCAAGGGCGCATCCCATGTCGTGATGGTTTCTCATCCGCAGGACGTTGCCACACTTATTGAGGAAGCGGCGAAGTAAACATCGCTCTCCCCCCTGAACGCCATCCCTCGTCTGAGGGATGGCCGTATAGGTAATGCCTCTTATGTTCCTGCCGGTATCCGTGAAAATGACATCAGCGGTATTCTTAATAATCCCAGGGACCCGGAATGCAACGGAACGTATCGCCGTCGACAGCAACATGGCAGACAGACGGGAATGAGAGATGAGTAGCGATCAATGACTCCCTGTTATCTGCCAGTTCCTGCAACAGACGAATGCGAATCTGTGCCGCTTCTTCGGGATAATGGTCGAAACCATTGAACCAGTCAGGATGTTCAAACCCAACCTGGAAAATAGCATCGCCGGCAAAGGTGAGTCGTTCCCCCTCAGAGGCCAGCCTTACCACGCTGTGTCCGGGAGTATGCCCGCCTGTACGAACAACACGCACGCCGGGTGCAACCTCGTATTCATCTTCGAATGTATGCAGTTGAGTCTGGTACGCTTGCAAAAATTGGGTAGCGGTTTGGCGCAGCGCTTCCGGGAAACCAGGCGGCATGGAAACCTGTGAAAAATCGGGGTCACGCCAAAATTCCACCTCAGCAGCAGCGACATGAATGCGAAGATCTGACCGCATGCGCGCTTTCACACCCTCAATAAGCAGCCCACCAACGTGATCCATATGCAGATGAGTGATAATCACATCCGTGACGCTGGCAAGATCTATCCCCGCTGACGCCAGGCGGTTAACCGTTCGCCCGGCGCGGGGTAAATCAGGGAAAGCCTCCCCCATCCCTGCATCAACCAGGATCGTCCGGTCACCGCTATGCACGAGAACCACATTTAATGCCCAGTCGAGAAAATCGGCAGGCAGAAACTTATCTTCAAACCAGTGGGTACGTTCGGAGGCCTCCGCGTTATGACCCAACATGGGTCCAGGTAATGACAACACGCCGTCACTGATCACCAGAACATCAATCTTACCGACCTGTAGTGCATAACGTGATGGCACCTTTTCATAAACGGCTTCCACATGCGAGGTACCATTAACCGGTGCTAACGACGCTGCATCATTCTTAGATATCGCCATATTTCCTCCGGACAACATAATTAATCGATTTAAGGGTATACACACCGTAGAAATGACTTTTTCCCCTCTGTTATTTCCCATCATCAAAAATAAACATACAGACAGAACACAATGAAACAGGGTTAAAACATCGCTATACTCTTAGGATGCCCACTGTTATTAACAGGTATACTCATGAAAAATCATGACATTCCTCTTGACGATGCCGTTCATAAAATGGCTCAGGTATTAAAGAACCGACCTGAATTAGGCATAGACAGTGGAGATGCGCTGCAAATTCGCTGTTATCACTGGCCGCATGGGCCATTGCATGAAACTATCCCGCCACTCGATCAACATGTGATTATTGCTCACGTTGGACATATGCAGCGTGTTGAGCGAAAAACAGAAAATAAAATCGTTAAAAACACGATCCGGAAAGGCGCCATCACGACAATTCCTCAGGGAAGTACATCTCGCTGGGATATTGCTGGTCTTGTAGATGTTATGCATTTATATATTCCTGATAATATTTTCGCCGATCTTCTGAATCAAATGGAGATACCCACTGCTGAGTTACTCTTACGCACAGCGCATTTTGATGAGACGGCATCAAAAATTACGCTGGCCGTTGCGGAAATCATTTCGGACAATAACAAAATTAACCAACTGCTCTGCGAGCACTTAACACTGTCATTAATATTACAGTTAATAAAAAACCACTCCAACACGCTGACAGCCGCAGGCCAGTCGCAAGGAGTATTGTCTTCGCGCGCATTAAAAATGGCGCTGGAAAAACTGGATAACAGCCCGATAGGTGATGTCACGATTAAATCACTGGCTCTTGAACTGGGAGTTTCCTCAGCTCATTTCTGCCGTGCCTTTAAAAACAGTACCGGCTTAACCCCGTACGGGTGGCTTAAGCAGCGCGTAATGGAACGCGCTTTCCACGAGTTACAACACACCGATAAACTGATTACAGAAATTGCCATTGAAAGCGGCTATGGCTCGCAAAATGCATTTACCCAGGCCTTCAGAAAAATAACAGGCTTGACCCCCGGTCAATGGCGTGAAAAAAAGAACACGCGTTGATGCTGCCTGCCGCCAGGCAGCATCAACAGAGATGGCCTGTTACGGAACAATAATGTAATCAGGGTTAGCAACAGAAAACATTTTCTCTCTGTCGGGTTCTGGCGGATAAATCCACTGAGTATTAATTTCCTGCTTTATTTTTTTCGCTTCCATGCCCTGGTACATAACCTGATGATCCCAGCCTTCCGTGTAGACCGCCCCCCATTTGCCCAGATCAAGACAGGTAACATATTTTGGCTGGCTGTAAGAATGCAGCGGTAATCCCAGTATTTCTGCTGCCGCGTTATGACCGGCGACGCGCCCCAGGCTCATCGCATGCTGGCAGGACATGACGTTATAATTACCTTCATCATCCGTAGGGACTTTTACGGTATCGCCGGTAACGAAGATACCCCTGGCGGCAGGTGCCCGCAGATACGCATCCCCAATAACACGGCCCAGATTATCGTGGTCGCCCGGGATGAGCCCGGCTAACGCGCTGGCCCGCATTCCCGCCGTCCATATCACCGTTTTACTGGGGATAAATTCATCGTCCGAAAGCATCACCCCCTCAGCGTTGATTGCGCGCACTCTGACGCCCGTTCGTACAGTCACGCCATTACTGGCCAGCGCCTGATTGATGATCTCACAGGCATCCTCGCCCATCGCCTGACCAATTTTGTTCGAACTGTCCACAATAATAACCTGCAAATGGTGCTCCGAACCCAAGAGGTCTCTGAGGCGTTCCGGCATTTCAGTGGCGGTCTCAAGCCCGGTCAGGCCCCCACCGGCGACAACAACAGTATTTCGTGCGGGAGAATAAGGCTCTGAAGCTAACGACATGAGGTGTTGCTCCAGTTCATGAGCAGCATTCAATGAGTTCACATCAAAACTGTATTCCGTGATCCCCGGCAGTTCTGGGTGAAATGCCTGGCTTCCGGTGGCCAGTACAAAACTGTCAAAATTAACCGAGGTTTCGCCACTCTCTTTTTTTACCGAGATAGTTTTATTTTCTGCGTCAATATCGGTGACATAACCGGCAATATAGTGCACACCCGCAGCCTTAAGAACATGCAGAATAGAGGGTGCCATATTTTCAAGTACGGCTTCATACAATCTTGGACGAATGGTTAATGCGGGTTCCGGAGAAACCAAAAAAATCTCAATCCGATCATTTGCCTTTTCCATATGTACCAGCCTTGCTGCTGAAATGGCGGCCCACATACCTGCAAAACCCGAACCGGCAATAATAATACGTTTTTTCATAGCGATACCTGTTAACAGCGGATGATGAAAATGTCGTTACCGCACCAAGAGTAGTGAAAGTCAAACCTGCCTGCTCTAGCAAAATTGATGTGCTTTAATCAAATTTGATGTTTTTTTATCAGCGCTGCGCGCGCCGCTAAATTTGCCCCATCCCGCCATCGACAGACAGGTCGATACCCGAAATAAAACTGCTTTCATCCGATGCAAGAAACAGCGCTGCCGCGGCCACCTCGTCAGGTTTGCCTAAACGACCTAACGGAATACGACTTGCGATGCTGGCGTCAAAAATCTCGCGATCGCTCAGGGAAACGCCCATTTTACTGATAATCGGTGTGGCGACGGGTCCTGGGCTCAGGCAATTCACGCGGATCCCACGGCCTTTAAGGTCGGTCGTCCAGCTGCGGGCAAAAGATCGCAGCGCGGCTTTTGAGGCGGCATAGATATTGTGTCCATCGAACCCTTTATAATGCGCAATGGAGGACGTTAATATTATCGAGCCACCGTCGGACATTAACGGGAGGGCCTGTTGCACGGCGAAAAACGTCCCTTTTACGTTGATATCAAACTGAGTATTAAAATCATCTTCGGAGGAAGCCGGGAAATCGGAAAGCACAATAACACCGGCATTTGCAAACATCACATCCAGCTTGCCGTATTTTTCGTTAATAATGCGAAAGAGGTTTTCATGGCTTCGTATGTCACCGATATCGTGTTGTATTGACAGTGCATTATCGTCACCGAGTTCATTCATCGCCTGCTGCAGGGTTTCTGCATTCCTGCCAGTGATAATCACCTTTGCACCTTCTTCAATAAACCGTTTGGCCGTGGCCAGTCCGATACCGCTACTGCCTCCGGTAATTAACGCGACTTTATTGTCTAACTGTTTCATGATGATATTTCCTGTTATTACTGCTCAGACAGCGCGATCACTCGTAGGCGTGAATACGCGTGGCAAGTGTATTTCTGCGTTCATTAAGTAATTCGATAAGCGTGTCCAGTGCCCGAAGTTTTTCTCTGTGCTGGGCCAGACACTGGATAAAACGCGCATCATCCATGTCGCTTACCTGAGAAAACTTTTCCAGCTCTGCAATCTGTCGGGTACTGAACCCACATTTTAAAAGCGAGATTATCCATCTCACTTTCTCGACGTCTTTCGCGTCGTAATTCCGATAACCGTTGTCCAACCGCTGAGAAACAATCAGTCCTTTAGCTTCATAATGTCTGAGCACTCGGGTGCTGACGCCAGTGAGCGCCGCCAGTTCAGATGGTCGCATACCTTTCTCCTCGTCATAGATGCACTCTACAACATTGACACTAGTGTCAATGTAAAGAGCATAGCGTTAGCTGGAATGTAAGCAGATATTTCCTGAGACAGGCAAAATTAACTCCGCCAACGAAGATTGCAGCAATCTTGATTTTGCCTTGACCGTTTATTGATTAACGGTCGGGATAATCAGCCTGTTCAGACAGAACTGCCCGGCGCTGACAGCGCCCTCTGATGAGATTGCAAGGAGAAACAATAATGGGCTTCAGACATTCGCTTTTTGGATGGGAACGTTCAAACTTCACGCATTACCAGGCGGCTTATTATAAGTACGGCGGCAGTGTTAATACTCACCCCGACATTATCAATTTCTTTATGCAGAAGAAGGAAAAAGATTTCGCATTCTGGCATTACCGACGCGATGGCGAGGTCACCGCAGCGTACTTTACCAGTGATGAAAATACCTTCGGCCTGAATGTCTGGCGCGATTACCCGGTATCTTATGATGAAATTATTATCCCCATGGCTGCCGATCAAAAAATCGTTCTGCCAGTAAAAACAAACCGGCTGTCTTCATCGCTGCGTGGGAATATAATAAATGCCACCTATTCTTTTCGTGAAAAACGTAAGGTTTGCCTGATTAAAACGTCTTTCTCAGGTAAAACGGTGAAAAAAAGAAATGGCGAGCTAAAAAAAATGCTGGCTGCGGGCGGAGAATGCATACCGCTCAGAGAGATGTCACCGGCGGATATTGCTGATATTTACGTGCATCTTTTCAGGCTGCGTTTTGCTGACAGCGTCAGATGCTATAACAGGAAAAACATCACTGAACTGTTAACCGCCCTGCCACATATGGTCACCGGCAATGTACTTTTCTTTGAAGGTGCCCCCGTTGCGATAGATCTCGTACTGTGTGCACGTAGTGAAAAAAGCCTGTATTTTGATGTTCCTAACGGAGGGATTGACCCGTCGATCACCGCATTC
Organism: Enterobacter sp. WPR_3_1; assembly: GCF_003635055.1. Classification (NCBI taxonomy): domain Bacteria; kingdom Pseudomonadati; phylum Pseudomonadota; class Gammaproteobacteria; order Enterobacterales; family Enterobacteriaceae; genus Enterobacter; species Enterobacter sp. WPR_3_1. Next base: position 922,957 of record NZ_RBXU01000008.1, on the reverse strand, counting down.
AGCCCAGGAAGTCTGCTCATGTGGAAAAATATTGTTGATGCACGAGAAGTATGTCGCAATGAAAATAAGGCAATGCAATTTTCAATCGGATTGTATGATAAAAAATGGGACTATAAATTGCTTTGGGCCGAAACCCAGCCCACAGGTAAATCACTGGTTCTTTGAACTGTATTCGCCGCCCTGCCCTTAACAATTATTTATCTCCTTTCGGCGCATCCAATAAAACAATAATGATAATCTGAAATATGACAATCAGCGGTGCGATGTACAGTAAAAAACAACCACATCGTACCATTTTACGAAAGGCAGAAAGCAGTGAGAGAAGTAATTCAGGTGACATGGTAAACCCCCGTTTACCATGTATTTAAACTCAATTTTTACAAGATTCAGTTCACCCTTTGTTAAGGAACCGTCAATGCTGTTCCTTTTCGCTTAGCGGTATCGTCATCGTGAACGATAGCCCTCCGCTGGCATTCCGTTCTGCAAAGACAGTACCGCGATGCGCCTCGCATATCGCTCTGGCAATAGAGAGCCCAAGGCCGGATCCACCGGTATGTCGTGAACGAGACTGCTCCTCACGCACAAACGGTGAAAATATGGTTTCAAGCAGTGCGTCCGGGACTGCCGGACCGTTGTCGCGGAAAATAACGGATACCTTTTTATCGCTGACATGATAACGAATATCCAGGATGCCCCCTTCCGCAGCGTAACGCAGAGCATTGTCCATCAGGATCAAAAAGACCTGGCCTATCCGGTACGGATCAACCCGACAGGTCACAGATTCCCCCTCATGGTAGATAATGTTCACTCCCACCCTTTGGGCTGAAGGCATCGTCCATGCCACTTTCTCACGGATTATCTGGTCCAGGCTGGTTGATACCAGGCTCAAATTCAGCTGGTTGGCATCAGCCAGTTTTAACAGATGCAGATCGTCAACCAGTCTGTTTAAATCATTCATCTGCTGCATGATCATGTTCAACTGGGCCTGACTGGGTTCAAATACGCCGTCCATAATGCCCTGCAGACGACCGATGGCAGCCGTCAGCGGCGAGCGCAATTCATGTGCCATGATCACATGCGATTTTTTCAAATCTTTCTCGTAGCGTTCCAGCTGCATCGACATCCCGTTAAAGTTCTCGCTGAGGCTACGCAATTCAAGCGGCAGATTGTCCGGCACGGGCACGCGGGTCCCAAACCCGCCTTCAGCAACAGACCGTGCCGCACCGGCAAGCCGGCTAATATGATGGGAAATGGGTCGCGCTGTTTTCAGCGTAAGCATAAAAATAATCGGTATGAATATCAGAACCAGGATGCCAAGAATCACCCAGTCCTTAATCCCCATCGTCGGATCTGAGTAGGACAGCCCATACCAGGTGTCGATAATTTCATGATAGCGGTTGATGTTCTGTTCAGGGTGCTTGCTCAGAACTGAGAGTTCAGCCCTGACGGCCTCTGGCATCCGGTAGGCGTGCCATTTGTTTTCAACAAAAAATCGCACCCACATAAAAAAGGCGATAAGAATAATACTTCCGACTGCCAGGGATATCAGCCGCTTGCATATCCAGTTCCACAGCGTACTCGGTTCGCCTCGTGGAGATAACGTAAACTTTTTCATGCATTTGCAAATCGGTAGCCGATCCCTCGTACGTTTATCAGCAATTCAGTCTGCCCCGCTGACTCGAGTTTTTTTCGCAAGTTATAGATATGCGTGTCCACAACGCGCTCCAGGGCTTCACTTTCTGGGAGACACGCTTCAAGAAGCGCCTGACGGGTGAAAGCCTTATTAGGCGACTTAAGAAATGTCATCAGTAGCAGCAGTTCCGTCGGCGTTAAATCCAGCGCTGTCCGTTGCCCGTTCTCGCTCTCAACGCTTACCGTCATGGACTCTGTATCTGCCTGCAGTCCCCGGTACTCAATAAGCGTGCTGCTGCGCTCGCCGGAATAACGACGGAGTACAGCATGGACTCTGGCGACCACCTCACCCGGGTTATAGGGCTTCACCACATAGTCATCCGCGCCAAATCGCAGGGCACTGATTTTGTCGCTGCCGTCGCGGATGGCGGTGATCATAATCACGGGAATATCACTGCGCCGGCGCAGGGCCAGCAGAACATCGTTCCCGCTCATGCCGGGCAACATCACATCCAGTAAAATAATGTCGGGCTTCCAGCTGAATGCCAGTTCGAGCCCCCGGTTACCGCTGCTGGCCGAAGAGGTCTGAAACTGATCGCGCTTAAGGTAAGCCTCAAGCACATTCGCGGCATCCAAATCGTCTTCAATAATTAAAACACGTTTCACATTCGCACCTTGATGGAATCTTGATTAAATCTTGCAGGAATATTGATTGACCGCCCGCATACTCCGCAATTCATAGATATAAGCATAATTCATTCAGGAAGTTTTATGAAGGAAATAAAAATCGCCTTAGTAACACTCATCGCAGCATCGTTCGCTTCACAGGCATCATCAGATAAAAAAGCATCTTATGTCACGATTGGCGTGGGTTCACAATATGCGCCTGAATATACCGGCTCGAATAAATATGATGTCAATACGCTGCCGTATTTCGGATGGACTTACGATGACTGGTCCGTCAATACCGACAAAGGTATCGTCTATTCCCATCAGTTCAGTAATGGCGTTTACCTGGGGCAAGCTCTGGGGTATTCCCTTGGCCGCACGGATAGCGGAAACGCCTGGCTTCAGGAAGGCTCTGATAAACTTAAAGGTATGGGTAAGATTAATACCGTAATGAATACCACCACCACGGCAGGATGGTGGATGGCACCCTGGATAGGCTTTGAGGGAAATATTACGGCACCGCTGACGGAAAGCCAGGGAATGCAATATAAAATGAAACTTAATGTCGTTCTTTTTGCTAACGACACAGATACTCTGGTAATCAGTACCGAAAGAAAATACGGCGACGCACGGTATAATAATACCTGGTTTGGGGTGAATAAAAATCAGAGTACCCATTCCGGATATAGGTCTTTCAACGCGGGTAGCGGATTAAACAGTGTGAATTACGATATTAACTGGCAACACACATTTAATGATAACTGGTCCGGCTATGCGGATTTAGGGTATATCACGCTTGCAGAGCGTGTAAGCAGCAGCCCCATTGTGCAAAAGGATGAATATCTTCTCTTTACCGTCGGGGCATTTTATACATTCTGATGCAGGATATCGGTTATCTGGTGCTCTGACCGCCAGATAACCTGGTTTACTGCGTTTTAAGTTTATTAATAAACCAGCGCCCGGCTGGCCCTGGAGGATATTGCGTCATATGTACCGCATGCATGGAAAAACCAGGGCCAACATCGGGCTGCATCTCCAGGTTCAGGATAACCAGTCTGCCATTAGCAATATCATCCTCAACCATAGGCAAAGGCATATAACCCCAACCGAGGCCCGCACGCAAGAATGCATGTTTTGCCCCCATGTCACCCAAACGCCACGTCTTAGCCGACATCACGCCAAAGTTGCGACCCGCCGTGAGTGATGAGCGGTCAGCCAATACAAGCTGCACAGCGTTCTCCATAACCGGCCGAAGAATTGGGCCAGCCATTTTAGCCAAAGGATGATCGGGTGAGACCACAGCCACGGCAGGAACACTGAGCAGGAACTCAGAGGCACACCCGGTCGGAACATCCGGTAGCGAGCCGATAATCGCGACCCGACAGCTGCCGGCCAGCAATGGCTGAAGTACCGCGCCCAGCGCCTCAACATAAAGACGCAACGGTGTGCCGGGAAAGGCCAGATGAAATTCCTTCACGACTGCGGTCAGGATCTCTATCGGAAACATCACATCCACAGACACGGCGAGTTCGGGTTCCAGGCCTTCTGCCAGGATACGCGCCTTAGCCTTAAACGCGTCCATTCCGGCAAGCGTATGGCGTGCGGCCTCCAGTAAGGCTGCCCCCGCCTCCGTCAGTTTCGGGTAACGTCCCGTTCGCTCAAATAAAGGAAAGCCTACCTGAGATTCCAGATTTGCCAGCGTAGCGCTAACGACGGACTGCGCCCGGCGAAGTTTGCGACCTGCGGCCGAGAAACTGCCTTCATCAACCGCAGCAATGAAAGTACGCAGTTGATCAATCGACATACCATCCAGCATGTATCGCCCCTTTAGATGTATACCATCTAATTATATAGGCTACACAGATAGATCGGTGAGCACTATTCTCCTTTCATGTTCTTAAGCAACCTAGCCAAACACATCAACGCATCTGTTCATTTAAGGAAACAAACTATGAAAAAAAATACTGTCGGCATTATTGGTGCAGGCGCCATCGGACAAGCCTTTGCCCACCAGCTGGTCAACGCAGGCGTGAATGTCATCCTCAGTAACAGTCGTGGCCCGGACAGCCTGGCTGAAGTGGTTGAGGCATTAGGCGACAAAGCTCGCGCCGGAACGGTACAACAGGCTGCCGAAGCCGAAATCGTTTTTATAAGTACCAACTGGAACAGAACCGAGGCCGCATTAAGTGGGTTGAACTGGGAGGGTCGTATTCTGATTGACGCGACTAACCCGGTACTTTTGCCGGGCTACACCCTTGCAGATCTGGGGGGTAAAAATTCATCCCAGCGCGTTGCAGAATGGGCAGCGGGAGCCCGGGTCGTCAAAGCCTTCAATACGCTTCTGGCAAACGTTCTTGCGCAAGACCCGTCCCAATCTGGCGGGCGCCGCGTGGTCTTTATGTCCGGCGACCACGCTGATGCAAAAGCAGACGTTGAGGAATTAGCCACCCGAATGGGCTTCGCCAGTATAGACTTAGGGAGTCTTGAGATTGGGGGATATCTGCAACAATTCCCGGGTGGTCCCCTTCCCGCGCTAAACCTTGTGAAACTGGCTTAAGAGACGTTATTGACGAATATGGCTCAACGTACTTCCGCTGAATCATTCGAAGCGTACATTCCGGGCGAATTGCTCAAGGAACATCGGGCACAATCTTCCCGGGATGTCTTCATTCAAATTCTGGCGCGTCGGCAGAGGCAGGACAACGTTATTATCCCGGCCGTGCCAGAGCCTTTTATTGTCTGGATACTCTCTGGGCGGGCCGTCGTTGAAGAACGGCCTCTGGGCGGAGAGTGGTCAGAAAACCACGTTACCGCAGGTGATTTTTTTCTCACGACCGACACCTCTCCGACAGAGATGAGATGGCAAGCCGATCCAGACAGCCCTTTCATCGTTATGCACGTCTATATTGGTGTGTCCATGATGCAGAATATAGAGCTGCGGGAAGTGTCGGGCGAACGCGATGAAACACTGTCAGCCCTGCTGGAACTTATGCGCGCAGAGCTTTATTTTCAGCACCCACCCAGTGGACATTACATCCAGGGTATCGCTCAAGCCCTTGCGGTACACCTCTCCCGTGCTTACCGGACATCGGCAAAGCGACACCACGGCGGGTTGCAGGCATATAAATTACACCGGGTATTTAAGGCGATGCATGAAGAGCTGGCTCACCCCTTTGACTTAGCACGTCTGGCTGCCCTTGCCGAGCTTAGTGAATTCCATTTCAGCCGGGTCTTTAAACAGTCTACCGGGCTTTCGCCTTCCCATTATTTTATCCGCTTGCGAATGGAAGCGGCGCGCCGCCTGTTGTCCGAGACAGAGGATTCGATGATCAGCATTGCCCTGACCGTGGGCTACAACAGCCCCAGCCATTTTGCTGCCATATTCCGCAAGCACACCGGTATTTCGCCCTCTCAGTATCGCCACGAAAATATGCGTAGCAAAACACCGACAGTGTGAGCAAACCACCGCGCGAAGAGAGTGCCTTTTGCAGACATGATTGACCCGAACTTCAGATGTTCTTTGCTGAAGCGCTGAAACAAACGCATAAGAGGATTAATCATGGAACTCAACGGTAAATCAGCCATCGTGACCGGTGCATCAAGCGGTATCGGCGCAGCCACCGCCATTAAATTGGCCAGAGAGGGGGTCAAAGTGGGACTCGCGGCCCGCCGCCGGGATCGTCTCCAGGCGCTGGTGTCAGAAATCAAGGCCTTCGGCGGAGAAGCCATTGCGCTGGAAATGGATGTGACTGACCAGGCGTCAGTCTTCGATGGCGTGAAGAAACTGCACGACGCCTATGGCCACATTGATATCGCCTTCAACAATGCCGGACTCATGCCCATTTCAGACATCGCCAGTCTCAAACTGGAGGAGTGGCATCGTATGGTTGATGTCAATATTAAGGGCTTAATGAACACGGTTGCCGCGGTACTCCCGGTGATGCAAGCGCAAAAGTCAGGGCATATCATCAATACGTCCTCGATTGCGGGCAGAAAAACGTTCGCTGGACTCGGGGTATATTGCGCAACGAAACATGCGGTAGCCGCATTTTCAGATGTATTACGCATGGAGCTTTCGTCTCAATACAATATTCGCGTAACCTCACTTCAGCCAGGCGCGGTTGAAAGTGAATTATTCGAGCACATTACTGACGAAAACTACCGTGCACAGATGGAAAACCTGAAGGAACACATGACGTTCCTGAAGTCAGAGGATATTGCTGATTCCATCCTTTATGTGCTGCGCGCGCCGGACCATGTCGACGTGGCAGAATTGTTCATCATGCCCACAGAGCAGCAGTGGTAAGTTTGTCATGCGGGCCAAACCGGTTGTCTGGCCCGCGTTATGACCTTTTCAATACACATACAATTTTCACCCTGCACTCTGTGACGCGACAAAAAAGCTGCCTTACAGGCAGCTTTCGTGGTGAATATGCGTTAGCCAGTTCAGTTCGCAGACGCGGTAGGTCGAATCGTGATTTCTGTTGTATCAACATTTTCAGGCGCTTCAATCACTTGCCGAACAGCGCGGGCAATATCAGCCGGCTGGAGTGCAATGGAACGGTATACCTCCATTGCCGTCTGCGTTTCCGGATGAGTAATGGTCGAGGCAAGTTCGCTTTCCACCACACCGGGGTTGACGCAGGTGACACGGATGCTGGCACTTTCCTGTCGCAAGCCATCTGAAATCGCCCGAACGGCGAACTTTGTGGCGCAATAGACGGCAGCTGTCGGCACCACAGAGAGCGCGCCGATAGAGCCAATATTGATTATCTGACCGGAGCCCTGCGCTTCCATGGTGGGAAGCACGGCGCCAATCCCCCATAGCACGCCCTTGATATTCACATCAATGGTACGTTCCCATTCATCATATTTACCCGCTGCCAGCGGAGAAAGGGGCATTATTCCCGCGTTGTTGATCAGAACGTCAATACGCCCCCACCTAGTCAGTGCCGCCTGCACGAAATCAGACATCGACTGGCGATTTGTGACATCCAGCTCGCAGGCTTCAGCATGCCCGCCTGTACTGCGGATTTCTGCAGCGATAGCTTCAATACGATCTTTCCTGCGTGCCCCAAGTAATAACTTCGCGCCTGCATTGCCAAGCTCTCGTGCAATACCCTCTCCGATACCGCTGGATGCACCGGTGATCAAGATGACTTTATCCATGACTTACTCCTTCAGTTGAGTTCAGAGGGATAATAGAACGCGGTTATTGTTTCGTGTATCCTGCCTCTGGTGTACACACTGGTTAGCAAACTTAAACAATGAAAATTGACCTTAATCTTTTACCTCTGTTTCTGGCTGTCGCAGAGGAACATAGCTTCAGCGCTGCCGCCGAACGTCTTGGCGTGACGCGATCGGCGGTCAGCCAGGGTATCAGACGCCTGGAGGATACGTTCGGGACCCTGCTTGTCATGCGCACCACACGTTCGGTAAACCTGACTGAAGCGGGAGAACGGCTGCGAAAATCGTTGTCCATACCGCTATCAACGATTGACGCGGCGTGCGAAGACGTTCTCTCTGACAACGGGCCGCGAGGGCATCTGAAAATTGCTGTCACCTCAATTGCAGAAGAATTTCTTTCAGGCCCTCTGCTCGCGTCCTTTGCAGCCGCTAACCCTGCCGTCACCATCGATATCGTCGTGTCGGATGACGAATTTGATATCGTGGCAGCGGGCTATGATGCCGGCGTAAGGCTCGGTGACGTGATCGAAAAAGACATGATTGCTGTCCCTCTGACGGGACAGCAACGGGAAGTGGTGGTGGCATCACCAACGTATCTGGCGGCCCATAGCGCACCGCGCCATCCGCGAGAGCTTATCCGCCATCGCTGTATCGGCTGGCGCCCATCGCCAGACGTCGCGCCCTATCGCTGGGAATTTGAGGAAGCGGGAAGACCTTTCGACGTGGCGGTTGAACCGCATATCACCACCAACGATCTCCGTCTCATGCTCAGGCTCGCGCTTGCGGGGGGAGGAATTACCTTTGCAACCTATGAAACATTCAGGCCATTTATTGAAAAAGGACAGCTTGTTTCATTACTGGATGATTTTCTTCCGCCTTTTCCTGGGTTTTATCTGTACTTCCCGCAACGTCGAAATATGGCCCCCAAGCTGCGGGCTCTGATTGAACACGTCAGGCAGTGGGGGAAGACGTCACTGCAGTAGTTTCAAACCCGCGCAGAATATTTAGCTGCCGGAGAGTTGCCGCGCCGTAGCAGCGAATGACGCATGCTCGACTGGGCAAGCCATTAACCGGGGTGTACCTCAGGCAGGCAAGAAATTTTGTTCAACCGTTTATTTAACAGCCTCATATTCCAGCTTGAGAACTATGGCTGCCCTTTTGTTACCGAGCGCGTAAGGCTTGTGCGAAGTTCGTTTTCAAGGAAAGCGACACATGCTCGTGTTTCAGCGGAGATGATATTAGCCGGAGGATAAAGTAGATATGCAGGGAATGAAGGAACAAGGTAGTCGGGTAACACAGGTACGAGATGCCCGTCGGCAATCTCCTGTCGGCAAACCGGAGACTGCAATACCCCGATTGCCTTTCCTGCCAGAAGCACAGTACGTAACGGCCGCCAGTGGCTGGAAGTGAATGTTATTCTCACAGGGACGGTGAGTAACGCGTTGTCAGGCGCGATCAGCGTCACATGGTTATTCATAAACAGGCCCGAAACACGAGCAAACGCATGTCGGGCGAGTTCATCCGGTGTACGGGGCATATCATAACGCTGCAAATATTCGGGAGAGGCCACCAGCAACCGCTCAATTTTCCCCAACGGGCGGGCAACATAATATCCTTCCCCCGCCTCACCAAGACGTAGCGAGATATCCACACCTTCGGTGACCGGGTCCGTCACTCTGTCACTGAGCACCAGATCAATGTTGATGCCCGGATAGGCCAATTGCAGTTTAAGCAGGGCGGGCATAAGTAACTCTTCCCCGGCACCATAGGGTGCGGCAATGCGCAGGGTTCCACTAATTGCCTCACCATTATCCACGATTGCCAGCGCATGGTCAGCCGCTGCAACGGCGCTTTTGCTCCGTTCATAGAACAGCGTCCCGCTATTGGTGAGAGACATTCGGCGCGTGTGACGTCGCAGCAGGCGGGTATTAAGATGAGCTTCCAGACGCTCTATCCTTTCACTGACCGCCGGCTGTCCGATGCCGAGATCGCGCGCGGCGGCAGACATGCTTCCGCGCTCAACCACCCGAATGAAAATACGCATTGCCGTAAGTAAATCCATTCACCGATTATATTGGTAAAACCGATAAATGAAAGTGGTCCCGCCCCTCTACTGGCAGGCCCTTCTGTTAATGAAAATCTGTGCGTCCACGGCTGTTCTAGCTATGGCGTACAGAAGATTTCATTTTTTACGGGAAAAGAAGCATGTCAGATATCAGGCTTTATATGTTCCAGTCGGGCTATCAGCGTTGTAAATATCACGATATCAGGATGAATCAGGGTGAAGGCGCCGACTACATTATACCTGTCCCCTGGTTTTTACTGACGCATCCGCAGGGGAATGTTGTTATTGACGGTGGTCTTGCGGTGGAAGGGCTGAAGGATCCCCGCGCCTACTGGGGACCGACTGTTGACCAGTATCAACCCATCATGGATACAAACCAGGGCTGTAGAAGACAACTGGCGAAGCTCGGAATAAGGCCAGAATCGGTGCGTTATGTTTTACTCTCCCACCTCCACTCTGACCATACCGGCGCGATTGGCCGCTTTCCTGAAGCCACTCATCTTGTGCAGCGTGCTGAGTATGACTATGCCTTTTCACCGGACTGGTTTACCGCCGGGGCCTACTGTCGGAAAGATTTTCATCGCGAAGGTCTCAAATGGCAGTTTCTGGCAGGAGATGCCGATGACGGTTTTGATCTGTATGGCGACGGCGTTCTGAAAATCATTTACACGCCAGGCCACTCCCCGGGTCATCAATCTTTTGTCGTCTCCCTGCCGAGTGGAAAATCGTTCACCCTGGCGATAGATGCTGCCTATACGCTTGACCATTTTCAGGATAAAGCCCTGCCTGGCTTGATGACATCGGCCGGTGAGGTGGCACGATCGGTGGCAAAACTAAGAGTGGTTACCCAGATGCATAATGCGGAAATTATTCCCGGGCACGATCCTGATATCTGGCCACATTATGCAATGAAGACGGAGGGCTATAACTGATACGAACGGTGATAGTGACAATACCTCTTCCCTGAGGCGATAACCCTGGTCATTTATGCTTAGCGCAGAGGCAAGCCTTCGTTGCTATCACTCATGAATTTTAACCACCACTTTCCCCTTTGCATGCCCGCGAGCCAGATAGGCGAAGGCGTCGCCAGTTTCGGCAAAGGGGAAAACGTTGTCGATAACGGGTTTGATGCGTTGAGCGTCCATGAGTTCAGCGATTTGGCTAAGCTGGCTGCCATCAGGGCGGACAAAGAGAAACGAATAGGTTAACCCTCGTTTTTTTGACAGTCGCATGATTTTGCGGCTCATCAGTCCTAATACGAAACGCAGGAAAACATTAAGGTGTCTTTCCCGTGCGAAAGCCGTATCTAACGGCCCGATCAGGGAAACTATCTTCCCTCCCGGTTTAAGGATTTGGGTGGATTTCTCAATCGCGTCACCTCTGATAGTCCCGAGGACAATATCGTAGCCGCTCAGCACTTTTTCGAATTCCTGCTTTTTATAGTCAACCACCTCATCTGCACCAAGGCGGCTCACCCAGTCAATGTTGGCGGTGCTGGTTGTCGTCCCTACCGTTGCGCCAAGGTGTTTTGCCAGTTGGATAGCAAAACTGCCAATTCCACCGGAGCCTGCCGGGATAAATACTTTCTGCCCCGCTTGCAGCTTCGCGCGTTCCGTCAGCGCTTGCCAGGAGGTGAGACTGACCATCGGAAGCGACGCTGCCTGTACGAAATCCAGAGTGGCGGGTTTTAACGCTGCAAGGTTTTCTGGCACCCGCACAAATTCAGCAAGCGAACCCGTTCCCCTGTCAAAAATACTGGCAAACACCTCGTCGCCTGCTTTGAAACGCGTCACGCGGCGTCCTGTGGCAACGACAACGCCGGACACGTCGCTGCCCAACGTCGCGGGGAGACTGAAATGCAGAACACGTTTGAACATGCCGGTCGGGATCATGTTATCGATCGGGTTCAGACCTACTGCATAAACTTTGACCAGAATTTCATCATCACCAGGGGACGGAAAATCTACGTCGTCGAATCCCAGTTCAGGGGATTTACCATAGCGTTTGAACGTAAATGCTTTCATCGTCTTCTTATTCATTTGTCTTTTACTCTGCCGGGTTTGCCGGTGGCGTGTTTCTTACCAACGCTGTTGCTGAGTAAAAAAGCGATACCCAGGAATAGCTCGATAAATACTGCAATAACGATCTGCCCATTAACGTGTCCTGCATACCACTCAACAACGCCGGACACGGCTAAAATCAAACATAACGTACCGATCCCTGCTGCCAGGGCATAGCGGGCCAGCGTGGGCTCTGCATGCCTGGCGAATAAACACATCACCCCCAGGCCCGCGTACAGGGCGGCAGAGCGATGGCCGAGCACATCAGTTCCCGGTGTTGGCGTGATTCCCCACTGCGTTAACAGCAGTTGCGGGCAGAACATCCATATCGCCGCCAGGATGAAAAACAACCCGGCAGTCAGAATAGCCAGTTGAGAAAATTTCATATTCTTATTCTTTCGCGTCGAGCTGAAGACTGTTGCGTACCACCTTGTCCAGAAGTGAAGCAGGCGCAAAGCGGCGAATGAAATTCAGTTTCCCCGCCAGCGTGCCCGCCGTATAACGCACCTTAGGCCGTAAAGCCTGGGCAGCCTTTACCACCACATCAGCCACCACTTCCGGACGTTCCGCCTCGTCCATTGCCTTGCTGACGACGTTGTTCAGCTTAGCCCGGAGCGGTTCATATTCTTCTAGCTTCGCGTCAGGTTCTATATTGTTTACGTCGAACTGTGTCTTTGTATAGGCCGGCTCGATCACGGAAACCCTGATACCCTGTGTGCGCAGTTCATGGTCCAGCGCGCCCGTATACCCTTCAACCGCATGCTTACTGGCTGCATACAGTGCCACGTAAGGTAGCGGGACAATCCCTAATATCGAACCAATGTTGATGATGCGCCCACTGCCCTGACGGCGCATGTGCGGGATCACTGCCCGCGTCATTCTGACCAGGCCAAGAAAGTTGGTGTCGAAAATACGCCTGGCCTGATCAATCGAACTTTCTTCCGCGGCCGCAGGAGCAACCCCAAAGCCCGCATTATTCACCAGCAAATCTATCCGCCCTTCCAGGTGCAGTAACGCCTCAATGGCGGCGCTCACGGACGCATCGTCCGTCACATCAAGCGTTAATAACGCAAAGGGATGTGTGCCTGCCTGCACAGCGCGCCGGCTGGTGCCATAGACCGTATACCCCGCGGCCAGCAGTTTTTTAGCCGACGCCTCACCGATCCCCGAAGAAGCTCCGGTCACCAGTGCTACACGTTTTTTTGTCATTCTCACTACGCTCTCTTGATGGAGTCCTGCTCACCCTGCAGCGCAACAACACGCTGCAGGGAAACAACGCGGCATAGGGTTATGCCGAATCCCCGTGGCTACACTGTGTACCGTTCTGCCGCTTTAGCCTGATTGATATCCGCCAGCAGAGCCTGACGCGCCGTCTCCAGGTCATCCCAGTGGGCAGCATTTTGTAAAGGAGGGATGGTGACGAGTTCGCGACGATCAAAGCCGGCCAGGGCTGCGTCAACTAACTGACCCACTTCCATCATCTCGGGCGCCTTACTGATATCAATACCTGCACGTTCCCAGATTTCGGTGTAAGTGCCAGCCGGAAGTACCACCTGGACGTAAACGCCCGCGGAGGACAGCTCAAGATGCAATCCCTGCGACAGGAAAAGCACAAAGGCTTTGGTTGCACCGTAAACCGTCATGGCAAATTCCGGGGCGAGCCCAACGACGGAGCTGATATTGACGATTGCGCCTTCTCCGGTTTTGACAAACCGTGGCGCCGCGGCACGAGCAAGCCTCGTCAGCGCAGTGACGTTCAGGGCGATAAGACGCTCAATTGCCTCAGGCGTCTGGCCGGCAAAATTGCCCGACTGTGCCATGCCCGCGTTGTTAATCAGCACCCCTATTTTTTCGTCTTCACGAAGACGAGCTTCCACCGTCGCTAAATCCGCTGCCTGAGTGAGGTCGGCTGGCAGAACATCAACAGAAACGCCCTTCTCCTGTCGCAGACGCTCGGCGAGCGCGTCTAATTTTGTTTTATCGCGGGCAACCAGAACCAGGTCATGTCCACGGCTCGCAAATCTTTGCGCATAGACAGCACCAATACCCGTCGATGCGCCTGTAATGAGAACTGAAGTTTTCGTCATATGTGATCTTCTTTATTCAATGTTGAACAGAATCTGCACTGTTCGATGCAGGTAAATCCGGGGATATGTCCGGCTCTCTTTGCTGATCTCAGTCAGACTGACGGAGCGCGCATACCTCTGCGAAGCGCCGTCGGGGACATGGATTTAATGATGATGATCATAATCTATAAAGTCAACTGGTTTGATTATGATCATCATCAATGTATAATTGAGCCTTGTTTTGTAAGGGGGCGGGAAAGCATGAAAGTGTCAAAAGAGCAGGTTCGGGAAAACCGGATGCGCATTGTTGAAACGGCATCAGAACTTTTTCGTGAGCGCGGCTATGACGGCGTGGGCGTGGCGGAGCTGATGTCTGCGGCGGGTTTAACCCACGGCGGGTTTTATAAGCACTTTGGTTCAAAGGCCGATCTGATGTCAGAAGCCATGAACTGTGGTTTTGTACACGCCGCGGAAAACCTGGCGGGTGTGGATCGAGAAAAATTCATTGAATATTACCTCTCCCGACAGCATCGCGATGATATGGCCAGGGGTTGTGTGATGTCTGCCCTGGGCACCGACACCGCCCGTCAGTCCGAGTCCATCAAAGAGACATTTGCGGCTGGGGTTGAACGTCAGCTGGCAATGTTAAGTGACGAAAATGTCTCACGTGCTGACCTGATAGACACCTTTGCACATCTTGTCGGGGCTCTGGTGTTGTCCCGTGCCTGCCCGGATAATTCTGCGCTCGCTGACGAAATTCTGGATGTCTGCCGCTCGCGTATTCTGCGTGAGGAGCCGCGAAAAGAGTGAATATTTTGCAGCCGGGTGAGTGATTGCCAGGAGATATCAGGAAGATTTGATGACGGAGGTCATAAAAAAGGTAGGTATTTTTGAGAAAAGTTTTGGAGAGGTTTTGGAGAAAGAAAAAAAGTTATATATTCCAGCCCGTTAAATCCAAATATACCTTCTGAGTTCAGAGGCTTACTCATGTCATGGCAATACTTCAAACAGACTTACCTGGTTAAGTTCTGGTCACCTGTACCCGCCGTTATCGCAGCGGGGATCCTGTCTACTTACTATTTCGGCATTACCGGTACGTTCTGGGCTGTAACCGGCGAGTTTACCCGCTGGGGTGGACAGCTGCTGCAGCTTGCCGGTGTGCATGCTGAAGAGTGGGGTTACTTTAAGCTCATTCATCTGGAAGGCACTCCGCTGACCCGCATCGACGGGATGATGATCATCGGCATGTTCGGCGGCTGTTTTGCCGCCGCGCTGTGGGCAAACAACGTTAAGCTGAGAATGCCAAAAAGTCGGATCCGCATCGTACAGGCGGTCATCGGCGGCATGATTGCCGGTTTCGGTGCGCGCCTGGCGATGGGCTGTAACCTTGCCGCCTTCTTTACCGGTATCCCACAGTTTTCGCTACATGCCTGGTTCTTTGCCGTCGCTACCGCCATCGGTTCTTACTTTGGCGCAAAATTTACCCTTTTGCCGCTGTTCCGTATTCCCGTCAGGATGGTTAAGGTCAGCGCCGCATCGCCGCTGACGCAAAAACCAGCTCAGGCACACCGTCGTTTCCGCCTGGGGATGCTGGTCTTTTTCGCCATGGTGGCATGGGCACTGTGTACAGCGCTCAATCAACCTAAACTGGGTCTGGCAATGCTGTTTGGCGTGGGCTTTGGTTTGCTTATTGAACGCGCGCAGATCTGCTTTACTTCAGCGTTTCGCGATATGTGGATCACCGGGCGGACAATGATGGCAAAAGCGATTATTGCCGGGATGGCGGTGAGTGCTATCGGCATCTTCAGCTATGTTCAGTTAGGTGTTGAACCGAAAATCATGTGGGCCGGCCCGAATGCGGTGATTGGCGGCCTGCTGTTTGGCTTCGGGATTGTGCTGGCTGGCGGTTGTGAAACAGGCTGGATGTACCGCGCCGTTGAAGGTCAGGTGCATTACTGGTGGGTTGGCCTGGGGAACGTGCTCGGGTCAACTCTCCTTGCGTACTACTGGGATTCCCTTTCTCCTGTCCTCGCGACGAACTGGGATAAGGTCAACCTGCTCAGCACGTTCGGCCCACTCGGTGGCCTGTTGGTGACGTACGCCCTGCTGCTGGCCGCTTTTTTACTGGTGATTGCGCAGGAGAAACGATTCTTCCGCCGTGCCGCTGTCAAAAATGAAACGCAGGAGAATGCCGCATGAAAGAGATCGTGCCTGACTATCGTCTGGATATGGTGGGCGAACCCTGCCCTTATCCCGCTGTCGCTACGCTGGAAGCCCTGCCTCAGCTCAGGAAAGGGGAAATTCTGGAGGTGGTGAGCGACTGCCCGCAGTCTATCAACAACATTCCTCTGGATGCTAAAAACCACGGTTACACCGTGCTGGACATTCAACAGGATGGGCCAACCATTCGTTATTTGATACAGAAATAATCCCGCCACAGACGCTCCTTAACCGGGGCGTCTTTCCTGCCCCAAAAATCCGCCTTACGTCCCACTTTGGCGGTAAATACAGTCCCCTGTTCTCCCCCGGAACTACACTTAAAGTGGATAAAAAACAAACAGGAGGTGTGGCATGTTTGCGTCAATTCTCGTTCCTGTCGATATTTCAGAGCGTCGCCTGACCGAACAGGTGATTCCCTATGTTCAGGCGAACGCAGCAATCAGTAACGGCAAAGTGCATTTTCTGACTGTCGTTCCTTCTTTCCCCTACTATTCCTCTCTTGGTCTGGCCTATTCCGTTGAGATGCCAAAACTGGAAGAAATGCAGCAGGAGGCGCTGGCGAAATTGAATGAGATCGTTACGCAGTTCAATTTACCGGCCGACCGCATTCAGACCCACGCCATTTCTGGCACGCCTAAAGATCAGATCCTGAAACTGGCTGAGAGTATCAATGCAGACCTGATAATTATTGCGTCTCATCGACCTGATATTTCGACCTATCTGTTAGGCTCTAACGCTGCGGTCGTCGTGCGCCACGCAAAATGCCCGGTGCTGGTGGTGCGTTAGCGTGCCTGCGAGGAAAGATAAGCCCCGGACTATCGGGGCTTATTTACTGTGAAAGTGACCGTTTCTGTTTGACGGTTTTTATTCGGTGATAAACACCATATTTGCACGGCACGCAGCGTTTCGCGTTCAAACACCCCTTCAGGCTGTGCAGAGACAATACGTATATCGTGTGGATGACCATCGTCGCCCACAGAAAAAGAGAAAACAACGTTACCCTCAATGCCCAGCGCCTGTGCCTTTACGGGCATGGCAGGGAAAGGCTTATTCGTTATTCCATTGCACGGTTTCTGCGCCGGTTCAGGTTGCATGGGCTGTTGATGGCAGCCAGAAATGAGCGTAACCGCAGCCGCAATAATTATTCTTTTCAATATTATGTCCTGTAAAATTTAACGTCTCGCTTTTCGAGAACAGTATATTGCGGTATCTGGCATTAATCTCCTCCCAACCCCGATAGCCTGCTTGCGGAATAACTTTCATAAATGGACTTTCTCATGAATCAAATTCTTCCGTCAGTGTGTATTACTGCTGTGCTTGCCGGATGTGTTCCCCTTCCCCCTAAACGCTGTCACAAACAACGTGCCCCCGATGCCTGTACTTATAAGCATTCCGGTAAAGTCTCGGATAACAATATCCACGGGCCACAGGCCTGCGCCATTGAGCAATCACTGGACGCCGTACTGACCGATCCTCACGCATGAAGCGGTAAGCGATGCAATCTGCACCTCGACTTTAAGGATGGTGTGAATAGGTTATGGTCAGGCGTTGACTGACGCGGCTAAACGGGCAGTATTTCCGCCGTTTACGGTTCAGCATGTATTTGATGAGATGAGTACAGCACGCTGGAATATGGAGGGGCAACCTTAATCGCCCCCCGAAGCAAGACTGGCCATAACCAGGCCAGTCTCAGGGGATAAATCAGAAACGATAACCCGCGGAGAACATAAACACCCACGGATCGAGGCGAGTGCTGATACTTTGCTGTTCACCGCCCGCTTTAAAGCGAACGTCGGTATCAATGTCCATGTACCAGACCGAGGCGTTAATTAACCAGTCACGGTTAATCAGATAATCCAGCCCCACCTGCCCCGCAACACCCCACGAGTCTTTCAGGCTGAGATCGGTAAGCCCGGCTTCTTTACCGGTATCGTTAAATTTCTCGTCGAAGAAGGTGGTGTAGTTCACCCCTGCGCCAATATACGGACGCACCTTACTGTTAGCATCACCAAAGTACCACTGCGCCATCAGTGTTGGCGGTAAATGGTGCACCGTCGCGATATCCCCGGTTGGCCCTAAACCGACGCGATGACGGAATGGCGTTGCTGCCAGAAGCTCAACACCAATGTTCTCCGTCGCCATATACGTAAAGGTCAAACCGAGCTGGGTATTGTTGCTGACGTTAAAACCGCCCATACCCAGTACGCTATCAGAGCCTTCTGTTGGACGCACCGTTGCCGAACCGGCACGAATAAAGAATTCACCTGCTTCATGCGCATACGCGCCGCCAGAGAGACTGCTTAATACAAGGGCTGCCACCGCTAATTTTTTCATATCCGCTCCATCGTTGTGGTTTTAGTCGCGGAGGAGAATATACTCACAAATGAGTAATAAGTGATCTGCTACAGATCACATTAAAACCAGTAAGTTAACATTCATTGATCTGGGTTAATTTTTGGTGACACACCGTAAAGCGATAAGTTGTCGTCAGGTCAATTTCTGGCATTTCGGCGTTACAAAATTTTCTCTTTTCACCCTCTTGCTCTTCCTCTCGCGGCTGGATAATTTAGCGCTCTCACAAGTTGATTTGATGCGTTCTTCTTTTGCAGGTGTGCCATGAGTGATGTTAACCCGTGCATGACGTGCGGAGCCTGTTGTGCGTATTTTCGAGTCTCTTTCTACTGGGCCGAAGCCAGCGATGGCGGCGGTACCGTTCCGGTTCATCTCACTGAACCGTTAACGCCTTTTCTGCGCTGCATGAGCGGCACCAACCAAAAACCGTGCCGATGCGCTGCGCTTCAAGGTGAACCTGGGGTGTCCACCCGGTGCTCTATCTACGAGCACCGCCCCAGCCCGTGCCGGGAGTTTTCCATGTCAGGTGAGGATGGGCAGGTCAATGAAGCCTGTAATCGTGCCCGTGCGCGCTTTGGATTACCGCCGCTTTACAAAGATATGCTTTTCCATACAAGCCTTGATGCTGCCACGACAGTGTTATCCGGTGTACAATTGCCGGCTAATTAACACCTGCAATACTCAAGGAGAGTGCATGTCTATCACGGCGAAGTCTGTCTACCGTGACACGGGAAACTTTTTCCGCAATCAGTTCTTAACCTTTTTACTGATCGCGTTGCTATGCGCCTTCATTACAGTGGTGCTTGGCCATGCGTTCTCGCCAAGTGACGAACAGATTGCCAGCCTGAGCCAGGGCGACAACCTTGCAGATAGCGTGGGGTTGTTTGAACTGGTACAAAACATGACGCCGGAGCAGCAACAAATCCTGCTGCGGGCTTCCGCTGCTTCGACATTCTCTGGTCTTATCGGCAATGCGATTCTGGCAGGTGGCGTTCTGCTGATGATTCAGCTGGTTTCCGCCGGTCAGCGCGTCAGCGCCCTGCGGGCGATTGGTGCCAGCGCGCCGGTATTACCGAAGCTGTTTATCCTCATCTTTTTAACCACCATGCTGGTGCAGATGGGGATTATGCTGGTCGTCGTGCCGGGTGTATTACTGGCTATCCTGCTCTCCTTCGCGCCGGTAATGGTCGTGCAGGATAAACTGGGGATCTTTACCGCGATGCGCAGCAGCATCCGGCTCGCCTGGGCAAATATACGCCTGGTGGCACCGGCTGTTATCGGCTGGCTGTTGGCGAAAACGCTCCTGCTGCTGTTTGCCCCGAATTTTGCGGTACTCACGCCAAATGTGGGCGCGGTGGTGGCAAATACGCTGAGCAACCTCATTTCAGCGGTACTGCTGGTCTATCTGTTCCGCCTGTATATGTTAATTCGTCAGTAATCCTGTGGCCGGGAACGTCAGCCCGGCCCTACACAGAAGATGGAATCACAGAATGAAGCAGTTTCTTGATTTTTTACCGCTCGTGGTCTTTTTCGCTTTCTACAAGCTGTATGACATTTATGCCGCCACGACTGCACTGATCGTGGCCACAGCGGTTGTGCTGATCTACAGCTGGGTTCGCTACCGTAAAGTTGAAAAAATGGCGCTGGTGACCTTCGTCCTGGTCGCGGTGTTTGGTGGACTCACCCTGTTCTTCCACAACGATGAATTCATCAAATGGAAAGTCACGGTGATTTACGCTCTGTTTGCGGGTGCGTTACTGATTAGCCAGTGGGTGATGAAGAAGCCGCTGATCCAGCGCATGCTGGGCAAAGAGCTGACGCTGCCTCAGGAAGTGTGGTCCCGACTGAATATCGCCTGGGCGATCTTCTTTATTCTCTGTGGTCTTGCCAATATCTATATTGCTTTCTGGCTGCCGCAGAATATCTGGGTCAACTTCAAGGTCTTTGGCCTGACGGCTCTGACGCTCATCTTCACGCTGTTAAGTGGCGTTTATATCTATCGCCACATGCCACAGGACGACCAGCACTGATCGTTCACCGACCAGAACGTGTGCAGCAGGCGTTCTGGTCTATTCTCTCCAGCCTGAAATCATAGTAGCATCCCGCCTGAAGTCTTCAGTTACGAGTTAAAACAATGACAACAAATAACGCCCCTCAGGGCGAACTGGTTTTACGCACACTGGCAATGCCCGCTGACACCAATGCCAATGGCGATATTTTTGGCGGCTGGCTGATGTCGCAAATGGATATGGGAGGCGCTATTCTGGCAAAAGAGATTGCACATGGCCGGGTAGTGACGGTGAGAGTGGATGGCATGACCTTCCTGCGCCCGGTTGCAGTGGGTGATGTGGTTTGCTGTTACGCGCGTTGCGTAAAACGTGGCAATACCTCCATCTCCATTAACATCGAAGTGTGGGTGAAAAAGGTCTCGTCCGAACCCATTGGACAGCGTTATAAAGCGACAGAAGCGCTGTTTATTTATGTGGCCGTGGACAACGAAGGTAAACCCCGACCGCTTCCTCAGGCCTGATTGCCCGCTAAAAAAAAGCCTCCTTGCGGAGGCTTTTTTTTATTCCATCTGTGCCCCGCCATTCAGGCGGAAGACAATATTCACGATCAGTCCGTTGCCCGGTTTACCGGCTTCATAACGCCATCTGCGCATCGCCGTTTTCACTTCTCTCTCGAACATATTAGACGGCTGCGCGGACAGTATTTCCACGTTCTCAACACGCCCTTCCGGCGTAACATCGAATTTCACCCGTACACGGCCCTCAATACGTAATGCCTGAGCACGAGCCGGATACTGCGGCTGATTACGGCTGACCGCACGCGGTCCCGCGGGTGCGGTGACTGTCGGTTTGGCTGTCGTCGTGGTGTTATTCATCACCGGACGCGAAGGTGCTGCGTTTTCTACCGTCTGCGTGGCGCGGGGTTCAACCGGACGCGTTTCGCGTTTTGGACGTTCTTCTACCTTCTTCACCGGTTTTGGCTTCGGCTTAGGTTTCGGCTTCGGCTCGGGTTTGTGGATCACCACCGGAGCTTCTTTTGGCGGTTCCGGCACCGGTTCAGGTTCGGGTTCCGGTTCGGCGACGGGCTGTGGCGGCGGAGGCGCAACCTGCGGCGGTTCGAGATCCGCTGGCGATACCATCGTCACAGAAATAGGCTGTGCGGGCGCTGGCATTTCAACAACCTGATGAACCGAGGTATAAAGCAAACCCGCCACGACAGCACCGTGAATAACGACAGAAAGCAGCGTCGGCCAGGGAAAGCGGCGAGGTAAATCAAGGGTCATCGAAGTCATAATCATCAACGTTAAAAAACCGAACACTGATTTTAAATGCAAATAGCAATCATATTCAATAAGACACTTTGTCCTGGCGCAATTTAAGCGCAAGAGAGGCCAAAAAAGGCGCATTCAGATCAGGGTTTTAACATTGTTTTTATCTTTACATTGCAGTCAGTTGCCCTTTCACATAACGTTACTGACACTTTTAATGGTTAAGGAGCTTCACCGTGCTTTACGTGATTTACTCTGAAGATGTCGCTGATTCCCTCGAAAAACGCCAGTCCGTTCGCCCTGCCCATCTGGCGCGTTTACAACTGCTCCAGGATGAAGGTCGATTACTGACCGCGGGTCCAATGCCTGCGGTAGACAGCAATGACCCTGGCGCTGCCGGTTTCGCGGGCTCCACGGTGATTGCCGAGTTTGAATCCCTGGAAGCGGCTCAGGCCTGGGCTGATGCAGACCCGTACGTTGCCGCAGGTGTCTATGCGAAGGTGACGGTTCGCCCGTACAAGAAAGTGTTTTGATACAAAAGTGGCTCCGAAAGGAGCCACTCATCTCTTCAGTGCAGTGACGCTAAGCGCGCCGCAAATCCGACAAACAGCAGCCCAATCAGCCCGTTCCCTAGCTTTGCCAGTTTCTTTTTGGTTTTCAGATAACGCGTGACAAACGCACCAGAGAAGATCAGGAAGCTCATATACATAAAGCTAATCAGCTCCAGCGTGGTCGCGAGGATCAGGAAAGACGTGCCCGTGTTTTTCGCATTCACATCGATGAACTGCACAAAGAACGAGACATAGAACAAAATAGCCTTTGGATTCGTCAGGCTCAGCACCAGCGAGCGTTTCATGATCATGCTCGCAGGCTCGGTTCCGCTCTCATGGCTATTCTTCTGACGGGTGATGACTGACCAGAGCATTTTGCCGCCGAGCCACAGGAGATAGAAAGCACCGAGGTAGCGCACAATATTAAACAGAACCGGGGTCGTCTGGATTAATGCTGCGACGCCCGCCCAGGCAAGAAACATCAGCACTGCATCGCCGATAAATACGCCAGTGGCGGCGAGATACCCTTTTTTAACACCGTGCCCAATACCGGTTTTCAGTACAAACAATGTGTTCGGTCCAGGCACCAGCACGATAAAAAATGCCCCTACAACATAGGTCCAGAAATTAAGTACACCAAACTCCGCAAACACCTCTCACTCCTTTTGCTAAAAAACGACGGGAATATCGCTGCAAATACGATATCCCCAAAATCAGACGCTATTGTACGCCGTTATAGCCATCAAGATAAGTCGTAGCCAGTTCGTTACCAAATAAAACGGCGTCCTTCTCTTCCATTTGAGACGTCCATTTATCCGCGGTATTACCGTCGAAAGCATGCTCCGTTTTCGCCTGATTCTTCAGTTGATCGCGAATGCTTTGGGCGTACTGGTTTGCCTCAGACAGTGTGCGTCCTGCAGCGCGATCGGTTTTCCCCTGCTCATACAGCTCACGGAACTGAGGAACATTCAGACGATAATTTTGCGATACACTTGACGTAAAATTGCCGCCAGTAAAATTGGTTTTATGCGACACGAAATAATAAGCATGCCTTTCCGGTGACGTTTTACTGCTGACACAACCGCTCAACACGGCAATCCCAAGAAGGGCAGCAACCACTTTTCCGTTCATCTCTTTTCCTTTTTAGTTTATCCAGTGCGATATCCCGCTGAGCAGTAAATTAATCAACGCGGATAATGACGATAATCCTGCGTTTTCCCTGATCGCATCCAGCGCAAGCAGCACAATAAATACCCAGAGATAAGGATTCATCTTTGAAATGCATAAGATTAAGAGGGCGGAGTATATCGCGGAATGAATCGGGGGAGAGACTGCGAAAAATGATAGCCTGAAAATCAGTGGGCACCTTAACGGTGCCCTGATGGTTCTCAGATAACCTGTGTAGCGAACAGCAACGCGTTACGGTGTCTGGTCATTCCACATTTTCTGATGGCGTGTATACGCATATTGCGGCGGGATTGTGCTTCCAGCCAACGAGCCTTGCGACGACTCACCTGTCGCAACATGCGCCAGCGCCCTACTTCTGTTCTACTGCGCTTCATGTTTACAACTCTTTCTCTAACAGAAACCCCATTATAAACCCAACCCCGCAGCAAACCAGCGCTTTTAACTGGCGTTTTTATTTGCCAGATGATTCCTGATGCGTACACTCATAACAATACGCTTTCAAAAGGATTTTTTTACCTATGACAACCTTCTACACCGTGGTGAGTTGGCTGGTCATTCTGGGATACTGGCTGTTAATCGCGGGTGTGACTTTGCGCATCCTGATGAAGCGCAGAGCCGTACCCTCTGCCATGGCCTGGCTGCTGATAATCTACATCCTGCCGCTGGTGGGGATTATTGCCTATCTCTCTTTCGGTGAGCTACATCTGGGTAAACGCCGTGCCGAGCGTGCCCGCGCCATGTGGCCTTCAACCGCCAAATGGCTCCACGATCTCAAAGCCTGCAAACATATCTTTGCCGAGGAGAACAGCAGTGTTGCCTCCTCGCTGTTTAAGCTGTGCGAACTCCGTCAGGGTATTGGCGGCGTTAAGGGCAACCAGCTCCAGTTGCTGACCTCCTCGGATGACGTCATGCAGGCCCTCATCCGCGATATTCAACTGGCTCGCCATAATATCGAGATGGTGTTCTATATCTGGCAGCCTGGCGGCATGGCCGATCAGGTTGCTGAATCGCTGATGGCCGCTGCGCGTCGGGGCATTCATTGCCGACTGTTGCTGGATTCCGCTGGCAGCGTCGCCTTCTTCCGTAGCCCCTGGGCGGGCATGATGCGTAATGCCGGTATTGAAGTGGTTGAGGCGCTGAAGGTCAATCTCTTGCGTGTGTTTCTGCGCCGGATGGACCTTCGCCAGCACCGTAAAATGATCATGATCGACAACTATATTGCCTATACCGGCAGCATGAACATGGTTGACCCGCGGTTCTTCAAGCAGGACTCGGGTGTCGGGCAATGGGTAGACCTGATGGCGAGAATGGAGGGGCCCATTGCCACCTCGATGGGTATCGTTTATTCCTGCGACTGGGAGATAGAAACCGGGAAACGTATCCTGCCGCCGCCACCGGATGGCAATATCATGCCGTTTGAAGAGGCCAGCGGGCACACCATCCATACTATCGCTTCCGGACCGGGCTTCCCGGAGGACTTGATCCATCAGGCGTTGCTGACGGCCACTTACGCAGCGCGTGAATATTTGATCATGACCACCCCCTACTTTGTTCCCAGCGATGACCTGCTGCACGCCATCTGTACCGCGGCACAGCGCGGTGTCGATGTGAGTATCATCTTGCCACGCAAAAATGACTCGCTTCTGGTGGGCTGGGCCAGCCGGGCATTCTTCAGTGAACTGCTGGCTGCGGGGGTGAAAATCTACCAGTTTGAAGGCGGATTACTCCACACCAAGAGCGTGCTTGTCGACGGTGAGTTAAGTCTGGTGGGTACGGTTAACCTGGATATGCGCAGTCTGTGGCTGAACTTTGAAATCACACTGGTGATCGATGATGCCGGCTTTGGCGGCGATCTGGCCGCGGTCCAGGATGATTATATCTCCCGCTCGCGACTGCTGGATGCCAGACTGTGGGTTAAACGCCCGCTGTGGCAGAGAATTACCGAACGACTGTTTTACTTCTTTAGTCCGTTGCTGTAAAACGTGCCCAACGATGTTAAACAGGTAGTCATCATGGAAATGGATCTGAACAATCGCCTGACCGAAGACGAAACGCTCGAACAGGCCTATGACATTTTTCTCGAACTGGCGGTTGATAACCTCGATCCCGCAGACGTGATCCTCTTTAATCTCCAGTTTGAAGAGCGCGGGGGCGCCGAGTTGTTCGCCCCTTCTGAAGACTGGGCTGAACATGTGGATTTCGACCTTAATCCTGACTTCTTTGCCGAAGTGGTGATTGGCCTGGCCGATGAAGATGGCGGTGAAATTAACGACATCTTCGCCCGCGTCCTGCTGTGTCGCGAGAAAGACCACAAGCTGTGTCATATTCTCTGGCGCGAATAATAAAAAAGGCTGCGATTGCAGCCTTTTTTATTTAATCCGGTAACTCACTTCCGCACTGATTACAAAACCGCGCGCTGTGTTCATGTTCACCCTGGTGACATTTCGGGCATTTTCGTTGCGCCTTACGGTTCTGAAAGGCGCTGCTCATGTGCGTAGTAATGAGCCCTGTCGGGACCGCAATCACCGAATAACCAATCAGAATCAGTACCGAGGCGACAATCCGTCCCAGCGGAGTATGAGGGGCTATATCACCATAGCCAACGGTCGTAACGGTCACAATCGCCCAATAGACAGAAGCATTCAGCGTTGAGAAGCCATTCTTCGGCCCTTCTATCAAATACATCAACGCGCCGAATATCACCATGACGATGGCAATAAATGAGTAGAACAGGATCAGCTGATGCCGCGCGCTGACGATGGCACTCCAAAATATCCGCAATGACGGCATAAACCGCAGCAGTTTAAGAATGCGTAACACCCGAATAACGCGCATCGCTCGCCAGGCAAAAACATAGCTCAGACTGATTTCTGGCCATAGCCACATGACATAGAGCGGCAGGATCGTGGCTAAATCAATAAATCCCCAGAAGCTGAAG
This sequence comes from Enterobacter sp. WPR_3_1, assembly GCF_003635055.1. Taxonomy (NCBI): domain Bacteria; kingdom Pseudomonadati; phylum Pseudomonadota; class Gammaproteobacteria; order Enterobacterales; family Enterobacteriaceae; genus Enterobacter; species Enterobacter sp. WPR_3_1. The sequence goes on along the minus strand of NZ_RBXU01000008.1, from coordinate 896,752 downwards.
ACATATTTGGCCGGGTCAGGCCAACAGAATACCCGCAGGAAATATTCAGCGGTAAAGACCAGCGTAATGACCAGCTCCAGCCAGACAAAAAGATGCCATTCTTCCAGCGTCAGGTGATACTGCGTTCCAACGCCCGATTCGATAAAAATGATCACCACGCTGAGCAGCGCAAACAGCGCGCAGAGGGCTTCAAAACGCCTTCCGGTTACCGTTTCAGGATCGAATAAAAGATGATAGAGCCGCCGACGGACGGAGGTGAATAATCGCGACACATTAACCTCGCAAATAATAAGGGCTGACATCATGTCAGCCCTTGCGATTATAACGGGTCTACTTTCAGGCAGGAAACCGCATGTCGGAAACTGCCCTCCAGAACCGGACGTGTTTTTGCACATTCCGGCCCGGCCATCGGGCATCGCGTACGGAATACACAACCGGACGGCGGGTTAATCGGGGACGGTAATTCACCTTCCAGAAGCTGGATGGTTTTATTTTTTTCCAGATCCGGATCGGGAATCGGTACCGCAGACATCAGTGCCCGGGTATAGGGGTGCAGTGGGTTATGGTACACCTCATCGTAAGTCCCTAATTCCACCGCATGGCCAAGATACATCACCAGTACGCGGTCAGAAATGTGTTTCACCACCGCGAGGTCATGCGCAATGAAGATCAGCGACAGCCCCATTTCACGCTGCAGTTTCTGCAGCAGGTTAACCACCTGCGCCTGAATAGAGACGTCCAGCGCCGAGACGGGCTCGTCACAGATAATCAGCTTCGGCTCAAGGATCAAGGCGCGGGCGATACCGATACGCTGGCACTGACCACCGGAGAATTCGTGCGGGTAACGGTTGACGAGGTTAGGCAACAAGCCCACTTTCATCATCATTGCCTTCACACGGTCGCGTACTTCCTGACGCGGCATCTTTGGATGATAGGTCCGCAGTGGCTCAGCAATGATCTCCCCGATGGTCATACGCGGGTTCAATGAGGCCAGCGGATCCTGGAAAATCATCTGGATGTCGCTACGCACATCGCGCCACTCGTCTGGCTTCATGCCCAGCAGATCTTTACCCAGCCAGGCAACTTTGCCGTCGGTGGCTTTCACGAGGCCTATGATGGCACGCGCAAACGTGGATTTACCGCAACCGGACTCACCCACCACCCCCAGGGTTTCCCCTTCATACAGACGAAGCGTTACGCCATCGACCGCTTTCAGGGTTTTCGGCGGCTGCCAGAACCACTGTTTTCCGTCTTTAATGTCGAAATGCACCTTAAGGTCAGCAATTTCGAGCAGGACATTTCTTTTTTCATCTAATGCGTTCATACCAGATCCTCCTGCGGCTTAAAGCAGGCGCGCAGACGGCCTGGTGCAAACTCTTCCAGCGGCGGCGCGGTATTGCAGATTTCCATCGCGTGCGGGCAGCGTGGCTGGAACGGACAGCCTTTCGGCAGACGCAGCAGGTTTGGCGGGTTGCCAGGAATGGTCAGCAGGGATTCCCCTTCTGCATCGAGGCGCGGCACCGCATTCAGCAGACCAATGGAGTAAGGGTGTGCAGGCTGGTAGAACACGTCGCGCGCCTTACCATATTCCATAGTGCGACCGGCATACATCACCAGTACCTTGTCACAGATACCGGCCACGACGCCCAGATCGTGAGTGATCATGATAATCGCGGTGTTGAACTCACGCTTAAGCTCGTTCAGCAGCGTCATGATCTGTGCCTGGACGGTCACATCAAGCGCGGTGGTCGGTTCATCGGCAATCAGCAGTTTTGGCCGGCACATCAGCGCCATCGCAATCATGACACGCTGACGCATACCGCCGGAGAACTCATGCGGGAACATGCGCATACGCTTGCGCGCTTCCGGCATTTTTACCGCGTCGAGCATTTTGACGGACTCCTCAAAGGCTTCCGCTTTGCCCAGGCCTTTGTGCAGCATCAGCACTTCCATCAGCTGCTCTCCGACACGCATATACGGGTTCAGCGAGGTCATCGGGTCCTGGAATATCATCGAAATCTGCTCAGCGCGCAGCTTGTTCAGCTCGTATTCCGGCAGGTTGAGGATCTCACGCCCGTTGAATTTGGCGGAACCGCCAATGACACCGTTAGACGCCAGCAGCCCCATCAACGCAAAGGCGGTTTGGGATTTACCGGAACCCGACTCGCCCACGATCCCCAGCGTTTCACCCGCACGCAGGTTGAAGTTGAGATCGTTCACGGCGGTCACATCGCCATCCGGCGTTTTAAAGGTCACGCGGAGGTCTTTTACGTCCAGCAGAAGGTTACCCTGCTGTTGCGCCTGTGGCGCAGTGGCCGTTTCAATAATCGTCATGACGGCGCTCCTTAACGGTCTTTCGGGTCGAGGGCATCACGCAGGCCATCGCCGATAAAGTTGAAACAAAACAGGGTGACGACCAGGAAGCCCGCCGGGTACAGAAGCAACCACGGTGAGACTTCCATTGAGTTTGCACCATCACTCAGAAGCGCGCCCCAGCTGCTCAGTGGCTCTTGTGTACCCAGCCCCAGGAAGCTCAGGAAAGATTCAAACAGGATCATGCTTGGTACCAGCAGTGAGGCATATACCACCACCACGCCGAGCACGTTAGGAACGATATGGCGAACCACAATATTACCGGTGGAGACACCGCCCACCTGCGCCGCTTCGATAAACTCTTTACGCTTAAGACTCAGCGTCTGACCACGAACGATTCGCGCCATATCCAGCCAGGACACCATCCCGATTGCCACGAAGATCAACAGGATATTCTGGCCAAAGAAGGTCACCAGCAGGATAACGAAGAACATGAACGGGAAGGAGTTTAAGATTTCCAGCATACGCATCATGACGGAGTCCACTTTACCGCCAAGGTAGCCTGAGAGTGAGCCGTAAAGCGTACCCACGATCACCGCCACCAGGGCGGCAGCAATACCGACCATCAGCGAAATGCGGCCACCGATAGCGACACGCACCAGCAGGTCGCGCCCTGAGGAATCCGTACCAAAATAGTGCCCGGACGTCATATCGGGTGCGCTGGACATCATGCCCCAGTCGGTGTCGAAATAGGTAAATTGCGACAGAATCGGCGCCAGGGTGACAAACAGCGCGATGAGCACCAGAACAACCAGGCTGGCGACCGCGGCGCGGTTATGCATAAAGCGACGACGGGCGTCTTGCCAGAGGCTACGACCTTCTACTTCCAGTTTTTCACTGAAGTTTTCCAGCGCCTCGCTGTTTTTCTTACTCAACATCATGGCGTGCTCCAGTATCAGTAACGGATTTTCGGGTCGATAACGGCATACAGCACATCGACGATAGCGTTAAACAAAATGGTCAGTGCGCCGACAAGGATTGTCAGGCTCAGTACCAGTGAATAGTCGCGGTTCAGCGCGCCATTAACGAACAGTTGACCAATGCCCGGCAGACCGTAAATGGTTTCGATAACCATTGAGCCGGTGATGATCCCAACGAATGCCGGCCCCAGGTAGGAGAGCACGGGCAGGAGCGCAGGCTTGAGTGCATGGCGGAATATAATCCGGCGCATCGGCAGCCCTTTCGCACGCGCGGTACGGATGAAGTTCGAGTGCAGGACTTCAATCATGGAACCGCGGGTGATACGCGCGATACTGGCGATATAAGCCAGGGAGAGAGCCACCATTGGCAAAATCATGAACTTCAGCGCCCCACCGTTCCAGCCGCCTCCGGGCAGCCATTTCAGCGTAATGGCAAATATCATCACCAGTAATGGCGCGACAACGAAGCTGGGTATAACCACCCCGGTCATCGCCACCCCCATTACGGTATAATCCCATTTGGTGTTTTGTTTGAGCGCGGCAATAACGCCCGCGGTGACGCCGAGAACGACGGCAAGGATGAATGCCGCAGCACCCAGTTTCGCCGATACAGGGAAGCTGGACGCCACCAGGTCATTAACGGAATAGTCTTTGTATTTGAATGACGGCCCAAAATCACCGTGCGCCAGTTGCTTCAGATAGTTGAAGTACTGCGTGGAGATAGGATCGTTTAAGTGATACTTCGCTTCGATATTGGCCATCACTTCCGGTGGCAGCGTACGTTCACCGGTAAATGGACTTCCCGGCGCGAGACGCATCATAAAGAAGGAAATCGTAATTAGAATAAATAACGTTGGTATCGCTTCTAAGCAGCGACGCAGGATAAATTTCAACATTGCCCGTACCTTCTGGCGTGTGCCTGATGAATGTTACAAAGTAGACACAGTGGGGCAAGCCAGGCCTGCCCCACGTATTGCCATTAATGCTTGATAATATAAAGATTCTTAACGGAAATATTATCCAACGGGTCTTTACCGGTATAACCCCCTACCCACGGTTTCACCAGGCGGGCGTTAACGTAGTAATAGACCGGTACAATTGCAGAGTCTTTATCGAGCTGCTCTTCTGATTTCGCGTACAGATCAGCGCGCTGCGCATCGTCTGTGACTTTCAGCGTATCAGTAATGATCTTATCGAATGCCGGGCTCTTATAGTGCGCGGTGTTATTCGAACTGTCACTCAGCATGGTGTTCAGGAAGGATGTTGGTTCGTTATAGTCCGCACACCAGCCGGCACGCGCCACGTCGAACGTCCCCTGATGGCGGGTATCCAGGAAGGTTTTCCATTCCTGGTTTTCCAGCTTCACGTTCACGCCCAGGTTTTTCTTCCAGATAGACGCGACGGCGATAGCCAGTTTTTTATGCAGGTCAGACGTGTTGTACAGCAGGTTAAACGTCAGCGGCTTGTCAGCAGTATAACCGGCTTCAGCCAGCAGTTTTTTCGCTTCTTCGTTACGTTTTTCCTGTGACCACTTGAACCACTCAGGCTCAACCAGTTTCATACCGTCGGTATAAGGAGGGGTATAGCTGTATGCCGGCAGGTCGCCCTGGTTTTTCACTTTGTTCACGATAATATCGCGATCCAGTGCCAGCTTCAGCGCTGTACGCACGCGCACATCAGTGAATGGTGCTTTCTGGTTGTTGATTTCGTAGTAGTAAGTGCAGAGATACGGATCAACATGCACTTCTTTCGGGATCTCTTTTTTCAGCTTCTGGAACAGTTCAATCGGCATGTTGTTATAGGTCATGTCGATTTCGCCGCTGCGGTAACGGTTAACGTCAGTGACTTCAGAAGAGATTGGCAGGTAGGTTACCTGATTAATGACGGTTTTCGCGTTATCCCAGTACTGCGGGTTACGCTCCAGAACCATACGTTCGTTGACCACCCAGTCTTTCAGTTTATATGCGCCGTTGGTCACGATATTGGCAGGCTGGGTCCATTTTTCACCAAATTTTTCCACCGCGGATTTTGGTACCGGGGAAACGGACGGGTGAACCAGTAATTTGTAGAAGTACGGAACAGGCTCGCTCAACGTCACTTCAAAGGTATTGGCATCAATCGCTTTCACACCCAGGTCGGTGACCGGTTTTTTACCGGCGATGATGTCATCAATATTGGCGATGTGGCCATATTGCAGGTAGCTCGCATACGGAGAGGCGGTGGTTGGATTCGCCAGACGCTGCCAGCTATACACGAAATCTTCGGCGGTAACCGGCGTACCGTCGGACCATTTCGCATCTTTACGCAGATGGAAGGTCCAGACTTTGAAATCTTTATTTTCCCATTTTTCCGCCACACCCGGTGCCGGGTGGCCGTCTACGTCGGTCACCAGCAAGCCTTCGAACAGGTCGCGGTTGACGTTAGACTCCGGAACACCTTCAATTTTGTGCGGGTCAAGAGACTGCACTTCCGCACCGTTGTTACGAACCAGCGTCTGTTTCTCAGCCAGTTGAACGCCTGCAGGAACGTCCGCAGCCATTGCAGCGTTGCCCGCGATTAGCGCAGTTAAAATCCCCGCCGCTACCAGATTTTTTTTTGTGATGATGGACATTGTGTTGGTACTCCACTCATTATAATTACTGGCCTTCGCCAGCTGTGTAATCCCCTGTTGGGGCCTGTACAGCGCAGGAGTTTTTTTTGCTGCTGCCAGGTTCTTCTTTTTACTTCTTGCTATCACCGACTTTTTTATTACTGACCGCTCGTATGGCCGTCTTGCGTCGATTCTTCACAGGTCTCCCCTGTCTGAGGCCTGCGCTGGATATCTGAGAAGAGGACTATATGAAAATAATTCTCATCTGCTTGTTTTATGCTGCAAAATATTAGGCCGGAAAGTATCAAATGGCGTAAACGCGCGCCAATACATTTTGCAAATTTGTTAAGCAATTCTCTTTTACGGTGAGTACCGTATCTCGGGGGGCAGCCCTGCCTGACATCAAATACCGCATAAAAACATTGGTATTCAATATGATAGAGAAAACATTCTCTACAAGCGCGTCGCTGCGCTATCATCGAGTGGTTTTGTACAAAAATTTAACAACTGATTATTATTTAGCACATTCCTCTAGGGGAACGTTGAAATTACTAATATCATTTCGGTTATGGCTCAGCAAGCCCCAGAGTATCATGTGAGTAAAATAACAGATCGATTGAAGGTTTTATGCGCAGAGAGGCACGAGGTAAATTGATAACTTATTGAAATATAAGAAAAGCGGATTATTAGTAGAATTTATTATGATATGTGAGCATTTCAACTTTAGTTATATGATTTGCTGATAATCACGTAAAAAAACGGAGCCGCAGGCCCCGTTCTTTCATTTGAAATATTAGTGCAGTAAGCCGGGGAAAATGCTTTTAATACCGGTGACAATAAATTCGATGCCTAACGCCATCAACAACAGCCCCATGATACGCGTAATGACGTTGATGCCCGTTTGCCCCAGCCAGCGCACCAGCCAGGGTGCCATGCGGAAAACACCCCAACAACACAGTGCGAAGATAGCGATGGCGACAGAAAAGCCAATCAGGTGCATCAGGCTATGGTAACGTGTCCCCCAGACAATGGTGGAACTGATCGCACCAGGCCCTGCCATTAAAGGCAACGCAAGCGGGACCACGCCGATACTTTCGCGAATGGCGGTTTCTGATTTCTCCTGTTTGTTCTGCTTATCCTCACCCAGCTTACCGCTGATCATCGACATGGCAATGGTCACCACCAGGATGCCACCCGCGATGCGGAAAGAATCAATTGAAATGCCGAACAGCTGGAGAATGGCATCACCCAGGAAAAGCGAGGTGAGCAAGATAATGGCCACTGACAGGTTAGCGGTGAGGTTGGTTTTGTTCCTGGCCGCCGCCGTCTGGTAACTGGTCATACTAATGAAGACAGGGATGATCCCTACCGGGTTGACCAGGGCAAACAGACCAATAAAAAATTTAAAATACGTTGGAAAATCAAAGAGCGTTTGGATCACGTTTTGCTCCGCTTATGCACATGCCCGGGACTGACACTTTGTCATGAAAAATCGCGCTGAAGATACGCTTTTTATGAGCATACTTCACCAGAAATCTGTGCCTAAACGTTATCCTTTCAGGATGTTAAACAGATGTAGAATCAGTGATAGCATCACTTCCAATAGTTACTTAATTATTTAACACTGGAAATATCTACAATAAATAACCCTGCTGAAAGGTATCAGCTTGGGGAAAAATTGACGCAGATCATGATTTTCGTACTCAGAAGTGAGTAATCTTGATTACGCCCCCCAGGAAGGTCACCTGTCACAAAGGGATGATGTTAAGGTAAGGCTCTTTTAGTAAGTTAGCGCGCCAGAGCATAAAGTAACTCTTTGTTTTACTTTATCTAACGCAAGTCGTAGTGGCTCTGTCTATACTGTCAGACGTATCGAGCGCTGGTTTACTAAAAGAGTTTAAACATTATCAGGAGAGCATTATGGCTGTTACTAATATCGCTGAACTGAACGCACTCGTCGAGCGCGTGAAAAAAGCCCAGCGTGAATACGCCAATTTCACCCAAGAACAGGTTGATAAAATCTTCCGCGCGGCCGCTCTGGCTGCTGCAGATGCTCGAATCCCTCTCGCTAAAATGGCCGTTGCTGAATCCGGCATGGGTATCGTTGAAGATAAAGTGATCAAAAACCACTTTGCTTCAGAGTATATCTATAACGCCTATAAAGATGAGAAGACTTGCGGCGTCCTGGCTGAAGATCATACCTTCGGTACCATCACCATTGCTGAACCTATCGGTATTATTTGCGGTATCGTTCCAACGACTAACCCAACGTCTACTGCCATCTTCAAATCGCTGATCAGTCTGAAGACCCGTAACGCAATCATCTTCTCCCCTCACCCACGTGCTAAAGATGCCACCAACAAAGCAGCGGATATCGTGCTGCAGGCTGCTATCGCTGCGGGTGCGCCAAAAGATCTGATCGGCTGGATCGACCAACCGTCTGTTGAACTGTCTAACGCCCTGATGCACCACCCGGACATTAACCTGATCCTGGCAACCGGTGGTCCTGGCATGGTTAAAGCAGCATACAGCTCCGGTAAACCGGCTATCGGTGTAGGTGCGGGTAACACGCCTGTTGTTATCGACGAAACGGCCGATATCAAACGTGCTGTTGCATCTGTACTGATGTCTAAAACCTTCGACAACGGTGTTATCTGTGCGTCTGAACAGTCAGTTGTTGTTGTAGACTCCGTCTATGATGCAGTTCGCGAACGTTTCGCCAGCCACGGCGGCTACATACTGCAGGGCAAAGAGCTGAAAGCCGTTCAGGATATCATTCTGAAAAACGGCGCGCTGAACGCCGCCATCGTTGGTCAGCCAGCCTATAAAATCGCTGAACTCGCCGGCTTTACCGTTCCGGCAACCACCAAGATTCTGATCGGCGAAGTTAAAGTTGTCGACGAAAGCGAACCGTTCGCTCACGAAAAACTCTCTCCTACGCTTGCTATGTACCGTGCGAAAGATTTCGAAGACGCGGTAGTAAAAGCGGAGAAACTGGTTGCAATGGGGGGTATCGGTCATACCTCTTGCCTGTACACCGACCAGGATAACCAGCCAGAGCGCGTTGCTCACTTCGGTCAGATGATGAAAACTGCGCGCATCCTGATTAACACCCCGGCTTCTCAGGGTGGTATCGGTGACCTGTACAACTTCAAACTCGCACCTTCCCTGACTCTGGGTTGTGGTTCCTGGGGTGGTAACTCCATCTCTGAAAACGTTGGTCCAAAACACCTGATCAACAAGAAAACCGTTGCTAAGCGAGCTGAAAACATGTTGTGGCACAAACTTCCGAAATCTATCTACTTCCGCCGTGGCTCTCTGCCAATCGCGCTGGATGAAGTGATTACTGATGGCCACAAACGTGCGCTCATCGTGACTGACCGTTTCCTGTTCAACAACGGCTACGCAGATCAGATCACTTCTGTTCTGAAAGCGGCTGGCGTTGAAACTGAAGTGTTCTTTGAAGTTGAAGCTGACCCAACCCTGACCGTAGTGCGTAAAGGTGCTGAACTGGCGAACTCCTTCAAACCCGATGTGATCATCGCACTGGGTGGTGGTTCCCCAATGGACGCCGCGAAAATCATGTGGGTTATGTACGAGCACCCAGAAACACACTTCGAAGAACTGGCGCTGCGCTTTATGGACATCCGTAAACGTATCTACAAGTTCCCGAAAATGGGCGTAAAAGCGAAAATGATCGCCGTTACCACCACTTCCGGTACAGGTTCAGAAGTCACGCCGTTTGCCGTTGTAACCGACGATGCAACCGGTCAGAAATACCCACTGGCTGACTACGCGCTGACGCCAGACATGGCTATCGTTGATGCCAACCTGGTCATGGAAATGCCGAAATCACTCTGTGCGTTCGGTGGTCTGGATGCAGTGACTCACGCCCTGGAAGCTTACGTTTCCGTCCTGGCTTCTGAGTTCTCTGACGGCCAGGCTCTGCAGGCTCTGAAACTGCTGAAAGAAAACCTGCCAGCGTCTTATAATGAAGGGTCTAAAAACCCGGTTGCCCGTGAACGTGTTCACAGTGCAGCAACCATCGCCGGTATCGCGTTTGCTAACGCCTTCCTGGGTGTTTGCCACTCAATGGCACACAAACTGGGTTCACAGTTCCACATTCCTCACGGTCTGGCGAACGCCCTGTTGATCAGCAACGTTATCCGTTATAACGCGAACGACAACCCAACCAAGCAGACTGCTTTCAGCCAGTACGACCGCCCACAGGCACGTCGTCGTTACGCTGAAATCGCAGACCACCTGGGTCTCAGCGCACCGGGCGACCGTACTGCGGCGAAGATTGAGAAACTGCTGGCATGGCTGGAAAGTCTTAAAGCTGAGCTGGGTATTCCTAAATCTATCCGTGAAGCGGGCGTTCAGGAAGCTGACTTCCTCGCGCATGTTGATAAGCTGTCTGAAGATGCATTCGATGACCAGTGTACCGGTGCTAACCCGCGCTACCCGCTGATCTCTGAGCTGAAACAGATCCTGCTGGATACCTTCTACGGCCGCGAGTTCAAAGAAAATGACACTGTTGCTGTGAAAGCCGACGCACCTGTCATTAAAGCTGACAAGAAAGCGAAGAAAAACGCATAACTGACAGCCTGATAAAAAACCCGCCTCTGGCGGGTTTTTTTATGTCTGCATTTTACTGTGAAGGATTATTTGCGGTTGTCAGGCTGAAGCGCCGTCAGTGAGCCGACAATCAACGCTTCCTTATAATGCTTACGGCACACTGATACGTAGCGCTCATTGCCACCTATCACCACCTGCTCGCCATCAGCATAGGGTTTTCCGGCCTGGTCGAGGCGAAGCACCATGCTGGCTTTACGGCCGCAAAAACAGATGGTTTTAAGTTCAACGAGTTTATCCGACCACGCAAGTAAATACTGGCTGCCGGCAAATAGCTCACCGCGAAAGTCAGTGCGCAGTCCATAGCACAGAACGGGAATATCAAGCTCATCGACAACCTCTGAAAGCGCATGAACTTGCTCACGCGTCAGAAACTGGCTTTCATCAACCAGAACACAATGGATAGGCTGTGAAGCATGCGCTGCGCGGATATCCTCCAGCAGGTCGGTTTGCGGGTTAAACAGCCTTGCAGGCGATGAGAGGCCTATTCTGGAACTCACCTTCCCTGCACCAAAGCGGTCGTCAATTTCAGCCGTATAAGCAACGGTACGCATCCCACGTTCCTGGTAATTGTATGAGGATTGCAGTAGCGCTGTCGATTTCCCGGCATTCATTGCCGAATAGTAGAAATAAAGTTGTGCCATTGGCCGTAAAACCCTAATCAATGTGTAATATTACCGATGATTCATTGTACCATATTTTGTCTGGTTATCAGCGATACGACGCACAGACTATGCGGTTCAGCGCGAGGTTTACCGCCGGCATTTTGCAAAAATAATGCGTTAAAACATGAAGTAAACGCATCCAGCCCAGCCAATATGTTATAGGGTCAGCCAAACATAACACTTCATTTTATAGTGGAATCATCGTTCATTAAAATTCACTATTTATTAACTATTTCTGCCTTAACATACCCGGTGTAAACTAATACAAAAGGCTGATATTTATCCGCCGCAACTATAATTCCTGAGGCAAATGTCACAAAAAAAAGATGCAATCGACTGCGTTAAGCCACTTTACGTGATAACAAGCGAGACTGGCGGGTTATGAAATTTAAGTTAGCGTAATTAATAATAGCGGCAATATTCACTATTTTTTGAATTCCTTACATTCCCAGCTATTGCACAACTGAATTTATCGCTCTATTATTAGGACAACAAACCACCCCCCATTATAAGTTTGAGATTACTACAATGAGCGAAGCACTTAAAATTCTGAACAACATCCGTACTCTTCGTGCGCAGGCAAGAGAATGTACCCTCGAAACGCTTGAAGAAATGCTGGAAAAATTAGAAGTTGTAGTTAATGAACGTCGCGAAGAAGAAAGCGCTGCTGCTGCTGAAATCGAAGAGCGTACTCGTAAACTGCAGCAATATCGTGAAATGCTGATTGCTGATGGTATCGATCCAAATGAATTGCTGAACAGCATGGCTGCAGCTAAAACCGGTACCAAAGCAAAACGCGCTGCTCGTCCTGCTAAATATAGCTATGTTGACGAGAACGGCGAAACTAAAACCTGGACCGGCCAGGGTCGTACTCCTGCTGTTATCAAGAAAGCAATGGACGAGCAAGGTAAACAGCTGGATGACTTCCTGATCAAGGATTAATCATCTCGCTTCCAGAAAAATCCCGCGTAATGCGGGATTTTTTTTACCCGCAATTTACCGCAAACATCCCCTTACACTCTGTCATAAAGCGTTATTTGGCTATTTAGCTTGCCTTACAATCGGACGTGATGTCGGTGTGTTATGGGCATAAAAAAACCGGTGGGCAGAGCCTCACCGGTTCAGATCAAATGAAGCCTGAGTTATTTCTTAATACCCGCGCTCTCTTTGAGCCAGGCTTTAAATTCTTCACCGAGCGTATTGTGGCGAATGCCATATTCTACAAACGCCTGCATATAACCGAGCTTATTACCGCAGTCATGGCTCTTACCTTTCATATGGTAAGCTTCAACGGTCTCTTTCTCGATCAGCATATCAATGGCATCGGTAAGCTGGATTTCATCACCCGCTCCTGGAGGCGTTTTCGCCAGCAGAGGCCAGATTTCAGCACTCAGGACATAACGACCTACAACCGCCAGATTAGAAGGCGCTACGTCGGCTTTAGGCTTCTCAACCACGCCAATCATCGGCACGCTCTCACCCGGTTCAAGGTTAACGCCTTTGCAGTCAACAACACCGTATGCGGTAACGTCATCCACAGGTTCAACCATGATCTGGCTGCTGCCTGTTTCATCGAAGCGTTTGATCATCTCAGCCAGATTGTCCTGAGAAAGATCTGATTCATATTCGTCCAGAATAACGTCAGGCAGGATCACCGCAACAGGCTCATCACCTACAACGGGATGCGCACACATGACTGCGTGGCCAAGACCTTTAGCCAGACCCTGACGCACCTGCATAATGGTGACGTGTGGCGGGCAAATAGACTGAACTTCTTCCAGCAGCTGGCGCTTAACACGTTTTTCCAGCATGGCTTCGAGTTCAAAACTTGTATCGAAATGGTTTTCGATAGAGTTTTTTGATGAATGTGTAACCAGCACAATTTCAGTAATGCCGGCCGCGATACATTCGTTAACGACATACTGAATTAATGGCTTATCAACCAGAGGCAGCATCTCTTTAGGAATCGCCTTAGTTGCTGGTAACATCCTGGTCCCCAATCCCGCTACCGGGATGACGGCCTTTCTGACTTTCGAATTTAGGGCAGCCATTCAAATTCTCCTGAGCTGTTCAAGTTTTGAACTTTTATGCAATAAATAACGCGTTAAGTATATCAGCCTCATCCCGCAGTCCGGGTCTGAAAAGAACGCGTTGCCGATCAATTAGGACAAATACGCATGATTCCGGGCTGCGATAGTAGCACTCCCCATAAATCACAGGTAAAGCAATCTTAAAATTAAGATCCAACTGCTTATTCCGTGGACAACATTAAGCGTAGCCGTCCCCCGGCACCCCAAATTTGGCACTGCCAGGAGGAACAGCGATGGCTAATTTGATTAAGATAAGCCGTACCCAATGTTCCAAGCGGGACACCGTTACTGACCTGAATATGATGTTCCCCGGTATTCAGCGAGGCATTAAGCCCCGCGGAAACGAGGATAAGATTTTTCAAACCGCTGTGGTAATAACCTACCAACAGCGGAAACTGTCCGGGTAAATTGGCCTGACGGAAAAGCTGGTTTACCTGTTTGAGTAAACTGCCTAACTCGGGAAGCCGCTGCCCCTGATGGGAGAGTTGTTCCTGCAGCAACCCGTTAAATAGCGCACGAAGTAATAACGCGGCTAATACACCATTATCCCCTGCCCGGGTGACATCAAGACAATAAAATGCAAGGTCCGAATCCGATAATGGCGCAATATCGAGCACCAGCCCTGGCTGGTCAGCGGCCACCAACTGGCGATAATTCACACGACAGTGAGAAATATTTTGCTGTACCGGCGGTTGAAGTTCTTGCAACAGTTTCGCCGCCGCAGAGGGGTTACTCACTAAGGCATCCCAGTCCTGGAAAAGGCGTTCCTCTTCCTCAACCCGGGAATTAAACATATTGGGATAAAGACAGGCTAAGACGGTTTCACGAAGTCGGTTAAGATCTTTAACCGGTTTAAGCAGAATATCCTGAACCCCCAGACGCAAGGCTTTGGCTATATCCGCCATGTTCTCTGTAGCGGAAATCACCAGTATCGGCATCTGGTTGGCTTCATTGCGCAGATGTTCGACCAGCTTCAGTCCATTCATCCGTGGCATCTCAAGGTCACAAATCATCAGATCAGGCGTGATATTGACCATTTTTTCCAGCGCGTCGATGCCATCGTCAGCCAGTGAAGTGTTTGCCCCCAGTGATGATAACCACGAATCCAGTAGCGATCGGAAAACGGGCTCGTCTTCAACAATCAAAATGTGTTTTCCGGCCAATGGCTTCGTCATGGTTCCTCCCCTGGCTGACAGTAACTACATAGTGGCATGCTATCGGCACTGTCGCCTGTCAGATTTTGCTGAAGTAGTCAAAAAAAGGTGCTTAACGTGCTGTTCGCACAAAAGGCAGCAACTCATCTATTTTCTTTTCGACGGCTAACGAGCCCGCTGCGATGGCGGCCTCAGCCCGATGGAAATCAAGGGTAGAAATTTGCGGACAATACGGCTGAAGCAGAATATCCGGCGGGTCGCCAGCCATGCGGTTGCGCTTGAGGCGGTTCTCCAGGACCTGGATTGAGGTCGTCATAATTTCAATCGCCGTGGGTGCAGTTACCGCACGCCGGGCGGCCATGCGCCCGAGACGTCCGCGCAGACGCTCATGCCAGGCCAGTTTTTCGCCCTCGGCATCTTCACTCTGAAGATTGACTGGCATCAGGTCTTGTTGCATCAGATGAGCGTCGTGCTGTAAATCCACAGCAATAACAATATCGGCACCCATAGCGCGGGTCAGGGAAATGGGGACCGGGTTAACAACGCCTCCGTCGACAAGCCAGTAACCGTTGTGCGGAACAGGGGCCATTAAGCCCGGCATGCTGCAGGACGCGCGAACGGCAAGATGGATATCCCCTTCGGTAAGCCAGAGTTCGCGGCCGGTACTGAGGTTCGTCGCAACGGCACCGAAGGGTAACTGACAATGACTGAAGTCATCGAGAGGCATAATCTGACGGAACTGGTTAAAGACCCGTTCACCGCGCAGCAACCCACCGCGCTGCCACGAGAGATCCATCAGGCGCAATACGTCCCAGTAACTGAAGGAGCGTACCCAGGTTTCAAGTTCCGGAAGCTTTCCGCACGCGTATGCGGACCCCACAAGCGATCCGATTGAACACCCTGCAACAATATCAACGTCAATGCCCATCTGCTTTAAGGCATTTATCACGCCGATGTGCGACCATCCCCGGGCTGCACCTGAGCCCAGCGCCAGTCCAATTTTAACCTTTCTCATTAGCCCTGTTTTACGTCCCCTGGATTCCTGACATAGCATCAACGCAACTGCTCAGTTAACATGGTGCTACCCGAAGCGTTTAACGCCCTTATTTTTTGTTCCAGGAAGAGAATCGTGTCTCAACTCTGCCCTTGTGGTAGCGCTCTGGAGTATAGCCTATGTTGTCAGCGATATCTGTCTGGCGATCAGGTTGCACCAGACCCGTCACACCTCATGCGTTCACGGTATACTGCTTTTGTGATCAAAGACGCAGACTACCTGATTAAAACCTGGCACCCATCCTGCCACGCTGCCGATTTCAGACAGGATATTGAAGCCGGGTTTGCTAATACCCAATGGCTCGGCCTTACCGTCTATGAATCGTCAACGGGAAGTGATGCTGATGAAGGTTATGTCAGCTTCGTTGCCCGCTTTATCGAACGCAATAAGCCCGGTGCCATTATCGAACGTTCCCGGTTCTTAAAGGAAAGCGGGCAATGGTATTATATTGACGGAACGCACCCACAGTTTGGTCGTAACGATCCCTGCCCTTGTGGTTCAGGTAAAAAATTTAAAAAGTGTTGCGGGCAGTAATGCCTGACAACCCAGACTTCGCAAATACTCAAACAGGATTTCCCGGCGATGCAATCACTACAACGTAAAGTTCTGCGCACCATCTGTCCCGATCAAAAAGGGCTGATCGCACGAATTACCAACATTTGTTACAAGCATGAACTGAATATCGTGCAGAACAACGAGTTCGTTGACCACCGTACCGGACGCTTCTTTATGCGTACCGAACTCGAAGGGATTTTCAACGACACCACCCTGCTTGCCGATCTCGACAGCGCGCTGCCTGAAGGCTCCGTGCGTGAACTGACCCCCGCTGGCCGTCGTCGCGTTGTTATTCTTGTGACGAAAGAAGCCCACTGTCTTGGCGATCTGTTGATGAAAGCAAACTACGGTGGCCTTGATGTTGAAATCGCTGCCGTTATCGGTAACCACGAGACGCTGCGCACGCTGGTTGAACGTTTTGATATTCCGTTTGAACTGGTCAGCCATGAAGGCCATACCCGTGAAGAACATGACAACCTGATGGCCAATGCTATCGAAGCGCATAACCCGGATTACGTGGTACTGGCGAAATACATGCGTGTGCTGACCCCATCTTTCGTGGCGCGTTTCCCGAACAAGATCATCAACATCCATCACTCATTCCTGCCAGCCTTTATCGGTGCACGTCCTTATCACCAGGCGTACGAACGCGGTGTGAAAATCATCGGCGCCACCGCGCACTACGTGAATGACAACCTGGACGAAGGCCCAATCATTATGCAGGACGTGATTCACGTGGATCACACCTATACCGCAGAAGATATGATGCGCGCCGGGCGTGACGTAGAGAAGAACGTACTCAGTCGTGCGCTCTATCAGGTGCTGGCGCAACGTGTGTTCGTTTACGGTAACAGAACGATTATTCTTTAATCGACAAGAAAATGAACTGGTTAGCTTTACAGCTTAACGCGTAAAATTCAGGCAACCAGTTTATTTTTATTGTGGTAACGCTTTACAGGGGCGTCTCATTTGATATGATGCGCCCCGCTTCCAGCAGGAAGCAGGCCAGTAAATAGCATTACCCCGTGGTGGGGTTCCCGAGCGGCCAAAGGGAGCAGACTGTAAATCTGCCGTCATCGACTTCGAAGGTTCGAATCCTTCCCCCACCACCATCTCTCAGCATTACCTCAAAATTTGAATTACCCCTGGTGGGGTTCCCGAGCGGCCAAAGGGAGCAGACTGTAAATCTGCCGTCATCGACTTCGAAGGTTCGAATCCTTCCCCCACCACCATCATCTCAAAGCTAATCCAGTGATGTATTTCAAACGATGTGTCATGCATAGCAACAGACGATCACATTGGTGGCAACCGACGCTTCACCGGTGAACTTTTCACGATCGACGTATTACACTGAGCATGTTCCGCCAGACCATCAAGCAACGCATCCAGTTGCTCAATCGACCGCACGACCAGCCTGATAACAAAGCAGTCTTCACCGGTGACTTTATCGCTCTCAATACATTCCGGCATGGCCTGAATGTACTTATCTACCTTTTGCAGCAACCCCGGTAAAGGACGAACCCGCACCAGCGCCTGCAACGTATACCCCAACGCCGTCAGATTGACGCGCGCGCCATAACCTTCAATCACCCCACGCTCTTCCAGTCTTTTCAGACGCTCTGCTGTACTGGGAGATGTCAGTCCAATACGTCCGCTGAGTACCTTTAGCGACATGCGCGCATCCTCAACCAGACAGGCCAGGATTTGGCGATCGATATCATCGAGAAGGTTTTCCATCGTTTTTACCTAATTTAAAAAAGTCATCACTGTCTTTCACCTTATATCAGCCATGTTATTCCCGACAGCGGTATTCGACAATATCGTCATTAATCAGGAGGTGAATAATGGGTGATGTGCAAAAAGGCGTCTGGCAGATGAGCCTGGCAATGTTAATTTCCGGCTCGATTGGCGCGTTTGTTCTGCTTTCCGGCCTGCCGGTGACGGAAGTGGTTTTCTGGCGATGCCTGATCGGGGCGATGGCCCTTTTTATTTTCATCCGAATAAGTCGAAAACCATTTAGTCCGCTCACCCGGGTCACGCTACTGCTGGCAATTCTGGGCGGTGTTGCATTAGTGGTGAACTGGTTGCTGCTGTTCGCGGCTTATGAACGTATTTCAATCGGCCTTTCTACCGTGGTTTATAACACTCAGCCGTTTATGCTGGTGTTGATGGGGATGTTTTTAGGTGAACGCGTGAACCTGGTGAAATGGGGTTGGCTCGTTCTCGCCTTTGGCGGCGTGGTCATCCTGCTCTCCAGTGAGCTGAATAGCGCACAGGGCGAAGGCTGGCTCGCAGGAATCGGTCTGGCGATGGGGGCCGCTTTCTTCTACGCACTGACAGCCATAATCGCCCGCAGACTGAAATCAGTTGCGCCCCAGCATATCGCCTTTATTCAGGTACTGACCGGCGTGGTCATGCTGTTGCCCTTCGCCCACCAGCCGGCATTTTCAGTTGATCTCCCATGGCCGATTTTACTGACGTTAGGTGTCGTCCACACTGGGATCATGTATCAGTTGCTGTATAGCGCGATCCAGAAGCTCCCGACGCCCGTTACCGGTTCTCTGTCTTTTATCTATCCCGTGGTGGCCATAATTGTCGATAACGTGGTGTTCGGACACTCGCTGAATATCACGCAACTGGCAGGGGGTGCATTGATACTGTTTGCGGCGGCAGGTAATAACCTGGGCTGGGGCGAGAAAAAACCCCGCGAGTGCGGGGTTGGGATCAAATCAGCAAATTAGCGACGGGCGCGAACAATCTGATATTTGCGCGTCAGATACTCCACCGGTGCGCTCCAGATATGCACCAGACGAGAGAACGGGAACAGCACAAACAGCGTCATCCCGAGCACCAGGTGCACGCGGAAGATAAACGCCACACCGTCAAGGTGCTCAGACGCCCCACCGTGGAAGGTCACCACAGACTGCGCCCAGCCGACCAGCTTCATCATTTCGCTGCCATCCATATGCTGAGCCGAGAACGGAATGGTCAGCAGACCCAGCGCACACTGCACCATCAGCAGGGACAAAATCAGAATGTCCGCACCGGTGGTGGTCGCGCGAACGCGCGGGCTGAACAGACGGCGTTTGAGCAGCAGTAAACCGCCCACCAGCGTCATCACGCCGCAGGCACCGCCGGCAATCATCGCCATTTTCTGCTTCACCTCAATCGGCAGGAATGACTCATACATCCAGTGCGGCGTCAGCATTCCGAGGAAGTGACCCGCAAAAATCCCCAGGATCCCGATGTGGAACAGGTTAGAAGCCAGGTTCATCCCTTTGCGATCGAGCATCTGGCTGGAGGCAGCACGCCAGGTGTACTGGCCGTAGTCATAACGCAGCCAGCTTCCCACCAGGAACACGGTGCCCGCGATATACGGGTAAATGTCAAAGAAGAACATATTCAGGAAGTGCATTATTGCTGTCCTCCGTTAGAGATATTCAAATATTGCGGGGCAACGGCTCCGGCAAAACGACGTTGGTGAGCAGAGATTTCAGACTCACCGCAGTTCTGATCAGCCATGAATTTCACCTGCTCTTCCTCCCAGACCGCATCCAGCGCCTGTGGTGTATCATCGCGGGCTTCATCGGCGATCTTCTCCGCAACTTTTTCACTGTCGACCGATGCGTTGGCGAGTTTCACCAGCAGGTCGAACAGCACCGCGTAACGGCTCTCGCGCTGCTGAAGTCGTGCGCCGAGCAGCGCCAGGATCGGCGCGATGTCCTGCAGCCCCCCCTGCGCCTCCTCTTTAGGCAACTGCGCCAGATACTCAAGGTAGAGCGGCAGGTGGTCCGGCAGCTCGCGGCTGTCGAGCTGCAGGCCGTGTTGCTCGTACTGTCCCATCAGGTCAACCATCGCCTGACCGCGGTCACGTGACTCACCGTGAACATGTTCGAACAGCAGCAGCGACGTCGCGCGTCCGCGGTCAAACAGCTGGCTGTAATCCGCCTGCGCATCCAGTAAATCACGCGCTAACAGGTCCCGGAGGAAAACGGCCAGTGTCTGGGCATCCTCTTTCTCAAGATTTTCAGATGACGCGAGTGCATCAAAGAGCTCCTGCTGATGCTGCGCAAGCGCAGCATCCGGGTACTCGAGCAGACGCGAAACAATGACAAGTTCAATCATTGGTGCGGCTCCGTTTTGCTCGTCACATCCAGGGCATCAATGCGGCGGCTGTTGAAGAGATTGAATTTCGTGTCTGAACCGTGGCAACCGTCGCCAAAGGTAAAGCCACAGCCATTTTTCTCCGGGAAGGCTTCGCGAGCCAGTTCACGATGGCTGCTCGGCACCACGAAACGGTCTTCGTAATTGGCAATCGCCAGGTAACGGTACATCTCCTGCGCCTGGGCTTCGGTCAGACCTACCGCTTCCAGTGCACGGGTATCGTTAACACCGTCAACGGTTTCAGCGCGTTTGAAGTGGCGCATCGCCAGCATACGTTTCAGCGCCAGCAGGACCGGCTGGGTATCCCCTGCGGTTAACAGGTTTGCCAGATACTGAACCGGGATACGCAGGCTTTCCACGTCTGGCAGAATGCCGTTGCTGCCCAGCTCACCCGCATCCGCAGCAGACTGGATCGGAGACAGCGGCGGCACGTACCAGACCATCGGCAGCGTGCGGTATTCCGGATGCAGCGGCAGCGCCAGCTTCCAGTCCATCGCCATTTTGTACACCGGAGACTGCTGCGCCGCGTCAATCACGCTCTGCGGAATGCCGTCTTTCAGCGCCTGCTCAATCACTTTCGGATCGTTAGGATCGAGGAAGACGTCCAGCTGACGCTGATAGAGATCTTTCTCGTTCTCGGTGCTGGCTGCATTTTCAATCGCGTCCGCGTCGTACAGCAGCACGCCGAGGTAACGAATACGGCCCACGCAGCTCTCAGAGCAGACGGTTGGCATACCGGCTTCAATACGCGGATAGCAGAAGATGCACTTCTCAGACTTGCCGCTCTTCCAGTTGAAGTAGATTTTTTTGTACGGGCAACCGGTAATACACATACGCCAGCCGCGGCACTTGTCCTGGTCGATCAGCACAATGCCATCTTCTTCACGCTTATAGATGGCTCCGCTCGGACAGGTCGCCACGCACGCCGGGTTAAGGCAGTGCTCGCACAGACGCGGCAGATACATCATGAAGGTGTTTTCGAACTGGCCGTACATCGCCTTCTGCATGTTCTCGAAGTTCTGGTCTTTGGCGCGTTTTTCGAACTCGCCGCCCAGAATCTCTTCCCAGTTTGGACCGCTGGTGATCTTATCCATACGCTGTCCGGTAATGAGCGAGCGTGGACGTGCGATCGGCTGATGTTTGCTTTCCGGCGCGTTATGCAGGTTCTGGTAGTCGTAATCAAACGGCTCGTAGTAATCATCGATGCCCGGCAGATGCGGGTTGGCGAAGATTTTACCGAGCAGCATCGCACGGTTACCCATGCGCGGCTGCAGTTTACCGTTGATTTTACGGATCCAGCCGCCCTTCCATTTCTCCTGGTTTTCCCAGTCGGTCGGGAAGCCTGTGCCGGGTTTACTTTCCACGTTATTGAACCACGCGTACTCCATCCCTTCGCGGCTGGTCCAGACGTTTTTACAGGTGACTGAGCAGGTATGACAGCCGATGCATTTATCCAGATTCAGCACCATGCCGACTTGTGAACGAATTTTCATTTTACGCTCTCCTGTACCTGGTCATTACCTTCGCCGTCTAACCAGTTAATATTCTTCATCTTACGTACCACCACGAACTCATCGCGGTTAGATCCTACCGTGCCGTAGTAGTTAAAGCCGTAGGCCAGCTGCGCATAGCCGCCGATCATGTGCGTCGGTTTTGGCGTAATACGGGTCACGGAGTTGTGAATGCCGCCGCGCTGCTCGGTGATTTCAGAACCTGGCAGGTTAACGATACGTTCCTGCGCGTGGTACATCATGGTCATCCCGGCCGGGACACGCTGGCTGACAACCGCACGCGCCGTCAGCGCACCGTTGCTGTTGAACACTTCGATCCAGTCGTTATCTTCAATGCCCAGATCTTTGGCGTCCGTCTCGCTCATCCACACAATCGGGCCACCGCGGGACAACGTCAGCATCAGCAGGTTGTCGCTGTAGGTGGAGTGAATGCCCCACTTCTGGTGCGGCGTCAGGAAGTTCAGCGCCTTCTCCGGGTTACCGTTCGATTTCGTACCCATTACCGCTTTCACGGAGCGGGTATCGATTGGCGGACGATAAACCAGCAGGCTCTCACCGAAGTCGCGCATCCACTGGTGATCCTGATACAGGGACTGACGACCGGACAGGGTACGCCATGGGATCAGCTCGTGAACGTTGGTGTAGCCAGCGTTGTAGGAGACGTGTTCATCTTCCAGGCCAGACCAGGTCGGGCTGGAGATAATTTTGCGCGGCTGAGCCTGAATATCGCGGAAGCGGATCTTCTCTTCCTCTTTATTCGTCGCCAGATGGGTATGATCGCGACCGGTAAACTCACTCAATGCCGCCCATGCTTTCACCGCCACGTGACCGTTGGTTTCCGGTGCCAGAGTCAGGATCATTTCTGCAGCATCAATGGCCGTGTTCAGCATTGGCTGGCCTTTGGCCGGGCCGTCCGCTTTGGTGTAATTGAGCTTACGCAGCAGGTCCATTTCGCTCTGGGTATTCCACGCAATCCCTTTACCCCCGTTACCGATTTTTTCCATCAGCGGGCCGATAGAGGTAAAGCGTTCGTACGTTGCCGGGTAGTCACGTTCAACGGGAATAATGTGCGGCGCAGTCACACCCGGGATCAGGTCACACTCGCCTTTTTTCCAGTCCTTCACGTCCAGCGGCTGCGCCAGTTCGGCTGCAGAGTCGTGCTGAATCGGCAGGGTCACCACATCGGTCTCTTTGCCCAGATGTCCTACGCACACTTCGGAGAATTTCTTCGCGATATCTTTGTAGATATCCCAGTCGCTTTTGGATTCCCACGCCGGGTCAACGGCTGCAGACAGCGGATGAATAAACGGATGCATATCCGAGGTATTCATGTCGTCTTTCTCATACCAGGTGGCGGTTGGCAGCACGATATCGGAATACAGGCAGGTACTGGACAGACGGAAGTCCAGCGTCACCACCAGATCCAGCTTGCCGTCCAGACCGTTGTCTTTCCACTCCACTTCCTCTGGTTTCACGCCGCCCTGCTTGCCCAGATCTTTCCCCTGAATACCGTTTTCAGTACCCAGCAGATATTTCAGCATGTACTCGTGGCCTTTACCGGAGGAGCCCAGCAGGTTAGAGCGCCAGATAAACAGGTTACGCGGATGGTTTTTGCCGTTTTCAGGCTGCTCGGCCGCAAAGCGAATGGTGCCTTCTTTCAGTGCCTTGACGGTGTAATCCGCCGGGGTCATGCCCGCTTTCTTCGCCTCGTCGGCAATGCGCAGCGGGTTAGTCCCTAACTGAGGTGCAGACGGCAGCCAGCCCATGCGTTCAGCGCGGACGTTGAAGTCGATCAGGTGGCCGCTGTAGCGGGATTTATCCGCCATTGGCGACAGCAGTTCCTGGGCCGTTACCGTCTCGTAGCGCCACTGACTGGAGTGGTTGTAGAAGTAAGACGTACTGTTCATATGACGCGCCGGACGCTGCCAGTCGAGAGCAAACGCCAGTGGCTGCCAGCCCGTCTGCGGACGCAGTTTTTCCTGGCCGACATAGTGCGCCCAGCCGCCGCCGCTTTGACCCACACAACCGCAGAAGATCAGCATGTTGATCAGGCCACGATAGTTCATATCAAGGTGATACCAGTGGTTCAGACCGGCACCAACAATGATCATTGAACGGCCATGCGTCTTGTCAGCATTTTCAGCGAATTCACGGGCGATACGGGTGATGTGTCCACGCGGCACGCCGGTGATCTGCTCTGCCCAGGCCGGGGTATACGCTTTGATGTCGTCGTAGCTGGTTGCGCAGTTTTCATCATTCAGGCCGCGCTCCAGGCCGTAGTTGGCCAGCGTCAGGTCATACACGGTGGTCACCAGCGCCGTCGACCCATCCGCCAGTTGCAGACGTTTGACCGGCAGCTTATGCATCAGGATGTTCTGCAGCTCAACTTTGTTGAAATGCTCGGACCCTTCGCCGCCGAAGTACGGGAAGCCCACATCAGCAATTTCGTCCTGGCTACCCAACATGCTCAGACGCAGTTCAGTCTCTTCACCGGTGGTACCGTTACGCTGCTCGAGGTTCCACTTGCCCTTCTCGCCCCAGCGGAAACCGATAGAGCCGTTGGGTGCCACCAGCTCGCCGTTATTGTTATAAGCGACCGTTTTCCACTCAGGATTGTTTTCCTGACCCAGCGCATCCACCAGATCGGCGGCACGCAGCGTACGGCCCGCTGCATAGTAGCCATCACGCTC
The DNA here is from genome assembly GCF_003635055.1 of Enterobacter sp. WPR_3_1. Lineage (NCBI taxonomy): Bacteria > Pseudomonadati > Pseudomonadota > Gammaproteobacteria > Enterobacterales > Enterobacteriaceae > Enterobacter > Enterobacter sp. WPR_3_1. Next base: position 872,351 of record NZ_RBXU01000008.1, on the reverse strand, counting down.
TTCCAGCATGACCAGCATCGGCATGTCGGTATAGCGACGGACATAGTCAGTAAAGTACTGGCTGGGTTTATCGAGGTGGAACTCACGCAGCATCACGTGGCCCATCGCCAGCGCCATCGCGGAGTCGGTACCCTGTTTAGGGGCCAGCCACAGGTCGCACAGCTTGGCAATTTCCGCATAATCCGGGGTTACCGCAACGGTTTTGGTGCCTTTGTAACGCACTTCCGTGAAGAAGTGGGCATCCGGCGTACGGGTCTGTGGAACGTTAGAGCCCCAGGCAATAATGTAGCTAGAGTTGTACCAGTCAGCGGATTCCGGCACGTCGGTCTGCTCGCCCCAGGTCTGCGGAGAGGCTGGCGGCAGGTCGCAGTACCAGTCGTAGAAGCTCAGACAGGTTCCGCCGATAAGCGACAGATAACGAGCACCTGAGGCGTAAGAGACCATCGACATCGCCGGGATAGGCGAGAAGCCTGCAACGCGGTCCGGTCCGTAGGTTTTGACGGTATAAACGTTTGAAGCGGCAATCAGTTCGTTGACCTCTTTCCAGGAAGAACGAACAAAACCACCGCGACCGCGCGCCTGCTTAAAGCTTTTTGCTTTGTCGGCATCTTCGATAATGGATGCCCAGGCATCAACCGGATCGCTGTGCAGCACTTTCGCCTCACGCCACATTTTCATCAGGCGTTTGCGCATCAGAGGGTATTTAAGACGGTTGGCGCTGTACAGATACCAGGAGTAGCTTGCCCCACGCGGGCAGCCACGAGGTTCGTGGTTTGGCATATCCGGACGGGTACGCGGATAGTCGGTCTGCTGCATTTCCCATGTCACCAGGCCGTTTTTAACGAAAATCTTCCAGCTACATGAGCCAGTGCAGTTCACGCCGTGGGTCGAACGGACGACTTTGTCATGCTGCCAGCGCTGACGGTAACCGTCTTCCCAGTCCCGGTTGGTCTCCAGAACCTGGCCGTGCCCATCGGCAAAAGTTTCACCCTTCTGTTTGAAGTAGCGAAACCGGTCCAAAAATTTGCTCATCGGGTATCTCCTGTGTGGAGCCTGTGGCTCTCTAAATCGACATTGCTGATTTGCAGCGAAGGTAACGCTCTGATAGATGGCGAGAATTGATAACGATCAAGGCGGAGAGGGAGTTTCAGGTGGGGTATTAGATCGGATACCACCAAAGCGGTAGATTTTTAATTTTTATAAGCCATTAATTTATAATGATATTTATAATTTATCGTACAAAAAGCAGGGCTAAATTTAACATCTCAGGTATTAAGGGGTAGAACGCCCTGTAAAGCGATGGCGATCACAGTGTTACCCGCAGGCATTGTCCTCAAACGCCATCAGTATGTTGTAACTACTATAATAATAAAAAAACGCGGCCCGAAGGCCGCGCAAACGGATAATCACACTTACTTATTTTTCTTGGTATTACGGCCATATACCAGCCACGTAATCACTACGCAGGCGATATAGAAAACGAGGAAGACTTTCATTGCCCCTGCCGGAGAGCCGGTCAGGTCCAGAGAGATACCGAACGCTTTCGGAATAAAGAAGCCGCCAATTGCGCCGATGGCAGAGATAAAGCCCAGTGCAGCAGCCGTATCCGTCGCGGCTTCACGCATGGCCTGCTCTTCGCTTCCGCCCTGCGCTTTAACGCGATCCATCGTCAGTTTACGGAAGATAACGGAAATCATCTGGAAGGTCGATGCGCTACCCAGACCGGCCGTCAGGAACAGCACCATAAACACGCCGAAGAAGGCGGTAAAGTTCCCCCCCTGGCCATTGGCTGGCAGCGTCAGGAACAGCAGCGCACAGAAAACAGCCATGATCACAAAGTTCACCAGCGTCACGCGTGTTCCGCCCAGACGGTCAGACACCATCCCGCCCAGTGAACGCGCCAGGGCACCGATGAACGGACCAAAGAAGGCAAACTGCAGGATCTGCACTTCCGGGAACTGTGTTTTGGACAGCATGGCAAAGCCTGCGGAGAAACCGATAAACGACCCGAAGGTTGCCAGATAAAGCAGCGCCATGACCCACAGGTGCCCGCGTTTCAGCACCGGCAACTGCTCGCTCAGCGAAGCCTTAGATGCCGACAGATCGTTCATAAAGAACCATGCCGCCAGGGTGAAGACCACCAGGAACGGAACCCAAATCCACGCCGCATTCTGCAGGTACAGGGAAGAACCATCCGCCTGCTCGACGCCACCGCCACCAAAGGCTGCAAAAATGGAGACAGAGATTGCCAGCGGTGCAATTAACTGCATCACGCTTACGCCCATGTTTCCCAGACCGCCGTTAATACCCAGCGCACCGCCCTGCTTCGCTTTCGGGAAGAAGAAGCTGATGTTCGCCATACTGGAGGCGAAGTTAGCGCCAGCAAAACCGCACAGCAGGGAGATAATCACGAACACGCTGAAAGGCGTGGAGGTATCCTGCACCGCAAAACCCAGCCACACGCAAGGTACGATCATGATGCCCGTACTAAACGCCGTCCAGCGACGACCGCCAAACACCGGCACCATAAACGCGTAAGGGACGCGCAGCAGCGCACCGGACAGCGACGGCAACGCGGTCAGCATAAACAGCTGATCGGTCGTAAAGGTAAAACCCACTTTTGGCAGATTGACTGCCACTGCACTAAACAACATCCATACGCAAAACGCTAACAGCAAACACGGAACGGAAATCCACAGATTCCGGCTCGCTATACGATGGCCGCGCTGTTGCCAGAACGCCGGATCCTCTGGACGCCATTCAGTAATAACGGCACCATTTTCCCTTTCGGGAGCGGATGAGTGACTCATAGACACCTCTGATTCTCGAATGATGCTGCAAACATTAGGGTTTTAGGGCGGCGGTAAGTTGATATAAATCAAAGGAAAAGTGGGAGGTTTTACAGCGCGAAAAAAGCCCTTATCCTTAGTGAGTAGGCTATTTCAGTAAAAAAGACGTGGTTTTTCACGGCACTGAAGCGTCTCCGATACTGCCTCCTCCTGCCGCTTACTCCGTTGGCAATTTAGGGGTAATCCTTTATTGGTATGGGTATACTCCTGGGTATGCACCAGAATAGCGCCATTCCTGCAAGCAGGCCACGTCAGGAGCCCGGCAACTCTATGTTAAAAAGATGTTTATCTCCGCTAACACTGGTTAACCAGTTGGCACTGATCGTTATGCTGTCCACCGCCCTCGGTGTGACCGGTATGGCGATTTCTGGCTGGCTGGTACAGGGCGTACAGGGTAATGCGCATGCCATCAACGAGGCAGGCTCTCTACGCATGCAGAGTTATCGCCTGCTGGCGTCGGTACCGCTGACGGAAGACGATCAGCCTCTGATCGACGAAATGGAGCGTACCGCGTTCAGCCCGGAGCTGGAACGTGCCGCCATCCGTGACGGGCAGGAATCACAGCTTAAATCCCTGCAAAACTACTGGCACACCCAGCTTCAGCCCGGTCTGAAACAGGCGCGCAATACGGAGACCGTGGCACGGGACGTCGCGGGCTTTGTGTCGCGCATTGACGCGCTGGTCTCCTCTTTCGATCAGACCACAGAATTGCGTATCGACCGGGTGCTGATGGTTCACCGTGCCATGGCGTTATTTATGGGGCTGCTGCTGATTTTCACCATCCTCTGGCTGCGCGCCCGGCTGTTGAATCCCTGGAAACAGCTGCTGGCGATGGCCCGCGCGGTAACCGCACGCGATTTTACTCAGCGCACGCATATCAGCGGGCGTAATGAAATGGCGATGCTGGGCCAGGCGCTCAATACCATGTCGGAAGAACTCTCCGAAAGCTACGCCGTGCTGGAAAAACGCGTGCAGGAGAAAACAGCAGGGCTGGAGCAGAAAAATGAAATCCTCTCCTTCCTGTGGCAGGCCAATCGTCGTCTGCATATGCAGGTGCCGTTATGTGAACGCCTCTCGCCGGTGCTGAATGGCCTGCAAAATCTGACCTTGCTGCATGACCTGGAGCTGCGGGTCTACGATGTGGAAGATGAAGATAATCATCAGGAATTTACCTGTCAGTCCGACATGTCCTGCGATGACAAAGGCTGTCATCTTTGCCCGCGAGGCTTGCCGCCCCTGACCTCCGGCGGTACGACGCTGAAGTGGCGACTGACGGACAGCCATACCCAGTACGGTATCCTGCTGGCCACGCTGCCCGCCGGGCGGCATCTGAGCCACGATCAGCAGCAGCTGGTCGATACGCTGGTCGAGCAGCTGACCGCTACGCTGGCGCTCGACCGCCATCAGGAAAAGCAACAGCAGCTGATCGTCATGGAAGAGCGTGCGACTATCGCGCGCGAACTGCATGACTCCATCGCCCAGTCGCTCTCCTGTATGAAAATGCAGGTCAGCTGTCTGCAGATGCAGGATGCGGAGATGCCGGAAAGCAACAAACAGCTGCTGAGCCAGATCCGCAACGAACTCAATACCTCATGGATTCAGCTTCGCGAGCTATTAACCACCTTCCGCCTGCAGCTGACCGAGCCTGGCCTGCGCCCCGCGCTGGAGTCCAGCTGCCATGAATTTAGCGCCCGACTGGGGTTCCCGGTGAAGCTTGATTATCAGCTGCCGCCGCGGTTTGTCCCCTCCCATCAGGCGATTCATTTACTGCAGATCGCCCGTGAAGCCCTGAGCAACGTGCTCAAACATGCTGACGCGACGGCGGTCACCGTTACCGTCAGCCAGCACGATAATCAGGTCAGGCTCACGGTTCATGACAACGGCTGCGGCGTGCCGGAAAATGCCGAAAGAACTAACCATTATGGTTTAATTATCATGCGAGACCGCGCCCAAAGCCTGCGCGGTGATTGCCAGGTTCGCCGGCGAGAGACAGGTGGCACGGAAGTCGTGGTCACCTTTATTCCCGAAAAACCGCTCACAACTGCTCAAGGAGAAACCCATGACTAATCAGGAACCGGCATCCATCCTGTTGATCGACGACCATCCGATGCTGCGTACTGGCGTTAAACAGCTGGTCAGCATGGCACCCGATATCACCGTCGTTGGCGAAGCCAGCAATGGCGAACAGGGCATTGAGCTTGCCGAATCGCTTGATCCCGATCTGATTCTGCTCGATCTCAACATGCCGGGCATGAACGGTCTGGAAACGCTCGACAAGCTGCGGGAAAAATCGCTCTCCGGACGCGTAGTGGTTTTTAGCGTCTCGAATCATGAAGAGGATGTGGTGACGGCGCTCAAGCGTGGCGCGGACGGCTACCTGCTGAAAGATATGGAGCCGGAAGATCTGCTCAAGGCCCTGCAACAGGCCGCCGCGGGTGAGATGGTACTGAGCGAAGCCTTAACGCCGGTGCTGGCCGCCAGCCTGCGGGCAAACCGCGCCACCTCGGATCGCGATGTCAGCCAGTTAACGCCACGTGAGCGCGATATTCTGAAGCTGATTGCCCAGGGCCTGCCGAATAAAATGATTGCGCGTCGCCTGGATATCACCGAAAGCACGGTCAAAGTGCATGTGAAACATATGCTGAAGAAAATGAAGTTAAAATCGCGGGTTGAAGCCGCGGTATGGGTACACCAGGAACGTATTTTTTAAGCATTACTCATCCGGCAGCAGCTTCCAGCGCGGATCGTCGGTGGGTAATGCCACAAGCGGTTGCGCCACAGCCAGCGTGATCTCATTGGACGAGACGCGCTTGCCATCATTATCTTCGACCACCACCGAAAGCCGCCAGCGGTTGCTCGCGCCTTCACTGTCATCCCAGGCAGGCATAATCACACTCCAGCCGTCTTCGCTGGTATTGTTGGCCGGCGATGTCAGACTCAGCGCTTGCGTATCTCCCTGCCAGTGCAACTGGCGAATCCCGTGCTTACTGCGGATCTGCAGCTTAAGCATCACGGTTTCGCCCCCTTTAAGATCCCACGGCGGTGTCGCCAGGTAGACGGACAACGTTTTGCTCTGGCGGAACTCCATCACCGGCAGGTTATCCCGCTCTGGCGAATCATAGCGACTGCCGCGCAGAGAACGGGTGACGGCGACTTCACTGGCAGAAAGTTGCTTCACCAGCGGCACGCCAAAGCGGTAGTTGAGCTTGAGGCCAAGATTATTCTGGCTCACCCCACTCTCCCCTTGCTTATGCCCGGCGGTGAGGGTTACCAGCGGAACGGGGGTATAATTCAGCCCCAGATTGACCGCCACCGGGTTGTGATAACCGGTACCGCTGTTGAACAGGTCAACGTTATCACCAAAATATTGCTCAAAGCTGACGCTGGTATTCAGGTGATGGAACCACGGCAGCCACGCTTTAGCGGTCACGTCGTACCCCCGGGCCATGCGCTGCTCCTGAATGTCAGAGCGATCGCGCCAGCCGGCAAAGGGCTGATAATAGTTCGCAGACAGACGCAGGTTCTCGCCCCATACTTCCGCACCTAACCCGGCACGCTGCAGGTTTTCATCCAGCAGGTTGTCGTAAAAGGTGTTGTAGCCGAGCAACCATTTTCCGGCAACCCAGCGCTGCCCAATGCCGGCATTGCTCACCAGACCGTCAGTCTGCTGCGTCAGGCCAAGCTGGCTCCAGCTCAGATAACGGTTGTTATCGTTCCACGGAATAAACCAGCTACCGCTGCTGCCGTTAAATTTGCCGTCGTCATCCACCAGCAAGTTCACGCTGGCGTTCCCCCACGGCGAAAGCCAGGATTCAATATGCTGGTTCACTTCGCCGCTCACCGCGTCACGCACCTTGCCAAAGGCAAACTGACGCGCCTGCTCGCCTGTCGTCAGGCCGTTATCGGTCATACTGGCTTCGCCAAACGCTTTCGCCATTTCTGCCAGATGTTTTTCGCCCTCGGTCGTGGGCGCCGCAATGCCGAGATCGGGCAGATTATCCCCGTTGTTATCAAAGGGGTTCTGTGCCTGTTGCACAAAGGAATTCGGCGCACCGTGAACGGCTCCGACCGGAACGAGGGGGAGTAAAGCAAGCAAACGAAGATGAGATGAAACAGCCATTAACGTCGTAAGAAATACCCGATGCTTACGTGAGAACACCGGGTACCTTACCGTTATTCCTCACGTTTTGCAGCCTTAAGAGGAATTTTCCGGAATATCCTGAAACATTGTTTTTAGTTCAGGCACACAGGAGCCGCAGTTCGTTCCGCAGCGCAGCCTGGCACCCAGCGCCGCGACGGAATCACACCCTCCCCCAATCGCCTCGCGTATGACGTTTTCCCCCACGCTGAAACAGCTGCAGATGATCCGGCCCGGATCGACACTGTCCCCGGTTCCCTGTCCATTCAACAACGCGTGGCGCTCAGCAAGCGTCACGGGAGGTGAACGAAACGCGGCTTCAATTACCGCGTGCGCCAGTGTCGGTAACGCAGTGCCTTCCCAGAACCCGAGCATCAGTTGTCCGTCATGCCAGGCCAGCACGCTGCTGCGCTCGCTGGTCTGCGCGACCTGCAGCTGCCAGCCCCGTTCACTGGCGTACTGCATAACCCACGCCAGCAACGGCTTATCCCCCGCCACCGTCAGACGTGAGACTTTACGCCACCAGCAGACAGAGGGGGGAAGCTCCGGCAGTTCACGGGCATAAAGCTCACCCTGCCAGCCCGGCTGCCAGGGCATAATCCTGACGGCCGTCTGTTTACTCTCGGGCTGACCGGACAGCGGGTCACAACGCCCCTCCACCAGCGCATTCACCTTCCCCTGGCGGGCAAACTGGGCATTCCAGTGCATTGGCACAAACAGCTCACCTTCTCGCTGCCCGTCAGTGATACGCACTCTTGCCAGCATCACCCCACGCGGAGAACTGATGCGCGCCAGCTGTCCGTCGCACAGTGAGAAGCGCATGGCATCTGCGGCGCCGATCTCAACACACGGCTCAGCACTATGCCGCATCAGTTTCGGGACGTACCCCGTCCGGGTCATGGTGTGCCACTGATCGCGGATACGCCCGGTATTGAGAATCAGCGGGTATAGCGCGTTTATTGCCGCACCGTGTGGCTGAGGCTCTATCGGCACAATTTCCCGGCGCGCAAAGGCTCCCGCTGGCCACTGATAAGGCTCAAGCCGGTCCCATTCCTCACGGGTAAGTGACGCCAGTTCATGAAGGTTAAACGCCCGCGCGCCGTCATTTTCAAAGGCCGAGAGCGCTGCATGCTCACAAAAAATTTGCTGCGGATGTTCCCAGGCGAAGGCTTCACCATAGCCCAGCGCCTGTGCCACCCGGGCGATGACCCACCAGTCCGGTTTGGTCTCGCCCGGTGCCGGCAGAAAGGCGCGCTGGCGCGAAATACGCCGCTCGGAATTGGTTACCGTACCGTCTTTCTCCCCCCACGCCTGCACCGGGAAGCGGATATGGGCATAGCGGCTGGTGTCGGTCTCCTGCATCACCTCGGAGAGAATCACCAGCGGGCAATGTTCCAGCGCCTGACACACTGCGTGGCTGTCCGGCAGCGAGACGGCAGGATTGGTGCCCATGATCCACACCGCTTTCACTTCGCCGCGGGCGATCGCATCAAACAACTCCACCGCCATCAGGCCCGGCGTCTGGGCCAGTCTTTCCGTCCCCCAGAAACGCGCCACCCGTGAAAGAGACTCCGGCTCGAAATTCATGTGAGCGGCAAGCTGGTTCGCCAGCCCACCCACCTCCCGCCCCCCCATCGCGTTAGGCTGTCCGGTCAGCGAAAACGGTCCGCAGCCCTGACGGGCGAATTTTCCGCTGGCCAGATGAACGTTGATGATGGCATTACACTTGTCGCTGCCGCTTGAGGACTGATTAATTCCCATGGTGTAGAGCGTGATGGCCCGGGGCGCAGTCACAAACCAGTCGTAGAAGGCCCCCACGTCCTCGGTTGAGAGGCCACAAAACTCAGCCACCCGGGCGATGGGCCACGCGTCGGTTCCCTGAATCAGATTGAGTAAACCGACAAACAGCCCGGCGTCACTGCCGGGCGTAAGCGCCAGATGCAGGTCAGCGATATCACAGGTGGCCGTTTTGCGTGGGTCGATAACCACAACTTTCATCGCAGGGTTGTTCTGGCGCGCCTGTACCAGCCGCTGATACAGCACCGGATGGGTCCATGCCGCATTCGACCCGACCAGCACCACCAGATCGCTGTTTTCCACATCCTCATAGCTGCACGGCACCACATCTTCACCAAACGCGCGCTTGTAGCCTGCCACCGCGGACGACATACAGAGCCGCGAGTTGGTATCAATGTTTGCCGCACCGATAAACCCTTTCATCAGCTTATTGGCGGCGTAATAGTCCTCGGTCAGCAGCTGGCCGGAGGCGTAAAACGCCACCGCCTGCGGTCCCCAGGTGTCGATGATGGTCTGCAGCCGTTCACCTGCCGCCGCCAGCGCCCGGGACCATTCCACCTCCTGCCCATCGACCACCGGGTGCAGCAGTCGCCCCTGCAGACCGGTCGTTTCGCCTAATGCCGAGCCTTTAACGCACAGGCGTCCAAAACTGGCGGGATGGCGTTCATCTCCGCGCACGGTAACCTTCTCACCCTCTACCGTTGCGATCACGCCGCAGCCCACCCCGCAGTAAGGGCACGTCGTTCGGGTTTCATTCATGACGCCTCCGCACGCAAGATCTGCGCGTCGTTCCCGACCCACACCTGACCGTTTTCTATTTTCACCGGCCAGGCGCGCACCGCAGGTTCCCCGTTATCGGCCTGACAGCCGTCGCGCAGACGGATACGCTGCTTATAGAGCGGAGAGATGACCACCGGCTCGCCGGCAGCATCGCCGAGAATGCCGCGTGAAAGCACGTTTGCTGTGCTGCCCGGCTCGAGGTCGTCGAGGGCATAGACAGATTGACCAAAGCGGAAAAGCGCAATCGGTTTTCGCCCCAGCCGGGCGCCGATCCCCGCCTGCTCAGGGATCTCATCGATAGCGCAGACCGCTTGCCAGCGTTTATTCTCCTCCACCGGCTGACGGTTCACTTCGGTACGGAACAACGCCAGACGGCTCGGATCGTTAAGCGTGGTCTGCCATTCACACTGGTAGGTTTCCACCACGCGGGCCATCTCCTGTTCTAGCTCGTGCGCAATGCCCAGGCTGTCGTTAAGAATCACCTCGCGCAGGTAGTCGATCCCCCCTTCCAGATTGTCCATCCACGTACTGGTACGCTGCAGGCGATCCGCCGTGCGGATGTAGAACATCAGGAAACGGTCGACGGTGCGGATCAGCGTCTCGTCATCCAGATCGCTGGCAAAGAGATCCGCATGGCGCGGTTTCATGCCGCCGTTACCGCAGAGATAAAGGTTCCAGCCTTTGTCGGTCGCAATGACGCCCACGTCCTTGCTCTGAGCCTCCGCACATTCACGGGTACAACCGGACACGGCCATTTTAATTTTGTGCGGCGCGCGTAAGCCTTTATAGCGGTGCTCAAGCGTGACCGCGAGACGCGTGGAATCTTGCACGCCATAGCGGCACCAGGTCGACCCGACGCAGGATTTCACCGTGCGCAGGGATTTACCGTACGCGTGACCGGTCTCAAATCCGGCCTCCACCAGCGCCTGCCAGATCGCCGGCAGCTGGTCGAGCGTGGCGCCAAAGAGGTCGATACGCTGTCCGCCCGTGATTTTGCTGTACAGCTGGTAGCGTTTGGCAATCTGGCCGATAGCTATCAAGCCGTCGGCCGACACTTCCCCTGCAGGCATCCGGGGCACGATGGAGTACGTCCCGTCTTTCTGAATATTGGCAAAATAACGGTCGTTGGTGTCCTGCAGCGGCAGATGTGCCGGTTTCAGCAGGTACTCATTCCAGCAGGAGGCGAGCACTGATCCCACCAGCGGTTTACAGATTTCGCAACCGTGCCCCTGCCCGTAACGGCTGATAAGCTGGTCAAAGGTACGAATATGATTGACGCGCACCAGGTGATAGATTTCCTGACGCGACCACGGGAAGTGTTCGCAGATGTCCTTTTTCACCTCCACGCCCTGCTCTGCAAGCTGGTACTCCATCACCTGTTTCACCAGCGCGCTGCATCCTCCGCAACCGGTCGCGGCTTTGGTGCACTGTTTTATGGCTCCAATATCCGCGGCACCGGCACTTACCGCCTGACAGATATCACCTTTGCTGACGTTATGGCAGGAGCAGATCTGCGCACTGTCAGGCAGTGCCGCCACGCCGAGGGCTTTTGGCGCGCTCCCGGCGAAGGAAGGTAAAATCAGCGTTTCAGGCTCTTTGGGCAACGCTATGCCGTTGAGCATCATCTGCACCAGGGTCGCATATTCGCTGGCATCCCCCACCAGTACGCCGCCCAACAGGGTTTTATTGTCCTCACTGACCACGATCTTTTTATAGATTTGCTGCGGACCATGCGTCCATTGATAGCTTAGCGCGCCGGGCGTTCTTCCATGGGCATCGCCAAACGAGGCCACATCTACCCCCAGCAGCTTCAGTTTGGTGCTCATGTCAGCCCCGGTAAAGGCGCTCGCCTCTCCCGCCAGCGTGGCCGATGCCACCCGCGCCATCTGATAACCCGGGGCGACCAGGCCAAAAATTTTACCCTCCCACAGCGCACATTCGCCGATAGCGAACACGTCTTTATCGGAAGTCTGGCACTGGTTATCAATGCAAATCCCGCCGCGCTCTCCGGTCACCAGGCCACTGCTGCGCCCCAGTGCATCCTGCGGGCGAATACCTGCAGAGAAGACCACGATGTCAGTTTCCAGCTGTTCGCCGTCCGCAAAGCGCATCACCAGCCCGCCGTTCGCAGAGACGATGTCGGTGGTGGCTTTGCTGGTGTGAACGCCCACGCCAAGCGCTTCGATCTTTTTGCGCAGCATGGCCGCGCCGTCGTTGTCGAGTTGTACCGCCATCAGGTGTGGCGCAAACTCCACGACGTGCGTTTCCAGGCCCAGCTGTTTCAGGGCATTCGCGGCTTCCAGTCCCAGCAGGCCACCGCCAATGACCACCCCGCGACGGGATTGCTTTGCCTGCGCGGCGATGTTATCCAGGTCGTCCAGCGTACGGTAAACAAAGCAGCCCGGCAGCGTGCTGCCCGGTACCGGAGGCACAAACGGGTACGAGCCGGTCGCCAGCACCAGTTTGTCCCAGTGGGTTTCATGCCCACTGGCGGTACGCACGACGTGTGCGTCGCGATCGATACTCACAATTTGCTGCGAGAGGCGAAGCTCAATGCCGTGTTCAGCAAAGAAATCACCGTCCACCAGCGAGAGCGATTCTGCGCTTCGTCCGCCAAAATACTCTGACAAATGCACACGATCGTAGGCGGCATAGCGCTCTTCGCCAAAAACGATAATCTGGTACTGCCGGTGCAAATTGCGCTTCACACAGTCTTCGAGAAAATGATGGCCGACCATACCGTGTCCAACCACCACCAGCGTAGGTTTTGTCATAGCGTTTTGTCCTGCAACCTGCGGTTGCGTAGTGAATCGATTGAACAGCCAGTCCGCGTGGGCGGGCGCAGCCGTTGCCAGTAAATCGGTGAATGTTGCCGCGTTGCGGCAATCCCCCATCAGCAGCACGCCAGCAAGCGCACCGCGATGCAGTAACAAACGGCGATAGTGACGGGTCAGCGGATCCCAGGCGCTCCAGACCACATCGTCCGGCAGAACCTCTGCTCGCCCGGCGCTGAACAGCTCCACACCGGGTACTTTGAGGCGCATGCCGCTGTCGGTCAGGGCAAATGGCGTGCTAGCCTCCCCAGCCAGCCGGGCGGCGAGGATATCTGCCTGCGCCAGGCAAGGTGCGACCAGGCCGAACGTCTGGCCGTCGATTTCACAGCACTCACCAATGGCGCTGATCGCCGGGACTGAGGTCTGCATCTGGTGGTTAACCACAATGCCGCGGACACAGTGAATGCCGCTGGCTTTTGCCAGTGCGACATTGGGCTGCACGCCGGTCGCCAGCACCACGCGAGAGGCGTTAATCTTGCGTCCGTTGTGTAACGTCACGGCATCCGCCGCAATGGCGGTCATTCCCGATGACAGTTCGCAGCGAACGCCGCGCTCCGCCAGCGCCTCTTCAAGCAAAACGCCTGCCTGGCGATCGAGCTGCTGTTCCATCAGCCAGGCACCACGATGCACCAGCGTGACGTTGTCACAAGACCGGGCCAGTGCCGCAGCGACCTCGACGCCGAGCACCCCACCGCCCAGCACTACAGCTGGCCCCGGGTTCTCCTGAATCGCGCGGATATCGGCCAGCGTACGAAAGGTGAAGACATGCGGAGCGTCACCGCCAGGAATGGGGGGTACAAAAGGCGTCGACCCGGTGGCAAAGACCAGTTCGTCCCAGGCCAGCGTGGTTGCTGTGGTATGGACCTCGCGTTTCTCAACATCCACGGAGAGGACCTTTTCGCCCCGTCGTACCGTCACACCCCGTGCGTGATACCAGGCGTCATCCTGCAGGCGGATCTGCTGCGCCTGTTTTTCCCCGCCCAGTACCGGCGAGAGCATGATGCGGTTGTAAGCGTATTCCGACTCCTCGCCAAACACGGTGATCGTGAAGCGACCGGGCGCACGCTCGGTCAGCGAGGCAATCAGCCGTGTTGCGGCCATCCCATTACCGATAACGATCAGTCGCATCATCGCCTCCGTTACGCCGCTTTAGGCTGTTTTTCATAGAGGAAATGGAGGATCTGCTGACGCATATGGTGATAGCGGCTATCGTCCGCCAGCTGAACCCGATTGCGCGGGCGAGGCAGGTCAACGTGCAGCACCTCGCCGACGGTGGCCGCCGGGCCGTTAGTCATCATCAGCACCCGGTCAGAAAGCAGCACGGCCTCGTCCACATCGTGGGTGATAAGCACGATGGTGGTGTTCAGCGCCTGCTGGATTTGCATCACCGAGTCCTGCAGATGCGCGCGCGTGAGCGCATCCAGCGCGCCAAACGGTTCATCCATCAGCAGGACCTTAGGCTTCATCGCCAGCGCACGGGCAATGCCAACGCGCTGTTTCATGCCGCCGGAGATTTCCGAAGGCCGTTTATGCAGGGCATGCCCCATCTGGACGCGATCGAGGTTGTGTTCAATCCACTCCTTGCGCTCCGCCTTGCTCATGGTGCGGCGAAAGACCTGATCCACCGCCAGCGCAACGTTGTCGAAGCAGGTGAGCCACGGCAGCAGAGAATGGTTCTGAAACACCACCGCACGCTCTGGTCCTGGCCCGGCGATTTCGCGGTTATCGCAAATCAGCCCACCTTCGGTCGGCAGGGTGATCCCGGCAATCAGGTTGAGCAACGTCGATTTGCCGCACCCGGAGTGGCCAATCAGGCTGACGGTTTCGCCTTCGTGAATATCAAAAGAGACGTTCTGCAGCGCCAGAAACTCGCCGCTGGCGGTAGAAAAACGCTGGCTCACGGCCTGGACCTGAATTAATGGTTTCATCTTCGCTCCTTATTTTTCCTGCCAGCTAAAGCGACGGGCGATCAGCATCAGCCCCTGCTCCAGCAGCAACCCGACCACGCCAATGATGACGATGGCGATGAGAATGTTTTCGACGTTGAGGTTGTTCCACTCATTCCAGATCCAGAAGCCGATCCCCAGCCCACCGGTGAGCATCTCGGCGGCGACAATGACCAGCCAGGCGATGCCAATAGAGAGGCGAACCCCGGTCAGCACCGCGGGCAGCACGGCCGGGAAGAGGATCCGCCGCATGATGGTCCACTCGGAGAGCTGCAGCACGCGGGCAACGTTGAGGTAATCCTGCGGAATACGACGTACCCCTTCGGCGGTGTTAATCACCATTGGCCATATTGAACAGATAAAAATGGTCCAGCTGGAGGCGGGCTCCGCTTTCTGGAACAGCAGCAGGCCGATAGGCAGCCAGGCTAAAGGACTGACCGGGCGTAACAGTGCAATCAACGGGCTGAACATGCGCGAGCAAAAGGTGAAGCGACCGATCAGGAAACCGAGCGGGATCCCCGCGAGCGCCGCCAGACCAAAGCCCACCGCCACGCGCTGCAGCGAAGCGAGCACGTTCCAGCCGATACCCATATCGTTTGGCCCGTCGCGGTAAAACGGGTCAGCGAAGAGCGTTAATGCGGAATCCAGCGTGCTGAGCGGCGTCGGGAACCCTTTGCTGTTGATCGCGGCCAGCTGCCAGAGCAACACCAGTAACCCGAGCCCCAGCAGCGCCGGGATCACGCGCTGCAGAAGGTCATTCATCCGTCGCGTGAACGTCGGTGCGCGGCGGCGAACCTGTACCGGAGGGAGGGTAATCACTTCCCCGCTCGCCGGCGTCTCGTATTTCGATTTCGTGCTGTGCAGATGCTGCATAATCAGGCCCCTTTACGGTGAATAGCGAAGCGGTTGGCGTATCCGTCCGGATCGGTACCGTTCCAGACGGTACCGTCCATCAGGGTGCTGCTGCGATACGGTGATGACGGGGTGGATATGCCTCCCACCGCCGTGGCGGCATCCTGCCAGACCGAGGTCTGGTTAATGCGCTGCGCGATGGCGGCATAATCCGGCGCCGATTTGAGCAAGCCCCAGCGGCGGAACTGGGTTAAAAACCACATCCCGTCGGAGAGGTACGGATAGCTGACGGCACCCTCGTTGAAGAAACGGATCGGATGCGCATCCTGCCAGCGCTGGCCAAGCCCGTTGTCGTACTCTCCCAGCATCCGTCCGGTGAGATACTGCTCTTTGGTGTTCAGCCACGCCCGGCGAGAGAGGATTTGGGCGGTCTCACGTTTGTTGTCTGGTGATGCATCGATCCAGCGTGCGGCTTCCAGTACCGCACTCACCAGCGCCCGCGCGGTGTTCGGGTTTTTCTCCACCCAGTCGCGACGTGTGCCAAGAATTTTTTCCGGATGATCGGCCCAGATCGACTGGGACGTTGCGGCGGTAAACCCGATGCGGTCGTTAATGGCGCGCGCATTCCACGGCTCACCAACGCAAAAGCCGACCATGTTGCCAATCCGCATGTTCATCACCATTTGCGGCGGCGGCACAACCACGGTTCGGACGTCATCGAACGGATTAATGCCCGCGCTGGCCAGCCAGTAGTACAGCCACATCGCATGCGTACCGGTCGGGAAAGTGTGTGCGAAGGTATAAGTACCCGGTGCCTGCTGCCCAATCAGCGTTTTCAGCCCGTCAAGATCGCGAACACCCTTCTCTGCCAGATCGCTGGAGAGCGTGATGGCCTGACCGTTCTGGTTCAGGGTCATCAGGTTTGCCATCTGCTGTGGCTTACCGGCAAGACCCAGCTCCAGCCCGTACAGCAGGCCGTAAAGAATGTGGGCGGCGTCCAGTTCGCCGGCCACCAGCTTATCGCGCACGGCTGCCCAGCTTGCCTCTTTGGTTGGCACCATGGTGATGCCATATTTTTTATCAAACCCCTTCAGCGCCGCGATAACCACCGGCGCGCAGTCGGTTAACGGTATAAACCCGATGCGCACCGTCTCCTGCTCCGGTTTATCCGAGCCTGCCGCCCACGCGGCCTGCATGACACCCGGTAACAACATGGCGCCGCTCGCCAGCATGCTGGCCTGTAAAAACCGCCGTCTCGACAAATCCGCCATGACCACTCCTGAAAAAAAGACAAAAAAAAGCGCCCACCCGTGCCGAAGCACCGCTGGACGCCTTTATCCCGAAGACAGATGCACCGCCGTTGGCGCACCGTCAAAAATGGTTAATCAGATAATGCAAAGGGAATGCCAGGTTTTACTGCCCTGTTTTTCGGGCGTTTACCGGGAAATCTCCACGACCGCGCACCTCAATCAGGCACTAAATGCCCACTCATTGTGCAGCTACTCCTTAGGGGTTACCTGCCACAAGCTCTTCGCGGTGAGCAGCGCGCGGGCGATATCTACCATGCGCTGATTTTTGTCCATCGCCATTTTACGCAGCGCCGTCCATGCCTGTTCCTCACTCATCTTTTGATGGGTCATCAGTACGCTTTTCGCTTTATCGATGGTTTTGCGCTCTTCGAGCGTATCGCGCAGTGACGCGAGCTGACGGGAAAGCTGTTCTATCTCGCGCGCCTGCTGGCGAACCAGGGTTAACAAGGGCTTATCCGGATAAGAGGCCAGCGGATCGTCCTGCTCCTCAGCCGGTAGCGTGTAGTCCTCCTGTCGATGGATACGCTCGTCCACCGCGATCATCAGATCGGCGATAACCATCTCCTCCAGGGTACGCAGATGCTCAAGGCGTGCCGTTTGCAGAGCAAACCAGGCCAGTGCGGTATGGCCATTGTCAGCGGCTGGCTGGCGGGTACAGGCCACGCGCCTCAGTTGCTCCGTCTCACGGTCAGGCTGGCAATTCTGGGAAAAGGTGGTTTGCACATCCGCCGTGCTGTGGGTCATGAAAATCTCGAAGCAGGCCTGCTGTCCGTCAATCCGGTCCACCAGCCGCTGACGGATGCCATCGTCAAAATAGCCCTGCGTGAAGCCAATGGCGCCCAGCGCCCGCTCTTGTCCCGCCAGCTCTTTACCCTGCATCAGGCTATAAAGCGCGACAAAACGGCCTGCGATTTGCGGATCGTCAATGCTGTCATTAAGCTGCGGTACGATACTGAGCAGATGACGCAGGATGCGACAATAGTGATCCATCGCCTGCGGGGCCGTAATGGTTTGCTGAATAACGCCATCACGAAGGGCTGACAGGTTATCCAGACTGAGCAGCGCGGCGGCTATACGTTCGCATACGCCGCTGCCCTGGAACGGGGAGTGATTATCCAGAACGTCATAAAGCGCAGTGAGGTTTTCATTCACCAGCGCCCGGCTCGCTTTGCATTCGGCAGCGTACAGCTTACCCTGTGAGCAGAGCCAGACGTTAGAGGCTCCACGCTCGCACTGCAGCATATGCACCAGCAGGCTGATCGCGTTAACCAGCACGCCAAGCTGTGCCAGCCTGCTCAGTTGCTCCCGGCGCATCGACCTTGCACGCTGGAGCCATTCGGTCGCACCTGGCGAAATGCCAGCCATTAATGTCATGCTTACTCTCCCGGACAGCGAAACCCTGGATAGCTAAGCAATATTCGTGCCTTTAAAAGAACAGGAGTCAACATGCAAAAGATTGTTATCGTCGCCAACGGTGCGGCTTACGGCAGCGAATCCCTTTTTAACAGCCTGCGTCTGGCGATCGCGCTACGTGATAAAGAGAGTGAACTGGAGTTACGGCTCTTTTTAATGTCGGATGCGGTCACCGCCGGGCTGAAGGGACAAAAACCGGCAGAAGGTTACAACATCCAGCAGATGCTGGAGATCCTGACCGCGCAAAACGTTCCGGTCAAACTGTGCAAGACCTGCACCGACGGGCGCGGCATCACCGGATTACCGCTGATTGAAGGTGTGGAAATCGGCACGCTCGTTGAACTGGCCGAGTGGACTCTGCGCGCCGATAAAGTATTAACTTTTTAATAATAAACCCGTAAAAATATTATTTTCTTATGGACGCGGTTTCAGCATCAAGTTTACCTGCAGGGTTGCCGATAGGCATGGAAACAACACAGCAGGTATTTCACTTATGTTCAGATCCATTCGTGCACGCATCATTGCCGCGACGACAGGTTGTCTGGTCGTCGCCCTTCTTCTTAATACTGTCATCAATTTTCAGGTCACACGCCAGGATAACCAGCAGTCACAGCGCGACATCCTGACCAGCACCAGCGCCAGCCATAACATGGCGATTGCGGACTGGGTGAAGAGCAAAATGACGGTTATCGCCTCCGCACAAACCGTTGCGCTCAGCGACGATCCGGTTCCGGTCTTTAAACAGCTTGCCCAGGCGGGTGGGTTCACTAACGTATACGTTGGCTATGCCAGCAAAACGGCGAAATTCTCTGAACCAGCGGGCGTACCGGCGGATTATGACCCCACGATCCGTCCCTGGTATCAGCAGGTCGTAAGCCAGGATAGCCCGGTCGTGACCGCGCCATATGTTGACGCCGGTAGCGGAAAACTGGTGGTGACGTTTGCCGTGCCGGTGAAAGAAAACGGTACCCTGAAAGCCGTGGTGGCTGGCGATGTGGCGATGGACAGCGTGGTAGCTAACGTGCGCGGGATCCACCCAACCCCGGCAAGCAGCGGGCTGCTGCTGAATAACGATGGCACCGTCATTGCCGCCAGCGACCCTGCCCTGACGCTTAAACCGTTCGCCGAAACCCTCAAAGGCATCGACTTTGCGGCGCTGAAAAGCGGAAACCCGGTAAACGGGACCTTCAATGGCGCCGAAAAAACCTTCGTGGCAACCGCCGTGCCGGGTACGAACTGGATGCTGGTTGTTGCCCTGGACACAGGCGATGCCACCTCCGGAATGCGCTCGCTGCTGAAAGCCTCGGCCATCTCGCTGGTGATCCTGGCCTTACTCAGCGGCGCCATTGTTCACTTCCTGATTGCGCGTCTGCTGAAGCGCCTGTCTGACATTCGCGATGCGATGCATAACATTGCGAACGGCACTAACGATCTGTCGCAACGCCTGCCGGACAGCGGCGATGACGAAGTGGCGCAGATAGCGCAGGCGTTTAACGCCTTCAGCGACAAGCTCTCGGTGGTGATGGTACAACTGCGGGATGCCAGCGCATCGGTGAAAAACGCCGCGCGGGAAATTGCGGCAGGTAACCAGGACCTCTCAGGGCGTACCGAGCAGGCCGCCTCCAGCCTTCGCGAAACGGCCAGCGCCGTGGAAGAGATCACCGCGTCGGTAACCCAGTCGAACGAGTCTGCGGCTGAAGCCAATGACCAGGCGAGTAAGGCCTCTGCGGCGGCGGCTCGCGGCGGCGAGGTGGTATCTCAGGCCATCAGCACCATGCAGTCCATTGAAGTGGCTTCCGCGAAGATTGGCGACATCACCAGCGTGATTGACGGGATTGCCTTCCAGACCAATATCCTGGCGCTGAATGCCTCGGTGGAAGCCGCACGCGCCGGAGAGCAAGGCCGTGGGTTTGCCGTGGTGGCCGGCGAGGTGCGTAATCTGGCCAGCCGCAGCGCGCAGGCGGCGAAAGAGATTAAAACGCTTATCGATTCCACCACCAACAGCGTGGCCACCGGCTCCCGCTACGTTCATCTGGCCGGGGAAAGCATGAACGAAATCCGCTCCAGCATCGGTAGCGTGTCGGGCATCATGCGTGAAATCTCCATCGCCACCAGCGAGCAGATGAAAGGCATCCAGGAGATTAACCATGCGGTGACCCATCTGGACAGAATGGTTCAGCAGAACGCCGAACTGGTGGTGCAATCTGCGGCTGCAGCCGGCGCGCTGCAGAGCCAGGCGGGCGACCTTGCTGAAACTGCCGGACATTTCCGCATTTAATGTTAGGGTGGCGCGCGTTCACCGGGCAAAACGCGCGCCAGAGTAAATTTTCAGGAATTTTGTCATTTTTGTTTAATCGTTACGCCATTTTTTGATCAAAGTCAGCATCCTCACCCTCCCCCTTTGGTGTTATGCCATGAGTGAATTGTGAACAATATCACGCTCGGATATGGCAGCAGGGAGAGCGTTGTTTAAGACTACGGGGTAAAAAATGGCACTGGTAAAAACAAGTTTGAAATTGTTTGGCGGGGATACGGTCGTGGTGCGGTGTTCTGAGCGCTGCCGCATTCATTTGATGAGTTCGAAAGCACAACAACACTCGCAGGCGGATATCCTGACCGTGCAGGATGACAAGGCATGGCTTACCGTGCCGTACACCGGCACGTGGGATGTCCTGATTGACAGCCATAGCCAGTCACTGGAGCATTCCGTAAGCTACGTTGCTGCATAAGTCACAAACGCCCGGTCTGCTCACGCAGCCGGGCGCATTCTCAGGCAAAACCGGGACGCAGCGTATTATTCAGCGGGTTCCCTTCCAGCAGCGCTTTCACTTTCACCACCAGCTCATTCAGACAATCGTCCTTCATGCCGAGGCGCGTCAGCTCCTGGTCGAGCGAAAAGAGATACTGCGCGTTGGTGCCCAACGGTCCACTGGCGGCAGCGATCAACGGGGCAATGACCTGCGTGCGGGTATCCGCTTCATACAGCGGATGGCGCGGATCCATAATAAACACCAGCGCGTTAACGGTACGTCCGTCATCGAGTTCCAGCTTGCACCAGCTCGGCATATAGCAGCCGGTGATCATCTCGCGCTTCCACAGCAGCGTCAGTTCGTCTTCCAGCGTTGCATCCGGCAGGCGGTAGGCCACCCCCGTGGTGCGTCCGCCCTCTTTTAGTGCAAGCATGCGTCCAGGCTGACACGCGCTACCTCGACCGGCCGTGAGGCGCAAACAAAATGCGCGATGCCAGCCAGGAAGTGTACCTGTTGCCGATTCGACAAATTCGAGAGCCGGGTTCCACATCAGCGAACCGTAGCCAAAAATCCATACCGGGCCATCATCCGGGCGGCACGCCAGCGTGGCAGCGAGCGACGCCGCACGTTGTTCAGCTGACCAGAGAAGCGATTCCTCAATAGCACCAAATGCCGTCTTACAATCTGCCTTCATTAAGAAATCACGCGTTAACACTTTCCACCTCCGCCACTGCATGCTTCCTTGCGACATCTGTAATCCGCCTTCCCGGCATTGTGTGCTGGTCATTTTGCCAGCAGTTGAGTAACGATAAGCAATTCACGGGCCAGTTGCAATACAACGGAAGTTCAACCGCCTGAAAAGTCAAAACGAAGGCAGCGAATGATTTCACGGCTATTTCTTTTTATGCCATTTATCGTCGTCTCCTTTCTCATATTCATGTTTTACTGCGGCCCAGGCGACTTTGTGCGCGGTCTCTTCACGGCTGGCATCATCACGTCGATCTTCTTTATCTTTGTACTGATCCCAGGCGCTGTTAAAGGCCTCTTTGTAGATATCCTGCGCGTGCGCGGGCAATACGTGTTGCACGCTGTCTGGTAATTCGCGTTTCGTTTTATATGGCATCGCTAACCCCTCTTTTGGTTAAAGAGATAAGTGTGGACGACGATACGGCATGGTGCCAGTCAATTGAGAATTATGCGTAAATGATAATTTTAAAATTATGTTATTAAAGGATTAATTATAGAACACGTTCCATTATCGACACCCCAAAGCAAAAACATGACAAACAGTAAAATTGAGTAAAAAATCAAGAGTATTTAACAGAGATCTGTTAATTTAATGACCGAAAATTCTATCTATAATTACAAG
The DNA here is from genome assembly GCF_003635055.1 of Enterobacter sp. WPR_3_1. NCBI lineage: Bacteria > Pseudomonadati > Pseudomonadota > Gammaproteobacteria > Enterobacterales > Enterobacteriaceae > Enterobacter > Enterobacter sp. WPR_3_1. The sequence continues at coordinate 850,313 of NZ_RBXU01000008.1, read as the reverse complement.
CACCTGCATTGATGGAGAAGCACATGACAGCAGCACACGAGGCGGTAAAGACCCGCCACAAGGAGACATCACTCATTTTCCCGGTCCTGGCACTGGCTGTGCTGCTCTTCTGGGGAAGCAGTCAGTCACTGCCAGTGGTAGTTGGTATCAATATTCTTGCTCTGGTGGGTATCTTAACCAGCGCCTTTAGCGTCGTTCGCCATGCGGACGTATTAGCCCATCGCCTGGGTGAGCCTTACGGCTCGCTAATTCTCAGCCTTTCGGTGGTTATCCTCGAAGTCAGCCTGATTTCCGCGCTGATGGCGACCGGTGACGCCGCACCGACCCTGATGCGTGACACCCTCTACTCCATCATTATGATTGTGACAGGTGGTCTGGTGGGCTTTTCACTGTTACTGGGCGGCCGCAAATTTGCGACCCAGTACATGAATCTGTTCGGCATAAAACAGTATCTGATTGCCCTTTTCCCGCTGGCAATTATTGTGCTGGTCTTCCCGATGGCATTGCCGGGGGCCAACTTCTCAACCGGTCAGGCGCTGCTGGTTGCGCTGATTTCCGCAGCCATGTACGGCGTGTTCCTGCTGATTCAGACCAAAACGCACCAGAGCCTGTTCGTCTATGAACATGAAGATGACGGCGACGACCCGCATCACGGTAAGCCATCGGCTCACAGCAGCGCGTGGCATACGGTTTGGCTGATCGTACATCTGATTGCGGTTATCGCCGTGACCAAAATGAACGCCAACCCGCTGGAGACGCTGTTAACCGAGCTGAATGCTCCGGTCGCGTTTACCGGTTTCCTGGTGGCGCTGCTTATCCTGTCGCCTGAGGGGCTGGGGGCGCTGAGAGCGGTGCTGAACAATCAGGTGCAACGCGCAATGAATCTGTTCTTTGGCTCGGTCCTGGCGACAATCTCACTCACCGTGCCGGTAGTGACGCTGATTGCCTTTATGACCGGTAACAAGCTGCAGTTTGCGCTGGGTGCGCCAGAGATGATTGTGATGGTGGCTTCACTGCTGCTGTGTCAGATATCCTTCTCGACCGGGCGCACCAACGTGCTGAATGGCGCGGCGCACATGGCACTGTTTGTGGCCTATCTGATGACGATATTTGCCTAAGCGTTGTTCGGTGAGACTCTGAGGCCACACCCGACATCTCTTCTATCGGAAGAGGAATAACCCAAAAAAACCCGCCGAAGCGGGTTTTTTTATTAGTGGCTGGTATCCAGCTCGTCGAAACTCTTCACCAGATCGTCAATCGCCTTGATCTGTTTCAGGAACGGCTCCAGTTTAGCCAGCGGCAATGCGGACGGGCCGTCGCACTTCGCGTTGTCCGGGTCCGGGTGTGCTTCAATGAACAGACCGGCCAGGCCAGTCGCCATACCGGCGCGCGCCAGCTCGGTGACCTGCGCACGGCGGCCGCCAGAAGCTGCACCAAACGGGTCGCGGCACTGCAGCGCATGGGTCACATCGAAGATGACCGGAGACTGGTTTGACACGTTCTTCATCACGCTGAAGCCGAGCATATCAACGACCAGGTTGTCATAACCGAAGTTTGCGCCACGGTCACACAGGATCACTTTATCGTTGCCGCCTTCGATAAATTTATCGACGATGTTACCCATCTGGCCAGGGCTCACGAACTGAGGTTTCTTCACGTTGATGACCGCGCCGGTTTTCGCCATCGCTTCCACCAGGTCCGTCTGACGTGCCAGGAACGCCGGCAGCTGGATAACGTCGACAACGTCCGCAACAGGCTGCGCCTGAGAAGCTTCGTGCACGTCGGTGATCACTTTCACGCCAAAGGTCTGTTTCAGTTCCTGGAAAATTTTCATCCCCTCTTCCAGGCCCGGGCCACGGTAAGAGTGAATGGAGGAACGGTTGGCTTTGTCAAAAGAGGCCTTAAACACGTACGGGATACCCAGTTTTTGGGTAACGGTCACGTAGTGCTCGCAGATACGCATCGCGAGATCACGGGATTCCAGCACGTTCATACCGCCAAACAGCACGAACGGCAGGTCGTTTGCCACGTTGATATCACCAATGCTAACCACTTTTTGTTTCATAGGATCGCCTTATTCAGGTGTGAATCGGAATTAAGATTAATGCAGTGTAATTTGTTTGTGCGAGATCGCGTTGATCTGCGCACGAATCATTTCGCTGATCGGGTCTTCCGGGCATTGCTCAACGAAATAATTCAGATCGTTCAGCGCCACATGCTCGCAATCAAGCTGGGCATAAATCAGCCCGCGATCGCGGATTTCGTACGGATCTTCCGGATTAAACTGCAGCAGCACTTCACTGGCACGTAATGCCAGCTCCATCTGACGCTCTTCCATCAGCGCAGATTTCAGCGTATCCAGCAGTTTACGGATCACCTCGGCGTTATCCGCCTCGTCGAGATCTTCATTAAAGAGCTCGGCAACCGGGCTGATATTGCCTTTTAACCAGACGTCCAGCGTATGCTCATCCAGCGTATCGCCGTTAAACGGATTAATGAGCCACATCTCACCGTCCAGCCACTCCGCTCGCAGGATCATCTGCGTCGGGAAAATGACCGGCACCAGTGGAATATCCAGACGATGCGCGACCCACAGCAAAATGGAACCCAGCGCAACCGCGCTGCCCTGACGATTTTTTAAGACCTGATCCAGCCATAGTGCGTCAGACAGACGATACACACCACGCGTGTCGCAGAAACCCCATTCGCCGTAGAAAAGCTCAAGCAGCTTCTCTAATTGCCAGTCCTGCGGGCGCGCCTGATTGATCTCTTCACGCGCCAGGCTGACCAGATTCTCCAGCTCTTCGTAGACATATTGCGACGTAAAATCGTCGCGGATCATCTCCGAAATCAGGATCATGCCATCGCAAAGCGGCACTTTATTAAATTCGAAATCGGCTAAGGACCTCATGACTTACCCCAGTAACGGTATTCTTGTGGTGGCGAGTTTAATGATGATGTACAGCACCACCAGCCCCAGCAGAAAGGCGATAAAACCGGTCTGCTGGCTGCGCGGACGACGACGCCCAAGCGCGATAAAACCCAAAACGATGTAGATGATAACGCCAAACAGCTTTTCAGTCAGCCATGCGCCTTTATCAGTAAATGGCAGATAGCCGGTCTTCCACATTAATCCGGCCCCTGAGAGAAACAGCACCGTGTCAATACAGTGCGGCGCAATACGCACCCAGCGGGCGTCAATCAGCGGATTATTGCTGTAACGCCACCCGTAACGGACGATGAAAAAGCTGATGGTCAGGGCAACGGCTATCAGGTGGGCCGTGATCAGCACGGTAAAGAGACTCATGCCCATTGTCCCAGCGTCAGACGGTCGTTGCCGCCATAGTCGCAACAGGTTTCCACCGCACGATAACCTGCAGCGATGAACACGTCACGCACCGCGTCCCCTTGCGTCCAGCCGTGCTCGACCAGCAGCCAGCCGCCGGGGAGCAAATGCTGTCGTGACGTTGTCACAATATGCATAATATCCGCCAGCCCTTCATTGGCAGCGACCAGAGCCGTCAGCGGTTCGAAACGCACGTCCCCCTGCGTCAGGTGCGGGTCATGCTCGTCGATATAGGGAGGGTTGCTGACAATCATCCCGAACGTGCGGTTATCCAGCGCGCTAAACCAGCTGCTTTGCAGAACGGTGACGTTCGGGAAGCCCAGACGCGCCACGTTACGCTGCGCCAGCGCTACCGCATCGGGCATCACGTCAACCGCCGTCACCTCGCAGTCCGGACGCTCGCTGGCCAGCGCCAGGGCAATTGCGCCAGTGCCGGTTCCAAGATCGAGAATTCGGCAGGCTTGTGCGGGTAAACGCGACAGCGCCTGCTCCACCAGACACTCGGTGTCCGGACGGGGGATCAGGGTCGCTGGGGAGACGTACAACGGCAGTGACCAGAACTCACGCTCCCCGACCAGATGCGCCACCGGCTCACCGGTTTTGCGTCGGGCAAGCAGCGTAGCGAGCTGCGCTTCCTGCTCAGCGCTCAGCTGGGTCTCGCCGAAAGCCAGCAGGTAAGTGCGGGCTTTCCCCGTCACAAACTCAAGCAAAATTTCGGCGTCACGTTTAGGGCTTTCGCTCGCGGAAAGCTCACTGGCGGCCTGCCGTAACCAGTGCTGAAACTCCATTATTCCTGCTCGGACAGTGCTGCCAGCTGGTCGGCCTGGTATTCCTGCACGATAGGCTCAATCAGCATATCCAGCTTTCCTTCCATCACTTCGTCCAGACGGTACAGGGTCAGGTTGATTCGGTGGTCGGTAACACGGCCCTGCGGGAAGTTATAGGTACGGTTACGATCGCTGCGATCGCCGCTGCCCAGCAAGTTACGACGCGTGGAGGCTTCCGCCTGTTGACGTTTTGCCATTTCAGCCGCGTGGATACGCGCGCCCAGCACGGATAAGGCTTTGGCTTTGTTCTTGTGCTGTGAACGTTCGTCCTGGCACTCCACCACGATGCCGGTTGGCAGGTGGGTAATACGAATAGCGGAATCGGTGGTGTTAACGTGCTGACCACCTGCCCCGGAGGAGCGGAAGGTATCGATACGCAGGTCCGCCGGGTTGATGTCCGGCAATTCTGCTTCAGGCAGCTCTGGCATCACCGCAACCGTACAGGCAGAAGTGTGAATTCGCCCCTGAGATTCGGTGGCAGGTACGCGCTGCACGCGATGACCGCCGGATTCAAACTTCAGACGACCGTACACGCCGTCACCGCTGATTTTAGCGATAACCTCTTTGTAGCCGCCATGTTCACCGTCGTTGGCGCTCATGATCTCAACGCGCCAGCGACGCGCTTCGGCGTAGCGGCTGTACATACGGAACAGATCGCCGGCAAACAGTGCCGCTTCGTCACCGCCGGTCCCGGCGCGAACTTCGACAAAGGCGTTACGCTCATCGTCCGGATCTTTTGGCAGCAGAAGCACCTGCAACTGTTGCTCCATCTCTTCAGCACGCGCTTTTGCATCCAGCAACTCTTCCTGCGCCATCTCGCGCATTTCAGGGTCGTCGAGCATCATCTGCGCGGTTTCAATATCTTCCTGGACCTGTCGCCAGTCGGTAAAGCATTTTGATACATCACTCAACTGCGCGTATTCACGCGAGAGCGCGCGAAAACGTTCCTGGTCAGCAATGGTCCCGGCATCGCCGAGCAGCGCCTGTACTTCTTCATGGCGCTCGTGCAGAGCTTCCAGTTTAGCGACGATAGAAGGCTTCATAGGCGTAAATGCACCTTGTAATAGAAAATGGGTATAGGGCGCTATTCCAGCCCGAGGCTGTTGCGCAGAATAGTCAGGCGTTCATCATCCCCGTCACGGGCGGCCTGCTGAAGAGATTTGGTTGGTGCATGGATCAGGCGGTTGGTCAGTTTCCAGGCCAGATCCTGCATAATGGCTTCTGCGTCGCCGCCCTGCTGAAGGGCGGCCAGCGCTTTGGCGGTCAGGTCATCACGCACCTGCTCCGCCTGACCGCGGTACTCGCGGATAGTCTCGCTGACGCTTTGCGCGCGCAGCCAGGCCATAAACTCACTTGTTTCCTGCTCTACAATGGTTTCCGCCTGAACCGCCGCCGCTTTACGCTGGGCAAGGTTATGCGAAATGATGCTTTGCAGGTCGTCCACGCTGTAAAGGTAGGCGTTCGCCAGTTTACCGACTTCCGGTTCGACATCGCGCGGGACGGCAATATCCACCAGCAGCATCGGTTGATTACGGCGGGATTTCAGCGCTCGCTCGACCATCCCTTTACCGATAATCGGCAGCGGGCTGGCGGTAGAGCTGATGATAATATCTGCCTCTTTCAGGCGCTCATCGATGTCGCTCAGCGCAACCACCTCGGCACCCACCTCGTCCGCCAGCACCTGTGCACGTTCGCGGGTACGGTTAGCGATAATCATCTTTTTGACTTTGTGTTCACGCAGATGGCGCGCCACAAGTTCGATGGTTTCGCCCGCCCCGACCAGCATCACAGTGACGGTCGACAGGGATTCAAAGATTTGACGGGCCAGGGTACAGGCCGCGAAAGCAACAGAAACCGCACTGGCACCAATGTCGGTTTCTGTTCGCACACGCTTCGCCACGGAGAATGACTTCTGGAACATACGCTCCAGTTCACTGGCTTTCAGATGCCCTTTTTGCGAATCGGCAAACGCCTTTTTCACCTGACCGAGAATTTGCGGCTCGCCGAGCACCAGCGAGTCCAGGCCGCTTGCCACACGCATCAGATGGCTGACTGCATCGTTATCCTGATGCCAGTACAGGCTATTACGCAGCTCTTCTTCGTTGAGGTTGTGGTAATCACATAACCAGCGGATCAGCGCTTCATGCAGGTTGTCCTGCTCTTCAACGCTTAGGTAGAGTTCAGTACGGTTGCACGTCGAGAGCACCACGCCACCCTGCACCATCGGCTGTGCAAGCAGGCTGTCCAGCGCCAGGTCAAGCGTATCCGGCGAAAACGTGACGCGTTCTCGCAGCGAAACCGGGGCTGTTTTGTGGTTAATACCGAGTGCTAATAGAGTCATGTTGAGCGGGAGTAGTACCAGCGTTAATAAGGTTAGCAGAACGCATCATACAGGATGCGCGAGATCAATAAAAGAGACTGCCCCCTTTCGGAGTAATAGCTTATACAATGCTTTGAGATAATTTGAACGTAGACGGTGGCACCCTTCGACGCTAGCATTAACAGTTATAACTGCAACGTATCTCAAGGATTTGTCCTCATTATGACCCGACTGATTCGCCTGCTGCCCCTGGCGGCACTGGTTCTGACCGCATGTACCGTCACCCAACCTAAAGGCCCGGGCAAAAGCCCTGATTCACCGCAGTGGCGTCAGCACCAGCAGGACGTCCGCAATTTGAGCCAGTACCAGACCCGTGGTGCCTTCGCTTATCTCTCTGATGAACAAAAAGTGTATGCGCGTTTCTTCTGGCAGCAAACCGGACAGGACAACTATCGCCTGCTGCTGTTAAACCCGCTGGGCAGCACCGAACTGGAGCTTATTGCCAAACCGGGTGAAGCGCAGATCACCGACAACAAAGGCCAGCACTATACCGCCACCGACGCCGAAGAGATGATCGGCAAGCTGACCGGAATGCCTATTCCGCTGAACAGCCTGCGCCAGTGGATCCTGGGCCTGCCGGGTGACGCGACCGACTACCAGCTTGACAACCAGTACCGTCTGAGCCAGGTGAACTACACCCAGAACGGCAAAACCTGGAAAGTGGTGTACAGCGCCTATGACAGCAACACCAGGCCTTCCCTGCCATCCAACATGGAACTGACCCAGGGCAGCCAGCGCATCAAGCTGAAAATGGACAACTGGATCGTTAAATGATGACCCACTGGCCTTCTCCGGCAAAACTGAACCTGTTTTTATACATCACCGGACAGCGTGCTGACGGGTACCATACCCTGCAGACGCTGTTTCAGTTTCTTGATTACGGCGACACGATCGCGATTGACCCGCGTCAGGACGGCGAGGTTTGCCTGCTGACGCCGGTTAACGGCGTGGCGCATGAAGATAACCTGATCGTGCGCGCTGCACGTCTGCTGATGAAAACGGCGTCGGACACCGGTCGTCTGTCGGCAGGAAGCGGCGCGGATATCCGTATTGAGAAGCGTCTGCCGATGGGCGGTGGACTGGGCGGTGGCTCATCAAATGCCGCCACCGTGTTGGTTGCCCTGAATCACCTCTGGGGCTGCGGATTATCTCAGGATGAGCTGGCAGCGTTAGGCTTAACGCTGGGGGCGGACGTCCCGGTCTTTGTGCGCGGTCATGCGGCGTTTGCTGAAGGGGTGGGCGAAATACTTTCCCCGGTCGAGCCGCCGGAAAAATGGTACCTGGTGGCCCACCCGGGCGTCAGCATTCCGACCCCGGTCATCTTCAACGATCCTGACCTGCCACGGAATACCCCGGTGCGGTCAATAGAAACGTTATTAAATTGTGAATTCAGCAACGATTGCGAGGTTATCGCAAGAAAACGTTTTCGCGAGGTTGATGCGGTGCTTTCCTGGCTGTTAGAATACGCGCCGTCGCGCCTGACTGGCACAGGGGCCTGTGTCTTTGCTGAATTTGACACCGAATCCGCCGCTCGTCAGGTGCTTGAGCAAGCGCCGGTTTGGCTGCATGGTTTTGTAGCACGTGGGATGAATACCTCCCCCCTACAGCAAGCCATTCTGGCGCAGACTGAGTTTCGGTGACAACGTCACCCTGTTCCAGACGTTGCATCGCGCTCTTTAATACACCGCCTGGATAGCATTTCGCCTGGCCCGCACAGTTTGCGGCGAACGCTATCCACCACTGGACGCATGCCTGAGGTTCTTCTCGTGCCTGATATGAAGCTTTTTGCTGGTAACGCCACCCCGGAACTAGCACAACGTATTGCCAACCGCCTGTACACTTCCCTCGGCGACGCCGCTGTAGGTCGCTTTAGCGACGGCGAAGTCAGCGTACAAATCAATGAAAATGTACGCGGTGGTGATATTTTCATCATCCAGTCCACCTGTGCTCCAACAAATGACAACCTGATGGAACTGGTTGTTATGGTCGACGCCCTGCGTCGCGCTTCAGCAGGCCGTATCACTGCTGTTATTCCTTACTTCGGCTATGCCCGTCAGGACCGTCGTGTCCGTTCCGCGCGTGTGCCAATCACTGCCAAAGTTGTCGCTGATTTCCTCTCCAGCGTTGGCGTTGACCGTGTTCTGACCGTTGACCTGCATGCAGAACAGATCCAGGGCTTCTTCGACGTTCCGGTTGATAACGTATTCGGTAGCCCAATCCTGCTGGAAGACATGCTGCAGCTGAATCTGGATAACCCAATCGTGGTTTCTCCGGACATCGGCGGCGTTGTACGTGCTCGTGCTATCGCTAAGCTGCTGAACGATACCGACATGGCAATCATCGACAAACGCCGTCCACGCGCTAACGTTTCTCAGGTGATGCACATCATCGGTGACGTTGCTGGCCGTGACTGCGTGCTGGTTGACGACATGATCGATACCGGCGGTACGCTGTGTAAAGCAGCAGAAGCGCTGAAAGAGCGTGGTGCCAAGCGCGTATTCGCCTACGCGACTCACCCGATCTTCTCCGGCAATGCAGTAAACAACCTCCGCAACTCCGTGATCGACGAAGTAGTGGTGTGCGATACCATCCCACTGAGTGACGAGATCAAAGCGCTGCCAAACGTGCGCACCTTGACCCTGTCCGGGATGCTGGCCGAAGCGATTCGTCGTATCAGCAACGAAGAATCTATCTCAGCAATGTTCGAACACTAATCGAACACGGCCGAAAAACCCGCTGCGGCGGGTTTTTTTGTCTCTGATATTTATTTGTATGATCAATGCCTCCTTCACCTGCCATTTACATGACAGATGATGCGCACACGGATGAGAGATAATTGTGAAACACGTAACCTCCTCACATGTTCTTCCCTTTCGCGCCCTCATCGACGCTTGCTGGAAAGAGAAATACACCGCTTCACGTTTTATGCGTGACCTTATTGCCGGTATCACCGTCGGGATTATCGCCATTCCGCTCGCCATGGCACTGGCAATTGGCAGCGGCGTAGCACCGCAGTATGGGCTTTACACGGCGGCCGTCGCCGGGATTGTGATTGCGCTAACGGGCGGGTCTCGCTTCAGCGTTTCCGGCCCGACAGCCGCATTTGTGGTGATCCTCTATCCCGTTTCTCAGCAGTTTGGCCTGGCAGGCCTGCTGGTCGCCACCCTGATGTCCGGCGTCTTTTTGATCCTGTTTGGTCTGGCCCGTTTTGGCCGGCTGATTGAATACATTCCCCTTTCCGTGACGCTGGGGTTCACCTCCGGGATTGGCATTACCATCGGGACAATGCAGATCAAGGACTTCCTCGGCCTGCAGATAGCCCACGTCCCTGAACATTACCTGCAAAAAGTCGGGGCGCTGTTTATGGCGCTCCCCACCGCCAACCCGGGCGATGCCGCCATCGGGATTGTTACCCTGGGCACGCTGATTATCTGGCCTCGTTTAGGCATTCGTCTGCCTGGCCACCTGCCCGCCCTGCTGCTGGGCTGTGCGGTGATGGCCATCGTTAATCTCTTTGGTGGCCACGTCGCGACCATTGGATCTCAGTTCCACTATGTTCTGGCTGACGGTTCACAGGGAAGCGGTATTCCTCAACTGTTACCGCAACTGGTACTGCCATGGGATATGCCGGGTTCCAGCTTCACCTTAAGCTGGGACTCCTTGCGCGCCCTTCTGCCCGCGGCCTTCTCAATGGCGATGCTGGGGGCCATTGAATCCCTGCTCTGTGCCGTCGTGCTGGACGGCATGACCGGCACCAAGCATAAAGCCAACAGCGAACTGGTTGGGCAGGGTCTGGGCAACATCATCGCCCCGTTCTTTGGCGGTATTACGGCAACAGCGGCCATCGCCCGCTCTGCGGCAAACGTACGTGCCGGGGCGACGTCGCCGGTATCGGCAGTTATCCACTCGGTGCTGGTGATCCTCGCCCTGCTGGTCCTCGCCCCGCTGCTCTCCTGGCTGCCGCTTTCAGCCATGGCAGCCCTGCTGCTGATGGTGGCGTGGAACATGAGCGAAGCACATAAGGTGGTCAATCTGCTGCGTCGCGCACCGAAAGACGACATCATCGTGATGCTGATGTGTATGTCGCTGACCGTGCTGTTCGATATGGTTATCGCCATCAGCGTCGGGATCGTGCTGGCCTCCCTGCTGTTTATGCGCCGTATTGCGCAGATGACGCGCCTTTCCCCGGTTAACGTAGAGGTACCTGACGATGTGCTGGTGCTGCGTGTGATTGGCCCGTTGTTCTTTGCTGCCGCGGAAGGTCTGTTCAGCGAACTGGAAACCCGTATCGTGGGCAAACGCATTGTGGTGCTGAAATGGGATGCCGTGCCGGTGCTGGATGCGGGTGGTCTGGATGCCTTTCAGCGCTTCGTTTCGCGTCTGCCGGAAGGCTGCGAACTGCGGGTGAGTAATCTCGAATTCCAGCCGCTGCGCACCATGGCGCGCGCTGGCGTGCAGCCGATCCCTGGCCGCCTGGCCTTTTATCCCAACCGTGAAGCCGCGTTAGCGGATCTGTGAATGCCCTGATGCAGAGAAACGTCTCTGCATCATCACGGCTATCGCCTGCTGGAGCCATGCAAGCACGGCAGGCGTCATCCATGTTCCTTTCATCAGATGCGCCTCCTGCTGCATGGCAACGCGAAACTTTTGCTGGGTTTCAGGATTCGTTCCCGCGTATGACTGGAACAATATCCGCCAGTGTTCAGCGAGCATTTGCGCCTCACCGGAAGACGGGTCAAGGTTTTCCCGCTGCGCCTGATGCAATTTCGCTACCAGTGGCGGCCACTCCATCATGCGATCAAAATAGTGCGCGCGGGTAAAGGCCATCTCTTCTGCAGAGAGATACTTTTCCCAGATGGCAAGCTTCGATTCGGCAAACGCCCGCGTAATATAGTCAGTCATTTCCGCCGTAATACCCGTCTGCTCACGCATCTGCGGCTCGACGCTGTGCATCTCGTTCAGCCGGGTGAGAAATTCCGGCTTACCTGCCGTATCCTGCTCCAGGCGTGACATCCAGCGCGTCGCCAGATCCCTGGCACGGGGATCCGAAACGTCGATATTATGCTTCAGCAGGCTATTTGCCTCAGCAACCAGACCTGACCAGATATCCGCAAGTGCCTCCTTCTGTACGGCAAACGGCAACTGCTGTAACTCCTCTTTGCTAAACCAGCGTTCGTACATATTCATTAACTCCAGAGTCTGTAGCCAGGATTCCAGATTGGGTGACGCATCGTTGGTAAGCCCGGTACGCAATTCCACCAGCCTCTCGCGCAGCGTCAGCATGCTGCGCAGTTGCTTATCCAGCAAACTGATTTGCGCATCGAGTAATTCGGTTAACGACAGCGACTCCTGTTTCAGAAAATCCCTGATTTCAGCAAGTTCCAGCCCGGCTTTTGCCAGCACCTGAATCATATGCAGACGTTGCACATCCGCCAGATTATACAACCGGTAACCTGCCGCACTTCTGGCAGAAGGCAGTAACAACCCTGTTTGCTCATAGTGATGCAATGTTCGCACGGTGATCCCGGCACGTTTCGCGAGTTCACCCACCTGAATCAACATAACTGCTCCTTTTACTTTGCCAGTGGCACCACTCTGAAGCCTTACGTTACGTGAGGGTCAACCTTTCATGCAAAAAAAAACGACTCCATGAGGAGCCGTTTCGGTGTTCTTTCGTCGTAGCACGTTAGCTGTGTTTGTGCTGGTCCCTGCGGCAGCGCTTATCGTAATGGCGCACCCACCAGTATTTGTCGCAGACTTCTTCATGTCCACTCACGCGCGCACCGGCAAGCCATAGCACTGCACCAAGGAAGATACTCAATACCGCGCCATGCGCGAAGTATTGCGGAAGGTCAAGCTGCGGCAATTGGTTTAAAATTGAATAACCCACGCCAGCGACCATCACAAACAGTCCCAACCCCATCAGCACATTACCGAGTATCGAAGCGTTTTTGCGTTTCATATGTCACCTCCGGAACTTTGGGTTGTAAGGGGAAAAGCCCCTGATCCTTGTGTGTAAAGTATAGACAACGGCTCTTTTATGAGTTGCGTGAATGATCACATTTACAGATAACTCCCAGACAAAAGTTTACAAATAAGACATTGAACAGCTTGAAATTCTAATTGTTCAGATAAGTAATTATTCATATCTCGCGGTTCGGGCAGCAGAATTTTGTCAAGCGGCGCGTCAGACAGTAAACTACGCGCCAGATCTGGAACCCATTAGGAATTGAATCGTGACGATTAAACTGATTGTCGGCCTCGCGAACCCAGGCGCAGAGTACGCGGCGACCCGCCACAATGCCGGTGCCTGGTACGTTGATCTGCTGGCCGAACGGTTACGTGCTCCCCTGCGTGAAGAACCAAAATTCTACGGGTATACCTCACGTATCAATCTTGCTGGCGCAGATGTCCGTCTGCTGGTGCCCACCACCTTTATGAACCTGAGCGGCAAAGCTGTTGCAGCCATGGCGACGTTTTATCGCATTAACCCGGATGAAATTCTGGTGGCCCACGATGAGCTGGACCTGCCCCCCGGTGTGGCAAAATTCAAACTGGGCGGTGGTCATGGCGGTCACAATGGTCTGAAAGACATTATCAGCAAGCTGGGCAATAATCCCAATTTCCACCGTTTGCGCGTGGGAATCGGCCATCCGGGCGATAAAAACAAAGTTGTCGGTTTCGTACTGGGTAAGCCACCGGTTTCTGAGCAGAAACTGATTGACGAAGCGGTTGACGAAGCGGTGCGCTGCACCGAAATCTGGCTGCAGGATGGCCTAACCAAAGCGACAAACCGCTTACACGCTTTCAAAGCGCAATAATCCGCCCGATACGGCTTTTTTACCGCGCGTGGTGCGGGTTACGTGTATAATAGGCGTAGTTATTTACTTTTCATCAATCGGTTATCGTTAACGGATTGATTATCAAGATATTAAGGTGATTTAGAAATGGGATTCAAATGCGGTATCGTCGGTCTGCCAAACGTGGGCAAATCCACCCTGTTCAACGCGCTCACCAAAGCAGGTATTGAAGCGGCGAACTTCCCGTTCTGTACCATTGAGCCGAACACTGGTGTTGTACCAATGCCCGATCCGCGTCTGGACCAGCTCGCGGAAATCGTGAAGCCGCAGCGCATTCTGCCGACCACCATGGAGTTCGTGGACATCGCGGGCCTGGTGAAAGGTGCATCCAAAGGCGAAGGCCTCGGTAACCAGTTCCTGACCAACATCCGTGAAACGGAAGCAATTGGTCACGTTGTGCGTTGCTTCGAGAACGACAACATCATCCACGTTAACAACAAAGTGGACCCGGCTGACGACATCGAGGTGATCAACACCGAGCTGGCACTGTCTGACCTCGACACCTGTGAACGCGCTATTCACCGCGTGCAGAAGAAAGCCAAAGGTGGCGACAAAGATGCGAAAGCAGAACTGGCTGCGCTGGAAAAATGTCTGCCACAGCTGGAAAACGCGGGCATGCTGCGCGCGCTGAAAAACCTGACGGAAGAAGACAAGGCGGCAATCAAATACCTGAGCTTCCTGACTCTGAAGCCGACTATGTACATCGCCAACGTTAACGAAGACGGTTTCGAGAACAACCCATACCTGGACAAAGTGCGTGAAATCGCGGCGGCTGAAGGTTCAGTGGTTGTAGCGGTTTGCGCTGCCGTTGAATCCGACATCGCAGAGCTGGACGACGCTGACCGTGACGAATTCATGGCCGAGCTGGGTCTGGAAGAGCCGGGCCTGAACCGCGTGATCCGCGCAGGCTATGAGCTGCTGAACCTGCAGACCTACTTCACCGCTGGCGTGAAAGAAGTGCGTGCGTGGACGATTCCTGTGGGTGCGACTGCGCCTCAGGCGGCCGGTAAGATCCACACCGACTTCGAGAAAGGCTTCATTCGTGCGCAGACTATCGCGTTTGAAGACTTTATCACCTACAAGGGTGAGCAAGGCGCGAAAGAAGCAGGCAAGATGCGTGCGGAAGGGAAAGATTACATCGTTAAAGATGGCGACGTGATGAACTTCCTGTTTAACGTTTGATTTATTTTGAATGAAAAAAATCCACGCTTTGGCGTGGATTTTTTTCTTGCGAATCTATCAGTAGATAACTAGTTTTCCCGCAGGCCAAGTTCCTGACCATCCACAAGGCATATGACCAGCTTCATAAACATTAATCAATCCGTTAAAAAAAAACGGCTCTCGTAGTAAAGAACTATACGCATCTTCAAGCAAGTAATTCACAAGATCCCATTTTAAGTTCTCAATCATTGAGCTTTTCTCAGAATCTGGGAAGATTATTTTTGGGATAATATCATTCTCCGCCACTTTCTTAGCCTCTTTGACCAAAGAGTTCCAATATTGATAATTGTTAGTATGTTTCTTTGCGAGATAACCTGTTATTTCATTGCCAGCTTCCAATGTGGCACTTTCCCATTCATCGCTATTCAAGCCTTTTATAAATAAGCTAAGAGACTGAACCTGGATAACCCCAGGGAGGGTCGTCGCCACACCAAGATTAACAAACCAATTAATTTTGGTTAACCTGTCTATTGCTAACGGGGATATTTTCATGATTTAACCTGATTTATTTTTCCTGGGATCCCAGGTACGTTCATACCACCAAGCGCACCATGCTGCATTCGATTTTGAATACTATATCTGACTGCTTCTTTCACCTGATTTGCTGGTAAACCAGCAGCCTCCAGTGGATGCTTCAATGCCTGAGTATAATGGAGATTGGAAGGCATTTCTCGGTATGAAGCTCCGCCTTTCCTAAATTGATTCAAAACTGTTCTAAAGATTTATGAGCTTCATAATGTGGAATACCTGGTTGAGTGAACGCATTACCTTCTAATTTTATCGCTGCTCCACTATTAGTAGGAATAATGTCACGGAATGCAGCATCCTGATTTAAGTGATGTGATTGTCCAGGGCGTAAGTCATTTTTTAAACTTCCATGAGGACCTAAAATCGGACCATCTTCCGTAGACTTGCATTTCAACCCCCACGGATCCACCCACCCCAGCGCATTCGGCGCATACTGGTAAAGGTTTATCCCCCCCGCCAGCCCTATCGGGTCCTGCTGCGTAAACCTACCGCAGTCCGGGTCGTAATACCGGAACAGATTGTAGTGCAGCCCTGTCTCACGGTCCAGGTATTGCCCCTGCATGCGCAGGTTCTGAGAATATCCTGATACCTGCGTCTCGCTTTCCCGCAGCAGCTTGCCCCAGGCGCTGTTCACCCCTTCCCAGACAAACCGGGTGGTGACCGGCTTGCCGGTTGGCTGTCCGCCCAGCATCTGGCGACGCGTTTTGCTGATGCGTCGCCCGAGCGGATCGTAGCGGAAGCTGACCTGCGTCTGCGGTTTGTTGCGGTCCCGCGGCTGGCTGATGACTTCCGTCAGACGGTGCTCACCGTCGTAGCGGTAGTGCCAGCGGGTCTGGCCGTTATCCTTCTCCACGGTACGGCCATGGATGTCATAACGCCAGCAAATGCCGTTCAGCTGTGTCAGGCGGTTGTGCGTGACCTTCTCAGCAGAACCTTCGAGCAGTGAAGGTTCGGTAGTGGTAGTGGTAGCGGTTTGCGCCGCGGTGGAATCCGATACCGCTGAAATGGACGACGCCGATCGTGAAGAGTCCATGGCCGAGCAGGGTCTGGAAGAGCCGGGCCTGAACCGCATGATCCGCGCGGGCTATGAGCTGCTGAACCTGCAAACCTACTTCACCGCTGGTGTAAAAGAAGTGCGTGCGTGGACCATCCCTGTCGGTGCGACTGCGCCTCAGGCAGCCGGTAAGATCCACATCGACTTCGAGAAAGGCTTCATTCGTGCGCAGACTATCGCGTTTGAAGACTTCATCACCTACAAAGGTGAGCAAGGCGCGAAAGAAGCGGGCAAGATGCGTGCGGAAGGGAAAGATTACATCGTTAAAGATGGCGATGTGATGAACTTCCTGTTTAACGTTTGATTTGTTTTGAATGAAAAAAATCCACGCTTTGGCGTGGATTTTTTTCATTCCGGGGTTAAAACACATTTTCCAGGAGTTCTGTTTTCATGCTGGGTTCAAAGGGAATGATTTCAACAGTCGCAAGCTTTAACTTCTGAAAAGGATCCTCGCGTAAGCGCTCTTCAAGAGAGGCAAGACTCTCGCACTTAGCGAGAATGACACCGCCGTTTCTTGGGATCCGTCTACCGGACGCCAGAAAAATCCCCTCTGCATACCCCTTTTTTAGCCACTCAACATGAGCAGGTATCGCTGCGTCGATTTCATCGAGTGGTTTTATATAGGTCAAAATGACAATGTAAACCGTGCTCATCCTTTGCCTCTTAACTCTGTTTTTTTAAACCTCTTGTTGGAACTGCTGATACAGTCCCTGTTTTGCCACCGATTATAGTTATCATTTTTTTAGCGCTTTTGATCTTAATATGCAGGGCCCGATTGAGACAATCGCGTTACGCTTCATATCCCAGGAATAAAACCAATCATGCCAACCATTTTGTTTTGCTGGATAGCTACAGAAAACGACCACTTCCTTTGACAGATTGAATGTTAAGTAATAGAAAGTCGCACCTTCAGGAGGTGCAGATCAAAATAGTTTTTCGCCCTGAGCATCGAAGATGGTCAAAACGGTTGGTAATGGCTTAGACTCGCTTAACGCAAAGACTAACTGGCGTGTTGAGTCGACCATTGCATGGTCTAAAAATGGCATACTAACCACTCTGTTACTTTCACCACTAGCCCAATGAAGCAGGTTATTTTCTTTAAAATAAATGAGATTTTCAATCATTGGTAAACCTCAACTTTTAAAGTTTGATCTTTTTCAAATCACCTTCAAAAAGCCCCACAAGATATACCCGGTATCGTGCTGGTTGCACTTCTTTATACGTTAATACACTAGAAAAATCTTTCAAACACTTTGAACATGTATTTTTCGAAACATCTAATTGGCTATCGTCGTAGCTATATTTCTTATGTTCACTAACAAGCTTCACACCTCTCCTTTTCTTAACCAAAAAGCTTTTTACCTCTTCAGTAAGCGTGTCAAACTCATATGAGTTTACGATAGAGTAGACTATTACCCCGTCACATTCAGGGCATGATATTTCCTTTCCATACTCTATGAAATCATTGTCAATGCCATCGAGGACTAATAACTTCTTTTTAAGTCGATTAGTTATTTTCATTTCCTCTATAACTTTTAACTCCAATAATAAGTAAGATTAAAAGTAAATGGATGATGTTATTAGTCAATAACTTAATTTAGGCAAGCCTTGGTTATTGATTATATTGAATGCCAAACTATATATATACCATGGTTGAATGACTTTGTCTCATACGAGACAGAAATTCGGCCCCATTCATAATCCCATCTAATCATTTCTGTTTTCGTAATATCAGGAACCCCTAAATTCAGAGAAAGGTTTAGCCAATCAGACAAGCTTTTCACTGAGTTATTTAGCATGTTAATATTAGTTCTCGCATCCCAGTCCTTTAGGGATTTATAATATTCACTATCTTTATCGACAAGATGAACCACAAAAGGAAAACCAAAACCTATTGGCCGTATGTTAATTTCAAATTCTTTATCGCAAAAAAACACCGGATCAATAAGATAGTGATAAGGCATGTATTTCTTTACAGCATTAAACGTATTTAGTTTGTGATAAAGTTTACTGTTGCAAAATCCTTCTTCAGTATCAATCTCTAAAGTTAGACCATCGAAAATTAGCTTTCCCGTTTTCGCATTAAAATTTAAGTTTATCATATATCTATAATCTTTCCTGGGGTTAAAAGATGTCTCGATTCCTCTGGGATAAAGAACTGAAGTCCTCCCCCATCTCCATACAACTTATTGGCTGCAGCTCTACCGTAAGCAACATCTATGTCTTCGCTTACATAGAAAGCCCTTAATTTCGTACGTACAGGCCATCGAGGATCTAATTTTACCTGTAACGCTTGATGATAACCCAAAGGATCGCCTCTATATTGATTGACTGTTGGGAATGTCACAGTATATGAGGGTTGTTGATTCCCATTCGGGTAAAGAGCATAAAGAATTGTACCATTTTTCAGCTTCCTATTCTTATAAACATCAATACCGGGATAATCATCATTTCCAGGGCCTTGCCACTTCGTTGCTTCTTTAGATGGATCCTTACATTTACGACTCAACCCCCACGGATCCACCCACCCCAGCGCATTAGGCGCATACTGGTAAAGGTTTATCCCCCCCCGCCAGCCCTATCGGGTCCTGCTGCGTAAATCTTCCGCAGTCCGGGTCATAATACCGGAACAGATTGTAGTGCAGCCCTGTCTCACGGTCCTGGTATTGCCCCTGCATGCGCAGGTTCTGAGAATATCCTGATACCTGCGTCTCGCTTTCCCGCAGCAGCTTGCCCCAGGCGCTGTTCACCCCTTCCCAGCGCACCTGCCCTTCGATATCCGTCATCCGCTCCGGCGTGCCGTTCGGCTGGCAGTGGAACCAGAAAATCTCCGGGGAATCAACGCCATCGACAGGCGCCAGCGGATCGTAACTGTCCTGATCGCTGTAGACACAGGTCAGCGGCACGTCCCCGTGCACTTCCTGCAGCAGACGGAACCCTTCCCAGACAAACCGGGTGGTGACCGGCTTGCCGGTTGGCTGTCCGCCCAGCATCTGGTGTAAAGGAAATGAGAACATCCGCACCTTGTTTTGTATATTTAACTTCATAATTGCCAGGTTCTAAAGTAATAAACTCATCTGACATAGCTTCGGAGTCATCAGGATCAAGGGCGCCGCCCGTAACATTCTCCCCCTCCCCGATGAAAACTTTCCCAGAAGATACGCTTAAGAATTATGCAACTGTATACTCACCAACATCGTATCTAATATTGACATTATAGGTTCCGTCACCACCAAGATTGGAGATAACATATTGCATTTTTATTTCTTCATCTTTTGGTAGACTGCACCAATCTACATCCTCATTAATTCTATGCTTTAATAGCATTAAATCATAAATAACTAATACGGCAGCATCGGTTTCTATAGTTATAAATTATCAAGTAATAAATGAAGGGATTAGGTTAAAAATAGGTATAAGCCCACCTGGTACTCAAAAATCTAACAATATGTTTTTTATAAGCTAATCATCATAACATGCTGCGGTAAAAATAAAAGACCGAAAAACACAAACTACTCACCGACCTGCATATTAGTTAACTATACTTTCTATAGATTTTACAACGCTTTTATAGAATTGAATCGACTCTTCACCGATTAGTATATTCTCAATC
Source organism: Enterobacter sp. WPR_3_1 (assembly GCF_003635055.1). NCBI lineage: Bacteria > Pseudomonadati > Pseudomonadota > Gammaproteobacteria > Enterobacterales > Enterobacteriaceae > Enterobacter > Enterobacter sp. WPR_3_1. The sequence continues at coordinate 830,484 of NZ_RBXU01000008.1, read as the reverse complement.
GGCGAGTCTACTGCCACGCCATGATGATCATATATTTTATTTCTAACAGGGTTTTTAAAATAATGTTGAGGTAAGACATCCACTTCGCGCATGTCGATAGTTTTAAACGTTACGAAATAACCGTTTTTCCAACATGAATTATCAGTAATAATTGGCGACAGCAGCAAATTATCTTTTGCCAATACAGCATCTTCTTGAAGCGAAAATGTAAAATAGTTATATATATATATAACTATGGCATTCTTGAACGGGCCGACATCTATTTTACCCAAAGAGACCATGCCATAGCCTAACCGACCATCATTTAACTGAAAGTAAAAAACATCGCCTTCTTTAGGCCATTTTTTTTGATTTTCTTTTGCTGGCACTATAGTAAGTCTATCGGCCATTTTCCATTAACCCTATTATTTAAGCCAATTTCCGCCACACATAATAGCATCCGAGTATAACTTTCTTGTCGGACTTATGCTATTGATAGAATTTTAAAAGTGGGGATTATTGTGAATAATTTCTGGTTCTCTGATCCACGCATGACCGCAATTTAACAGTTCTTCAGTAATTCTAACTATTTTGTCGAACATTTCACCAAGTCACCAAGCTGTACAGCACGGATATCTACATCCTTAGTGATCCCTACATAGATAGGTCTGACATCTTTATATCTTAAATACACATGGGTATTATTTCCACTTTTTTCTTTTAATCCACTCAGCAAAAGACATGTTACTCATTGATCGTTTAGGGCATCCGCTTTTGCAAACGGTTAAACCAACAGGATCCACCCACCCCAGCGCATTCGGCGCATACGGGTAAAGGTTTATCGCCCCACCAGCCCTATCGGCCCCTGCTGCGTAAACCGCCCGCTGTCCGGATCGTAATACCGGAACAGATTGTATGCAGCCCGGTCTCACAGTCCAGGTATTGCCCCTGCATGTGCAGGTTCTGAGAAAATCGTGATACCTGCGTCTCAGCTTCCCGCAACTGCTTTCCCCACGCGCTGTTCACCCCTTCCCAGCGCACCTGCACTTCGCTATCCGACGTCCGCTCGGGCATGCCGTTAGGCTGGCAATGGAACCAGAAGATCTCCGGGGTATCTACGCCGTCAATTCGTACCAGCGGATCGTTGCTGTCCTGATCGCTATAGACATAGGTGAGCCGCACATCCCCATGCACCACCTGCAGCAGGGGGAACCCTTCCCAGGCAAACCGGGAAGTGACTAGCTTGCCAGTTGCCATCCAGCATCTGGTATCGCGTTTACGCCAGCGAATGCCATTCAGTTGCGTCTTACAATTATTAACGACCTACTACTTAGCAGAATCTTCGAGCGGGTTATCTGCTGCATGACAGCGGCGCTGGCGACGGGCATTGCCGACAAAGACGTCCCGGCTATACAGTTGGCCCATGCGATCGTACTCGCTGCGGGTGGTCAGAAGCCTTGTGTACGGCTGATCTCACGGTAGAGTACGTCGCGAGTATACTCACCGCTAATCGAGAGCAAGGTGCAAAAGAAGCAGACAAGGTTCTTGCCGAAGAGTAGGATTATATCGTTCAGATGGTGACGCGCTGAACTTCTTGTTTAACGTTTAATTTGTTTTGAACAAAAGAAATGCACGCTTTGGCGTTGATTTTTATTGATATTAAACTAATAGTCCATAAATGAATCAGAAACTCTTATAACATAAATATAGTATTACTTTCTTTAATCATATCCAAGCTTCCTAACGCACCAAGTTCTAAAGAATAAACCTCATCAGTACCTCTACACAAATTCAGAAAATACCCCAGATCGCCATCTTGACCAATCAATAAAAATTCAGGTTCAACCTCTTGAATTTTGTATGTAATATTTCTTTCAAGTAAATCGAAACAATTGAATACATATAACTGTTCACCATTCGCTCTTTTAATCTCATAAGAGTCAGTGTCTCTAACATTCTCAACCATAAATCGCTTATATTCAGCAGGTAAAGATTTGTGCACTAGTTGTTCAATTTTATCCAACTGATCGATTAAATCCTGTTTTACCATATTTGTTTACCGATATAAGAACAAGCCATATTAAAAACAAATGTCATTGCAATTAGACTAGCATTTGTTAGTGAATCAGTAGAAATTAACAATGTGGAAAAGTGTTGTAAATTGCCTACAGATAATTAGTTGTTAATTGTTTTTATAGAATCCATGCAAACTACACCTATCCCAAACTTTTATTAATGCCGATATGTTTCTTCAGCGTTTAGGATTATAACCTTCAAAAATATTTTTTCAAAATAAATTTCGCACCCAATAATGAGCATCAAGTCCAGTGTGGCCATCATTAACTATATCTCTCAAATAAGGATAGCTTCCAATTTCATAAACACTTAATCTATAATGACCTATCTATCGGTGCATACTGGTAAAGGTTTCCCCCCCGCCAGCCCTATCGGGTCCGACTGAGTAAACCGTCCGTAGTCCGGGTCGTAATAACGGAACAGATTGTAGTGCAGTCCTGTCTCACGTTACAGGTATTGCCCCTGCATACGCAGATCCTGGGAATAACATGATATCTGCGTCTCGCCTTTTCGCAGCAACTTGCACCAGGCGTTGTCTCCCCCTCTCCAGCGCACCTGCCCTTCACTATCCATCATTCGCTCCGGCATGCCGTTAGGATGGCAGTAGAACCAGGAAATCTCAGATCAGCAACGCCATCAATACGCGCCAGCGGATCGTAGCTCTCCTGATCGCTGTTGACATAGTTCAACGGCACATTCCCCGCACTTCCTGCAGCAGGCGGACCCCCTCTCAAGCAAACCGGGTGGTGATGGGCTTACCGGTTAGCTTTACGCCAGCGAATACCATTCAGCTGTGTCAGCCAATCTTACTCGCTACGGATGGTCAGCAGCCCTGCGTAAGGCTGGTCTCACGGTGGAGTACGTCGCGAGTATACTAACCGCTAATCGAGAGCAAGGTGCAAAAGAAGCAGACGAGGTTCGTGCGGAAGGGAAAGACTATATTTTTAAAGATGGCATCGTGTTAACCTATTGTTTAAATTGTAAATTTCATAAGTTAACTATCTTATGCCCTCTTGCGCATAGAGAACTTAAGGTATTTTTAGGCCGATCCTGAAAAGCACGCTGTTTTCCATAAACATAAGCATCGTTAAAATATTTATTCGCTTCCTCGAATAATTCCACTCGTAACGGACCGTACCGAGGTCGATAAATGGCGCAGTACCTATATTCGTTCGACGTGTGCGTAATGTGGTCTCACCCCATTTCTTCGCCTTATCATACTCCGCGAGATCGAAGTAAGGGCTGTACAAGCATACAAATATCCAGTTGGCAAGTTCCAATGCACCCTTCAGCTAAGATAGCGCTTTCTGGACTTGTTGTTATTGCTCAAAGCCTCGATGTAGTTCTTGTTATCGTGTAACTCGTTTCCTTTTCAATAGTATTTATTATAGATATTTGCATACTAAAGTCCTTGCCTATGTCAATAATGCATTTATTTTAGAGCAGCAAATAAGCCTTACTAAAAAACCGTATCTAAATTTAACTTAAAATTATAAAGTCAATACAGTACAATCAATCATCTTATAACAAATATTTTTTAATATTAATGACTCTATAATACTCCAATCACCACCACCAAGGCCAGCTCCTATTCTTGGCATTTGTACTGAAAGACGATTCACCAACGCAAAGTCAGACAATTTTGCGAGACAAACATCTAAGAATTCATAGCATACATATTGATTATCATCATTGTTATTTTTCTTGATCCCATCCTGAGCAAACATATTAGCAACAAATATCCTTTTTTGATCATCAACCATAACAAAATCTACCGTGCCTAATTCTGGAACGCCGTTATCTTTAAAATTGTTGTGATAGTTTTCCTTCGAAGCAGGATATTTTTTCGAAAGAGACAAAACAAATCCCTTTCCCCATTTGCCTTTGTTATTTACAATGTGAGCAATGATTGTGGATTTGTTCAAACACTTTACAGCATCTCCGGATAAATACTTTATTCGGTTTTTTTCTTTAAATGAATCGAGTGAATCCATCCAGACACTTTCAAATTCTTCATTTGAAATCTCTTCAGAGTCACTTAAGTCTAAGTCGCTTTTCTTACCATCATAAAGCAGGAAACCTACTTGTTCGTTTTTATCTAACAAAGAGGAAGAAGCATAATACTCACCATCAATAATATTTATTTGACGTGTCGCGACATCTCCTATAAATTCACTAAGAATGCGCCCTTGCCCAGAGATAAAATCAACGTTTCCTTTAAAATATTTTTTCTCCAACTATAATCCCTCCCTCTTTTAACAATTCTTGTAGAATCATCAAAATCTTTTATATACAAGATCAAAAGTGTATTTTCTCGTGATTCAATTACCGTCTAAGCCAATAGCAGCTATTTCTACAAAATGGCTTATTCCTTTTAATTTTCTTGCATTACCATATCTATCAACTTCTAATTGGCCTAGTAACATTTTCACAATTGCATCAATATCTTTGAAGTGTTAGTCCGCCAATCATTTCAGGTATGATATTAATGAAGTATTGTCCATCCTCGAAGCGGACAAGTATATCTCCTGTTGAAGGTCTTATTACACCACTCTTCGTGATATCTTTCATCTCTTCTTCGGCTGTATCATGAATCAATGTGTAAGAAGTCAACCCCACCCAATCGCATTCGGCGCCTACGGGTAAAGGTTTATCCTCCCACTAGCCCTATGTGTCCTGCTGCGTAAACCGCCCGCAGTCCGGGTCGTAATACCGGAACAGATTGTAGTGTAGCCCTGTCTCACGGTCCAGGTATTGCCCCTGCATCCGCAGGTTCTGGGAATATCCTGATACCTGCTTCTCGCTTTCCCGCAGCAGCTTGCCCCAGACGCTGTTCACCCCTTCCCAGCGCACCTGCCCTTCGATATCCGTCATCCGCTCCGGCGTGCCGTTCGGCTGACAGTGGAAACAGAAGATCTCCGGTGCTTCCACGCCGTCAATGCGCGCCAGCGGGTCCTAGCTGTCCTGATCGCTGTAGACACAGGTCAGCGGCACGTCCCCGTGCACTTCCTGCAGCAGACGGAACCCTTCCCAGACAAACCGGGTGCTGACTGGCTTGCCGGTTGGCTGTCCGTCCAGCATCTGGCGTCGCATTTTGCTGATGCGGTGACCGAGTGGATCGTAGCGGAAGCTGACCTGCGTCAGGCTGTTGTGCGTGACCTTCTCAGCAGAATCTTCCAGCGAGTTACCGGCAGCATCCCAGCGCCACTGCTCCTTGCCGGGCAGCGTGCCGTCCTGAACAAGCAAACGCCCGGCGCTGTCGTACTGCCAGCGGTACCAGCTGAACGGGTTATCGTCCCGCTATTCCCGTATCAGGTTATTACGGTAGTCATAATCCCAGCGGCGATACCCGCATCGCGGTGCCGGACGCTGGGCATTGCCGGTAAAGACGTTCCGGCGATGCAGTTGACCAAGACGGTCGTACTCGCTGCGGGTAGTCAGCAGCCCCTGGGTGCGGCTGGTCTCATGGTGAAGTTCGTCGCGGCTAAAATCTGAAACCGACAGCTTATTGAGAGCAGGGTGAACAAGGCGCGAAGAAGCAGGCAAGATGCGTGCGGAAGGCAAAGATTACATCGTTAAAGATGGCGATGTGATGAACTCTTGTTTAACGTTTGATTTCCTTACGGGGTCAAAACACATTTTCCAGGAGTTCTGTCTTCATACTGGGTTCAAAAGGAATGATTTCGGCAGTCGCAAGTTTTAACCTCTGAAAAGGATCCTCGCATAAGCGCTCTTCATGAGAGGCAAGACTCTCACACTTAGGGAGAATGACACCACCGTTTCTTGGGATCCGTCTACCGGACGTCAGCCCCCCCCTCTACGTATCCTTTTTTAAGCCACTCAACATGAGCAGGTATCGCTGCGTCAATCTCTTCGAGTGGTTTTATATAGGTTAAAATAACTATGTAAACCGTGCTCATCCTTTGCCTCTCAGTTAGGTTTTTACGCCGATTGTTGGAACTGTTTATGCAGCTCCTCTTTTGCCACCCGGTATTGTTATAACGTTTATGTGTATTTTAATCTTAATACGCGGGTCCGGATTGGGAAAATACGTTATGCATCATATGAAAAACCAATCATGCCAGCCGTTTTTTTACCGCATAACTACAGACAATGATGACTTCCCTTGGAAGAGTGAATGTTAAGCAATAAAAAAGTCCCTTGGGGAGGTGCAGACAAATATACTTTGTCACACAGTGCATTGAAGTTTGTCAAAACGCCTGGTAACGGCTTTTGTTCATTTAATACAAAGACTAATTAACGTGTTGAATCTAACATTGCATAGTCTAATAATGATATGCCGAAAGTATATTTTTACCGTTTAACGATCACAATGCTTCTATAATCTGTTTCATTTTTTATCCAGAATATTTCATCTTGAGGTAACGTTCCATCACTGCAGAAATCAACAAGTTTACCTAACCATCCATCAGGAACATATTTGTGATAATGCATATTCTCAACATATTCAGAATATAGTCGCTTACTATCAAAGTCTATAAATAAATCCGGCATTAGATCATATATATCCCACCAGGTTGTTTTTTCTGAAAGCCTATTGTAAAACGCCACAGACATATCATCCTTATCGTATAAATAACCCTCTTTAATTAAGTTATCAATGAATATTTGTACGTTTTCTTCATTTACTACTGGTATGTCATATCTTTCTTTATGGATATCCTGTAAGTTAATTTCCACCCCGTTTTTCACAAAATCGTCTACCCATTTAACTCTGTCCAAAACCCACATTTCTTTAAAGGCAACGAACCAGTAAAATCTTCCTTCGTTCTTCACTATTACAAGGAGTTCATCATCTTTATTAACATTCATATAGTAACCTATTTTACATTCCCCGAGCCTGGAATCGCTACTTCTTCAAGCCATTCTGCCCACATTGATGGTAATTCATACGATCTACCTGGCGTTGTCGGATCGACACGCTTAGGAGCTAACCAACCTTGATTTAACGGATTAGTACGATAAACGGCCTGAGGTATTGCACTTTCTTCTATGAAATCCGCCATCCACTTAGGAAGTTGAAAGGAGACAATTTCTGCATTACCACCTCTAATATCAAGGAAATGCTGAGCATGCGAGCTATCTCCAATACTGATATTTAAGGTTCCACTATTTAAGTGGTCCACGCTGAATTTTGGGGTTATTAGCAGAATCTAATTTGATTCTGACCCGACTTGCATTTGGTGGAATTCCCGCTTGAACCCTAAATATAGACTCAGTTGCATTGGGATCCCCTCTCTTGCATAGACCCAGCGGAGCTATTCAACCTAATGGATTAGGAGCATAGCTGTAAAGATTTAACCCGCCATATAGCCCTATCAGATCCTGCTGCGTAAACCGTCCGCAGCCCGGGCCGTAATACCGGAACAGTTTGTAGTGCAGCCCTGTCTCACGATCCAGGTATTGCCCCTGCATCCGCAGGTTCTGGGAATATCCTGATACCTGCGTTTCACTTTCCCGCAGCAGCTTGCCCCAGGCGCTGTTCATCCCTTCCCAGCGCACCTGCCCTTCAATATCCGTCATCCGCTCCGTTGTGCCGTTCGGCTGATAGTGGAACCAGAAGATCTCCGGGGCATCCACGCCATCAATGCGCGCCAGCGGGTCGTAGCTGTCCTGATCGCTTTAGACACAGGTCAGCGGCACGTCCCCGTGCACCTCCTGCAGCAGGCGGACCCCTTCCCAGACAAACCGGGTGGTGACCGGCTTGACGGTTGGCTGTCCGCCCATCATCTGGCGTCGCGTTTTGCTGATGCGGCGACCGAGCGGATCGTAGCGGAAGCTGACCTGCGTCTGCGGTTTGTTGCGGTCCCGCGGCTGGCTAATCACTTCCGTCAGGCGATCTTCACCGTCGTAGCGGTAGTGCCAGCGCGTCTGGCCGTTATCCTTCTCCACAGTGCGGCCGTGGATATCATAGCGCCAGCGAATGCCGTTCAGCTGCGTCAGGCGGTTGTCCGTGACCTTCTCAGCAGAACCTTCCAGCGGGTTACCGGCAGCATCCCAGCGGCACTGCTCCTGGCCAGGCAACGTGCTGTCCTGTACAAGCAAAATATTGAGGGTAAGGGTCAGCAAGGTGCGTAAGGAGGAAGTCCGAATGCCTGTTGAAGGTAAAGATTACATCGTTAAAGATGGCGACGTGGTGAACATCTTGTTAACGTTTGATCTGTTTTGAATGGAAAAAATCCACGCTTTGGCATGGATTTTTTTCATATGGGAGACTCATTGCGCCACCAGAATAATATTTATAGTTGGATTGGTTTGTAGTTTATAATTTTATCAGCAATTTCTTCTGCGCTAAGTTCTTCATAATAAATGTAATTGGCTGCCTGAGGGTCTGCGACACTTCTACAAAGTAGGTCAATGTTGTTCTCAGCTTCCTCTTCTGTACCTTCACTACGTTGGATTTTTTTTATCAGTTCAATAAGCTTTTGTCTTTGCATATTACTCCTTAAAAAGGATAAGCACGGTCTAGTGTGTCAAGGTGATATCTTGGCGTAATAATTACCAGATTATCAATATCATATACACCGCCTCCATGTTGGGCAGGGGTTCTATGGTGTAGTACAAAATATCTATTTTTCACGTTCCATTGCATAGCATGCGCTATTGGAGCTTTCCGCCCCGCATTCTGGTAACATTTGATGAACAACATTGCTTTGAAAGATGCGAATCGAAATATCCCCCTATACAGAAGTTCTCGCTAAAATCATCAAAGGATTTTACTTCCCGGCCTCGTAATTTATCGACAATAGAAGATGGGAATAAACTTGCATCACCATGCTATTTCGCTGAAATAGCGTTAATTGCAGTCAGTTAATACAAACCCTAATAATATGATTTTATATCTGGCAGCCTGACTTTCACCCTCAGCTAAAACTATATGCAAAACATTGCCTGCAAACAAACTGGAATAAACATAAATATCTAAATCGTTATATTTATAGGAGGGGCTTAGATCATCGCTATATGTTTTAATCTTTATCCCAGAGATATTTTTCAAGATTTGTTTTTTTAAATCATCATGTATACCCCAAAGAGGTTTGGCATCTTCATTTTTGAAAACAATCTCGCAATCTAACTTTGGTATGGATATTTTTTCTGAATAATCATAAAAATCATCATCCTTTCCATCATATATTGTTCTCTTGGGTTTAAAATTATAACTTCCCAGACTCATGAAATTTATTTCTCTCTAATTTTTTTATCAGCCAATAGTTGTTTTATTGATTTAGATAGTGCATATTGAGTTCCCCCTCCTGGTTGTTCAAACCAAGGTATCGCGGGTCCTGCATATGCATGTACTGGAGCAACCACTTCGTAGGTTTTATATGGTTTATCTAGCGTATCCAAAGGCAAGACTCGGCTTTCGAAAGATGCTCCAGCAGGATATTCACGCTGGTTTGTAAGAACCATTTCCAATGGAATCTTTGTGACAATAAAACCTATTGCCAATGGTTCAATAAATTAATCCACATTTCTTTTTCTCCAGCGATGACTTTTATATTTTCTCTATTTTCTTTTACATACTGCATGTACGTTTCATAAATACCTCTTATTGTCACAGTTTTTTCAGAGCGAGAAGCTTCAATCAAAGTTATTAGCTTTTCTAAATAACGTGCGGACTCTACTCTTGACTTAAAAAACTCCTTGAAATAATCGAGCACCTCATTGTATGAATCGTAATTCATTATTCCTCCGGAAGAATATCAATTTTGTCGAAAGTAATTTCCCGTTTTTCTGCGTGCATTTGTTCTACGCCCCCTTTCCCATACTGCGGATAAGCATTTGTAAATTGTTCTAATGGTGCACCAACTTCATCCCCAAACATTCTTGGATGCCTCACTTGAGGAGTACCATTTTCATAAAGTTGCAATGTATCAAATGTTCCTCTAATTCTTGCATCACTCCAAGAAACATCCGCTGGTAAAGTCGGATCAACTTTATCAGGACCTTTTATCTGAAACGCATCACGAGCCGCTTTACCCGTATAAAATTTTTCGAATCCAAAATACGTTTCAGGCACTTTTTTAGTTTCGATAAGACCAGGAACCCATTTATCTAAACTGCCATCGTCATTCAAATATCGGACATAACGATAAGCAGTTGAAGGCATTGTAGCGCCTGGACCAGCAGGCCCAACATAGAAATCAGGTTTTGTTTTACCGCTACACTCACGACTCAACCCCCACAGATCCACCCATCCCAGCGCATTCGGCGCATACTGGTAAAGGTTTATCCCCCCCGCCAGCCCTATCGGGTCCTGCTGCGTAAACCTACCGCAGTCCGGGTCATAATACCGAAACAGATTGTTGTCAGTCCTATCTCACGGTCCAGGTATTGCCCCTGCATACGCAAGTTCTGAGAATATCCTGATAGCTGCGTCCCGCTTCCCTGCAGCAGTTTTTCCCAGGCACTATTCGCCCCTTCCCAGCGCATCTGCTCCTGGCCGGGCAGCGTGTCGTCCTGAACAAGCAAACGCCCGGCGCTGTCATACTGCCAGCGGTATCACCTGAACGGGTTATCGTCCCGCTATTCCCGTATCAGGTTATTACGGTAGTCATAATCCCAGCGGCGATACCCGCATCGCGGTGCCGGACGCTGGGCATTGCCGGTAAAGACGTTCCGGCGATGCAGTTGACCAAGACGGTCGTACTCGCTGCGGGTAGTCAGCAGCCCCTGGGTGCGGCTGGTCTCACGGTGAAGTTCGTCGCGGCTAAAATCTGAAACCGACAGCTTATTGAGAGCAGGGTGAACAAGGCGCGAAGAAGCAGGCAAGATGCGTGCGGAAGGCAAAGATTACATCGTTAAAGATGGCGATGTGATGAACTCTTGTTTAACGTTTGATTTTCTTACGGGGTTAAAACACATTTTCCAGGAGTTCTGTCTTCACACTGGCCTCAAAAGGTATGCTTTCAACAGTCGCAAGCTTTATTTTCGACACCCCATCATTAAATAATTGCGAGGTTTTTTACACCAATGCGCATTCAATTCATGATTTTATATTATTCCATTTGCAATAATCCCTCCAGGATTTTTCATCTCTGAAACCAGAACGATAATTACAATAAATTGCACCTAAACAATTCCAATGGTCATATGCCGTATTAATATGGCCCCATGCACCATGAATTGGGAGGTCAACATTAGTTTTTTCTTTGAACCAACACCTTAATTTTTTTGTGACTTTCCCCTCTGGATTTTTTTGCTCCCCATCGATTAATTTATAAGGTGCGAAACTCCAACTACCTATAATAGCATTTTCATCATTAGGTTGAATAAAGTTAACTATCAAATAAATATCACCATGCGTATTTCCTTTTATGTTAAAAATAGCTCTATAAGAGACTGTATCACATCCCTTATCTGGCCAAGGCTCCCAATTTAAATTATCATTATTCATTATTTCTTTTTTGGTTATAAGTGGTGTCAGCATCAGCATTTTATTGAAGAAAAAAGCGCCTGTATCTATAGCAAGATTCATAGTCATATTCCGATATCAAAAGGCTTGCCAATAGGCTCAAGCACAATTTTATAATTTGAAAGGAAAATTGTGTTCCTCCTCCCTGACCAAAAACAACAGGATCTTATGATAATGCTTGTCCCGTTCCAGCAACTGCATCTCGTTTTACACGGTACGCCTGAATTTTGCTACGGAATCCAAATATTCTATGTGGCTGTACCTGCAACCTCTCCCATAGTTTTTGTCTACTACCGCCAGCGGCATCGAGAGTTGCCTTATCAAAATAAAAACCAGATTGTCCAGGAGCACCACCGTAGATGACATCACCTTCTTTTAACATTGTGTCAGACCATAAGTCGCGTCCTTTGTACTCCCCATGACCTTGCCACTGCCTGCCGAAAGCAGCCTGATTATGGTCATTTGCTTTCGTCGGTGCACATCTTGGTTTCAACCCCCACGGATCCCCCCATCCCAGCGCATTCGGCGCATACTGGTAAAGGTCTATCCCCCCGCCAGTCCTATCGGGTCCTGATGCGTAAACCGCCCACAGTCCGGGTCGTAATACCGGAATAGAATGTAGTGCAGACCTGTCTCACGATCCGGGTATTGCCCCGCATACGCAGGTTCTGAGAATATCCTGATAACTGCGTCTCGCTTTCCCGCAACAGCTTGCCCCAGGCGCTGTTCACCCCTCCCCAGCGCACCTGCCCTTCGCTATCCGTCATCCGCTCCGGCGTACCGTTGGGCTGGCAGTGGAACCAGAAGATCTCCGGTGCATCCACGCCATCAATACGCGCCAGCGGATCGTAGCTGTCCTGGTCGCTGTAGACACAGGTCAGCGGCACGTCCCCGTGCACTTCCTGCAGCAGGCGGAACCCTTCCCAGACAAACCGGGTGGTGACAAGCTTACCGGTTGGCTGCCCGCCCAGCATCTGGTGTCGCATTTTACTGATGCGGCGACCGAGCAGATCGTAGCGGAAGCTGACCTGCGTCTGCGGTTTGTTGCGGTTCCTCGGGTTTGGCCGTTATCCTTCTCTACGGTGCGAGCATGGATATTATTATGCCAGCGAATACCATTCAGCTGCGTCAGGCGGTTGTGCGTAACCTTCTCAGCAGAACCTTCAAGCGGTTTACCGGCAGCATCCCAGCGCCACTGCTCCTGCCCGGGTAGCGTGCCGTCCTGAACAAGCAAACGCCCGACGCTTTCGTATTGCCAGCGGTACCAGCTGAACGGGTTATCATCCCGATCTTCCCGTACCAGGTTATTGCGGTAGTCGTAATCCCAGTGGCGGGACTCGCATCGCGGTGCCGGACGCTGGGCATTGCCGGTAAAGGCGTTCCGGCGATGCAGTCGACCAAAATAGTCGTACTCGTTGCGGGTGGTCAGCGCCCCCTGCGTGCAGAATGGAAAAATTGCACTGTTAAAGATGACGACATACTAAACTTCCTGAGTAAAGTTTAAATAGTTTCAGTTGTGTCTTGAGACTCTCTTTACCTTATGGCATTTACTAATAACCAACGCCATATCTTGTTTTTTATTGAAAGATCAACTAAGGTGTATATAGTGAATCCTGGAAGTGAGTAATTCATTTCGCCATAAATCCAATTTTTACAAAATTATTATCTAACTATTCTTTATGCATTTCATTATACATTTCTCTTTTTTAGACTCACTTATAAAAGATGTACGAAGAAGATTATTATTTCATTTGGAAAAAAGGGATTAATCCGAGTTTTTATCTCGTATACCAAATAAGGCAGTCATCTATAATAAATTTAAATATCACTATTGGACAATATGACTTTCGTTCCATGAGTGGATAACTCATATATGTAATGTACGATTTATTACCATCAGAGATTAAGATCCCATTCAATATATATCCCACAATCAAAGGATCTTTCATTTGATTGCACTGTTATCTCTCCCCATTCATAAGTCCATTTTGTTCCATATGGAGGCTTATTTATCTTTCCCATATTGTTTCTGGAAAATTTATTTTGAACCCATTCTGTCAATCGTCTTTCTTCCTCTTCTAGATTTTTTAACGATGCCCTCTTATCCCAATCTTTGAGTGATTGATAAAAATCTCCGTCTTTACTTGTAAGAAAAAGAGATGGATTAAATGAGAAAATTGCTGGTCTGAACTCTACGATAAAGTTCTGCCCTTCCCATTCAATATCATCTTTCGAAAAATAAAATTTACCTATCTTAGTAAATTGCGGATGGGTTTTGTAAAAGTCAGATGAAGTAAATGTTTCAAAAGAACTAAGTTCAATAGGATAATTATCAATTTTAACATTCCCATTTTTTACATTAAATGTCATCTTTTTCATATATCTATAACCTTACCAGGAATTAATTTACCTCTTGCTTCTTCAGGTATGTAAAACTGCATCCCCCCCCTTTCCGAACTGAGGATTCGCCGTTGCACGACCACTAGCAACAAATATATCCTCAGATACATAATATGCCCTAACTTTGGTTCGTACAGGGAAATCTGGGTTAAGTTTCACTTGTGACACCTCATGATATCCTAATGAATCACCTTTATATTGCCTAACTGTAGGATGAGTTACGGTATATGCAGGTAACTGATCACGATTTGGATGCAATGCATAGAGGATCGTTCCTTTTTTAAGCGTTCTGTTCGGTAACTATCAATACCTTTATAATCTTTATTATGAGGTCCTTGCCACTTATCACATCAGCACCATCAACTTCGCGATAAACTTTCCAGTATTCATTACCATGAATATGAGGTTGAGAGGAAATCTGGACGTTATCTTTCAACACATTCGGTAAGTTTATGGAGTCATAGCGCCAGCGAATGCCACAAAGTCGTCAGTGGTTTGTTAGCATAACCTTAAATACCGAACATCAATAAAATTCATATGATACTTTTTGTTAAGAAAATAATCCGTAATCTTTATAGCAGCGTACACTAATGCACTGTATGAGATATACATATTGTTCTATTGACAACATGCGTACCGTAAAGTTATTAACAGTCCATAACCTGGATTTTTAGAATCGAGGGTTCCACATCGGATTCATTATTCAAATCCTAACACCCTCGATTGTAGTCGAACATTAACATTTTAAATCGAATATATTAAATTAAATAATTTCCGATCTTCACCTTCAGGTTCGAATTTATATTCATCACCAACTAACTTCAGTATTTTTTCTTCATCTACAAAGAAACCTCTGTATACTATAGCGGAAATTATCCTTCCAAATATATCTGAAGAAACATGTCTTCTCAATGTTTTAAGATCTGCTAAATTATCTCTAAGAATATAATAAGCGTAATTCATTAGAATGAAGTTGGATATTAATAAATTTTTTGTAGATTGATACTTACCAAAACACTGATCCAAAGCTTTATATATTATTTTTTTAGATCTTTTATATGCATTAATAAAATTACCAGGATCGATAAGATAACAATTTTTATCATTAAACAACAGGTGATTATCTTCGTTATTCGCAACAAACAAAAAATTTAATACCGATGATTGATAGTATTTTATAGCCTTAATATCTTCAAAGTTTTTCTTTTTTTCAAATTGTGCATAAAATTGCTCAAGCAATGATAATACAGTTACATTGCCATGCTGGACAGTATTTATACAGAGCCCGTCATTAGTAATGCATAGCAAATTATAAGAGTCATCATCCATGCCCATTTCAAAACACAAAAACCTTAAAAAAAAGCCTTTTGCTTTTATTGCGTAATCTTCTTTGCTGTTTTTTAAGGAAAGAAGTTGATGTATATAAAATAATATAACAATATCTTTATCTATACGCTGTCGATTATCTATTTGAAACAGATAACCTAATCGAGAAAGAAAAACTTCAAATGCATATTTCCCTTCTTCACTTAGGCCTAGCTTCTTTAATGCACGCTGTAACATAAATTTAGGAAAGCAAGTTTGCCAACGACTCAACTCTGCATACTTCCCATTTTCTTTTTTAAAATAAACGGGAAAAAGATCTGGTTCATCTTTAACATAGACATAATTTCCAAAACTTTCAATCTCTGCTCTCGCATTAGTGAAGTGTTCAATTTTATGTAGATACATTTCAAAAATCATTAAGTAATCCTCTTACCACATTTCTTCCAATTACCTTTAGCATCTTTCTTTTCAATCTGAAATGAAGTGATTTTATCATTAAAACGAGGAAGGATATTTTTACCGATGCCCCCTGCTCCTAGTTTATTTCTCTTTGATAGAACTCCATCTTTTAGCCCGGTTTCTTTGTAATCAACTTTTGATATATCGCTATGTTGATTAAGAAGCTCAACCCCAGAGTCATTTACGGTCATAACGGCACGATACTTTTCATTTCCAGGGTTAAACCCTGGTCGGCTATCATGATTAACCCATATGGCTTTTTCACCACGATTATTAGGAACCAATCCGCCTTTACCATCGCGTTCAGAAGCTGATGCAATCGCTTCATCTTTACTCATATAGCGTATAACTTCCTCTTGTTTTAATCCCAGAGGGTCTATTCGGGTTAAACTATTTGCACCATACTGGTAAAGGTTTATCCCCCCCGCCAGCCCTATCGGGTCCTGCTGCGTAAACCTACCGCAGTCCGGGTCGTAATACCGGAACAGATTGTAGTGCAGCCCTGTCTCACGGTCCAGGTATTGCCCCTGCGTGCGCAGGTTCTGAGAATATCCTGATACCTGCGTCTCGCTTTCCCGCAGCAGCTTGCCCCAGGCGCTGTTCACCCCTTCCCAGCGCACCTGCCCTTCGCTATCCGTCATCCGCTCCGGCGTGCCGTTGGGCTGGCAGTGGAACCAGAAGATCTCCGGGGCTTCCACGCCGTCAATGCGCGCCAGCGGGTCGTAGCTGTCCTGATCGCTGTAGACACAGGTCAGCGGCACGTCCCCGTGCACCTCCTGCAGCAGGCGGACCCCCTCCCAGACGAACCGGGTAGTGACCGGCTTGCCGGTTGACTGCCCGCCCAGCATCTGGCGACGCGTTTTGCTGATGCGGCGACCGAGCGGATCGTAGCGGAAGCTGACCTGCGTCTGCGGTTTGTTGCGGTCCCGCGGCTGGCTGATGACTTCCGTCAGGCGATGTTCACCGTCGTAGCAGTAGTGCCAGCGGGTCTGGCCGTTATCTTTCTCCACGGTGCGGCCGTGGATGTCATAGCGCCAGCGAATGCCGTTCAGCTGCGTCAGGCGGTTGTGCGTGACTTTCTCAGCAGAACCTTCGAGCAATGAAGGTTCTGTAGTGGTAGCGGTTTGCGCCGCGGTTGAATCCGATACCGCTGAAATGGACGACGCCGGCCGTGAAGAGTCCATGGCCGAGCAGGGTCTGGAAGAGCCGGGCCTGAACCGCGTGATCCGCGCGGGCTATGAGCTGCTGAACCTGCAAACCTACTTCACCGCTGGTGTAAAAGAAGTGCGTGCGTGGACCATCCCTGTCGGTGCGACTGCGCCTCAGGCAGCCGGTAAGATCCACACCGACTTCGAGAAAGGCTTCATTCGTGCGCAGACTATCGCGTTTGAAGACTTCATCACCTACAAAGGTGAGCAAGGCGCGAAAGAAGCGGGCAAGATGCGTGCGGAAGGGAAAGATTACATCGTTAAAGATGGCGATGTGATGAACTTCCTGTTTAACGTTTGATTGGTTTTGAATGAAAAAATCCACGCTTAGGCGCGGATTTTTATTCCGAGATAAATTTCCCAGATAGTATTAAATTTAAAAAATACCTTCTTTGAGAGGATGGTATTTTATTCCTCCCCAAGGGTCATCTAGCAAAAACTTAGCAGCAACAGCTTCTTTTGCCGGTACAAGAGTGAAATTATAGTAAATTTCATCGCCTTCACAAATCTCATAAAAGAGTGAATAAACTTTATCGATCACATCTATATTTAAATCGAATTTCTCAGTTGCAGAAGCGATTTGCAGCTTATGTTTATCCGTAATGAAAAATGGTACAACAATACAGCGCTGAGCATTTTCATCCAATTTGAAAGCATTCTCTATTTTGATATTGACGATTGCTCCAAACGCGTCCTCTGGTAATGGATCGAATATAACATAATCCTTGTGAAGAACAGCACCTTGAGAAACATTACCCTTTCCCCATTGACTCAGCTTTTCGTCATAGTCTCGGGATCGTAACACTATTTGACTATGTGAAATCAGTAGATCAACCATTTGTATTTTTTTATCATTCATTACATTACCTCGATTTTTATTATCGTTCTACCTATAATGTGAGATCAGGACATCAAAAATAAAATACCTGTGATATTTTTAAGGTGTTAATGAGTGGCGGTAATACGAAATCTGACAGGGGAAGCACCCTACCCCTGATGCTCAAATATTGGCCAGGATATTATCGACAAGCTCAAACCCTGAAACCCCCATTGTTGTGTAATTAGGGTATTCGGCAACAGATAACCGCCTGATTTCGTCCTCTCCATTATATAAACCACCAGCATAATTAAATATTTTCAATTGTTTTTTTTCTTCTGTAAGATCAGTGTGACCAATAATTTTCCAAACGCCTTTGCTGATATTTTGGTTGCCGGTAAAGATAACTTTCGTCTCTTTACCAAACTTTTCAAAACTTAGCGGTGTTAATGAACCGCCATCAATAAGCTCTTCAGTCTGCTGTATCGATAATATGCAGAACCCTATTGCTTGCTTAAATTTTTTGCTTGAAGCAAAAACAATATGACAAATCGCATATTTCCCATTGCTCAATGGAATGACAAAGATGTCACCCTCTTTGTATTTTACTTTCATAAGCCATTACCTTTCAGTATTGATAACGCATCATTCAATACTTTTCCACCCCAATCACTGCTATGACCCGCAATATCATATGTGCTAGCATTTGGGTTATTAGGACTATACGATCTGATTTTATTGAGGAGATTTGTTAAGGAATTCGTTGAATTAGCTCCACCATTAAGATCCATAATTCTTTGTCCCAAGTATTTAGCTTCAGCTTTGGTTAAATTATTATCAGATATGGTCAGCTGTTCCAAATGAGATTTACCCGGTGTATTCGCATGGCTATTCAAACGCATTGGCGCATCCCCACGTCCTACATAGATAATATTCTTTCCATCGTGTAGCACATACAACCCTTGTCCATTTACAGGATCATAATGTTTGCCTGTCCCCCCAGCCCTACGTGTAGAAGGTAAACCCTTACAAGGTGTTAGACCTAAAGGATCAGTCCAGATTATAGGATTAGGAGCATAGCTGTAAAGATTTAACCCGCCATTTAACCCTGTCGGGTCCTGCTGCGTAAACCGCCCGCAGTCCGGGTCATAATACCGGAACAGAATGTAGTGCAGCCCTGTCTCACGATCCAGGTATTGCCCCTGCATGCGCAGGTTCTGGGAATATCCTGATACCTGCGTCTCGCTTTCACGCACCAGATTATTACGGTAATCGTAATCCCAGCGGCGATGCAGTCGGCCAAGACGGACAGGTGGTCAGCAACCCTTGGGTGCGGCTGATCTCACGGTGAAGTTCGTCGCGGCTAAAATCTGAGACCGACAGCTTATTGAGAGCAGGGTGTACAAGGCGCGAAGAAGCAGGCAAGATGCGTGCGGAAGGGAAAGATTACATTGTTAAAGATGGCGATGTGATGAACTTCTTGTTTAACGTCTGATTTTTTTGAGTAAAAGACCACCTTCTTAGAAGGTGACTTTTGAGAATGCCCCCTGTAAGTGGGGCTACTATCACTTTCCACTAACTACTCTAACGATTCCATCTGCTGTTCATGTGTCTGTTCCGTTTTCTCCTGATGCCGCACATATCGTCTGATTATTTCTTCATTTACACCCACCGTATCTACAAAGTATCCGCGGGACCAAAAATGATTGCCCCATAGCTTCTTCTTTATGTGCGGAAAACGATTGTAGAGCCTGATAGCGCTGCGGCCTTTCAGATGCCCCATCAGAGTGGATATAGAGATTTTCGGTGGGACAATGACAACAAGATGTACATGATCTGGCTGAACATTTAGCTCCAGAACCTCACAATCTTTGATTCCGCAGAGAATGTAGATTGTCCTGTAAAGTTCTTTACCCGGCTTATCTTTCAGGATCCTGAAAGGGTACTTCGGCGTCCAGACTATGTGGTATTTGCAACGCCAATATACATGTGATGAACTCCTGTAAAGCCCCATGTCGGTTTGTCTCCTTTTGCTTGTGGTGAGTAAGCAAAGATATTCCGACATGGGCATTCTTCAGGCTAGAGCCTTACAGGAACAATCACCACCTCCCCAGGAGGTGGTTTAGGGATGACAACAAAAAACTCTGTAGATTCTACAGAGTTTTACAAGGAAATAAATTTTATCGCAAGAGTTACCACATCAAATAAAATAACAACTATCTTCAAGCATTCTTTAAGTTAGATCTTCTTCTTTTACTAATCCGTTAACAAAGTTATCAAATGAATTTGTCAGAAATCTTTGAAGTTTTACGTGATTCTCTTGCATAGTTAAATCCTCATCAAAAGAATCCGTTGCATAATATATAATAGAGTAATTATCCAAATCGATGCAGAAGAAATTCCCCCCCCAATCATTTGCAAAAGGAAGAAGATTTTTAGGAATTACATCTCTCTCCAACATGCTGATATAGCAACCATCTATTAAAGATCTTGGGTCATTATTTGTCTTGCTATTATAAACAAACGGTTTAAAACATGCTACCTCTACTGGCTCAAACTCATCCTCACTATCCCACCAACTTTTCTCAGGAATGCCACCATTAAACTGTAAATAATGTAAAACGAAATCTTCAGGAAGATGGATAGATAATTTATCTTCCACTTTAACAATATCTGCACGTTCAATCTTTTTTTCACAGCTACTGAAACGATTCATACATCTATACCTCATTGGTGACAGTTTGTACGCAATTTTTTCGGAACACGTCCCTTCAACCAACCTTTGGAATGGGAAACGGCAATAGCTTCCTGGGAACCATATTTAACGCCGAAATATTTTTCGAATTGTGAGACGGAACCTTTATGTGGGAATGTAGCTTCATGCGCAGAAGTTTTCACTAATTGCATTGTTGTCCTTCCTGTAGCCGGGTCAAAGTCATCGACATGGTGCCATGTATATCCGGTCGCTTCGCTTTTAGAAATACCAGCCGCCTTGAAAGCCTCGGTGAAATCTCTATCTCGAGTTCCTTGCATTGTAATGGTTACAATATTTTGTTTTGTCCCATTAATTGGGAAAAGATCTGGGCTACCTGTAAAGTCGACGCCCTTTAATGCCAACCCCCACGGATCCACCCACCCCAGCGCATTCGGCGCATACTGGTAAAGGTTTATCCCCCCCGCCAGCCCTATCGGGTCCTGCTGCGTAAACCGCCCGCAGTCCGGGTCATAATACCGGAACAGATTGTAGTGCAGCCCTGTCTCACGGTCCAGGTATTGCCCCTGCATCCGCAGGTTCTGAGAATATCCTGATACTTGCGTCTCGCTTTCCCGCAGCAGCTTGCCCCAGGCGCTGTTCACCCCTTCCCAGCGCACCTGCCCTTCGATATCCGTCATCCGCTCCGGCGTGCCGTTGGGCTGACAGTGGAACCAGAAGATCTCCGGGGCATCTACGCCGTCAATACGCGCCAGCGGGTCGTAGCTGTCCTGGTCGCTGTAGACGTAGGTGAGCGGCACATCCCCGTGCACCTCCTGCAGCAGACGAAACCCTTCCCAGACAAACCGGGTGCTGACCGGCTTGCCGGTTGGCTGCCCGCCCAGCATCTGGCGGCGCGTTTTGCTGATGCGGCGACCGAGCGGATCGTAGCGGAAGCTGACCTGCGTCTGCGGCTTATTGCGGTCCCGGGGCTGGCTGATGACCTCCGTCAGGCGATGTTCGCCGTCGTAGCGGTAGTGCCAGCGGGTTTGTCCGTTATCCTTCTCCACGGTGCGGCCGTGGATGTCATAACGCCAGCGAATGCCGTTCAGCTGCGCCAGGCGGTTGTGTGTGACCTTCTCAGCAGTACCTTCGAGCGGGTTACCGGCAGCATCCCAGCGCCACTGTTCCTGGCCGGGCAGCGTGCCGTCCTGAATCAGCAGACGCCCGGCGCTGTCGTACTGCCAGCGGTACCAGCTGAACGGGTTATCGTCCCGCTCTTCCCGCACCAGGTTATTGCGGTAGTCATAATCCCAGCGGCGGGACCAGCGGCGCGGCGACGGACGTTGGGCATTGCCAGTGAATACATCCCGGCGATGCAGTCGACCAAGACGGTCGTACTCACTACGGGTGGTCAGCAGCCCCTGAGTGCGGCTGGTCTCCCGGTGGAGTTCATCGCGGGTAAAATCGGAGACCGACAGCTTATCGAGAGCAATGCTGAGCAGATGCCCGATGCCGTAGTAAAACTGCTTCAGCTCGCGGCCATCGGGCAGCGTGACGGAGGTGCGGTTGCCGAGAGCATCATACTCCCATGTCAGCTCACCGTGCTCGCCCACTTCACGCGTGACACGCCCCAGGGCGTCATACTCAAAGGCAAGTTCCTGTTCTGCCTCTGCACTCCAGGCGTCAACGGAAAGTGCCGGATGAAGTCCAATACGACTCAGCAAACCTGACGGTGTGTAGTGATAACGGGTCTGCCCTTCCGGCGTGGTGCGGGCAACCAGCTGGCCACTCGCGCTCCAGGCGAAGGCATGGGTGATGGCTTCCGGATGACCGGCGGCAAACGTGCGCGCTATCGTACGCCCGCAGGCGTCATAGCGATACTGTGAGGCCACGCCATCGAGCCCCACCTCTTCCAGCAGCAGCGAGTCGGGCCCCCAGCGGAACTGATAGGCTTCGCCATTTTCATTTTCCAGGGCAATCAGTCGCCCTCGGCTGTCCCAGCGGCGACGGACCTCTTCACCCTGAGTATTACGCGTAGCGGTTAATCGTCCTGCCTCGTCGTATATAAACTCACTTTCTTTGCCATCAGCGCCCGCATGCGTCACCGGCAGACCGCGTTCGTTCCATGCAAGTGACTCTGTCCAGCCTTCCGGTCGATCGAGTTGCACCGGACGCCCTGCGGCATCGTAGCGATAGCGCGTCTCTTCGCCGTCAGCGCCGATCTCAGTCGTTAACCAGCCCAGCGGATGATAGGTATAGCGGGTTATTCGTCCTGAACAGTCTGTGGCACGAATGACCTGCCCGGCCTCGTTGTACTCCTGGTAGCGACTGTTTCCCGCGGCATCAACTTCTTCAACGACCTGACCAAACTCGTCCCGGCGCAGCAGTGTTGTCTGCCCCATCGGGTCTACCACACGCTTCAGCCCGTGATGTTCGTCGTACCAGAAACGGGTCGCACTGCCGTCGGCTTCAATGATGGCTGACGGCAGCGCGCGGTGCTCCAGCCAGGTGGTGGTGCGGGTATTGCCGTCGGCGTCGATTTCCTGCACCCGGTTGCCCATTTCGTCGTAGACAAAGGTGACGGCGTTACCGAGCGGATCGATGCGACGGGTCAGAAGTTCGTTTTCATCCCACTCGTAGCACCAGTTTTCACCGCGCTCGTCAACGTAGCGGACAATCAGATTTTGCGCGTTCCAGTAGTGCTTACGCGTCTGGCCATCATAGTGCTCGACGGTCGTCAGCCCGGCGGCTAAATCATAGTTAAAACGGCAGCCGTCGCCGGTGCTGGTGCGGTTTTCCACCACACGCCAGTGGTCGAATTTTTGCCAGCGGTATTCGCTCTCCAGCCCGCCCGGCAGGCGGTGCCAGACCATCAGGCCGTGGTCGTTATAGCGGTATTCGCGCGTCACTACGCCAGAGGCATCCGTCACGCTCGCCAGCTGGCCGCGCGCATCGTAACCCCACTGCATCAGCGGCCAGGTACGGTTGCCGTCAAAATGGCTGGCAGAGGTGGCGCGCTGTGGGAAACGCTCATCTTCATAGCGCAGGGTGACATCAATCGCCCGTGGCTCATCGTGAAGATTGACCAGCCTGCCGTGTTCATCCCACTCCGTCAGCAGCGCGTTGCCATATTCATCGCTGAGGGAGGCCAGACGCAGGAGGGTGGGATTCGCCCGGGTTGGTTTATACAGACGCCATACCGCGCCGTCATCGTCGGCAATCGCCACGTCGCCGCTCTCATTGCGGCGGATGATGATGCCTTCGCTGATGCTGTAAAACGCGCGATCGACGGGCGGCAGCTCAAAGCTCAGCTCACGGCCGGTTTCGTCGAACCAGATCGCGTTGTTCTCTTCGAGCGTCAGATAGCTGTCAAAGGTTGTCGCCCAACCCAGACCAAACAGCCCTTCACGGGTGGTCAGGCTGTTGTAGCTGCGCTGCCAGCGCAGCGGGAAGCGCCCCGGCAGCGAGAAATCGAGTTCATCGTCATCATTCAGCACCTTCACGCCGGTTGCAGCATGTACCGGGTGCGAGGAGCCAAACACAGCATTAACGGCCATATCGGCCAGCATACCACCGCCGGCTGCCGCCAGCGCACAGGGCATATTTTTCAGGATTTTACCCGGACGCCCGCGCAGCAGGGAGAGCGCAATCATCCCCAGCGCCAGACCCGGCGTTTTACCGCTTTTGATATCGCGGACCGTGAGCGTTTCCCCGCCGATGATCACATTCGGGGAGACATCGTCGGAAACGGTGCCTTCGCAGGTGGTGCGATCTTTTGCACGTACCGCGGGCTGCCCGTTAATGAAGACGCTTTTAGAGCCTTCCGCCAGATACTGCGGCCCGGAGTGCTTTTCGCACGCCACCTTGTCTTCTTCCAGCGGCGAGGTTCCCGCGGCGGCAGAAGCCACGCTCGGCTGCCACATCTCGCTGCCAAACTGTCCAGCGGCGGAAAGCAGCATGCCGGCGTAATCGGCAAAGCTGCCCGGAGACTGTGGTTCAGGTGACGGTGTGTCGGCGGGCGTCAGCGTCCCGGCCGCTCGTGCAGCGGGAATCGCGTTCGTCAGAACGTTATCAGACCCGGTGGTGATTTTGCCCGCTGGCGACGGTGGGAACAGCGCGTTGCCTAAGCCTTCGGCGGCGTTGCTGATATCGTCAGTTATACCTGCCACGTTTGCCAGTACGCCGCCAATGATCCCACTTAACAGACAGCTGGATCCAATAGCCGCCACGCCCGCAGCGGCGGCACCCGCCCCCAGCAGCGGAGCAGCAACGGTTGCCGCCGCGCCCACGGCAGCGCCGATAACGGCATAGGCCGCACCTTCCGCCACAATACTGGTGATATCCGCAAAAATGCTGGAGTGAATGATCTCGTCGCCCTGACGGGCCGCGTTGTTATCGCTCATGCCTTACACATTCCGGTTGTCGTTTAGCGTCAGACTCTGCTTAAGTGCGCTCCAGCGCACCTCATCCTCTGCGGTGAATGCTCTGAGCGCCGAGAGGGTAAAAATCATCAACACCGGCTTGCCCGGCGTTTGTACGGCCAGCTGTTTTTGCCAAATGCGCTGTCCGTTACTGTCAAAAGTCGTCTCGACTTCCAGCGCGTTAATTTTTCCGTCAGGCCCGACCTTTACGCTCTGGAATGCGCTTTGGGCAATCTCGCCCATCTGCGGACGTAGTAGTTCCCACTGGCGGTGAAACTCTTTCTCATAGTCGCTGCCATCCGGAATAACACCGCGACTGACCACCACGGACAACCCGCTTTCGTCGTCGCGAATAATGTTCATACTGTTATCCTGCCACGCGGCAGGAAAAAGGGAGAAGGAACCTTCCTGGAGGGTATATTTCATATGGGAACTCGGGATGATTAATAGTGTGAGAAACAAAAGAGGCCAATCCACACTGGCCTTTTGGCTGGCGAATGCATTATTTAAGCCACTGACCTGACTGTTCAACTAACACATGGCTGCCTTTGCTCACGACCAATTTCACGGGTGAGTAAGTCACGGTGTAAGCGATCTCGCCATTCTTATAGGTAGAGCCAATTATTTTGCCTGCAGGATCGTGCAACGTTTTCCCCTTAAGGGAGATCGTACTATTATCACTTTTGCGCACGCCGAGATAATACATCTGGTCACATTCACTAGTAAAACGCCCGCATTTATTGACCAGAGAAATAGCGAACTTTTCAGTATTGAGTTTTCGGGTTTCAACTGTCTGAGCCGAAGCAGCTTTCTGTAACGTATAACGCTGTGGAGCATAATAATTTCCTTTTTGAGGAGGAGTAACTAAACGCCATTCCATTTCACTCCCCTTAATTTCCAGAACAGCCCGTCCGCCTATACCGCCAAACGATGAGTTGAACTCAACATTGGCACGATTGCCCGCGATCGTACCGCTAGCTCATCATCTTCCGGGCAATCAATGCGGTTTCCTCTTTGAGAAATATAGCAATAAGATCCGGAGATACGGCCACCTGATTCAGCTAACCGCAGAGTTAACGTCGAGTCGTTCGCGTACCCGCCTGACCATACTCCGCCAAATGCGGGACCAGATTGGCTTATCGTTTCAAAATGCAGTGTGCCAAATCTTGCAGCCCATTTTTTAATATCGCCGTTAATATCCTGGCGATGTTCAGAAGACTGATAATGAATAACGTCAGACTCGGGTATGACCCAGGCAGCGTAGATTTTGCCATCTGGTTCGATAACCAAAGCAGAGGCGTTTTCCAGATAAAGATTTTTTAGCCAGCCTTCAATCAACAATCCTCCGTCAGCCGTGGAATGCGGTTCACCAAATACATCAAAATTGTTGATAAACGTCTGGTAATCGCTTCCCAGGGCCTCTCTGAGGAGGTCTGTCACTTCGCTATCGTTAACGATGCGACTGACCGTATTGAGCTTATTGTATTGTGATAACTGTAGCGCAGTTGCAGTTTCAGCTGCATCTGCCAAGAAAGCGGTGAGCAATACGGCTGCCAGATATTTCCTTTTCATAAATTACTCTGGATTTCCATTGTCGTAATTCATTGTTATCTTAACAATTTTACTGTCTTTGATCTCAAAAGAGAGGACCTTTTTACCCAACTCATAGGTAATCCATTGTTCTCCGGCATCCTTTGCGACCTGACCGTCACCGTATGCTGTGTTCAAGTCCGTTCTCGTTGAACCAACATGGACACCACGCGGCGTTGCGGCATCTGTAGCAGTCAGCGTGATCTGCGACACGATATAATCATCAACGCTTCGTTCCGCTTTATCCCACCAGAGATTGGAACTGAAAATGTCTAACCCAGACTTTTGATGCTGGAAGAATTTATAGTTAGCTCCGTCAAAAGGAACCTCACCGGTAAAACTGCCTTCCACTGGCACGTCAATTCTGCGCGCAACGTCAGGAGTCCATCTTTCACCCAATTCGACAGGCTGGCTTTTTATCTGCACAGAAAAATCGTGATTTGTCAGAACGGGCGGTATAACTTGAGCCAATACCGCACTGCTGCACAGACAGGTAAGCATCAGAACAAAAAAAAGATATGTCGGAGTCTGTTTTTTCACGTTAATCGTCATTTTCTCAATCTAAATTACGCTTCTCACCGATGTGGGAAACCGCGAGTCATGGAAGCTGTTTTCTTAATCAGCGCTAATAACAACAGAGCTCAGACAGTCAGGTTTTTTTACGGTGAAACTGAAACTCACTTTTTGTCCATTCATATCTTTTGGTGCTGTATAACTGGTCACTTCATTCTCCGAGCGGCCTCGGGGATAATCAGTTAACGTCAGTTGTGGGTAATGCTTTTTAACGGTTTGAAGTGTGATGCACTGGCCTGATGGTGAAAAATTCAGTAAGGGAGCCATGCCATCATTTTCTTTGCTTACTCGTAAATCAATGGTAGTAATGCTCGTACGCTCCAAAAGCTTGAAATCATCAGCATGGTAGAAGTTCATATAAGCATTATTTTTCATGTAGTTAAAATGCAACGGCATGTCATTTAGACTCGTAACGGATAACGTTTTGAGTGAGGCGCTCATTTGTGAAATGAACGCCCAGAGATCCTTTTTCTCTGAATTTCCCTCAGCCATTCCCGTCGTTAATAATGCAATAAGCACTGCTACGACCTTACTCACCTTTAGTCGTAAATTTCTCCTGAACTGCCGCATCAATATCCCCTTTATGCCCGGAACCCGGCGCCGTGGTGCCCGGTTGTGTGCCAGACGTATTCAGGTGCAGCTTACCGCCGGTGGTGATATGACCATCCCCTTCAACGAAGAAATTAAACTCTTTGCCGATGAGGTTAATCTTGCCGTTAGCGTTCAGTTCAATTGCGCTTTCACCAGAGACCAGCCGTAGCTTCGTACCGGAAGCAATGACATATTGCTCCACCGCCGCATCCAGCTTGCCTTTGCCCGTCAGGATCTCTGTTCCGCCTTTCACCGCCTGGATCTGATTCGCTTCCACCCGATGCAGTTCATTTTTCTTCACATAATGGCTGCGCTCGCCACCGACGCTGTGCGTTTCATCGTTCTTAATGCTGGTGTCCATGTTGCGCTCAGCCTGGATCCACACCTGCTCAGCACCCGCCTTGTCCTCAAAGCGCAGGGCATTGGCATTATCCACGGAGCCATCCTTCGTGCGGCTCATAAAACCCATCTGCGTGGCCGCCGCCGGCAGCGCCCACGGCGGCATGCTTGCTTCGTTATACACCCGCCCGGTGATAATCGGACGGTCCGGGTCGCCGTTGATAAAGTCCACCACCACCTCATCGCCGACCCGCGGAATTTGCACCCCGCCGTACCCCTGACCCGCCCAGGCGCTCGACACACGCACCCAGCAGGAGCTGGTGTCATCCCCCTTCGCCAGACGGTCCCAGTGGAATTTCACCTTCACGCGGCCATATTTGTCCGTCCAGATACTCTCCCCATTTGGCCCCACAACCTTTGCCGTCTGCGGGCCGTAGGTGCGCGGCCACGCCGTGCTCTGCGCCGGACGGTATGACACCGACGCCGGGATAACCGCGAAATCAGTACGGTGAATGGTTTCCCCCTCGCCGCTCGCGTAGCGGTTCTCCTCGAAGTGGTAACCCGCCGCCGTGACCAGATAGTCACCGTTATCACTGAAGAACGGGGCGTTAGTCAGGGTGAAGGTGTGTCCCGGTGCAATACCCGCGGCCGTGGCCGTCGCCTGAATCTGCTGGTGCTCCACCTGCCAGCGCTCCTGACGGATACGGGCGTAGAACTCCGCATGCCCGGTCTCAACAAACCGTCCCGGCCAGTCGTACACGTCGATACTGCCCGGTTTCGGTGACGCCGGGTTCTGCTGCGCCTGGAACAGCCACGCGTTCGGCTTGCGGAAGTCGTAGTCATCGAGGCTGTAAATCCCCGGGGTGACGCTGTCCTCCAGCGCCCACTGGCTGATGCCTTCTTCATCCGTACTGCCGCCTGACGGCGTCTGGTGGTAAGGAATGACTTCGTAGCCGCTGAACGGCTGGTGCTGCGTCGCGGCGTCGGTGAGCACCAGCGTGTGCTTGTCCGCCTCGTGGCTGAAGTGATACGCAATCCCCTCCAGCTCCATCAGACGGCTGATGAAGTCCAGGCTCGACTCCTGATACTGCACGCAGTAGTCCCACACCCTGTAGCTCCCGGTGAGCTTATCTTCTACGTTAACCTGATGTTCACCCAGCAGGGTTTTCACAATCTGCGGCACCGTCTGGCCCTGGAAGATACGCAGGTTACGGTCGCGCTTCATCGGCCACAGGTCCGGCTCCACCGTCAGCTGATACACCGCATAGCGGGTGCCCGTCAGCTCGACGGCACTCACCGCCACGCGGGTGATTTTTCCATTGATATAGCGGGGCGTCAGCAGGCTCTGCGTCGGGATGGTCACCGTGACCGGCTGACCCAGCAGTTTGCTGCGGTCAATGCGCGCATCCGTGCCAAGCAGGGTCAGCGTCAGGGCGAACGACTCGGACATCGCCTCGCGACCTGTGAGTTTCCAGAACAGAAGCCCCTCCACCGGGAGCTGAACGGTAATTCGGTTGAGCATAATCTTTATTCCACTATGGACTAATCTCAATGCCAGAAGTTAACTCATCGTCGATAAGCAAAGCGGGAGCGCTGTTAATGTGATGATGAGTAGCTGTAAGAGTTACTTCCCTTGCCACAAAACAAGACTACTTTTCCTGAAGTTCAATTTAGATAATTTGAGTCAATGTCGTGCTTATTTAAGCCATAAACCTGAAAACATAAGGACGCTACCCAGGGAAACTACAATTTTGGCAATGATAAGTAAGCCAGGCGCAACGACGTGAGTCATAGACGATATTTTTCCATAATTTTCCGCATTGTATTTTTTGTGCCTCCCTATAATTCCGGAAAAGATCGTGCAGAGCAGCACAACGGTAACTTTTAGTCCCCATACGCACAGAAAAGACATAGAAAAGATAATCGAATAGTGTTTTGCCGTTGCAACGGAGAATAATGACATTGACTGAGCGAGCCATTTCAACGTAAATCCGATAACGACCGTAGCCACTAACACTAGAACAAACATCAATCCGGCCAGGAACCATTGCTTTTTATTGAAGAAATCTTTTCCATTCCAGATATATGCCAAAGTGACAAAAATGAAAAATATACAACCAATCCATTTCACCTTTTCATTCTCCACTCATATTTCCAGCATCACCATACAAACATTAAAAATAAGACCGACCGGGCTAAAACATTGACAACCTTCATACATTAAAACAAAAAACTTAATCATTTGAGATGTCTTTTTTGTCTTTTCAAATATTCCACATCTTGTTCATGAGGAAGAATGATCTTCAATCCTTTCCCCATCTGCGAAGCTATATAGTTAGCATGAGATAAATGCTCAGCAAGTTCGGCATCTGTTGTATCAAATTCTTTAGATGCAAGTACTCCAAGATTTAATGAATGTAATTTACTTTTATCTTTTTCAGCGCCAACCAAAACAGATTTAATATAATCCAACTGGCACTTCACCATAACATACAGTGAAAAATCAGGTTTTGTTTCCAATCGTTTATTGATTATATCAATGGCATCATTGATATAATTCAGCTCGTTATGATTTTCTTTATTCATGAGCACTCTTAGACATATTTTTATCTTAATAAATTCTGTATCCCCCTACCTTTTGGCTGGTAGGGATATTTTTAACTAGCCTAATACCAGGCACGGGAAGAAATATTACCGAACTACTCTACTTTTTTTGCATAATTCAGTATATTTTCTATGCTGGCAAAGTGAGTTCTTTTCCTCACATGTAACTTCACATTAACCCAAGATTTTCTCTTCAACTGAATGGCACGCTACAATAGCCGTGCCATATGAATTATTCAATTATAAAAAATTATCCTCAGGAGCTCTATCGAACAGTTCACCTGCCATTTTGGCGATACGCTCGTGTTGTACAAGTTTGTTTTTCCACTCCGACGGAATACCAGAATAACCATATAATGCTCCCGCTATTTGTCCTGCCGTCGCCGCAACGCTGTCAGCATCATCGGCAAGATTGGCAGCCAGCAGAATCGCATCATGGAAATTGTCAGTATTCCATACGGACCACATCGCGGCCTCAAGCGTATCTATTACATAACCACTTGAACGAATCTGATCGCGAGTTTTTTGCTTATACTCACCCGCATTTATGATCATTACACGCGCGCATAATGGGAAAACATGAGGGGAAAAAGCTTCTTCTTTTTTATAACCGTTAATTAAATAGTGCAATACCAATCCGAGAAATTGGCATGCATTAATTGACTCTACCGCGCCATGAGTTGCGCGACTCTGAGCCTGGGATTCGAAGTAAATCGCGCGCAGCGATTTTCGACGAAAGATAGACACC
Source organism: Enterobacter sp. WPR_3_1 (assembly GCF_003635055.1). NCBI lineage: Bacteria > Pseudomonadati > Pseudomonadota > Gammaproteobacteria > Enterobacterales > Enterobacteriaceae > Enterobacter > Enterobacter sp. WPR_3_1. Next base: position 799,222 of record NZ_RBXU01000008.1, on the reverse strand, counting down.
GGAGCTTGACGAATAACCCCAGCATTACCAGCAGTGTGTTTCTCGGTATTACCATACCAGGAAGGCCCAATACGCAAATACTGTTCAAGCGCAAATCGCGTCGTATTGCCAATATCGAAACACCGACCATTACTGCTATTATCACCGTTAAGATACCATTTAACGAGATATTTTCTAAGTATATCGGTATGCATTCTGTTTTCTGAAAGATAAGTTTCCGCCAGACATAATGCCATGGACGTATCATCCGTCCATTCACCGGGTTTTAAATGAAAAGGTCCGCCACCAATCATATCCGCTACATGTTCACTGTCTCTTTTTTTAAACTCAAGAGTAGTGCCGACTGCGTCCCCAACAGCCAAACCGACCAGCGCCCCAAGTGCTTTATCACGTGAAATATCTTCAGTCGTAATTAAAGGTAATGTTTCATCCCAGGCTTGTGAAGAACTCAAACCATCAATACCGTTATTTTTTATTGCCTTACGGACATTAATTGGCATGTATGTACGATAGCGATCGGCATAATGATTGATTACAGAGTCTTCAGTATGAAGGTCGATCATGGTATTTCCCTTAATTCTATATTTGTTATCCCAAGTTCATCTGACCTGCTGATAACCTCAAACGATGTATTAGGCTTAAATAGCACTTCAGTCTCTGTTGCATTGAATTCTGAAAGGAAGTCAATTTTCCGGCCGGAAAAACCTTCAATACGCATTTGGATAGGACCGCTGAAGCCTTGATTAACATCAGTACTAACAAAGGCTGGATCGATAACTGTTTTGCCCGGAGTATATCCATCCAATATGTGTGAAGGTAAGCTGTTCATCCCGCGGTATGTCTCTCCACTAAAAGCAGGAAGCTGGTCCAGGCCATCATTTATATGTTGAGTAAATGCTTCCATTTCTTTAGTCATTGGTTTCATACCTCGTAATGCTGGGTTTACCATTTGGTAGCCAGGATCGGTAGTATAACCATACAATGCGCCTACTTGCTCATCACTGAGTAAAGCAGACAAAGCAGGATCACGATTATCTGCCAATTCTCTGCCACGAGTAATCCATTTTTCAGCTCGTTGTTTCCCTACGGCTTCGCTTAAGCTCATCCTCGGCGAAGCTGGGGCTGTAATGGGTTCCGCACTAACGCGCGGCATTGATTTACCAGCTCGCCACGCATCAAACCGCGCCCCGCCTTTCATGCCAGCCCCGCCGCCGATAACCGAGCCGATCAGCATCCCCCATTTCTGACCGTCGCTACCTTCGCCAAACAGCATCCCACCTGCGTAGCTACCAACCGTTCCACCCCCCATCGCCCCGAGGGTACTCAGAAGTGCGATAGCAGGACTGGCAAGCACCGCCATGGCTCCGGCACCAACGGCGAGCATCGTCCAGTTCACCCATTCCGGGATTTCAGGACTTATTTCATCGGTCTGGACCTTGCTTCCGCCGATAATAACATTACGCGATCCCTGACTAATCTCAGCGCTGCATGTCAATTTATCGCCTGTGCGAGAGGCGGGGAAGTTGTTGATGTAAACTTTTATCGAACCTTCCGCGACCCGTTGCAGGCTGCCGCTGTGCTCATCACACTCTCCGGCTGATAGATGTGCGCGGATCGCCTTTCGGCTGTTGATAAAGACATTGGGTGAACCTTCTTTCAGCGTACCTGTCGTGTGATGCGGTGCCCATGACATACTGCCGAGGAGTTCACCCAGCCCACCCGCAGCACATGCCCCAGCCGCAACGGCAGAAACAGCAACCAGCGCGGTCCCTCCGGTGACGACAACGGCAGCAGCGCCCAGAATTGCCCCACCCACCAATCCTGCGATCATCCAGCCTTTTGAGGCTGTATGAGCAATCTCATCATCTACGCGTGCGGCCAGACATTCTGACATAACTATTCGGCTCGCTGTGCCATCAGATACCCACGTATCCGATCGGGTGTATTAAGTTGGTCAGAACCAGAGACCTGGCGGCATACGGAAAGTTGTGAAAGCAAGTGATGTGGTTTGTCTGAGGAAGTCGTCCAGAGCGCATAACGAAGGGGTTGGCTGTCCGGAACGGGTGCAATACTGAGTGGTTTACCTTTTTTTTCATAAAGCAAATATTGACCCTCTTTCGCCCGCTGAAGCGAAAGATGTCCATAAAGTTCCTGAATGTTTTCAAAGACACGGAGAACTTTACTCTCACTATCAAGCGCAAAAAAAGGCCCCTGGCTGTCGGCAGCGAGCATTTCTTTGGGATCCGTTTGAGCAGGTTTGTGAAACTTAATACTACGGATAATTTCCTGGTATTGATTATGATAATAATCGCTAAATTCGCCCGGGCATGTACCGATGTAACACACCATCTTTTGCCCGCCAGGATGGTCAGCGAGTAAAATCACCGTCTGCTTCTGAAAAATGACCGAGTTATCATTTTTAAACTGATAAAAAAGCTCTACCGCCGGATGACCATCAACAGAAGTCATCTGAGAGGATTCAAGACGAAAGTCGGGCACTGTAATTTCCAGTTCACGCGCCAGTCGGGTAGCCGCATCATGGACTTTATCTTCGTTTTTTGCCGTCGCACGAGAAACAACAAAAGTAAACTCGCTAGCTCCGTTATCACTCATGGTGAATAAATTCATGGTTCTGTCTTTAAATACATCGGGTAAGGCGAGTGTTGCTTCCTGAAGAATATAATCAGCCATTCGGGTTACTCTTACTTGTTGCCATTAATAACAAAAAAACTATCCACTTCCTGTTGGATTTCACCCTGAAGGGATGCACCAGGCGGATCGATGACATTTCGTCCATCATCAGGGTTCAAATGCAATTCGCCGGAAAGCGTATTAATTTGTGCGTTCTGTTTTGCAGTAAAGTTAAAGTTATTACCAATGATATGAACGCTACCGTCTTTTGATAGCTCGATGGCGCTTTCACCACATTCCAGTCTCAGCGTATTACCCGCGGAAAGTATAAAATTATTAACGACCTTATCGTTTCGACTGTTCCCCGTCAGGCATACCACATCGCCTTTAATCCCTGATTTCTGGTTTTTCGCTACCCGTAAGGTTTCATCCTCACCAACAAACTGGGTTCGATTTTTTTCAGTAGAATGTGTTTCGTCGTTTTTGACGTTAATATCCAGATTGCGCTCAGCCTGGATCCACACCTGCTCTGCACCCGCCTTGTCCTCAAAGCGCAGGGCATTGGCATTATCCACGGAGCCATCCTTCGTGCGGCTCATAAAACCCATCTGCGTGGCCGCCGCCGGCAGCGCCCACGGCGGCATGCTTGCTTCGTTATACACCCGCCCGGTGATAATCGGACGGTCCGGGTCACCGTTGATAAAGTCCACCACCACCTCATCGCCGACCCGCGGAATTTGCACCCCGCCGTACCCCTGACCCGCCCAGGCGCTCGACACGCGCACCCAGCAGGAGCTGGTGTCATCCCCCTTCGCCAGACGGTCCCAGTGGAATTTCACCTTCACGCGGCCATATTTATCCGTCCAGATACTCTCCCCATTTGGCCCCACAACCTTTGCCGTCTGCGGGCCGTAGGTGCGCGGCCACGCCGTGCTCTGCGCCGGACGGTATGACACCGACGCCGGGATGACGCTGAAATCAGTGCGGTGAAGGGTTTCCCCCTCGCCGCTCGCGTAGCGGTTCTCCTCGAAATGGTAACCCGCCGCCGTGACCAGATAATCACCGTTATCACTGAAGAACGGGGCGCTGGTCAGGGTGAAGGTGTGTCCCGGTGCAATACCCGCGGCCGTGGCCGTCGCCTGAATCTGCTGGTGCTCCACCTGCCAGCGCTCCTGACGAATACGGGCGTAGAACTCCGCATGCCCGGTCTCAACAAACCGTCCCGGCCAGTCGTACACGTCGATACTGCCCGGTTTCGGTGACGCCGGGTTCTGCTGCGCCTGGAACAGCCACGCGTTCGGCTTGCGGAAGTCGTAGTCATCAAGGCTGTAAATCCCCGGGGTGACGCTGTCCTCCAGCGCCCACTGGCTGATGCCTTCTTCATCCGTACTGCCGCCTGACAGCGTCTGGTGGTAAGGAATGACTTCGTAGCCACTGAACGGCTGGTGCTGCGTCGCGGCGTCGGTGAGCACCAGCGTGTGCTTGTCCGCCTCGTGGCTGAAGTGATACGCAATCCCCTCCAGCTCCATCAGACGGCTGATGAAGTCCAGGCTCGACTCCTGATACTGCACGCAGTAGTCCCACACCCGGTAGCTCCCGGTGAGCTTATCTTCCACGTTGACCTGATGTTCAGCCAGCAGGGTTTTCACAATCTGCGGCACCGTCTGGCCCTGGAAGATACGCAGGTTACGGTCGCGCTTCATCGGCCACAGGTCCGGCTCCACCGTCAGCTGATACACCGCATAGCGGGTGCCCGTCAGCTCGACGGCACTCACCGCCACGCGGGTGATTTTTCCATTGATATAGCGGGGCGTCAGCAGGCTCTGCGTCGGGATGGTCACCGTGACCGGCTGACCCAGCAGTTTGCTGCGGTCAATGCGCGCGTCCGTGCCGAGCACGGTCAGCGTCAGCGCGAACGACTCGGACATCGCCTCGCGACCTGTGAGTTTCCAGAACAGAAGCCCCTCCACCGGGAGCTGAACGGTAATTCGGTTGAGCATAACTTTATTCCATATGGCTTATGCGATGCAAAGACTCACGGCACTAAATGTGTCATGGTAATACTATGCAGTGTCAGATTGGTTATTTAGCGCGAACTGTTTTGATTATATATATGAGAGAGCCAATCTTTAATATTTCCGATAATATAAATAAAGCAATATTAATGGAAATAACGCTCAATCCTAAACCAGCGATCGCCATAGGGAAAAGTGTCACTGAGCAACTGAAGATGATAACGCGCAGCACTTCTTGTATAAGAGCAAAACCGACCGCATATCGATGTTTCGTGAAAAAAAACCAGGCAGAAAAAAGCAAGGAAACTGGCATGAGGAGATAAACAAGATAAAAAGCACCTGTCACTATTCCGTTTACGCCACCTGCTATCAGCATAAAGATAATTACACCCGGATTTCCTCCGGTGGCAACCCACCATGACTCAAGTAAATGGTATGGACCAATCGAATAAAACACAATCCCGATGACATCCATAACACCCCAGAAATAGAAAATTTTATTTTTCGCGGTCATGTTCGCCCTAACCTTTACTTGACTGGTGCTGGCGGCCATTTACCACCATGTTGAATAAGCGTCTCTTTGATTTCAGTTAGTTTTTTATATTCTTCACTGCCTTCTTCTGTTCTGTTCAGATAACGTTGAAGTTGATTACCCATCGTCCAGCCATTGATAGTCTTAATTTCAGGGTCAGTACCGCGTTTCAGCAAAAGGAGCACGTGATCGTAAGCGTGGTAATCCAGCGCGGCTACTAACAATGTACTACCCAGTGAGTCGGTAATATTAATATCCGCTCCGCCGTCAAGCATCGCCTTGAGTGTCTCGGTATTTTTCGCTTCGATACTTTCGAATATTATAGGCTCACCAAACGTTTTGTCTTTTGCATCTGGAGATAATCCGCCGTCCAGCATCGCCTTTATCCACACGTCGCTGTCCGCTTTTAATACTAATTCTGCAGGCGAACTTTTTCCCTGCGGCCTCGGCTGCAGCGGATCTGCGCCAGCCTTAATCAGAGTAGTGATAATTTTTAAATGTTCAGGCGTTTTTTTATCGTTAAGTGAATTCATCACCGCCCAAAACAACAGGGTCATGTCCTCTTTACCAGGTTTGTTTAAATCAGTTTTCGAAGCTAACTTTTTCACCTCATCGCCGTCACCATTCTCAATTGCGCGCGCTAATGTGAGCTGGTCACCATTAAAGTAATTATCTGGTTGTAAATCCATATTTTGCTTGCACCCCTGAACCATAAACATTAAACAAAGCGCTACCCAGCCAAAAATTAGTGATTTCACGCGCGGCTCCTGATAATAGAGATATCCTCATCCTTCTGTTGTTCAATACAGTTTATCGCTTGATCTATTCCATGTCGGTCAAATGCACTCCCCATTCCACCAGGAAGGTCGTGAGCTATTCCGGCAGCATTGGGCATAATGGCAGAAATCTCTTCTTTCGCTATAAGTGCTGGCACGTGCCCTTTTACCATTTTAAAATCTTCCCAAACATTTACTTCCTGAGTCCTGGTCAGCAGTTCACCCTCGACGCGGTAAGCCTGAATGTTATCCGTGCTGCCCAATATGCTTCCGCCATATTTCTCGACGGTACCGGAATTTAGGCCAGAAGCATTAAACGTCCATCCCGCCATACCGCTTGCCATAGAGGTGGCTGATGCTAAACCTCCCCCAAGAGAGTGCCCCGCAATGTCTATTTTTTGACCTGATTTGGCGAGCTGCTCGCCCATACTTACGGCTCTTCGGTAATAATCCGACTCCAACCCAAGCCCCTGCGCACCGTTATTTTTCCAGTCAGTCATGTTCTTCATGGGGAAAAACTCTGGTTGCCTCGACCCTCTGAACACCAGCGTAGGGTTCATATCGCCACCAAAAACGTCAGGGTCAGGCTGATAGACGCGTGCCAGAAAATCAGGATCCTCACTCTTGTCATAAAGTGTTTTACTTTTAAGACCTAACTTCTTTAGCACCGATGCATCGTTGCTTATATCCTTCCAGCCCTCTGGCACCCCCGGCGTTGTCTCCAGCGGATTCACTGTCTTATAAACATTCTCAGCAAGCTTCGCTTTCTCCACCGCAATATTATTCGCCGCCAGTCGTTTAGCGGCGATCTGCGCATCCGGGTAAAGGCTATTACTCCCCTTCGCGATCAGATCCTTACGCGCCTGCCAGCGTTCCGCCTTGGTCATCTGCTGTAGCTGCGAAGCATAGGTTTTACCGTCTTTACCCGGCGTGGCCTCATCCGGCACCTGTGCCGCTTTGGATTTCACCACCTGCTTCGGCAGTACCGTCGGCGCAGGACGGGCACCGTAGGTTCGCACCATGGTTTCGTAGCGATCGACGATTGTGCTTACCGGATACCAGCCCAGACCGGTAAGCGAGGCCGCCTGCAGTCGGCCATCGGCATTGATATAAAATATCTCCGTTACCGATGACCAGTTACGGAAACTCTCGTCGATGGCAACGATCCTGCCGATATCGAGATCCTGCACGATCAGCTTACGGGTATCGCGTCCTGACTGATAGGGATTCGCCCCGGTGATGGAATGCAGCAAATCGTAACGCGTAAACAGCGAGCGCAGCGAATTGTCGGGAACTGACATTATCCACTGCCCGGCTACGGACGGGCGGATAATTTTCGCGAAAAGCGCTGGCGAGACATTCTCGCTGAAAAGATAGACAAACTTGAGGTTATACATTCGCTCCGTCCTGTTACCAGTCCCTGCTTACCTTACTTACGGATTCACCAGCCAGGTGCCAGGCTTCGCGATATCCAGCGTCTGGGTACGCGTTTTCCCGTTGCCCTGCAGTTCAATTCTGGCCTCGCCCGCAGGTAGCTTGAGCGATGCATAACCGTTATTTGCCGGACGCAGTGTTTTTGGCTCACCGTTCACTTTCAGGGTCTCACCGTCAAGAATACGGATATAGACCAGTGCCACCGGGCTGGCATCCACCGGCGGGGTGGCCGGTTGCGCTGTCGCAGTCGGTGCAGTCTGTTCACTGGCTTTCGCCGTTTCCGGTTTCACATCCGGCGCGTTCGATGCGGTTTCAACGGGGCGTGTCTCAGCAGGGGCCTGCGCCGCCTGCTCTGGCGCATCATGGTCGCCACCGCTAAACAGCATCGCTCCGGCGACGACGCCAACCAGCACGCCCGCGGCAACCATTGCCGGGATTTTGTACCGGTGCCAGTCCAGTGCAGAAGCCGGTGCCTCTTCCTCTACCGGTACCAACATCGTGCCCGGTTTTTTCGCGCTCAATACATCGTCGATACCCGCTACCGGCATCTCAATCAGCGCCGCGAATTCATCGATGGATTGCGGTCGGTCTTCCATGTGCAACGCCAGCGCCCGGTCGATGGCCTGCAACAGCGAGAGGGAATAGCCCTGTGGCTGCAGTTCCACCAGCGGTTTGCAGGTGTCCTGGATTGATCGCACCACGCTGACCGGCGGCGGTGAGCCGACAATCAGGGTACGCAGTACGGCGCCGAGGGCATAAATATCCGTCCACGGGCCCTGCTCGCTTTCGTTGTCGTCAGTGTACTGCTCGATCGGCGCAAAGCCCGGGCGCAGCATAGTTTCCGTCTCATCAGAGAGATTACCAATGGTGCGGCGCGCAGAGCCGAAATCGAGCAGAACCGGCAGCCCGTTGTCCTGAATCTGGATGTTATCCAGAGAGATGTCGCGGTGCAGATAGCCTTCGTCATGAATTGTCTTAATGGCACCGAACAGCATGGGCAGCATACGACGGATCCAGGCTTCGTTAATCAGCTCCGGTTTTTGTTCGCGCAGGCGGGAGAGCGTGGTACCGCTATAGAACAGCGTTCCCATATAGGCCGTATCGTTTTGCACCCAGAAACGCAGCACGTGAAGCAGGTTCGGGTGGTTGAAGCGCGCCAGCAGGCGGGCTTCCTGAATGAAGCTGTTCAGACCGGCGGAAAACGCTTTGCCAAAACGTTCGCTTCGCAGTACCAGCGTCATATCGTCGCCGCGCACGGCGAGCGAGGCAGGCATAAATTCTTTGATAGCGATAGTGCGTTCGAGCTGATGATCCCACGCGCGATAGACGATGCCGAACCCGCCGCCGCCGATCACCTCTTTAATTTCAAACTCGTTGAAGCGATACCCGACCGGGAGCGCGTTTGGGACAGTCCGATTGTTATCATTATCCGTCATCTTTTACAGTTCTCTTGATGATTATTACGCGGCAAACTGACAGTGAAACTCGCCCTGCTCACAGGTGACGTGCAGACGTCGGTACTGCTCATCGCTGCGGCTGGCGGTAAGTAATATCTGGCTCATCTGAGGCAGCAAGGTGTTTGTCAGAATAGCGTCCACCATGCGGCCGCCAGACTCCACCTCGGTACAGCGCTGAACAATTTGTTCCACCACGCTGTCATCAAACTCGGAAATAATATTGTGATTCTCTTGCAGACGACGCTGAATGCGTTTGAGCTGCAGGCGGACAACCTGCCCCAGCATCTCGTCGCTCAGTGGATAATACGGCACCACCAGCAGACGGCCCAGCAGCGCCGGCGGGAAGACCTCCAGCAGCGGCTGACGCAACGCGCCGCTTAACGCCTCAGGCTCAGGCATCAGTTCCGGATCGGCACACATGGCGCTGATCAGATCGGTGCCGACGTTGGACGTCAGAATAATGATGGTGTTACGGAAATCAATATGGCGGCCCTCGCCATCTTCCATCCAGCCTTTATCGAAGACCTGGAAGAAGATTTCATGTACATCCGGGTGCGCTTTTTCAATTTCGTCCAGCAAGACCACGCTGTACGGGCGACGGCGAACGGCCTCGGTTAACACCCCGCCTTCACCATAACCCACGTATCCCGGAGGCGCACCTTTTAAGGTGGAAACGGTGTGGGCTTCCTGGAATTCACTCATGTTGATGGTGATAACGTTCTGCTCACCACCATAAAGCGACTCCGCCAGCGCCAGTGCAGTTTCCGTTTTCCCCACGCCGGACGGGCCACAGAGCATAAATACGCCAACAGGTTTGTTCGGATCGTCGAGTTTTGCCCGCGAGGTTTTCACGCGACGGGCAATCAGATCCAGGCCGTGACGCTGGCCGATGACGCGCTGGTTGAGGGTATCAGCCAGGTTGAGCACCGCATCAATTTCGTTTTTTACCATCCGGCCCAGCGGGATACCGGTCCAGTCAGAGACCACCGCCGCCACCACATTTTCATCCACCGCCGCAAACAGCAGCGGCTCGTCGCCCTGTAAAGCGTTGAGCGCCTGCTGCTGCGCGTTAAGCGCGCTGCGCAGTTCGCCGGTCTCGTCATCACCCGCGGCAAACAGCGCGGCACGCAGGCGGATGATTTCAGTCACAAGAGCACGTTCCTCTTCCCAGCGCTGGGTCAGGGCTTCGCGCTTTGTTTCGTATGTATTGCGCTCGGCGGTCAAGGCTGCGACGCGCTCCGGATCGCCGGCCCCCACGCGCGCTTCGCGTCCGGCAATCTCGATCTCCACATCCAGGGCCGCGAGATGGCGCAGGCAATCTTCCAGCTGTGCCGGTGGCGCGCTCTGGCTGACCGCCACGCGGGCACACGCAGTATCAAGCAGCGCAACGGCTTTATCCGGCAACTGACGCGCCGGAATATAACGATGTGATAGCTTGACCGCTGCGCTGACCGCTTCGTCGAGAAGCAGTACCTGGTGATGCGTCTCCAGCGGTGACACGGTGCTGCGCAGCATCAGAATGGCTTTGGCTTCGTCCGGCTCGTGAACCTGTACCGTCTGGAAACGACGGGTCAGCGCCGGGTCTTTCTCGATGTATTTTTTGTATTCTGCCCAGGTGGTGGCGCCGATGGTGCGCAGTTGCCCGCGCGCCAGAGCCGGCTTGAGCAGGTTAGCGGCATCACCGGTACCCTGCTGGCCGCCTGCGCCAATCAGGGTGTGGATCTCATCGATAAACAGAATGACTGGCGTAGCGCTGGACTGCACTTCATTAATCAGGGCCTGTAGACGCGCTTCGAACTCGCCTTTCATGCCTGCGCCGGCCTGCAGCATGCCGATATCCAGCAGCCAAAGCTGAATATTCTGCAGCGGTGCCGGCACGTCGCCTTCGGCGATACGCAGCGCCAGCCCTTCCACCACCGCCGTTTTGCCAACGCCAGCTTCCCCGGTCAGCAGCGGGTTATTCTGGCGACGGCGCATCAGAATATCGACCATCTGGCGGATCTCTTCATCGCGCCCGACAACCGGGTCAATCTTCCCTTCACGGGCGCGCGCGGTCAGGTCCTGACCATACTGGGCCAACGTCCCCTGTGCGGCAGGCACCGTACCGGCTGGCGTATCCGCGGCAGCGGCCGCCTGCTGCGTCTCTTTGCTCTGAGCGCAAATCGCATCAAACTGCTCGATCAGCACGTCGACGTTAAGGCGGGTGAACTGCGCCGAGATGCTTTTCAGCACGTTAGCCAGATTCCAGGTTTTCAGGATGCCAATCAGTAAATGTCCGCCGCGAATACGGCTGACGCCATACTTCAGCGAGCCAAACACCCACGCGCGCTCCACGGCGCTGTCGATATGTTCTGACAGATCGGAAACAGAACTCGCGCCACGTGGCAGCGCATCCAGTGCGGCCACGATATCGCGCGTCAGCTGCTGTTCATCGAGGGCAAAATGACGAATCACCTGTTGCAGATCGCCATCCTGCTGCTGCATCAGCTGATGCAGCCAGTGCACCAGCTCAACATAGGGGTTGCCGCGCAGCTTGCAGAACGCGGTGGCGCTTTCCAGTGAGGTAAATAACAGCGTATCCAGTTTGCCGAAAAGCACGGCACGGCTGATTTCTGACATGTTCGGTTCCGTTGATAACAATGCGTTAGAAAAATTATCGCTCTGCGCGATACACCAGATCGCCACGTGGGACAGGCTGAGGCTGAAGGCCCAGCCAGGTGTTGTAACCTAACCGCCCGGCGCTACCGAGCGAGGCACCCTGCACCGCGTCGGCGCGCAGAATAACCCGAGTTTCCCATTCAAATTCTACCCCTGCGTACTGGCGTACCCAGTCGCGCAGTTCAGTGACCCACGCTTCGCCTGGCAGGAAGCGGTTGTACTCTTCCGCGCTCAGTGGGCCGATTTCGATACGAAACTTGTGTTGCACGTCGCGCACCGCAACGCCGAGAAAAGCGGATTCTCCCATCCGCGGCAGACGACGCCCTTCACCCAACTGCGCCTGTTCCCGCGGCGAAAGCGGCATCCACTGCGCCACGTTCGTGACCAGTTTTACCGGGGCGTGAAAATAGTTGCGCAGGATCTTCTCCAGCCCTTCCGGATCCCGTGCGTGACGGGTCAGGTGCCCCGCGTGAGTAAAACGGGCATGTGCGCTCAGGCTGCCTTTGGTCATCTGCCCCGGCTGGCCCATGCCGATCAAGGATGCCAGGTACCCCTCAAAGCGTTTGTTGTCCGCGCGGTCAAGAGAGACGGCGGGCTGCGCATCAGCCCAGGCACGGTAAAACAACAGCGTCAGGCGATGATGGAACAGATCGGCAAACGCGCTCAGGCTGGTGTCCTGATGATGATGAATACGCTCCCGGGCGTACTCTGTCATATGGACGGGCAGCGGGCCATTTGGACCAAACAGACCGAAGCTGAGGATAGACACCTCGTGCAGCCCGTTCTCTTCACGCTGGCGCACCTGCGCGAGGGTTGACGGCGCAAAGCTCATCGATGGCTGCTGACCGATACGTAACGGTTCAAATTTCGGCAGCGGCGCGCGCCCCAGCGGATAACGTTCACCGCCCTGGGCATCAATGCGTCTTAATAGCTGGAACAGATCGTAGCGCCACGGCGTCTCGCGAACGCCGCGCCAGAAAGCGTCCGGCAACGGCATCAGGCGATGGACACGCAGCGGCGCGGAGGCGACTTCGCTCATAGTAGTGCCCTTTTCCCCATGCGCGGTGCCCAGTAGCCAATCTCGCCGCGCTGCTGACTCTTCAGCGTGAATTCAGTAAAGCTGTTGATGGACACCAGACGGGCAAACAGGCGTTCCAGCACGCTGCCGAAAAGCCAGGGGCTGGCGCCGGAAAACGCACGCTCATCTACCGTCAGAGTAATGCCGATCCCGCGCGCAAAGACCACCGGACCCGGCTCCGGGACGCGACGGTGAACCGGCTCCAGCACGCAGTGGCGAACGCCCTCAACCTGACGCGCAACCGGCGTCTCCGCCAGGTTAGCATACAGCCCTAACAGCTGACGCAGGGCGGCGGCGCCCTCTTCGTTTTCGCTGTCCATCAGGCTGAGATAGTTCATCTGCAGCTGGCTGATCAATCGCCAGGTGCTAAACCCTTCGGCCAGAGCCGGGCGTGGCGGCGTTGGGCCTTTTCGCAGGGTCAGGGATTTCACCGGCATGGAATCGGCCATGATGAACTGTCCGAGCTCCTGCTGAAGCATCAGCGGCAGGTCGCGGCTGGTGCACAATACTTCCGCGGAGATATAGCGCAGATTTTCCTGCCAGGGTGCATGCTGTTCATCCACTAGCGAAACAAAGACTTCGGAGCCGATATAACCGGTGCGGGTGCCGTAGCGCAGGGCATGTTCAGAGAGCACTCGCTGCTCGCGGCGCAGGGAAAAATAGGCGCCGTAGTTGCCCGCATCACCGCTCCAGGTGCTCCAGAAAGGACGAAATGTCTGGTCGTCACGCTGGCCGTCGGCACTGCCGAAGATTTTGTTTACCGCATAAATTTCATAATCCAGGGGACGGATGTTATCCACCACCAGATGATATTCATGCTGGCTCTCGCTCAGCTTCTGCCGCGCCGCCACTTTCGGGAAAAGGTTGATCACCGGCGTGCAATGCATCGCCAGATGGCTGGCATCAACCACCCGCTCCAGCTGCTCATCGCTTTTATCCAGCAGGATGAAAATATCGAACGCTTTTTCATTTTCACAGCGCTGGATAAGCTTGCCCAGACCGCTGAGGCTGATAAAGCGGAACCGTGCCGGAAACGCAAAGTATTCCTGCAGCAGACGATAGCCGTCAAAGTTGCGCAGGTCGTCCGGAAGCAGCGCCTGGTCCGGCTCAAACCCTTCCTGTCGTAAGGCATCCGCAGAGAGCAGCTGTCGCTGCGGGTGCTTGCTGACGGTCTGGCAGACGATCCCGGCGTGGTGCTCCATGACCAGCTCAAGCAGCTTGAGCGCTTCAATATCCGGGCCGCTAAGGAAAAACTCCAGACGGTCAAAATCCAGATGCCCAAGATGCTGCGGGCCATCACAGGCAATGCGGATCCGTAACGCGCTGTTGATCCCCCGCTGGCTCAGGCCCAGCTGCGCCAGCGGCAGATCGGCAGGCACACCGCCCAGCTCGACCTTATCGATTTTCAGCGGCAGCAGATTAACTTCATGCGCCGTGGTGTAGCTGCAGGTGACCCCGGTCTTTTTCAGCGCCAGGCTGTCCATCATGGTGCCGCGCGGCACCTTAAAACCGTTGCTCAGATCGCCACGCGTGCTGTCGGGCTGGATTTCAGCAATCGCCATTGAGGGAGTTGGCGCGAGATAGTTTGGCGCAATCATTTCCAGCAAACGCTGGGAGAAGCGCGGGAACTCCGCATCCATTTTCATTTGCACGCGGGAGGTCAGGAACGCGAACCCCTCCATCAGGCGTTCTGTATACGGATCCGCCACTTCGATGCCGCGCATGCCCAGTCGACCCGCAACTTTGGGATAGCGCTCGGCAAATTCAGCGCCCATTTCACGCAGATAGGCCAGTTCACGGTTGTAATATTCGAGCAGTTTACTTTCCATGATCACCCCGCATCTTTCAGTTCAAAATGGCCGTTTTCCAGATCGACATCGGTGCGAAACAGAAACTCCAGCGGGTACGGCACACACCACAGACGCCCTTTTATCTCAATGGACAACACGTTGTGCAGATCCAGTGACGAGGTGTCTGACACGCAGCGGACCTGCAGTCCCTGCGGCAAAATACGCGGTTCGAAGTTAATGATGGCCTCGGTAAGCTTGCGCTGAATGTCGTGCCATTCAATGTCTGACATTCTTTTCCCGGCCAGCGGCGCGACGCCAAAATTAACCACCGAGCGGTTCACATGCGGCAACGCGCTCAGGTCACCGGATGCGTCATGGTTGATGGTGTTAAACAACCACTGCAGATCCCGCAGCACGTTACGGCGCAGGGCGGCGTGAGTAATCAGATTACTGTTGGCGGACTCGCGTTTTTTTTCCGGATCGTTATCGGTGAGGCGATCCAGCAGCGAGGGCTGCATTTTATCGCGCGCCCCCACCTTCTCCTGCTTGCTGCGGGCTTGCCAGCCGCTGCGCAGCAGATCGCCTTCGCCAGCGGGATTACTCATGGGCTCCATCCGCAGCAAACGTCACCAGGTTCAACGACAGCAATGGGCTTTCGCTTTGCTCGCTAAGCCAGGCTTTCTGCCCCATGCCTTCATACAGCGTGCCGTCATTGTCGAGCGGCAGCCACTCGGTGGTGCGCGCGAGCTTAACCGCGTCAGACGCATCCGCTGCGAAAGGATAGCGCGCCGGGATCTGGCAAACCTGTTCGGTACCGTCCGTCAGGCGCACCAGCGCATGACGCCACACCAGGTCAGTCACGCTGGCAGGTGCCTGGAAACGGATCTCGGCGATGGCGTTAAACGGCAGCCAGAAATAACGGCCGTTGACGATGGTTTCACACACGGGCCCCAGACGAGCATCGCCGTCCATCAGCCATGCGAATGCCTGCGTCTCGTCATTCTCAAGCGTGATTTGCCCCGCCGTTGCCTGCGCCTGCTCAAGGGCTTCCAGACGCAGCGCCTGAGCACGCTCTCCCGCGTCATTAAGTGCGGCGGCAAGCGTGGTAAGCCACGGCCACTGCGTTTCAGGCATGGCAGGACGAGCCTGCCCCGCCATCACCTGCGCGCGCTGCAGCTCGCCCTGGATGGACTGCTCCAGCAGGGTAACGGTTGGTTTAGCCTGGGGCTTAAGTGCCAGCCAGCTTTTCAGCTGAGTCAGGGCACGCGTCCAGTTACCACTGAGGGTCAAAAATTGCACAAACGCGGCACGGAGATCGGCATCGGCCGGACGGGCTTTGATCTCAGCTTCAAGACGCACCAGCGCGTCACTCAGCGATTCACCCGCCAGGTGTTGATAGAGCGTATTCATAGCCATTCCTTAGTTTGCCGCGCGCCAGGCGCCGACTGCCGGATCGCGCAGCTGAGGGCGCAGGGTGTCAATCAGGACGATATTGAGCGTTGTGCCAGGGGTAACCCAGGCGCCCCAGATTTTTTTCACCGCGGCGATACGCGCCTGCAGTTTTGCATCGTCGCTGGCGGTCTCACGTGAAATCTCCACGGCCACCGTGCCGTTGCTTTTCCAGCCGTTGAGGCTGCTGTCGTAAGGCAGGATCATCCAGCTCTGGTCGCTGTTGGAGGTGCTGAAAACCATGCGCTCTTTGTTGACGGAGGTGATCAGCGCGTTTTCCGGGTCGGCACTTTGATTCAGTCCCATGACCGGGAAGCCGTGAATGTAGGTCACCGGTATCTCTTTTTGTCCACCACTACGGGACTGGGAGATAACTGTGTGTCCACTCAGCCAGCTCCCGTTTCCGCAGCGGGTGGTGTCTGAATCCGGAATAAAGAGCGCCGGAGCAGACGAGCCCCCTTCCCAGAAGGTACGCAGATGGCAGCCGTCCTGAAGGGTAAATTCCTGCCACGGCGTGCGATCGGCAGCAACCGTGTGGGTTTCCGCGTTCTGGTCCGGGGGCAGCAACGCACCGCTGGCCGGAGTACTCACTGGCGCAGTCTGCTGCTGTTTTACCACCAGCGCCCAGTCCTGCGCTTTGCCTGCTGTCCCCTGCGCCAGCGTCGTCCCGGACGGATCGTTCAGCGTCCAGCTCAGTTTACTGACTTTGCTGCACTGGTGTTCCAGCAGCGAGCCCAGACGCGGGACAAAGTTCTCCAGAACCGAAACGTCTTTGTTGCCATTCGCCACGATACGCAGCGCAATCTCTGACTTACACCAGCTCTGTGGGGTGTTGTCTTTGATGTTATCAATCCAGATATCCAGCTTCTGCGCAGGAGACTGCACGATGCGGAAATTCTCAGCCTGCGCGGTGGACGCCACCGCCAGAAGTGCTAAACCCGATAGCCAAAGTTTCATATCGTTCCTTGTGTGTCTAATCAGTTCCGCAGGGAAGAAATTGTGCTGCGTCAGAAAGCGTATGCAGCAAAGTGGTGTCCTGAGGGTTGCCCATCCATACCGCCAGGGCGGTATAGTTATCCTGAGCATTCCCCTCCTGTTCGCCATTCTTTTGGATGATTTGGTTCATTAAGGTCAGCCACTCTTGTGGCGTGTTAACCATGTGCAGCGACTGTTTCATCTGTTCTTCGCTGACGCCGTGCCAGAAACCGTCTGTACAGAGTAGAAATGCATCTCCGTCTTCGACCTGCACCACATCGCTGTAGCTCGCTTCCGGCCCACCGTTTTCAATACCCAGCGCCAGATAGAGCAGATTGCTGTTGAGGTTATCGGTGTCGTGCCCTGCATCTTTCATCTGCTGAACCAGGCTGTGATCGGTGGTGACATGCCACAGCCAGCCCCGGCGAAACAGATACAGGCGGCTGTCCCCGGCATGTGCCCAGTAGGCCAGCCGGTAATCTCTGTCGATAAACAGACTGACCAGCGTAGTGCCCATTCGACGATAATCCTGAACCGCCTGCTGTTCGCTGAGAATGGTGCGATTCGCCGTTTGCACATAGTCGCGAATATGCTGCGCGTTCAGGTGCTTGTCGCCATCGAAGCGGGAGATAATACTGTTGCGGGCCAGTTCAGCGGCCACCTCACCGCCCGGCAGACCAGCGATACCATCACAGACGACAAAGCAGGCTGAACGTTCCCCTATGGTTTCTCCCGTCTGATCCTGGTTGCTGGCGCGCGTCCCCTGGCGGGAGAGAGAAGCCGTTGCGATATTCATTTTTCTTCCGATCCGCTCTGTGAGTCTTTGTACTGATTTACCTCCATGTCATAGGCATGGAGGAAGGCTTCGCCAAACAGGGTGTGGAAGTCATCCTCAATCTCGCCTGCCGTTTCACCGTAGCTGCGGACAAAGTAGTCCCACAGTGCGGCTTTGCGGCTGCCCGGCAGCGCCAGTCGGGAGGTCATCCCGTTCTGCTTCGCCTGCTCTTCCAGCTGTTCCGGGTTGAAGGATTGCAGCATGGCGGCAATGATGGCGCGGATACCGGAGATCATACCCAGCTGATGCGCCTGCAGATCGATCAGCGCGTCACGCACGGATTTTGTCGGCGGCATAAAGCCCGGCATTGGTGTACCGAACATCTGGATCAGAACGGTTTTCCCGGTCGGCAACAGTTTGAACGGGTTGTTGGCATCATCAAGTACCATGGTCATATCGGCTTTTACGCCGCGCTTGAGAATGGAGCGCGAAGAAAGCAGCGCCACGGTGCCCTGAGAGAACATGCCCAGAATTTGCCCCAGCTGACGCATATTTTCACGGTCAAACTGCGGGACGGGCTGCATTTCGCTGAGCCCCATCCCTTCCAGCAGTGCCTCAAGTAATTCGCCCTGCAGTACTTCACCCTTTTCGCCATTATGGGCTGCTGGCGACGCCGCGTTTTTGACCGGGTCAATACGCAAACGCCCTTTAGGTGCCTGGGCATTACTGCGCGCCACGGCCTGCGGGGTTGGCATGGTGAAGCCGGCATAATCCGGTCGCGCCGGCTCTTCTTCTTCCACGCGCGGCGGCACCTGCGGCTCAGGAGCAAACAGCGGAGAAGCGGCAAGGACGTCCTCTTCCTGTTCTGCTTGCGGCTCCGGCGTCAGTTCTGGCTCAACGACGGTCTCTGGCTTATCGCCGGTCTCTGGCTTATCGCCGACAATCTCATCCGCATGGGTTAACGGCGCCCCGCCCATCAACCCGAGGGGGTCATCATTTCGTGCGGCAGGTGCGCTGGCACTACCGCCAAACAGTGCCAGCGGATCGAGTTCATCCGTCTGCTCTTCTTGTGGCTGTGCAGGTTTAGCTTCATTGGGCGGCACCAGCGTAGACGGAGTGACGTCGTCAAAAATGCTCTCTTTTTTGAACAATGCTTCGTCACTGAACAGCGTGTCCGGATCCACGTTCTTACGCTCAAGCTTCGGATCGCTGTCATTGAACATCGCCAGCGGATCTTCAGCGTTACGCTCAGGTGCGACAGGCTGGGAGAACGGATCGTGCGACGCTGCCGGCTGCGGCTTCGCCCGAGAACTGGAAATGCTGTCGGAGATAGAGAACTCCTGCATCAGGCTATCCCAGATTTCCGACGGCACAGCAGTCGGTTCCGCCTTCCCGCGCGGGGCGGCGCTCGCAGGCTTCGGCTGCGGGGCTGCCGCAGGGGCCGCGGCTGGACGCGCCTGCTGCTGCATGGTCGCCGCCATGCGGCTGACTGGCTGCGTATCATGAATCAGTTCGGTCACTTCGATGCGGTAATCATCAATACCGAGAATGTCCCCATCCTGCAGCTCAACCTGGCGCCCGCGCTCAAGCGGAATGTCATTCAATACCACGCGGGTGACGCTGCCACGGTTAGTGACGCGGCATTCGCCCTGGGCGTCAACGTGAACAATGGCCTGCAAACGCGAGATGGTGCGGTCATTGTCCGGCAATACCAGATTGTTATCCGTACCGCGCCCAATGGTGCCGCCCGGGGCATAAAAATCACAGCTGCTCTGCGGCGGCTGATGACCAGGTTTTGTAGAAATAATCGTGAATCGCATGGCGTATTCCTGCTGGTATGATTAGCGCTCAAACGCTGCCGCTCTCGGGCCGAGAACGGCGGCGTTTGAGCGTAAAGTTAATTAGAACTCAGATTCCATTGTTACTTGCCAGAATTAAAAGCATTTAAAAATAGCCACCGTAAAAATAATCTTTTTGTTATACGAAGAGATCCAGACCATTTCAGAATCAGACGAAACGCCATTACACTTATGGAAATCTCTTTTTGTAGCAACCCAGCTTGCGTTAATGGCTGATAGACTCACGAAACCTCGCTGTAATGGTTTCGACAATGAATATAAAAAGTCATCACCAGAACAAAAGGAAAATTTCAAAAGTGGAGAACATATTCGAACTCACGTTCTTCTCCACGTAATATTAAATTATTCATTTGCCCACCAGCTTCTACATGACCACCAAATGACTCTATTTTTGGGTGTTTAGCGTTCGAATTGCGTCACTGTTGGTGATTAAGCTGCACTTCAATACCTGATAATGGCCCGGTTCGCTACCGCCTACCTTCTCTTTAAGTAAGGAAACAATAACGTTATCCGCTTTTTCAAAATTCTCTGCAGGTAGATTGCTTGCTTCGAGCCATGCGGCAGCGCTGGCCTCTGCATCATCTTTTAAACTCTTACTGTCCGCAATCTTACTGATGCAACGATTTTGCACCCAGTTTTCAAAGATTTGTTGTTGAGTAAAAGCACTGACATCAGGCAATGTTTGAGCATAAACAACGGTGGCATTTAACGCTAATGCGAGCAGTAATAAACGTTTCATTTCAGGCTCCAGAATGTTGCATTCGTAGGAATAAACGAACCATTGCCGGGTGATCCAAGGAAATGGCAATCATCCGAGCAAATATTTCCATTCCAGAGTGTTACATGTCCGGTTGCATCACTCCACCCATGGCCGGTAAAGATAATAATGCCTTGCTTGCCTGAAAATTGTGCTGGCGTAGGAGAGGCGACTGACATATCTGCATGACCCAGAACAGTAGGAAGAAATGCAATCATATCTTTAACGCGGAACATATAGCGTTTTTTGTCATTTCCGGTCACTGTCGCGTATTTGCTATTAGACGGAATAGGTATACCACAATAATTCAAAACATAGCTCATACGTATGGGACAGGCATTTTTAAAAATACCAGCATCGATATTATGCTGAACTTTTCCACCCAATAATTTGCCAACCTGTTCCACATTAACGTTAACTTCTCTGAATCTGTTCCAGGCAGCACCAAAAGCAGGACGTATAGCAGACATTCTTCTTTCTCCATCCTAAGAAGGTCATGTAAAAGTGAGCCCTTTCGGGCCCACTATCATTACGCTTCTTTGTTTTCTTTGATGTTCCAGCCAGCGCTGCTTTCAGCACCTTTACCACCAGCAGTGGTCTGCTCCCAGTACTGCTGTTTCACTTTCGCAGCCTGGAATGCATAGGTCACACCAACGGTGTCGCCGTTGTCTGCACCGGTGTACTGAACAGAAGTTACCAGCACATCTTCCAGCGTGATGCGGGTATATTCAACTTGCTGACCACCCGCTTTGCACACGGACAGTTCAACTTTAGTCAGGTGCTTACCGCTTGCGCAGTGTTTGAGAATTGCTGTAGTGGATTTATCGATCAGAGCGTTAACGTGCAGATCGTTAAAGTTAACTTTACCGGCGCCGCCGCCGCCACCAACACTCATATTACCTGGCTGGGAAGCGCCCCAGGAGAAGGAGGTAATATCAGTCCAGCCGGTGTGGTTAGAATCTTTAGATTCGCCCGTAACACCCTCGACCTTCAGAAACATATCAATAGCCATAATATCTACTCTTCGTGGATGAACAATATTGCTTTCGAAAAAGCACTTATATGGCAAACAGGAAAGCATGGGGCTGAATAAAACCGTCCATATTTTACCTCTGCCTCCAGCCTGACGAAAACACATTCGTACAGACTGTTCAGAGTGGCTGCAATGACAACCACCCTAAATTAACTTAGTCACTCAATACTTCAACTAAGAGCTAGACAATTAACCTTTTAATCATCTAGAATAAAATCTATTGATTTTTGACAATTTAAGGGTCAGCGAATGAAGAAAATCATCTTATTAATGCTAATGATTATTTTTATAACCATTGGAGCTTTTACTCTTTTTGATATTTCTCAATCAATATGGTATGTATTTTCGCTTGAAGCAATAACAGCAATGTCTGCCGGTTTAATTTTTGGAAAAATCATTTTCCTAATTATCATTATTTTGGGGGTTCATTACTTATTGAAGGCATGGCGAAATTCATAGTCTTGACTTCATTTTTTCAGCAAAATAATAAATAGCGATGGATGCAATTACCAAAGAGATTAACAGGACAGCATTTATCGCTATTTCCATTACACTGCCACCCCAGCTAAATACAAAAACATAATAACCCAGAGTCGTAAAGAATATCATAAACGACACAAGTAACATCAGATAGACGAAAATATACTTAATCGTTTTTTCAAACACGTGTTACCCCTGACACAAAACGGCTAAAAATTTCCTCATCCACTGCACCATGACTTTGTTGGAAATTCACCGCCTCAATGAATGGTTTAACATTATCCTCAACCAAAAAATATAACAAATCCAAATCACCGGCTCCGCGCAATTCATAATAAATATCTTTATTCAACTTCAGCAAATCATATGAGGTATATACGGAGCGCGAAATTGAAGCACCAACACTCAAAACCCCTGTGATACCGGCAGAAACAAGGAATCGTGGAATGATTTTAGAGACAAATAATGTAATTAACTCATTAACGAAAACCATTTTAAAGGTAATTCCGCCTACTTGCGACCCACCTATTTTAAGGAGCAATTTCTTTGACTGCTCTTCAGATAAACCAGACAAATAGCGTTTAATCACTGTGTTGATTAGCCTACGTACATCTTCTGAGGTCAGCCCTTTTTTGATGAGTGTCAGCAACCTAATTTTATCGGTTTCATTTCTCCAGCGATGATCCGAATCCAGAAAATCCTTAGTTAACATCCACAAGTCTTCCGGGATGGACAAAAAGCCATCGACCGTACTGCGAGCGAATATTTCAGGACCACTTTGTGTACGTGGATTAAAGATTTTCAACATGCCATCGGCAATTTCTTTTGGCGAACTCGCTCCCAATTTATAGTCTCCCTGAGGTTAATGAATGTCGATGGTTAATTTTATGAATTGGATACCCACCAGCTAATTTACCGGCCCCGAAGGACCGGCAACGCACATCACGCGTCTTTCGTCTTCAGTGACGGCAGTTTAGAAACCAGACGCAGAGAAACGGTCAGACCTTCCAGCTGGTAGTGTGGACGCAGGAAGAATTTCGCGGCGTAGTAGCCCGGGTTATCTTCAATTTCCTGCACCTGCACTTCGGCAGCCGCCAGCGGTTTACGGGACTTGGTCTCCTGTGAGGAGTTAGCCGGGTCGCCGTCCACATAGTTCATCACCCAGTCGTTCAGCCAGCGTTCCATCTCTTCACGTTCACGGAAGGAGCCAATTTTGTCGCGCACGATGCACTTCAGGTAGTGGGCAAAGCGGCAGCAGGCGAACAGGTACGGCAGACGGGATGCCAGACGCGCGTTAGCGGTCGCATCCGGGTCGTGGTACTCAGCCGGTTTCTGCAGAGACTGCGCGCCGATGAAGGCGGCAAAGTCAGAGTTTTTGCGATGAACCAGCGGCATAAAGCCGTTCTTCGCCAGCTCGGCTTCACGACGATCGCTGATGGCGATCTCGGTCGGGCATTTCATGTCCACGCCGCCGTCGTCGCTCGGGAAGGTGTGACATGGCAGGTTTTCAACCGCCCCGCCGGACTCCACGCCGCGGATTGAAGTGCACCAGCCGTACTCTTTAAAGGAGCGGTTGATGTTGGCAGCCATGGCATACGCGGCGTTCGCCCAGGAGTAGCTGTTGTGGTTCGCCCCATCGGTCTGCTCTTCGAAATCGAAGCTGTCGACCGGGTTAGTGCGAATACCGTACGGCAGGCGCGACAGGAAGCGCGGCATCACCAGGCCAAGGTAGCGTGCATCTTCGGATTCACGCAGTGAACGCCACGCGGCATACTCGGTGTTCTGGAAGATTTTGGTCAGGTCGCGCGGGTTCGCGAGTTCCTGCCAGGACTCCATCTGCATCACGCCCGGTGCGGCACCGGTGATAAACGGACAGTGGGCCGCCGAGCCGATACGTGCCATCTCGCCCAGCAGTTCAACGTCCTGCGGACTGTGGTCGAAGTAGTAGTCGCCGACGATGCAGCCAAACGGTTCGCCACCAAACTGACCGTACTCCTGCTCGTAGATTTTCTTGAAGATTGGGCTCTGGTCCCAGCCCACGCCCTTAAAGCGTTTCAGGGTACGACCCAGCTCCTGCTTGGAGATGCTCATAAAGCGGATCTTCAGCATCTCGTCGGTTTCAGTGTTGTTCACCAGGTAGCTCAGACCGCGCCAGGCGCTCTCCAGCTTCTGGAACTCTTCATGGTGAATAATCTGGTTCACCTGCTGAGACAGCTGCTCGTCGATACCGGCAATCAGGTTCTGAATGGTGCGGTAGGTGTCACTGGAGAAGGTAACTGTATTTTCCAGTGCCTGCTGCGCCAGCGTTTTTACCGCACTTTCCACCGCGGAGCGCGCCTGATCGGTTTTCGGGCGGAACTCTTTGTTCAGCAGCGCGCTGAATTCATCCTGGCTGAACGCCTGACCACTCTGCTGCTCGTGTTGTTGAGTCTGGTTGCTCATCGATTATTCCTCGCTACCTTTCGCGCTTTCGTCATTTTTCGGCAACTGGCTCAGAGATTTGAGCAGCGTCGGATCCTGCAGAATTTTAGCGATCAGCTCTTCCGCGCCGTTTTTGCCATCCATATAGGTCAGCAGGTTGGAAAGTTGAGTTCGTGCTTCCAGCAGCTTGTTCAACGGCTCAACCTTGCGGGCTACCGCGTCCGGCAGGAAGTCGTCCATGCTGTCGAAGGTCAGATCAACGTTGAGCTTACCTTCGCCGGTCAGCGTGTTATCCACCTGGAACGCCACGCGAGGTTTCAGCGCTTTCATGCGCTCGTCAAAGTTATCAATGTCGATTTCGAGGAATTTACGCTCATCGACTGCCGGCAGGTTTTCCACCGGTTTGCCGACCAGATCGGCCATGACGCCCATCACAAACGGCAGCTGAATTTTACGTTCTGCACCGTAGATCTCTACGTCGTACTCGATCTGCACGCGGGGGGCACGGTTACGTGCGATGAATTTCTGCCCACTGTTACTCATTGCCATGATGTTCTCCATCAAAGATGCGCGGTGAAGGTGAAACGGCAGGCTCCATGCCTGTCGTCATAATGCCAGGACGCGTTATTCGCGGCGTCCAAAGATGTTTTCCAGTTGGTTAACGCCGTCTGGCGCCAGGTCGCGAATAATGTCCATAAAGTTAAGTTCTGACAGCCGCTGCACCCGTTCAATCATCAACGGTGCGGGGTGGCTCGGTTCGTACTGCGCAAAATACTGTTTGGCTTTCTCCAGCATCAGCTGTGCATCGGCGCGGCTGGTGACCTGCACGCTGCGCCAGTCTGTAACCTGCTGAACGGGTTGTGCGACCGCCGGTTGAGGTTCAGCGCTGAGCTCAGCCTGTGCCTCCCGGTTGGGCAGCAGCTTGCTGATGTCGGTCACCTGACAGGCGCTGGCGACCAGCCCGACGGTTTTCAGCAGCTGTTCCATCTCCGGAACGCCACTTTCACCAAGATGGCCGGTGAGCAACTCACGAATGGCCAGCAGCCGTTCGTTAATCACTATCACCGCCGACGTGCCCGGCTGATCGCCGCGGGCCAGCTCGTCAATCAGTCTTGGACGGCCACCGGGGTAATCCGGACATTCGGTTTTACTGCCATCCAGCAGTGCCTGAGCGTCGCGAAGTGAAATTTCATCGCCATTTGATCGCAGCAGCGAGGCGTTACGCACGGCGACGGTCAGGTCAGACTTATCACTCAGCCCGGCCAGGGCGTTAATGCGGTAAAACGGGTCGGTTTCGCCATACTCTTCCAGCAGCGGATAGAGCGGCTCCCAGTAACGCGTGATCGCCTCCTGCACCAGTAACAGCCCGTCGGCGTAGCCCGCAAGGCCGCGGCGACGTGTCCATGCATGCGTTAACGCCAGCATGACGCGCAGATCTTTGGTGCGGCTCAGCAGGATGGTGGCGAATTTTTCCACCGTATTCCAGTCAGCAGGTTCTGCCGGAATGATGGTGTCGCCAAACTGCTGCTCTGCTTTGCCCTGGCTGGCCTGATTCATGAGCTGGAAATCAGCGTCATACTCCAGGTTTTCGCCGCAGGGCTTGTCGGGGCTTATTGGCGCGAGAAATTCTTCGATATTCATAAGATCCCTGCTTATTCAAACATAGGCGGATAGAGACCGTGACGGCCCGGGCGGGCGCCACCTGCCGGGTCGAACAGCAGCGTAAAGAGCTGCCCGGTGAAGTTCCCGCTGTGAACATGGGTGTAGAGCGGGTAGCCGTCGCAGCGGTTGGTCCACCAGTAGCTGGTCTGGCGAAGCGGGTCAAAGCACTCTGCTGCCTGAGGCCAGCCCAGCGTGCTCTGGCCGTCTTCGTCATAACCAATCACGTCGAGAATATCTGAGCGCTTTTGCGGCTCGACGGGCTGCGGTGCCGGAATGGACATCAGCATGTCATCGAGCTGTGAGGCAGAAAAACTGTTACGTACCGCATGCAGGCCCAGCCGGCCAATCTGCTGATACCAGCTTTCAGCCTGACTGAGCAGACGTGATGACCAGTCCGCGGGGGCAAAGCTGAGCTGAATGCAGACCGGATATTGTCGACCAACGCTGTCACGTCCCGGCAGCAGGCAGCCCATCTGAATCATCTGGCTGCCCAGCATCGGCGGTACGACAAAATTCCAGACCGGCGCTTTGTTAAACGGGCGCTCACCGCTGCGCTGCTCTTCCTGCTGCCAGGCCAGCAGGCCGACCTGGAACCAGTGTGACCACTGGCGTTGCAGGGTGTCAGGAAAGCGACGCTGCAAAAAATCTCCGGCGCTGGGCAGTTTGCCATACCAGCTGTAGCGGTTCATCGCAGGGGTATTCGTCATACGGCTGTCCTTGCGGTTATGGGCATGAGAAACGGGGAAGCTGGAACGGGTTACGAATACTGTTTGGCGCAAATTCCAGCGTAACCTGATGTCCGTCTACGTTGAAGGTGGCCTGGCGACTCAGACTTCCCGCCCCCGGGCTGGTACGCGCTTTATCGAAAAAGCGGTTCAGCGCCCAGGAACCGTTCGTCACCAGCGTAGCCGTGCTGCCGTTAGCCAGACCCAGCTGCATACGCACCTGGTTAGTCCCGCCCGGCCCCGGCCAGTTCATGATCTGCACAGCCTGTGGACCGTGGCTGTAGCGCAGCAGTTGACCGTCAACATCCAGCGTCAGGTTAAGGATCGTGTTATCCATTCTGACGGTGCGCACCGTCACTTTGTAAGATGGCGTGGTGGCACCGTTAGCAAAGAAAGCATCGCGAATGGACTGGGCCTGCTGGAACGGTCTCAGGAGACCTTCACTTCCCGGCAGCGTTTTTCCATCAATGCCCGGCATAAAGCGCCAGTTCGCCTGCGTGGTATCGACTTTATTGGTCAGGTTGTCACGAAAGAAGGTGTCCATCAGCCCGGTGCCTGGCGCAAACATGCGCGCGAGATCGTCCGGCGTGACCTCCGTACTGGCGCTGCGCACCAGCGGGTAACGGCCAGCGATTGCCTGACGGCAGAAACCACCGACTTCGACGTTAATCCGCTTACGCACGTTTTCGAGGTCGCGACGCTGGGTATCACTGCTGGCCCCCACCGCCATATTGCTGAACATGGTTTGCAGACCGCCCGGCAGACGACCGGCACTGGCCTGCAGACGGCTAATCGCCTCGCCTCCCGGAGCAGGCATGCCGCTGTTGGCCGCGTCCTGAACGGCAGTCAGGTAGCGGTAAAGTTCATCAACCTGCTTGAGAAAATCATCAAAGACGATGGTCTTCCCGCCTTTCTCCAGCGGCTGCGCCAGCTCAATCATTGGAGCATAGTGATCGGTTACCAGCTGTTCAGGTGCCTGAGTGACCACCGCGGCTTGCGTCGGGGCATTGTCATTATTACTGAATAACGCTTCGAGCGTGCGGGTGGCACGGTTGCTTTGCGCTTGCGCTTTACCGGCATCATCCGGGGCTGGCGCATTACGTGAAAGCGTCAGGACCTGGCTCAGGTTCAGCACCAGACGGCGCAGCGGCGAGTTTGCCCCGGAGAGCAGACGCGCGGTATTGATGCGCTGGGAGAGATCGGCGCTGTTATTAAGCTGAATGTCGGCGAGGAAGCGATCCCAGTTGGCGATAAAGTCGCGCATGTAGAGCTGGCGCACGGCGTTATCGATCTGCTGTTTATCTTCCTGGGCTGAGGTCGCCCCCAGCACCCACGCATCGTCTTCATGCAGGGCAGTGGTGACGCTGTCAATCTGGCCGTTGAAGCTTTTCCAGTAACCGTCCGGGGTATAAAGACCCGGTACGCCTTCACTCACCGGCTTGCCGCTTTTGCGTGAAAACACCAGCTCGCTCTGCGGACCGCCCAGGTCGGAGAGCGATACCGGTTTCAGGTTTTCATCATGCTCCAGCAGACGCTTCAGACGACCATACACCCGGGTGGAAAGTGGCTGCTGGTTGATTAGCGCCCTTTCACGCGCGACCAGGGATTCATCCTGCGCGTACGGCGAGGCCTGAATTTTCGGCTCAAGCAGCTGAGTCAGATGCCACTCAAGCTGCTGAAGCTGCGCCTGAGTCACGTTCTGCGGCAGGTTGCGCTGCAGATTGAGCATTACCCAGGAGTGCAGGAATTTGCCGTCATAGTGCTTCGGCTGATAGAGCATCTGGTAGGCCTTCAGCGCTTCATAGCTGTATTCCACATCGCTGCCGTTATCGTTGCGCAGCCAGGTGGTGATATGCATCGCCACGGCAGGGAGCAGCATCTGGTCCAGCGCTTTCTGGTACAGAGACTGCGATGCATCGCTGACGTCATCCCCACGATAGAGCCCCATACGGCGTGAAACAGGCGGATCGTTAACATCAAACGCGTCACTTTTCGGCAGATCGACCAGGCCATTCAGCAAGGGCAGAAGGTCAAACAGATCGCGCTGAGGCTGATTCTGCAGCGCCTTGCTCTGCTGATCCAGCAGCGGCACCTTTGCGTCCACCTCTTCCAGATAAGCCTTGTTCCTGGCATAGCTGGTCAGCCACAGTCCACCAAGGATCACCAGCAGGGCCAGCAGCGCCGCATAGCCGGACCAAATGACGGCGCGGTTACGCAGTTCCCACCAGCGGTTTTCCCCGGCGATGCCGGCTTCCTGGAAAATGACGTTTTGCAGCAGGTTCTTGATGAAGAAGCTCTGCCCTTTCGCCCCCGGAATCGGGGCCTCTTTGCTGACGGAATCCCAGCGATTTCCCTCTTCACCTTCCGGCAAGGAGAGCGCACGGTTAAGTTCGCCCATCACCCGGTCAAACGGCATACCTTCCTGGGTACCACTGGCGAAATAGATCCCGCGCGGGGAGAATTCGGTTTCAAAGTTAGAGCGGGCAAAGACCGTGCTCAGGTAGTCAGCCAGCAGCGGACGCAGTGCGGCAAACTCCTGCGGAAAGAGATACGCTTCCGCGCGCGCTTTTGCGTCATGCTCCTGCAGCAGGGTTTCCGGCAGTCCGGCATCCAGGCGCTGCTGTAAGAGGGAAAATTCCTGCTGGAAGTTACCCATCAGGTCGTAATCAGCGTGTTTGGTTTGCTCCCACGGCAGCGTGAAGCCCCAGATCTGGTCGCGCTGCGCTTTGTCGTAATCGGCAAACCAGGCACGGAAGCCTTTAAGCAGGTCAGCTTTGGTCACCATGACATACACCGGGAAGCGAATACCCAGCTGCTCATGCAGCTCAGAGAGACGCTGGCGCAGGTTGACCGCCTGCTGGCGTGACGCTTCAGGCGAGAGCGTCAGCAGATCAGAAATGCTGATGGTAATAATCACACCGTTGATCGGCTGGCGACGGCGATACTTACGCAATAACCCCATAAACTCAAGCCATTCACCGGCGTCCTGAACCTGTTCGCTCTCCTGGGTGGTATAGCGACCCGCGGTGTCCAGCAGTACGGCCTCGTTGGTGAACCACCAGTCGCAGTTACGCGTGCCGCCGATCCCGCGCAGCGCGGTCTTACCGAAGCGGTCGGCCAGCGGGAATTGCAGCCCGGAGTTGACCAGCGCCGTGGTTTTACCGCTGCCCGGTGCGCCGATGATCACGTACCACGGCAGTTGATACAGATATTGCGTGCTAAAGCGCTGCGTCCACTGGGCACCCTGTCCCGCTTTGCTGAAGTGCGCTTTTTTCAGCATCTGTGCGGCTTCGTCAAAACGGCTGGCGAGGATCTGCTCCTCGCTGTTCAGTCGCTTCTGCGGATCCGCTGCTTCCGGGCTGGTGGTGTTCTCATTGAGTTTGTCCATCAGCTTGCGGTTCAGCCAGGCATTGTACAGCCGCGGCAGAATGTGGCCCTGCGCCCAGAGCAGATAAACCACCGCAATACTGATGATGCGGTTCTGTTCAGATTCAAGCGGTCGGGTGTCCACGATGGACAACAATGGGCCAATCATCCAGATAACCGCCGCAAGCGCAGTGACGCCCAGGAAGCTCCACAGAATGCGATTGGTCAAAATGGAAAGAAGAGTAGTCAGCATCCTTAGTTTCCTTGCGGCAATCCGTTCAGCTCAGCCTGGGTATTTTCAGGCGACACCAGCAGAGTAATTTCCACCCGGCGGTTACGGGCACGGTTTTCCGGCGTTTTGTTAGGTGCCACTGGATTAATCTCGCCGCGGCCTTCCGCTTTCACACGTTCAGGTTGAGAGAGGCTTCCCTGCAGCATTTTCTGAACTGACCGGGCACGTTCCAGCGACAGTTCATAGTTAGAGGCAAAGCGCGCGCTGCGAATTGGCACGTTGTCGCTGTAGCCCACCACCAGAATTTTACCGCTGACGTTATTCATGGCCTGTGCAATACGGTTTATCACCGGCTCATAACGGTCACGTACCACGGTTGAGGCGGAAGCAAACAGGCCGTCCCCTTTCAGGATCACCACGCTACGGTCCGCTTCATCTTTTACCGCAACCAGACCGGCTTCAATTTCCGGCTTCAGGAAACCACGCAGGTTCAGCACCGCAGGCAGCTGGCGGGCAGGTTGCTGGATAGTCGTTTCGGGAAGCTGTGACTGATAAATTTTTGCTAATACCGGGTTGGTGCTATCGCCAAGCCGCCAGTTAAGCACGATATAGAACAGGCAGGCGATAAACCCGGCCAGCGCCACACAGGCCCACAGAGGTACCATGGGTCGCCATAGCTTGCGCAGTACCGGACGATCTTCCGGATGCGGAGAGAGCTGTGGCGGGTAACTGCCACGCACGCCGCGAATCATCTGCCACAGCCGTTGCTTGATGGTTTCAAGCTGGGTGCGGCCATTATCCAGCACCCGATAGCGCCCCTCGAAGCCGAGCAGCAGGCAGTAGTTGATCATCTCCAGCAGCAGAATATGTTCGCGCGGGTTTTGCGACAGACGCGCCAGCAGCTGGAAGAACTTTTCGCCGCCCCAGGTTTCGTTATGAAACGTCACCAGCAGACCATTGCTGGACCAGACGCCGCTGCTGCCCCAGGGGGTAAGCGCGGCGGCCTCATCAAGTGCCGTACACAGGCAGTAACGTGCCCCGACGATCACCTCATAGGCCAGACCGGCCTGCTGACAGCGCACTTCGAACCGGCGGATCTCATCGATCAGGCGCTGGCGCAACGCCACCTGATCGTCATGTGATACCGAATGACGGATTTGCGGAATCGCATTGAGCAGCGGATTGGCGGCCGCCACCAGCTGATTGTTGCTACTGGCTCCGGTAAACGCGGCATCACTGCCGGTATCCTGTCGTTCCTGCATATTAAGCGCTCGCTTTATTATTCATTCGGGCTACGGATGGCCCAAAACTCCATATCAAGTCCCGGGAACTCGCCTGCGAGATGCAGGGCGAAAGCGCCGGACTTATCCATCTCGTGCCACAGCTCGCTCCCCTTCTCCAGCTCGAAGTAGCTGTAGCCTGCATGCCAGGGGATCTGCGGCGGTGCGACCGGCATGGCGCGCAGCATAATACCAGGCAGTTGCAGCTGAACCAGATCGCGAATTTTCGAGACCGGCGCCACTTTCATCTGGGCAGGGAAATGGGTTTGCAGGTGTTCGCCCGGCACGTTGGCTTTGACCGCCAGCACGAAACCGAACTCACGCACCATGCTGGTTTCCGGCACGGTCGCGATGTTCAGACCGTGGGAACGCTCGTTAAGCGGCAGCTGAATGGCATGGTCTTCCATCACCAGAGACAGCCCCTGACGCAGCAGCATCATCAGTTTGCTGAAGCAACCCGCGAGGTCGTCGTGATCGTAAATTGGCAACACGCTTTCAGCGGTACGCTGAGACGCCCAGGTGGCGAGCTCGGTCGCAAACGGCAGCCAGCTGCGCCAGAGTGTTTCCGGATGCAGCAGCGGAAGCGTTTTTAAATGTGAAACCTCGCCCAGATGGCGGTTCACCAGTGAGAGCAGCGTGAATTCAATCAGTTCCGAGGTATTAAAGCGGCCAGGCTGGCGCAGACGACCGCCAATTTGCTGGCTGCGCTGCACCAGTAAGCCGTGCAGATCGTTAATCATGCTGTAGATCTGCGGGCTGTTATTGGCGTTCAGCATCGGCGGAATGTAGCTGCTATCGAGACGCACGTGGTTATCGTTGCGTTTCTCGGTCACAAACGCCACGCCGATAGCGGTCCACTCTGCCGTTACATCTTTTTCCAGCATCAGGGTCAGACGCAGGCGGCCAAACTGCACGGTGGCATCGCCTACCGACATAGCGTTGTCGTCTTCCACCTCTTGCTCAAAGGCGATGAAGCGCGCCAGCGAGGCCGGCTCGTCACTGAAGATCACCTCTTCTCTCTCTCCACGGCGAACCGGCAGGGCGAGCACCACCTTTTCATTGGTGAGATTGTCAGGGATTTTCAGCGGCACCGGACCATTGCGGCCGTTGCGCACCTGGAAAAAGGTTCCGTCAGGCAGCAGTCCGCTGCAGTAGCTCAGGGCAATGCATCCCTGGCGCAGCATCGCTTCGTCCAGCTCAACGTCGAGAAAGCCCCAAAGGTATGAACGCTGCAGCGCACCCCATTCACGAACGTGGTTGAGCAGATAGCTTTCAGTCCGCTGAAAATGGTGTGGGCGCAGGAACATGCCTTCGGTCCAGACGACCTTTTCTGCTTTCGTCATGATGATGTAATTCCTGTTATGAAGCGCGTTACTGGCTGATGACCCGGATGCCATTCACGTCGAGAAAAACGTTGGCCTGGAGTTCATCCGCTGACCATTTCCAGAACTGGTAGATATGGTTTTCGCCTGGCACAGGCAGAGGGAGTGAAACGCGCCATTTTTTGCCATCCAGCATCTGATATTCCGCCATCACACCAATATAGCGGGCGTCGGGAGAGCTCTGTCCACTCAGGGTTTTCGAGAGCTGACCCGGCATCAGGAAGAAAACATCGCTGTTCAGCAGATTCGCGCCAAGCGTGGCTGACGCGTTGTTCTGCAGGGAATAGAAGTCGCTGGACATGAAATCCGCATCGGATTTCAGCAACAGCACTCTGACTTTTAGCGGCGCAGATTCATTGATTTGTGGATGAGCCTGAAACTGCAGATTGTAGCGGGAAGGGTCGCTGTGTGAAGACGACGTACAACCACTGACAAGGGCGAAAATCGCCGCGTAAAAGACGGACCACAACCAATGAAAATTTTTATTATTCATAAAAATACGCTCAGGGACGCGGTTTAGTTCAGGATCCAGGTACCGTTAGCGCTGTCTTTGCAGGCTTTGCTGTTACCGTCCACATCAACACAGGTTGCCTTCTTACGCACTTTCGCACGCTGGGCCTGCTTACGGACGGTCGCTTCGTACTGATCGGCTTTGATCACTGCACGCATCGGGACGTAGCCAATCAGCTGATCATTTCCCTCATCGGCAAGCGCCATCCAGTAGTGCTCAACCTGACCCAGGACCACATACGTTTTACCGGTTTCCAGGGTACGGATAACCTTTCCGCCGAAGTCAGGACGGCTCATCAGCGAGGCCGGATACATGGCACGATACGGCTCATTGAGCTGAGTAAACTCTGCTGGAGGTAAAACAGCATGACGGTGGGTTAACGTGACGCCATTGACCTGGCTGGTCACGATCGTGTCGTCGTTGATCACAGGTTTCTGCGGCGCTTTACAGCCCGCCACCGCCATTACAAACAGAAGTGAAAACAGTACGCGCATTTTCATATGCTTTTCCGTAGCGATATTTCGATGATGGAGATAAAGGGGATGAAGTTTGACTTAGGTGCTATTGTTAAAATAGTCAGTATATTTTCGGGGCGTTACTATTTAAGGGCATAGCTACCGCACGAGCCCTTCAGAATAAGGCCCAGCGTCTTCCTGACATATTTTGACAAACGGTAAGCAAGTTTACATGAGCTTGCCACCAATTCAATATTTACCGCTTCATAACTGATGGTTAATGAAGCACTCGAGACATTATAGGATTAATCTGAGAAAAAAATACGATTTAGCTAAAATCGTCTATCCCCCTCAAGCCAAAATCACATATCCATCTGATTTAAAATGAAATTCCACAAAAGAGAATCACTTTCATTAACGCAATAACCCTATTACTGCTACTACCATAATTAGTAGAATCTGGCTTTATGAGGGCGAAGAAAATATATCCAATATGAATTATTTGTTGCATTATCGAAGTAACTTTCAATTTCAGCCAGACCTGTCTCAATATATGAAATTGTTTCAGGGAAACTGAGAAAAGTTAATTTTACACCTCAAAATAAGTTTGTCTTTTAATCTCCCTTTCGGATTTAATCTGGTAATTTTCCGATATTAACAATTAAGCACAGCTACATATTCCTGGTTAAAGCGACGATTAATTTGCACCGATTCCTCCTGCCTGCAGGGGTCTTCGTCGCCCTGCCCTTCAGCCACCTTCATCTGAAATTTAACGCTGACTTCATCATCGCTTCGCTTTCGCCATAGCGCAGAGTGAACAGGTGATAGATAAGATTTATTATAAAAATGATAAAATTTCGTTATAATTTCTTTAAAAGTTTACACCGATTAGCATGTAAACCACTGTAAAATATCGCCATTAAATTCAATGCACTTAACTTTGCCCTGGCCTCTGGTAACAGACGCCATCATTGTTTTCGCTTATTGGCGAACCCGGTGGTTTATGGGCGCAGGTGATGTCATGACCGCACAAGTCAGGAGTTGGTATGAATAAGAAAAGACGCTCAGTTCCCGGTATCAGGCACTATGACGGCCCAGCCGGTGGCTGGGGGGCGTTAAAGGCGACGGCCATTGCGGTACGTACCCAAATGGATACGCTGGATGCCCCCGCAACCCTGCTGCGCACAAACCAGCCTGACGGTTTTGACTGCCCTGGCTGTGCGTGGCCCGATAAAGAACACAAATCCACGTTCCAGTTCTGTGAGAACGGGGCGAAAGCCGTCACCTGGGAAGCCACCAATAAACGCGTCACCACGGATTTTCTCGCCAAAAACAGCGTGTCCTCGCTGCTGGCTAAATCTGATTTTGAGCTGGAAGGTTACGGTCGTCTCACCCATCCCCTGCGCTATGACCGGGCAAGTGATACCTTCCAGCCAGTGGAATGGGACGACGCTTTCCAGCGTATCGGTGAGGTGCTGCGCGGGCTTGAGCCTGACCAGGTCGAATTTTATACCTCCGGCAGAGCCTCGAACGAAGCAGCGTATCTGTTCCAGCTGTTCGCCCGCGAGTACGGTACCAATAACTTCCCCGACTGCTCGAATATGTGCCATGAAGCCACCAGCGTCGGTTTACCCCGTTCCATTGGTATCGGGAAAGGGACCGTCTCACTTGATGATTTCGATAAAACGGAGCTGGTTATCTCCATTGGTCATAACCCTGGGACCAACCATCCGCGGATGATGGGCACGCTGCATGAGCTGGCTCGCCGCAACGTACCGATTATCGTTTTTAATCCCCTGCGCGAGCGCGCGCTGGAACGTTTCGCGGATCCGCAAAGCGTTATTGAGATGGCAACCTACAGCTCTACCGATATCGCCTCCACCTATTTCCAGGTGAAAGCCGGGGGCGATGCCGCTGCGTTAAAAGGGATCGCAAAACACCTGCTGGAGATGGAGAACGAACGCGGAAACGTGCTCGATCGCGCCTTTATTGCTGAACACACCCTGGGCGTTGAGGCGTTTACTGCGGATATTGCGCAAACCGACTGGGAGGCCATTGAGCGTGAATCCGGGTTGAGCCGGGCAGCGCTCAAATCCGTGGCCGAGGCCTACGCAAAATCGAATGCCACCATCATCACCTACGGGATGGGCATCACCCAGCATAATAAAGGCACCGCGAATGTCCGCCTGATCGCTGATCTGTTGCTGCTGCGCGGTAACATTGGCAAACCCGGCGCGGGGATATGCCCTCTGCGCGGCCACTCGAACGTTCAGGGTAACCGCACCGTGGGCATAAGCGAGAAACCGACACCGGCATTTCTCAACCGCCTGAAGGAGGTATTCGGTTTTGAGCCCCCTGCTCACCACGGCCATGATGCGGTGCAGGCAACGCAGGCCATGATCGACGGACGTGCAAAAGCGCTGATCTGTCTGGGGGGAAATTTTGCGGTGGCGATGCCCGATCACGAGAACGGTTTTCCGGCAATGAATGCGCTGGATTTGAGCGTTCACATCGGTACCAAGCTCAACCGCACCCATTTGCTGGTGGGGAAAGAGACCTTTATTTTGCCGTGCCTCGGTCGTACCGAGCTGGATGTCCAGGCCACCGGACGCCAGTCCATTACCGTGGAAGACTCGATGTCGATGGTGCATGCCTCTTCCGGCAAGCTGAAACCCGCCTCTCCGCGCCTGCGCGCTGAGCCGGCCATTGTCGCCGGAATGGCGCAAGCCACCCTGCGGGAGACCCGCGTGGACTGGATGACGCTGGTTGAGGATTATGACCGTATCCGCAACCTGATTGAGCAGACCATTCCGGGCTTCGAGAATTACAATGAACGGATCCGCATTCCCGGTGGTTTTCGCATGCCGCTGCCGCCCACAGAACGTATCTGGCCAACGGCGACGGGCAAAGCGATGTTTTCGGTTTTCGACGGCGTCAATGAGAACGCCAGTGGTGAAGGCGATAATGTGCTGCGCCTGATCACGCTGCGCAGCCACGACCAGTACAACACCACCATTTACGCCCTTGATGACCGCTACCGCGGCGTCTTTGGCCGTCGCGATGTGCTGTTTATGAATGAAGACGATATGGCGCAGTCAGGCCTGGAGCATGGCGATCGCGTGGATATCGAAACCGCCCTGCCGGGGAGCGTTCAGCGTCTGGAAGACATTACCGTTGTGGCCTACAGCATTGCGCCGGGTTCCGTCGGAGCCTACTACCCGGAGGCCAACGTACTGGTTCCGCTTGATTATCTGGATAAGGACAGCGGTACGCCGTCTTATAAATCGGTTCCGGTCCGCCTCATCCTGCGTTCGAAAGAGATCCGCATGCTGTAAGGCTTTCCGCGCAGAGAAATACGATGGATATAAAACAGTTAAAGTACTTAATCGCACTCGATCAGACCCGGCATTTTGGTAAAGCAGCCTCGCAGTGCAACATCACCCAGCCGACCCTCTCCATGCGTATTCGCAGCCTGGAAGAGGAGCTGGGGCTGGTGCTGATTACTCGCGGGCAACGTTTTGAAGGCTTTACGCCCGAAGGCGAACGCATTCTGGCATGGGCGCGCGCGGTGCTGGCCGCTCACGACGGCCTGCAGGCCGAAGCCTCGCTGTGCAAAGGGCAAGTGGTGGGTGAATTGCGTCTGGGAATGGTGCCGCTGGCCAGCGTGGATCCGATGATCTTTATCCGCCAGCTGACGCAAAAATACCCGGAGCTGACCTACAGCCTCTACTCAATGTCCTCGCAACAAATTGCCGACGGCGTCAGCCGGAATCAGCTTGAACTGGGGATTTGCTACCTGAACAGCATCGACACCCGTCCGTTTGATATTATCCAGCTGCCAAAAACCGAAATGGGTTTGCTGCACGATATCCGCCACTTCCAGCTGGATCAGGAGACGCTGACCTGGCAGGAACTGATGGCATTTCCGCTGGGGTTTCTGACCAAGGGGATGCATTATCGCGAGCATATGGAGGTGAGCTTTAAATCTGCCGGCATTAATCCCGAGTCTGTCTTCGAAAGCGATTCCACTTTCCAGATCATTCAGGCGGTACAAAGCGGCGTCTGCTGTGCCGTGATGCCGCTGAACAACGGGCTGGAGAACCTGAACAGCCACTTCCGGATAACCCCCATAACCGACTCGAACATCGAAGCCCCGATCGGCCTGATCATGCGTCGACAGGCCCCCGTCTCCTCACTGGCACTGCGCTGTTTCAGCGACGCGCAGGCGCTTTATCTTGCAGAGAACAACGGCATTGAGTGAGGTCATGTGATAACGCGTCAGTCGAGCAACACCGAATAAGACTGACGCGTCACCACACTGAACCCGCCGATCAGCACCGCCTTGCAAACGTCCCGGTATTGCGGGGCATTCACCAGCGTGTTCAGCGCATCACGGAGAGCGTTAAGCGTTTCAGGGGATGTGTTGTGCGCGGTAATCAGCGGTAACCCGGGTGTCAGGGGAGTACTGTCGATCGCCGCCAGCCCGTCGAGCAACGCCGGTTCATGACGCTGCAGTAGCGCGTACGTCACGCAGTCGATAGCGGCGATATCGCCCTTACCCTCTTTTAGATCAATCAGCGACTGGCGATGGCTGCCGCTAAAGGTCGTCCGGGCAAAATAATGGCCATCGGGTGCAAGTGGCGCCACTTTTTTTCGCAGCGCGTGATAACCGGACTGCGAATCCGCAGAATTGCATACCGCCCATCGGCCGCGAAAATCAGCCAGTGTCCGGGTACGCTTCTGGGCGCGCGTCACCAGAAGGCTACGGTAATAAAACGCTTCGCAGCCCGGCGCCTGGTAGTGAAAACAGCCCACGACCTGTACGTCCGGCAATTGCGTCATCAGCGGGTAGCCGCAGGTCTGGCTGAGGACAAGCCCGGGCTGCTGCCAGTGGGCCAGCAGAGAATCATCGGGTACGCCCTCGCTCACCGGCACGCCGCGTTCGGCAAGCAGGTGCTGTACCGCTCGCCAGAGGGCATCCGTGTCGGCGCGATTGATGGCATACATCGGAAACGCCAGCGGGTTACTCATGACTTCCCTCGTGTTGACGCCCTGGGTGAGCGGTGACGTTGACCGCCCGCCTCCAGAACTGTCGCATCCATTCACTATAACCCCTGACCAGAAAACCATGGTTACGCTTCTGGTACGCCGCCCGGTTTTGCAGATAGACGCTTTTTAGCCCATACCACGGAACACCCGGTAAATCGTGATGGACTGAATGGTAGTTAAGATTTAAAAACAGCACCCGCCAGAACAGCCCTGCTTCGTTGATGACAGAACGCGCCAGCGGATCATCCGCCGCGCGATGTTCATAGAAGGAGCGCACTTTGGTCAGCGCCAGCGCCGGATAACTTACCGCCAGCACAAACCAGACGGGCGAGAAACCGTTGTGCATCATCCAGGCAAACAGCGCTGCCAGCAGCGACGCGTGGACAAGCCACATTGCCATTGCGCGCAGGTGAAGATGGCGAAACGCCGTCACGGCGCTGGCCAGCGTCTGCAGGATATCCAGCAGCGGTGCCAGCAACAGCCGGCCGCAGAAGGTATTCCGTGCATGGATCACGCGCTTGTGCCAGGGCGAAAAGCGTGCCCAGCTCTCCTCGGTAAAATAGTACGACTCCGGGTCATCCACCGGGATCGTCAGGCTATCGTGGCGATGATGGGCAAGATGAGAGTCCCGGTACAGACCATACGGATACCACACCGCCAGCGGAAGCGTGCCAAACAGCGCGTTAAGCCAGGCAAAACGCGTGGGATGGCCGTGGATCAGTTCATGCTGGAGTGACATATACCAGGTGGTAAATCCGATGAGCAGCAGCGTAGCGGGCAGCAATCCCAGCGTTTTCCAGTACGCCAGCGTGGCAAACCAGCCACTGTAAAGGGTGATGATGACGATCCACGTGGGCAGTTCGCTTCGCCACAAAAACCCCGAGGCGAGGTGGTGAATTTGATCGCGTTGTTGCGGATGTAAATAGAGGGAGCTTTGTTTACCCATGCCTTCAGACGCCGTTTCGCCAGAGAGAATGCCCTGACGATCGGGGAAAACGCCTGAAATAACAAAGAACTTATATCGCTTTGCTTTGCCAGAAACGCGGGCAGCGCGAGATCTCCCTCTCGTTCGCAGCTTGACTTATTTTGCAATAAAGGTACTTTTCAGGACATGAAGAAGATCCTGATTATCGTCCCTGACGGCGGCATGCTGTTTGAAGCCGCCGGTATCGCAGACATTCTGATGCAGGCGAACCGGCTGCATCCGGAAGGCCTAGCCCATCCCTGTTACCGCATTATCATCGCCACCACCCAGCCTCACCAGGTGATCCACGGCCAGTCCGGCCTGAATCTGCTGGCGGATTATCGCCTGCCGGAGCTGGATCCGCGTGAACCGCTTGATACGATTATTATCACCGGCCGCGGAATGAACGAGCAGGAGAGCACGGCGGTGGTGGACTGGCTGCACCTGGCTGCGCCACACGCGCGGCGGATAGCCTCCATTTGCGGCGGCGCGATGCTGCTGGCCCAGACCGGCCTGCTTGATGGACGCCGGGCGACCACCCACTGGCGGCTGCTGGAGACCCTGCAAACCCAGTACCCGGCCATCCATGTGGAAGGTGGCCCGCTGTATATTCAGGACGGTCCCATCTGGACCTCCGGTGGGGTTAGCTCCGGGTTTGATTTGACCCTGGCGCTGGTGGAAGACGATTACGGTTTTACCCTCGCTCGCGAGGTGGCGCAGGATATGGTGATGTATCTGCGCCGCCCCGGCGGGCAGCTGCAGTTCAGTCGCTATAATCTTCAGCAGCCCGGCACCTCCGGCCCGATAAGCGACCTGCAAACCTGGATCCTGGAGAACCTGACCGCTGACCTGTGCGTGGAAAATCTGGCGCACAAAGCGGCGATGAGCCCGCGCAATTTCACCCGCGTGTTCACCCGTGAAAC
This sequence comes from Enterobacter sp. WPR_3_1, assembly GCF_003635055.1. Classification (NCBI taxonomy): domain Bacteria; kingdom Pseudomonadati; phylum Pseudomonadota; class Gammaproteobacteria; order Enterobacterales; family Enterobacteriaceae; genus Enterobacter; species Enterobacter sp. WPR_3_1. The sequence goes on along the minus strand of NZ_RBXU01000008.1, from coordinate 758,553 downwards.
AGGCGCCTCTCCGGCGCGTTATGTCACTGAAGCACGCCTTGCCGCCGCCCGGCAACTGCTTGAACAGACCAGCAACCCTCTCGAACGCATTGCTGAGCAGAGCGGGTTTGGCAGCAGCATCAATTTGCGTCGCGTCTTTGAGAAACAACTCCACCTCACGCCTGGCGAGTATCGTCAGCGCTTCCACTGTCGCAAAATGGCATAATGTGATCCTTTTTTGTCGTTTACGCCATCCGGCCTGACGCCTACAGTGACTCCAGACAACAGAGATAAGGAGTGCACTATGGTTAAGGTCGGCATTAACGGTTTCGGCCGTATCGGACGTAATTTCCTGCGCGCGGCGCTGGGTAACCCGGATGTGCAGATTGTGGCAATTAACGATCTGACGGACAGCAAAACCCTCGCCCATCTGCTCAAACATGATTCCCTTCTCGGCACGCTGCCGGCTCCCGTTGAAGCCGCAGACGGGGCACTGCAGGTCGATGGCCAGCGGATCGTCGTCTTTAGCGAACGCGATCCGGCGAATATCGCGTGGCGTGATGCCGGCGTTGACGTGGTTATAGAAGCCACAGGCTTCTTTACGGAACGGGAAAAAGCAGCCGTGCATATCACGCACGGTGGGGCTAAGCGCGTCATCATCTCCGCCCCCGGCAAAAACGATGACCTGACGGTGGTCATGGGTGTCAACCATGAACAGTACGATCCGGCTCAGCATTACGTAGTGAGTAACGGCAGTTGTACGACCAATGGCCTGGCCCCCGCCGCTCAGGTTCTGCATCAGCAGTTCGGTATTGAGCATGGCCTGATGAACACCACGCACGCTTATACCAACAGTCAGGCACTGCACGATCAGCCAGAGAAGGATCTGCGCGGTGCACGTGCGGCAGCGCTGTCGATTGTGCCTTACTCCAGCGGTGCGGCGAAAGCGCTGGGGAAAGTGATCCCCTCACTTGACGGTAAACTGACCGGGTATTCCCTGCGCGTGCCGGTTCCGGTGGTGTCGATTGTGGATTTGACGGTAACCCTGAGCCGTGACGTTACCGCCGAGGAGGTGAATGACGCCTTCCGGAAAGCCGCTGCCAGTGGCCCCCTGAAAGGCATTCTGGGTTACAGCGATGAACCGCTGGTTTCCAGTGATTATCAGGGCGACCCGCGCTCGTCAATTATCGACGGGCTCTCCACCCTCGTGATTGGCGGCAAAATGGTGAAGATCCTGGCGTGGTATGACAACGAGTGGGGATTCTCAAACCGTCTGGTGGATCTGGCGGTGCTGATGGATAAGAAAGGGTTGTAACCTTCCCCCCGTTCCCACTCTGAGTGGGTGTCGCTGCCCGGTAGCCTTTCGCTGACCGGGCACGCGTTCGTCACTCTGCTTTGACTTTCACGCCCATAAATACAATTACCATGGCCGTCACCAGCAGGAAACCGCTGCCCGCGAAGACGCCGCTGGCACCGTTGAGGTCGAATACCGCCCCGCCCACTGCCGCACCGGCGCTTATCGCCAGCTGGATAGAGGCCACCAGCAGACCACCCGCACTTTCGGCTTCATCCGGCACGGTGGTGGCAAGCCACGTTGACCAGCCCACCGGTACCAGACCAAACGCAAAGCCCCACAGCGCGACCAGTAACCCGTCCAGCATCGCCAGATGACCAAACGCCACCATGGTGAGAGCAAGCACGCCCATCGCGAACGGTACCAGTGCCAGCGTCAGGCGCAGGTTACGCGCCAGCAGATGCCCGGCGACGGAGGTGCCGATGAAGTTGGCAATCCCAAAGCCCAGCAGGATCAGCGAGATGCTCTCCACGCTCGCCTGCCCCACCGTTTCAAGGAACGGACGCAGGTAGGTAAAGAAGGCAAAGTGGCCGCTGAAGATAAGAATGGTCGCCAGCATGCCGCCAATCATCCCCGGACGACGCAGCACGCGGAACAGCGTACTCAGGCTGCCGCTGCTTTCCGGCTTCATGGACGGCAGTACCCAGAGCTGCCACAGCAGCGCCAGCATGCTCGGCAGAATGCAGAGAATAAAGACGTTACGCCAGCCAATCAGGCTACCCAGATAGCTTCCCAGCGGCGCCGCCACCACCGTCGCAATCGAGACGCTGGAGAAGATCACCGCCAGCGCTTTCGGCACTTTATCGGCGGGCACCAGGCGCATCGCCGTGGCGGTCGACATCGCCCAGAATCCCCCGATCGCCACACCCAACAACAGCCGGCCCATCAGCAGGACGTGCAGCGTGGGCGCAAAGGCCACCAGCAGGCTGGAGATGATCTGCAGCACCGAGAAGAACATCAATACCCAGCGACGGTCGATATTTTTGGTGGCCGGCGTGATGAGCAACCCGGTGACCAGCGCCACCAGCGCAGTGGCCGTCACCGCTTGTCCGGCCATCCCCTCGGACACCCCCAGACTCGCGGCCATCGGCGTCAGCAAACTGGCGGGCAGGAATTCTGCTGTGATCAGGCCGAATACGCCGAGCCCCAGTGAGTAGACGGCTCGCCAGGCGGGTTTTGCAGGCGTGACCGCCTCTCTCGCCACGACACATGAATTCATCTGTTGTTCTCCCGTTATAAAAATGTGACAACTGTCGCAAAAGCATAGTGGGTTCACCCTGGACGATCTATGACATATAATCTCCACTTATTGATTATTCGTCCGGAGTTGCGACATGACCGCTCAGTCACCCGATTTGATCAGCGAACTTTTGCGCGGCATGCGCCTGTCGGGCGTGAAATACCGTCGGATTGAGGCCAGCGCGCCGTTTGGCGTGGCGTTTCACCAGGCGCCCGGCAAAGCCCAGTTCCATTTTGTCAGCCACGGTAGCGCCCTTTTGCGTATGGAGAGTGGCGCCACCTTCACGCTGAATGGCGGCGACGCCCTTTTTATCCCAAACGGCAACGCCCATGCCCTGCTCTCTGACGAGCACGCCAGCATTACCCCGGTCAGTGCATTCCCCAGCGAGCCTATCTGCGGTTCGGTCTGTGCGATCACCTGTGAGCCGTGTCCGGAAAGCGAGAACACCATCATCTTCAGTGGATGCATGGATTTTGAACTGGGCGGGATGCAGCCGCTGATCAAGGCGATGCCGGAAGTGATGATGGTGAGCCGGCTGATGTCCACATGGCCGGAAATTCATCCGCTGCTGGCAGCGATGGAGCGGGAATCAATGACCCGCCAGGCCGGATTCGCCGGGATCCTCGCGCGACTTGCCGACGTGGTGGCCGCGTTGATCGTGCGTGGCTGGGTTGAAGGAGGCTGCGGCAAAGCTACCGGCTGGGTGCAGGTATTGCGCGACCCGCGTTTGAGCCGGGCCATTTACGCCATGCATCAGCAGCCAGGCCTGAACTGGAGCGTGGCGGATCTGGCGAAAGAAGCGGGCACTTCCCGCTCCGTGTTTGCTGAACGTTTTCTGGCGGCCACGGGAACCACACCGGCAAAATATCTCAGCGAACTGAGGATGCGGCTGGCCATTCAGTACATCCGCCACGAAAATCAGCCCATTGAAACCGTCGCGTTGCGTCTGGGGTACGGTTCACTGGCCGCGTTCAGTCGGGCATTTAAGCGCATTATTGGGCATGCGCCGGGCACATTGCGCGAGACCAGCCAGACCCCGGAAGAGGTCTGAGCCAGGCGTTAGCGCTGCGTATTTTTTGCCAGTCGCTTTCGCGATTTAATTATGGGGCGTGCTAAGGGAGAGCCTTGCGCTATTACGGAATAAAAGATCACTCCGCGCATTTTATTATCGCGCCATGATTTGCGCCCATTGATTAAATTAAAAGCAATATAATTATTTATCATAAAAAAGAATTACCTTTCATCGAGATAGCAAATTCTCCCAATTCCTTCCGGCGCATAACCAGACGGTAAATTGTCTGGTTATGCGCAAAATGGGATATTCGACACGCGAAGCGGCCAATATTCGTCTAAGGTTTTCAGGTGATTGATAACAGCGGCAACGCTGCTCAGCGAATACAGGAGATGAACCGATGATAAGACCTCGTACACTACGCCCTGCTCTTTTGCACCTGGCTTTGGGCGGCGCGTTACTCGGTGTGACAACATGGGGTTATGCGGAAGAACACCTCACCACCCAGACAAGCTCCCCCGATATTTTACTTGGTCCTCTCTTTAATGATGTGCAAAGTGCCAAACTGTTTCCCGATCAAAAGACCTTTGCTGACGCCGTGCCGAAAAGCGATCCGCTGATGATTCTGGCGGATTATCGGATGCAGCGCACTCAGTCTGGCTTCGATCTGAAGCACTTTGTGGAAATGAACTTTACGCTGCCAGCGGAGGGTGAAAAATACGTTCCGCCTGCCGGGCAAAGTTTGCGTGCACACATTGATGACCTCTGGCCCGTACTGACCCGCACCACCGATAAAGCGAGTAATAAGTGGGATTCCCTTCTGCCGCTGCCTAAACCCTATGTCGTGCCTGGCGGACGTTTTCGCGAGGTCTACTACTGGGACAGTTATTTCACCATGTTAGGGCTGGCTGAGAGTGGCCACTGGGACAAAATCAGCGATATGGTCGACAACTTCGCTTACGAGCTGGACAGCTGGGGACATATCCCGAACGGCAACCGCAGCTACTACCTGAGCCGCTCCCAGCCTCCGTTCTTCGCGCTGATGGTCGAGTTGCTGGCGACCCATGACAGCGATGCGCTGAAGAAATACCGTCCGCAAATGGAGAAAGAGTACGCCTACTGGATGGAGGGGGCCGACACGCTGCAGGCCGGACAAGCCAACAAACGTGTGGTGAAGCTGGACGATGGCTCAGTGCTCAACCGCTACTGGGATGACCGCGATACGCCGCGTCCTGAATCCTGGCTCGATGATATTACCACCGCTAAAAGCAATCCTAACCGACCGGCCACGGAGATCTACCGCGATTTACGCTCAGCGGCCGCCTCGGGGTGGGACTTTAGCTCCCGCTGGATGGACGATCCGCAAAAACTGGGCACGATCCGCACCACCAGCATTGTGCCTGTCGATCTTAACGCCCTGATGTTTAAGATGGAAAAACTGCTGGCCAGGGCAAGCCAGGCATCCGGCGATACCTCCGCTGCCAGCAAGTATGACGCGCTGGCGACCGCGCGTCAGAAAGCGATCGAGAGCCATCTGTGGAATGATAAAGAGGGCTGGTACGCGGATTACGATCTTAAGAGCAAAAAGGTGCGTAATCAGCTTACGGCAGCCGCACTTTATCCGCTCTATGTGAAGGCGGCTTCGCAGGATCGCGCTGATAAGGTCGCTGCAGCGGCATCGTCACGCCTGCTCAAACCGGGCGGCATTTCCACCACCACCATCAACAGCGGCCAGCAGTGGGATGCACCTAACGGCTGGGCACCGTTGCAGTGGGTGGCGACAGAGGGGTTGCAGAATTACGGGCAGGATAAGGTGGCAATGGATGTGACCTGGCGCTTCCTGAAAAATGTTCAGCATACCTATGACCGCGAACAGAAGCTGGTAGAGAAGTACGACGTTTCGAGTACCGGTACAGGGGGCGGCGGCGGCGAATATCCGCTGCAGGATGGCTTCGGCTGGAGCAACGGCGTGACGCTGAAAATGCTGGATCTGGTGTGTCCGAAAGAGAAACCGTGCGACAGCGTGCCGGAGAATCAGCCGGCGGCAAACGATGCTGTCGCGCCGGCGAAAAGTACGGCGCAATAAAGCGGCCGCATTCCCTCACCCTCTCCCACCAGGAGAGGGTGAATGGGCCGTCTTACGGGGTTTAACAGGGCGTCAGAAGCTGTAGCTCGCGCCTAACTGATAGGTTCGGTCACGTCCAATCCAGCAGTTGGTCGCATCGTAACAGGTCAACGTCTCTTTATTGGTGATGTTCTGCGCGCTCGCTTTCAGGGTCAGCCCTTCAAGCGAAGGCAGAATTTCGCCCATCCGATAGGATGCCGCCAGATCGTACTGCGTGGTGCCACCGAGTTTACCCGCGTCGTTCGCCGGTGAAATCTCCATCGGCCCGGTGTAGCGCGCCCCGGCCCCCAGCATCAATCCTTTCAGTGGCGTATTCTCAAAGGTGTAATCCCCCCACAGGTTGAATGCATTTTCCGGCACCTGCGTAGGGCGTTTGCCCTGATACTTATCGTCCTGCGTATTGATGGCGTGAGTGTATGCGTAGTTGGCCATCAGGTTCAGATTGTCTGTCGGACGGCCAATCACAGACAACTCCGCCCCTTTAGACTCCACTTCGCCGGTCTGACGATAGTTCAGGAAGCCGGGATCGGAGGTGACGACATTCTTCTGGCGAATACTAAACACCGAGGCGGTAAAGGTGGTGGCGTACTCTGCCAGCAGATATTTCACCCCGCCCTCCACCTGCTTGCTGGTGGTCGGCTTGACCTCTTTCGCCGTCAGGGTTCCCTGCGGCGAGACCGGGGCAAACCCTTCTGAATAGCTGATAAACGGAGAGAGACCGTTGTCGAAGGCGTAGAGCGCGCCCAGTCGTTTGGTAACGCGATCCTGCGATACCCACGCCTTGTCGCCGTTATGCAGATAATCGGTGGTGACGGAGCGATAATCATCATAGCGCAGGCTGCCCAACAGATTTAAGCCGCCAAACTCCACCTGATCCTGCAGGTAATACCCATTCTGCTGATAGCTCAGACGGTTTTTCTGCGCGGTATACAGCCCCAGCGCATCCTCATGGACCTGTGAATAGTCCGGATTGCGCATATCAATCCCCGGTGTTGTCGAGGCATAGCGGTAGTGGAAGTGGGAATTCAGCTTTTGGTAATCAAACCCGGCCAGCAGATGGTGTTTCCACTCACCCAGCGCAACGGTTTTGGTCACCTGATTATCAATGTTGACGCTCCGGAGATCTTCATCCGTGGTGTAGGCAAAGCGGTTAAGCTGGTTGACTTCACTGCCCGGCCCGGTTGCATAAATACTGCGCTGGTGGGTATCGATGTCAAAATAGCGTGCCTTCTGGTTAAAGCCCCAGCCGCTGTCAAATTCATGTTCAAAGCTGTAACCCAGCATCCACTGGCGCTGTTTAAACCCGCTCCATTCGTCGCCGGCATAATCTCGCTTGCCCGCATATTTCGAACGCAGCCAGGCGAGCGGCAGCGGGTTAGACGGCGTCAGGCTTGGGGAGTTTTGCGCCAGCGCATCAAGGGTGAGACGCGTTTTGTTGTCCGGTTGCCAGGTGACAGACGGCGCAACCAGGTAGTTTTCATACCGGGAGGTGTGCGGCTGATCGTCACTCTCCGTCGCTTTCCCCAGCAGACGGTAGTTCCAGTCGCTATCGGCAATTTGCCCGGTCGAATCCAGATACCCCTCTTTCAGGTTACGGTTGCCGGTGTTAAAGCCCAGTTCGGTCCGGGCGGCTTGTTGCGGTTTTTTACTCTGAATATTCACCAGCCCACCCGGCGAGGCACCGCCGTACAGTACCGATGAGGGACCTTTGAGGATATCAACGCTTTCAACCAACAGCGGATCGATGCGGGCTTTGGTATTGCCGGTAACGTTATAGGGCAACTGCAGCCCGTTGTAGAACTCCTGATCGACGGTAAATCCGCGAATTTTATATTCGCTCATGTAGGAGGTGTTTCCGCGCACCTCGGTCGACACACCCGGTGCATAGCGCAGGATCTCATTCACGGAGTTCGCGTGACGTTTATCGATTTCCTGTGCCGACAGGGTATTGATCACCTGCGGGGTTTTACTCTCGGCAACGGCTGATTTGGTTGCGCTGTTCGTCCAGTCGGGCAGTACGCTGCCCTGCGCTGAGTCCGTGACTACGATGGTTGATTCTTCGGCAAACGCCTGTACCTGCAATGCCAGCGTCACGGCTCCTGCCAACGCGCATAACGTGAAACGAGAGGGGTTCATAAAGTCGTCTTGTGATTAAATGTAATCAGGAACGACAATTATTATCATTTCGATTAGCAAATCAATATGCACGTAAAAAAACGGCCCTCCTTGAGAGCCGTTTTAGTGAAGTTATGCCCGTCGCAGTAACCTGAAAATGCCCAGCACCACAATGGCACCCACGACAGCCACCAGGAAACTGTGCAGGTCAAAACCGCTGATGCTACCACCAAAGCCAAACATCGTCGCCAGCCAGCCGCCTACAACCGCCCCCACGACACCGAGCACACACGTCAGTATGAAGCCGCCGCCATCATTTCCCGGCATGATAAGTTTAGCGATAGCGCCAGCAATTAGACCAAAGATAATCCAGGCGATAATACCCATAGCGATGCCCTCTTGCAGGTTTAATGCATGCGCAGAAAACCTTCTGCGCAGGTAACTTAAGTATAGGTCATCCCTGGAAAACTAATTTCATCTCACCGACTTATCTTCTCTGCAATCTGAAAAAAAACTCATCGGTTTGTATTAAGTTTCATTGTGCAGTGCCGATAACGCAAAGACAGTCTGTCATCTATCAAGGAGCCATCCGGCGTGAGTAATTACAGTGAGCAGTTCCTCAAGCAAAATCCGCTGGCTGTATTAGGGGTATTGCGTGACCTGCAAAAAGGTGAAGTGCCGCTGCGCATCAGCTGGTCAAACAATCAGTTCATCAGCAAGATCCTCGACGTCTCGCAGGAGCGACTGGTTATCGATCTGGGCAGTCAGGAGTATGAAAACCGCGCCGCACTGAAAGCAGAGAAACTCGCGGTGATGGCAGAGACCCACGGTGCAAAAGTGGAATTTGTGCTTCCGCGCCTTGAGATGAGCGAATACCAGGGTCTTCCCGCCTTTGTCACACCGCTGCCTGCCAACCTGTGGTTTGTGCAGCGCCGGGAATATTTCCGCATCAGCGCCCCCCTTCACCCTGCCTATTTTTGTAAGGCTAAAATGCCGGACAAAAAAGAGCTCCGTTTCCGCCTCTTCGACCTGTCGCTGGGCGGTATGGGCGCGCTGATGGATACGCCGAAACCTGACGGACTGGTCGAAGGCATGCGATTCTCGCAAATTGAACTGGATATGGCCGGCTGGGGACGGTTTTATTTTGATGCCCAGTTGATTGCCATCAGCGAGCGTAAGGTGGTGGACAGCAAAAACGAAACGATTACCACGCCACGTTTGAGTTTCCGCTTCCTGAACGTCGGACCCGGTTCAGAGCGCGAACTGCAGCGCATTATCTTTGCACTGGAGCGCGAAGCACGGGAACGTGCGAATAAAGTTCTGTGAGGAAAACGGGCAGCGTGACCGCCGCCCGCCTGCGGCATTACATGGCATCCATCGCTTTCTGTACTTTCCAGATGTAACGCGGAGCCTGTGGTGCCGGATGATTTTTCGCCACATGTTCAACGAATTCATCTTTGTCCATGCCGTTAATCTCTTCTATCGCCTCTTTACGGTCAGAGGAGAAGGTTCGCAACAGCGCCCCGGCCCCGTTGACGTAAGAGACCACCAGCGCGTATTGCATCACTTCCGGGTCGTCGATGCCCTTCAGTACGCCATGCTCCAGAATGCTGAGATAGGCTGTCCCCATGGAGATATTACGCTCCGGGTTCTTCAGCTCGCTGGTCGACGGCTGACCGCTCCAGCCCATGTAGCGGTAGACCTCTTTACCTGCGGTAGACGCTTTAAGCTGCATCAGCCCCACTGCGTTTGATTTGCTGACAAGCGTGGGATTACCGCCGGATTCAACGGCAATAATCGCGGTGATAAGACGCGGACTGACGCCCCATGCCTTCCCGGCTTGCTCGCTGATCGGCATCCACTGCATGGCCCGTTTCACCGGCACTTCCGGGTTCCAGGGCGGATTTTGATAGTCATGTCTGGAACTACAGCCCGCAAGCAACACAATCAAAAAAGCAAACCATCTCAATTTCACGTCATCTATCCTTATAGCCGGTCATCGCAGTGCGCCGCCCCTTGAAGCGGGCAGCGTATAAGCGGCATGATATAGACAATTAGTTTCTCATTCAGCAAGGAATTGCCATGTCTCAGTTTCATCTTATCGCACCGTCGGGCTACTGCATCAATCAAGACGCGGCACAACGGGGCGTTCAGCGCTTACTGGGCTTCGGCCACCAGGTAGAAAATCAGACGATTATCCCTCGCCGCCAGCAGCGTTTTGCCGGCACCGAGGCCCAGAGACTGAATGATATCAACAGCCTGGTGAACCTGAAGGGTGAGGATCGGATCGTGCTTGCGGTGCGGGGGGGCTACGGTGCGAGCCGGTTACTGGAGAGCATTGACTGGCAAGGTCTGGCACAGCGTCAACAGCAGGACCCGCTGCTGATATGCGGCCACAGCGACTTCACGGTGATCCAGCTTGGGCTGCTGGCGCTGCATAACGTCATTACCTTCAGCGGCCCGATGCTGGCCGGAAATTTTGGTGCGCCAGCGCTCGATGCGTTTACCCTTGAGCATTTCTGGCGCGCCCTGCGAAACCCAACCTACAGCATAACGTGGCAAGGCCAGGGGCCGCACTGGGCCTGTGAAGGCCAACTCTGGGGCGGTAACCTGGCAATGCTGGTCTCGCTCATCGGTACGCCGTGGCTGCCGGACATCGAAGACGGTATTCTGGTGCTGGAAGATATTAACGAACATCCGTTCCGCGTCGAGCGCATGTTATTGCAGCTTTATCATGCCGGGATCCTTGAACGTCAGTCAGCAATTGTGCTGGGCAGTTTTAGCGGTGCGGCACCCAATGATTACGACGCCGGTTACTCCCTTGAAACGATGGTTGATTTCATCCGTTCCCGTCTCGATATCCCGGTTATCACTGGTCTGGATTTTGGCCATGAGCAACAAACCGTAACCCTTGCGCTGGGGGCACATGCGTCCCTGATACATGATGATTCAGGCAGTCGGTTAACAATAAGCGGTCATCCGGTCATAAAGGCATAAAAAAGCCGTTAAACCCCTTAATAAAACGCTGTTGCCGTGGTTAATATGTTAGGGTTTTAGTAACAGCGTTAACATTGAGGTGGGAGTAAGACAACATTGGATGCCGCAGCGATAATCAGCCTTTTCATTCTGGGTTCTGTGCTTGTAACCTGTAGTATATTATTAAGTTCATTTTCATCGCGTCTCGGCATACCTATTCTCGTTATTTTCCTTGCTATCGGCATGCTGGCTGGCATCGATGGCATCGGCGGTATTCCTTTCGATAACTACCCTTTCGCCTACATGGTGAGTAACCTCGCGCTGGCAGTGATCCTGCTGGACGGCGGGATGCGCACTCAGGCGAGCTCGTTCCGCGTCGCCTTAGGGCCAGCGCTGTCGCTCGCGACCGTAGGCGTATTAATCACATCCGGCCTGACCGGGATGATGGCCGCCTGGCTGTTCCATCTCAATATCATGGAAGGCTTGCTGATTGGCGCTATTGTCGGTTCAACCGATGCGGCGGCGGTCTTTTCCCTGCTTGGCGGTAAAGGGCTTAACGAACGTGTTGGCTCCACGCTTGAGATTGAATCCGGCAGTAACGATCCCATGGCGGTGTTTCTCACCATCACGCTGATTGAGATGATCCAGCAGCACGAAAGCGGGCTGAGCTGGATGTTTGCCTGGCATATCCTGCAGCAGTTTGGTCTGGGGATTATTCTTGGCCTCGGCGGCGGCTATCTCCTGCAGCAGATGATCAACCGGATTTCACTTCCCGCCGGGCTTTACCCTCTGCTGGCGCTGAGCGGGGGCATTCTGATTTTTGCCGTCACCACCGCGCTGGATGGCAGCGGCATTCTTGCCGTCTACCTCTGCGGCTTCCTGATGGGTAACCGCCCTATTCGCAACCGTCACGCCATTTTGCAGAACTTCGACGGACTGGCCTGGCTGGCGCAGATTGGCATGTTCCTGGTGCTTGGCCTGCTGGTTACCCCTTCAGACCTGCTGCCTATCGCCGTGCCGGCGCTGATGCTGTCGGCGTGGATGATCTTCTTCGCCCGTCCACTGTCGGTGTTTGCAGGCCTGCTGCCGTTTCGCGGCTTTAACCTGCGCGAGCGTATCTTTATCAGTTGGGTGGGTCTGCGCGGCGCGGTGCCGATTATCCTTGCCGTGTTCCCGATGATGGCGGGTCTGGATAACGCCCGACTGTTCTTCAACGTCGCATTCTTCGTTGTTTTGATTTCACTCCTCTTCCAGGGCACGTCACTCGGCTGGGCGGCGAAAAAGGCAAAAGTGGTGATCCCCCCCGTTGGCTGGCCCGTCTCCCGGGTGGGGCTGGATATTCATCCGGAAAACCCGTGGGAACAGTTTGTGTATCAGCTTAGCGAAGACAAATGGTGCGTGGGCGCGTCGCTGCGCGATCTGCATATGCCCGCCGAAACGCGGATTGCCGCGTTGTTCCGCGACAATGTTCTGCTTCACCCTACCGGCAGCACCCGTCTGCGTGAAGGGGATATTTTGTGCGTGATTGGCCGCGAGCGCGACCTGCCCGCGCTGGGTAAATTGTTCAGCCAGTCGCCACCGGTGGCGCTGGATCAGCGTTTCTTCGGCGATTTTATTCTGGAAGCGAGCGCCAAATTTGCAGATGTTGCCTTGATTTACGGTCTGGATGAAGGGCTGGAGTATCGCGATAAGCAGCAAACGCTGGGGGAAATTATCCAGCAACTGCTTGGCGCAGCACCCGTTGTCGGTGACCAGGTCGAGTTTGCCGGGATGATCTGGACAGTGGCCGAGAAAGAAGATAACGCGGTACGCAAAGTCGGCGTAAGGCCGATGGAAGAAGAGTCAGAGTAGTTTAGGTTTCGTGTCTTACTGGCCGGGGAAGGCGTTATCGCCCCCCGGCACATCGCATAGTTACACCGTCACAACCGGTACGCGCGGCGCCAGAGCGCACATCAGCTCATAGCCAACGGTTCCTGCAGCAGCGGCCACATCGTCAATTTTAATTTCATTTCCCCACAGCTCAACCGGTGAACCAATCCCCGCCTGCGGGCACGGCGTGAGGTCTACCGCGAGCATATCCATTGAGACCGTCCCCACGGTACCCGTGCGAACACCATCCACCCACACCGGCGTGCCGGTCGGAGCGATACGCGGGTAGCCGTCGGCATAGCCTCCCGCCACAATGCCAATTCGCTGTTCGCCTGTCGCCCGGTAACGGCTGCCGTAGCCCACCGTGGAACCGGCCTTCAGCGTTTGTACGCCGATGATTTCGCTGCGCAGGGTCATCACCGGTTTCAGGCCGCTGTTAGCAATATCCTGCCACTGCCCTGACGGTGACGCGCCGTACAGAATGATCCCCGGGCGTACCCAGCTGTAGTGCGCCTCCGGGTGCCACAGCGTGGCCGCCGAGTTAGAGAGCGAGCGCGAACACGCCAGACCTTCAGCCGCCTGCTCAATCCGCACCATCGCCTCGGCGATGCCATCGGGCTTTTCCGCGTCGGCAAAGTGCGCCATCAGCGTCATTTCGCCCACATTCCTGATGCCGCGCAGCTGTTGCCATACCGTATGTACCCGCTCGGGCTGGAAGCCCAGGCGGTTCATGCCGCTGTTCACCTTGAGATAAATGTCGAGCGGAGCATGCAGTCTGGCGTCCTGCAGGGCTTTAACCTGCCAGTTGCTGTGAATGCTGGTGGTCAGCCGGTACTTATCCAGCAACGGCAGATCGTCGGCATGGAAGAACCCTTCCAGCAATAAGATAGGGCCTTTCCAGCCGCGCTCGCGCAGCAAAATGGCCTCTTCCAGATTCAGTAACGCAAAACCGTCGGTCGCGCTGAGCGCGCTCCAGATGCGGTCAATACCGTGGCCGTAGGCGTTCGCTTTCACCACCGACCAGACACGTGAACCTGGCGCAGCACGGCGAACAATCTGCAGGTTATCCTTCAGGGCCTGCAAGTCCAGCTGAGCCAGAACAGGACGGGACATGACAACTCCTTAGTTATGCGCGCCGTGCAGGTGCTGTGGACGCGAGGGGGTGAACCCAGATTGATAGCGCGCGGCACTTAAATCGTCAAACGGAATTGCCGGGGTGCGCCCGGAAATCAAGTCGCTCAACAGCTGCCCTGAGCCACAGGCCATTGTCCAGCCGAGGGTGCCGTGTCCGGTATTCGTCCACAGGTTTTTGAACGGGGTGCGGCCCACAATCGGCGTGCCGTCTGGCGTCATTGGACGCAGACCGGTCCAGAACGTGGCCTGCTCGACAAAACCGCCGCGCGGGAAGAGATCGCCCACGACCATCTCCAGCGTTTCACGACGCGGCTGCAGCAGCTCGGTGTTGAAGCCGACAATCTCCGCCATGCCGCCTACGCGGATACGGTTGTCGAAACGGGTAATGGCGATTTTATAGGTTTCATCCAGAATGGTGGAGACGGGTGCACCGCTGTCCTCTTTCACCGGGATGGTCAGGGAGTACCCCTTCAGCGGATAGACCGGAATGTCCAGAATGCCCTTCAGCATGGCGGTGGAGTAAGAGCCAAAGGCCATGACGTAGGCATCCGCTTTGATCACCTCTTCGCCGCACTTCACGCCGTAAATATTACCGCCTTCCGACAGCAATTTATCGACGGGCGTGTTAAAGCGGAATGTTACCCCTGCCTGCTCGCACATCTGCGCCAGACGCTGGGTAAAGAGCTGACAGTCGCCGGTTTCATCGTTGGGTAAACGCAGGCCGCCCGTCAGTTTGTGGGACACCTCCGCCAGCGCCGGTTCAACCTGTCCCAGCTGACTGGCCTCGAGGAGTTGGTACGGAACACCGGCATCTTCCAGCACGGCGATATCGCGGGTGGCGTTTTCGTACTGTTGCGCCGTGCGGAACAGCTGCAGCGTACCGCCCTGACGGCCTTCGTACTCGATGCCTGTGGTGGCGCGCAAGGTTTTCAGGCAGTCACGGCTGTATTCCGCCAGACGCACCATACGCCCTTTGTTTTCCATGTAATGGCGGGTGTCGCAATTGCGCAGCATCTGCCACATCCACTTAAGCTGGAACTGCGTGCCGTCGAGGCTAATGGCCAGCGGCGCATGGCGCTGGAACATCCATTTAATCGCCTTCAGTGGCACGCCGGGAGCCGCCCACGGTGCCGCATAGCCCGGAGAGATTTGCCCGGCATTCGCCGCGCTGGTTTCCAGCGCAGGGCCTGGTTCACGATCGATAACGGTTACGTCATGCCCCGCCTGACTTAAATACCAGGCGCTGGTTACGCCAACCACACCACTTCCCAGTATGACAACACGCATAGCCACTCCATAATGTGCAAAAGAACAATCTTCTAATTACAGATTGATAACCTAGTTGAAAATATTATTCAACATACGACTTTTTTATGGTGACTTATCTCACATCTTCCCCTACTGGCGGGGAAAGGACTTATTTGGGATCTCCTGCTGCGCGTTATTTTTAACCAGCATAAAACTCTGCATGAACCGCTTTTTTTACCGTATTGAAAACGGGAAATCGTAAAGAAAAAATTTCTGCTCCAGCACGCTTTCTAACACGTTGATCTATGCTTGAAAGGAGGCTCTCCAGACAGAGAGAGCACCCACAACGAGGGCGCGCTAATGGCTACTATTGATTCCCTGAACAAGGACAACACACGTCTCAGCGATGGACCCGACTGGACCTTTGAGTTGCTGGATGTCTACCTCGCTGAAATCGACCGGGTAGCAAAACTCTATCGCCTGGATACCTATCCTCACCAGATTGAAGTCATAACCTCCGAACAGATGATGGATGCCTATTCCAGCGTCGGGATGCCGATCAATTATCCGCACTGGTCGTTTGGTAAGAAATTTATTGAAACAGAACGGCTGTATAAACACGGCCAGCAGGGGCTGGCGTATGAAATCGTCATCAACTCCAACCCGTGTATCGCTTACCTGATGGAAGAGAACACCATTACCATGCAGGCGCTGGTGATGGCGCATGCCTGCTACGGGCACAACTCTTTTTTCAAGAATAACTATCTTTTCCGCAGCTGGACGGACGCCAGCTCGATCGTCGATTACCTGATCTTCGCCCGTAAATACATTACCGACTGCGAAGAGCGCTACGGCGTCGATGAAGTGGAGAAACTGCTCGACTCCTGCCATGCGCTGATGAACTACGGCGTAGACCGTTACAAACGGCCGCAGAAAATTTCCCTGCAAGAGGAGAAAGCCCGGCAGAAAAGCCGCGAGGAGTATCTGCAAAGCCAGGTGAATATGCTGTGGCGCACCTTGCCTAAGCGTGAAGAAGAGAAAGCTGTCGCTGAGGCGCGCCGCTACCCGTCTGAGCCACAGGAAAATCTGCTCTACTTTATGGAGAAGAACGCGCCGCTGCTGGAGTCATGGCAGCGTGAGATCCTGCGCATTGTGCGTAAGGTCAGCCAGTACTTCTATCCGCAAAAACAGACGCAGGTGATGAACGAAGGCTGGGCGACATTCTGGCATTACACCATCCTCAACCATCTGTATGACGAGGGGAAAGTTACCGAACGGTTTATGATGGAATTCCTCCACAGCCATACCAACGTGGTGTTCCAGCCGCCTTATAACAGCCCGTGGTACAGCGGCATCAACCCGTATGCCCTCGGCTTTGCGATGTTCCAGGACATCAAACGTATCTGCCAGTCGCCAACGGAAGAGGACAAATACTGGTTCCCGGATATTGCCGGTTCGGACTGGCTGGAAACGCTGCATTTTGCGATGCGCGATTTCAAGGATGAGAGCTTTATTAGCCAGTTTATGTCGCCGAAGATCATGCGCGATTTCCGCTTCTTCACCGTGCTGGATGATGACCGTAACAATTTCCTGGAAATTTCAGCGATTCATAATGAAGAGGGATACCGGGAGATCCGCTCTCGCCTCTCTTCCCAGTACAACCTGAGCAATCTTGAACCCAATATTCAGGTATGGAACGTGGATCTCCGCGGTGACCGCTCTCTGACGCTGCGCTACATCCCGCACAACCGTGCCCCGCTGGATAAAGGGCGCAAAGAGGTGCTGAAGCATGTGCATCGCCTGTGGGGCTTTGACGTGCTGCTGGAGCAGCAGAATGAAGACGGTAGCGTGGAGCTGCTGGAGCGCTGCCCGACGCGGATGAATACGCTGTAGTGCCTGCCTGAACCGAAACGCCCGCGTCAGGGCGAAAAAAAACCTCTCAGCTGAGAGGTTTTTTCTTTTAGCGGGTCTGGATGGCCAGGTCACCCGGCAGCGTTTTTTGCATCCGGTGCCAGATTTCACCGGAGTCGCGGCCGTAGCGGCGCACGGTTTCATACACCTGATCGTGCTGACCGGTGGAGCAGAGCTCGCTCAGCTTGTGGTAAAAGCCCAGCGCCAGACTGCGGGCTTCCGGATTGGCAAAGTAGTGACGACCGATACGGGTATAGAGCCCTTTCATGCCGTTAAGGATGAGGCCGTAAATCGGGTTACCGGAGGCAAACGCCAGGCCGCGGAAGATGTTGTAATCAAGGGTAGCAAACGCATCCGCATGATCTTCCACCTGGTTGGCACTGGCCAGAACCTGGAGCGCATCTTCCGGGTGCTGACGGAAAGCCGTACGAATAAAGATGGTGGCGATATTGGTACGCACGGAGAGCAGATTATCAATCAGCTGCGGCACGCTTTCATGATCGAGGCGCGCCAGCGTTTCAAGAATATTCAGCCCGGAGGTTTCCCAGAAATTGTTTACTTTTGTTGGCTTGCCATGCTGAATCGTCAACCACCCATCACGCGCCAGTCGCTGGAGCACTTCCCGAAGCGTGGTGCGAGTGACGCCAATCAGTTCAGAGAGTTCGCGTTCAGCCGGAAGAATGGACCCTGCAGGGAAACGATTATTCCAGATGCTTTCAATGATGTACTCTTCCGCGAAACCCGCTGGGCTCTGCGCCTTAATGACCATAGTGAGATTTCCATTACACAGCTTTAGCAAATTGCACTCATCATACCAGAGGCTCGCAGAGGCAGATAGCGCAGCAGTGAGAGAAAAGAGGGATCGCCGTTTCATTTTTATGAAATTTACATTGCAGCCGAATCCCCCTCCAGGCCGTGATTTTTGCGTATACTGATGTTTTGTTTTACTTCACGGGGAAGAACGTCTGTCGTGGAAATTTCTTTTGGGCGCGCGTTGTGGCGCAATTTTTTAGGCCAGTCTCCCGACTGGTACAAGCTGATACTTCTGGTGTTCCTGGTTGTTAATCCTCTCATCTTTATTGTGCACCCGTTTATTGCCGGGTGGCTGCTGGTCGCGGAGTTTATCTTCACCCTGGCCATGGCGCTGAAGTGCTATCCCCTGCTGCCTGGCGGTTTGCTGGCCATTGAAGCGGTTGTCATTGGGATGACCAGCGCCGAGCATGTAAAAGCTGAACTGGCCTCAAACCTTGAAGTGCTTCTGCTGCTGATGTTTATGGTGGCCGGCATCTACTTTATGAAACAGCTGCTGCTGTTTATTTTTACCCGCCTGCTGCTGAGCATTCCTTCAAAAACGCTTTTGTCGCTGGCTTTCTGCGTGGCTGCGGCATTTCTTTCAGCCTTCCTGGATGCGCTGACGGTGGTCGCCGTGGTGATAAGCGTCGCGGTCGGGTTTTATGGTATTTATCACCGGGTGGCCTCTTCACGTCCCGGCGATGACCTGCTTGATGACAGCCAGGTCGATAATGACCACCGCGAGGTGCTGGAACAGTTCCGCGCCTTCCTGCGCAGCCTGATGATGCATGCCGGCGTCGGGACCGCCCTGGGCGGCGTGATGACGATGGTGGGTGAACCGCAAAACCTGATTATTGCTAAAGCTGCGGGCTGGCATTTTGGTGATTTCTTCCTGCGAATGGCACCGGTGAGCATACCGGTTCTGGTGTGCGGTCTGGCGACCTGTGTAGTCGTGGAGAAATTCAGCCTCTTTGGCTATGGTGCGCATATTCCGGCGCCCGTGCGTCAGGAGCTGCAGAAATTCGACCAGCAAAGCCGTAGCCAGCGGACGCGTCAGGAGACGCTGCGTCTTATTGCACAGGGCGTCATTGGCGTCTGGCTTATCGCCGCACTGGCGTTTCATCTTGCCGAAGTCGGTTTAATTGGCCTGTCGGTGATTATTCTCGCCACCAGTTTTACTGGCGTGACGGATGAGCATGCGATTGGCAAAGCCTTTACGGAAGCCCTGCCCTTTACCGCCCTGCTGGCCGTCTTTTTTGCGGTCGTCGCGGTGATCATCGACCAGAAGCTTTTCGCGCCGATCATTACCTTTGTCTTGCAGGCGGCACCGGATGCTCAGCTTTCGCTGTTTTATCTGTTTAACGGGCTGCTGTCGTCTATCTCGGATAACGTGTTTGTTGGCACGGTCTACATCAACGAGGCCAAAACAGCCATGGAGCAAGGCGTCATCAGCGCCGGACAGTTCGAACTGCTGGCGGTGGCAATTAACACCGGGACCAACCTGCCGTCGGTGGCGACGCCCAACGGTCAGGCGGCGTTCCTGTTCCTGCTGACTTCTGCGCTGGCTCCACTCATACGTCTTTCTTATGGGCGAATGGTCTGGATGGCGCTTCCCTATACGCTGGTGCTCACGCTTGTAGGATTGCTTTGCGTCAAAATTACCCTTATTCCCTGTACGCAATGGTTGATACAAGCGGGTATACTTGCCGCGCAGTAAACCTGATATATCGGGCAGCTTGCTGCCCGTTTACCTTTTCGCACGATAAACATCCAATTACGTTTTATTTCGTCAGGTACAGGTGGCGCGAAAAACGAATTCGTTTACACTGCGCTTTCTAAGCATGTTCCAGGGAAATGATTATGTTGAGATTTTTAAACCAGTGCTCTCGCGGTCGCGGAGCGTGGTTGTTAATGGCCCTGACCGCCTTTGCGCTGGAAATGGTCGCGCTGTGGTTCCAGCATGTGATGGGACTTCAGCCTTGCGTACTCTGTATTTACGAACGCTGTGCATTGTTCGGCATTATGGGGGCGGGTCTGGTGGGCGCGATTGCCCCTAAATCGCCGTTACGCTATGCCGCAATTGCCATCTGGCTGTACAGCGCCTGGAAAGGTATTGAGCTCTCCTGGCAGCACACCATGATGCAGCTGCATCCGTCACCTTTTATGACCTGTGATTTCGCCGCCCGCTTCCCGAGCTGGCTGCCGCTTGATAAATGGCTGCCGCAGGTGTTTGTTGCTTCCGGTGACTGCTCTGTGCGCCAGTGGGAATTCCTGAGCCTTGAGATGCCCCAGTGGCTGGTGGGGATTTTTGTGGCCTACTTCATTGTGGCGCTACTGGTGCTCATCGCACAGCCGTTCAAACCCAAGAAACGCGACCTGTTTGGCAGGTAAAAAAAACCCGCCTCGGCGGGTTTTTTCTTATCCACGGTTGGGATGATTCATGATGTGATCTTCCCAGTCCTGTACCTCTGACTCTTTCACCGCAATATGACGCACAGAGATGCGTTCACCGTGCATCGCCGCTTTGGAGCCCGTCAGCAGCGGGTGCCATTTTGGCAGGTCTTTGCCTTCCGCCAGCAGACGATAGGCGCAGGTATGCGGCAGCCATTCGAAGGTAGGCAGGTTCTCACGGGTTAGCTTGATGCAATCCGGCTCGTACTCGAAGCGACGCTCATAGTTGCGACACTGGCAGGTTTTGATGTTCAGCTGCTTACAGGCAACGTTGGTGAAATAGATTTCGTCCGAATCTTCATCCATCAGTTTATGCAGGCAGCACTGCCCGCAACCGTCACACAACGATTCCCACTCCACGTCTGTCATTTGGTCGAGAGTTTTGCTTTGCCAGAAAGGAATGTTGTTCATCAGGATGTCCACACGTCAAAAGAGAGCGCACCTTATAACGAGTCTGGCACGTTGTTGCAAGTTTTGCCGCCCTCTTCAGGCGGCAAGATGCTTTTACAGCACGCGAGTTTTCAGTGACAGGCCGTTAAAACTGACGTCCAGTTCGTCACCGGCCTGCAGCGGGCCGACACCTTCTGGCGTACCGGTGAGGATCACATCGCCCGGTTTCAGGGTAAAGAAGCGGCTCATGTAGGCAATCAGCGGCACAATTTTATGGATCATATCTGCCGTGGTGCCCTGCTGGCGGATCTCGCCGTTAACCTTCAGGCTGAGCGGGGTGTTCTGCGGATCGTCGGTAAATTCACTTACCGGAATAAAACCGGAGATCGGGCAAGCGTTATCAAACCCTTTGGCCTTTTCCCACGGCTGCCCCGCTTTCTTCATTTTGCCCTGAACATCACGCAGGGTCAGGTCGAGCGCGACACCGTATCCGGCAATCGCCTTTTGCACATGCTCTTCGGAGGCCTGACGCAGCGTCGCGCCAATCAGCACGGCCAGCTCCACTTCATGATGCACCGACCCCAACCCCTGCGGCAGCGCCAGCGGCTGGCGAATATCGCACAGCGCGGTTTCTGGTTTGATGAACAGAACCGGCTCGTCTGGCGTCGCGCTGCCCATCTCCTGAATATGTTTGGCATAGTTACTGCCTACGCAGACCACTTTGCTGACGGGATAATCCAGTAATGCACCTTGCCAGTTATGATGTTGATACATGTACGACCCCTAAACGGTTGATGTGTTAACCCCGAACACAGCCGGGACTATTTTTTCCCGTTCACCTCAAGATGCTGTTTTAATAAATTCTCGGGTGGTGGCGGGAGCTGTAAATAATAGCCTTGCTCCGCTAATGCGGTTTTCACTTTTTCCAGATCGGCGTTGACCAGTTTCTTACGGCCATCCAGCGGCAGCAGCATCGCCAGCTGAGGTCGGCCAAAGTTCTTCATTAATTCTTCAGGTACGCGCGAAAAATCGTCTTTCTTTTCGACATAAAGATAGGTCTGGTCACGACTTGTACTTCTGTAGATCACACAAAACATGTTTTTACTCTGAATTAATGGGTGGTTGCTTGCCTCAATATACTCCTGACTATAACATGCCTGATACTCTTCGGAATATCGCAACGGCGGTGTTGCGGTTAATAGCAAATTGAGTAAGGCCAGGATGTCAAACACGCCAATCGAGCTTAAAGGCAGTAGCTTCACCTTATCAGTGGTACATTTGCATGATGCAAAACCCGAGGTTATTCGTCAGGCGTTAGAAGACAAAATTGCGCAGGCTCCCGCTTTTCTGAAACATGCCCCCGTCGTCGTGAATGTCAGTGGTCTGGATGCACCGGTTAACTGGAAACTTCTCCAGCAAGCCGTGGCCGCGACCGGGCTGCGTATCGTCGGTATCAGCGGCTGCAAAGATGCTGAGCTGAAAGCAGAAATTGACCGTGCGGGTCTGCCCATTCTGACCGAAGGCAAAGAAAAAGCCGCGCGTCCTGCCCCTGCGGCAGTCCAAACGCCCCCTCCTCCGGTGCAAAACGTTACACCTGTCACAAAAACGCGATTGATTGATGTGCCGGTTCGTTCCGGTCAGCGCATTTATGCACCAAACTGTGATCTGATTGTTACAAGCCACGTCAGCGCTGGCGCAGAGCTGATTGCAGATGGCAATATTCACGTATACGGTATGATGCGTGGGCGTGCGCTCGCGGGTGCAAGTGGTGACAGGGATGCGCAAATATTTTGTACTCATCTGACGGCGGAACTGGTGTCCATCGCAGGTGAATATTGGCTGAGCGACAAGATCCCAGCCGAATTTTATGGCAAAGCGGCTCGTCTGCGACTGGCAGACGACGCGTTGACCGTTCAACCGTTGAATTGATCCCTTTTTAACAAGGAATTTCTATGGCACGCATTATTGTTGTTACTTCGGGTAAAGGAGGCGTTGGCAAGACCACCTCCAGCGCGGCCATCGCTACTGGTTTGGCCCAGAAGGGAAAGAAAACCGTCGTTATCGATTTCGATATCGGTCTGCGTAACCTCGACCTGATCATGGGATGTGAACGTCGCGTGGTCTATGACTTCGTGAACGTCATTCAGGGCGACGCCACACTGAACCAGGCGCTGATTAAAGACAAGCGCACCGAAAACCTCTACATCCTTCCGGCTTCTCAGACGCGTGATAAAGACGCCCTGACCCGTGAAGGCGTGGAAAAGGTGCTCGACGAGCTGAAAAAAATGGAGTTCGACTTCGTTGTCTGTGACTCCCCTGCCGGCATCGAAACGGGCGCCCTGATGGCACTCTACTTCGCTGATGAAGCCATCATCACCACTAACCCTGAAGTCTCATCCGTGCGTGACTCGGACCGTATTCTGGGGATCCTCGCCTCCAAATCGCGTCGTGCGGAAAATGGCGAAGAACCCATTAAAGAGCACCTGCTGCTGACCCGCTATAACCCGGGTCGCGTGAACAAAGGTGACATGCTTAGCATGGAAGACGTGCTGGAGATCCTGCGCATCAAACTGGTCGGCGTGATCCCGGAAGATCAATCCGTATTGCGCGCCTCTAACCAGGGCGAGCCAGTGATCCTGGATACAATGGCAGATGCAGGTAAAGCGTACGCGGATACCGTTGACCGTCTGCTGGGAGAAGAACGTCCTTTCCGCTTCATTGAAGAAGAGAAGAAAGGTTTCCTCAAACGCCTGTTCGGAGGATAAGTTATGGCATTACTGGACTTTTTTCTCTCGCGGAAAAAGAACACCGCCAACATCGCAAAAGAACGACTGCAAATCATCGTTGCGGAGCGTCGTCGTAGTGACGCCGAGCCACACTACCTGCCGCAGCTGCGTAAGGACATCCTGGAAGTGATCTGTAAGTATGTGCAGATTGACCCGGAGATGGTCACGGTGCAGCTGGAGCAAAAAGACGGGGATATTTCGATTCTGGAGCTGAACGTTACGCTCCCGGAAGCCGAAGAGTCACGTCCGTAGTTCGGGATTGTGTATCCCCGGTAAGCGTATGCCGCCGGGGAAATGTGCCGGGCATGTCAGCATGACCCGGCATTTTCATTATCGCGGATAACCTTCCAGCACCGTATTCAGGCGATCGGCCATCAATTCCCCGCGCCAGCCCGCCATCATTTCCGGCAAACCATTCTGAGGTTTCAGCTTCCAGTGCCAGTTCAGCAGCTGGTTAATCTGACGGCGTGACGCCAGCAGTTCCGCGCTCAGTTTGCTTTGCGTCGCGACGTCCTGCACCAGCGCTTTGATATCCTTGAACGCCTTGCGATAGCCCGGCATATCCATGAGATTCAGCAGTGGCTCCGGCAGTGCTTCGTCCGGCATTTCCTGCGCTTTTGCCACCAGCGCAAGCAGGGTTTTACCGTGGAAACGGATCTCGCTCCCGGAAAGCCCGATGCTGTCCAGTTCGCCCATGCTGCCCGGCATATACCGCGCGACCGCCCAGAGGTGTTCTTCGCGTACCACAAAGTTAACGGCCAGATCGCGCTCGCGTGCTTTACGCAAACGCCAGTCCGCTAACAGCTGCAGACACGCCAGCTGACGCGTACGCAGCTGCCAGGCGTTACTGATATCGCGCCAGGCCTCTTTCGGATCAACCACTTCCTGACGACGCTGCTGCGTCATTCGGCACTCATCCAGCGCGGCGGGCAACCAACCTGACGCTTCCGCCTCTTGCATCAGCTGGCCGGCAATCGGCAGGAGGTAAAACACGTCTGCCGCCGCGTATTCCAGTTGACGCTCGGTTAATGGGCGCGCCAGCCAGTCGGTGCGGGATTCGCTTTTATCCAGCGTCAGGCCCGTATACTCCTCAACCATGGCGGCAAAGCCCCATGAGAGCGGTCGATTACTGAAGGCCGCGAGGATCTGCGTATCAATCAACGGTTGTGGCATGACGCCAAAAGTATTCAGAAAGACTTCCAGATCTTCACTGCCTGCGTGCAGGTATTTTGTTACCGCAGTATCGAGCAGCAGGTCACGCATCGGCGTCCAGTCGGTAATGCCGAGCGGGTCGATCAGCGACACGTGTTTACCGTCGTACATCTGAATCAACCCCAGCTGCGGATAGTAGGTCCGGGTGCGGACAAACTCGGTATCCAGGGCAATGGCAGGAAAGTCGCGCGTCACTTCGCACAGCGAAGCCAGCTCGTCGTTGGTCGTGATCATCTGGTAATTCAAAACGGATTCTCTTTTGTTTGCGCCCATAAAAAACGCCGGCTTAACCGGCGTCTGGGCGATTAGCGTGAAGCTCAGGCCTTATTGTCTACTTTGCCACGGGCTTCGTCACGTAATTCTCGTCGTAATATCTTTCCGACATTCGATTTCGGCAGTTCCTCGCGAAACTCAACCAGCTTCGGCACCTTGTAGCCGGTCAGCTGACGACGACAGAAGGTGATCAGCGCCTCCTCCGTAAGAGAAGGATCTTTTTTGACCACAAAAATCTTCACCGCCTCGCCGCTGCTCCCGGAAGGGACGCCTACGGCAGCCACTTCGAGCACGCCGCTGTGCTGCATCACCACATCTTCGATTTCATTCGGGTAGACGTTGAAACCGGAAACCAGGATCATGTCTTTCTTACGATCGACGATACGCAGGAAGCCCTCTTCATCCATCACGGCGATATCACCGGTGTGCAGCCAGCCGTCTTTGATAATTTCATCGGTCGCATCGGGACGTTGCCAGTAGCCCAGCATCACCTGCGGCCCTTTGACACAGAGTTCGCCCGGTTCACCTGGCGCCACTTCGTTATCGTCATCATCAACCAGTTTGGCTTCGGTCGACGGAACCGGCAGGCCAATGCTTCCGCTGTGATAGTCGATATCATGCGGATTCACACTGACCAGCGGGGCGCATTCCGTCAGGCCATAGCCTTCCAGCAAATACTGACCCGTCAGTTTCATCCAGCGTTCGGCAACGGCCTGTTGAACCGGCATACCGCCACCCGCAGAGAGGTGCAGCGTGGAGAAATCGAGCTTCTGGAACTCTTTGTTGTTGAGCAGCGCGTTAAACAGCGTATTCACCCCAGTCATGGCGGTGAACGGATATTTCGCCAGCTCTTTCACCAGCCCCGGAATATCGCGCGGGTTTGTGATCAATACGTTTTGACCGCCCAGCTCAATAAACAGCAGACAGTTCATGGTCAGCGCGAAGATGTGATAAAGCGGAAGCGCGGTGATCACCAGCTCTTTTCCGTGGTGCAGCAACGGTCCGTAGGTGGCATTCACCTGCTCAAGGTTTGCCAGCATGTTACGGTGGGTCAGCATGGCGCCTTTAGCCACACCCGTTGTGCCGCCGGTGTACTGCAGAAACGCGAGGTCTTCTGATACCACTTCCGGTTTAACGTATTGCATGCGGTAGCCCGCCTGCAGCGCACTGCGGAAGGAGATCGCGTCCGGCAGGTGGTATTTCGGCACCAGACGTTTGATGTATTTGACGACAAAGTTAACCAGTGTCCCTTTGGCGGTAGAGAGTTGATCCCCCATACGCGTCAGGATGACGTGTTTGACCTGGGTTTTGTCGACCACTTTTTCCAGCGTGTGGGCAAAGTTAGAGACAATCACAATGGCGGCGGCACCGCTGTCGTTGAGCTGATGCTCCAGCTCCCGCGGCGTATACAGCGGGTTAACGTTGACAACAATCATCCCGGCACGCAGGACACCGAACAGCGCCACCGGGTATTGCAGCAGGTTCGGCATCATCAGCGCGACGCGGTCCCCTTTTTGCAGCCCCAGCCCTTCCTGCAGATAGGCGGCGAACGCCCGACTACGCTCCTCAAGTTTACGGAACGTCATGACCTCGCCCATATTCACAAAAGCAGGCTGGTCTGCGTAACGCCTCACCGAGTGTTCAAACAATTCAACCAGGGATTGATAACGGTCAGGATTGATCTCGGCAGGAACATCTGCGGGATAACGGTTAAGCCAAACCTTCTTCAATGCATCACCTCTGAAATGAGTGTTCGTCGTCATCACAACCCCGATAATAAACAGTTTGTTAACATTATATTAACTCAGCGTACCAGTTTATTAATTGTTCAGATTTAAGGTTGCGAAGCGCGTCACTCTTTTTTTTCGTTTTATTCGTAAAAAACAGAGACAGCGGCTGAGCCGCTGTCTCTTTTCTAACAATTACAGGGAGTTACTCAGTAACGATTGTCTGAACCTGTGCAGGCCCCGGGTTATACCAGCCCCAGCCCGGGTAGCCATACCGATAAGGATGTGGACCCCACATCCACGGATCCATCGGCTGAGGTGGCATGATGACCTGCTGTGTCAGCCGCCAGCGCTTATACCCGTTGACCTGCATGGTCATAAATTTATACGGCGTGTTGCCGACTTTGCCCTCTACCGAACCGGTAATCGGGCCGACGACGGTGACCAGCTGTCCGCGAAAATCGACCGGGTCGAGAAAACCGCCAACGTCGGCATAAATACGCCCGCGGGAAGGTTCGCCAAGGATCGGCCGCGCACCGCTATCCAGCGGAACGGTGGCAATCTCCAGACGGGTTTTCCCCTGCTGGTTTTGCACCTCGATAACCTTGCCGCCAAAGCGCGCTTCCTGGCCGACGTAAAGCTCAGGCGCATTCATCACGCGAACCAGATCCTGCTGTGGCGTGGGGCTGCTGCCCTTAATCGCATCAGGAACGGAAACGCATCCGCTCAGTGCTATGGCCACTGCGCCTGCCATATAAAGGCGTACAACTTTAGACTGAACCGCCATGATGCGACTCCTTTTTCTCAGTTCCTGTTACTGAGATTCATTCCCGGCCTGGAAGTTTCTTCCACGCGACGGTGTTTCGCAAATAAACCGGCTCCGCATGTTCAACGGCCACGGTTTTGCCCGCCTCAAGCAGTTGGCAGGCGATGGGAAGCATATCCTCTGCGGCGGGCAGAAGCATGTTGCCGTCTGTCAGCGTGATCCCGGTGCCGTTAGCCATCTCTGGCCATGCCGGCCAGCCGGTGCCTACTGTCGCCCACTCGCCGGACAGCTGTTTCAGCCGCTCGGTCACCGCTTCCGGCTTGAGGACAGCCTCGGTCTCTTCACCGTGCCAGATGCCATTTTCATCGCGGGTGTATTCTGCCCAGTAAACTTCTCCCATTCGGGCGTCAATGGCCGCCAGAACGCGCGTTGCCCCGGTCATACGCCATGCGCCCTGCGCCATGGTTGCCAGCGTGGAAACACCGATCATCGGCAGTTCTGCGCCCAGCGCCAGCCCCTGCGCAATGCCAATTCCAATGCGTACGCCCGTAAAGCTGCCGGGGCCACGGCCAAAGGCCAGTGCGTCGAGGTCGGTTAAGGTGGTGTTGCCTCTGGTTAAAATCTCTTTAACCAGAGGCAGAATGCGTTGGGTGTGTTCTCGTGGGCACTCTTCGAAATGAGAAGAGATAGCACCGTCGTTCAACAGAGCCACAGAACAGGCCTCTGTCGCGGTATCAATAGCCAGAATTCGCATCAGTCGTCGCGCTCTCGCAATGGTCAGTCACAAAATGGCGCGCATCTTAGCATACTCACGGGCAAATTACTCCGCCGTTGGGTTTGCCAGGAAGCGAACCGCGCGTTTAATGTCCCGCGTGCGCGGCGCGGGCGGCAAGCTGGCAAGGAAGGTCGCACCGTAAGGGCGCATCACCAGCCGGTTATCGCATATAACCAGCACGCCGCGGTCGTCTGTGTCGCGAATCAGACGTCCTACCCCTTGTTTAAGGGTGATCACCGCGTCCGGTAGCTGGACCTCATCAAAAGGATCGCCGCCGCGCAAACGGCAGTCTTCCATACGTGCCTTCAGCAGCGGATCGTCCGGTGAGGTAAACGGCAGTTTATCGATGATCACCAGCGACAGGGTATCTCCCCGCACGTCCACCCCTTCCCAGAAGCTGCTGGTGGCTACCAGCAGGGCGTTACCGGCACTGACAAACTGCTGTAACAGTTGCCCTTTGCTGGTCTCGCCCTGAAGCAGAACCGGCAAAGTCATGGTGGCGCGGAACTGCTCCGCCAGATCGCGCATCATCGCGTGGGAGGTGCAGAGCATAAAACAGCGGCCGTTGTTGGCCTCGATCATCGGCCTGAGCATTGCCGCCAGCAGGCGCGCCGCGCCGGGCTGGTTAGGCAGAGGCAGATTACGCGGAACGCAGAGCAACGCCTGTTTTTCATAATCAAACGGGCTGGGCAGCAGCAGCGACTCCGCCTGTTCAATCCCCAGACGCCCGGTAAAGTGGTGTAGATCGTCATTCACCGAAAGGGTTGCCGACGTGAAGATCCAGCTTCCCGGTTTTTGCGCCATCACCTCTTTGAATTTATCCGCTACCGTCAGCGGCGTCAGGGCCAGCGTGAAATGGCGGGAGGTGCATTCATACCAGTAGCTGAACCCCGGCTGGTTTATCTCTTTCAGCCGTTTGAGGCGTGCCCGATAGAGCGTGGCGCGCTCGAAGGCGGCATCCAGCAGTGCGGAACGGCCGAGCGATAGTTTCGCCACGTCGTAACAAAGCTCAAGGGCATCATCGAGCAGCAACAGCGCGCGCTGGATATTTTTGTCTGCCAGCAGCTCACGCAGATTACCGCGATAGCCCGGCTCACCCAGTTGCAGGCGAAAATCCTGCGCACTTTGCGCCAGGCGGTCAGCACACTTCTGCAGCTGTTGGGTATCTTTTAACTCGGTGCGGTAGGCAATGGTGAAATCTTTCGCTAAGTCCTGCAGCTGGCGGCTGGAGAGCGACTGGCCAAAATACTGGCTGGCGATGTCAGGAAGCTGGTGGGCTTCATCGAAGATCATCACGTCCGCTTCCGGGATCAGTTCGCCAAAGCCGCTATCTTTAACCACCATATCGGCAAGGAAGAGATGGTGGTTGACCACCACGACATCCGCATCCATGGCGGTTTTACGCGCTTTCACCACAAAACAATCTTTATACAGCGGGCAGTCGCTCCCCAGGCAGTTGTCGTTGGTACTGGTGACCAGCGGCCAGGCGGGAGAGTCTTCCGGCACGCTCGCGCAGGTGCTGATATCCCCCTCCTCTGTCTGATTGGCCCAGGCGCGAAGAATAATGACATCGCTGAGCGTCTGCACCGGCAGATCACCGCCCGCCAGCGCCTGCTGCTCAAGCCGTTCAAGGCAGAGGTAGTTGGAGCGGCCTTTCAGCAACGCCAGGCGGCCTTTATACTTCAGGGCGTTGGCGACCGTGGGCAGATCGCGGCTGTAAAGCTGGTCCTGCAGCGCTTTAGACCCGGTGGAGATGATCACTTTCTTTTTGGCCCGCAGCGCTGGCGCCAGGTAGGCATAGGTTTTGCCCGTGCCGGTACCGGCTTCCACCACCAGCGGCTGCGCGATGTTGATTGCGCGGGCCACGGCATGCGCCATCTGCCGCTGGGGTTCACGCGGTTTAAAACCGGGAATCGCCTGTGCTAACTGACCTTCTGGGGAAAAATCGTCTGCCACGTTGCTCTCTCACTGTATTTTTGCACAGGGATTATGTCAGCCCATCCTCTCCAGTGCCACCCCAAATAGTGACGAGGGGAACACAATATGGCAGTCTTGCCGACTGACATGAAAATAACGAGGAAACGTTTATGACAATTGTGCGCATTGATGCCGAAGCACGCTGGTCTGATGTGGTCATCCATAACCAGACGCTCTACTACACCGGTGTACCGGAAAATCTCGACGCAGATGCCTTCGAACAGACGGCGAATACGCTGGCGCAGATTGACGCCGTGCTGGAAAAGCAAGGCAGCGATAAATCACGCATTCTGGATGCGACCATTTTTCTTGCCAGTAAAGACGATTTTGCGGCGATGAATAAAGCCTGGGATGCCTGGGTTGTGGCGGGACATGCGCCCGTACGGTGTACCGTACAGGCGACGCTGATGAAGCCGGAATACAAAGTCGAAATTAAGATTATCGCGGCGGTTTAAGCCGGATTACTCCTCTTCATCATCCTCAAAACGCGCCACGATCCGCTCGCCGGTGTGGGTGGCGCGAAGTTCATTAGCAACTTGCGTGATCGCCTGTCCGCTGCTCATCCCCTGGGACATCAGTTCCTGAATACGCTCAACCGCTTTCTGCTGCTGGTCATGGCTCAGAGAAGGTAAACCTGCAAACATTGTCAACTCCTGCTAAATTATCCGCGCTAATTATTTCACGCTGCCCGGTAGTATGCCACACATGAACCCGTTACCCCCTACAGTCATTTCATTACCCTGGCGTTCAGACGCCGCGGAATTCTGGTTTGCCCGCCTCAGCCATCTTCCTTTTGCGATGTTGCTGCACTCCGGATATGCGGATCATCCCTATAGCCGCTTTGATATTCTGGTTGCCGACCCTCTGCAGACCCTGATAACACAAGGGAATGTGACTACGACAGGCGAAACGCAGTCAACGGACGATCCGCTGTCATTACTTCAGCAGGCGCTGGACGCGCTGGACTTAACCGTCCCGCAAAATCCCGACCTTCCCTTCCAGGGAGGTGCGCTGGGCTTGTTCGGCTATGATTTAGGTCGCCGCTTCGAAACCTTGCCGGAGACTGCACAGGACGACATTCCGCTGCCGGATATGGCGGTGGGGCTTTATGACTGGGCAATAATCGTCGATCACCACAAGCAGGCGGTCTCTCTGCTCAGCCATCAGGATGTGTCCGCCCGGCTTGCCTGGCTTGAGGCACAGGTCCCCGTCGCAACAGCGGATTTCCACCTGACCTCTGCGTGGCGCGCCAACATGACCGTGCAGGAGTACGCCGCGAAGTTTGAGCGGGTTCAGGGCTATCTGCAGAGCGGTGATTGCTATCAGGTCAACCTTGCCCAGCGTTTTCAGGCAACCTGTGAAGGCGATGAGTGGCAGGCATTTACCCGCCTCAACGCCAGTAACCGGGCACCGTTCAGTGCATTTCTGCGCCTGGAACAGGGCGCTATTCTGAGCCTCTCGCCCGAGCGTTTTATTCATCTTGCCGATGGCACTATTCAGACGCGACCGATTAAAGGCACGCTTCCCCGGCTGGCCGATCCTGTTGCCGACCGCCAGCAGGCGGAAAAACTGGCGGCCTCGTTAAAAGATCGCGCTGAAAACCTGATGATTGTCGACCTCATGCGTAACGACATTGGCCGGGTCGCCGTGCCGGGAAGCGTGCGTGTCCCTGAACTGTTTGTCGTCGAGCCGTTCCCCGCGGTGCATCACCTGGTCAGCACCATTACCGCGCAACTGCCCGCCTCGCGCACGGCCTGCGATCTGCTTCGCGCCGCGTTCCCGGGGGGCTCGATAACCGGCGCGCCTAAAGTGCGGGCAATGGAAATAATCGATGAGCTGGAACCGCATCGTCGAAACGCCTGGTGCGGCAGCATTGGCTATATCAGTCTCTGCGGTACGCTGGATACCAGCATCACCATTCGAACGCTGACCGCCTGTAACGGGCATCTTTACTGTTCCGCAGGGGGCGGAATTGTTGCTGATAGCCAGGTCGATGCGGAATATCAGGAAACCTTTGATAAAGTTAACCGTATCCTGAAACAACTGGAGTAATGACGGGTGGAAAAAGAGAACCTGACGCTGGATGATTTTCTGTCGCGCTTTCAGCTTTTGCGGCCCAACGTGAGCCGCGAAGCCCTCAATCAACGTCAGGCAGCGGTGTTGATCCCGGTGGTCCGTCGTGAGCAGCCGGGCCTGCTGCTCACCCAGCGTTCGCCACATTTACGTAAGCATGCCGGTCAGGTCGCCTTTCCGGGTGGTGCCGTGGACAGTTCTGACGCCTCGCTGATTGCCGCCGCGCTGCGCGAAGCCCAGGAAGAGGTCGCCATTCCGCCTGAAGCGGTTGAGATCATTGGCGTGCTGCCGCCGGTCGACAGCGTGACCGGTTTTCAGGTCACACCGGTGGTCGGCATTATCCCGCCGGATCTGCAATATCACGCCAGCGTCGATGAAGTGTCTGCGGTGTTTGAGATGCCACTGGAAGAGGCTCTTCGGCTCGGGCGTTATCATCCGCTGGATATCCAGCGTCGGGGTCATGCGCACCGGGTGTGGTTGTCCTGGTATCAGCATTATTTTGTCTGGGGCATGACGGCGGGCATCATTCGTGAACTGGCGCTGCAAATCGGCCTGAAGCCTTGACTATACTTTACATTCCACCCTCTTCTGCCAGGTTTGCGATCGGCGTCGCGCTATTAGCAAAACCATCGTTAACCATTAGTTTAATTCATGTGAATAGTTAAGCCGAGGTCGGTCTTCCCTCTTACACTATGCGCAGTTATAACATCGTTACTGGAACCCCGGTAACCCTGTCAGGAGTGTGAAAGTGATTAGTATATTCGACATGTTCAAAGTGGGAATTGGCCCTTCGTCTTCCCATACTGTTGGCCCGATGAAGGCCGGTAAACAGTTCGTCGATGATCTGGTCGAAAAAGGATTACTGGAAAGCGTTACCCGTGTCGCCGTGGATGTTTACGGCTCACTGTCATTAACGGGTAAAGGCCACCACACCGATATCGCCATTATTATGGGTCTGGCGGGCAATATGCCGGATACCGTAGATATTGATGCCATTCCGGCATTTATCCGCGACGTAGAAACGCGCGGCCGCCTGCTGCTGGCAAACGGTCAACATGAAGTGGATTTCCCGCATGATGACGGCATGCGTTTTCGTAGCGATAACCTCTCCCTGCATGAAAACGGTATGCAGATCCACGCCTTTAACGGCGACAAAGTGATCTACAGCAAAACCTATTACTCCATTGGCGGTGGTTTTATCGTTGATGAGGAACACTTTGGCAAAGATACAACGGGCGATGTGAACGTACCTTACCCGTTCAAGTCCGCCAAAGAGATGCTGGACTACTGCCATGAAACCGGTCTGTCACTTTCCGGCATGGTGATGCAGAACGAACTGGCTCTGCACAGCAAAAAAGAGATTGAAGACTATTTTGCGAACGTGTGGCAAACCATGCAGGCCTGTATCGATCGCGGCATGAACACCGAAGGCGTACTGCCTGGGCCACTGCGCGTACCGCGTCGCGCCTCTGCGCTGCGCCGTATGCTGGTCACCACAGACAAATTCTCTAACGACCCGATGAACGTGGTCGACTGGGTGAACATGTTTGCGCTTGCGGTGAACGAAGAAAACGCCGCGGGTGGCCGGGTGGTGACTGCACCAACGAACGGCGCGTGCGGTATCGTTCCGGCGGTACTGGCCTACTACGATCACTTTATTGAACCCGTAACGCCTGATATCTACATTCGCTACTTCCTGGCAGCAGGGGCGATTGGTGCGCTGTACAAGATGAATGCGTCTATCTCTGGCGCTGAAGTGGGCTGTCAGGGTGAAGTGGGCGTGGCCTGTTCTATGGCCGCGGCCGGTCTTGCAGAGCTGCTGGGCGCCAGCCCGGAGCAGGTCTGTGTGGCGGCTGAAATCGGTATGGAACATAACCTCGGTCTCACCTGTGATCCGGTTGCGGGTCAGGTGCAAGTACCATGCATTGAACGTAACGCTATCGCGTCGGTAAAAGCGATCAACGCCACGCGTATGGCCATGCGCCGTACCAGCGAGCCACGCGTTTCGCTGGACAAGGTTATCGAGACCATGTACGAAACCGGTAAAGACATGAACGCCAAATATCGTGAGACCTCCCGCGGCGGTCTGGCGATAAAGGTGCAGTGCGACTAACCGTTTCACCTCAACGCCTCTCTCGCCCATCTTCCACGGATGGGCGAATTTTTATCCCTTTCTCGTCGACTTAATATTTCCCCACTACACTTGCTGTGTTGCCTCGGCTTTTGGTGCTGAAGGCGTATTGGGCGGCCTCCCATGCAAACAGCACAGAGGATCATAAAAAAGTATCGCCGAAAACGCGTCATCGTCTGCGTGATGGTTGCGCTTCTCACGCTCATCATTACGCTGGGTATACGCTTTATTTCACAGCGTAACGTAAATCAGCAAAACACCCTGAACTTTGCGGCGCACTCCGTCAACGTGCTGGATAACGTCTTATTGCCGCTGGAAAAAGGGCGCAACCCGCTGCTGGCACTGGTCGGAGCGCCCTGCTCTCAGGCGCATTTAGTGTTACGAAAACAGGCGGCCTCACTGCAAACGGTGCGCTCAATTGCACTGGTCAAAGACGGTATCCTTTACTGTTCAAGTATTTTCGGCAATCGCGACGTCCCGTTGCGAGAGATTCAGCCTGCCCTGCCGTCCGCCGAAACAAAGCTGGTGCTCTCCACCGACAAATCCTTGCTTAAGGGAAGCCCGATCCTGATCCAGTGGTATCCGGTTTCTGATAGCGGAGAAGATGGGGTGATGCAGATTGTGAATATCGATCTCATCACTCGCCTGATGCTGGAGCCACAGCGCCCACTTATCACCGACGTGGCCCTGACCGTGGGGGATAAATACCTGCGCTACGGTGAAAATGTCTCCGACTCGCTGACAATAAACGATGATGAGAGGGTTCTGCGCCAGCAATCCAGCCATTTCCCGTTCACCATTACCGTCAGTGGCCCGGGAGCCAGCGAGCTGGCGTTGATATATTTGCCCTCTCAGCTGCCGCTGGCGCTGATGCTCAGTCTGCTGATGGGTTACGTCGCCTGGCTTGCGACCGCGAACCGCATGAGCTTTACCTGGGAAATTAACCTTGGCCTGGCCGCACGTGAATTCGAGCTGTTTTGCCAGCCGCTGCTGAATGCCCGCACGCAGAAATGCGTGGGGGTGGAGATCCTGCTGCGCTGGAACAACCCCCGTCAGGGATGGATTTCCCCGGACGTTTTTATTCCGCTCGCCGAAGAGCACAACCTGATTATCCCTCTCACACGTTACGTCATTAACGAGACGGTGAGTCAGATTGGCTATTTTCCGGCAACGCCCGGCTTTCACATTGGCATTAACGCCGCCGCCAGCCATTTCCGGCATGGAACGCTCATTCAGGACCTGAACCGCTACTGGTTCAGCGCGCATCCCACCCAGCAGCTGATTGTGGAGCTGACGGAGCGTGACGCGCTGCAGGACGTGGATTATCGCATTGTAAGAGAGTTACACCGTCAGGGCGTGAAGCTGGCCATAGATGATTTTGGCACCGGCAATAGCTCTCTCTCGTGGCTGGAAAAGCTGCATCCGGACGTGCTGAAAATTGATAAGTCCTTTACCAGCGCTATCGGCACTGATGCCGTGAACTCCACGGTGACGGACATCATCATTGCGCTCGGACAACGGCTTAGCATTGAGCTGGTGGCTGAAGGGGTAGAAACGCCCGAGCAGGCGCGGTATTTGCGTCATCATGGGGTAGAGGTACTGCAGGGATTTTTGTTTGCGCAGCCTATGCCGCTGAGGGAATTTCCGCAATGGCTGGCGGAGAGTTCGTCTCCGCCAGCACCGCGTAACGGGCATATCGTTCCGCTGATGCCGTTACGCTAGGCTCAGTTACTCTTCTTCGTCGTGGGCCGACTGCTCTTTAACAATGCGCACCATATCGACGCGATAGTCATTCGCTTCGATTATCGTGATCTGCAGCGGAGGCAGTTCGATGATATCGCCGGTTCGCGGGATTTGTCCGTTGACGGCAATAACCAGCCCAGCCACGGTCGCAATGTCCTCTTCATCGTTGATGATGTTTTCCAGACCCAGCGTGTGCTGTAGCGCGTGCAGATCGGTGGTGCCTTTCACCAGCCAGCCGTCACCGTCGGAGACAATTTCCGGGGTTTCATCCGCATCCGGGAATTCACCGGCAATGGCTTCAAGCACGTCGAGCGGCGTCACCAGACCCTGCACCACACCAAATTCATTGGTGACGATAACAAAGCTACCGCGTGCGCGGCGCAGGACGCCAAGCAGGTTGATAGGATCCAGTGTTTCCGGCACCACAATCGCCGGTGATGCGGCGGCGACGGCTTCGACGTTAATCCCCTCTTCCAGCGCCACCAGCATCTCTTTCGCACGCACCACGCCGATGATTTCGTCCAGTTCACCCCGGCATACCGGGAACAGGCTATGCGGTGAAGAGAGCAACTGCTGGCGAATCTCATCAACGCTCAGGCGGGAATCGACCCAGCTGATTTCACCGCGCGGGGTCATGATGCCGCGCAGCGAGCGGGAGGCCAGGGAGAGCACGCCGTTAATCATATAGCGCTCTTCTTCCACAAATGCCCCTTCCGGGACGGGAACCGGGTTACGGCTTTCATTGTCATTCTGCACGTTGACCTGACGGCGACCGCCCATCAGACGCAGAATCGCATCAGCCGTACGCGCACGCAGCGGCTGGGTAGACTGCTGCTTGATAAAGTTATGTCGTGCAATCTGGTTAAACAGCTCGATGAGGATCGAGAAGCCAATGGCTGCGTACAGGTAGCCTTTTGGTATATGGAAGCCAAAACCTTCCGCCACCAGGCTCAGACCAATCATCAGCAGGAAGCTAAGGCAGAGCACCACGACCGTCGGATGCTGATTCACAAAGCGCGTCAGTGGCTTAGATGCCAGCAGCATCACCGCCATCGCGATAACCACCGCAGCCATCATCACCGGGAGATGGTTCACCATGCCGACAGCCGTGATCACCGCATCCAGCGAGAAGACCGCATCAAGCACCACGATCTGCAGTACCACGACCCAAAAGCTGGCATAGCCTTTACCGTGTCCATCATCGTGCTGGCGATTTTCCAGCCGCTCGTGAAGCTCTGTCGTCGCTTTGAAAAGCAGGAATATCCCCCCGAGCAGCATGATCAAATCACGCCCGGAGAAAGTGAAATCCATGACGGAAAAAAGCGGCTTCGTCAGCGTAACCATCCACGAGATCACGGACAGCAGTGCCAGACGCATGACCAGTGCCAGAGAGAGGCCGATCAGACGCGCTTTATCACGTTGTTTTGGCGGCAGTTTGTCCGCAAGGATGGCAATAAACACCAGGTTATCAATGCCGAGAACAATCTCAAGCACGACCAGCGTGAGCAATCCCACCCAGATTGACGGGTCCATTAAGAATTCCATGAAACGCTCCTGCTAACGGAATGACCAAACGGTGCCCCACTCAACGTGGGCAAAACAGAGGCAGACAGAGTCGATACGTGGCGAGGATCGCCGGTAAAACAGGCGCGGAATGGCCTGGAGGATGACTGACGTCGGTGACGGTCCATATAGTGGGCTGTAGCCCTATACTCCTGAACAATTAAACGGAGGCTAAACATATCAGAGACAATGCGTTTTTAGCAAAGATTTACGTTCCTTTGCAAAGATCTGTAACACAGCTGCTTTACCTTACAGATAATTCTGTAACCCATAGCTAAATTACGGATCTTCATCACATAAATTATTTTTTCACTATCTAAAATAATTCGCGGAAGTCTTAGTTTTTTAACTCTAACCCTTTTCTGAATCGATTCGGTTGGCCAGATACGATTCACAGTGCGACTGCCTGGCAGGCGTATTAATGATAATAAAAGGAGGTAGCAAGTGACCATTGCTATTGTCATAGGCACACATGGTTGGGCTGCAGAGCAGTTACTCAAAACGGCAGAGATGCTGTTGGGTGAGCAGGAAAACGTCGGCTGGATCGATTTCGTTCCCGGTGAAAACGCTGAAACGCTGATTGAGAAGTACACTGCTCAACTGCAGAAACTGGATACCAGCAAAGGCGTGCTGTTTCTCGTTGATACATGGGGAGGCAGTCCGTTCAATGCTGCCAGCCGCATTGTCGTCGATAAAGAGCATTATGAAGTTGTCGCCGGGGTGAATATCCCCATGTTGGTGGAAACCTTCATGGCACGCGACGACAATCCGAGTTTCGATGAACTGGTCGCTCTGGCAGTTGAAACCGGTCGCGAAGGCGTGAAAGCGCTGAAAGCACAACCGGTTGAGAAGCCTGCTCCAGTGGCCGCGGCGCCAAAAGCCGCAGCCCCGGCGAAGCCCATGGGCCCGAATGATTACATGGTGATCGGCCTTGCCCGTATCGATGACCGTTTAATCCACGGCCAGGTGGCAACGCGCTGGACCAAAGAGACCAACGTTCGACGCATTATTGTCGTCAGCGATGAAGTTGCTGCTGATACCGTACGTAAAACCCTTCTGACACAGGTTGCTCCTCCTGGCGTTACCGCGCACGTGGTGGATGTCGCCAAAATGATCCGCGTTTATAACAACCCGAAATATGCGGGTGAGCGCGTGATGCTGCTGTTCACAAACCCGACAGACGTTGAACGCCTGGTTGAAGGCGGCGTGAAAATTACCTCCGTAAACATTGGTGGTATGGCATTCCGTCAGGGCAAAACGCAGGTCAACAACGCCATTTCAGTCGATGCGAAAGATATCGAGGCATTCAACAAGCTGAATGCACGCGGTATCGAACTGGAAGCCCGTAAGGTTTCCACGGATCAGAAACTGAAAATGATGGATCTGATCGGTAAAGTTGGGAAATAAGCCCGCGCCGGTTTTTCACATAAAGCTTATGTAATAGGAGAAGTACAATGGAGATTACCACTCTTCAGATTGTGCTGGTGTTCATCGTCGCGTGTATTGCGGGTATGGAATCCGTACTTGATGAATTTCAGTTCCACCGCCCTCTGGTGGCCTGTACGTTGATTGGTGCCGTTCTGGGTGATATGAAAACCGGGATCATCATCGGTGGTACCCTGGAAATGATTGCCCTGGGCTGGATGAACATCGGTGCGGCAGTTGCGCCTGATGCCGCGCTGGCGTCCATCATTTCTACGGTTCTGGTTATTGCCGGTCACCAGAGTATCGGTGCAGGTATTGCCCTGGCCATCCCGCTGGCAGCAGCAGGTCAGGTACTGACCATCATCGTGCGTACTATCACCGTGGCCTTCCAGCACGCGGCGGATAAGGCGGCCGAAAATGGCAACCTGACGGCGCTCTCCTGGATCCACGTCTCGTCCCTGTTCCTGCAGGCGATGCGTATCGCGATCCCGGCCGTTATCGTTGCGATCTCCGTCGGTACCAGTGAAGTACAGAGCATGCTGAACGCCATTCCAGAAGTGGTCACCGGCGGTCTGAACATCGCAGGCGGTATGATTGTGGTGGTTGGTTATGCGATGGTTATCAATATGATGCGCGCAGGCTACCTGATGCCGTTCTTCTACCTCGGCTTCGTTACTGCTGCGTTCACCAACTTCAACCTGGTTGCGCTGGGTGTGATTGGTGCAGTGATGGCGATTCTCTACATCCAGCTCAGCCCGAAATATAACCGCGTTGCGGGTGCCCCAGCGCAGGCTGCTGGTAATAACGATCTCGATAACGAACTGGACTAGCAGGTGAGCGAAATGGTTGATATGACAAAAACTACCACCGAGAAAAAACTCACTCCGGGTGATATTCGTGGCGTGTTCATCCGTTCTAACCTGTTTCAGGGTTCATGGAACTTCGAACGTATGCAGGCGCTGGGCTTCTGTTTCTCCATGGTACCGGCTATCAAACGCCTGTATCCGGAAAACAACGAAGCGCGCCGTCAGGCGATTAAGCGTCACCTGGAATTCTTTAACACCCATCCTTATGTGGCGGCTCCGGTTCTGGGCGTGACGTTGGCGATGGAAGAGCAGCGTGCAAACGGCGCAGAGATTGACGATGGTGCCATCAACGGTATCAAAGTCGGTCTGATGGGTCCGCTGGCAGGCGTCGGTGACCCAATCTTCTGGGGTACCGTGCGTCCGGTCTTCGCGGCGCTGGGTGCCGGTATCGCCATGAGCGGAAGCCTGCTTGGGCCACTGCTGTTCTTCATCCTGTTCAACGCGGTGCGCCTGCTGACCCGTTACTACGGTGTGGCTTACGGTTACCGTAAAGGGGTGGACATCGTTAAGGATATGGGCGGCGGCTTCCTGCAGAAACTGACTGAGGGGGCGTCAATCCTCGGCCTGTTTGTCATGGGGGCGCTGGTTAACAAGTGGACGCACGTGAACATCCCGCTGGTGGTGTCCACCATCACCGGTCAGGATGGTCAGACCCGTGTTACCACCGTGCAGACGATTCTGGACCAGCTGATGCCGGGTCTGGTACCGCTGCTGCTGACCTTCGCCTGTATGTGGCTGCTGCGTAAGAAAGTTAACCCGCTGTGGATCATTGTTGGCTTCTTCGTCATCGGTATCGCGGGCTACGCTGTCGGTCTGCTGGGCCTGTAAGACATCACGTAATACGCCGGGGGCTTGCCCCCGGTTTATTTATCTGGAGGATGAATGACTGTCACGGACATCGTACTGGTTTTTTTTATTGTGGCCCTTCTGGCATATGCGATCTATGACGAGTTCATCATGCCCCGCCGCCACGGCGAAACGCTGCTCTCCCTGCCCCTTCTGCGACGCGGCCGCGTGGATGCGTTTATCTTCGCCGGTCTCATCGTCATTCTTATATACAACAACGTGACCGGTCATGGTGCAATATTAACCACATGGTTATTATGTGCGCTGGCATTAATGGCGATTTATCTGTTCTGGATCCGTGTGCCGAAAATCATTTTTAAAAGCCGCGGGTTTTTCTTTGCCAATGTATGGATAGAATATAACCGTATTAAAGAGATGAATTTATCGGAAGACGGTGTATTGGTGATGCAATTAGAGCAACGCCGGCTGCTTATTCGGGTCAAGAATATTGATGACCTGGAAAGAATATACAAACTAATGCTTAAAACTCAGTAAGTTAACTACATAGCTTTGGCTATATTCTGCGTTTATTTTGCGCACCTGATATAGCCAAAGCTATATTCCATTCTGTCATTTCTCTTATATTTATTAACGTTATTTTCACGCATAAATCTAAATGAAAATCGTTATCAACGCCTTGACGAAATAATGCCGTTTCATTGTTGTTTTATATTCTCAAAATATGTTAAGGTTGCGCCCGTCGTTGGGGAGTAGCTGATTTCCTGTTCGCAGGAAATGTACGTGTCAACATACTCGTTGAAAAACGTGGCACGTACGGACCGTTTGCCGCACAGATTTGTGCAAGGCGGTCAGGCGAGACCATAGATACATCAACTGCTGTTTACTGGGGGCAGTGATGTGTCATATGGATATCTCCCGGTCTGGACGCTTTAATGAATATCTCCGCAACCCTTCTTCTTGCTTTCGGTATGTCCATGGACGCTTTTGCCGCTTCCATCGGTAAAGGTGCCTCGCTGCACAAACCCAAATTCTCTGAAGCGCTACGCACAGGCCTTATCTTTGGTGCTATCGAAACGCTGACACCGCTCATCGGCTGGGGTCTTGGTATGCTGGCAAGCCAGTTCATACTGGAGTGGAACCACTGGATCGCTTTCGTGCTGCTCGTATTTCTGGGGGGCCGAATGGTGATTGAAGGTTTTCGCGGTAATGGCGATGAGGAAGACGAGCCGCAGCACCGCCACGGTTTCTGGCTGCTGGTGACCACCGCCATCGCCACCAGTCTCGACGCCATGGCCGTCGGTGTGGGCCTGGCATTCCTGCAGGTCAATATTATTGCGACCGCGCTGGCCATTGGTTGTGCCACGCTGATTATGTCGACGCTGGGAATGATGGTTGGCCGGTTTATTGGCCCTCTGCTGGGCAAACGCGCCGAGATCCTGGGCGGTATCGTGCTGATTGGCATTGGTGCCCAGATCCTCTGGGCACACTTCGCCGGTTAATCTTCGCGCTGCCAGCAGTGGATACTGAAATCCGTCTGGCAGCGAAACGTTGTTTGCTCCGCTAAGGTTTCCCACACGTCCGGTTTTGCCCGCCATGCAAATGGCGTCATCTGCAACAACGCTACAGCTTCTTCCCCTGCCAGGTTCATCTCGTAGGCCAGCGTCTGCTCCTGCTTCAGCGTAAAGCCCGCCAGTTGCTCAGAATGTGGCGCATGCAGCCTAACATCATCATAGATAAGCCCTTTAAGCTCCATCAGATGTCGGGGACCTGGCGTGACGGTAATGACCCATCCGCCCGGTTTGATAACGCGTGCCAGCTCCTGCGCCTTACAGGGCGCATAGATGCGGATAACCGCATTCATGCTGGCATCGTCAAACGGCAGTCGGTGGCTCGATGCCACGCAGAACGTCACGCCGGAGTAGCGTTTTGCCGCCGCGCGGATAGCCACTTTGGAAACATCCAGACCAAATGTCTGCGCGCCCTTCTCTTGTGCAACCTCAGCAAACCGCGCGGTGTAATACCCTTCCCCGCAGCCAATATCCAGCACGCCTGCTGCACTGTCAGTCAGATTATCTTCCAGCAATTGCGCGACGGCCTCTCTGAGTGGCTGATAATGCCCGGCGTCGAGAAATGCCCGGCGTGCCTGCATCATCTCAGCACTGTCACCCGGATCGCGCGAGCGCTTATGCTGCACCGGCAGAAGATTCACGTAGCCTTCTTTCGCCATATCAAACTGATGTCCCTGCGGACAGGCATAACTTTTTTCTGATCGCGTCAGACGCGCGTGGCAAAGGG
The DNA here is from genome assembly GCF_003635055.1 of Enterobacter sp. WPR_3_1. Lineage (NCBI taxonomy): Bacteria > Pseudomonadati > Pseudomonadota > Gammaproteobacteria > Enterobacterales > Enterobacteriaceae > Enterobacter > Enterobacter sp. WPR_3_1. The sequence continues at coordinate 715,538 of NZ_RBXU01000008.1, read as the reverse complement.
GACAACTGAAGGACATGGCAGCTCCGGGGCGTAAATCAAAGGGCGAAGTGTACCGCTATTCGCCCCGGTATAAAACGCCTGGGTTAACGTATGACGATAAGGTGCGAGGAATCAGGCGCCAGACCATCGGGTTTGACGTTCTCAAGACGCAATACGTTACCCATAATCTCGCTGAATACCGGTGCGGAGACGGCGCCGCCATAGTACGCCCCGTTTTGAGGATCGTTAATCACGACCACCAGCGCAAAACGCGGATCGCTGGCAGGCGCGACACCCGCGGTATAGGCGACATATTTATCGACATATTTGCCGCTATCATCGATTTTCTTCGCCGTACCGGTTTTCACCGCCACACGGTAATCACGCACCGCAGCCTTAACGCCGCCCCCGCCCGGCAGCGCAACGCTCTCCATCATATGCTCTACCTGATGAGCAATCTCTTCCGGCATGACTCTGTGCCCGATAACGGGTGGATCGATACGGGTAATTGAGAGGGGCCGTTCCAGCCCGAAGCCGCCGATGGTGGCATAGACGTGCGCCAGCTGGAGAGGGGTAACCATCAGGCCATAGCCAAAGGCGAAGGTCGCCCTGTCGAGCTGGCTCCAGTATTTACGCTGGGGTAACAGACCGGCGCTCTCGCCGGTTAAGCCAAGCCCGGTGTTTGTACCAAAACCAAAGTTCCGGTAGGTATCAATCAGGTGCTGAACAGGCATCGCCAGCGAGAGGCGAGATACGCCAGTGTCGCTCGATTTTTGCAGGATCCCGGTCATCGAGAGTTCAGGGTAGTAACCCACATCCCGAATGCGGTGTCCGTCAAGCATATACGGATGGGTGTCAATGACGCTGTCAGGCTGCACCAGCCCCTGTTGCAATGCCGTCATCAGCACAAGCGGCTTCACGGTTGAACCTGGCTCGAACGTATCGCTGATGGCACGGTTACGAAAATCGTCTATTGTCGCGCCCTGGCGGTTATTGGGGTTGAAATCGGGATAGCTCGCCATCGCGAGGATTTCACCGGTGGGGATATTAATGAGCACTGATGCCCCCGACTCCGCCTTGTTCCAGGCCACTGCGTTATCTAGCGCATCTTCGGTGATGGTTTGCAGGCGCTCATCAATACTGAGCTGAATATTGTGCGCAGGCACCGGTGCGACTTCCGTCAGATTCTCCACCACGCGACCGTAACGGTCTTCCCTGACCTGGCGGACGCCCGGCTTGCCTGTTAGCTGGGTGTTGAAACTTTTCTCTACCCCCTCAATACCCTGACCGTCAATATTGGTGAAACCAATCAGGTTTGCCGCCACATGCCCGGCAGGATAAAAACGGCGTGATTCATCGCGTAAATTGATACCCGGCAAATTCAGCTTATCGATCCATTTTGCCTGAGCAGGATCCACCTGCCGGGCAAGGTAGATGAACCTCCCCTGTGGATTCGCATTAATCCGTGATGACAGGGTGTTCAGGGAGAGATGTAACGCATTCGCCAGCGCCTGCCAGCGATCGTCAAAGCCCACGCCCCCTTTTGCCAGCACCGTTTTTGGGTCGGCCCACACGGCCCTGACTGGGACACTGACCGCCAGCGGCCGGCCCTCACGATCCATGATCATTCCGCGGGGAGCATCAATCGGCAGTTCGCGCAGCGATCGCATATCCTCCTGCTTGACCAGGTTGTCAGGTTTAATAATTTGCAGCCAGGCAACGCGGCCCAGTAAAAACGCCAGACTGCAAAAAATGGCTAAACAGAGCAGCGCAAAACGCGCCGGCGTGAAATTGCCGGCGGTCGTTATCATTTTCTTCTTCACCTGAACCCCAGGACTGTTAAACAACGCCCTGATTTAACGGGAAAAGACGGCCAGAGGGAGGGAAAACAGTGCTACTAACCTCGTAGCTTTGCAACAAGTTACTAACAAGAGCGGGGATGGTAATATTTTGAAAGATAAGGCACATAAAAAAGCCCCGCTATATGCGAGGCTTTATGTCTGAGAGTGAAGTACAACGTGCTTCAGTCAGCAGTGGTTCGATCAGATAGCAGTTACGTTAACTGCAGCTGGGCCTTTCTGGCCGTCCTGAATTTCGAACTCAACGTTCTGGCCTTCAGCCAGAGTTTTGAAGCCGTTACCCTGGATTGCAGAGAAGTGTACGAACACGTCTTTGCTGCCGTCAGCAGGAGTAATGAAACCAAAACCTTTAGACTCGTTGAACCACTTAACTTGACCTTTAATCTTTGCCATTTGCAAAATTCCTTAGAGTGTTTTCTTAGCCCGCAGGCATTACTGAGATAAAACTGAGACATTACTGCATGAGGCACTAATATAAGGTTCGGCAGAGAAGCGGTATTCAACGACAACGTGTTTACTCAGGACTTCTTTACTGAAAATGCCACACATAAACAGAACTGTACCTCGTTTGACCCAAAACGTGTTATCACACACTATGTTTAATATGGCAAGCCATTTTTAAACATGTCTCGATCCGCCGCACAAATTCGAACTGTGCCGGTATGCTTTTGCACAATTATGCGCATGACATATGGACAGCCCTGCTCACTTACACAGACTCGCCGTTGCTTTCACAACCGCTGTTATCTAAGACTTTTTTAACATAGCTCAATCATTCCAGTGCGTCCAGCAACCCGCTAAGAAAAACCCCTACATTGATTGAGTTAGAACAATTTGTGAAAACTTATGCTTAAATCATTGTAACGCCCCTGTATTGTTACAGTGGAAATACAATGTTAATCCTTCACGCTAAACTGTATTAAAAAGCACCAGCTAATAAAGAATGTTATGCACCAAAATAATGAAATTTTTATGACTCTGCATCAAAACAAGGCAAGCAAAACGTTTCGATAAAAATAAAACATTCTTTAGACCTTAGACATACAGAATATATGCAACAATCCAGCGCTTCGTTTATAAGGATAAATATTCACCAATTTTCAGTATCCTGAAGGAATTATTAACCGGTGCTAAATTATCGAGGACTGCAGTTAACTCTCGCACGGGGTCATCAAGCGATTCATCAGCCAGTTCAAACACGCCCCAGTGAATGGGAAACGCCAGTGGGCATCCCAACTGTTGCCACAACGCAACGGCAGATTGCGGATCCATATGATGTATGGCCATGAACCACCGTGGTGCATAAGCGCCAACGGGCAACGCCGCGGCGTCAATTTTACCCAGTCTTTCCGGTATCCGCAGCAGTTCAGGTGAATAGCCCGTGTCGCCGCTGAACCAGAAACGATGATGCCGCCCTTCAAACACCCAGCCACACCACAGGGAACGATTGCGGTTCCAGAGCGTGCGCATACTCCAGTGCTGCGCTGGTACGGCGGACAGCGTTATCCCCTGCCAGGTGAAACTCTGCCACCAGTCGAGCTCAACAATGCGTCTTGCCCCCCGGCGGCGAAACCAGACTGCCAGACCTAGGGGAACAAACAGAGTGACGTCGGGGAAGCGTTTAAGGATCCGGCGAATGGTCGCGTCATCCAGATGATCGTAATGATTATGGGAGATAACCACTGCATCGAGCTGTTGGAGCTGTTCGACAGACAGAGCGGGAGGCGTTTTACGTTGTGGTCCGAGGAAAGGTAAGGGAGAGGCGCGGCGAGAAAAAACGGGGTCGGTCAGCAGGGTGTTGCCATCAATGTGCAACAACAGGCTTGCGTGTCCGAGCCACCATACCCCATTTTCCTGCGGCTGCTTAAGCGTTGCCGGCTGCCACCACTGGCGGATAAAGTCCTCATATCCGTTTGCCGGGGGGCGGGGTAAGCCAGCTTCTTTGCGCGCTTTTCGCCAGCGATCAACGTCACCGGGCTGATGCCCGACGGGGTCAGTATTACGAAAACCGTTCGGTGTGTGATGTTTCAGGGAGGGGTCATACCAGGGATTTTTCCAGACCACAGCCACCTCCCGGATAAGACAAATTAACGCTCAGCCACCAGGCGGATAAAGTCATCCTGCTCAGTGTTGTCTTCAGCAACCGCGTCTTTCGCCGACGCTTTCTCTTCTGGTTCGTTAGCCTCGCACAGACGACGTAACAGCGCATTCTGACGTTTTTGTTGGTCAAGCAGCGCTTCCAGCAGTTCGATCTGCTCGTTTGTACGGGAACTGGCACGGTTTACGAAAAACCAAATGACAAGCCCCACCAGCAGAACAACCAACGAGATCATCAGGGATGCCATATTTAGCAGCCCTGAATTCAGTAACTCACCCATTTCACCACCTCAATAAAAACGTCTATCTTACCACTGGTGCGAAGGAAGGAAATCACCTTGAGAAAAAATGCGTGTTACCACGGAATAAACTTATTGATTGCGCAAACGCCGCTAAAAAACTGTACATCCTGATCGCACATCACATTGATAGTCTGCGTCCACAACACCACACAGGCTACCAGCACAATAATCAGAATCACCCAGCGTATTTTTTTCACTCCACACTCCGTCTAAAGGCCCGATATAACCAGGTTATCACGGCTATCTTAAACAAGGACTAACTGTACCGCCATCTGGTCGTTTTCAGAATCATGCACTTGTTTCATAGAGTAAACCGTTTAGGCTTACTGCATGACAACAAAGATAAAGAGGCAATGATGCATTTAATCATTCGTACAATTATTGCACTGGCCGTAGTATGGGTTGGCCTTCTGTTAACCGGCTATGGCGTGCTTGTGGGAAGCACCGAAAACGCCGCTGGATTAGGGATTCAATGCAAATACATGACCGCGCAGGGCATGAGCACGGCACAATATATTCATTCAGACAGCGGGATCATTGGTTTAACCAACTGCCCGGTTCTGCGTAAAACATCCGTCGTCATTGATAACGGCTAATCACCCCGATTGATACTGATAAAAAACGCCGCACTGTGTGCGGCGTTTTTTGTGCCCGTAAGGATCAGAACGGGTAGTCGTTATAGCCCATTTGTTCAGAAATCTTGCGTGCGGCTGTATGGAGAATCGCCACATACTCATGCAGACGTTCTTCAGAAAAGCGCAGGGTCGGGAAAGAGATACTCAGCCCGGCAATGACAACGCCAAAGCGGTCAAATACCGGCACACCGATACAGCGCAGCCCTTCCTCCTGCTCTTCGTTATCTTCGCCATACCCCTGCTCACGTACTTTGTCGAGCACGGCCAATAACTCGTCAGTGCTGGTAATGGTGCGTTCAGTACTGCGCTTATATTCCACGCCTTCGAGGATCTGCTTCACTTCTTCGCGATCGCGCCACGCCAGCAGCACTTTGCCAATCGCGGTACTGTAAAGCGGATTACGACGACCGATGCGTGAATACATGCGCAGGTTGTACATGGAGTCGATTTTATGGATGTAGACAATGCTGTCTTCATCCAGTGCCCCCAGGTGGATAGTCTCTTTGGTCAGGCGAGAGATCTCACGCATCTGGATATCTGCGCTGCGGATCAAATCCACGTTTTGCAGCGCACGGGCTCCGAGCTCGAACAGTTTCAGCGTCAGAGAATACTTTTCAGACTCGCCTTCCTGTGCGACGTAACCCAGTGACTTCATGGTTTGCAAAAAGCGATAAACGGTGCTTTTCGACATCATCACACGCTGCGACAACTCTGTAATACCAATTTCACGCTCTTCTCCGAGCGCCTGTAAGATGCCAAACACCTTCAGCACGGAAGAAACAGAATCTGGCTGTTTATCCAAATCTGCAATTGCCATTTACCACCTCATAGAGAGTGTTTTATAAAAATCAGAACCGGTTTTTATTATAAATTCCCGTCATGTTACCTGCAATCGATCCTCGTTTACTTCGTTACAAATCTGCGACATAAAACTGAAATAACGATGCTAAAATAGTTACCCTGAGAATAATTTCACACTGAGCTTTTCATCCCTAATGGAAAAAAACCTGTCCGATGGCCTGCCTTTGCCCCAGCGGTATGGCGCTATCGCCACAATTGTTATCGGTATTTCAATGGCCGTCCTTGACGGTGCAATCGCTAACGTTGCCCTGCCAACCATTGCCAGCGACCTGCATGCCTCCCCTGCCAGTTCTATATGGATAGTCAATGCCTACCAGATAGCGATCGTGGTTTCACTGCTCTCGTTCTCTTTCCTGGGCGATATGTTCGGTTACCGACGGGTGTATCAATGCGGCCTGCTGGTGTTCACCTTTACTTCCCTTTTCTGTGCCCTTTCTGATTCGCTGCATACTCTGACGCTTGCGCGCATAGCGCAGGGTTTTGGGGGGGCGGCACTGATGAGCGTCAACACGGCGTTGATCCGCTTAATCTATCCGCAGCGTCATCTGGGACGCGGTATGGGGATAAACTCGTTTATTGTCGCCGTCTCGTCTGCGGCCGGGCCAACCCTTGCGGCGGCCATACTCTCTGTCGCGTCCTGGCAGTGGTTATTCGCCATTAACGTACCGCTGGGTATTGTGGCCCTCTTCTTTGCTCTGCGCTATCTTCCCGCGAACGGTCCCAAAAGCACGATGCCGCGCTTTGACCTCATCAGCGCAGTGATGAATGCCCTGACCTTTGGCCTGCTGATTACTGCCCTGAGCGGCTTTGCACAAGGTCAGTCCCTTTTACTTACCGCCGCGGAGCTCATTGCGTTGCTGGTGATTGGCTTCTTCTTTGTACGCCGCCAGCTCGCGCTCCCTGTCCCTTTATTGCCTGTCGACCTGCTGCGTATTCCTCTTTTTTCTCTCTCGATTTGTACTTCTGTTTGCTCATTCTGCGCTCAGATGCTGGCCCTGGTCTCTCTGCCCTTCTTCCTGCAAAGTGTGGTGGGACGTACTGAAGTCGAGACCGGACTGCTGTTAACGCCGTGGCCACTGGCGACGATGGTAATGGCGCCGCTGGCAGGGTATTTGATTGAGCGCGTCCACGCCGGATTGCTTGGCGCGCTGGGGCTTGCCGTCATGGCCACGGGGCTGTTCGCACTCGCACTACTCCCCTCATCACCCACCGATCTGGATATCATCTGGCGCATGATCCTGTGCGGTGCAGGGTTCGGTCTGTTCCAGACGCCTAACAACCACACCATCATCACCTCAGCGCCGCGCCATCGCAGCGGTGGTGCCAGCGGTATGTTAGGCACCGCACGTCTGCTGGGACAAAGCACCGGCGCGGCCCTGGTCGCGCTGATGTTTAATCTTGCCGGGCAAAATGGCAACCACGTTGCACTTTTCACCGCAGGCGCCCTTGCCACCCTCGCCGCCATCATCAGCGGGCTGCGCATTACCCAGCCCAGAGTACAGGCATAAAAAAAGCCGGGCGGATATCTCCAGCCCGGCTCATTGCTCTTCTTAGCGTTACTTCAGGTATTCACCACTGCGCAGCGCTTCAATACGTTTATCCAGCGGCGGGTGACTCATAAACAGTTCGCTCAGCGATTTTGATTTACCGTTAATGCAGAATGCCATAATGCTGGTCGCTTCCTGCGGTTCATAGCTGGTTTTCAGACGCTGTAGCGCGGCAATCATCTTCTCACGGCCAACCAGTTTCGCCGAGCCAGCATCCGCGTGGAACTCACGATGACGGGAGAACCACATGGTGATGATGCTGGCCAGAATACCGAATACCAGCTCCAGTACCGTCGCAACCGCGAAGTAGATCAGCGGGTTGCCGTTGCTCTCTTCCCCTTCATCGCGGTTCCCGCCCATAAAGCCTGCGGCGATCTGCGCCAGAATACGGGAGATGAAGATAACAAAGGTGTTCACTACGCCCTGGATCAGGGTCATGGTGACCATGTCGCCGTTAGCGATATGGCTGATTTCGTGAGCGATAACCGCTTCGGCTTCGTCACGGCTCATGTTCTGCAACAACCCGGTGCTGACGGCAACCAGCGACGCATCACGGCGGGCACCTGTAGCAAAGGCGTTAATATCTGGCGCGTGGTAAATGGCCACCTGCGGCATGGCGATACCCGCCTGCTGCGATTGCTGAGCCACGGTATTCATCAGCCACTGTTCCATATCGTTACGCGGTTGCTCAATGACTTCACCACCTACCGATTTCAGTGCCATCCATTTCGACATCAGAAGTGAAACGAATGAGCCACCAAAACCAAACAGCAGCGCCATAATCAACAGACCCTGAACGCTGCTCGACTGAATTCCTGTCAGGCTTAGCACGAGCCCGAAAACCACCATCACCGCAAGGTTGGTGAGCAGGAAGAGCGCGATTCGCATCATAATTTTCTTTTAACCTCAGTTTAACAAAGCGCACTATGCGATTACCCACATCGTATGGGTATTACGGCTATTTTCAAGCATCCATCGGGCGTAAGTCACCAGAAAGACACAACTTTACACAATTGGAAATTTGCCTGACGGGAGAATGCGGAACAAAAAGAAACAGGCACAATTTCTTGTGCCTGTTGGGGGATTATTTTGCCGGTGCGGGTTGCACGGCGGGCTTCGCCTTTTCCTGATTCGCCAGGTCAAGAGCGATATGCACCGTCTCGTCGAGGTAAGGATCCGGCTCCTGGTAATCTTTTGGCAGATCGTCCAGTTTCTTAAGCAGAGGCTTACCTTCACGCTTGAAGCGATCGTTGATACGCGCCAGACGCGTTGCATCATCTTCGTTGTTCTCTTTCTCACGCTGAGCGTAGTTGAGAGAAACAATATTCCGCTTATCTTTCAGGGCATTGAAACGGGCAATGTCCTTCATGATGTACTGGAATTCCGGATCTTTGGCGATGCGTTCGTTGTGCGCTTTCAGCAGTTCAGGACCAAACTGCGTCATATCACCCGCTTTCACGTAGGTCGCGGCGTTAATGCTATCCCACGGCAATGCGTTATCTTCAAACTTCTCGCCGGTTTCAGTCTCTTCCGTGCCTGTCGGCATCATGATATCCGGCGTCACGCCTTTACGCTGCGTACTGCCACCGTTTACACGATAGAATTTCTGAATGGTGTACTGAACCGAACCCAGTGCAGGCCATTCCGGACGCAGCATCTGATCGTAGATACGATTCAGAGAACGATACTGCTGTACGGTACCTTTACCAAATGTCGGCTCACCGACAATCAGCGCACGGCCATAGTCCTGCATAGCGGCGGCAAAGATTTCAGACGCGGAAGCACTGAAGCGATCGACTAAGACCACCAGCGGGCCTTTGTAATAGACCACACCATCGTTGTCGGCATCTTCACGTACTTTACCGTTGTTATCGCGCACCTGAACCACCGGACCAGACGGGATAAACAGCCCGGACAGTGAAACCGCTTCGGTCAGCGCCCCACCACCGTTGCTGCGCAAGTCGATGATGACGCTGCTCACGTTCTGCTTTTCAAGCTTCTGCAGCTGGACTTTTACATCATCAGTCAGCCCGACGTAGAAGCCCGGGATATCCAGAACACCCACCTTCTCTTTACCCACGGTCTTCACCGACATTTTCACCGCGCGGTCTTCCAGGCGGATACGCTCACGCGTCAGGGTAACGATACGGGTTTTGGTGCCTTTACCGGCTGGCAGAATTTCAAGGCGAACTTTGCTGCCTTTCGGGCCTTTGATCAGCGCAACCACATCATCCAGACGCCAGCCGATCACATCGACCATGTTCTGGCCGGTTTGACCCACACCAACAATGCGATCGCCTACGCTTATCGCTTTGCTTTTCGACGCCGGGCCTCCGGCGACCATTGAGTTGATCACGGTGTAATCATCGTCCATCTGCAGCACCGCACCGATACCTTCCAGAGACAGGCTCATTTCGGTATTAAACTGTTCGGTATTGCGAGGCGAGAGATAATTGGTATGCGGATCGATTTCGTGAGCGAAAGCAGTCATCGCCAGTGAGAAAACATCTTCACTGTTGGTCTGAGCCAGACGACGAATAGCGAATTTGTAACGACGCGTCAGCGTGTCACGGATCTCTTTTTCATCTTTACCGGTCAGCTTAAGGCTCAGCTCGTCGTATTTTACTTTTCCATCCCACAGCGCATTCAGCTCGGCTTCGTCTTTCGGCCAGGGCGCTTTGCTGCGGTCCAGATTAAAGGTGTCGTTGCCGGTGAAGTCCATCGGACGTTCCAGCACTTTCAGCGCATACTGATAGCGTTCAAAGCGGCGCTTTTGCGACAGGTTATAGAGATCGTAGAACAGATCCAGCTTGCCTGAACGCAACTCGTCACCCACCCCGGATTTACGCTTAGCGAACTGCTCGACATCGCTGGCGAGCAGTACGTTATGGCTGTAATCCAGCAAGTTCAGATAGCGGTCAAAGATTTTGGCCGAAAAGGCCTGATCGAGATCGAACTGACGATAGTGCGAACGAGTGAAGCGTGAGGTCACACGCTCGCTCACCGTCGCGTGCTGCGTCTCTTCCTTGAGGACCGGAATTTGATCAACACGCGTGATATCGTCCACTGCGAAAGCATGGCCTGTTATAGCAAACAGGCCCGCCAACGCGGTGAGCTTAAAAAAAGTGTTCATGCCAGGCTTGGCCTCCGTTTCAGAACAACAAGTGTTCTGCGCGTACAATCATTGACATACCAGAAGTCAGCTGTACACGAACGCCATCTTTGGTGATTTCCAGTACGGTGGCGTCCATTGCGTTGTTACCCGCTTTCACCTTCAGTGCCTGACCCACGCTCAGGGCGTTAATGTCAGAAACCGGCGTATGGCGCGGCTCTTCACGAGGGGCGCGCGGGGCTTTAGCTGCTGGTTTGTCAGCACGCGGTTTGCGATCGTTATTATCGTTACGACGCGGCGCTGGGCGTGGTTTACGCTCACGACGAGGCGCTTCTTCCTGGCCGTTTGCCGCTGCGGCTTCGCGTTTTTTCGCTTGCTGTTCTGCACGTTGTGCCTGAACGCGTGCTTTGGCTTCTTCCAGCTGTTTACGTGCGTGCTCAACGTGCTGCTCGTCCAGCTCACCACAAGGGTTGCCGTCAAGATCAACACGCGTCGCGCCCGCTTTGATACCGTACAGGTAACGCCAGCTCGAAGTATAAAGACGTAAGGCGGAACGAAGCTGAGTTTTGCTGAGGTTCATTTCCCCCTCAACGCGTGCCACCAGATCCTGAAAAATACCGACTTTCAGGGGACGAGCTTCACCTTCAGCACTGAAGCACTGCGGGAAACGCTCGGCCAGAAATGCGATAACTTCTTTACTGCTATTCAACTTAGGTTGATTTTCCATGAAATTTCCTGATTACAACGGACGTTGCCAACAAGCGCAGGCATGAACAGGCGTCATTATAATGACGCTATCAGTAAATGCTACGTTATCCGTTGATTATCCTGCTACGCTCGCAAAGAATTTTTGATAATCGGTTGCGGCGAGAACGTTTTCGAGGTTCGCCACCAGCTCGCGCAGCCCTTGTTCGTCCTCGGTTGTGAAGCGACTGAAGACCGTGCTGTCGATATCCAGAACGCCAATAATCTGATTTTTTACCACCAGAGGCAGAACGATTTCAGAATTACTGGCTGCGTCACAGGCAATGTGTCCGTCAAACGCATGGACGTCTTCGACGCGCTGTACCTGATTAGTCGCGACCGCTGTACCACAAACGCCGCGTCCTACGGGAATACGCACGCAGGCAATTTTCCCCTGGAACGGGCCAAGCACCAGCGTTTCACCTTCCAGAAGGTAAAAACCGGCCCAGTTAACGTCAGATAGCCGTTCAAACAGCAATGCGCTAGTATTTGCCAGAGTGGCTAAGAAGCTGGTCTCACCCGCCATCAATGCCTTAAAATCGCGGTTAAGATCCGCGTAGAATTCTGTTTTGTACATTATTCAATCACTTAGTTGTCTTACAAAATTACCGCATAGCCTATTAAAATAAGCATTAAATGCGCTCATGCTCAAGATGAATCCGTTCATGAGTTAATATAACGTTCAACAATACTTATTTGTGCGCAGCTGATGGCCTTAAAAACAACCAAAATTACGCCGACAAAAAAGATAACTGTCCATACGGTAAGCGAAGCTTTGCCTCGTGCACATTATCAGCGTTGCCCGCAGTGCGATACGCTTTTTATGTTGCCGAAGATGAAATCGCATGAAAGTGCTTTTTGCCCCCGCTGCGACGCTAAAATTCGCGACGGCCGCGACTGGTCGCTGACCCGCCTCGCCGCGATGGCCATCACCATGCTGCTTCTTATGCCGTTTGCCTGGGGCGAACCGCTGCTGAAGCTGTACCTGCTTGGTGTGCGTATTGATGCCAACGTACTGCAGGGGATCTGGCAGATGACGCGCCAGGGTGACCCGCTCACCGCCGCCATGGTGCTGTTCTGTACGGTCGGCGCGCCGCTGGTGCTGGTCGCCGCCATTGCCTATCTTTGGTTTGGTAACATTCTGGGGATGAATCTCCGCCCCGTGTTGCTGATGCTGGACAAACTGAAAGAGTGGGTCATGCTGGATATCTACCTGGTGGGCGTCGGCGTGGCGTCCATAAAAGTCCAGGACTATGCATTCTTGCAGCCTGGGGTCGGACTCTTTGCATTTATTTGCCTAGTCTTGCTCAGCATCCTCACACTCATTCATCTGAACGTCGAACAGCTCTGGGAGCGCTTTTACCCTCAGCGCCCGGCCACGCGACCGGATGAAAGTCTCCGGGTCTGTCTGGGGTGTCACTATACTGGCTTGCCCGACCCACGTGGCCGTTGCCCGCGGTGTCATATTCCCCTGAGACTGCGGCGCAACAACAGCCTGCAAAAATGCTGGGCCGCGCTGATTGCCTCGCTGGTCTTTTTGATCCCGGCCAATATGCTGCCGATTTCCATCATTTACGTGAATGGTGGGCGCCAGGAGGATACCATCCTCTCCGGGATCATCTCCCTCGCCCACAGCAACGTGGGGGTGGCAGCAATTGTGTTTATCGCCAGTATTCTGGTGCCGTTTACCAAAGTGGTGGTGATGTTTACCCTGCTCCTGAGTATTCACTTCAAATGTGAGCAAGGTTTACGTACCCGAATTCTGCTTTTGCGATTCGTCACCTGGATTGGCCGCTGGTCGATGTTGGATCTGTTCGTGATTTCGTTGATGATGTCGCTGATCAATCGCGACCAGTTATTAGCTTTTACAATGGGACCCGCAGCTTTTTATTTCGGCTCCGCGGTGATATTGACTATTCTTGCTGTGGAATGGCTGGATAGCCGCTTACTTTGGGATGCACATGAGTCAGGAAACGCCCGCTTCGCCGACTGAAGCGAGAATTAAAACAAAACGCCGCATTTCTCCATTCTGGTTGCTGCCTGTCATCGCCCTGATGATTGCAGGCTGGCTTATCTGGACGAGCTATGAAGATCGCGGAAGCACCATCACCATTGACTTCCAGTCTGCCGACGGCATTGTGGCCGGGCGAACCCCTGTCCGCTTCCAGGGGGTTGAGGTGGGTACCGTTCAGGACATCAGCCTGGGAAAAGGGCTGAATAAAATTCAGGTCCGCGCCAGCATTAAGTCCGATATGCAGGATGCGCTGCGCAGCGAAACGCAGTTCTGGCTGGTAACGCCTAAGGCCTCTCTGGCGGGTGTTTCAGGGCTGGATGCACTGGTTGGCGGTAACTACATCGGCATGATGCCGGGTAAAGGTGAACCGCAGGATCACTTTGTTGCGCTGGATACCCAACCCAAATACCGACTGAATAACGGCGATCTGATGATCCATCTGCAGGCACCGGATTTGGGTTCCCTCAACAGTGGCTCACTGGTTTATTACCGTAAAATTCCGGTAGGTCGCGTTTATGATTACGCCATCAACCCGAATAAACAGGGCGTGACGATTGATGTGTTAATCGATCGCCGCTTCACTAACCTGGTGAAAAAAGGCAGCCGTTTCTGGAACGTCTCCGGCGTGGATGCCGATCTCAGCCTGAGCGGTGCCAAAGTGAAGCTCGAGAGTCTGGCCGCACTGGTCAACGGTGCCGTTGCCTTCGACTCTCCGGAAAACTCCAGCCCGGCCACGGCAGATGACACCTTCGGATTGTATGCTGACCTGGCGCACAGCCAGCGCGGCGTGATCGTCAAACTCGCCCTGCCCGATGCTAAAGGGCTGAAAGCGGGTTCCACACCGCTTATGTATCAGGGATTGCAGGTTGGGCAGCTCACCAAAATGACGCTCAATCCAGGCGGTTCCGTGACCGGTGAGATGACCGTCGACCCGAGCGTGGTTGATCTCCTGCGTGAAAAAACGCGTATCGAGATGCGCAGCCCAAAACTGTCTCTGAACGATACCAGCCTGAGCAATCTTCTGACCGGTAATACGTTTGAACTGATCCCCGGTGAAGGTCAACCCAGCAACAGTTTCGTTGTTGCGCCGGCAGATAAAGCGCTGCTGCAAAAACCGGGCGTCGTAACGGTAAAACTGACCGCGCCTGAAAGTTACGGTATCGAAGCCGGCCAGCCGCTGATTCTGCATGGCGTCCAGGTGGGCCAGGTGCTGGAGCGTACGCTCTCTGAAAACGGCGTGAGCTTCTCGGTGGCTATCGATCCGCAATACAGCGACCTTGTCCATGGCGACAGTAAATTTGTGGTGAACAGCCGCGTCGACGTGAAGGTAGGCCTCGACGGCGTTGAGTTCCTCGGTGCCAGCGCCAGCGAATGGGTTAACGGCGGGATCCGCATTTTACCGGGCAATAAAGGCCCGGTGCGCGACAGTTATCCGCTGTATGCCAACCTGGACAAAGCGATTGAAAACAGCATGAGCGATCTCCCAACCACGACACTGACGCTAAGCGCCGAGACGCTTCCTGATGTCCAGGCTGGCTCCGTTGTGCTGTACCGTAAGTTTGAGGTCGGGGAAGTGATTGCCGTACGCCCTCATGAGGACGCGTTTGATATCGAACTGCATATCAAACCGGAGTATCGCAAGTTGCTGACCCCGAATAGCGTGTTCTGGGCCGAAGGTGGTGCGAAAGTGCAGCTTAACGGTAACGGGCTGACCGTGCAGGCCTCCCCGCTTTCACGTGCGCTGCGCGGAGCGATCAGCTTCGATAACCTCAGCGGCGCGGGTGCAAACCTGCGCAAAGGCGATAAGCGTATTCTCTTCCCGTCTGAAACCGCTGCCCGTGCCGTTGGCGGACAGATTACCCTGCATGCTTTTGATGCAGGGAAGCTGGCGGAAGGGATGCCCATCCGTTATCTGGGTATTGATATCGGGCAGATCCAGAAGCTGACGCTTATCACCGCGCGTAACGAGGTGCAGGCCACCGCCGTGCTCTACCCGGAATATGTTCAAACCTTCGCCCGCTCAGGCTCCCGCTTCTCGGTGGTGACGCCACAGATTTCGGCCGCTGGCGTTGAGCACCTCGACACTATCCTGCAGCCTTATATCAACGTCGAACCCGGTAAGGGGAATGCCCGCCGTGACTTTGAACTGCAGGAAGCCACGATCACTGACTCTCGCTATCTGGATGGCCTGAGCATTGTGGTGGAAGTGCCGGAAGCAGGCTCGCTGAACATCGGCACACCGGTGCTGTTCCGCGGGATTGAGGTGGGTACAGTGACGGGCCTGACGCTCGGTACGCTCTCTGACCGCGTGATGGTGGCATTACGCATCAGCGATCGTTACCAGCACCTGGTGCGTAATAACTCGGTGTTCTGGCTGGCCTCCGGCTATTCACTGGACTTCGGTCTGACGGGCGGGGTGGTGAAAACCGGCACCTTCAACCAGTTCATTCGTGGCGGTATTGCTTTCGCTACACCACCGGGGACGCCGCTGGCGCCGAAAGCGCAACCGGGCAAACACTTCCTGCTGCTCGAAAGCGAGCCGAAAGAGTGGCGTGAATGGGGCACTGCCCTGCCGCGTTAATCTCAGGGCTCCGGTGTCAACGCACCGGAGCCTTTATGTTACACTGCGCCCCTGAACTTTTCCCTGTGGTGTGCACGTGGCTCAAAACTCCGTATTTCTTCCTGAACAATTCCTGGCGCAGATGCGCGAGGCGCTTCCTTCTCACCTCTCGTTAGACGATTTTATCGCCGCCTGTCAGCGGCCGTTGCGCCGGAGTATTCGCGTCAACACGCTGAAAATAAGCGTCGCCGATTTTCTGGCGCTGGTCTCGCCGTATAACTGGCAACTGACGCCAGTACCGTGGTGTGCAGAGGGTTTTTGGATTGAACGGGATGACGAAGCGTCGTTGCCATTGGGCAGTACCGCAGAACATCTGAGTGGTCTGTTTTATATCCAGGAAGCCAGCTCGATGCTGCCGGTTGCCGCCCTGTTTGCGGATGATAATGCGCCAGAACGCGTCATGGATGTCGCTGCCGCGCCGGGCTCCAAAACCACGCAGATTGCCGCCAGGATGGGGAATCGCGGGGCCATTCTCGCCAACGAGTTTTCAGCCAGTCGCGTTAAAGTTCTGCACGCTAACATCAGCCGCTGCGGGATCCATAACGTTGCCCTGACGCACTTCGATGGCCGCGTATTTGGCGCAGCCCTGCCAGAAGCGTTTGATGCCATCCTGCTGGACGCGCCCTGCTCCGGCGAAGGGGTGGTGCGTAAAGATCCTGATGCGTTAAAAAACTGGTCTGTGGAGAGTAACCTTGAGATTGCCGCCACCCAGCGCGAACTGATCGACAGCGCCTTCCATGCCCTGCGTCCCGGTGGCACATTGGTTTATTCGACCTGCACCTTAAACCGTGACGAGAACGAGGACGTCTGTCTGTGGCTCAAGGCGCAATACCCTGATGCCGTCGAGTTCCTGCCGTTAAACGGCTTGTTCGCTTCAGCCAATGAAGCCGTCACGCCTGAAGGATTTCTGCACGTTTTCCCCCAGATTTATGACTGCGAAGGTTTTTTTGTCGCACGGTTGCGTAAAACGCAGGCGGTTGAGCCACTGCCAGCCCCGACGTTTAAGGTCGGCAATTTCCCCTTCGCCCCCATGAAAAGGCGTGAGGCGGAGCAAGTCACTACCGCCGCCGCTAAGGTCGGGCTTGCCTGGGATGACACATGCCATCTTTGGATTCGCGATAAAGAGATTTGGCTTTTCCCGGCAAATATTGAGCCGCTTATCGGCAAGGTACGTTTTTCCCGCATCGGGATCCGCCTCGCGGAAGTGCACAATAAAGGCTATCGCTGGCAGCATGAGGCTGTTATCGCCCTCGCCGGCAGCGAGAATACGTTCGCCCTGACGCACCAGGAAGCCGAAGAGTGGTACCGGGGCCGTGACGTATATCCGGACAACACGCCATCGCATGATGAAGTGGTAGTGACCTATCAGGGTTATCCGTTAGGGCTGGCGAAAAAGGTGGGCTCGCGACTGAAAAACAGCTATCCGCGAGAGCTGGTTCGTGATGGACGATTGTTTACCGGTAACGATCGCACCGGCTGAAAAAAGCGCATTTTTTTACTGGCGATTTTGCTCTCCTTGTCTACGATCAAAAATGGATGCCCATACTGGTCATACCAGATTTTGATAACACACCCGGAGAGCAATATGACGAAAACCAGCGTGCGTATTGGCGCTTTCGAAATCGACGACGCAGAATTGCGCGGCGAAGCACAGGGCGAACGAACGTTAAGTATTCCCTGCAAATCCGACCCGGATTTGTGCATGCAACTGGATGCCTGGGACGCCGATACCAGCGTACCGGCAATACTTGATGGCGAACACTCAGTCCTTTACCGTGAGCATTACGATAGTCAATCCGATGCCTGGGTCATGCGTCTTGCCTGACCTAAAGAGAACCCGCCCGAAGGCGGGTTATTTATTACTGAAGCTGCGCCAGCGTAAAGTAACCATCGAAAACGGCGCCGGTATCAATGTAGTGCAGGTTATTAAAATCATACCGCCGGTCAAGTGGCGTATGTCCGAACCAGAAATGGTCCGCACCGCCGATCCCCTGCCCTTTCCCGACCATAAACCCCATCAGCCGATCGCGATCCCATAGTACGTGCTGGGCGCTTACGGGTTTTTGCCAGCGGTATTCCGCAGCGGGATAGTCAGCGTGAGCAATCACATTCAAACCGTTTGCACAGGTTATCTCGATAATGTGCGGCAGTTCCCGACACGCATTAAGTAACGTCAGCGCCAGCTGCTGCTGTGTGTGCTCAAGGCGGGTAAACCAAATTCCGCCATTCATTGTCCAGAGTGCAAAATCATTATTATCAAGGCTGTCGATAGCCATTTGTTCATGGTTGCCCCGTACTGCACGAAACCATTTTTCATTCATGAGCTGTAAACATTTAATACTGTCAGGGCCACGGTCAATTACATCCCCTACGGAAATAAGCAAATCCTCATAAGGATTAAAATGCCGGCGTTTCAGTTCATCCATGAGCCATTGATAACAACCATGTATGTCGCTGACAACCCAGACGTGCCGCCACTTCCCACCATCGATTCGCTGATACATAAAACCTCCTTGCTTAAGTATAGACGCAGCAGAAATTGCAGCTGACACGCGCAGCATTCACAAAGCCAAACGAACGGTAAACCAAATGGAAATAAAGATCCGCGCGCTATTAATCCCTTTTTGCTGACTCTTTAGAATAAGGCATGAATTAAACGAGAGGTCTTAACGTGTCTAATATGCACCTGCACGACGATGTGTTCTATCCGCATCGCACAAATATCATTTCCGAGCTGGTGAAAGGAAAACGCGTTCCGGGTCCAATCTGGCAGAAGCGCGAGTATCGTCTGAAGTTCCTGCTGCGCTCGCTCCTGTTCTGGTCTTCCACCCATCGCGTGCTGGAAACGCTCTCAGGACGTGATGATTTTGACCGTCTGCTGGCCTCTCAAATTACCTTACCGAGTAAAACCCATCGGCAGTATCTGATGCGTGGCCTGACGGCCGGCGATCGGGCTGACGCTATCATTAGCCATTATCACTGGGTCGATAGCCTGAAAAATATCACCCTCGCCAACGCGCTGACCAGCCCGCAAGAGCAGACGATAGTGCAATTTCAGGCAAAAAACGACGCGACGTATACCGTGAGTGCCTCCTCTGCCGGCAAAGCCGAGCGGGAAGGTGAAAGCACGCTGTGGCTGCGCGACAGCGAGAATACCGTGCTCGCAAGCCTGACGTTTAGCGTCGCCCGCAGCAACGGGCAGCGAGTGCTGGTGATTGGTGGGCTTCAGGGGCCACGTCGCAACGTCTCGCATGACGCCATTAAACTGGCGACCCGCGCCTGCCATGGCCTGTTTCCAAAACGCGTGCTGATGGAAGTTGTTTTCCAGCTGGCCGCACATTCATCCGTCCGGGCGATTTTTGCTGTCGGTGATGAGGGGCACGTTTTCCGCGCACTGCGTTACCGCCTGAGCAAAGGCCGTCATTTCCACGCCAGCTATGACGAATTCTGGGCGAGTCTGGACGGTAAGAAAATCTCCCCCTTCTGCTGGCAGCTGCCGTTACAGATGGAGCGTAAATCCCTGGAAGATATCGCCAGTAAAAAACGGGCGGAATATCGCCGTCGCTTTGAACTGCTTGACTGCATTGAGGCTGAGGTGAAATCACGCTTTTAAGCGCGCTGAGAGCTTTCTTCAACTCTGCACAAAAATTTAACAAAACCGACAAAAAGGGCTGGACTTACGCCTGCCGTTTTGTGATATGGTTGAAGGCGGATCACTGAACGTGTCCCTTCTGAGAGAGCCGGTGAAAGGAATAAATCGTTTGCTTTCAATCAGATAAAAAGAGACCGAATACGATTCCTGTATTCGGTCCAGGGAAATGGCTCTTGGGAGAGAGCCGTGCGCTAAAAGTTGGCATTAATGCAGGCTAAGTCGCCTTGCCTTTTAAGAATAGATGACGACGCCAGGTTTTCCAGTCCTCAGTTAAAGCGGCCGGAAAAAAAGCGTATGAGCATCATTAAAAGTAAAAAACCGCAGTGCTTTCGCAAGCATCTGCGGTTTTTTATTGGAAACCCGAAGATTAACAAAGCGTGTCTGCACGCTCGATAAACGGTGCCAGGCTCATCTTCTGCCCTGGATGCGTGGGATCATCAATCTGAATAACGCTGATTGGCTGTCCACTGCTTTTGCCGCTGGCGACCTGCTGCTCTGCGACATCATTTAAAGGGTATTGCACCAGCGTGCTTGGGTTAATCGCATACAAGGCGTGCCCCGGACGGCAGGTCAGCATCACCTCTTCACGATTAAACGCCCATTTGTCCTTACCCACTTCAAAACGGCTGACGGTAATGACCTGTGGTGCGGCCAGGGCACTCCCCGTGCAGGCCAGCAAGATGAGAGAAAGTAGTGTCTTTTTCATAGGATAGTTAACCTTGTCAGAAGGGTTCCCAGGTCGCGAACAGACTGACTGTAGCCAGCACCAGCGCACCCAGCACCACTTCTGCATGTGTCATTCTGATAAATATTTGTTGTTCTCGCCCGCTTTGCGCACGAAACCGTGGCACCAGAAAATACCGATTTGCCAGCGCAATTACCACCATCAAAGCCACCAGCGCACATTTGAACAACAAAAATTGCACGTAACGGGCCTGCCAGGGAATATCGATACCCAGAATAAACAGCGCATTAAAAACGCCGGTAAGCACCACGCCTGCTACGGCGTAATGCCCCACGCGTGAGAAGCGCATCATGGTGTAGATTGCGGCAGGCTGCCACTGCCCTTTCGCCAGACGCATGCAAAACAGCAGCGGCAGTAATCCGCCAAGCCAGGTTGCAGCACATAACACATGAAG
Source organism: Enterobacter sp. WPR_3_1 (assembly GCF_003635055.1). Classification (NCBI taxonomy): domain Bacteria; kingdom Pseudomonadati; phylum Pseudomonadota; class Gammaproteobacteria; order Enterobacterales; family Enterobacteriaceae; genus Enterobacter; species Enterobacter sp. WPR_3_1. The sequence continues at coordinate 694,977 of NZ_RBXU01000008.1, read as the reverse complement.
AGCGTGATTAAGGCGCTGTAATGCGCCCACCGCGCCTTCGTTCATTGTCGCATGCCCTACTCCCGCCAGCAGGACGAACTGTCCCATGGCGAGCAGTAACAGCCGTGAGCCTTTATGCGGAGCCAGCCATGCTGTACCGGCAGTAAGGGCCGCGAGAATGATTTGCCACAGCCAGACGCTTCCAAACTGCGTCCCCAGCACGCTACGCCAGATGTCGGGGTTGACGACATCGCCCCAGCCATTCCCCATTAACCCGCCCTGAAGCGTAAACATCAGGAGCGCTGTCACCAGGCTGATTAACGCCGCCATTCTCTGCTGCGACTGAAAACGCCGGGACATGAGTCGTTGCAGAGAGGAAGGAGCAAACCAGACGCTATACAGCGCATTGCCAAAAATAAGCATTAACGCGCCGAAATGGAGAAAGCGCAGCCCTACGTAGCACATCGCCAGCATGCTATTTCACGCTAAAGTGATAACTGCCTTTTGTCTTGTGGCCGTCTACCGACACCACATGCCAGTCAACCTGGTAGGTTCCGGGCGTCAACTCGCGTTCCAGAGGCACATTCAGCTGCGTCTTGTCTTTCTCGTCGTGTTTAACGGCACCGGTCCTGATGGTCTGCTTTTGTGCATCCGTCACCACCACACCGCTAAAACGGGGCTCAATACCTTCTGAAAACGTCAGCGTCAGCGTGCGCGGTGCCGTCACGAGGCTATCTGCTGCCGGAGTCTGTTGTTTAAGGTGAGCGTGCGCCAGCACGGAGGGTGACATCACGCAAGAGGCCAAAAAGACCAGTGCGCCTGCCGCGCGGGAAGAGGATAAACCCATCGCAATCATTCCTTTTTGTTATGCCTGTATGGCAAAGAATAACTCTGTATAATAAGCGAGTCGAGGATCATCCCACCTCTGCTTGTCATCGTCGAGCAATCGCGGTAACGTTGCCGCCGTCTAAAAAGGAGAAGGTAATGAAGATCAATCTGGCCGCCCTTCCTCAGGACGAGATGGATAAAGTGAATGTCGATCTCGCTGCCGCTGGCGTCGCATTTAAAGAGCGTTACAACATGCCCATCGTGGCTGAAGTGGTTGAACGTGAGCAACCTGCTCATCTGCGCGACTGGTTTCGCGAACGCTTAATTGCGCATCGTCTCGCCTCAGTTAACCTTTCTCGTTTACCGTACGAACCTAAAGTTAAATAAGCTTAACGAGTCGTTACACTTCCTTACGCGGAATATGGCAGGATAAGAAAACCCTGATTAAATTAGGTGTATTCTTAAATCACTGCGACTCTGTGTAAAGGAAGTCACGATGTCACAATGGAATATTGCTGCCGCCCAGTATGCCGGGCTGCACCACAGTGTAGATGAACATGTCGCGCACCATCTCCGTTTCATTGCCGAAGCGGCACGACAGCAGTGCGATTTGCTGGTATTCCCGGAGCTCTCATTAACTGGCCCAGGGACAACGACGCTCCCCGCCCCTCCCGATGATAAACAGCTGGCCCCATTGCTAAACGCCGCGAAATTATGCCGGATTACTATTATTGCCGGGCTTCCGCTCGACGTGAATGGCCATCGTCAGAAAGGCCTTGCCCTGTTTACCCCTTCTCGCCATAGCATCCTGCGCTACCCTCAGGGTCGTGGTGCAAGCCTGATCCCGGGTGATAAACAGCTGACGATCATCGATGCACATGCTGATTCGCCAAATCTCGACCCACAGGCGACGCTGTTTACCAGCTGCCAGTCAGTGGGAGACAGCCGCTGGCGGCAATCCATCAGTACCCTGCAGCGATTCGCACACAAATATGCCATTGCGGTGTTAATGGCGAACGCGCGCGGCGGCAGCGCGTTATGGGATGAAAAAGGTCAGCTGATCGTCCGCGCGGACAAAGGTGAACTGCTATTGACCGGATCTCTTGGCAGACAGGGTTGGCAAGGCGATATCATTCCTTTAGGCTAGGCGTTTTAGGCTCAGGAGAGTTCAATGCTGCGCGTCATCGATACCGAAACCTGCGATCTTCAGGGCGGAATAGTGGAAGTGGCTTCTGTCGACGTGATTGATGGAAAAATAGTCAACCCAATGAGCCATCTGGTACGTCCCGACCGCCCGATCAGCCCGCAAGCAATGGCTATTCATCGCATTACAGAATCGATGGTGGCGGACAAACCGTGGATAGAAGAGGTGATACCCCATTATTACGGTAGCCCGTGGTACGTCGCGCACAACGCCAGTTTTGACCGCCGGGTGCTCCCCGACATGCCCGGAGAATGGATTTGCACGATGAAACTGGCGCGTCGTCTCTGGCCTGGGATTAAGTACAGCAATATGGCGTTGTACAAATCCCGTAAGCTGAGCGTCAGAACGCCGGAGGGTCTGCACCACCACCGCGCCTTGTATGACTGCTACATCACCGCCGCGTTACTCATTGATATTATGAATAACTCCGGCTGGACTCCTGATGATATGGCGACCATTACCGGGCGTCCGGCGTTGCTGACTACCTTCACCTTTGGCAAATACCGCGGTCGGGCGGTTTCCGATATTGCGGATAAAGATCCGGGCTATCTGCGCTGGCTCTATAACAACCTCGATAAGATGAGCCCGGAACTGCGTTTAACGCTTAAGCACTATCTTGGCGAAGCTTAACGCTCCGCACGGCCTGGCAGCGTCTCCTGTGCCAGGCCAACCAAAAACGCATACTCCAGAGCCACGCCTTCGTAAGATTTAAATCGCCCCGATTTCCCGCCGTGACCGGAGTCCATATCCGTGCACAGCAGCAGCAGGTTGTCGTCGGTTTTCAGTTCCCGCAGTTTCGCCACCCATTTTGCAGGCTCCCAGTATTGCACCTGTGAGTCGTGCAATCCGGTGGTTACCAGCATGTGCGGATACGCTTGCGCTTCCACATTGTCGTACGGGCTGTACTCTTTCATGTAGCGATAGTAGATCTCATCCTGCGGGTTGCCCCACTCTTCAAACTCTCCGGTCGTCAGCGGGATGGATTCATCCAGCATGGTCGTTACCACATCGACAAACGGCACCTGCGCAATAATCCCTTTAAAGCGATCGGGACGCTGATTGATGACGGCCCCCATCAATAATCCTCCCGCGCTGCCGCCCATACCAAAGCAAAGCCCAGGATCGCCATAGCCCTGCTCAATCAACGCATCGCAGACGTCGAGATAATCATTGAAGGTATTTTTCTTTTTCAGGAATTTCCCGTCTTCATACCAGTGCTGACCCAACTCCCCGCCGCCGCGAACATGCGCAATGGCGAACACAAAACCGCGATCCAGCAGACTTAACCGGCTGCTGCTGAAATCAGCGTCCATGCTTGAGCCGTAGGAGCCGTAGCCGTAAACCAGAATCGGATTCTTACCTTTCTGGAAATGCGCCCGATGATAAACAAGCGAGACCGGCACCTCGACGCCATCGCGGGCGGTAACCCACAGGTGTTCGCTTCGGTAGTTGTCGGAATCGAACCCTTTCACTTCGGACTGTTTAAGCACCTGACGTTGCCCGGTGTCCATATCCAGCTCAAAGAGCGTATCGGGCGTGGTCATAGACGAGTAGCCGTAGCGCAGACGCGACGATTCCGGCTCAGGATTAAACCCTATCCACGTAACATAGGCCGGGTCGTCAAACGCAATCCCGATCACTTCCCGCGTTTTGCGGTTAATTTGCCGCAGGCTGGTCAGCCCCCGCTGGCGCTCCTCAACCACCAGCCAGTCGGTGAACAGTGTAAACCCTTCGAGCATCACCTGCTCCCGGGCGGGGATTAACACTTCCCACTTACGTTCATCGCGTACTTTGGTTTTGTAGAGGCCAAAGTTTTTACCCTCCCGATTAGAGCGCAGGTAAAAGCTGTGCTGGAAGTGATCGAGGCTGTATTCATGATCTTTACGCCGCGGCAGGAAGCACAGCGGCTGCGCATCAGGTAGCTCGGCGTCCAGAAGCAGAACTTCAGAGGTTGTGGCGCTGGCCAGGAAGATAATCACATAGTGGCGGGACGAGGTTTTGTGCAGGCTGACATAAAACGTTTCGTCTTTCTCTTCGTAAACCAGTTCGTCGTCAGCAGAATCCGTCCCAACGGTATGGCGCCACACCTGGTAAGGCAGCAACGTGGAGGCATGCTTTTTGACGTAGTAGACCGTTTCGGAATCATTCGCCCAGACAAAGTCCGGCGAAACGTTATCCAGCATTTCCGGATACCAGTTACCGGTTTCCAGGTTGCGAAAACGCAAACCGTACTGACGACGGGAGAGGTAATCCTCCGCCAGCGCCATAATGGTGTTATCGGGAGAGATGGACATGCCGCCGAGGGTATAAAACTCGCTGTGGGCGGCGCGCTGGTTGGCATCCAGCAAGATATCCCACTCATCCCATTCCGCGCATAACACCGACTGTCGCTGGTAGATGGGATACTCGTTGCCAGGTTCGTAGATATGGCGATATCGATAGCCATTTTTGGTCCATGGCGCGGAAATATCGCGCTGGGGGATACGCTGCACCATTTCATTTAGCAGCTGATCCTGCAACGCCTGCTGGCTGGACATGACCTTGCGGCCATAGTCGTTTTCCTCGTGCAGGTAGTCAAGCACTTCTGGCCGGGAACGGGAGTCGTCCCGCAGCCAGTAATAGTTATCTATACGCGTATCGCCATGCGTGGTGATCGCATACGGAGTACGTCGGGCTTTCGGTGGCATGTCATCATTCTTTTGAGTTTTACACCCTATAAGGTTGGCAAAACCCACGCATGATGCAAGCGAAACATGGCTGCGACGGCGGCAGTTAGCCCTGTAACGCCCGTTTTTGCTCCTGAATATCCTTCTCGATCCCGTCCCGGACATCTTGTGGGATCTTCAGGGCATCACCCAGCGCATTGAGATAGCTGCGCTCCATAAAGTGATCGATATCGATGGCGGCACAGCTCAGAAAATAGAGCTCAAGCGCCTCTTCCTCATTTTTCACGCTTTGCGCCAGACGCTGCGGTTCGAGTGGCTGTTCGATGGCCTGCGCCACCAGCGCTCTGCCCTTTTCTTCGACACCGGCTTCGCGCAGTTGCTGCTCAATCGCCGATCGTTCCTGGTCATCAATGTGCCCGTCGCTTTTCGCCGCGAACACCAGCGCCAGGATGAGCCGTTCGGTACGCAGATCCAGCGGCGAGGTCTGCTCACCAAAGTGGGGTTCGTCGCTGTGCGCGGTCCGCACTCTGTCCTTGTATTTGTTCCACAGTACGGTACCCGCAATAGCGCCGCCGCCCGCCAGCAGCGCGCCGGTACCATACTTTGCCAGTAACTTACGCGAGGATTTATTGGCAACCAGCAGTCCAGCCAGCCCGCCAAGCGCCCCCGGTACCAGGAGTTTGCTCAGCCCCTGCTCGCCGGATGACGACGTTTTCTGTCCCAACATGGATTGCAATTGATTTAGCCAGCCTGACATGGTTTCCCTCACTTAACGGTGAATATGTCTCCCAGCGTAAGCGAGCAGGCGTCAGGAAATGTCTGCCACGGCTAAAGAAGCGCAAATTTCTTAACCGCTCTCGGGCCCTGAACAAGACAGACGCAAACGTTTACGTTTATAATGCGCGCAACTTTTTCAGGGGGATTGTTATGACTCGTTTAGGAACCGCGCTGCGACCTGCGGCGACGCGTGTGATGCTGTTAGGATCGGGCGAACTGGGTAAAGAGGTCGCCATTGAGTGCCAGCGTTTGGGCGTGGAAGTCATTGCAGTGGATCGTTACGCTGACGCACCTGCCATGCACGTCGCCCACCGTTCTTATGTGATCAATATGCTGGATGGCGATGCCCTGCGTACGCTGATTACGCAGGAGAAACCGGATTTCGTGGTACCCGAAATTGAAGCCATTGCCACCGATACGCTGATCGCCCTTGAGCAGGAAGGCCAGCGCGTGGTTCCCTGCGCAAAAGCGGCCAAACTGACCATGAACCGCGAAGGCATTCGTCGTCTGGCGGCTGAAGAGCTGTCCTTACCTACCTCAGGTTACCGTTTTGCCGGCGATAAAGCCGCTTTCCTGCAGGCTGTCGACGAAATTGGCTACCCGTGCATCATTAAGCCCGTCATGAGTTCCTCCGGTAAAGGACAGAGCTTTATCCGCGACAGCAGCACTCTGGATAAGGCGTGGGAGTATGCCCAGCAGGGAGGACGTGCCGGTGCCGGTCGCGTGATTATCGAAGGCGTCGTAAAGTTTGATTTCGAAATCACGCTGCTGACGGTCAGCGCCGTTGATGGCGTCCATTTCTGCGATCCGATTGGCCACCGCCAGGAAGATGGCGACTATCGTGAATCCTGGCAGCCGCAGCGGATGAGCGACCTGGCGCTGGCACGTGCGCAGGAAATTGCCCGTAAAGTGGTTCTGGCGCTGGGCGGTTACGGATTGTTTGGCGTGGAACTGTTTGTCTGCGGCGACGAGGTAATTTTCAGTGAAGTCTCCCCTCGCCCGCACGATACCGGGATGGTCACGCTGATTTCACAGGACCTTTCTGAATTCGCCCTGCATGTGCGCGCCTTCCTCGGCCTGCCCGTTGGCGGCATTCGTCAGTACGGCCCGGCGGCTTCGGCGGTGATCCTGCCGCAATTAACCAGCCAGAACGTCACCTTTGATAACGTCGAAGGGGCTATGGGTGCAGGCTTGCAGGTTCGTCTGTTCGGGAAACCGGAGATTGACGGCACGCGCCGCCTTGGCGTGGCGCTAGCGACCGGTGAAAACGTGGATGAGGCTGTGGCAAGAGCCAAAACAGCCGCCGCGAATGTGAAGGTTGCAGGATAAAAAAAACGGGCCAGCAGGCCCGTTTTTCATACTGTCTTCGCTTACTGCTTCGCACCTTCAACCGCTTCGCGAGCCAGTTTAGTGATGCGATCCCAGTCGCCTGCTTCCAGCGCATCCGCAGGAACCAGCCATGAGCCGCCGATGCACAGGACACTTTTCAGCGCCAGGTAGTCACGGTAGTTTGCCGGAGAGATACCGCCCGTCGGGCAGAAGCGAACCTGAGAGAATGGACCCGCAATAGCCTGCAGCGCTTTGGTGCCGCCGTTAGCTTCAGCCGGGAAGAATTTGAACTCTTTCAGGCCGTAATCCATACCCATCATCAGTTCAGATACGGTGCTGATACCCGGGATCAGAGGGATCGTGCCTTCGGTTGCAGCTTTCAGCAGCGGCTCGGTCAGGCCAGGGCTGATAGCAAACTGCGCGCCCGCTTCGGTCACGTCAGCCAGCTGCTGTGCGTTCAGTACGGTACCCGCACCGATGATCGCGTCCGGCACTTCTTTGGCGATAGCGCGAATAGCGTCCATCGCGCAGGCGGTACGCAGGGTCACTTCCAGAACACGAACACCACCCGCAACCAGGGCTTTCGCCATCGGGACAGCATGTTCCAGCTTATTCACCACGATTACCGGCACGACAGGGCCAGTGGTCAGGATTGCTTCTGCACTTGTTTTCCAGTTTTTCATCAGAGTTTTCTCTCGCCAGATCGATAAAATCAAGTCGTCTTAAAACGTAATACAGGTTGCGCCCTGCTCCGCACCGGAGAGTTTCTCACGCAGCGCACCAAACATTTCGCGTCCGGTTCCCACGCGCGATGCGCTCAGGTCAGGAATATGTGGCTTACGTGCCGCCAGTTCAGCGTCATCCACCAGCAGGGTTAACTCACCTGTCTGACCGTTAACGCGGATCATGTCTCCATCACGAACTTTCGCCAGCAAACCGCCGTCGTAAGCTTCCGGGGTCACGTGGATAGCAGAAGGCACTTTACCTGATGCGCCAGAGAGGCGTCCATCGGTCACTAACGCAATTTTGAAACGGCGGTCCAATAATACACCAAGTGGCGGCATAAGTTTATGTAATTCTGGCATCCCGTTCGCTTTTGGCCCCTGATGGCGCACCACAACGACGCAATCTTTGTCGAGCAGACCGGCATCAAACGCAGGCAAAACGTCATGCTGGCTTTCAAACACCACGGCCGGCGCTTCGATAATCTGGTTCTCTTCCGGTACGGCGGAGGTTTTCATCACCGCACGTCCCAGGTTACCGCTGAGCACTTTGGTGCCGCCGTGACGAGAGAACGGTTGTTCAAAGGTGGCGATAACCTGTGCGTCAAGCGAGGCGGTGGCGCCTTCACGCCAGTCAAGCTCACCGTTATTGAGCCACGGCTCATGGGTATAACGCTGCAAACCAAAGCCCGCCACGGTGTTCACATCTTCATGCAGCAGACCGCCTTTCAGCAGCTCGCGCATCAGCACCGGCACGCCACCGGCAGCCTGGAAGTGGTTGATGTCAGCCGGGCCGTTCGGGTACAGGCGCGCCATCAGTGGCACCACAGACGAGATATCAGAGAAATCATCCCAGTTAATCAGGATGCCCGCCGCGCGCGCCATTGCCACCAGATGCATGGTGTGGTTGGTTGAGCCGCCGGTTGCCAGCAGCGCAACGATACCGTTGACGATCACTTTCTCGTCGACCATTTTACCCAGCGGCATCCACGCGTTGCCGTTACCGGTCAGACGCGTTACCTGGCGGGCAGCTGCTTCAGTCAGGGCCTTACGCAGTGGCGCATCCGGCTGAATGAAAGAGGACCCAGGAAGCTGCATCCCCATAAATTCCACCACCATCTGGTTGGTGTTGGCCGTGCCGTAGAAGGTACAGGTGCCCGGCGCATGGTAGGAAGCGGCTTCCGCTTCCAGCAGTGCCTGACGATCTGCTTTACCTTCCGCATACAGCTGACGGATACGCACTTTTTCTTTATTTGGCAGGCCGCTTGCCATCGGACCTGACGGCACGAAGATCGCAGGCAGATGACCAAACGACAGCGCTGCCATGGCCAGCCCCGGGACGATTTTATCGCACACGCCGAGGTACAGCGCGCCATCAAACATATTGTGAGACAGGCCCACTGCGGCCGACATCGCAATCACTTCGCGGCTCAGCAGAGAGAGCTCCATCCCATCCTGACCCTGCGTCACGCCATCGCACATGGCCGGCACGCCGCCCGCGACCTGGCCTACCGCATTGACGCTGTGCAGCGCTTTACGGATGATCTCCGGATACACTTCGTACGGCTGATGCGCAGAAAGCATGTCGTTGTAGGAGGTAATGATGGCGATATTGTTACGCAGCATGCTTTTCAGCGAGGCTTTATCGTCGGGCTGGCAGGCGGCGAAACCGTGCGCCAGGTTACCGCAGGCGAGTTGTGAGCGATGAACGGTATTACTTCTGGCCTGTTCAATCCGGGCGAGGTAGGCAGAACGGGTCTCTTTCGAGCGCTCAATAATGCGTTGTGTTACGCGTAACAATGTCGGATTCATAAAAGCTCCTCTAATTTATCTGTCCGGGCTCGGGAGTTTACAAAGTCGCTGGCGATTATTAACAACGCTGAAACGCTTGCTGTCCGGAGCTCAGGGGCAAAATCACTTCCGGCAGTGTAATAAAAAAAGCTCCGCGGGTGAATCCACGCGGAGCTTAAAAGTTTATAAATTGTGCCACGAGCTGTGTTAGATCATGTTACCGGTAAAATAACACCTAAGAGGCAGCTGATTATTTTACTCAAACTCATTCCAGGAGCGGCCATCACGGGTGATCATCGCGACGGACGCGACAGGCCCCCAGGTGCCCGCCTGATACGGTTTTGGCGCATCCTGATCCGCAGCCCAGGCTTCGGTGATGGAGTCGACCCATTTCCACGCCTCTTCCACCTCATCGCGACGCACGAACAGCGCCTGGATACCGCGCATGGTTTCCAGCAGCAGACGCTCGTAAGCATCGGCAAGGTGCGTCTGATTGAATGTTTCGGAGTAGCTCAGGTCCAGCTTGGTGGTCTGCAGGTTATGTTTGTGATCCAGGCCCGGCACTTTGTTCAGGATCTGGATGTCCACCCCTTCGTCTGGCTGCAGACGAATGGTCAGTTTGTTCTGTGGCAGCTCCTGCCAGGACTCTTTGAACAGGTTGAGTTCAGGGTTTTTGAAGTAAACGACCACTTCAGAGCATTTGGTCGGCAGACGTTTACCGGTACGCAGGTAGAACGGAACGCCCGCCCAGCGCCAGTCATCGATATCCACGCGGATCGCCACAAACGTCTCGGTATTGCTCGCCTTGTTGGCACCCTCTTCTTCCAGGTAGCCCGGCACTTTTTTACCCTGAGCAAACCCTGCGGTGTACTGGCCGCGTACCGTTTTCTCACGCACGTTTGAGCGATCGATGCGACGCAGCGACTTCAGCACTTTCACTTTAGCATCACGGATGCTGTCCGCCGTCAGGTCAGACGGTGGAGACATGGCAATCATGCAAAGGATTTGCAGCAGGTGGTTCTGGATCATGTCGCGCATCTGACCGGCCTGGTCAAAGTAACCCCAGCGGCCTTCGATACCTACCTCTTCGGCCACGGTGATTTCCACATGGTCGATGGTACGGTTGTCCCAGTTATTCACAAACAGGGAGTTGGCAAAACGCAGTGCCAGCAGGTTCAGTACCGTCTCTTTACCGAGATAGTGGTCGATACGGTAGACCTGGCACTCTTCGAAGTACTCGCCGACCTGGTCGTTAATTTCGCGGGAGGTTGAAAGAGAGGTCCCCAGCGGTTTCTCCATCACCACGCGTGCCGGTTTAGCGTTCAGCTTCGCTTCGCCCAGGCCTTTGCAGATTGCACCGAAAGTGCTTGGCGGCATGGCGAAGTAGTTAATGGTGACACGGTTTTTCTGATCCAGCATCGCGCCTAAACGGTTAAACGCGCTGACGTCGTTCACGTCCAGGTTACAGAAATCAAGACGTCCGCTGAGGGTATCCCACAAACTTTCATCAATCTTTTCCTTCATGAAAGTTTCGAGCGCCTCGCGTACGACCTTGGTATAAGCTTCCTTGTCCCAGTCGGCGCGCCCAACGCCCAGGATACGCGTATCCGGATGAATTTGGCCCGCTTTCTCCAGTTGATACAGGGAAGGCAGCAATTTCCGGCGTGCAAGATCGCCTTTCGCGCCGAAAATGACCAGGTCACATGCCTGGGCTGTTTGCGTTACCGCCATGTCATTCTCCTCAGTTGGATCACCTGGTACTTCTGCCAGGTATCGTTGTAATTTTATTACGTTGCACTGTACTGCTTTTACGTCATTCCCGAAACCATTAGCGCTTAACCTCGCGTGCGATACCGCGATTTTTTCGCCGTCAGACGCGTGTGGTGGCGGAATCACGCAAAAAGCGTTGATTCTTTGAACTACAGGGTCATAACAAAACCCGACACCGATCAAGTAATGAAAAAAAACAACAACATTATCTTGTCGACTGTTACCCTTTATGGAAGCCACAGGGGTAATATCGGCTAAATCGAATCAGGATTTCATGAATTAATGAAATCGTTTCCACCCATGAGCGCCCTGTTAATAATGAACATGCTGGAAAAAATCCAGTTCCAACTGGAACACCTTAGCAAATCCGAGCGAAAAGTGGCCGAAGTCATTCTTGCTGCTCCTGCTCAGGCGATTCATTCAAGCATCGCCGCTCTGGCGCAGGAGGCAGGCGTCAGCGAACCGACGGTTAACCGCTTCTGCCGTAGCCTTGAAACGCGCGGCTTTCCTGATTTTAAACTGCATCTTGCACAAAGTCTGGCAAACGGCACGCCTTATGTTAATCGCAATGTGGATGAAGACGACAGTGTTGATGCCTATACGGCAAAAATATTTGAGTCGGCCATGGCTACGCTTGACCACGTTCGCCAGTCCCTGGATATGAATTCCGTGAACCGCGCGGTAGATTTACTGACCCAGGCCAAGCGCATTGCGTTCTTTGGCCTCGGCTCGTCGGCGGCCGTGGCGCATGACGCCATGAATAAGTTCTTCCGCTTTAACGTCCCGGTCATTTATTCCGATGACATTGTCCTGCAACGCATGAGCTGTATGAATTGCAGTGAAGATGATGTCGTGGTACTCATTTCGCACACCGGGCGCACCAAAAGCCAGGTGGAGCTGGCGCAACTGGCGCGTGAAAACGATGCCATGGTTATTGCCCTCACGACGGCGGGCACGCCGCTGGCAAGAGAAGCAACGCTCGCCATCACCCTTGACGTCCCGGAAGACACCGACATGTATATGCCGATGGTCTCCCGTCTGGCGCAGCTCACGGTGATTGACGTGCTGGCAACCGGTTTCACCCTCCGTCGTGGCGCAAAATTCAGAGATAACTTGAAGCGTGTCAAGGAAGCGCTTAAGGAATCGCGTTTTGATAAAGAATTGCTTATGAAAAGCGATGTTCCCTAAATAGTTTAATAACTACGATGTAACGATTTACGGCATTCGGTCCTCTCTCTGTTGCCTTGCAGCAGATGAAGGCCGATTTAATGTTCACGCAACACCAAAGTTGTTTCAGTCAACGGAGTATTACATGTCCAGAAGGCTTCGCAGAACCAAGATCGTAACCACCTTAGGCCCGGCCACTGACCGCGATAACAATCTCGAGAAAATTATCGCCGCGGGTGCCAACGTGGTGCGTATGAACTTCTCTCACGGTACGCCAGAAGACCATAAATTACGTGCCGACAAAGTGCGTGAAATTGCGGCCAAACTTGGTCGTCATGTTGCTATCCTCGGGGACCTGCAGGGTCCAAAAATTCGTGTTTCAACCTTCAAAGAAGGTAAAGTCTTCCTCAATATCGGCGACAAATTCCTGCTCGATGCCAACCTGGGTAAAGGCGAAGGCGATAAAGAAAAAGTTGGGATCGACTATAAAGGTCTGCCGGCTGACGTTGTGCCTGGCGATATCCTGCTGCTCGACGACGGTCGCGTTCAGCTGAAAGTGCTGGAAGTTCAGGGGATGAAGGTATTCACCGAAGTCACCGTCGGCGGCCCGCTCTCAAACAACAAAGGCATTAACAAACTCGGCGGTGGCCTCTCAGCCGAAGCGCTGACCGATAAAGACAAAGCAGATATCGTGACCGCTGCGCTGATTGGCGTTGACTACCTGGCCGTCTCCTTCCCACGCTGTGGCGAAGACCTGAACTACGCGCGCCGTCTGGCACGTGATGCGGGCTGTGATGCCAAAATCGTTGCTAAAGTGGAACGTGCGGAAGCCGTTTGCGATCAGGACGCGATGGATGACGTGATTCTGGCCTCTGACGTGGTGATGGTTGCCCGTGGCGATCTGGGCGTGGAAATTGGCGACCCTGAGCTGGTGGGGATCCAGAAAGCACTGATCCGCCGTGCACGTCAGCTTAACCGTGCCGTGATCACCGCAACCCAGATGATGGAATCCATGATCACCAACCCGATGCCGACCCGTGCAGAGGTGATGGACGTGGCTAACGCCGTGCTGGACGGTACCGATGCCGTAATGCTTTCTGCAGAAACCGCAGCCGGCCAGTACCCTGCAGAAACTGTAGCCGCGATGGCACGCGTTTGCCTGGGTGCTGAAAAGATCCCAAGCATCAACGTCTCTAAACACCGTCTGGACGTGCAGTTCGACAACGTGGAAGAAGCGATTGCGATGTCTGCCATGTACGCCGCTAACCACCTGAAAGGCGTAACGGCGATTATCACCATGACCGAATCTGGCCGTACCGCGCTGATGACCTCCCGTATCAGCTCCGGTCTGCCCATCTTCGCCATGTCCCGTCACGAGCGTACGCTGAACCTGACGGCGCTGTATCGCGGTGTCACGCCGGTGCACTTCGACAGCACCAACGACGGTGTCGCGGCTGCCCACGACGCCGTGAACCTGCTGCGCGACAAAGGCTATCTGGTCTCCGGTGATATCGTGATTGTGACTCAGGGTGACGTGATGAGCACCATCGGCTCGACCAATACCACTCGCGTATTAACCGTCGAGTAAGCACGCCCCTGTTAAAAAGCCCGCTCTTTTCGGAGCGGGCTTTTTTTATTTCTGCTTATTTCTTCGGGAAAAGTTCTTTGCGTTTGTACGGCTCTGTTTCACCGGGCTTACGCGTTTTGAGCAACTTCAGTATCCACGTGTATTGCTCAGCATGCGGTCCCACCAGAATCTCGACCTCTTCGTTCATTCGGCGCGCAATGGTGTGATCGTCCGCCGTCAGTAAATCATCCATCGGTGGACGCACTTCAATGCTCAGGCGATGGGTTTTCCCGTCGTATACCGGAAACAGCGGAATGACGCGCGCACGGCAGACTTTCATCAGGCGGCCAATCGCCGGCAACGTGGCTTTATACGTCGCGAAGAAATCCACAAACTCACTGTGCTCGGGGCCGTGGTCCTGATCCGGCAGATAGTAACCCCAGTAGCCCTGACGCACGGACTGTATAAACGGTTTGATGCCATCATTACGCGCATGCAGACGGCCACCAAAACGGCGCCGCACGGTGTTCCAGACGTAATCAAAGATCTTATTGCCCTGGTTATGGAACATTGCCGCCATTTTCTGCCCCTGTGACGCCATCAGCATCGCAGGAATATCCACGCCCCAGCCGTGAGGAACGAGGAAGATCACCTTCTCGTTGTTGCGGCGCATCTCTTCGATGATTTCCAGCCCTTTCCAGTCAACACGCGTCTGAACTTTCTCCGGCCCTTTGAGCGCCAGTTCGGCCATCATTGCCATGGCCTGCGGCGCGGTCGTGTACATGTCGTCAATCAGCGCTTCACGCTCGGCGTCACTCTTCTCCGGGAAACAGTACAGGAGGTTAATCTGCGCACGGCGACGGGCACTTTTACCAAACCGGCCCGCCAGGCGGCCTATTTTTCCCAGTACCGGATCGCGAACCGAGGCAGGTAACATCGCAATCCCCGCAAATGCGTAAACGCCAAGCCAGGCACTCCAGTTGCGCGGGTGGCGAAAGGATTTTTCAAACTCAGGAATGTACTCAATATTGTTTTTTTGGGTTTCCATGCTGGTTCCAGGGTCTGGTGACGCAAAATTTCATTCAGATAGTGTAGCGAGGCAGCCGCTCGCGTACAAAACAAAAAGCCGGCACATACTGAGGCCGGCTTTTTCACTAAACAGAGGGCTTAATCAAAGCGCAGCTGCGGAATCACCTCTTTCACCTGCGCCAGGTAATCGGAACGATCTTTACCTGTCAGGCCTTCGGTACGCGGCAGTTTCGCCGTAAGCGGGTTCACTGCCTGTTGGTTAATCCACACCTCATAGTGCAGATGCGGCCCGGTAGAGCGCCCGGTATTCCCGGAGAGCGCGATACGGTCGCCACGTTTCACTTTCTGTCCCGGCTTAACCAGCAGCTTACGCAGGTGCATATAGCGGGTGGTATAGGTACGACCATGACGCACCGCGACATAATACCCGGCTGCACCGCTGCGTTTTGCAATCACCACTTCGCCATCACCCACAGCCAGCACAGGTGTCCCCTGCGGCATGGCAAAGTCAACGCCACGGTGCGGCGCAACACGCCCGGTGACCGGGTTCAGGCGGCGCGGGTTAAAGTTGGATGAAACACGGAATTGTTTAGCCGTCGGGAAGCGCAGGAAGCCCTTCGCAAGCCCGGTACCGCTGCGGTCGTAGAACTTACCGTCTTCAGCACGAATGGCGTAGTAATCTTTGCCATCAGAGCGCAGACGCACGCCCACCAGTTGGCTCTGCTCACGCTTGCCGTCAAGCATTTCACGGGACATGAGAACGGAGAATTCATCGCCTCTCTTCAGTTTGCGGAAGTCCATTTGCCACTGCATGGCTTTGATTACCGAGCTGATCTCGGCGCTGGTCAGCCCCGCATCGCGCGCGCTGGAGACAAAGCTTGCGCCTACGGTCCCTTTCATCACGCTGTTCACCCAGTCGCCTTTCTGCATTTCACTGGTCATTTTGAAACCGTTTGCAGTGCGATCGTAGGTGCGGGTTTCGCGACGGGACATCTCCCAGGTCAGGCGTTGCAGATCGCCATCAGCGGTTAACGTCCAGGAGAGCTGTTGACCAATTTTCAGGTTACGAAGATCTTTATCCGCCGCCGCCAGCTGGCTGATGTTTCCCATGTCGATACCGTACTGGTTCAGAACGCTGCTTAACGTATCACCCGTCGAAACGACATATTCGTGGATCCCCGCTTCATTCTCGGTTTTATCGTCCAGCTCATCCTGCGGAATGGCTTCATCTTCCTGAGCCGCCTGGTCGATAGGTTCACTGGCCTCAGGGAGGAGAGAGCGGATCTCGCTCTTCTCAAGCTCGATGGTTTTGATGATTGGGGCAGAACTCGGATGGTAAACATAGGGCCGCCAGACGGCGACCGCTAACGTGAGAACTGTAAGAGACCCCAGCATAACGCGATGGGGTCGAGGCAGATTGTTAAATGCCAGGGCGACAGAGCGGGCTATCTGTTGCACGTATTCACTTCCTCGTTAATCTCCTTTCAGGCAGCTCGCATACTGGTTCGCCAGTTGGCTGAGAAACTGCGAATAGCTCGCTTTGCTCAACTGGATATTCGTTCCTAGCGGGTCAAGGGTTCCCATGCGCACGGATGTTCCCCTGGCCACGGCTTCTACGACCGCTGGCCTGAACTGTGGCTCAGCAAAAACGCATGTCGCTTTCTGCTCAACCAACTGTGTTCTGATTTCATGTAAACGCTGCGCACCAGGTTGAATTTCAGGGTTGACGGTAAAGTGCCCCAGCGGGGTCAGGCCGTAGTGTTTCTCGTAATAGCCATAGGCGTCATGAAAAACGAAATACCCTTTTCCTTTCAACGGTGCGAGCTCATTACCCACCTGCTTATCAGTTGCGGCTAATTGTGCCTCAAAATCCTTCAGGTTGGCGTCTAGTTTGGCTCGACTTTGCGGCATAAGTTCCACTAATTTGTCATGGATTGCAACCGCCGAAAGCCGCGCTATCTCTGGGGATAGCCAAAGGTGCATGTTGTACTCGCCGTGATGGTGATCCCCATCACCTTTTTCGCCGTCGGCGTGTCCGGCATCATGTTCATCACCGTCGTCGTCAGCCCCTTTCATGAGCAACGGTTTCACGCCCGGGAGTTCGGCAATGGCGACCTGTTTTTCGCCCGGCACCTGTTTTGCCGACTTCTGCATAAACGCTTCCATCTCTGGACCAATCCAGACAACTAAGTCCGCGTTTTGTAAGCGTTTTACATCAGATGGACGCAGGGAATAATCATGCTCGGAAGCCCCATCAGGGAGCAGAACCTGGGTGTCAGTAACCCCGTCTGCAATCGCGGAAGCAATGAAACCGAGCGGTTTAAGCGAAGCGACAACAGCAGCGTTAACATCTTGTGCTGTTGAACCCCAAAGGGCAGCGGATAATGCTGCGAAAAGAAGCGTATTTTTATGTAACATAATGCGACTAATCATCGTAATGAATGCGTGGGATGTGATATTATAACATTCGTTGACTTCTGCAAGCTTAAATTGACATGACAACTTTGGTTTCTCTCGACAATATTTCGGTCTCATTTGGCCAACGCCGCGTCCTCTCTGACGTGTCGCTGGATCTGAAACCCGGCAAAATTCTGACGCTGCTCGGCCCCAATGGCGCAGGGAAATCCACCCTGGTGCGCGTGGTGCTGGGTCTGGTAACACCTGACGAAGGGGTTATCCGCCGTGAGGAAAAATTACGCATCGGCTATGTGCCGCAAAAACTCCACCTCGACGCCACACTGCCGCTGACGGTTAGCCGCTTCCTGCGTCTGCGCCCCGGGACACATAAAGCCGATATTCTTCCGGCGCTGAAACGCGTGCAGGCAGGCCATCTGATTGATGCCCCACTGCAGAAACTGTCCGGGGGTGAAACCCAGCGCGTATTGCTTGCCCGCGCCCTGTTGAGCAGCCCACAGCTTCTGGTGCTGGATGAGCCGACGCAGGGTGTGGACGTCAATGGTCAGGTCGCACTTTACGATTTAATCGACCAGCTACGCCGCGAACTCAACTGTGCGGTGCTGATGGTTTCCCACGATCTCCATCTGGTGATGGCCAAGACCGACGAAGTGCTGTGCCTTAACCATCACATCTGCTGTTCCGGCACGCCGGAAGTGGTGTCAATGCACCCTGAATTCATCTCCATGTTCGGCCCTCGCGGCGCTGAGCAGCTGGGAATTTATCGCCATCATCACAATCACCGCCATGATTTACAGGGACGAATTGTCCTGCGCCGGGGAAATGGACACTCATGATTGAACTGTTACTGCCCGGCTGGCTGGCCGGGATTATGCTTGCCTGCGCCGCGGGCCCGCTGGGCTCGTTTGTGGTGTGGCGCAGAATGTCCTATTTTGGCGATACGCTGGCACACGCGTCTCTGCTGGGCGTTGCCTTTGGCCTGTTACTGGACGTGAATCCCTTCTACGCGGTGATTGTGGTTACGCTGCTGCTGGCCGCAGGGCTGGTATGGCTGGAAAAACGCCCTCACCTCGCCATCGATACGCTGCTTGGTATTATGGCCCACAGCGCCCTGTCGCTGGGTCTGGTGGTCGTGAGCCTGATGTCGAACATTCGTGTTGATCTGATGGCCTACCTGTTCGGTGACCTGCTGGCCGTGACGCCTGAAGATCTGATCTCCATCGCCGGTGGTGTGGTGGTTGTGCTGGGTATTCTGCTCTGGCAGTGGCGTAATTTGCTGGCAATGACCGTCAGCCCGGATCTGGCGTTTGTCGACGGCGTGAAGCTGCAGCGCGTGAAGCTGTTGCTGATGCTGGTGACGGCGTTAACGATTGGTGTGGCGATGAAATTCGTCGGCGCGCTGATCATCACTTCCCTGCTGATTATCCCCGCGGCCACTGCGCGTCGTTTTGCCCGTACGCCGGAGCAAATGGCCGGTGTGGCGGTTATCATCGGGATGATTGCGGTAACGGGAGGGTTAACCTTCTCGGCGTTCTACGATACCCCTGCCGGCCCGTCTGTGGTGCTGTGTGCGGCGCTGCTGTTTATCTTCAGTATGATGAAGAAGCCTGCAAGCTGATCGCCTCTCCCCTCTCCCACCCGGGAGAGGGGACCTCTGCTACGGCATCGCTGGCGGGGTAATACCAAAATGGTTCCACGCCCGCACCGTTGCCATACGACCGCGCGGGGTACGTTGCAAGAAACCCTGCTGGATCAGATACGGCTCAAGCACATCTTCAATTGTCTCGCGCTCTTCACCAATCGCTGCCGCCAGGTTATCCAGTCCGACCGGACCGCCAAAGAACTTATCCAGTACCGCCAGCAACAGCTTACGGTCCATGTAGTCAAAGCCTTCGGCATCCACATTCAGCATATCCAGCGCCTGCGCTGCAATCTCAGCCGAGATCGTGCCATCGTGCTTTACTTCGGAAAAGTCACGTACGCGACGCAACAGGCGGTTCGCAATACGCGGCGTCCCCCGCGAGCGCTTCGCTACCTCAAACGCCCCTTCCTCGCTCATCTCCAGCCCCATATAGCGGGCACTGCGGCCAACGATATGCTGAAGATCCGCAACCTGATAGAACTCCAGACGCTGAACGATACCAAAACGATCGCGAAGCGGAGAGGTCAATGACCCGGCGCGCGTCGTCGCGCCAATCAGGGTAAACGGAGGCAGATCGATTTTGATGGAACGTGCTGCCGGACCTTCACCGATCATGATGTCCAGCTGGTAATCTTCCATTGCCGGATAGAGCACCTCTTCCACGACCGGCGACAGACGGTGGATCTCATCGATAAACAGCACGTCATGCGGTTCAAGGTTGGTCAACATTGCCGCCAGATCGCCCGCTTTTTCCAGCACCGGGCCAGAGGTTGTGCGCAGGTTAACGCCCATTTCATTGGCGACAATGTTCGCCAGCGTGGTTTTCCCCAGACCGGGAGGGCCAAAAATCAGCAGGTGATCGAGTGCATCGCCGCGCAGTTTTGCCGCCTGGATGAAGATCTCCATCTGAGAACGAACCTGCGGCTGGCCAATATACTCATCAAGCAGTTTCGGGCGGATGGCGCGATCCACCACGTCTTCTGCCTGAAGGGTGCCTGCCGATACCAGGCGATCTGCTTCAATCATCCTTTACCTCACAATGCCGCGCGTAGCGCTTCACGAATCAGGGTTTCACTGCTGGCATCCGGTTTGGCAATTTTGCTCACCATCCGGCTGGCCTCCTGAGGTTTATATCCCAGCGCCACCAGCGCAGCAACCGCTTCCTGTTCAGCATCGTCAGAGGCTTGCGCGCCCGGCGAGGTAAGCATCAGATCAGCGGCTGGCGTAAACAGATCGCCATGCAGACCTTTAAAGCGGTCTTTCATCTCGACAATCAGACGCTCCGCGGTTTTCTTGCCGATACCCGGGAGTTTAATCAGCGCAGCAGGATCTTCGCGCTCAACGGCATTGACGAACTGCAGAGCGGACATGCCGGACAAAATAGCCAGCGCCAGCTTCGGCCCGACGCCGTTGGTTTTGATCAGCTCGCGAAACAGCATCCGTTCCTGTTTGTTGTTGAAGCCATACAGCAACTGGGCATCTTCACGCACCACAAACTGGGTAAAGACAATCGCCTCTTTGCCCGCGTCCGGCAACTCATAGAAGCAGGTCATCGGCATATGGACTTCATAGCCCACGCCACCGACTTCCAGCAGCACTAACGGGGGTTGTTTTTCAATGATGATGCCTCTGAGTCTGCCTATCACATGACGCTCCTGCGTTCTGGAAGAAATTAACTGCCGACATAATAAAAAAAGGCTGGATAAACATCCAGCCTGATTTGTCATTATCGTAACCTGCCTCGCGCCAGATTAAGCCGCGATTCGCTCATCTGAACCGCGTTCTGGCTTATATGACAGTGGGTAATGGCTATCGCCAGCGCATCGGCGGCGTCTGCCTGCGGGTTCGCGGGAAGCTTCAGGAGCGTGCGCACCATATGCTGCACCTGACTTTTCTCCGCGCTACCAATCCCCACGACGGTCTGTTTGACCTGTCTGGCTGCGTATTCGAACACCGGAAGATCCTGATTCACCGCCGCCACAATGGCAACGCCCCGTGCCTGACCCAGTTTTAACGCTGAATCGGCGTTTTTCGCCATAAAGACCTGCTCGATGGCAAAAAAGTCGGGCTGAAACTGGGTGATGATCTCCGACACGCCAGCATAGATTAGCTTCAGGCGCGACGGCAGATCGTCCACTTTGGTCCGAATACAGCCGCTGCCAAGGTAGGTTAACTGGCGCCCTACCTGCCGGATGACGCCATAACCGGTGACGCGCGAGCCGGGGTCAATCCCGAGGATAATCGACATCACGCGTCTCCCGTAAACGGTTTATACGCTCTCATCAGAGAGTCGCTGCAACCTCATCAGAGATTTCACCGTTATGATACACTTCCTGCACGTCGTCACAGTCTTCGAGCATGTCGATCAGACGCAGCAGTTTAGGTGCCGTTTCTGCATCCATGTCCGCTTTGGTTGACGGGATCATGGAGACTTCAGCATTGTCTGCTTTCAGACCTGCCGCTTCCAGCGCGTCACGTACTGCGCCCATTTCTTCCCACGCGGTGTAGACGTCGATTGCGCCATCATCATAGGTCACAACGTCTTCTGCACCGGCTTCCAGCGCCGCTTCCATGATTACGTCTTCGTCGCCTTTCTCGAAGGAGATGACGCCTTTTTTGCTGAACAGATAGGCCACGGAGCCGTCAGTGCCCAGGTTACCACCGCATTTGCTGAAGGCATGACGCACTTCCGCTACGGTACGGTTACGGTTGTCGGACAGACATTCAACCATCACCGCCGTACCGCCAGGACCGTAACCTTCATAAATGATGGTTTCCATGTTCGCGTCTTCATCACCGCCTACGCCACGTGCGATAGCACGGTTCAGGGTGTCACGCGTCATGTTGTTGGACAGGGCTTTATCCACTGCCGCGCGCAGACGCGGGTTAGACGCCGCATCGCCGCCGCCCAGACGTGCCGCTGTAACCAGCTCACGAATAATTTTGGTGAAGATCTTACCGCGCTTGGCATCCTGTGCCGCTTTGCGGTGTTTGGTGTTGGCCCACTTACTATGACCTGCCATAAAAATTTCCTCAAAGAGCGCGCCTTTTCAGGCTACGTTAATTACAAATTCTTCAATCGCCTGCCGGTTGCTCCACGATTTGGTCAGTGCAGCGGCATCCGCCGCATCCACCCAGCGGTAGGTCAGGTGTTCGGTAAACACGATCTCCCGTTCATGGGGGAGCGCGAGACAGAACCACGATTCCGTATTGCGCTCAATACCCGGCGCATAGCGATGACGTAAATGGCTAAAAATTTCAAACTCCACCGTGCGCTGACAGTCCTTCAGGGTCAGTTGCTCGCAAGCAACGTCAATGGTGACCTCTTCCTTTACTTCGCGCGCGGCGGCCTGCGACGCGGTCTCCCCCTCTTCCAGGCTGCCGGTAACCGACTGCCAGAAATCAGGGTCATCGCGCCGTTGCAACATCAGCACCCGTTTCGTATCTTCTGCATAAATGACAACCAGAACCGAAACGGGACGCTTATACTGCATATTATTCGTTCTCCGAAATCTCTTTTGAAGCTTTCGGAAGCACCTGAATGCCCAGCTCAGCCAGCGCGGCCGGGTTGGCAAAGCTTGGGGCTTCCGTCATCAGACAGGCCGCAGCCGTGGTTTTCGGGAAGGCGATAACATCACGAATGTTGTCGGTGCCGGTCAGCAGCATGGTCAAACGGTCAAGACCGAATGCCAGACCCGCGTGTGGCGGCGTACCGTATTTCAGGGCGTCCAGCAGGAAGCCGAATTTCTCGCGCTGTTCGTGCTCGTTGATTCCCAGAATACCAAACACGGTTTGCTGCATTTCGCCGCTGTGAATACGCACGGAACCGCCACCCACTTCGTAGCCGTTGATAACCATGTCATACGCGTTTGCTACCGCATCTTCCGGTGCCGCTTTCAGCTCTGCCGCCGTCATGTCTTTTGGCGAGGTGAACGGGTGGTGCATTGCGGTCAGGCCGCCTTCACCGTCGTCTTCGAACATTGGGAAGTCGATTACCCACAGCGGAGCCCATTTGCTCTCGTCCGTCAGGCTCAGGTCTTTACCCAGCTTCAGGCGCAGCGCGCCCATTGCGTCAGCAACGATTTTCTTATTGTCTGCGCCAAAGAAGATCATGTCGCCATCCTGTGCGCCGGTGCGCTCGAGGATCGCTTCCACGATTTCCGCGTTCAGGAATTTCGCCACCGGGCTGGTAATGCCTTCCAGACCTTTCGCACGTTCGGTCACTTTAATATAGGCCAGACCTTTCGCGCCGTAGATCTTGATGAAGTTGCCGTAATCGTCAATCTGCTTACGGCTCAGCGCCGCACCGCCCGGTACACGCAGGGCAGCCACGCGACCTTTTGGATCGTTAGCCGGGCCGGCAAATACCGCGAACTCAACGGATTTCACCAGGTCTGCAACGTCCACCAGCTCCATCGGGTTACGCAGGTCTGGTTTGTCAGAGCCGTAGCGACGTTCAGCTTCAGCGAAGGTCATGATGGGGAAATCACCTAGTTCCACGCCTTTCACGTCATTCCACAGACTGCGCACCAGGGCTTCCATCACTTCACGCACCTGCTCGGCCGTCATGAAGGAGGTTTCCACATCGATCTGGGTAAATTCTGGCTGACGATCAGCACGCAGGTCTTCGTCGCGGAAGCATTTTACAATCTGATAGTAGCGATCGAAGCCGGACATCATCAGCAGCTGTTTAAACAGCTGAGGAGACTGTGGCAGCGCGTAGAATTTGCCTTTGTGTACACGGGAAGGAACCAGGTAATCGCGCGCACCTTCCGGCGTGGCTTTGGTCAGCATTGGGGTTTCGATGTCGAGGAAACCGTGGTCATCCATAAAGCGACGCACCAGGCTGGTGATTTTCGCACGGGTTTTCAGGCGCTGAGCCATTTCCGGACGACGCAGGTCCAGATAGCGGTATTTCAGACGCGCTTCTTCAGTGTTGACGTGGTTGGAGTCCAGCGGCAGCGCTTCAGCACGGTTGATGATAACCAGATCCGACGCCAGCACTTCAATTGCGCCGGTCGCCATGTCTGCGTTAACGTTTTTCTCGTCACGCGCACGTACGGTGCCGGTGACCTGAATGCAGAACTCATTACGCAGCTCAGAAGCCAGCTTCAACGCATCTGCGCGATCTGGGTCGAAGAACACCTGAACGATACCTTCGCGGTCGCGCATATCGATGAAGATAAGGCTCCCAAGATCACGACGACGATTGACCCAACCACACAGGGTTACCTGCTGTCCAACGTGGGACTGACGCAGCTGCCCGCAATATTCTGTACGCATGAGATATCCCTTAATTAGCCGCAGGCTAAATGTCGCCTGGAATGCAGGCTACTATGTCGCAGCTTTCTGTATGTCACAACTGGATGAAAAAAGGCGGCTATTATACTGGAAATTCCGCCAGACGATAAGAGCGAACCACGGCCAGACGGTCGTTTGCTGCGCGCTTATTGCGTATTCTCACAAAAATTAACAAAATTATCCGACCGATAACAGGTCATTACGTCGTAAGGTGTAGCGGAAGCGACTCATTTCACTGGAGTTACCATGTTAACACTTAATGCCCGCAAAACCGCGCTTGTGGTGATTGATTTACAGGAAGGGATCCTGCCGTTTGCCGGAGGCCCGCACAGCGCCGAAGATGTTGTCAGCCGCGCCGCGCGGCTGGCAGAAAAATGCCGTGCCAGCGGTGCCCCTGTGATCATGGTGCGCGTTGGCTGGTCAGCGGATTTCGCTGAGGCCTTAAAACAGCCTGTCGATGCTCAGGTTGCAGCACATTCACTACCTGAAAACTGGTGGACCTATCCGGTTTCGCTCGGCAAACGGGACAGCGATATCGAAGTGACCAAACGCCAGTGGGGCGCATTCTACGGCACCGATCTTGAGCTGCAGCTGCGTCGGCGCGGTATCGACACCCTGATTCTCTGTGGGATCTCCACCAACATTGGCGTGGAATCCACCGCCCGAAACGCCTGGGAACTGGGCTTTAACCTGGTGATTGCTGAAGATGCATGCAGCGCAGCGTCTGCGGAGCAGCACCAGGGCAGTATGACCCACATCTTCCCGCGCATTGGCCGCGTGCGTAGCACGGACGACATTATAAGCGCCCTATGATCTACCTTGGCCTGCCCCAGTGGTCGCACCCGAAATGGGTGCGCCTGGGTATTACCAGCCTTGAAGAATATGCCCGTCATTTCAACTGCGTCGAGGGCAATACCACCCTCTACGCGTTGCCCAGAGCAGAGATTGTTGAGCGCTGGCGCGACCAGACGACCGATGATTTCCGCTTCTGCTTCAAGTTTCCGGCGACGATCTCCCACACCGCTGCGCTGCGAAACTGCGGTGATTTGACCGACGAGTTCTTTGGCCGGATGTCACCGCTGGCGAACCGCATCGGTCAGTACTGGTTGCAGCTTCCGGCCACCTTTAGCCCACGCGACCTGCCTGCGCTATGGCAGTTTCTTGATACCCTGCCCAAAGACTTTACCTACGGCGTTGAGGTGAGACATGCGGCGTTTTTTGCCAAGGGAGAGGCTGAAACGGCGCTTAACCGTGGCTTACATGCGCGCGGGGTGAACCGGGTGATTCTTGACAGCCGTCCCGTGCACAGCGCCATTCCGCATAACGAGGCCATCATTGATGCCCAGCGTAAAAAGCCCAGAGTGCCTGTTCACGCCGTGGTCACCGCGCAAAACCCGATGGTCAGGTTTATCGGCAGCGATAACATGCAGCAAAACCAGGAGATGTTCGCCGTCTGGCTGCAAAAATTAGCAAAATGGGAGCAAACCACCACGCCGTATCTCTTTCTCCATACGCCGGATATCGCTCACGCCCCCGAACTGGTCGATGTTCTCTGGCAGGCCTTGCAGGCTGTGGTTCCGTCTGTAGGCAGCGCCCCTTCTATCCCACAACAATCTTCTCTTTTCTGATATCAGCCCCTATCATAGGAAGGTGCCATCTGCCAAAAACAGGGAGTTAGTATGGTCAGCGCGCTGTATGCGGTGTTAGGTGCATTACTGCTGATTAAGTTTTCATTTGATGTTGTGCGCCTGCGAATGCAGTACCGTGTTTCTTACGGTGACGGCGGTTTTTCGGAGTTACAAAGTGCTATCCGCATTCACGGTAACGCGGTTGAGTACATCCCCGTTGCGTTAATTTTGCTGCTGTTTATGGAAATGAACGGCGCGGAAACCTGGATGGTGCACGTCTGCGGCCTGCTTCTGATTGCCGGCCGGCTAATGCATTATTACGGCTTTCACCACCGCTTATTCCGCTGGCGTCGTTCCGGCATGAGCGCGACCTGGTGTTCGCTTTTGCTGATGGTGCTGGCTAACCTTTGGTATATGCCGTGGGAGTTGGTTTTCTCCTTCCATTAGCGCACAATACGCCACTTTATTTTTCCCGGATTTTTACGTTATGTCAGATCGCGACACGCTTTTTTCCGCGCCTATCGCCAGCCTGGGCGACTGGACCTTTGATGAACGGGTAGCCGAAGTCTTCCCGGATATGATCCAGCGCTCTGTTCCCGGTTATTCCAATATCATCTCTATGATCGGCATGCTGGCTGAGCGTTTCGTTCAACCCGGCACGCAGGTATATGATCTGGGCTGCTCGCTCGGCGCGGCAACGCTGTCTGTTCGTCGTAACGTTCACCATGAAGGCTGCAAAATCATTGCCGTCGATAACTCCCCGGCAATGGTGGAACGCTGCCGTCGCCACATCGACGCGTATAAAGCCCCGACGCCAGTCGAGGTTGTGGAAGGTGATATCCGTGATATCGACATCAATAACGCGTCGCTGGTGGTTCTGAATTTTACTCTGCAGTTCCTGGTGCCTGAAGACCGTCAGCTGTTGCTGGACAAAATTTATAAAGGCCTGAAACCCGGTGGCGCGCTGGTGCTGTCCGAGAAATTCAGCTTTGAAGATGCCGAAGTGGGTGAGTTGCTGTTCAATATGCACCACGACTTCAAACGGGCCAACGGCTATAGCGAACTGGAAATTAGCCAGAAACGTAGCATGCTCGAAAACGTGATGCTGACGGACTCCGTCGAAACCCATAAAGCACGCCTGCGTCAGGCAGGCTTCGAGCACAGCGAACTGTGGTTCCAGTGCTTCAACTTCGGCTCGCTGGTGGCGCTGAAAGGTGGGGACATCGCATGATCGAGTTCAGTAATTTCTATCAGCTGATTGCCAAAAACCACCTCTCCCACTGGCTGGAGACGCTGCCTGCACAAATTGCTGCCTGGCAGCGGGATCAGCAGCATGGTCTGTTAAAGCAGTGGTCCAACGCGGTGGAGTTTCTGCCGGAACTGACCCCACACCGTCTGGATCTGCTCCACAGTGTTACCGCGCAAAGCGAAACGCCGCTTCCGCCCGGGCAGATAAACCGCATTGAAACGCTGATGCGTAACCTGATGCCGTGGCGCAAAGGTCCGTTCTCACTCTACGGCGTTAACATTAATACTGAATGGCGTTCTGACTGGAAATGGGATCGCGTACTGCCTCACCTTTCCGATCTCACCGGGCGAACCATTCTGGATGTTGGCTGCGGCAGCGGGTACCACATGTGGCGCATGATTGGCGCAGGCGCACATCTGGCAGTAGGGATTGACCCTATGCAGCTATTCCTGTGCCAGTTTGAAGCGGTGCGTAAATTGCTGGGTAACGACCAGCGCGCGCACCTGCTGCCGTTGGGTATTGAGCAGCTCCCTGCCCTGAAGGCGTTTGACACCGTGTTTTCGATGGGGGTCCTGTACCACCGCCGCTCCCCACTCGAACATCTGTGGCAGCTGAAAGATCAGCTGGTCAGCGGCGGCGAACTGGTGCTGGAAACGCTGGTGGTAGAGGGTGATGAAAATACCGTTCTGGTGCCGGGCGATCGCTATGCGCAGATGCGGAACGTTTACTTTATCCCTTCCGCGCCGGCGCTGAAAAACTGGCTGGAGAAATGCGGTTTTGTGGATGTCCGAATTGCCGATGTTTGCGTAACGTCAACTGAAGAACAGCGTCGCACCGACTGGATGATCACCGAATCGCTGGCGGAATTCCTCGACCCGGCAGACCACAGCAAGACTGTCGAAGGGTATCCTGCGCCAATGCGCGCGGTGTTGATCGCGACGAAACCGTAGATTCCCCCGGTCCTCTTCCCAAAGGGGCGAGGGAGAAAAGACCGCACCGTACTGTCCCTCTCCTCTTTGGGGAGAGGGTTAGGGGCATAAAAAAAGGCCCCTGTTGAAATTGCAGGGGCCTGGTACAAGCAAGCATCATATTGGGCGACATGATGCGCGGTAAAAATCGGTACGTTGCTACACGTGATGACGTTCAATCATCGATTTCATTACCGCAACCGACTCTCCCTCTACACCGTAGCGTGAATACTCATCCGCTTCAGCATCCGTCGACATTGACAACCCTGTGTTGCGATAACGCATGGGCGATGGCATCCATTTGCCTGCAGAGCTGTGAAGCTCCTCTACCCCGGCGTTTAAAAACAGTTCCATATTGCTGGCACGTACTCCCGCACCCGCCATTATTATTGGAACACCGGAATGTGCTTTTAGTTCCGTAATTAATTGCAGTCCTTTTTCAGCAGAGGACTGCTGACCCGATGTCAGAACCCGCGCCACGCCAAGTTCAGCAAGAATATCAAAGGATTGCAGGGGGTCTTTACACATATCAAACGCACGATGAAAAGTGACCGCCATCCCTTTTGCCGCGTTCATGACCTGACGCATGCGCGGCAGATCGACATTGCCGTCTTCATCAAGCAACCCAATAACCAGGCCGGGGAATCCCAGATCGCCAACGAGAGTGATATCTTCAAGCATGGCACTGAACTCGCCCGGCGTGTAACAGAAATCGCCGCCGCGAGGACGAATAATCGGGTGTACCGGAACGGTGACAGCCTGACGGGCAGACTTCAGCATCCCGTATGAAGGCGTTAACCCCCCCTCTTTGGGTGCGGCACACAGTTCAATGCGGTCAGCCCCGTGCTGTTGCGCGGTGACGGCACACTCCACGCTGTAACAACAAATCTCCAGCAGCGCCATTACATCCTCCTTAATATCCACTTAACGCACCATCATGACACGCAGGCTACGCCCGGTCTCAGCGTACGGTCACATCTTATGCTTCGCTGGCAACAATCTGTTCAATCGTCCAGGGATGGAACTTCACGGTAACCTGTCCGTCAGTGACGGCCAGAGTAGGATTAGGCAGACGCTCTCGTTCGCCTTTCGGGGAACTTGTTTTCACAAAAATGCCAGGCTTGCTCAGGCCCTCGTCAGACAACAGCGCCAGTGCACGAGCATTCAGCATTTCGGGCTCACCCGGCAGGACAATTTCGATATGCTCCCAGCCTTCATGCGGGTAGCGTTTCTCGCCCGGCCAGGGCAATTCGACCACACTGAACTGCCAGTGAGCCACGCAAACCGGTTCTTGCAGTTTGAACAGGCAGATGGGGCGACCGTTGATGATGTTCTCTGAGAGTAACTCGCCACACTGTTCAAACCCGCGACGCCAGCGCTCGGCGGTTGCGTTCTGATGGCAGCGCAAGGAGATGTGATCGGCCTCAAGCGGCGCAATATCCAGACCAAGGCGGGTGGCAAGTTCTGTGAACGCCTGGGTGAAGCGCGGTAAATCTGCGGAAATATCATGCAGTTCGTCAATGGAGTGCCAGTTCGCCATACGTCAGTCTCTTATCGTGTCGCAAAGCCGCTAATTTACTCTGTTGCCCTCTTTCGACCAACCTCTGAATAGCGGTTTTTACGACTGCATGTTTATGCATGCTTTCTTAGCCTGGATTCTGCGCAATCTTCGGCCCCCGCAATGCTGACGCCAGAAGGCATTTGCAGTATACTCCCGCCCTAAATTCTTTAACTGGCGCGGGCGGTTATTTGCCCGCATCAAAAATGTAAGGTATCCAGGTGAATATTCAGGCTCTTCTCTCCGAAAAAGTCAGTCAGGCACTGATTGCCGCAGGTGCGCCTGCGGATTGCGAACCGCAGGTTCGTCAGTCAGCAAAAGTACAGTTTGGCGACTATCAGGCTAATGGCGTGATGGCAGTGGCTAAAAAACTGGGTATGCCGCCGCGACAACTCGCTGAGCAGGTGCTGACTCATCTGGATCTCACCGGTATTGCCAGCAAAACTGAAATCGCCGGCCCTGGATTTATCAACATCTTCCTTGAGCCTGCATTCCTGGCACGCCACGTTGACGCGGCGCTGAAATCTGACCGTCTGGGTGTCTCCCAGCCAGAAGCGCAGACCGTGGTGATTGACTACTCAGCGCCAAACGTGGCGAAAGAGATGCACGTCGGGCACCTGCGTTCCACCATTATCGGTGACGCGGCCGTGCGTACCCTGGAGTTCCTCGGTCACAAAGTGATCCGCGCGAACCACGTGGGCGACTGGGGTACCCAGTTCGGGATGCTGATTGCTTACCTGGAAAAACAGCAACAGGAAAACGCGGGTGAGATGGCCCTGGCAGACCTGGAAGGGTTCTACCGCGAAGCTAAAAAACACTACGACGAAGACGACGCTTTTGCCGAGCGCGCGCGCAGTTACGTGGTAAAACTGCAGGGCGGCGACCCGTACTTCCTCGAGATGTGGCGCAAACTGGTTGACATCACCATGTCCCAGAACCAGCTCACCTATAACCGTCTGAACGTCACCCTGACCCGTGACGATGTGATGGGTGAAAGCCTCTATAACCCGATGCTGCCTGGCATTGTGGCTGACCTGAAGGCCAAAAACCTGGCGGTTGAGAGCGAAGGCGCGACGGTCGTGTTCCTTGATGAGTATAAAAACAAGGAAGGCGAACCGATGGGCGTGATCATCCAGAAAAAGGATGGCGGCTATCTCTACACCACCACCGATATCGCCTGTGCGAAATACCGTTACGAAACGCTGCATGCGGACCGCGTGCTGTACTACATCGACTCCCGTCAGCACCAGCACCTGATGCAGGCGTGGACTATCGTGCGCAAAGCAGGCTACGTGCCGGATTCCGTGCCGCTTGAACACCATATGTTCGGCATGATGCTGGGTAAAGACGGTAAGCCGTTCAAAACCCGTGCGGGCGGTACCGTGAAGCTGTCCGACCTGCTGGACGAAGCGCTGGAACGCGCCCGCCGTCTGGTGGCCGAGAAGAATCCGGATATGCCTGCCGATGAGCTGGAAAAACTCGCCAACGCCGTGGGTATCGGTGCAGTGAAGTACGCGGATCTCTCCAAGAACCGTACCACCGACTATATCTTCGACTGGGATAACATGCTGGCCTTTGAAGGTAATACTGCGCCGTATATGCAGTATGCCTACACCCGCGTGCTCTCCGTGTTCCGTAAAGCCAATATCGATGAAAGCGCGCTGGCCAATGCTGAGGTGATCATTTCCGAAGATCGCGAAGCCCAGCTGGCGGCACGTCTGCTGCAGTTTGAAGAGACGCTGGCCGTTGTCGCACGTGACGGTACCCCGCACGTGATGTGCTCTTACCTGTACGATCTGGCGGGTCTGTTCTCCGGTTTCTACGAACACTGCCCTATCCTGTCTGCGAAAAGCGAAGCGGTCCGCAACAGCCGCCTGAAGCTGGCTCAGCTGACGGCGAAGACCCTGAAGCTGGGTCTGGATACCCTGGGTATCGAAACCGTAGAGCGCATGTAATAAACAAACCCGGCCATCGCCGGGTTTGTTATGTTCAAAAATATTTGCGCAGGTATTCCGTTAAACACAGGATTGCCATGGCCTGTCCATAGGGCATCGACGTGAGTGGGATCTGGCGATAGAACGCCAGATCGCTGCCCATCCCCGTACCGAACGACGTCTGCAGTAACTCCCCTTCCGGCGAGATATTTTCCACAATGCCGCGAATTGCTTTCTCCGCCACCATAGCATATTCCGCGCTGACATAGCGTTTACGCACCGCTTTCAGAATACCGTAGGCAAAGCCTGCCGTGGCTGACGCCTCAAGGTAGGCGTGCGGATCGTCGAGCAGCGTATGCCACAGGCCGCTATCGTCCTGACATTTGGCGAGGGCCGCAATCTGCGCGTTCAGCACCTGCACAAGGTAGCGACGAACGGCGTTATGTTCAGGCAAATCCACCAGTTCAAGGAAATCCGGGATCACGATGGTCAGCCAGCTGTTGCCTCGTGCCCAGCGTGCCTTCGCAAAGTTATGGTGGCCTTCGTAATTCCAGCCGTGGAACCACAGGCCGGTTTCACGATCCATCAGGTTTTGCACATGCAGCAGAAACTGATACACCGCCTCTTCAACGTACTCCGGTTTATTAAGGAGCTTGCCGATTTTCGCCAGCGGCAGAACCGTCATCATCAGCGTGTCATCCCACATCTGCTGAGAATTCTCTTCCGCCAGGGTGATGTGCTGCATGCCGCCATGGTCGGTGCGCGGCATCTCATTCATGGCCCACTCCGCCCAGCTTTCCAGCCACGGCAGCCAGGCCGGGTTTCTGGTCTCTTCGTAACGATATGCCAGCGTCAGGAACGGTGACATGGTATTCACGTTTTTGGTGGTCGCCCCTTCCCTGAAACGATCGGCAAACCAGCGGTCAATGATGTCACGCATCGCTTCGTCGCCCGTCTGGCAGTAATACTGCCAGATACCGTATAACCCCACGCCGTGGGTCCACTCCCAGCCTGCCCATCCTTTGGTGTCAATGACCCTCCCGTCGTCCAGGCGCAGTAAAAACTCACCTGTTGTGTCGTGGATATTAACGAGGTTATGCGTCACCTTTTCAATCAGCGATTTCAGCTCGTCCCGGGCGATGAAATGCGCAGGCTGACGCAGGAGTGGACTGTGTTTGACCGGCCAAACTTTCATTATCTTAACCTCTGTTGTATGTCGAATTCAGTACCGCGCGCCCCTTCAGCGAAGGTGCCGCAGGCTTATTACGATTCAGATAACCGATGTTGTTATTGCCCCACAGCGACGCATAAGGCATACCGGCCAGCATCTCCACGGTGGCGCGGGCTTCCGGTGTCGCACTCTCAGGAATGGCGCGGCCAGATGCGCGCATTTTGGCGGTCTCTTCACGCAGCGTGGTGTGGGTGTGCAAATTGAGTTTGAAACGCAGCGAGACCAGGAAGCCGCAGAACAGAACCAGAAGCGTTCCCACGCTCAGGATCAGCAGAATGGTGTGGCTCACTTCCGCGGGCTGGGTCTTTTGTCCGCTTACAAAGCCGGACATCTGCATCACAATGCCCACCAGCATTACCGCCCCCGCCTGCGAAGCTTTGCGCGTCAGCGTCATGATGCCGGCGAAAATCCCTTCGCGGCGCTGGCCGGTGATCACTTCATCGACATCAGCAATGTAGGTGTAGGTATTCCACGGCACATAGTTGATCCCACCGCGTCCCAGACCGGCAACTGCAGAGACCAGCAATAACAGAGAGTAGATATCACTCAGGCCCGCGTAATACAGTACGGCGTAGGAAAGCGATGCCAGGCCAAACAGCACCACGACCATCCGATAGGACGGCGCGGGTCCGAAGCGAATGCACAGCGGGATCATGGCGATAACCGCAATAAACTGGAAGATGGCCATCGTGCCGAGCAGGCTGGAGGCCATGGATGCTTCCTGCATCAGCACGAAAACCACGTAGTAGGTAAACACGGCATTAAAGACGTCCTGAGCGATATACCCGCCAAGGTACATCCCCAGATGCTGACGAAAAATTCTCACGCGCAGCGTTGAGCTCAACTCCACAAACAGGCGGTTGAGGCTCTGCCCGAGCGACAGTTTCTTCTTCTCTTCTTCGGCACGCAGGGCGGCTTCGCTCCACTCTTCCCGCGGTCGCTCCCAGGTGAAGAACCAGACGAGCATCAGCATCAGCGCGCACAGCACGGAGAAGACCAGGCTTGCATAGAAAAAGGAGACCGCGTTGTCTTTGCCGAAATGCGTGAGCAGGATCCCCGGCAGGAATGAGGCCAGGATGGCAGACATTTGCGCCATCGAGATACGGGCACCTGAGAAGCGGGTTTTCTGTTTAAAGTCATCGGTCATTTCCGGCACCAGCGTTTCGTACGGCACCAGAATCATGGTGTAGACGATATCGAACACCAGATAGGTCAGCAGGTAATACCAGAAACTCATCTCCCCCACCCACATCAGGGAGTAGCTGAACACGCACGGGATCCCCAGCAGAATAAAGAACTTACGCCGACCGAAGCGCTTGCCGAGCCAGGTCGTGCCAAAGTTATCGGTCAAAAAGCCCATCAAAGGGCTGACGACGGCATCCAGTACCCTTGCGGCGGCAAAGATGAAGGTTGCTTCAATCGGGGAGAGTCCACAGAACGTTGTATAAAAATACAAAAGCCAGGCCGCCGTCAGGGCGGTGGTTCCCGCCCCGAGGAAATCGCCTGACCCGTAAGCAAGATAATTTGCGAGTCCAATTTTTCGTGTTTTCATTGCCGTCAACCCTACTCAGTTTTGGGAGACTCCCTGTAAGCAAAATCTGATCCGGGAGTTATTACACGGCTACAGTAAGAGTATCGACCTGGTGATACCTTTCTGTTTTTGCCATCACCGGCAAGCGGCTGGCAAAAATGCAAAGAGTGTCGTTACGCGTGTCACTGATTTATAAAACAGCGTTTCTTTTACATCAAAAGAGGAGGTCATTTTTTGCGAGCCAGCCATCAGAAATGGCTGATGGCTGTCGTAGTAAGCGGGGTATTAGCGGTAGTTGACGATGACGGAATTACGCTGAACTTTCAGCGCAGGGATCAGGCGTCCGCCGCCCGGCACTTCCCAGATAAAGCGCAAAGGTTCGACAGCAGGCACGCCGTTGAAGGCCTGAGTGGTGCCATTCTCTCCGTCAATTTCCGTACAGCGTGTCTGGGAGCACAGCCGTACCCGAAGCCCGGCAGGCGTTGGGCCAATAAGCGTGTAGTTCCAGACCACCAGGGTCATCAGACCGGACACCGGCTCAGTCGGTGATAGCGGTCGCGAAGACATGGCGACACCGCGGTTGCTGAGGGTCACGCCAATGCTGCTGGCCTGCCAGGTCCCTTCCCCGGCGGCCTGGGCCACCAGCGGAAAAAGTAAAATCCATAACCACTTACGCATTATTTTCCTCCGATCGTCGCCGTCATACGGATATGACGGTTATCCGACAACTCCATATTCGACAGCACGACCAGCTGGTTCAGGCTACGGCGCAGGAAGCGCGACAGCAGCGGACGCAGCGCATGGTTCACCAGCAGAACCGGTGGCGCACCCAGCATCTCCTGACGCGCCAGCGCCTCTTGTGTTTGCTCCAGCAGACGGTCGGCCAGGCCAGGTTCCAGCCCTCCACCGCCCTGCAGAGCCTGCAGCAGCAGACGTTCAAGCGGCGTATCGAGGCCGATAACCTGCACTTCCCCGGTGCCCGGGAACCACTGCTGCGTGATCGCCCGCCCCAGTGCCACGCGCACCACCGCCGTGAGCTCGTGTGGATCGCTTTGCAACGGTGCATGCTCGGCGAGGGTTTCCAGAATGGTACGCATATCGCGGATCGGCACTTTTTCCTCGAGCAGGTTTTGCAGCACCTTGTGCAGCGTGGTCAGCGTCACGACGCCTGGCACGAGATCTTCCGTCAGCTTCGGCATCTCCTGCGTGACGCGGTCGAGCAGTTGCTGGGCTTCCTGACGACCAAACAGCTCTGCCGAGAATTGTCCAATCAGATGGTTCAGATGAGTCGCCACCACGGTACTCGCCTCCACCACGGTGTAGCCCTGAATTTGCGCCTGCTCTTTCAGCGCGCTTTCAATCCAGATGGCAGCCAGGCCAAAGGCCGGGTCGATGGTTTGCTCGCCCGGCAGCGTACCCGCCGCGGTGCCTGGGTTAATGGCCAGCCAGCGGCCAGGATAAGCATCACCGCTGCCAATCTCTACGCCTTTCATCAGAATACGATAGCGCGCAGGCGGCAGATCCATATTGTCGCGGATGTGAACCACCGGCGGCAGGAAGCCCATGTCCTGGGCGAATTTTTTACGGATGCTGCGGATTCGGCCCAACAGTTCGCCATCCTGCTGGAAATCGACCATCGGGATGAGGCGATACCCTACTTCCATTCCCAGCGAGTCTTCCAGTTGAACGTCGTTCCAGGTCGCTTCCACGGCCTGCGTGTTCTCCGGCATTTTTACCGGAGCAGGTTCCGCTGCCGGGGTCATCTCACGGCCACGCATCCACCAGGCAAGGCCCAGCAATGCCGCAGTGAACAGCAGGAACACCAGGTTTGGCATTCCCGGCACCAGACCGAGCAGGCCCAGCACCGCGGCGGCCAGCAGCATCACGCGCGGGTTGCTGAAGAGCTGCCCGACCATCTGCTCGCCAACATCCTGATCGGTACTGACGCGGGTCACGATAACCCCCGCCGCCGTTGAGATGACCAGCGCCGGGATCTGAGCCACCAGACCGTCACCAATGGTCAGCAGCGTATAGCTTTCCGCCGCGTGGCCCATGTCCATGCCGTGCTGCAGCACGCCCACCAGCAGGCCGCCGACCACGTTAATCACCATGATCAGGATGCCCGCAATGGCATCACCGCGAACAAACTTACTCGCACCGTCCATTGAGCCGTAGAAGTCAGCTTCCTGCGTCACTTCCGAGCGGCGCTTTTTGGCTTCATCTTCGGCAATAAGCCCGGCGTTCAGATCCGCGTCGATGGCCATCTGCTTGCCCGGCATCCCGTCAAGCACAAAACGCGCGCCCACTTCCGCGATACGTCCGGCACCTTTGGTGATAACCATAAAGTTAATGATGACGAGAATGACGAACACCACGATACCGATGGCAAAGTTACCGCCGACCAGGAAGTGGCCGAATGCCTCAACCACTTTACCCGCCGCAGCAGCACCGGTATGGCCTTCCATCAGGATGATACGGGTTGACGCCACGTTCAGCGCCAGCCTTAACAAGGTGGTAAACAGCAGAATGGTCGGGAATGCGGCGAACTCAAGGGTGCGCTGGGTGAACATCGCCACCAGCAAAACCATAATGGACAACGCAATGTTGAATGTGAAAAGCAGGTCGAGGATGAACGCCGGAAGCGGCAAAACCATCATCGACAGAATTAGCAGGATGAGAATCGGTCCGGCAAGGATCTGCCATTGCGTCGATTTCAGGTTGCCGGGCAGGCGCAACATTGCCACCAGATTAGCCATCAGTGTCCTTCTCGTTCATAAAATCCAGCGCGTCAGGCACCGGAAGGTTCTCAGGTTTCATAGGCCGTTGACCGCCAGCCAGACGCCAGCGTTTCAACTGCCATACCCAGGCCAGCACTTCCGCCACCGCGGCGTAGAGTTGTCCTGGGATCTGTTGTCCAATTTCCGCATGGCGATACAGCGCGCGCGCCAGCGGAGGCGCTTCGAGTATGGGCACCCGGTTTTCGGTACCAATTTCACGAATACGCAGGGCGATAAGCCCCGCCCCTTTCGCCACCACTTTCGGCGCGCTCATTTTGTTTTCGTCGTACTGCAGCGCAACGGAATAGTGTGTCGGGTTAGTCACAATGACGTCGGCTTTTGGCACATCTTCCATCATCCGTCGACGGGCGGCAGCACGCTGCATCTGGCGGATACGCCCTTTCACGTGCGGGTCACCTTCCATCTGCTTATATTCATCCCGAATATCCTGACGAGACATGCGCAGTTTCTTGAAGTGGCTGTAAAGCTGGAAGATAACGTCAAAACCCACCATGGGAATAATGCTGAGCACCACCAGCAGGGCACAGAGCCCGGCCAGGTTCAGCGCATTGCTCATCGCGGTTAACGGCGATTCGCTGATAAGGCGCATCATTTCCGGCCAGTGGTGCCACAGAAAAAAACCGCCGGTACTGCCCATCAGGACCGATTTCAGAATCGCTTTAAGCAACTCCGCACCGGTTTGCGCCGAGAACATTTTCGCAATCCCCGGCAGCGGGTTCAGTTTCGAAAACTTGGGTTGCAGCGATTTCCCGCTAAACACCAGACCGCCCAGCATTACGGGCGAGACCAGCGCCACCAGCACGACGCCGGTAATCAGGGGCAACAGCGCAAGCATGGCATCTTTAACGAGCAGGATTATCTGGCTGAGGATCAGGTTAGGGTCGTTGACCATACTGTGGTCAAAACGTAGGCCAGCCGAGAGCATTCCCGCCAGTTTGCGGGCGAGCGCCTCCCCACCCCACCAGATAATGCACACGCCTACGATGAGGATCAGCAGGGATGTCAATTCTCGGGATCGGGGGACCTGCCCTTCCTCACGCGCTTTTTCTAGTCGGTGGGGTGTGGGGGCTTCCGTTTTGTCGTCGTTCTCTTCTGCCACAGTGCCTGCTCGCAGCCCATTTAGTCACGGGTATCATGCCAGCCTGACCTTTCATCAATGGGTTGAAAAAACCCAATAACCGGGTTCTTTTAGCCAGTTCAGCGTCGGAGCAATCGGGTGATGAGTAAAAAACGGCAAAAAAAAAATTTGAGATAGCGTTTGGCAACACTGTCAGCAAGCAGGGCGTGAGCAAGGGCCAGCCACCCCAGCGTTATGCACTCAAAATTAAGCGGCATACCCTCAGGTTGCGCACGCAACCTGAGGGTCATCACCTCAATCAGAAACCAAGGCTGTCCAGCAGATCGTCTACCTGATCCTGGCTTGCCACAACGCCCGCTTTGGTGGCGTCGAGCTGTGGACCGTTGAGCAGGCTTTCGTTCTCGCGTTTTGGACGAGCGGCCGGTTCCGGAATGTTCTCCAGCAGCACCATCAGCAGCTGACGTTCAATTTCCTGAATCACATCCATCATGCGCTTGATAACCTGGCCCGTGAGGTCCTGGAAATCCTGCGCCATCATGATGTCCAGCAGCTGCGCGTTGGTAAAGCTGGTGTGGCCCGGCACATCGCCCAGGAACTGACGGGTATCCGTGACCAGCTCGCGGGCATCCGCCAGCTCGATTGGATTCTCAAACCACTCATCCCAGCGTTTGGTCAGCGCTTTCGCGCCTTTCTCCATCGCATCCTGATGCGGTTGTGACGCTTCAACGCTGTTCAGCGCACGTTCAGCCGCCTGAGCGGTCATCTGCACAACGTAGTCCAGACGATCGCGGGCATCCGGAATGGCTTCCGCCGCTTCAGCAATTGCCTGGTCCAGCCCCAGTTCACGCAGGCTGTCACGCAGCATGCGTGTCAGGCTGCCGATGCGGGCAATGATATCGCTGGGCGAGTGTTCTTCAACGGGTTTCATAGCAGGTTGCATCATCATAACCAACACCTCACATGCCGAGTTTCTCGAAGATCTTACCGAGCTTCTCTTCCAGGGTGGCCGCAGTGAACGGCTTCACAACATAGCCACTAGCGCCCGCCTGTGCTGCGGCAATAATGTTCTCTTTTTTCGCTTCTGCGGTCACCATCAGAACCGGCAATGACGCCATTCCCGCGTCCGCACGGATGGTTTTCAGCAGTTCCAGACCGTCCATGTTTGGCATGTTCCAGTCGGAGATAACAAAACCAAACCCGCCCGCCTGCAGTTTGTTCAGCGCATCAACGCCGTCTTCTGCTTCTTCAACGTTGTTGAAGCCCAGCTCTTTCAGCAGGTTGCGTACGATACGACGCATGGTGGAAAAGTCATCCACAACCAAAAACTTAAGCTCTTTATCCGCCATAAAATAATACTCCTGAGTCAAATACGTATTGCCTGTCCGGCACTGATTTTCGCCAGCATCTGCTGGCTTACCTGGCTAAGATCGACCACTTCGCTCACGCCACCCATATTGATGGCCTCGCGCGGCATGCCGAACACCACACAACTTGCTTCATTCTGCGCAATCGTCCAGGCGCCAGCCTGGTGCATTGCAAGCATTCCGGCGGCACCGTCGTTACCCATCCCCGTCAGGATCACCCCAACGGCGTTGCGCCCCGCATGTTTCGCCACCGAATGAAACAGCACATCCACCGACGGACGGTGCCGGTTTACCGGCGGCCCGTCATGAATTTTGATTTGATAGTTAGCGCCACTGCGCGCCAGCTCCATATGCTTGTCACCCGGTGCGATATACGCATGGCCGGGGAGTACGCGCTCACCGTCTTCCGCCTCTTTCACGCTGATCTGACACAGCTTGTTCAGACGCTCGGCGAACGAGCGGGTAAAGCCTGGCGGCATATGCTGCGTGATCAGAATACCCGGACTTGACAGCGGCAATGGCTGGAGTACATGACGAATTGCCTCTGTTCCCCCGGTTGACGCCCCAATCACCAGCAGTTTTTCCGAACTGAGTAAAGGACCGGCCTTCAGCGTTACCGGTGCATCCATCGGTTTGTGCGCGGCAAGCTTCGCACGTGACGCGGTGCGGATCTTCTCGGCGATCATTTCGCTGTACGCTAGCATCCCTTCACGAATGCCAAGCTGAGGTTTGGTGACAAAATCCACCGCCCCTAACTCCAGCGCACGCAGGGTAATTTCAGATCCTTTTCCGGTCAGGGATGAGACCATCACCACCGGCATGGGCCGCAGGCGCATCAATTTTTCCAGGAAATCAATGCCATCCATGCGCGGCATTTCGACATCCAGCGTTAACACGTCGGGGTTATATTTTTTAATTAAATCCCGCGCTACCAGCGGATCAGGCGCTGTCGCCACCATCTCCATGTCGCTGTGGCTATTGATAATTTCAGTCATGATCTGGCGCATCAGCGCAGAATCGTCGACAGACAACACCCTGATTTTACTCATGCTTTTTCCTTACTCAGCGCATATACCGTTTGCCCACGCAGGCTAAACTCACGCACGAGGTTGCTGAAGTTTTCCGAGTGCCCGGCAAACAGTAAACCGTCAGGCTTGAGCAACGGAACAAACCGACGCAGAATGTCCTGTTGCGTCGTTTTATCAAAATAGATCATGACGTTACGGCAAAAAATAGCGTCGAATGGCCCCGGCACGTTGTACTGCTTATCCAGCAGGTTAACGGGCGCGAATTCGACACAGTTCGCCAGCTCCTGGCGCACGCGCACCAGGCCTTCATGCGGGCCGGTTCCGCGCATGAAGTAACGCTGCAACTGCTGAGGTGACAGCGTTTTCAGCTCATCCTGGCGATACACGCCGTTGCGTGCCTTTTCCAGCACTTCGGTATCAATATCACTGGCGTAGACTTTCCAGCGTCCAGGCGCCATACCCAGCGTGTCGGCAAGGGTGATCGCCAGCGAGTACGGCTCTTCCCCGGTTGAGGCGGCCGCACTCCAGACGCGATACTCCCCGCTGCGGCGACGCGCGTGCTCCGCCAGGACCGGGAAGTGGTGAGCTTCACGGAAAAATGCGGTCAGGTTGGTGGTTAACGAGTTAATAAAAGCCTGCCACTCTGCGCTGTTCTGGTTCGCTTCGAGCATGCTCAGATAGCGACCAAAATCGTCCAGCCCCAGCGTACGCAAGCGCCGCACCAGACGGTTGTAGACCATGTCTCGCTTATGATCGGCAAGCACAATCCCCGCACGCTGGTAGATTAACTGACATATCCGACGAAAATGCGCGTCGGACAGCGCGAGGCGCTGTGTCATCTGCAACAGTAATGACGTTTGCCCTGGGGGCATTGGTGATGTCATAGCGCCTTCTTAATTACATTCAGGATACAACTGGCACGGCCTGCGACCGCCCGACTTCTGTTACTGCTTCAACGTGCTCTTTCACATTAAATACCGCGACCAGCCCGGTCAGATGATCCGCCTGGCTGGCCAGCTGATCGGTTGCCGCTGCCGCTTCCTCAACTAACGAGGCGTTTTGTTGCGTGACCTGATCCATCTGGCTTACCGCCTGGGCCACCTGCTCAATTCCGCGACGCTGTTCATCGGACGCAGAAGCAATCTCGCCCATGATGTCGTTAACCCGCGTAACGGAGGTGACGATTTCGTGCATGGTTTTCGCCGCCGTGTCCACCAGGGCAGAACCTTGCTGGACGCGCGAGACGGACTCTTCAATCAGCCCTTTAATTTCTTTCGCGGCGTTGGCGCTGCGGCTCGCCAGATTACGGACTTCACCGGCCACAACCGCAAAACCACGCCCCTGTTCACCGGCTCGTGCCGCTTCAACGGCCGCGTTCAGCGCCAGAATGTTGGTCTGGAACGCAATACCGTCAATCACGCTGATGATGTCGCCAATTTTCTGTGAACTGGCGGCAATGTCCTGCATGGTACTGGCCACGTGAGAGGCCTGATCGCCCCCCTTCTTCGCCGTCATCGCCGCCTGTCTGGACAGGTCAGACGCCTGACGCGCGTTATCCGCGTTCTGGCTTACCGTCGCGGTGAGCTGCTCCATGCTGGCAGCCGTTTGCGCCAGCGAAGCTGCCTGCTGCTCGGTGCGCGATGAGAGATCGTTATTGCCTGCCGCAATCTCCGAGATCCCGGTGTGCATGGCATAACTGCCCTGTCGCACATCGGAGACCGTTTCCCGCAGGGCGCCCTGCATCGCCTTCAGGCTGGCAAAAATCGCCGAAATTTCGTTCTTGCCGTACACCGCCACCGGACGCGCCAGGTTACCCTTCGCAATACTGTCGAAGTGGCTGCTGACGATCGCCAGCGGTTGCACAATCATTCTGCGCGACCAGTACAGGGCACCGCCGGTCAGCAGCACCGCCAGAATCACCACCACGGCAAAAATCACGCCTGACATATGGTAGTTTTTACGGCTGTCATTCCCGGCGCGTTGGACAAACTGGTTAATGTTCTGCTGCCAGGCATTAAAGCTCGCGTCAAACGCCGCCTGGGACACCTGGACTGGCGCGGTCATAAAGTCCGAGAGCTGGTTGTTCTCAAGCCAGGTCGCCTGGTGATCCAGGTCGCTGTGCCACTGATCAAAACGCTTCTT
Organism: Enterobacter sp. WPR_3_1; assembly: GCF_003635055.1. Lineage (NCBI taxonomy): Bacteria > Pseudomonadati > Pseudomonadota > Gammaproteobacteria > Enterobacterales > Enterobacteriaceae > Enterobacter > Enterobacter sp. WPR_3_1. Next base: position 652,281 of record NZ_RBXU01000008.1, on the reverse strand, counting down.
CATCGCGACTTTCAGCGCCTTCACTTCCGCGCTGCCGGCGTCCTGTGCCGCGAAGGCGTTAAACTGCGCGTCAGCCTGCTTCAGGCTGTCGCGCGCGGTCACCATCAATGCCTTGATGTCATCCGGCGGATAACTCAGGGCGGTTAAGGTTCCCGCTTTGTTCAGCGCCGTGCTTGCCTGCAACAGTACGGCGCGCGTCTGTGCCACGGCGGCGCGCTGCTGGTTACTCGCCTCAACTTCCTGCAAATTCTGATAGCCATCGCGAAACGCCCAAAAAGACAACCCGTTACTGCCAACCTGCAACACACCGCAAAGGATCAGAATCAAAAACAGTGTGGTCGAGATACGAATACGATTTAACATCCACGCTCCCATCATGCGGCAAGCAGCCGCGGTTTAAATGTCAGTCAAAATGTTTCCCAGTTTTCATGTCCGGTCGTCGCTGCAGGTTTACGGGTCGCTGCCGCTGCTGCGGCAGGCGCGAGATACGTTGCTTGCGGGGTGACCGTGTTTCCAGCGAGTGAAGCGAGACGAAACGCCGAGACGGCCATCTTCAGACGGCTTGCCTGGTCTTCCAGCGCAGCGGCCGCCGCAGCGGACTCCTGCACCAGCGCGGCGTTTTGTTGTGTCACGCGATCCATTTCCGATACCGCCAGAGCAACCTGGTCGATACCACGACTCTGCTCATCCGACGCAGAGGCGATTTCACCCATGATGTCCGTTACGCGGGTAACGGCATTCACGATGTCATTCATGGTTTCCCCTGCGCTTTCTACCAGCACGGAGCCGGTATCGACGCGGGAAACGGAGTCTTCAATCAGGGCCTTGATCTCTTTCGCCGCGTTGGCACTGCGGCTGGCAAGGTTGCGCACTTCCCCGGCCACCACGGCAAACCCGCGCCCCTGCTCGCCCGCACGTGCGGCTTCAACGGCGGCGTTGAGGGCGAGGATATTGGTCTGGAAAGCGATGCCGTCGATAACGCTAATGATGTCGGCGATTTTCTTCGAACTGTCGGCGATTTCGTGCATGGTTTTCACCACGCCGTCCACCACGCGACCGCCTCGCTGCGCCGTTTCGGACGCGCTTTCCGCCAGCTGTGAGGCCTGACGGGCGTTGTCCGCGTTCTGCTTCACGGTCGCGGTAAGCTGCTCCATGCTGGCGGCGGTCTCTTCGAGCGCCGACGCCTGCTGTTCGGTGCGCGACGACAGATCGTTGTTGCCCATCGCAATTTCGCTGGTACCGGTATAAATGGCTTCCGATCCGTTACGCACGTTGGCGACGGTCTCAATTAGCGAGCGCTGCATATGATCAACGCTGTTTGCCAGCTCGGTAATTTCATTGCGCCCGGAGACGGTCAGCGTTTTGGTCAGGTCACCACCGGCAATCTCGCGAATGTGGGCAATGACGCGACCGAGAGGATTAAGCAGGATGTGGCGAATGCCGTACCACACGCCCACCAGCACGATGACCAGCGCCAGCGCCATGACGGCCATCTGCCATTTGGCAAAGCGGTAATCATTCTGGCTTTGCGTAAAGGCCGAGTGATACAGGTCGCCACTGGCTTTGGCGTATTCCCCGAGTGCCACACCAAGGGCGTTTTGCATCCCCTGGGTAGGTTGCGCGAAATACGCGTCCATGTTGCCGCTTTCCAGGAACTGAATAAGCTCCGTCAGACCGGCATAGTAGGCGTTGTACTTTTCATCGATATTCTGGCTCACCTGCGCCATGGCAGGCTGTGGCGTGATTTTCTTAAAGGCGTCGTAGTGTTTCGCTGCGTCAGCAAGGGTCGCCCGCGCATTTTTCAGCAGTTCCGTTTTCGCACTGCTCTGCTGATTATTTGGATCCATCATCATGCGGGCGGAAGAGCGGCTCAGGTTGATACGCGTTTGCAGCATCAGATCCCACGTCGACGTCAGTTCACTCTGCTGTACGCGGAGATCGTTCGAGGCGGCGAAACTGTCCTGGTTTTGTTTAAGTGACGAGAAAAAAAGCCCGCCGGAGGTAAGCTGAAGAAGTGCGAAAATGACCAGCACCATCATAAGCATTGTGACAACGCGGATACGGTTCAACATACAACACCTTCTCATAGATTTATTAACGGTGTTATCGGCACTGACTACAGGAACTTTACATTTGAGAAAGGGAAAAGCGCGGGGTTAAAACGCAACGTCAACGATCAGCGTGTCGGTGTAGGTGCCGGCAGGCGGCGTAGACTGGCTGGTAAGGACTTTGGCCGTGTAGTTGTAGGTTCGCAATAAACCGTCGGTACTGACCTGCGATGAGGTTGCGCTGGTCCAGCGCTCAGTACCGCTGCCACCCCAGCGGTTGGTCGTGGCTTCTTTATAAATGTCGTAACTCATGTAGTTACTGCCGCTCACCATGCGGCGAACATTATTCAGCGCGTTGGCACCATTATTAATTCCGATAGTGTAAGTGCTTCCTTTGGTACAGGTGACGGCAATCGCCTGCGAGACAGTGGGGAAACTTTGCACCAGCGGCGCACTGTTGAAGTTGACGTCAGGCGTGGTCATGGCGCTGCAGTCGTTGGTAACGGTCATGTTGAGAAGAATACTGGTGGTCGCCGTGCCTGTCTGGGGAACGGTGCAAAGGCCCAGCACGCCCACGGAACAGACGCTGTAGTTGATGCTGAAGGTGAGCAGCACCTGATAGGGCCCGGCTGTGACGTTTTGTCCGGCAACGGTGCGGAAATAAAGCGGAATGCTGTACTGTTTTGACCCCAGTAATCCCAGCAGGGTGTTGCCGCTCCAGGTATAAGCTTTGCTGATTTGCACTTCGCTGTTGCCCGAACACCCCGTTAACCCGCACAACCGGGTGGGGATCACATCCGTGATGGCCGCATTATCGGTGCGTTTCATGGTGGCACGGCTGTTGCCTGAAACCGACGCGGCGGTGTAGTTCAGCGTCACCGAGTCGTTGGTCAGAAGATTGAGCACAGCGTCGCATGCCACGATCAGCCTGCCGGTGGTTTCGACCTCCCCGGTTCCGCTGAGCGCGAACGAGGTGACGCTACCAAATGACGCATTTACCGTACTGACGGTACACGCCGCCCAGCCGCCGCCAGAAAACAGCAGCAGCATCAATAGCAGTAAGCGCTTCACCGTTCCTCCCGGCAAATCAGCGGTCCGTATGTCTGCAGCTTATGTTCCGGGTTGGCCCCCACGGTCAGCGTGGCCGAGCAGTGTTTTCCGTCTGGCGTAATCACCTCAAGCGGGTTCACATCGCTGAGATTTTCCAGCCAGGCGATGCCGTCATACCCCACCACCGCATTGTTGCGCGAGGCACGTCGAACCTGGCTTCCCACCGGAATAGCCTGCCCCTGCTTGTCATGCAGAATGACGCTTGCCACCCGCTCCTGCTCCATCGGGAAATCGACCAGATAACCGCTGTGGCGGCGAATAGCGATCCGCCGCTCTGTCTCTTTCAGCCGGGTATCCGCGGGCAGATTAAGGGTATCAATGCGATAACTGGCCGGGTAATAAGCCGATACACCGCTGACCAGCAGGTAGCCGTTATTGTTCGTTTTGCCGACCGGCTGGTTTTCATAACTGACGGGAACGTCCGGGTGACCGTCGGTGCTGATCACCACAAACGCATCGTTGATTTTGTTTGCCGCAAATAGCTCGCCGTCCATCAGCACAATCGCGCCCATCGCCTCTCCCCACCAGGTCATCATGCCCCTTTCGCCATAACCACCGCCCTGAAGTTCGATGTTGTTATTGCGCCAGCCCAGCGTTCCCTGCTGATAATCATTGGCTTTCGACTGGTTGGCCCATGCCATGTTCCAGCTAAAGCCACCGTCGGAAGGCATGGAGTGGTTGTAGTTGATACGCTGCGTGCTGCCGGCATCTGGCGTGTTTTCATAGGTTACGGCGGCACTGTCACGCTCTCCCAGCGGCACCTGAAGCGACATGGCCACCGTCCAGTCTCCCCGCTGCTGATCGCGGCTTGCAGCCAGATAAATACTGCTCGCCCCCCACAGATTGCGGCTCCAGGAGAGATTCAGCAGTTCGGTTTTTTGGTTGTCAAAGCTCTCCACGCCGATCCACGCAGCACCGAGACTTCCATACTCGCCCAGGTTAAAGGTGAGAGAGTACTGGTCGGTGTTGCGACTAAAACTGGCGATGGGCCGGTCATTTTCGTCATAGACCGTCGGTTGGTCATAGAGGGCGAGGTTGCCAAAGTCGCGATCGCGCCGCGTATGCTGTGTCGCTACACTAAATTCACTGGTACTGTACTGATAGCCCCAGTTGATTTGCCCGCCATTATCTCCACGCATGCGGCTTTGAGAGTACGCGGTATTCACGACGCCAAACCGACCCAATTTAACCACCGTCCCCATCCCGCCCAGCGCCAGCGCTTCTGCCCCTTCGGCATGGCCCTCCAGCGTCAGCCAGTCCGTAACGCCGTAGCGATACGACCCACTACCCGCCGCCGGGCCGTAGTCAAAATTCTTGATGCCGTAATTACGCCGCAGGCTGCCGAGCGTCACCGCCCCGTCGCTCAGGCCTTGTTTCAGCAATTCGCTGGTGACGTAAAACGGCAGCGTGGTACTCACCTGGCGCCCCAGCGCATCGGTGGTGACCAGTACCGCGTCCCCTGCTCCGTTGATATAGGGCAGATTGGTCAGGGTGAACGGTCCCGGCTGAAGCTGGGTCGAGCCGGAACGATAGCCATTGATAAAGAGATCCACCGAGGTGGGAACCGCCGCTTCGCCCGAGAACTCTGGGAGTGGCCAGGTCACGAGGTCAGGACGCAGGGAGAAATCCCGCCCGTAGCTGATCCCGCCCATGCGCACGCTGGTGCTCCAGCTCAGGGCATCGCTGATCACATCCCCGGCGGTCCAGGTCGTGGCCTCGTCCTCGTTCGTCATCAGAAGCGTCGTGTCATAGCGCACATACCCTTCCTGCTGACCGTCGTTTCCGGTGAAATTTTCCCGGGCATAGCCGGTTGAAGAAAAGGAGCCGTTCTCATTGAAGTAGCGGAATTCATGCCAGAGCGAGGCCTGTCCGCCGACATGTTCCGTATGGTTGGTGTAGAGATCGTAATTGAGCAGCGCTCCACGCCCGAAGTGTGGTTTGCTTTGTGACATTTGTCCGCTGAAAGGGGTCACGCGTGAGGCGACCCAGTCGGCCGGAACGCCCAGCAGCAGACGCTGCGCGGCGCTGTCGTACTCTACGCGCACCTGCGGCAGGGTAGAAAGGTTCACGTCTCCGGCAGGCACATGCTCCGGCGGAAGCCCTGCCCGCAGCAGGTCGGCGCTGGAAATAAAGAATGCCCCCTCGCGCTGCGTCACGGGCACCACCATACCGGTGTCGTAGTGATTCAACACAATCGAGAGCTGAAAGACCGCTTCGCCGTTCAACGCCTGAGCCTGCGGCGGCGGCGGTAAACTGTCATCGCCGGGCTCAGCCCAGGTGCTGGTACTGACGCAGAGCAGGATCATCATCGCCGGTTTCAGTTGACGGGCGTCGACTGCCATTGCGTATCCCTGGCATTAATCTGCGCGCTCAGCCGGTCTGGCTGACCTATTCCGGCCGGGATTGACCAGGTGCGGGTGCTGCCCGCAAGAACATACCCGAGTAATCCGTCTGCAACCGTCCGCTTCTGCCCGCCCTGCTCCAGCGCCACCTGGCTGAGTTTGACGTGCACATCCCCCTGATTACGGACCTCCAGGGCAGGATGTCCCTTCTCCTGCGTCACCCGCCAGCTCAGATTTTTGGTCTCCACCAGCGCATGATGTGCCCCCTCTTTTAGGGTCGGGATCCCCTGTCCATAAACGAACAAAGGAATGGAGTAGCGCATTTGCAATTTCAGGCCAATGGCCGGCTCGGCTTTGGCATCCGGCTGGGGGATTTCATCCACAATAATGCGGTAGGCCTGTTCGACGCCGAGCGGCACCGTACCCTGCTTAATCAAACGAATAAGCTGCTTACTGCCTTTGCCAATGGTGACGATGGGCGGGCTGGCCACCACGTCCTGCTGTGCGGAGTAGCGTTCATAACCGCCCTCCTGCTTCCAGCGCACAATGCGGACCTGCATTGTCGTTGCGCTGTTCCCCTGATTCTGGATCCATAATTCAGTGGCTTTGGCATCCGCTGACAGCCACGGATCGATGGGCCACAACAGAATGGTTGCCGCCGCCTGCGCCTGGCCTGTCGCCGCAGCCATTCCCCCCAACAAACTCACCAGACAAAGGTGTCTGAAAAATGGCTTCATCGACTGTCTCCCTTTATCACCATGACAAGGTCACGGTGAGCTGATCAGAATACGTTCCTGCCGGGCTAAACCCGGTCAGCAGCGCCACGCCAAAAAGCGGCAGCGCAATGTTATTACTGTTGGTATAGGTCACCGGTATTGCCTGATTGACGCCAATTTCGCTGTTCGCCGCCAGCGAACTGCTGCTGTAAAGGCGATATCCCACCACTTCCGTTCCCCCTGAGCGCTTCATACGCCGAACGGAGGAGTAATTCTGTCCGCCGTTAATGCTCATACTCAGCGCCACGCCGGGCGTGCAGGCGATGGACAAGGCCCCGTTAGGCACAAAACTGGTGCTCACCGGGGAACTTTCCACCCCGTTGTGGGTACCGAAATCGAGCGTACCGAAAACTCCTCCGCTGCCCGTGGATACCGCGCACCCGGGCACAATGGTCGCGCTGACCTTAAATGACTGTGACGTCACAGCCCCCGCCGCAGGCACCAGCATCAGGCAGACGATCAGCGCGTACAAAGGCTGCACGATCCCCTCCGCGCTGTTGCGCAGACGCAAAATGGATGCCTTCATGGCTGCGTGAAACTAGTAGGTGACGCTGACGTTAATCGTGTCGGTGTAGGTACCCGGAACGACCGTAACGCTGTTACCGCCCCCGGTAATGCGCCCGTAAAGTGTGTAACTGTCGATGCCCCCGGCGGTTGACGCTATTGGCAGTGCCGCGTTGTTGGCAACGACGTTGTTAAATCCGCTGTCGCTATACAGGCTGTAAGCCACACCCTGTGCAGCATTGGTGGTGTTGACCAGATAGCGCGCAGGCGTGCCTGGCGTCCCCACGACGGTACCCGGCGCGGTGGAGTTGGTATTCCCGGTGATCGCCACCGTATAGCTGGCGGTCGTACATTGAATGGTGAACGTGTTACCGCCGCTGGCACCGGTCAACTGCGTCGTCAGGGTGGAAAACGTTGCGGGATGGGTGCCGAAATCCAGGGTCCCGAAGTTAATGCCATTTTGCGTGGGCGAGCCGTTTATCAGACAACCGTTCGTCAGGGTTAACGTCGCGCCAATAGTACCGCTGCTGGTCACCGCCAGCGCCTGTTGGGCTGTTGTCGCCGTCAGCAACGTGCCTGCACAGATCAAAAGGAGTTTTCTTTTCATTTACCACCCTCCAGAAGACATTTCCGTTCGCTTGCCACATTTTATTTTTGCTGTTCAAGATGTTAGCCCCACTTAACGTTCCTCTTCCGGGGGTTATTGAGAATTTAGTTTATGGATACCGCTTCGACCACCCGTGCCGTGGAGGGCAAGACTAATGGCTTATTGACTGAATATTTATTTATAAAACAGGATGTTAATACTTTGTAAATGCCTTATTTCTCGTATACGCTGAGGATATATCCATTTAAATGTGATCTGCATCACAATATATCGTCGAAGCATTAACAACAAAATTAATAAAAATTAAAAACTAGTTGTATCTCCCTCCGCTTTACTTCAATTTATGTGCCGAATAATTTCCTGCGTCGTAATAAAAAATCTATATACATCGGCGCAGACGGCAACCAAAGCGCATAGAGGGTCTTTTTTCGTGGCAAGTGCAAACAAACTCACACTCTTCATCGTGATATTCATGCTGGCGGGTATTCTTTCAGGGGCGGCGATTCATGAGTACGCCTCTGCGGATGCCATCAAAGCATGGTCGGATAACATCACGCTGCTGACCGATATTTTCCTGCGTCTGATTAAAATGGTTATTGCGCCACTGGTCTTCAGCACGCTGACCGTGGGCATTATGAAACTGGGTGAAACCTCCACCATTGGTCGCGTGGGCGGCAAAGCGATGGTATGGTTTATTAGCTCATCCGTGCTTTCCATTCTGGTGGGACTGTTTATCGTCACGCTGGAGCGCCCGGGCAGCGGCCTGAACCTGGCTATCCCGAAAGAGGCGGTAGACACCGGCCTTGCGGTGGGGGGGATGACGCTGAAAGCGTTCTTGTCCCATACCATTCCGACCAGTATCGCCGGTGCGATGGCGAACAATGAAATCCTGCAGATTGTGGTCTTCTCTATGTTCTTCGGCATCGCCGGCGCGTCGCTGGGGCAAAAATTCAATGCCCCGCTGGTGGCCGCGCTGGATGTGGTCTCCCATATCATGCTGAAGGTGACGGGTTACGTAATGTACGTCGCCCCGCTGGCCATTTTCGCCGCCATCTCCTCAGTTATTGCCACTCAGGGTCTGGGCATTCTGCTGAACTACGCCTCCTTTATTGGCGGCTACTACGTGGCAATCCTTCTCACCTGCATGGTGCTGCTGGCCGTCGGCTATATGGTGCTGAAGAAAGAGGTGTTCCGCCTGGTCAGCATGCTGAAGGACCCGGTGCTGGTGGCGTTTACCACCAGCAGCTCAGAAGCGGCGTATCCAAAAACGCTGGAGCAGCTTGAGCGTTTTGGTTGCTCGCGCAATATCGCCTCCTTCGTTCTGCCGATCGGTTATTCCTTTAACCTGGTGGGCTCTATGGTGTATTGCTCTTTCGCCTCGATGTTTATCGCCCAGGCGTACAATATTCACCTGAGCTTCACCGAAGTGACCGTGCTGATGCTGACGCTGATGCTGGCTTCAAAAGGGATTGCGGGGGTGCCTCGTTCGTCGCTGGTGGTGCTGGCGGCAACCATCCCGAGTTTCAATATTCCGGTGGCGGGTATTTTGCTGCTGATGGGGATCGATCATTTCCTGGATATGGGACGTTCAGCGATTAACGTGCTGGGTAACGGTATTGCGACTGCGATGCTGTCGCAAAATGAAGGGGCGCGTGAAGCGGAGACTGAGCTGGTAGAGCAGGAAGCGTAACGGGTTGGCGGAATGGTTTCGTTCACCTTAAGACCAGCAGAAAATACTACGTCTGCAGTAAGTGAATAAGATAAGGGGGCTGCAATAGCCCCCGTAATATGTTCACCGTAGCGGGCGAATCAGATAACCGAAATGCCCGACTGAACGAAACGGTTCCACGAAAGCCTCACAGAACCGTTTAGAGAAACATTACGCCACGTGATTCGCCGCGATATCCAGCAGCGCCATCTCATCACTGTTCAGCAGCTTCTCAATATTCACCAGAATCAGCATACGCTCCCCCAGCGCTCCCAGCCCCGTCAGATACTCGGTAGACAGCGTGACCGCAAACTCCGGCGCCGGACGGATTTGATCGGACGTCAGGGACAGCACATCAGATACGCCATCCACCACGATCCCAACCACGCGCTGCCCCAGATTCAGGACAATCACCACGGTGTTCTCGTTATAGTCCACGTCACCCTGGCTGAACTTCACGCGCAGGTCAACGATAGGCACAATCACGCCGCGCAGGTTGGTGACACCTTTAATAAAGGCAGGCGTGTTCGCGATGCGGGTAACCTGGTCGTAACCACGAATTTCCTGCACTTTCAGGATATCGATGCCGTACTCCTCATCGCCTAAAGTGAATACCAGGAATTCCTGCCCTGATGGCTCGCCCGCCAGTTTCGTTACATTACTCATACCGGTCATGTTATTACCTTCTACTTAATCAGGCGGCTGTGTACGCCACACGTTGTTCACGATTTAATCCCTGAAGCGCCGACACATCAACGATCAGCGCCACGCTACCGTCACCCAGAATAGTGGCGGCAGAAATACCTGGCACTTTGCGGTAGTTGCTTTCGAGGTTCTTCACGACCACCTGGTGCTGGCCAATCAGCTGATCAACCAGCAGCGCGTAGCGGCGACCCGCACTTTGCAGGATCACCACGATCCCCTGCGTGGCCTCGGTTTTCGCGCCATCCACTTCGAACACTTTCCACAATTCGACCAGCGGCAGGTACTCACCGCGCACTTCAAGAACGCGCTCGCCACCCGCCAGCGGATGCAGATCTTCTTCACGCGGCTGCAGCGATTCCATCACTGCGTTCAGCGGCAGGATAAAGACTTCGTCCGCCACTTTCACCGACATGCCGTCGAGGATTGCCAGCGTCAGCGGCAGCAGGATACGAATGGTGGTGCCGGAACCTTGCTTAGACTTGATCTCAACGTGGCCGCCCATCTCCTGAATGTTACGCTTCACCACGTCCATTCCCACGCCGCGGCCGGAAACGTCCGTCACCTGCTCTGCGGTCGAGAAGCCTGGCGCGAAGATCAGCATGCCCACTTCTTCGTCAGTCATGTTTTCGTTGACCGCCATTCCCTGCGAAATGGCTTTCGCCAGAATGCGCTCACGGTTCAGGCCCGCACCGTCATCGGTCACTTCGATGCAGATATTCCCGCCCTGGTGTTCGGCGGAGAGGATCAGATTCCCGACCGGGGATTTTCCGGCGGCAATGCGGTTTTCCGGCAGTTCGATACCGTGGTCGAGGCTGTTACGCACCAGGTGCGTTAACGGGTCGATAATGCGTTCGATCAGGCTTTTATCCAGCTCGGTGGAGCTGCCCATCAGCGTCAGTTCAATCTGTTTATTCAGTTTGCTGGCCAGGTCACGCACCAGACGCGGGAAGCGGCTGAAGACATATTCCATCGGCATCATACGGATGGACATCACCGATTCCTGCAGGTCGCGGGCATTACGTTGCAACTGCCCCATGCTGGTGATCAGATCGCCGTGGGTCACCGGGTCCAGTTCGTTAGACCGCTGTGCCAGCATCGACTGGGTAATCACCAGTTCACCCACCAGGTTAATCAGCTGGTCAACTTTCTCGACGGCGACGCGGATGCTGGTGGATTCACTGGAGCGCGCGGCCGGTTTGTCACCACGGCCTGGTGCGGCGGCATCTTTTGGCACCGCTTTCAATACCGGCGCAGCAGGCGCAACGGCAGGCGCGGCCGCCTGAGGAACAACCGCCACCTCTTCCACTGCCGCTGGCACGTCCACCGCCGCCGTTTCGGTTTCAAACGCGATCTGGTCGGCTTCGATAACAAAGCACAGGACCGCCACAATATCGTCCTGGCTGATCCCCTCTTCCAGCGTCGCACTCAGGCTGTCTTTGCCTTTCACCACGTTGCTTAATTTCGCCAGGTTACTCAGCTCTTCTTCAAGAAGGTCAACTTCGTTCTCTTTGAGGCGTGACAGCACCACGCGCACTTTACTCGCAGCGGCGGCCGGGGCCGCCTCTTGTGCGGTAACGGCATCGACAACGCTCAGTTTGGCTGCCGGAACAACGGCTGCGGCTGCGTCACCTTTGGCTTCCAGCGCGAGCTGGCGCAGCGCATTGCAGATGTATTCAAAGCTGGCGGCATCAGGCTCTGCCGAGCTTTTATAGGCGTCGAGCTGTTCCTGCATAATATCTTTGGTTTCCAAAAACAGGTTGATAATGTCGGTATTGAGCTGCATCTCACCGCGTCGTGCTTCATCCAGCAGGTTTTCCATTAAATGGGTCGTTTCCTGCAGGATGGTAAATCCAAACGTTCCGGCTCCGCCTTTAATCGAGTGCGCCGCACGGAAGATGGCATTGAGCTGCTCGGAGTCCGGTGCTTCAGGCACCAAATCCAGCAAGTGTTGCTCCATATCGGCCAACAATTCGTCGGCTTCATCAAAGAATGTCTGGTAAAAATCGCTAATATCCATGCTCACGCTATCACCTCGGATTGGCTGGTGGCGATGTTGGAACGGCAGCCGAAGGAACGGCCCCAGGCTGTTTTAAATCGTCCAGTGACTCATTCTGACTTTCGGCGTTTTCGTGCAGGATGGCCTGCTCCGCCTGCTGGTTCAGCACTAAAAGACTGATACGACGGTTGATGGCGTCATCCGGCCCGCGGTCAGTGACACGCATGGTTGATGCCATGCCGACCACGCGCAGTACCTTGCCATCATCAAGCCCACCTGCCACCAGCTCGCGACGCGAGGCGTTGGCACGATCGGCAGAAAGCTCCCAGTTGCTGTATCCCTTCTCACCCGTGGCGTACGGGAAGTCATCCGTGTGTCCAGACAGGCTGATACGGTTAGGAATACCGTTCAGCACTGGCGCAATGCCGCGCAAAATGTCGCGCATGTATGGCTCAACTTCCGCGCTGCCCGTTTTGAACATCGGGCGATTCTGGCTATCAATAATCTGTATACGTAAACCTTCCTGCACCAGATCGATCTTCAGGTGTGGTCGCAGGGCACGCAGTTTAGGATCCGCCTCAATCAGCTGATCGAGATCGCCGCGCAGTTTCTTCAGGCGTGCTTGCTCCATGCGTTTTTTCAGCTCGTCGATGTTCGGCTCTTTCTTCACCTCACCCTTCTGCTGGGTGTAATCATCGCCGCCGCCAGGGATCGGGCTGTCGCTGTTAGAGATTCGCTGCCCACCGGTCACGGCGGTCGCCAGCGGCGTTCGGAAATACTCGGCAATCTGGATCAACTCTTTCGGGCTGGAGATGGAGATGAGCCACATCACCAGAAAGAATGCCATCATTGCGGTCATAAAATCGGCGTACGCGATTTTCCAGGAGCCATGCGCGCCGTGCCCATGCCCCTTGTGCTTGCGTTTTTTTACGATGACGATCGGATGGGACTGATTTTTCATGCGTCCTCAGTTGTCGTCTGTTGGTTTGGGTTTTTCACCGCGCGCACGTGTTCTTCAAGCTCGATAAACGACGGGCGCTCGCTGGAATAAAGCGTTTTACGGCCGAATTCAACTGCGATAGGTGGCGCATAACCGTTGAGGTTAGAGAGCAGCGTGATCTTCACGCACTGCATCATTTTGGTCGTTTCCGCGCTCTTCTGACGCAGAACGCTGGCCAGCGGAGAGATAAAACCATACGCCAGCAAAATACCGAGGAAGGTGCCCACCATCGCATGCGCAATCAGCGCGCCCAGCTCTGCCGCAGGACGATCCGCCGAGGCCAGCGCGTGTACCACGCCCATCACCGCCGCGACGATACCGAACGCAGGGAGGGAATCGCCCACCAGCGCCAGGCTGTTTGCCGGCACTTCGGATTCGCTTTCATGCGTTTCAATCTCTTCGTCCATCAGCGCTTCGATTTCGAAGGTGTTCATGTTGCCGCTGATGATCAGTCGCAGGTAATCGACGATGAAATCCAACATCATTGCGTCAGCGAGAATGCGCGGGTAGCTGGCAAAAATTTCGCTCTCTTTCGGGTTTTCAATATCCCGCTCAAGCGAGAACATACCCTGCTGACGCGACTTCGCCATCAGACGATAGAGCAGCGCAAGCAGATCCATATACATGCTTTTGGTGTATTTAGAGCGACGGAACAGCAGTGGAATAGCTTTTAGCGTGCCCTTGATCGATTTACCGTTATTACCAACGATAAAAGCCCCTACCCCTGCGCCGCCGATGATAATAAGTTCAGCCGGTTGATAGAGTGCTCCAAGGTGCCCGCCGGTCATCATGTAACCGCCGAAAACTGTACCGAGAACTACCAGGTAACCTAATAAGATAAGCACGACATCATCCTTCCGCTAGTGACTATGGCAAGGATGTTCAGCTCGCAGCGTTTACCGTTTGCGGGGTAAAAAAAAGCAGCGGTAATTGCTTACCGCTGCTGGAATCTTGCCCACACGTTCGGGTTAAACAGCTTGTTCGATCTGTTCATCCAGCAGTTGTGGAATAATATCGGCAGCTTCCCGGGAAAGTTTACGTCTTTTTACTGCTCGGGATGGAGGCTGGCATAAACTACAGGCGAAGCTGCCTGCAGGCTGATGCGCATGGGTAATAAAATTGCCATCGCAGCAGTTACAGCGCGACAGCTCAAGCATTCCGCTTTCAACAAAACGCACCAGCGTCCATGCGCGGGTGAGCGCCAGCAAAGGACCCTCGTCCTGCTGCGGGCATTGTTCAAGGTAAAGTTTATACGCTTTGATCACGGCATCAACGCCGCTACACAAACCGGTTTTGAGAAGGTACTGCCAGGCATTACAGAACATGGAGGCATGAATGTTCTGTTCCCAGGTCATAAACCAGTCCGTTGAAAACGGCAGCATTCCTTTCGGCGGGGGACTACCACGTAACTCTTTATACAATTTGATGAGGCGACCACGACTCAGCTGAGTCTCGCTTTCCAGCATTTGTAAACGAGCACCGAGCGTAATCAGCTCCATTGCTAACTGTATGTCACGCGCTTCCTGAACAATGCTTTTCTCGCTCATTGCTAGGCCCTTTTCTTACGGGCTGCGTCATCAGGCTGGCTGATTTCGGTAAGCAAGCGAGTGGAAAGAAGAATACCGGTATGGATCTGTTGAAGATCGTCAACACGGGAATCCTGCGTCAGACGCGTGATAGTCTGAGGATTGTCAAAACGGAACTGGCAAACCAGTTGGTTTGTTTCCGCCAGTTTAACCATTTGAGGAAGGGTTAACCCACCCAGCATGGTTGCCATTTCTTCATTAATACCCAGACGAAACATCGCGGACGCCTTGTCCTGACTAATCAAACGCTGCGCGAGCAGTAAATACGACAAATTGATGTCATAGATATGTTTTAGCAACTCGGATGTATGCATTGTTCCCATCCCGAATAACCAACTATTATTTTTATGCGGAAAGACCGCACCCCGTGATGTCGCCGGGAAATCACCCGGTATAAAAAAGAAAAGGCTAAATGCATAGTCGAATTTAGGTTTGTATTCATTGAAACGCGCAACAGCTGAAACGCGGTTACGTCTCTTACACGTTTTATCATTTCTTACAAATAACTAAGATTTTTCCTAATTCGACGCAAACTCTACTCGTCAGTTTTGACACATACAATGCAGCCACCCCCAAATTTAAAAAAAATGTGATCTACGTCACACAATTTAAGTGAATATCTCCCATAAATCCATCAGTATGACTTGTAAATTGGTTATTTTTTGAACGATCGACACTGTTTTCTATT
Source organism: Enterobacter sp. WPR_3_1 (assembly GCF_003635055.1). Taxonomy (NCBI): domain Bacteria; kingdom Pseudomonadati; phylum Pseudomonadota; class Gammaproteobacteria; order Enterobacterales; family Enterobacteriaceae; genus Enterobacter; species Enterobacter sp. WPR_3_1. The sequence goes on along the minus strand of NZ_RBXU01000008.1, from coordinate 637,211 downwards.
CTTTATGGGCGAATACTCATGCAGGAGTATGAGCAGAAGTGGCATGACATGTGCTGTTCGAAACGTGTCAGCGACCGAATGCGCGTTACACCGAATCCATCGTAAGGTCACATTTTCATTATCTATAAAAAACATGTAGTTATGCAAAACGCCTATAACAATTGTTTCACATGGTAATCATTAGAAATGTGTTTATAACGCGTTAAAACGATTTAACACAGGAAACGTAAAAAAGTGTGATTCAGGTTAAGTTGTTAATTTTTTTCATTTAGGCACGTTTTCCCGTTATTCTTCTTATAAGAATAATTAATGAATAATTATGATTAGCTTCACACTTATGTCGTATTCACCTCTTGCAGATCCGGTGAAATCGCGGTAATGGTGACTAAGACGCTGTCTTTCAGACACCTAAGGAGTGCGTTATGAGTTACTCCCATCTTCTTGTTTCTGTTGCGGTTTCGCCCGAAAGCCATGAACTCATCGCCCGGGCGGTTTCCATTGCCAGACCGCATAATGCCCGTATCAGCCTGATCACCCTCGAGGCCGAGCCTGAGATGTATAATCAACTGGCTGCCCCCATGCTGGAAGATATTCGTGAGGTCTTACAGGAAGAAACGCAGCAATTTATGCGAGAGCTGGTAGAAAAGGCGCAATATCCTATATATGACACCATTATTGCGACAGGGGAGCTTAATGCGCATATTCTCAGCATGTGCAGTAAGCAGAATATTGATTTAGTAATATGCGGGAATCATAACCACAGCTTTTTTTCTCGCGCAGCCTGTGCGGCGAAATCGATTGTGGCGTCAAGCCTGGTGGATGTGTTGTTAGTGCCTCTTGGGGGTCGTTAAACCCCCAGAGGAAAATCAGGCGAGTTTAGGGAATGTCGCGATCTTTTTTTGCAGATGGCCTTCATTACTCTGCGGCGCAATATCACGAAGATCGCGAATAAAACGCGCCTGCCAGTGGTTAATATCGTTCTTACGGATCGTTTCCATCATCTCGGCATGGCGGGAAATACGCTCCGTGAGCGGCATCGTCAGCGCACGGTTGAGGGCATTCGCCACGTCGTCACGATCGTAAGGGTTAACGATAAGCGCAGACGTCAATTCATTGGCGGCCCCGGCAAACTGGGAAAGCACCAGCACACCCGGATCGGCGGGGTCCTGGGCGGCGACGTACTCTTTCGCGACCAGGTTCATCCCGTCCCGCAATGGCGTAACCAGCCCGACATCCGCATAGCGGAACACTTTCATCAGGATCTTACGGTCAAAGTGTTGATTGAGATAAAACAGTGGCGTCCAGCCCAACTGACCGTAGCGGCCATTAATGCGCCCTGCTTCCGTCTCCAGCTGGTGACGAATATCCTGATAAGCCTGCACTTCACCGCGCGAGGTGGGCGCTATCTGCGTATAGCGGATTTTACCGTGATGCTGCGGGTACTTCTCCAGCAGCGTTTCATACGCCAGGAAACGTTCCGGCAGCCCTTTGGAATAATCAAGACGCTCCACCGAGAAAATATTCTTCACGTGCTTGAGTTCATTCTTAAGCTGCGCCAGTTTGGGCGGCAGCGGACCGGAAGCCTGCTCGGCAATCTCTTCAGGTTCAATACCGATGGGATACACTTCAGTGTGGAATGTCTTGCCCCAGGCCGTATGGGTTTTCCCCCCTTTGGTCAGCACTCGCGTTTTGCCGGACACAGAATCAAGGAACGCAAGTCGATCATTCTCGGTCTGGAAGCCCAGCAGATCGTAGTCACACAGCGCATCCAGCAACTCTTCATGCGGCGGCAGCGCGGTAAAGATTTCCGGCGTCGGGAACGGAATATGCAGGAAAAAACCAATCCGGTTATTCACTCCCCTTTTACGCAACTCTCTGGCGAAGGGCAGCAGGTGATAATCGTGGATCCATAAAATATCGTCTTCCTCGATTAAAGGCAGCAGTTTATCCGCCAGCAGCGAATTCACCCGCGTGTAGCCTTCAAAGGACTCGCGCTGGAATTTGACCAGATCCAGACGATAGTGAAACGCTGGCCACAGCACAGCATTGGAGAACTGCGAGTAATACTCGTCATAATCTTTTTCGTTTAACGCAAACGACGCCCATGTAATATTTCCGCGCGTCACTTTCTTGAGCGGTTTCTGTTCTTCACTGATTTCACCATTCCAGCCAAACCACAGCCCACCGGCGGCTTTTAAGGCACCTAATACCCCAACCGCCAGGCCACCTGCACTGGATTTTTTATCATCAGGCGGTGCAATTCGGTTAGAGACGACGACTAAGCGACCCATAATGGTTTCCCCCTTTGTTTTGCGCTATTTTTTGTTGTTGCTGGTTAGCGATGTCAGATATCCACTGCCAGACGCTGGCGACATCCGCCAGACGCCATTCGGCGACAGTCTCACCAGGCCCGACCTTGATGGCGATCCCTCCGGCCTGATTCACCACACGAAACCCTGCCTCATCGGTCAGGTCATCCCCAATAAAAACGGGCGTCCTGCCGTTAAAAGGCGGTGTCGCCATAAACGCCGCAATCGCCGCGCCTTTATTGATCCCTTTAGGTTTAAGCTCCACCACGCATTTACCCGGCTGCAGCGCCAGCTCCGGATGTGCATTTGCTATAGCGGTCGCAAGCGCAAGCACAGCCGCTTCGTGCTGCGGCGCCTGGCGATAATGCAGGGCAAAGGCCATCCCTTTGGCTTCAAGCTCCGTACCGGGCAGTTCTGCCAGCGCAGACGAGAGTTGTACCTGTAGCGCCTGGATTAATGCGTCGGGGAGTGAAACGATATGCGTTTGATCATGGATGTCGCGGCGCTCCGCTCCGTGTACACCGGCCAGCGGAAAGCGATAAGGCCTGGCAAGCTGGTCCAGTTCGGCCATCGAGCGCCCTGATATCAATGCCACTGCTCCCTCAGTCATCTGCGAGAGCTGATGCAACTTCTGAAGAACCGTGGCGGGGATCGCCACCAGGTCAGGATGCGGCTTTATCTCGGCGAGCGTACCGTCGAGATCAAAAAAGAAAGCATAGTGTCCGGGCAGTACAGGCGGTGCAGTTAACAAGTCAGCCACCCTATTCCTCCTTACGGTTTACGAGAGGTAAACGCCTTTACCTCTTTCATAGCCATGTAAGTATAGACAGTGTGACGTCGCTCGCCATTTGACAACCGCCCCGCCAGCAAAACTGGCGAGGCGGTTCGGGGGTCAGCTAAGGTTATTAGTTGAGCAATATAAAGATAGGAAAAACCTCAGACGGTACGCTTCGCTTTTTGCTTGTAACGGTCGAATATCACCGCTGCCAGCAGGATCAGCCCACGAACGACGTACTGAGAGAATGGCGAAATATTAAGCAGGTTCATGGCGTTCTCTACCGTCCCCAGGATCAGAATACCGGCCACCACATATGAGATTTTTCCGATGCCGCCTTTCAGGGAAACGCCCCCCAGAACACAGGCTGAAATGACGATCAGCTCATAACCGATAGAGGTCATTGGCTGGCCACTGGTCATTCGCGATGCCAGAATAATCCCTGCGGCTGCAGAGACCAGCCCGGAGAGAACAAAGATAATAATCTTGGTACGCACAACCGGCACACCGGCCAGACGTGCGGCTTCTTCATTGCCCCCGATAGCCAGGGTATTACGGCCAAACGTGGTCCGGTTGAGCAGGAACCCGAACAGGATAAGACAGGCCACGGTCAGCCAGATTGGCGCTGGCAGCCCCAGCCAGTTAGCGTAACCGAGGGTAAAGAAGCGCTCGTCTTCAATCCCCACCGCTTTACCGTCAGAAATGATATAGGCAAGACCTCGCACAATTTGCATGGTCGCAAGCGTTGTGATCAGGGCGTTAATCTTCAGACGAGCAATGACAAAGCCGTTCACCAGACCGCTGAGCACGCCCAGTAACAGACCCGCCAGCACACCAATCCACAGGCTCTCCGTCATGTTGATTACCACAGCCGTGGTGACACCGGCACAGGCAATAACCGAGGCCACCGACAGGTCAAAATCGCCCGAGGCCAGACAGAACAGCATACCGCAGGCCACCATGCCGGACATGGAAATGGCCAGCCCCAGCCCTTTCATATTAATAAAGGTGGCAAAATTAGGAACGAAGATCGCACAGGCGACAAACAGGGCGGCAAAGACCACCAGCATGCCGTACTGATCCCAGATTCGGCCAAAACTGAACGCCGACTTTGGCGCTCCGGATGTAGTAACAGAGGACATCATTAACTCCTTACTCAGGCGACAGCCTGGCTGACTTTAGGCATGGCGAGATTCAACGCCTGTTGTTCATTCGCCTGTTCATGAAGCAATTCACCGGCAATTTCACCTTCACGCATGACGACAATGCGATCGGCGACGCCAAGCACTTCAGGCAGATCGCTGGAGGCGAAGAGCACCGCCACGCCGCGTTTTGCCAGTTCATAGATCACGTTATAAATCTCGTGTTTTGCCCCCACATCGATACCGCGCGTCGGTTCGTCCAGTAAAATGACCTTCATATCCTCCGACAGCCAGCGGCCCAGAATGGCCTTCTGCTGGTTGCCCCCGGAAAGATTCATGATCAGCTGTTCCGGTCCCGGCGTTTTGATATTGAGTGAACGAATGTGGTGATCGGCATTGCTCGATTCCCAGCTATCGTTGATCAGGCATCCTGCGCGGATAAATTTGCGACGGGCGGAGATATTGATGTTGTCACGCACCGAATGCACCGGAATAATCCCCTCCGCTTTGCGATCTTCCGGGCAGAGCATCATGCCTGCCTTAATCGCGTGGGCGGGCTTCTGAATATCCACCGCTGCGCCGTCAATAGACACCACGCCTTCGGTAATGCGCGTGCCGCCGAACAGCCCTTTCATTAATTCGCTACGCCCTGCACCCACCAGGCCGAACAGCCCGACGATTTCACCGCTGCGTACCGATAACGAAACCGGCATGCGTACTCCCGGCGCTTTTACATTATCCAGTCGCAGGCGTTCAGGGCCGTACTCACGCGGTTTCCAGTGGTAAATGTCCCCCAGATCGCGTCCGACCATCGCCTGGACAAGCTGGTCATGATTCACCTGCGCCATATCGCTAAAGGTGCGCACATAGCGGCCATCTTTAAACACGGTGATGGCGTCGCTCAGGGCAAATATCTCTTCCATACGGTGCGAAACATACAAAATCGTGCGGCCTTCCTGGCGTAACTCCCGGATCACGCGGAACAGGTTTTCGATTTCACGTGCGGAAAGCGAACTGGTGGGTTCATCAAAGGCAATAATTCTGGCGTTACGCGCCAGAGCCTTGGCAATTTCAACCATCTGCCACTGGCCGATGGAGAGGTATTTCAGCGGCGTCTGAGGATCGACGTCCAGCCCAAGATGTTTAAGCTGCAGCCCTGCTTCATAATTAAGTAGCGAACGATTAACCACGCCGCTTTTGTGCGGGAGCTGTCCTAAATAGATGTTCTCGGCCACGGTCATCTCTGGGATCAGGTGCAGTTCCTGATAGATAATGGCCACCCCGGCATTAAGCGCCGCCGTGGTATCAGCAAAAGCCACCTCTTCGCCACGAATGGCCAGTGTGCCGGTCGTAGGGGAATAGTTGCCGCTGAGGATTTTCAACAGCGTGGATTTCCCCGCGCCGTTTTCACCCATCAGGGCATGAACCTGGCCGGCATAGCAGTCGAAACTGATATCGGTCAGCGCGTTAACACCGGGGAACGTTTTCCCGATGCCGCGAAATGAGAGATACGGATCAGACTGTCGCATAACGTCTCCGTGATTCCTGTAGTGTGTACGTCTGGCCCCTCATGGTGAATGAGGGGCGCAATCACAGCGTATTACTTACCGCCCAGTCCTTTTTTCGCCAGTTCCTCTTTGAAGTTGTCGCGGGTAATCAGCACCACGTCGGTCACTTCAGTAAATTTCGGCGGTTCAGCCCCTTTGGTCACCCAGTTGTAGAGCATTTCACTGGATTTGTAGCCGTGTACGTCCGGGCTTGGCAGCAGAGAGCCGTAGAAGCCGGTCGCCTGCGCTTTGGACAGTTCGCTGACGGCGTCAACGCCGTTGATGCCAATACCGATAACATCCGGAGCTTTAAAGCCCTGACCTTCTGTCGCACGCACGCCACCCAGCACGGTGTTGTCGTTCATACCGACCACCAGCCAGTGTTTAACTTCCGGGTGTTGAACCAGCATTGAGTTCGCGGCGTCGAACGCACCGGGGATATCGTTGGATTTGGTGGGAACTTTATAGATCTGTTTTTCCGGGAAGCCGGCGGCCTTCAGAGCGTCCATGGAACCGGTAGTACGACGACGCGCAGTATCCAGCTCATCAGCCGTGATGGCCATGACGCCCGTCTCTTTTACATCCCAGCCGCGCTTTTGCATCTCTTTATAGAGTTCCTGACCCTGGCGCTCACCAATTTTGGTCGCGGCCATCATTACCAGCGGCACGGTGTCCATTGGCTTGCCTTTGGCATTGACGAACTGATCGTCAACGGCAATAACCTTCATGTCGTAACCGCGCGCTTTAGCCGCAATTGCCGACCCCAGTTTTGGATCGGGTGTACAGATAACGAAACCTTTCGCGCCGCTGGCCGCCAGGCTGTCGATGGCGTTCAGGGTTTTTTCACCGTCAGGCACGGCGATTTTAATGACGTCAAAACCTAAATCTTTTCCGGCTTTATCGGCGAATTTCCACTCAGTCTGGAACCACGGCTCTTCTGGCTGTTTTACCAAAAAACCGAGTTTTAAATTCTCTGCGATAGCGGATTGTGACATAACAGCAGCCAGACCAACGGCCGCCAGCGCTTTAGTAAATTTGTGCATGGTAAACTCCAGCTTTAGCATTCTTTTCTGTAGGGAATATTTGCGTGCTTCTTATTTAATCGGACTTAAAACAAGGCATTAGCGCTTACCTCGTCATAAGCGTTATTGCTGGTGATAGTTTTAGCGGGAAATTAATCATCCATAAGAGAGCGCCATCACACCGCAGAATTACAGTAATTGCGTACATAAATTCAGCGGAAAATGACATAAAAACGGCAGGAATTGTCGGACAAATGAAACGGGGTTAAGCAGAATTATCCATAAGATCAGCTAAGAAGTCCCTGAGCGCCGGACGCTCTAGCATCCGGCGGGAAATTTACCAGGCGTAATAGATGTGGTCAGCGTGATCGCGAACGGGCGTTTCGTCACCCAACAGTCGAGCAGCAAGGGCCAGCGCAAAGTCAAACGCATGACCAAGACCTTTGCCGCTGAGCAGGTTTTTATCCTGGACGACCGGTGCATCCACATATTCACCGTCTTTTACCGTCTCCCATAAATCCCCGGAGCAGACGTAGCGACGCCCCCGAAGCAGCCCATTTCCCCCCAGCACGCGCGCCGCTGCTGAACAAATAGGGCAAATCAGCTTTCCGCGCGCGTCATGTGCAGAAATAAAACGGATAACCTGCGGATCCGCGGCCAGATTTGCGCTGCCCTGCGGTCCCCCGGGTAGAACAATCGCATCGTAAAGCGAATCGCTGCGTTCTGATAAGGTGCTGTCTGCCACCATGGGAATGTTATGGTAACTGACCACTGCACGCGACTGCGCGCAGGCCAGAGTTTCCACGTCGATGTTCAGCCGGCGCAAAATATCAATGGTGATAATCGCCTCTGCTTCCTCAAAACCGGGTGCCAACAGCACCGCAACCTTTGCCATCATAGACCTCAATGATTGAAACAAGATAAAACAGTGTTTCATTTTTACATAATCATTAAGAACAATCTTGCACAGCGATCACACACTCGCCTTTTTGCGATAAATTGATTTAGCGCAATTTTATTCCTCAAAATATATCCTGATTGATTGGTCTGTTTTTCACATCGTCACAGAAGATTCTGTTGCCTTAATATTTTCACTCTTGAAAAAACGAGATAAAAAATACACAAACACATAAAAATCAATCAGTTATTAATGTGTTAATTTATATCCACCTGTTTTCATTTCTGTACTATATTAAATTTTGTAATGTATGGTAAACACAGCCTAATTAAGAGTTTTCTTAGACAGAATACAAGGGTATGCTTATTTATATCGAACACAGGAAGTGAATATTCGATCGACTTTTGTCGCCGCAGAAATGCCATTTCTGCATTCCATTATATGTGCCTGCCGGGTCAGGTTAGCCGCGGACATCACGTCCCACAGTCAATAAGGATATGAGTATGACTACCCAAACGATGATGCAAAAACTCAATGCCCAGTTGAACCTCGAGTTCTATGCCTCGAATCTGCACCTGCATATCAGCTCGTGGTGTTCCGAAAACAGTCTCAATGGCTCCGCCACTTTTTTTCGCAGCCAGGCGCAAAGCAACGTCACCCATATGATGCGTGTTTTTAACTTCATGAAAGCCGCAGGGGCGAACCCAACCGTAAAAGCGCTTGATACGATCGACGATAACTACTCTTCTCTGGAAGAATTGTTTGAGAAAACACTAGAACAGTACGAACAGCGTTGCAGCACGCTTAACAAGCTGGCCGATGAAGCCAGAGCACAACACGACACCAAAACCCTTAAATTCTTACGCGATATGGATAAAGCGCAACAGCAGGACGGCATGCTGCTTAAAACGCTGGCGGACGAAATCCATAACGCGCAGCAGGCGGGTTTATGTCCGGAACAAACCGACCGTCATCTGCTTGACCTTGTGACGGTACAGCACCACTGATCATTTTTCCTGCTCCCTGCGAGGCGCGCTTTTCGGCCCACCGGGAGCAGGTTCCCCTTCTCGTCGCCAACCTTCTGCTTTTGCTCAGATTTAACAAATCAGATCTCGCTCTCAATGATTAACCACACAACATGTAATGATTTATTTAATTACATTATCATTGACGAGGGAGCATCATGATCACCATTGAGTTTATTGTCATCCTCCTCTGCCTGCTGACAGGTACGCGTTTCGGCGGCATGGGGCTTGGGTTGATAAGCGGTATTGGCCTTTTTATTTTATGTTTTGTCTTTGGTCTGCAACCCGGCAAACCGCCGGTTGACGTGATGCTGACCATTCTCGCCGTCATTGGATGTGCCGCAACGCTTCAGACCGCAGGCGGCCTGAACGTCATGATGCAATTTGCTGAGCGCCTGCTGCGCAAACATCCTCAACACATCACGCTTCTCGCCCCTTTTACCACCTGGATGCTGACCTTTCTCTGCGGGACCGGACACGTGGTGTACACCATGTTTCCCATCATTGCGGATATCGCCCTGAAAAAAGGGATCCGCCCGGAACGCCCAATGGCCGTGGCATCAGTGGCATCGCAGATGGCAATTACGGCCTCGCCGGTCTCCGTGGCCGTTGTGTCACTGGTCTCCATTCTGGGCGCGCAGCATGGGCTCGGCCACGCGTGGGGAATACTGGAAATTCTCGCCGTCTCGGTTCCTGCCTCACTGTTCGGTGTGGCGATTGCTGCGCTGTGGAGTTTGCGTCGCGGGAAAGCGCTAGCGGACGATAAGGAGTTTCAGGAAAAGCTCAAAGATCCGAAGCAGCGTGAATTCATCTACGGCGGGACGGAAACGTTAATGAATCAACGTTTTCCAAAGCAGGCCTACTGGTCCACGTGGATTTTCTTCGCTGGCATTGCCGTGGTTGTCCTGCTGGGGGCATTCCCCGACCTGCGCCCTGCATTTGAGATAAAAGGAAAAATGACGGCGCTGTCGATGAACCTTGTCATCCAGATGATGATGTTAATTGCCGGCGCCGTAATGCTGATGGCCTGCAAGGTCAATGCGTCTGCCATTTCTAACGGCGCGGTGTTTAAGGCAGGTATGGTCGCGATCTTCTCGGTGTTCGGGGTGGCGTGGATGAGCGATACCTTTTTCCAGGCGCATCTTGATGAGTTAAAGCTGGCGCTGGAAGGCGTGGTGAAAAGCCATCCGTGGACCTACGCGATTGTGCTGTTCCTGGTATCAAAGCTGGTGAACAGCCAGGCGGCAGCCCTGACGGCCGTTGCGCCTATGGGGCTGATGCTGGGAATCGACCCGAAAATGCTGATCGCCTTTTTCCCGGCCTCTTACGGCTATTTTGTCCTGCCGACCTACCCAAGCGATTTAGCCTGCATCGGCTTTGACCGTTCGGGCACAACCCGCATCGGCAAATTTATCATTAACCACAGCTTTATTCTGCCGGGATTAATTGGCGTTAGCTGCGCGTGTGCGGCGAGCTATCTGCTGGTACAGACGTTCTTTTAAGGTGAGCGAAGGGCGACAAACGGTCGCCCTTTTTAGCGTCAGGCGGGCTTTAGTGAGACTCGCCCTGCGGCGTGAATCGCAGTTCAATCAGCGCGATGGCTTTCTGAATAGCGCGAAGCGTGACCGGGTCAGCCGCTGCTGGATGGCTGTTGAAATCGATATTTTTCAGCTGCGTGGACATCTTCTCGCGTACTTCAACCGGCGCAATAACGTCCAGGACATCAAGGATTTGTTTGATAACTAACTGGCAGGCGACAACGTCAGACACCAGCTCCTGATCGGCGCTCAGGTTTTGTGACATGGGGCTTTCTCCTTATTTAAAGGCCGCCATAGTAACAAAACGCAGGCCCATTCATCTCCCTCTCGTCGCTTACGGGCACAAAAAAACCCGCCGAAGCAGGTTTTTTTCATCAGAACATTGCGCCCGGTGGCACGTCTTTGAAAGTGTTGCAGTAGTTAGCCCACATGCTTTTCAGGATTTTGCGAAGTTTCATCAGGTAGCTCCATTAACTTGTTATACAACTTTATCGTCAATGTGCTTATAATATGACCATCGTCACAAAAATCAATATTTTTGTGACGCGCGTCACAATTTTATGCTTCCTGCCAAACCTGAAAAGTGGGGCTCACGGCACCTGAAAGCGTCAGCCTACGATACCGCGAACAAAAGCTTCGATCTCTTTGTCCTGGCAATTCTCAAAGAAGCACTGCTGGAAACGCTGACCCGAAACGGCCGTCTTCACCAGCTCGGGATCGATTGCGCGCAGCGTATCCAGATAGTTTTCTTTCACGACCGCCGCTTTAACCTGGTTCAGAATACCAGCGTTACGCACCTGCGGCTCCTTGCGCTCGGGCGGATAACCTTCACCGTTTCGACCAGTGAACGCTTTTTCAAAGATAAACCGAACGTTCAGTTCAGCCCCCCAACCGAAGCCTTTGGCAAACGGCAGGGAGAGCGCGTTACCGTTGTTGATCTGAGCAAACAGGAACGCATCCGCAGGATCAATGCAATAGCCGCAGATAACACCCGGGTGGATGTTCAGCGACATCAATGCTCCCTGCCCCGTACCGCAGCCGGTCACAACAAAATCAACGGCTTTCGCATTCAGTAAAATGCTCGCCATAATCCCCAGATGGATATAGGTCAGGTGATGGTCATTCTCGTCGCTCATGCCCACGTTATAAACCGGGAACCCTTTTTCATCGGCTACCGTTTTCAACTCTTTCAGTATCACTGGGTTTTTCGCGGCCTGGCTGTTTTCCATCATCAGTGCAATTTTCATTTCATCTCTCCTGAATGCGTGGCGGGAGATCCCGCTATGGATACCTTTACCTGTTCACCCTACTATCAAACAAACAACCTTTCAAATTAAATGAAAGGTTGTTTTAAAAAACAAAGACGGGTTCACAATTTAGCGAGAATGAGACCGTACGCCAAACGTGCATTAAAAAATTAAAGCAAACCTGTTGCCGCTTCAGCCCGTTAGCTAGACTGCAAAAGTACACGCTAAAACCGTATGGGGTTGACCTGTGAATCAGCGCTGCCGGATGCTTCGCTTCCTCTTTCTACTCGCGTTGACGGGTCTGTTGCTTGCGTGCCCCCCTGCCCGGGCAGAAGAGCCTGTACCGGTCTGGATCTTTGATGCTAACAACTTCGAATTCTGGCGCACACCGCAAGGAGAGTGGCAGGGTTTTTATCCTGAACTGATTAAGGCCATCAATAAACAGGCGGGTACGCAGCTGCAGCTGCGGCCGCTCTCCGGAGCCGATATTAGCCAGCGTTTTGCACAAAATGAGTATGGCGTGTATGCCGGGGTATTGCGCACGGAGAAGCGAGCCAGAACCAAAATTCTCTCAGCACGTTTGTTTGATAACGACGTGGTGGCCGCCAGCCCAACGATGACGGTGACAACTGCCGAACAGCTCAGCCATGCCCGGGTGCTGTTCCGTAAAGACGACGCGACGCTCGACAGCGTGCAACAACGTTATCCCGACCTTAAATTTCGTTCTCTGCGTCTCGTCGCCACCAGCGACGAGGCTTTTCGCTTACTGAGCGACAACCAGGCTGATTTCTATATTAATGACGCTCCGGAGATGGAGAATACCCAGCGCTATTATCTGGTCTCCCGGCCCTTTCCTGAGCTACGCATTCCTGTCGTCCTCGCCTTCAGCCCTGACCTGCTTCCCCTGCGGGATAAAATCAATGCGCTGATTGGCACCTGGTATCGCAACGGCGAAATCAACACGATGCTGGAGGAGAGCAAGCGCAATTACCTGCTAAGCCGTATCACCCTGTCAGAGGAGGAGCGAACCTGGATCGCGCATAACCGCCTGCAGATCAACCTGCCCAAAAACGAGAATTTTGCCCCGCTTATCTGGCGGGACAGCAAGGGCTACCACGGCACAGCCATTGATATGATTAACGACATGCGCGATTTACTGGGCATGAAGGTTGAGGTCAATTTTATCGATCACTATTCGAGTCTTCCGCGACAGCAGTGGGCGGTTCGATTGATTGATATCGTTGATCGAAGCGACAGTGCGCATGCACAGGGTCGTATCGGCCCCGACATCGCCTGGCACAACGCCTATTACAATCGCAGCAGTCAGCCCTTCTTGTGGAACGAAGAGAGTATTCGCAGCCAGCGCGTCGGCGTACTCGACGGTTCGTTTGCCGCAGCCTATTTACGCCAGCGTTTTGGCAGCGATGTGATCATCGTGACCCGGCCAACCATTGACGGTCTTATCGACGCGATTGAGAACGATGAGATTGACTATATTCTGGGCGACCTCAGTTCGCTGGAGTCCACGCTTCGCGGCAACGAACTGTTTCGCGGGGTGCTGAAAGTCGCGGGGGTCACCCGCTCTGAATTTATTATTGGCCCCTGGGTGGATCCGCAGCATCCACTCTTTCATCTGCTGACTCAGGTTCATCGCCTGTCAGAATACCGCACGCAAATAGAACGTCAGGATGAGCAGAGTTACTTACCCGATTTTTCTAAAAACACGCTGAAGATTATCAGCGTGATTTTGCTGATCGTGGCCCTGTTCAGCATCGGTATGCTGATCATGATGCGTCGCCATTTACGCCAGAACCGGATGGTTAACCGCAATATGGTGCAGGCGCTGGAGAAGGTAAACCGCGCGCACGATGACGAGACCGGCAGCCATATTCAGCGCGTCGCCCGATATTGCGGCTTGATGGCGCGTGAGCTGGGGCTTTCGCGCAAAAAGACCCGTGAGATAGAACATTTTGCCTCACTTCACGATGTCGGAAAAATTGCCGTGCCGGAGCGTATTCTGCGTAAGCAAGGCCCGCTGACCCAGGACGAGTTTGCCGAGATGAAACTTCATACCGTGAAAGGGTGGCGGATTATTCAGGGCTTAGAGCTGGGCGCAGTTGCGGAGAATATTATCCATTTCCATCATGAAAAATGGGATGGCAGCGGATATCCGCAGGGGCTGCGGGGAGAACAGATTCCGCTGGAAGCCCGCATTCTGGCGCTGGCCGATGTGTATGATGCCCTGCGGCAAAAGCGGGTCTATAAGCCGGGATTCACACACGAGCAAGCCTGCAAAATCATTCTGGAGGGTGACGGCCGCCATTTTGACCCGCAGCTTATTGCGCTTTTTCGCCTGCATCATCTTAAGTTTAAAACCATTTTTGACAGCCTGGCCGACTAAACGGCCCGTCGCAAAGAGAAAGCGCAGATTGCCCGGCTATTCCTCGCATTGCGACTCACATCTGCAGGTACGATAACGTATTTCCACTCACTCAGAGCGAACCATGAAAAGAGTCTTCGTCGCCGGTACGATCCTGCTGCTGGCGGGCTGTAACATTAATCGCCAGGCTGAGGTCAGCACCCTGGACGCGCCAAACGGCATCGTCCGCCTCGACTACGGGCAAGCAATGCTGCAAAACGCCTATTCCGATGAGTATGTTAATAACGGCACCGCAGCTAAAGCGTGTCAGAGCATGGGGTATGCCACCGCCTCTGCCTATGGCCAGCCCATTAAAACCTGCACCCTGACCAGCGGCTCTCTGTGTCTCAATGAGAGCGTGACGATCCAGTATAAATGCATGGGCTTTGCCGTAAACCCTAAGGCAAATAACCCGTGGTATTAATCTGTGCTGCCAGTATTGACTGGCAGTGTATTTCATTACGAACAAAAACAATTCTCATTAATAAAATATAAATCAGCAATGCGTTTTATTCCCATTCGTATTTTAAATAAAGAAATAATTATTTTACGTTTTGCAAATAATTAAATAACAAATTATAGTGTCGCTCATTGTGAACCAGAATTAATAACCCGGAGCGTCACCATGCTGAAAACTGAAATGATCGACAAGCTCAATGCGCAAATGAACCTTGAGCTTTTTTCATCCCTTCTCTACCAGCAGATGAGCGCCTGGTGCAGCTACCACAGTTTTGAAGGCGCTGCCGCCTTCCTGCGCCGCCACGCGCAGGAAGAGATGACCCACATGCAGCGTCTGTTTGATTATCTGACTGACACGGGCAGCCTGCCGCGCATCGATAACGTTGCGTCCCCGTTTGCCGAGTATAATTCGCTTGATGAGCTGTTCCGTGCGACCTATGAGCATGAGCAGCTGATTACGCAAAAAATTAACGAACTGGTTCATGCGGCAATGATCGGCCAGGATTATCCGACCTTTAATTTCCTGCAGTGGTACGTGGCAGAGCAACACGAAGAAGAGAAACTGTTTAAATCCGTGCTGGATAAATTGTCTCTGGTGGGGAAAACAGGCGAAGGTCTTTACTTTATCGATAAAGAACTTTCTACCCTCGATACACAGAAATAATATTGCTGCGGTGCTGTTTTCAGCGCCGCACTTTTTATTCTCCGCGCACAGATTTACATACACCCCGCACAGCTTGTACACCGCCAGTCCTGCGCATTGACCGCCTGGTAAAAATACCGGTAGTTAGCCGTCTCCAGCGGAATACCGGCGTCAAAAAAAACATCTGTCAGCCAGTCTACGTTTTCGATGATCCACTCATCTTCTTTTAGCCCCTGCGCAAAGGTGTCGTCCTCAGGATCGATGATCGAATAAATGGCCCAGGTGCCCATATCCTTTTCACGACGCGATTCAGGAAGCTGCAGGGCCTGGTTCTGCCAGCTGATTATCCAGTGACCATGGCACAGTAAATTACCGCCCCGGCTCCACGCCGCGGTAAAGGGATTATTTCCCGCCATCTGCCCTCACTTTATTTGAAAACTTATAGTTATTGTTTAAATTACGCCTGATTTTTCGGCAAAAATAGTGCCCTTACGAAGTAGACATCCCCTCCCAAAGGGGCAGGTTCGGGTAAATTACCTAAAGTCGAAAAATATCGTAAATAATTCATTACACCTACTGTAACGGTCATTTGACGAAGCGGGGCTTTTCCCTTACTCTGCGCCGCAGAATTTGTCGCGATTACGAATCGTTGTAGAGGAATGCGTGAAAAACAGAACCCTGGGAAGTATTTTTATCGTCGCCGGAACGACGATTGGCGCAGGAATGCTGGCGATGCCTCTGGCTGCCGCAGGCGTTGGATTTGGAATGACACTGCTGCTCCTTGGCACACTCTGGGCGTTGATGTGCTACACCGCCCTGCTGTTGCTTGAGGTTTATCAGCATGTGCCCGCGGATACCGGCCTGGGTTCTCTTGCGGCACGCTACCTGGGACGCTATGGCCAATGGATAACCGGCTTTAGCATGATGTTCCTGATGTACGCCCTGACCGCGGCCTATATCAGCGGCGCCGGCGAGTTAATCGCCTCCAGCGTTAACGACTGGTTCGACGCTGATATCACGCCTTCAACGGGCGTTATCTTCTTTGCGCTTATTGGCGGGGGGGTGGTCTGTGTGGGGACTTCGCTGGTCGATCTGTTTAACCGTTTTCTGTTCAGCGCCAAAATACTGTTCCTGATTGTGATGCTGGTTTTGCTGGCACCGCATGTTCACAAGGTTAATCTGCTGACGCTGCCGCTGGAAAAAGGGCTGGCGCTGTCCGCGATCCCGGTTATTTTCACCTCGTTTGGCTTCCACGGCAGCGTGCCCAGCATCGTGAGCTATATGAACGGCGATATCCGTAAGCTACGCCGCGTCTTTATGGTGGGGAGCGCCATCCCGCTGATTGCCTATATTTTCTGGCAACTGGTGACGCTGGGGAGCATTGACGCGTCGACCTTTACCGGGCTGATGGCGGAACACGCTGGCCTGAACGGTTTTCTGCTGGCACTGCGCGAGGTTGTCACCTCCCCGCACGTTGAGCTGGCGGTCCATCTGTTTGCCGACCTGGCGCTGGCCACCTCATTTCTGGGCGTGGCGCTCGGCCTGTTTGATTACCTGGCCGATCTGTTCCAGCGTCGTAATACTGCCGCAGGACGCTTACAGACAGGGGCAGTCACCTTCCTGCCTCCTCTCGCGTTCGCGCTGTTTTACCCGCGTGGGTTCGTGATGGCGCTGGGGTATGCAGGTGTGGCGTTATCCGTGCTGGCCCTGCTGCTCCCTTCCCTGCTGGCCTGGAAGAGCCGCCAGCAGCATCCTCAGCAAGGGTACCGCGTAATGGGCGGCAAACCGCTGCTGTGCATGGTGTTTGCCTGCGGAGTGATGATTATTCTGGTGCAGTGCTTGATAGCCGCAGGGATGCTACCGGAAGTGGGTTAACAAAAAAGGGGCTGAAATCAGCCCCTTTTTATTAGTGCAAACAGCAGCTCTTAAACTTCTTCCCGCTGCCGCACGGACACGGATCGTTACGCCCGACCTTTGTGCCGTTAACAATCGGTTTTTTTGCTTCCGGCTGCTGTGGGTTGTCCACCCAGTAATTGTACAAACGCAGAGCCGCAGGCTGAATGCTCTCAATGCTGGCTTTATATTCGTCTTCGCTCAGCTCATCCAGCTTCTCGCTGTTCTCGTCTGTACCGTGCAGCGCAATCGCATCAAGATCGGCCTTCAGTGCTTCCGGTAAGGCTGACCAGTCCGTCAGCGCCACACCGCGCATATAGCCATAACACCACTCTTCAACAACGGTATAGCTCTCGCCGTCGACATCGTTGTAACCAAACATCGGCTCAAACTGATCCGGGTATTCGCTCAGGCGCTCAGCAATGTCGTTCATATGCTTAAAGCAGAGATCGATAAAACGGTGCATTTCACGATCGTTTTTCCAGCGCGGAATGTATTTCTCGCCACCCCACACGGCCACCAGCCAGATATCTGGCTCAACGACAACAGGGCCGGAAAGGACTGCGGTAAGCATGCCGTCCAGTTCAGACACGTCAATCACGGACGCATCGTCATGACCGTAAGACATTAATGTCTCTTCAAGCCACGCCATTTCGCTTTCATTCAATGGGCCTTCAGTCATCGCTGACACTCCTGATAAAAAAGGAAAAGATCCTGACACATATCTCACGGCTTTCCTATCTGAAGTTTAGGTCTTTATTGCTGCAAAAACGTGCAAATCGTGACCATTGCACAACTTATGGGCTTTGTTGTTAACGATATGTGATCTCCGCTGTAATTTCATCGCGTCCCACAAGGTGCCATATCACCGCACTCTATACTCAAACATGTCACAACCCGCTCAATGGGTTAACCATTCTGGCAACGATTTTGCTTAATGTTCTTCGCGCGAACCTGCGCAGGGAAACCTCGCCGTATTACGCAGGCGTTGTCTGGATCTTGTTCGTTTAGTGCATTTTGTTCTTGCTCGTGTTTTTGGATTGGCTGCGCCGTCGGCGTCCGGGTTTACGCCGTGGTGCAAAAACCTCTTTGCTAAGGAACATAATAATGTCGCTGAAATTTATCAGAACTCCCCTTTCTATCGTGCTGGCCGGTTGTCTGGTGACGGCATTTTCTGCGCATGCAGATATTGTCATTGGTGTGGCCGGGCCGTTTACCGGTCCAAACGCCACCTATGGCGATCAGTACTGGCACGGTGCAACGCAGGCCGCTGAAGACATTAACGCCGCAGGCGGCATTAACGGCGAGAAGATTAAGCTGGTTCAGGGGGATGATGCCTGCGAGCCGAAACAAGCCGTGGCCGTCGCCAACCGTCTGGTCGACCAGGATAAAGTCAACGCGGTGGTCGGCCATTTCTGCTCCTCTTCCACAATGCCCGCCTCCGAGGTGTACAGCGACGCGGGGATCCTTGCCATTACCCCCGGCTCGACCAACCCGCTCATTACCGAACGAGGCATGACCGATATGTTCCGCATGTGTGGTCGCGATGACCAGCAGGGCCAGGTCGCCAGCGATTTCATTATCGATAAGCTGAAAGCCAAACGTGTGGTCATCATCCATGACAAAGACACCTACGGTCAGGGGCTGGCAGACGCCACCAAAGCTGCGCTGGCGAAGCGCGGGGTTCAGGATGTGATGTATGAGGGCTTATCCCGTGGTGAGAAAGACTTTAACGCGCTGGTGACTAAAATCGGCGCACAAAAGCCGGATGTGGTGTTCTTCGGCGGTTGTCACCCGGAAGCCGGCCCGCTGGTTCGCCAGATGCGTGAACAGGGCGTGCAGGCGAAATTCTTCTCCGGCGACTGTATCGTCAACGAAGAGATGGTGACCGCGGCGGGTGGACCGCAATATACCAAGGGTATTTATATGACTTTTGGTAAAGACCCGCGTCTGATCCCGGATGGGAAAGCGGTCATTGAGAAATTCCGCGCCGGAAAATTCGAGCCTGAAGGTTACACCCTCTACTCTTATGCCTCCGTTCAGGCCATTGCCGCAGCCTTCAAGGCTACGGGCGGTAAAGACTCGGCCAAGGCCAGCGAATGGCTGAAAGCCAATGCCGTCGACACGGTTATGGGCAAAAAAGCCTGGGACAGCAAAGGCGATCTGAAAGTGTCTGACTACGTGGTGTATCAGTGGGACGATAACGGAAAATATAAGGAAGTTCAGTAACGGGACGGAGTCACGCTCAACGCCGGCAGGTTCGCCTGTCGGCGCGTAATAAACATCAGGCTGCGCGTGCCGCGCAGCTTAAAATAACGAGCGCGCTATGATGAGTACATTCTTCCTGCAACAGTTAATAAATGGCTTAACGCTGGGCTCCGTCTATGGATTAATCGCCATCGGCTACACCATGGTGTATGGCATCATTGGTATGATTAATTTCGCCCACGGCGAAGTGTATATGATCTCCGCCTACCTCTGCGCCATTGGCCTGGCGCTGCTCTCTTTCTTCGGCCTGCAGTCGTTCCCGTTGCTTATCCTCGGTACGCTGATCTTCACGATTGTGGTGACCGGTGTTTACGGCTGGACTATCGAGCGCATTGCCTATAAGCCGCTACGCAACTCCACCCGTCTGGCACCGCTTATCTCCGCCATCGGGATGTCTCTGATTTTGCAAAACTACGCGCAGCTGAGCCAGGGGCCACGTCAGCAAGGGGTGCCCACGATGCTGGATGGCGTACTTCGCCTGCATATCGGTGAGGGGTTCGTTCAGATAACCTACACCAAAGTGTTTATTCTGGTTGCCTCGTTCGCCGGCATGCTCTTGCTGACATGGATAATCAACAATACCCGGCTTGGGCGGATGTGCCGTGCGGTGCAGCAGGACCGCAAAATGGCCTCCATTCTGGGCATTAACACCGACAGAATCATTTCGCTGGTCTTTGTGATTGGCGCGGCGATGGCCGGCCTGGCGGGTGTGCTCATCACCATGAATTACGGCACCTTCGATTTCTACGTCGGATTTGTCATTGGCATCAAGGCGTTTACCGCAGCGGTGCTCGGCGGGATTGGCTCCCTGCCCGGTGCGATGCTCGGCGGGTTGATTCTGGGCGTCGCCGAGGCGCAATTTTCCGGCATGGTGAACTCAGATTATAAAGATGTGTTCTCGTTTGGCTTGCTAGTCTTGATCCTGATTTTTCGTCCTCAGGGTCTGCTTGGCCGCCCGATTGTCGCCAAAGTGTGAAGGAGAATACGATGACCTCTCACGGCTTTTCGCTTAAGCGCTGCATTCTGGACGCCATTTTTTCCGGGCTGATTGCGTTAATAATTTTTGGCCCGATTGCCGGCGTGGTGCTGGACGGATACAGCTTTAATTTCGCCGGACAGCGGCTCGCATGGATAGTCGGCATCGTGATGCTGGGCCGTTTTCTGCTGAGCGCTTTTTTAGGTACCGCTCCGGGTGCACGTTTCCAGGCACGTTTTGAAGCCGACAGCGCGGGGGTTTATGTCCGACCGCCGGAATACAAAAGCCGCATGCGCTGGATAATCCCGCTGATTATCGCCCTTGCGATCTGCTTTCCCTTTGTTGCCACCAAGTACGTTCTCACCGTCGCCATTCTTGGGCTTATCTACGTGCTTCTCGGTCTCGGGCTAAATATTGTGGTCGGGCTGGCCGGGCTTCTGGATCTCGGTTATGTCGCTTTTTATGCCATCGGCGCTTACGGGCTGGCGCTGGGGTATCAGTATCTGGGATTAGGATTCTGGAGCATGCTGCCGCTGGCGGCAATTATGGCTGCCGCGGCCGGCGCCCTGCTCGGCTTTCCGGTGCTGCGCATGCACGGGGATTACCTGGCGATCGTCACGCTTGGCTTTGGGGAGATTATTCGCCTGATCCTCAACAACTGGCTGACCTTCACCGGCGGCCCGAACGGCGTTTCTGCCCCGCCTCCCACCTTTTTCGGACTGGAGTTTGGCCGCCGTGCCAAAGAAGGAGGCGTACCCTTTCACGAATTTTTCCATCTGACCTACAACCCGAACATGAAGTTTATCTTTATCTACACGGTGCTGTTCCTGGTAGTGATGCTGGTGCTGTATATCAAGCATCGTCTGACGCGGATGCCTATTGGTCGGGCATGGGAAGCCCTGCGGGAAGATGAAATCGCCTGTCGCTCAATGGGTTTAAATCATGTGCTGGTCAAGCTCTCGGCCTTTACGCTGGGTGCGTCGACTGCCGGCATCGCCGGGGTGTTTTTTGCCACTTATCAGGGCTTTGTCAACCCGACATCGTTTACCTTTTTTGAATCGGCGCTGATCCTGGCGATTGTGGTGCTCGGCGGTATGGGCTCAACGCTTGGCGTGGTGCTGGCGGCGTTTGTGCTCACGGTGACGCCGGAGCTGCTGCGCAGTTTTGCCGAGTACCGGGTTTTGCTGTTTGGCATGCTGATGGTGGTGATGATGATCTGGCGTCCACGCGGGTTGATCCGCATTAACCGCAGCGGGTTTGCCGTGCGTAAGGGCGTAGCGCCATGAACGGAACGATATTAAGCGTTGAACATCTGATGATGCATTTCGGCGGGATCAAGGCGTTAAACGACGTCAACCTGGACGTGCAGCGCGGTTCAATTACTGCGCTTATTGGCCCAAACGGCGCGGGAAAAACCACCGTCTTCAACTGCCTGACCGGTTTCTATAAGGCTTCCGGCGGCAATATTTTCTTTAATACGCGCAATAAGACGACCAACGTCATTCAGATCCTCGGGCAAAAATTCCAGCCAGGGGACTGGATCCACCCTGCGCAGTTTGGGCAACGCCTGTTCTACAAAATGTTCGGCGGCACTCACCTTGTGAACCGCGCCGGACTTGCGCGCACCTTTCAAAATATTCGTCTTTTTCGCGAGATGTCGGTCGTGGAAAACCTGCTCGTGGCACAGCACATGCGCGTCAATCGCAACCTGCTGGCTGGCGTATTCAATACGCCAGCATACCGACGGGCGGAAAACGACGCGCTGGACAGGGCCTTTTACTGGCTGGAGGTGGTCGATCTTGTGGAGTGCGCCAACCGCCTGGCGGGCGAGATGTCGTACGGCCAACAGCGGCGTCTGGAGATCGCGCGGGCCATGTGCACCGGCCCGGAAATGATCTGTCTGGATGAACCCGCCGCCGGGCTGAACCCGGTAGAGACACATAAGCTGAGTAACATTATTCGTTTTCTGCGCGACAACCACGGCATAACGGTATTACTGATTGAGCACGACATGGGGATGGTGATGGAAATATCGGACGACATTATTGTGCTCGACCATGGCGATGTGATTGCCCGGGGGAAACCTGAGCAGATCCAGCATGACGAAAACGTGATTGCCGCCTATCTGGGCACCGATGAAAGCGAGGTCACTCTATGAATGAGCCGCTGCTGGCATTTCGCGAGGTGGATGTGTTCTATGGCGTGATTCAGGCGCTGAAACAGGTATCCCTTGAAGTGCATAAAGGGGAAACGGTGGCGCTTATCGGCGCGAATGGCGCGGGTAAATCGACATTGCTGATGTCTATTTTTGGCCAACCGCGTATTCGTAACGGGCAAATCCTGTTTTGCGGCGAAGACATCAGCCATAAATCTACCCACTATGTGGCCTCCGGCGGCATAGCGCAGGCACCCGAGGGGCGGCGTATTTTTCCGGATATGACGGTTGAAGAGAACCTGCTGATGGGGACCATTCCTGTCGGCAAACAATTTGCCGCCGACGATATGCAGAGCATGTTTGAGTTGTTCCCGCGCCTCAAAGAACGCCGTAAACAGCGAGCCATGACCATGTCCGGCGGAGAACAGCAAATGCTTGCCATCGCCCGCGCGCTAATGAGCCGCCCTAAACTGCTACTGCTGGATGAACCCAGCCTGGGTCTGGCGCCCATAGTGGTTAAGCAGATCTTCCAGACGCTGCGCGAGCTGGCTCGCAACGGCATGACCATTTTTCTGGTAGAGCAAAATGCGCATCATGCTCTGAAGCTTTCTGACCGTGGCTACGTCATGGTCAACGGGCAAATTCGCCTCAGCGGCAGCGGCGAGGAGTTGCTGGGAAACCAGGAGGTAAGAAAAGCCTATTTAGGCGGAGTGTAATTCATACGCGTGTCGCGCATAAATGTAACTATATGTCAGGCGATACGACGCGGGTGATTCAATTTACCGCTATTAACATCTTCGCTGATAATTTATGAAAGATAGACATTTGCGGCCATCGGTCCGCTGAGTCCGTTGATACGACAGAACTCAACGCGAATCCCGGGAAGGAGCGTTTCTTTTTCGTTGTTATTAAAGGCTGAAATGTGGAGAAAAACGTCCTTTCGACCATCTGAAGGGATGATTAGGCCTTTGCCACTGTGCATATCAAAACTTTTGACAATTCCTGTCATTTTACGAGACAAATAAGATCCTCTTAGAAAACATGCATTAACTATACACACAAATTAATTTTAAGCTAATGCAGCGTGACACTTTTTATGTGAGCCTTCCGGAAGGCTAAAATAAAAATTGCTAATTCTCCCTCCTCATGCATTAATGAAGTCGTTGGTTTAATCCACACACGAGCGTAAAAAATTTTACCCGGCAGTCCTCATAACCAGGCGTTATCGCTGATATCCCCTCCTTTTGAGTCCATACGTTTAATATTATACGTTTCTTAGCATTTCAAATACTCACAAGGAGTCTGCATGTCTTCAAGAATTATAGGTTTGGTTAAGTGGTTTAACGAAGATAAAGGTTTCGGTTTTATCTCTCCTGTCGATGGCAGCAAAGATGTGTTTGTGCACTTTTCTGCTCTGCAGGGCGATGATTTTAAAACTCTCTTTGAAGGCCAGAAGGTCGAATTTGCTATCCAGAGTGGCGAAAAAGGCCCTGCTGCTGCAAGCGTAATACTTTGCGATAGATAAAGTTATCACGGACCCGCGATCACGATGATGGATTTTTCCTGAGTAGACGGGTCCTGAATTAGAAGGCTTTTTCTGAGCAACAGGTCAGCATATTTTTCTCGTAGAAAGAGTGTGCTGACCGATGTGATGAAGTGCAGGTCTGCTGCACGAAGAGTCTTAAAGCAGAAGCGAGCTGCTTGTAAAATATCAAAGTGCGTAAGAGGTCAGGCAACCTCCAAAAGCATCACTTCTTCAATGTTGCTTTGCCAAATGAGATCGTCTGTAAAGACGCAAATTCATCATCTGGCAAATGCATTTTTAGAATTTTTGAGCGGTTTTGAAAAGAGTGCTGCAGTGTGGGCAGACAAGTTGAGCCCCTTTTTGTACACGGCTGAAACTATGCTCAGAGTCTTTTGAACAGTTTGGACATGGACATTTTACTAAGTAATTGCGACGGAATTGTGTATTTTTACGTCCTGACATAGGCATCTCCTGATTTAAACGACTGTCACCATACACGTTCACGAAGATGATTGCTTGCTTTTATTTCCGAATGATTGCAAAAACCAAAGAAAGTACAAATGCAACGTTTTTTCGAAAATTAAATACCGCTAATGTTAAAAAAGGTAAATGATATCAACTTAAATATTCACTTCAGATGCCCATGTTGTCATGGCTCCCAATACAGAACGTCGATTTTTGATGTGTCTGAAAAAAATCCGTATGGCGCTAAATGCATTTTCTGCAAATCGACGATGACATTCGCAGACAGACCTGACAGCCAGACAAAAATTTTCGCGCCGTCCTGATTCCCCTCGCCTTCATAGAGAAGGTGCTTAAGCAGATAACGACCAACAAGGTGAGATATGAAGAAAGTCATCGTCTTTTTCAATGGTAAACCGAGCAATGTTGTCACCGTGCTTAAGGGTATTACATCCATACGGCAGGAATATCCGAATGGTGAAGCGATAAACCTGCAGATAATGTCCGCAGGTTTTCCTTCTCTGACCGGCGATCATGAAGTGGTTTATGTGGCGTCGGACAGGGAGCTGACTTCTCAGGAAATTCTGGATGCGGCTAAGAAATATTTATAATTATTCTGAATGTATGGCTGTTCTTGTAGATGCCCTTGTTTAAGGGTAATCCCTTTCTTATTTGTGCTGCTAACATCTTTTGTTTACCCTCCCCCGCGTTAAAAACCTTATACGGAATGAATAATACGTTAACGCTATCGCGAACAAACACATCCCTAATAGACTTAATTGCGTCATAATGTGTCAGATGGCTTATTGTCTCAGCCCTGACTCATTCAGTTGTGTGTCAGACACAATATGTGTTACCTCATCCAGATGCCCAATTCGGGCCTCCCCTGAACGATTAAACTTACTCTTATCTATCAACAATAAAGACTGAGAAGCGCGCTTGAGTAGCAGCGATTTGAAGCCAGCGTTGACCCTGTTGGAATCCCACAACCCTCCATGACTGTCTATCCCTTCGCAGGAGAAGATAAACAGGTCGATGTCCAGCAGTTTGAGTTGTGAAATCAACGAGGGGTTAACGTAGCAGCCATACTTACGCTCGAGTTTACCGCCGGAGCTAATAAGTTGAATCTGTTCACGTTTGCCCAGTTCCAGGCAGATGGGGTGACTGTTAGTAAAGACCTGAATATCGATGTCAGGCAGTTGACGCGCAAGGTACCAGCAGGTTGAGCTGGCATCCAGGGCAATGACCATCCCGGCTTCAATCCACTCCAGCGCTTCTCTGGCGATATCCGCTTTATGCGTGAAGTGGCTCTTAAGGCGAATATGAAAAGGATCACCGCTGTCCTGGTTTTCCCGGTGAATATATTTTGCCCGACCGTGGTTGCGCAGCACTTTTCCCTGCGCCTGCAGTTCGCTGAGATCGCGGCGAATGGTTTCTTTACTGACGTTAAGCTGGGTGGATAAAACGTCCGTCGTCAGACTATGATGCTGAATCAACAGGTCGATTATCGTTTGCTGACGTGCCTCTTTCATTTTTTCTCACCCATCATTCGATACACGCCCGCGCTGGCGGGCGCACCGGCATGAGATTACGGCGTTACCCCCTTTTTTAAAAGAATATTCCCGTATTTAGCACACTCCCCTGTGACAACGATCGCAAAGGATTTTTTGGCACGTGCATAAAACGCATAGCGGTCAATGCGGGTAATTGCCGGACAGGGTGCCTGACGTGAAAGCGCATCGCGATAGAGAGCCTCAACACGGGGATCGAGGGAGTCACCCTCAACTGCAGCCATCATCACCAGTGGCGGCGCGTAGCTGTCGAGCTCAAACAGCGGGATAATCGCATGCAGCAATTCGCTGACCTTTAGCCCATCGGCGCGTATAACCTGCGGTCCCATACTGTGGGCGGGGAAATGGGCATCAGAAAAAATAATCTCATCGCCGTGGCCCATTTCGGCCAGGACTTTCAGTAGTTCAGGTGATATTAACGGTGAAATCGTTTTTAACATCTCAAACTCCCTCGATCGGTGCAGATTCGGTTTCCGGAAAGAAGTAGCGGTACTGATAATGCATCTGCGCTCTGGCGTGTTCCGGGCTGGTAAATTCTCCGACCCCGTACCAACCAAACAGGGCTGCCCCCGCGACAGTGGTTTCTGCATCATCAAGTACCTTGATGGGGATGCCGAGCATATTGGCTTTGATCTGGTTCCACAGCATGTTACGGCTGCCACCGCCGACCAGCAGCAGTTCAGTCGCGTTGAAGTGACCAATCTTTTCCAGCGTGCGCAGATTCTGCGCCAGCTGCCCGGTTAGGCCCTCCAGCGCAGCGCGATAAAAATGACCGCGTGTGGTGTTGAGTGTGACGCCCTCCCAGCCTGCATGCTGACAGCCGAGGAGATCACAGTGCATTTTCACCCCTTCGGACCCCATGGGTATGCGGCGGGCTGTCTCAATCAGCGTTTGCCAGGGCGTCTCTTCGGTCCAAAGCAGTTTACGTACCCATTCAAGTACGCCCGATGCCAGCCACTGCATGCCAGGGTTATACAGCCCTGGCTGGCTGTCCAGTTCGCAGGTAGAACCGACGTAGCGACTGAGCAGCGGCGTGTTGACCTGCGCACTGCGCACCATCAGGATCTCCCATGTTCCCGAGGAGAGGACGGGTTCATCCGCCGCGGCACCTGCACCAAACAGCGCAAACTGGGTATCGTGTCCGGCGGAAATCACCGGGATACCGGCGGGTAGGTCAAGCCATTGGGCAGCATCAGACTGTAATTTACCGACGAGCTCACCGGCTTCCACCAGACGTGGGAAGAGCTGACGCGGCAAACCCGCCGCCTGCAAAATTTCATGGCTGAAATCGCGCTGTTGAATATCCAGCATCTGGCTGGTCCCTGCCATAGTAACGTCGGTGGTGAATTCGCCGGTCAGACGGTGGTTAATCAGCGACGAGATAAACAGCCAGGCGTGTGCCTGTTCCAACAGCTGCGGGTGATTTTCTTTTAGCCACACCAGCTTATACAGCGTATTGAAGCCAAATGCCCCCACGCCGGAAATGTCCTGAAGCCGCTGAGGTGACAGCAAGCGGTCAATATTTTGCATCACTTCGGTGGTGCGTGGGCATTTCCAGCTGATGATTGGGTAGAGCAGCCTGCCGTGCTCATCGACCAGCGCGCCATCAACGCCGAAGGTGGTCACCGTGACGCCGCGAACGCGACAGTTTGCCAGACTCGTCTTCAGCGAGCGGCAACAGTCCGCGAAGCGTTGCATAATGGCCTCGAGAGACCACTGGTGCCAGGCGCTATTTTCTATGGCGATGTCGCTGGCATTTGCCGTAGCGGCACGGGCGATAATTTTGCCCTGCCGGTCAACGGCAATGGCCCGGATATTGGTCGCTCCGCAGTCGAGAACCAGAATAACCTCTTGTTTCATAGCAACTCCTGAAACGTCGGCGGCTAACGTGTCGCTTATCCGGCCTGTAATTCGGTGTTTTACAGGCCCGGTAAACATACGCTACCGGGCAAAGACGTTTACTCAACGTTTGTACAGCGGGCCATAGTTTTGACAGGCGCGGTAATCCTGGCCTTCGCTATCCATGCCGTGCGCAGCCCAGGCGGAAGGACGATAGACCTTCGACTCTTCCACGTTATGCATGCAGACCGGAATTCGCAGCATTGATGCCAGGGTGATGAAGTCTGCGCCAACGTGGCCGATGGTCAGCACGCCATGGTTTGCCCCCCAGTTCGCCATCACGGAATAAACGTCGGTAAAGGGACCTTTACCCGTCAGACGTGGCGCAAACCAGGTGGTCGGCCAGGTTGAGTTGGTACGGGCGTCAAGCTGATCGTGCATCTCTTTCGGCAGTTCCACGCTCCAGCCTTCTGCAATCTGCAGAACCGGGCCAAGACCTTTGATGATATTCACGCGGGTCATGGTGAACGGCACGCCGCCTTCCGTCAGGAAGCGAGAAGAGAAACCGCCGCCGCGGAAATATTCATGTATCGCCGGACACCATTCGGTGGCCGCCAGGCAGGCATCAACCTCCTGCTGGCTAATGTCCCAGAATGGCTTCATCGTTGGCTTGCCATCGCTGCCGCGCTGTTTGCATGAGCCATCGAGAGCCGCAGAGCCGGAGTTGATCAGGTGGATAATACCCTTCTCAGCCAGACCGCTGAGCGGTTGACCGGTCACACGCGCTACCGCGTCTGGAGACCAGTAGGTGCGCACGTCGGCGAACACCTGTGCTGTGCCGGTCAACTGGTGGCCCATTAGCATCGCCACGCCGTTGAGGCTGTCATTTTCGGTCGCGACGACAAAGGGTTCACGCACGCCATTCCAGTCAAAGGAGCTGTTAAGCAACGCTTCGGCGGTATCGCCGTTCGGGTATTGATCGGTCCAGTGACGCTGGCCCTGGAAGCCTGCCGCAATGGCGTTGTAGCCCAGCGATTCTTCCACCCGCCCTTTTTCCGCCAGTGCTGGGTTGCCCTGCATCATGTCGCGGATACACATCGCCATCAGCAGGCTCTCTTTCAGCACCTCACGGTTCTGCGCTTCGTTACGCTTATACTGCTGCGCGTTCTGGTCTTCGCCGTAACGGAAGTTTTTGTCCGCCCAGGCCAGCGCCATTTCCAGTTCGGTTTCATCGAAGATTTTCTGATCAATGCGGCGGCGCAGTTCAGTCATATCAACTGCCTGTACCTTCATCCCCAGCCAGGATTCGAAGAAGTTAGGGTCGACGATGGAACCGGCAATCCCCATCGACACACCCCCAATGGAGAGATAGCTTTTCCCTTTCATACTGGCGACGGCTAAACCGGCACGCGCAAAGCGCAGCAGTTTTTCCTCAACATCTTCGGGAATCGAGGTGTCGTCGGCGTCCTGGACATCATGACCATAAATAGAGAATGCCGGAATCCCTTTCTGGCTGTGTGCAGCCAGCGCGGCGGCCAGATAAACGGCACCCGGACGTTCAGTCCCGTTAAAACCCCAGATGGCTTTCGGACGCATGGGGTCCATATCGATCGTTTCGCTCCCGTAGCACCAGCACGGCGTCACGGTGATGGTCACGCCGACGTTCTGGCTGCTGAATTTTTCTTCACAGGCGGCGGATTCGGCCATCCCCGCAATGCAACTGTCAGCAATGACGCATTCAATTTGCTCGCCGTTGGGGTGACGAAGCTTTTCAGTGAGCAGCGCAGCGGTGGCGGTGGACATATTCAGGGTTTGCTCCTCCAGAGACTCACGAACCCCCATACGACGACCATCAATCACCGGACGGATACCTATTTTCGGTAAGCTGATTTTTTTCATGACAGATCCCTCACGTTTTCGGATACAGGTTTAATTCGTTGCCGCTTGCGAACGGAAACGGGCAAAGATGAAGATGACGGCAAAACACACTGCCGGAACCAGTTCTGCTGTTGGGATATTGCCTGCAGCATCGCTGACAAAGCCCATGACCGGCGTCACAATCCCGCCGCCGATAATGGTCATGACGATGAATGACGAGCCGTATTTGGTGTCCTGACCCAGGTTCTTAATCCCGAGGGAGAAAATGGTTGGGTACTGAATAGACATAAATGCACTGCACAGCGTTAGGGCCAGTAGACCGAAATGGCCGCCGAATACGGCGGAGAACAGGCATAGCACCATGGCAAGCAGGGCATAAGCGGCCAGTACTTTATGCGGTGCGAAGCGGCTGATTAGCCATGTACCGGTAAAACGACCGATGAAGAAGCACACCATGGTGCCGGTCAGGTAGTTGGCAGCGAAACCTGGCGTCATGCCGGGGATCTCTTCAATAGCGTACCGGATCAGGTAGCTCCAGCAGGCAGTTTGCGCGCCGACATAGCAGAACTGCGCCAGCACCGCCCAGCGCCAGTGGCGAATACGGACCAGACGGGAAAGAGAGGCAGAAAATGTGCTTTGTGTGCCGTCGACGTGATTATCGCTCTGAAGGACCGGAAATTTGGTCAACATAATCAGCAGGGCGACCAACAATACAATTGCCACGATAATCATATAAGGCGTTTGTACGGATAACACCAGGCTGTGCTTATAAATGCTTAGCTGTTCTGGCGTCATTTTATCGAGTACCGACTGAGAGTGATGCGGTACGTTAGACAAAATTAGGCTTTGTCCAAACACAACGGCAATAATAGCGCCAAAAGAATTAAAAGTTTGCGCCAGATTAAGACGGAAATGACCACCACTCTCTGGCCCCAACACTGTAACAAAGGGGTTAGCAGCAGTTTCAAGGCAACCTAACCCCGCCGCTATAATAAAAAGACCGACAAGAAACAATGTATAATTCATTAACTCAGCCGCAGGCCAGAATAATGCAGCACCAATGGCATATAAAAACAACCCGGTAATAATACCTGCCTTATAGCTGAGTTTTTTCATCAGTATCCCGGCAGGAACTGGAATGACAAAGTAGCCGAAATAGAACGCAGATTGTATCAGGCCAGCCTGGAAGTTTGTCAGGGTAAAGGCTTGCTGAAACTGGGGGAGTAAAATGTCATTCAGGTTATTAGCGACTGCCCAAAGAAAAAACAGTGAGCAGAGTAACGCGAAAGGAATAATGTAACGCTGGGCTTGCCCGGCATTGACCGCACGAAAACTCTGCGTTGGTATTGTTGTATTTCCCATAACACCCTCGTTAGTCAGAAGCGTCAGAATGTGACTTTCCTTTCTTGCCAGACGGTAAAAATAAAAAGGTGCTTTACTCTTACTGGCGCGAATCTGGCGATCGGAATGATCTCGTGAATGCATTTTCATGTAAAAAAGGGGGGCGAATATGATGACAATCACATTTAACGGCAACGCGATATCTTTATGTGATCGTTATCACTTTAAATTTAATAAAAACGCCCCCCGCCGGGGAAAATAAACATTAAAAACCACAACCCCAGTGACCGATTTAATGTATTACTCCGAAAACGGGCATTTTCACGGTAAAAATCATCAAAACGACTGTTTGAATAAAAATCTTCTGAATCGGTCATTTTTACCGAAATGAATTAATCGAATAAGGATCAATTCCCGACTATTAATTGACGGCGATCACAAAGTGCAACCACCGTAATTCTTTTAGCGTTATTCCCTATAAAGATGGTGCGCAAATATACGGTTAATTCATCAGGACAACAGGCTTGTTCTGCTGGTGCTTTAGATCATCAAGAGAGGTAACAAATGGAACGAAATAGACTGGCGCGGCAGATTATTGATACCTGCCTGGAAATGACCCGCCTGGGGCTAAATCAGGGCACGGCTGGCAACGTCAGCGTGCGCTATCAGGACGGGATATTGATAACGCCAACGGGGATCCCCTATGAAAAACTGACGGAGTCACACATCGTTTATATTGATGCCGACGGTCAGCATGAACAGGGCAAACTGCCTTCCAGCGAGTGGCGTTTCCATATGGCCGCGTACCAGACGCGTCCGGATGCGCAGGCGGTGGTGCATAACCATGCGGTGCACTGTACCGCCGTGTCTATTCTTAACCGCCCTATCCCGGCCATTCATTACATGATTGCCGCCGCAGGCGGTAATTCCATACCCTGCGCGCCATATGCCACATTTGGGACACGCGAGTTGTCCGACTATGTCGCCTTTGCCCTCAGGAACCGCAAAGCAACGCTGTTACAGCACCACGGCTTAATTGCCTGTGAAGCAAATCTGGAAAAAGCCCTGTGGCTGGCGCATGAAGTTGAAGTACTGGCACAACTGTACCTTTGCACGCTGGCAATAACGGATCCGGTCCCGGTACTGGATGACGATGCTATCGCCATTGTACTGGAAAAATTCAAAACCTACGGACTGCGCATTGAAGAATGACATCACATAGCAAACAGGAGAAATGCCATGGCGAAAAGAATGATTTTGAACGAAACGGCCTGGTTTGGCCGGGGCGCGACAGGGATGCTTTGCGATGAGGTAAAGCGTCGCGGCTATCAAAAAGCGCTGATTGTCACCGACAGGACGCTGATACAGTGTGGCGTGGTGGCGAAGGTCACGGATAAGCTGGACGAAGCGGGGTTGACCTGGGAAATATACTCCGGCGTGCTTCCTAACCCGACAATCGGAATAGTACAGGAAGGGCTGGGTGTTTTTCAGAACAGCGGCGCAGATTACCTTATCGCTATCGGGGGCGGCTCGCCTCAGGATACCTGTAAGGCAATCGGTATTATCAGCAATAACCCGGCGTTTAAGGATGTTCGTAGCCTTGAAGGCCTGTCCCCAACCCGTAACCCCAGCGTACCCGTTCTGGCCATTCCCACTACAGCCGGAACAGCGGCTGAAGTGACCATTAACTACGTAATCACTGATGAAGAGAAGCGGCGTAAATTTGTTTGCGTCGATCCGCACGACATTCCGCAGGTCGCTTTTATCGATGCAGATATGATGGACGGTATGCCGCCAGTGCTGAAAGCAGCAACCGGCGTTGATGCGCTGACCCATGCGATTGAAGGGTATATCACCCGGGGCGCATGGGCCTTGACCGATGCGCTACACATCAAGGCGATTGAGATTATTGCCGGCGCGCTGCGCGATTCAGTCAAGGGCGATCGAGATGCCGTCGAGGCGATGGCGCTGGGCCAGTATGTTGCCGGCATGGGCTTTTCCAACGTTGGCCTGGGGCTGGTTCACGGTATGGCGCACCCGCTGGGTGCTTTTTATGACACACCGCACGGCGTGGCGAATGCCATTTTGCTGCCCCATATCATGCGTTACAACGCTGACTTTACCGGCGATAAATTCCGCGATATTGCACGGGCGATGGGCGTGAAGGTTGAAGGGCTGAGCCTTGCGGACGCGCGCAATGCTGCCGTGGATGCCGTCTTCAGGCTTAATCACGATGTGGGCATCCCGCTCCATCTGCGTGAGGCTGGAGTACAAAAGGAAGATATCCCGATGCTGGCCCAGGCGGCATATGATGATGTCTGTACTGCCGGCAACCCACGGGAAGCGAGCCTGGCAGATATTAGCGAGCTGTACCATACCGCCTGGTAGTGCGACTGCGTTACCCGGTTTAGAGGCCCCTTCTGGGCCGGGTGACGCAGAGAGACAGTGCCATCAGTATTTAAAACCGTGATTTCGCAGCTGACGACCGACGCCAACAGATCCTATCGGTAATGGCCATTGTTGGGCATGATTGCCCTCTTATGGTTGCGAAGTTGAAGGGTGAAACTAGGGTATACGGAGAAAAACAGGCACAAAAAAACCACCTTTCGGTGGTTTCACGACACTGCTTATTGCTTTGATTATTCTGCTTTTTCCCATGGTAGCCGGAGTGGGACTTGAACCCACACAGCGCGAACGCCGAGGGATTTTAAATCCCTTGTGTCTACCGATTCCACCATCCGGCCAGGGAAGAAAGTGGAGGCGCGTTCCGGAGTCGAACCGGACTAGACGGATTTGCAATCCGCTACATAACCGCTTTGCTAACGCGCCGTAAAACTTTTTTACGCGACACCCGCTATTGCGCATGTCTTTAATCTGGAGCGGGAAACGAGACTCGAACTCGCGACCCCGACCTTGGCAAGGTCG
Organism: Enterobacter sp. WPR_3_1; assembly: GCF_003635055.1. Classification (NCBI taxonomy): domain Bacteria; kingdom Pseudomonadati; phylum Pseudomonadota; class Gammaproteobacteria; order Enterobacterales; family Enterobacteriaceae; genus Enterobacter; species Enterobacter sp. WPR_3_1. The sequence continues at coordinate 603,354 of NZ_RBXU01000008.1, read as the reverse complement.
TGCTCTACCAACTGAGCTATTCCCGCATGCCATCAAGTTAACTTCTAACCACTTGATTTCATTATCGTCCGGCTAGCTGTGCCGCCGTTCGATGCGTTGCATTCTACTGATATGACGGTATGAGTCAACGTTATTTTTTGCATCCCCGGATCGTTTGCTGAAAATTACGTCGAAACGATCACTGATCAAGCAAATCGCCACGGGCAGCGTTTAAATATTGCAGCATAGACCACAGCGTCAGTACCGCAGCAACCCACAGCAGCCCAATCCCAGCCCACTCAACCCAGGCGTTTGGACGCCAGAGCATCCAGACCAGCGAGGCCATCTGCGCGGTGGTTTTCACTTTACCAATCCACGACACCGCGACGCTGCTGCGCTTACCCAGCTCCGCCATCCACTCACGCAGCGCAGAGATGATGATCTCACGGCCAATCATGGTTGCTGCAGGCAGCGTTACCCACCACGTGTGGTAGTGCTCAGCCACCAGCACCATCGCGATAGCGACCATGACCTTATCGGCGACCGGGTCGAGGAAGGCACCGAAGCGGGTGCTTTGGTTCCAGCGGCGTGCCAGATAACCATCAAACCAGTCCGTAACCGCAGCCACCAGGAAAATCAGTGCACAGGCAAAAGGGGCCCAGACGACTGGCAGGTAAAATGCCAGTACAAAGAACGGGATAAGCACAACGCGAAAAAGAGTGAGCAACGTAGGGATATTAAATTGCATAATGACGGTAACTGTTTGTTGTCAGTAAAATTTAGCTCTATGTTGCTACAGAGCCCTCAATGTTTCAACGAGTAGTAGATCTTTTCTGCCAGCGCTTGCGAAATACCCGGCACTTTTGCAATTTCCTCCATGCTGGCATTGAGTAATCCTTGCAATCCGCCCATATATTTAAGCAACATCTGCCTGCGTTTTGGCCCGACGCCTTCGATGGTCTCAAGCGTACTGGTGTTTTTTACCTTCGCCCGTTTTTTCCGGTGCCCGCTGATGGCGTGATCGTGTGACTCATCGCGGATATGCTGGATAACATGCAGTGCCGGAGAATCCGGCGGCAGACTGAAGCCCTCCCCTTCCGGTTCGAAGAAGAGCGTCTCCAGACCGGCTTTACGATCGGCCCCTTTTGCCACACCCAGCAGCAACGGATGGTTTTTATCCCAGCTCACATCAAGTGAGTCAAAGACCGCTTTCGCCTGCCCGAGCTGCCCTTTCCCGCCGTCAATCAGTATCACATCCGGGATTTTGCTCTCTTCGATGGCTTTACCGTAGCGACGGCGCAGCACCTGGTTCATGGCGGCATAGTCATCGCCCGGCGTGATCCCGGTGATGTTATAGCGACGATATTCCGCGCGCAGCGGGCCGTTAGCATCAAACACCACGCAGGAGGCCACGGTCTGCTCGCCCATCGTGTGGCTGATGTCGAAGCACTCCATCCGTTTAACCTCCGGCAGCTTCAGAAGCGTAGCCAGTGCCGTTAAACGCTGGTGGACCGTCGATTGCTGGGACAGTTTTGTAGTAAGCGCCGTCGCCGCATTGGTCCGGGCAAGCTTCAGGTAACGCGCGCGGTCACCGCGCGGTTTGGTCTGCACGTTAACCCGACGACCAGCCAGTTCTGACAGCGAATCCGCCAAAAGCGTTTTATCGTCGAGATTGAAATCAAGCAGGATCTCCGATGGCAGCGTGCGCATCTGACTCCCCTGCAGATAGAACTGGCCGACGAAGGTTTCAACCACCTCACCCAGCTCCGTCCCCCCCGGCACTTTCGGGAAATAGCTGCGGCTCCCGAGCACTTTACCCTGACGAATAAACAGCACATGCACGCAGGCCATGCCGGCGTCAAAGGCAACGCCGATCACGTCGAGATCGTCACCGGTGTTCGAGACAAACTGTTTCTCAGTGACTCTGCGCACCGCCTGGATTTGGTCGCGGATCCGCGCGGCCTCTTCGAACTCCAGCGCTGCACTGGCTTTCTCCATCCGGGCGATCAGCTGCGTTAATACCTGATCGTCTTTCCCGGCTAAAAACAGGCGCACATACTCGACCTGCTGCGCATACTCGTCTTCACTCACCAGCCCGGCAACGCATGGCCCCAGACAGCGGCCAATCTGGTACTGCAGACACGGGCGCGAGCGATTGCGATAGACACTGTTTTCACACTGGCGAACAGGGAAGATTTTTTGCAGCAGCGCCAGCGTCTCACGTACGGCATAGCCGTTGGGAAACGGGCCGAAATATTCACCCTTGGCATGTTTTGCACCGCGGTGCATAGCAAGCCGGGGGTGCGTATCGCCACTCAGGAAGATGAACGGATAGGATTTATCATCGCGTAACAGCACGTTGTAGCGCGGCTGATAGAGCTTAATATAGTTATGCTCAAGCAGCAGCGCCTCCGTCTCGGTATGCGTGACGGTAACATCAATATTCTGTATGAGTGCGACCAGTGCTTCGGTCTTGCGGGAGGCAAGGTTACTGCGAAAATAGCTGGAGAGGCGCTTTTTGAGATCTTTCGCTTTCCCCACGTAGATAACCGTACCGCCAGCGTCATACATACGATAGACGCCAGGCTGGCTGGTTACGGTTTTCAGAAATGCTTTTGAATCGAACACATCACTCACTGACTTAACAACGTCTCCGCATTACATAAACCATGCCGGATGGCCAGATGAGTCAGTTCAACATCACCATGAATGTTCAGTTTGCTGAACATGCGATAACGATAGCTGTTCACCGTTTTCGGGCTAAGATTCAGCTGTTCCGAAATCTCATTTACCTTCTGACCTTTGGTGATCATCAGCATAATCTGTAGTTCACGCTCGGACAAACTGGCAAACGGCGATTCCGTTTTCTCGGGTTCGATCTGACTCAGGGCCATCTGCTGAGCAATGTCGGAAGCAATGTAACGCTGACCGGCAAAAACGGAACGGATAGCATTGACAACTTCCTGCGGCGCGGCACCTTTACTCAGGTAACCGGCAGCGCCCGCCTGCATCACTTTTGCAGGCAGCGGGTTTTCAGTATGCACGGTCAGCATGATGACTTTTGTATCAACAAAGGTACGCGCGATTTTGCGGGTTGCTTCAAGACCACCGATACCGGGCATGTTCATATCCATCAACACCACATCGGCCGAATTAGTGCGGCACCATTTTACGGCATCTTCGCCGCAACAAGCCTCACCAGCAACTTTAATACCTTTTATATCTTCAAGAATGCGTCGTATCCCTGCGCGCACCAGTTCGTGGTCATCAACAAGAAGGACGTTGATCAAAGGAAATGTCTCCAGAATAGGGATAACGCTACTGAGTGATAATTTGGTTTATATTAACGGTTTTCCTCACAAGATTAAAACGTTAAAAAATCGGCTATTCGATTTCGCTCTCGTTTTTGGAAATTAGGCTGTACAGAACGTGGAAAGAGAGCCCGCGCCACCAGGGCTTGTGCAGCTTTTTTTAAGCATCTGTATTCAAAAAGTTACAAAAAACCTGTCACCTGAGTCCGTAAAAAAACAGTTCTTAAATTTTTGTAACAATAATTAACGACAAGCGAACCGGGTATAAACAATTCGTCGCTATTAACGCCGCACAGTTTAGCGGCACGCGTTGTTTACGCAAATAAACATCCAGTGTAAAAGTACGAAAAACAACCGCTGCATTTTTTGCTGCGCCTTGTGGTATACTCCGCCGCCTTGACTTTCATCGTCGCGCACGAGCGCCGTTTTATAATGAGGAAAATAAATGAGCACACCTGAATTTGCCACTGCGGAGAATAACCAGGAACTGGCACAGGAAGTAAACTGCCTGAAATCGCTGCTAACGCTGATGCTACAGGCGATGGGCCAGGCTGACGCCGGTCGTGTGATCATTAAAATGGAAAAACAAATCGCGCAGATGGAAGACCAGGCGGAATCCGCGGTATTTGCCAACACCGTTAAGCAAATTAAACAAGCCTACCGCCAGTAATAAAAAACGGCTGGATGCGGTGCATTCAGCCGTTGCCTCGTCTGACACGCAGAACGTACTCTCTACTCAAATAAGCCCGGTCGCCGCCGCGTAACATGCGATCTGCGTCTTGTTAGGCGCATTGAATTTTTTCTGCATATTCTTCTGATGAAAGTTAACCGTATTCTCTGAGATGGAGAGAATGATCGCAATTTCCGCCGACGTCTTCCCTTCCGCGGTCCATTTAAGAATTTCCCGTTCACGTTTGCTGAATTTCATCTCAGGCGGCATCACCATCTCATCTTCAAATCGAATCAACGATGTTAAGGCCACTTGCACCAGCAGTTGTAACCGCAGCTCTATTTCCTCGTGGTCTAACGGGCTCTCCAGCATGCTAGTACGAGAAACCGACAGAAAACCGAGAGCATGATTCGGCAGCATCAGACACTGCGTTATTCCTGTACGTAAGCCGTGCTCCCGTGCGCTATGCCATAATTCCTCAGCATCCGCGAATAATTCGTCAGTCCAGGGCAAATGCCCCTGGATGAAATTCTCCGGTTTTAACACCGGGTCAATGGCGAAATAATTCTTCGACTGATATTGCGCCTGCCACTGTGGCGGATAAGTGGTATGCACAGAAATCTTAGGCCGCGTAAAAGGCACGGGATGGCGTACGCAGAGTGCGTAATAATCGAATTCTAGCGCCTGAGTTTGTCGCTGAAGTTCCTGATATACCTCGTCGGCACAGGTCAATTTCTGAAACCGGAGGGAGCATTCCCGTCGCCAGGTGAAAAAGTCTGAATCCTTCATACTTACTAAATGAAGCCTCTGAAATGATATTCATTATTATGGTGAATATAACCTAACACATAAAACTTATTTCTAACTACAAAATATCGGCAACAGCACAATTAACTTTACGTTTGATAAGGTTTATTGGGCCTGAGCGGAATAAAAAAACACGGTGTCGTGCGCAGGGGGAGAATAATTTGCCCCAGATGAATTTTCTGGAGCAAATTAGTGCAAAAATTCTACTGCATAAGGAATTTTTCAAGGAACTGACGGGTTCGCGGCTGCTGTGGGTTGGCAAATAAGTGTTTTGCCGGCCCCTGCTCCACGATCCTTCCCTGATCCATGAAAATGGCGCGGTCCGCCACGTCACGAGCGAAGCTCATCTCGTGGGTAACGATAACCATTGTGCGTTTCTCCTGTGCCAGCTGGCGTATGGTGTTCAGCACCTCGCCCACCAGCTCAGGGTCGAGCGCAGAGGTCGGTTCATCAAAGAGGATCACATCCGGGCGCATCGCCAGCGCGCGGGCAATCGCCACACGCTGCTGCTGACCACCTGACAGGCGGCGCGGGTAGCTGGTTTCTTTACCGGCCAGCCCGACTTTTGCGAGCAACTCGCGCGCGCGAACCGTCGCGTCCTCTTTGGCTTCCCCTTTTACAATGACCGGGCCTTCAATGATGTTCTCCAGCACCGTCCGGTGTGGGAAGAGATTGAAGTTCTGGAAAACAAAGCCCACATGCTGGCGCAACTGGCGAATCAGACCTTTTTGCTGGCTGATGGATTTGCCGGTATCAATCGTAATATTCCCCACCCGAATCGTGCCGTCTTCAGGCTGTTCAAGCAGGTTGATGCTGCGCAGCAGCGTTGTTTTCCCGGAACCACTCGGGCCGATAATGGCGACCACTTCGCCCTGCTCAACCTCCAGATCAATCCCGTGGAGCACCGTTTGACCGTGGAATTTTTTCACCAGGTTTTTAACGTCGATAGCACTCATTTTGGATCACGCTCCTGGCGGTTAAGCTGGTTTTCGAAATAGTTTTGCAAGGCGGATAACACCGTCGCCATTACCCAGTAAATCAGCGAGGCCGCCAGATACATGGTGAACACTTCCAGGGTGCGCGAGGTAATAAGCTGCGCCTGACGGAACAGTTCCGGTACCTGAATGGTGGCCGCCAGCGACGTGTCTTTCACCAGGCTGATAAAGCTGTTGCTGAGTGGCGGAAGCGCCACACGCGCCGCCTGAGGCAGAATGGCTCTGCGCAGCGTTTGCCAGGGCGTCATACCGATACTGGCCGCCGCTTCCCACTGCCCTTTATCAATGGACGAGATTGCCGCACGCAGCGTTTCAGAGGTGTATGCCGCCGTATTGAGCGACAAACCAATCATCGCCGCCGGGATCGGATCCAGCTCAATACCAAACTGCGGTAAACCGTAGTAGATCATAAAGAGCTGCGCGATAAGCGGCGTGCCGCGAAACACAGAGATATAAAAACGCGCCACCCAGCGTACTGGTAAGACGGGTGACATACGCATTAAGGCCAGCACAAACCCGAGTACCAGACCGAAGAACATCCCGCCAATACTGAGCTGTAACGTAAATACCGCACCTTTAAGCAGGTACGGCAGGGAATCAATAACCAGTTGAATACTTTCTTGCATTATTATTTTTCGACCTGATTTTAGACATGAGGATGGTAGGCAAACAGCGCAGGTGCCCCGCCGGTGTGAACAAACAAAATCGGCCCTTCATCCTTAAAGCGCTTCTGTTCAATGCCATCGATAAGACCGGCCATCGCTTTGCCCGTATACACGGGATCAAGCAGTATACCCTCGAGGCGCGCCAGCAATTTCACCGCGTCCATCCCCTCTTCATTAGGCGTGCCGTAGCCTGGTGCAAAATAGTCGTCCCAGAGCTGGATATCAGCCGTTGCCTTCAACGCCAGTTGCTCTGCCACCGCCTGCTGTAAGGTGACCACTTTCGGCTTCTGGTCCGCGACGCTACGCGATACCGTCACGCCAATAAGCTCGACATCGGGTAATAATTGCTCCAGACCTACCGCCAGCCCTGCGTGGGTACCTGCACTGCCGGAAGCAACAACGACAGAAGAGAGGCTGACCGCTCCCTCGCATTGCTGGGCAATCTCCAGCGCACTTTCCACATACCCCAGCGCGCCCAGCGCATTCGAGCCGCCGACAGGAATAACGTAGGGACGAAAACCCTGCGCTTCCAGACGCGTCGCCAGTTCATCAAGTTGTGCGGTCGGGTCGGTTAATGCCTCGACCATTTCGACTTGTACGTTAAACAGATCCAGCAGCAGACGGTTGCCGTTAGTCAGATAGTTTTCTGCGTGCGTTCCAATTGGGTTTTCCAGCAATGCCACACAGTGGAGACCCAGCTTTGCGGCCACCGCGGCGGTCTGGCGGACATGGTTAGACTGAATGGCACCTGCGGTAATGAGCGTATCCGCGCCTTCACGCAGGGCGTCAGCGGCCAGAAACTCCAGCTTACGCAGCTTATTGCCCCCCATCGCCATCGGCGTAACGTCATCGCGCTTAATAAAAATATCGCGTCCTAAATAGTCAGAAAATCGCGGCAGATACTCCAGCGGAGTCGGCGCGCCGATAAACTCCAGGCGGGGAAAGCGCGTTAAATTCTGTAGTGACATGGGTTCTCCGGTAACACTGACTCAATGTGATATTTTTCATTATGCACGCAGACGCGTAAGAAATAAAAAAGGCGCTTTTAAAAGCGCCTTTTTTTAACGTCAAAGACTTATTTCGTGACGTCTGCCCCGAACCACTTCTCTGAAAGGGCTTTCAGGCTGCCGTCTTTTTGCATGTCAGCAATCGCGGAGTCAATCGCTTTAACCAGGTCGTCGTTGCCTTTACGAACGGCTACACCGGATTCCTGACGAGAGAACGCATCACCGGCTACCGCCAGGGTATTGTTGGTTTTCTTCACCAGATCCAGCGCGGCCAGACGGTCAACCAGAATCGCATCAATACGACCTACGCGGAGATCCTGGTATTTTGTCGGGTCATCATCGTAAGTGCGGATATCCACACCCTGAACGTTCTGGCGCAGCCACTCTTCATAGTTGGTCCCCAGACCGACACCGACTTTTTTGCCTTTCAGGTCAGCGGCCGTTTTGATGGTGCCTTCGTTACCTTTCTTCACCAGCGCCTGGATACCGGACACGGTGTACGGCGTGGAGAAGTCATACTTCTTCTTACGCTCGTCAGAAATGGTCACCTGGTTAATCACCACATCAATACGTTTGGAATCCAGCGATGCCAGCATACCGTCCCATTTGGTCGGTTTGATGGAGGCTTTCACGCCAAGGTGTTTCGCCAGTTCCTGTGCAAATTCCACTTCAAAACCGGTGAGTTTACCGTCATCGCCCTGGAAGCTGAACGGAGGATAGGTTCCTTCCAGCCCGACCAGCAGCGTACCGCGCTCTTTCACTTTATTCAGCAGATTTTCTGCGGCGAACGTTTTCACGCTCATACCCGCGACCAGCGCGACTGCCATTACACCCATCAGCGCCTGACGACCCAGAAGTGCTAATTTCATAAATACCCCGATATAGTGGAATTTTTGAGTAGTGTAGAGAAATCACCTGCAAGGTCAAAGGCGACTGCGCTACATCTTATTCTTTTTTAATATATATCAGAAGTTGTTCCAGCGTGGGCTTTCTGCTTTATGACACCCGGCATTTGTACCTTATATTGTGCATACTTGCGCAGCGCAATGCGGTAGTTGTTGGTGCTGGTCGCAGGCAGCCACGGCTCAAGATTCTCATCCAGATAGCCGGTCTTCAGCAGATCGCGGGAGATGTTGTTCACGGTGAGATGTTGTCCGAGACGGCGCAGGCGGACGACATATTCGCGTACGGTTCCGTGGCTCATCTCCGTTTGTTCAAACAGGAATTGTTTGAAGCCGATAATGTCGAAGAAGTCGCTTTGCTCTTTGCAGTGGAGATCACCGCAGAAACGGCAAAGCGCCACCCACTCTTTTTGTTCTTCGAGCCATGCTGCTTCATCCATCAACGTGTCGAGGCGTGAAATCGCGATCTTATTAACGATTTCGCCTCGACGAACCAGCGTGATACGATCGAGTAACTTGTTACAGTGGGCGCAATGCGTCTGGCTGTGTTTAAAGTCTTTCAGGTAGCGGCTTAAAGGCCGTCTTTTAGATTGCTGCACCGTCATGATAACTCCTGGTTGTCAATACGTTGTGCGGCATTTTTCAGGTGAATCAATCACCTATAACTTACCCAGCTTTGTGCGTAAACGTTTAATGGCCTGGCTGTGCAACTGGCTCACCCGAGACTCCCCCACTTCCAGAACAGCGCCAATCTCTTTGAGATTAAGCTCTTCCTGATAATAGAGGGTCAACACCAGCTGTTCGCGCTCAGGTAAAGCCTCAATCGCTTCCATTACGCGCTGGCGTAAATTACCTTCCATTAAATGGTGTAACGGGTTTTCTTGCTGATGCTCATCCGTCACCAGCTCGATGCTATCGCCATGCTCTTCTCGCCACTCGTCATAAGAGAAGAGTTGGCTATTATTGGTATCGAGCAACATCTGACGATACTCTTCAACAGCAATGCCAAGACGTTCCGCCACTTCTGTTTCCGTTGCGTTACGTCCCAGTTCCTGTTCCAGCTGCCCCATCGCATGCGCCACTTCGCGCGCGTTGCGGCGAACACTGCGCGGCACCCAGTCGCGGCTGCGCAGCTCATCCAGCATCGCACCACGAATACGCTGAACTGCGTAAGTCGTAAATGCCGTTCCTTGCAGAGCGTCGTATCGGTCAACTGCATTCAATAACCCGATACCGCCCGCCTGTAGCAGATCGTCAAGTTCCACGCTCGCCGGCAAACGCACCTGGAGGCGCAATGCTTCGTGACGCACCAGTGGGACATAACGCTGCCACAGCGAGTGTTTATCCATTACACCTTCAGCGGTATAGAGTGAATTCACGATAAACAGCCCTGCGTTAGTTGAGTTATCGGCATGATTATCCGATTCTGCAGGGCGTTCAATTGGATGAAAAAGGGGGATAAAGTGAGGTTATTCTGAGGTTGCCCACAACCGGGTCAACTTTTCTGGCTAAATGAGCAGTTGTAGCAATGAAAGATCGTCGCCCAGTTTGACGCTATCTATATGTTGATGAAAGAGCTTTCCCGCTTCCTGATTATGCTGGCTAAGGGAGTGGAAGCTGTAAATAACATCAACGATATTATCTTGTTCAATTTTTCCCGCCACGAGAGCCTGACCGGCAAGTAATGTTTTAAGGAAATAGAACTCCGCAACGATTAAATAAAGGTTATTCAACATGCTGCGGCCATTGTTCTGTGGGAAGCCCTGCTCCCATAGTTTGTATTTAAAAAAATTCTTAAATAAATGGTCATTGGTCGCCAGGTAACTGCCCGCCACATCGCGCCAGACGGACTCGATGTTCTCCATGACCTTCTCTGCCGGAACGGTGTCACCCGCAGGCTCAAATTGTTGGTATAGCTGGGTAAAATAACGATTTAATACTGCACCGCCGCGGGCTGTCGCTTTCTTGGTAAAGTAGCTCTGGATGAGCGAAATTAACGCGAATTTCAGGCTGTAGTTCTGATTAAATCCGCCTAACTCCGTTTTTATTTTACCGCTCACCAGTTCGTTAACCAGCGAGAAATAGACCGTTTCGAGCATGCCGATATTCTCCTCGAGATTATCGAGCTTTTCAACCACCATGAGGAACTTCACCACGGCGTAAACCTGTTCTTCAACGCTGGCACCTTCAACGCTGAATATATTCTGGCAGAAGAGATTGATGACCTTGGCCTTCAAATCGATCATCGGCGCAATATTGACGTCCTGCTGAACAATGACAGATTCCATCATCGACATAGACTCCCGATCGTTTAACAGAAGTCGGGTAACTTCCGGACACGAGAGATTCAGCGATTTTTCGATTTCATTTTTATAGACCCGATTTGTCCGCGGGAACGACGAACAGGTTGGGCTTAAGGCCTGGGCGCCCATGGCGCTATGAATTGAACAGAGTTTTTCCGTATCCATAAACGGGCAGTTTTTACTTTCCGTATGGAAAATCACTTCGCCCCAGTTGCCATACTGCTTTTTGGTGACTTTTATCGCCGTTCTCGCCGTCTGACGAATGGCGGCATTTTTACTGTTCAGGTAGCGATTAACTGAGGATTTATCAAACGCGATGGTCCAGCCCTGACAACAATGTTCACGGCATTCCCCACCGACACATGAAAAATCTGCGACCAGCTTTGGTTGAGTGACACTGATTTGTTTCACAGGCGGATTCTCAAATAGCAGAGATAAAAAAACCCCGCCGAAGCGGGGTTTCGTGCGTAAAATTAACGCAGCAGAGACAGAACAGTCTGTGGAACCTGGTTTGCCTGAGACAGAACAGAAGTACCAGCCTGCTGCAGGATCTGCGCGCGGGACATGTTGGAAACTTCAGTTGCGTAGTCAGCGTCCTGGATACGGGACTGAGCAGCAGACAGGTTGTTAGAGGTGTTGTTCAGGTTGTTGATTGCAGAAGTGAAGCGGTTCTGCACAGCACCCAGGCCTGAACGTGCTTTATCAACTTTAGCGATAGCTGCGTCGATAGTTGCCAGGTCGGTAGGTTGTACGCTTTTCAGGTCGATAGCGTTCACGCCCAGGGTGGTGGTGTCAGCTTTAGCACCGCTCAGGTCCAGATCGATGGTGTCGCCGTCGTTAACGCCAACCTGAATTTTAACCACACCAGCTGTACCCGCAGAACCGTCCAGCAGTTTGATGCCGTTGAAGTCAGTCTTGCCCGCAACGCGGTTGATTTCAGCCAGACGAGCGGTAACTTCATCCTGCAGAGAAGCCAGGTCAGAGGTGCTGTTGGTGCCGTTGCTTGCCTGAACAGCCAGTTCACGAACGCGCTGCAGGTTGTTGTTGATTTCGTTCAGAGAACCTTCAGCAGTCTGCGCCATGGAGATACCGTCGTTGGCGTTACGTGCTGCCTGGTTCATACCTTTGATCTGAGAAGTCATGCGGTTTGCAATCGCCTGGCCAGCAGCATCGTCTTTGGCGCTGTTGATACGCAGACCTGAAGACAGACGCTCAATAGCAGTGCCCAGAGAAGACTGAGATTTGTTCAGGTTGTTCTGAGTAGTCAGGGACAACAGGTTAGTATTGATAACTGCCATAATTTTCTTTCCTTCAAAAATTGGGTTTTAGGTCCGGTGCCTAACACTCACAGCGTCTCTCACCGTCAACAAGGTTATCGACGGGTCCCGAAAAGACTTTAGAATCAATTTTGAAAAAAATATAACTAATTGATTGTAAATAATTTTATTTTTAAAAAATCAATTAAAGTTCCTCATAAGGTTATTTTTAACGGGTATTTAGTCCGCTCGATGATGGCAAAAAAGGCACACTCTTATCTGTGTTATTGGCGCACTGATAATTATCCCAAAGTGCAATCGTTTCATTTACCGCGCCTGGACATTTCTATTCTTTGGATTATTTTTTTCTCACCATCGTAAACTTTTACGTTAAGAGGCCGATAAGAGTCCTGAACTACTTTCGTATTTTAAGGAAAATATGCATGGCTACTATCAGTAACCTCGGGATAGGTTCTGCAGGACTCGGGGATTTATATAATCAGTTGGACGCAGCAGAAAGAACCAAGCTGACAACGATTACGACCCAGCAATCAACGTATAACGCACAGTTAAGCGCGTACGGCAAGCTGCAGAGTGCCATGACCTCGCTGCAGACTGCGACCGCTGCGCTGGGTAAAGCGACGACATGGAACTCAACCTCCGTGAGCAGCACCAACACGGCGTTCACGGCAACCACTTCAGCGGATGCTTCTGTCGGCTCTTATGTGGTAAACGTCAACCAGGTTGCAAAAGCACAGGCGCTCACAACGGGCTCCTATACCACTAACACGGAGTTGCTCGGCGATACGACCGGCACGACGCGTAAAATTACGATTACCCAGCCGGGTACCAAAACACCTTTAGAGGTAAACCTGGCCGATGGTGATACGTCGCTGGCCGGGATCGCAAGCGCGATCAATAAAGCGAACGGCAACGTCACCGCCAGTGTTATCAAGGCTAAAGAAGGCGATTACCGCCTAATGCTGTCATCGAAAACCACCGGTATGGATGGCGAGATGACCATTAGCGTCACTGGTGATGACAAACTGCAAAACGCCATCGGCTACGACTCAACCACCAAAACCGGCGCGCTGGCGGTGAACACCGCAGCGCAGAACGCCATTGTGGTGGTGAACGACATCAAGATTGAGCGTCAATCGAATACCATCTCCGATGCCCTGCCGGGAATGACCTTCACCCTCAAGGCAGAAAGCAAAGCAGATGAAATGCTGGAAGTGACGCGCGCAACGGATTCGAACCAGAAAGCCGTGACGGACTGGGTCACCGCATACAACTCGCTGCAGTCCACCATTAACAGCCTGACCAAATATGTTCCGGTCGATGCAGGTGCAGGCGGCCAGTCAACCAGCAACGGTGCACTGGTCGGGGATGCGAACGTGCGCGGGATTCAGTCTCAGCTGCGCGGTCTGCTGACCGAAGTCCAGGCCGGTTCGGTTCAGATCATGGCTCAGTTGGGGATTACCCAGGATCCGGTGAAAGGCTCTGACGGTACTATCGGTAACCTGAAGGTGGATACCGATAAACTGAAAAAAGCACTGACCGACAACCCTACAGCCGTACAGCAGTACTTTATCGGTGACGGGAAAACTACCGGCATGGCGACTCAGATGAGTAAAACGCTGGATACCATGCTCAGCACCAGCACCGGCAGCGCAGGTGTGATCCAGAACGCGAAAGACGGTATTAACAAAACGCTGAAAACCCTGGGTGAACGTTACGATGCGATGGAAGCCTCTATTGATGCAACTATGGCACGTTACAAAACGCAATTCACCAGTCTGGACGTATTAGTCACTAAAATGACCAATACAGCCAACTACCTGACCCAACAGTTCTCACAGAAATAGACGTCGTATTGAGGAGTGGATATGTATAACACCTCTGGTGTTCAGTCCTATCAGCAGATAGGGGTAGAAAGCGCAGTAATGAATGCCAGTCCACACCAGCTGATTGTCATGTTGTTTGACGGGGCGCATAGCGCCCTTGTCCGCGCACGCCTGTTCCTGGAAGCCGGACAAATTCGTGAAAAAGGTGAAGCCTTGTCCAAAGCCATCAACATTATCGACAACGGCTTAAAAGCAGGACTGAACATGGAGGTTGAGAGTGAGTTGTCCGGTAATCTTGCCTCCTTGTACGAATATATGGTTCGACGTTTATTGCTGGCGAATGTCAGTAACGACGTAGACGCAATTGTTGAAGTCGAGGGTTTATTAAACAACATTGCGGATGCGTGGAAGCAAATTGGCCCCAATGCGTCCTCTATTTCAGGATAAATTTGATGAATAATCCCAGCGCAGCGCTTAGTCACTGGCAGGCTTTACATGCTCAAAGCCTTGCTATGCTCAATCTCGCACACTCAGGTCAATGGGATGCGCTTATCGAGCAGGAAATGCATTACATACAACTGGTGGAAAGTATCTCGCGAACTCCCATTATGTCATGCCCCCCAGTTCAGGTTGAGCATGCGCGTGCGCTTTTGGAAATGATCCTTGCGAATGAGAATGAACTAAAAACCCTGCTCGCAGCTCGCATGGAAGAGTTGCGCAACCTCATTGGTCAAACTGGTAAACAGCAATCCATTACCTCTACCTATGGAAAGCTGTCAGGAAATATTCTTTACCCAGAAAATTTAACCCGCGACTCACAATTATGATTTCTTCATCCATACTCCAGAAGTCTGCCAAACGGCTTCTGGAGCACGGACGATGAAAAACCCCACCCTGTTACAATGTTTTCACTGGTATTACCCTGCGGGCGGTGAATTGTGGCGAGAGGTCACGGCGTTAGCCCCCAATCTTAACGAAATCGGCATCAATATGATCTGGTTGCCGCCAGCCTGTAAAGGCGCATCCGGCGGGTACTCGGTCGGATACGACACTTACGATCTCTTCGACCTCGGTGAGTTTGACCAGAAAGGCAGCGTCGCCACCAAGTACGGTGACAAAGCTCAGCTGCTGGAGGCCATCGACGCACTCAAAAGTAATGAGATCGCCGTCCTCCTTGACGTGGTGGTTAACCACAAAATGGGCGCAGACGAGAAAGAACCCGTCCGCGTTCAGCGCGTCAACGAACAGGATCGCACGCAGATCGACGATGAGATCATTGAGTGTGAAGCCTGGACACGCTACACCTTCCCTGCCCGTGCCGGGCAATATTCGCAGTTTATCTGGGATTACAAATGCTTCAGCGGCGTCGACCATATTGAAAACCCCGATGAAGACGGCATTTTTAAAATCGTCAACGACTACACCGGTGAAGGCTGGAACGACCAGGTTGATGATGAGATGGGTAATTTTGATTACCTGATGGGCGAAAACATTGATTTTCGCAACCATGCCGTCACCGAGGAGATCAAATACTGGGCCCGCTGGGTCATGGAACAAACTGGCTGTGACGGTTTTCGTCTGGACGCCGTCAAACACATTCCCGCCTGGTTTTATAAGGAGTGGATTGAACACGTTCAGGAAGTTGCAACGCAACCGTTGTTTATCGTGGCGGAATACTGGTCCCACGAAGTGGATAAACTGCAGGCCTATATTGACCAGGTCGATGGCAAGACGATGCTGTTCGATGCCCCCCTGCAGATGAAATTCCACGAAGCATCGCGCCAGGGTCGGGAATACGACATGAGCCAAATCTTTACCGGCACCCTGGTCGAAGCCGATCCGTTCCATGCGGTAACTCTGGTTGCCAACCATGACACTCAGCCTTTACAGGCGCTGGAAGCGCCGGTCGAAGCGTGGTTTAAACCGCTGGCCTATGCCCTGATCCTGCTGCGTGAAAACGGAGTGCCCAGCGTCTTTTATCCGGATTTATTCGGTGCCAGCTATGACGATACGGGCGGTGACGGCGAAACCTACCATATTGATATGCCGGTCATCGAGCAGCTTCACGAGCTGATCCTCGCCCGCCAGCGTTTTGCCCACGGCGTGCAGACGCTGTTCTTCGATCACCCAAACTGTATCGCCTTCAGCCGCAGCGGCACCGAAGACGATCCTGGCTGTGTGGTGGTGATGTCGAATGGCGATGACGGCGAGAAAGTGATTTGTCTGGGTGAAAACTACGGCAACAAAACGTGGCGTGATTTTCTCGGCAATCGCGAAGAAACGGTCACTACCGCAGCGGATGGCGAAGGCACCTTTACCTGCAAAGGTGGAAGCGTCAGCGTGTGGGTGATTGAGGATGCGTTGTAGTTGTAAAAGCATCTGACGTGAATTGAATGCCGGGTCAGGCGAAGCTGCCACCCGGCAACATGCACTACGGAAGTTTACTCTCCAGCGGATTTTTGCTCAGATAATCTGCGCACTCTACCGTCGGGCGATCGACCTTCTGTAGCTCCATACCATCATACTCAAGAACAGAGCCATCGCGCTCCAGCGGATAAATATCCAGCTTGCGGGTGACGTTATAATAACTGTCTGAACGCAGCATGATTTTACCCGGTACAGCGATCACGCGCTGCCACTGACGGCAGTCCAGCGTATCGCCCTCCTCCGTCACCACCAGCGTGGCAATCGCCTCTGGGCTCACCATTTTGCTCTGCGGCCCTTTTGACTGCCAGTACCCTGCCAGATGCGCCGGGACGGGGTGTTTGATCACTTCCTGATAGTTATCCACCTGAACGCACCCGGTCAGTGCCAGCAGCGCGCCAGCAATTGCTATTTTTTTCATCATCTTTCCTGCATTCGAAGAAAAAAATATTGTGGCATTAAAGCGCTTGGGCTGCCAGCGAAGATCGAAGGGGCTTAAACCTGCATCCCATCACATGAGCATACATTTTTCATAATCGACAAAGATCGTCCAAGAGCGCACCAAATAACAGATGGTTATAGTCGTCGAAAATTTCAGTCGTCTAAGTTCACCTTAGAGCGAGTGCTGTTTTATGCCCCATGCATGCCCCATCACATCACCGGACAGTCGTCGAACTCTCCAGAGCGTGCATCGTTGATGCTGTAGGTGATCACCCCAAACACCGGCCGAGAAGTATCCGAGGTGTCATCCTTCGATGGTAACGGCTCCCTCCTTCCATTTTCAGGGTTCTCCAGACATGGATGCAGTAGCGTCCTGTAGCGCATGATCCTGAACTCACCATCAACAGCACAGACAAGCAGAGAACCGTCTTTCGGTGTGAGCGATGAATCGACGATGAGCATGGCACCCTTCATGATACCCGCACGCAGGTATGTCGTTCCGGCTACCATCATGTACGTAGCTGATGGGTGAATGATAAGGCGCTTATCGAGCGATATGCGCTCTTCAACGTAGTCTGCTGCCGGCGACGGGAATACCATGATGCACCTCCGATAGTTGCTGTATTTATATACAGCATTACCGTTCGACGGTATCGATCAAGCACTAATAAAGTGCTACTATTGTAAGCTTATCTAACTGCATGTTAATGCAATGAATTTAGTCTCCTAACCATGGCCAGATGATGAACAACAATAAAATTCAATCAATACATTACCTTCGCGGCATCGCCGCTTTGCTGGTAGTGGGATTTCATGCAAGGCAAATGCTAAACGGAATGTTTGGAATAAAGGATTTAGGCAACTTCTTGCTACTCAACGGGCAGGCAGGAGTTGACCTTTTTTTCATTATAAGCGGTTTCATCATCTCTTACTCAACGCATGATAAGGAACGATCTTCTGCTGGGTCTTTTATTTTAAGAAGGTTTTTTCGCATTTACCCTGTATTTCTAGCATCATTATTTTTATGTTATTTAGTCGTCAATCACGTAAAGCCAATTGAAATTTCATCATTAATAAAATCAGCACTGCTTATTCATACTAACTATTCAATGCACGGACCATTCTTTGGTTATAACGTACTATATACAGCATGGACGCTCACTTATGAACTATATTTTTATATAATATTCGTAATTGCAATGTCTATTAATCATTATCATAGAGTATTGATTACCTCAACTCTTCTGTTGTTGCCGGGAATTCTCCTTCAAAATATTTACAACGATGAAATATCTCTTTCAGGAGACATGCATTTAAACGGAGCCAGCATCCCAATGCTTAATTTCTTTGCATCACCAATGTTGATTGAGTTTATATATGGGATGTTATTATATAAACTTGTGAGCAAAGTTAATTTATCAAAATATTCCGGGATAATATTATTCACTTGCCTTTCATTTGTTTTTATTTGCTATTTCAGTAATTTCAGAATTGGATCCGGACCGTTGAATTATGGCATATGGGGGCTAGCAATCATTGTTGGCTTAATGGTCTTTGAACATTCGCATGATATCGGCAAGAGCAGAATCCTGACGGTTCTTGGTGATATATCTTACTCACTTTATCTAACACACGTCATCGTGATTTATGTGATGATATATTACCCTAGTTACGTTCCTATGTATGAAAAAACTAGCGGAATATCTAGGTTTGCATACATGGTCTGTGCCTCAGTAACATTTTCCTGGTTAACGTATGAATATCTAGAAAAGCCGTTCATCATGATTGGAAAGCGAATAATCAAAGCAGTCCGTCGTCCATTACCAGCCAGTCATTCTCTGTAGCGCAGTTCCGTCTGTAGCCGACGTTGGGTCAGAGCCTCTTTTTATCCTGAGGCCTGACCCGCCATCACATAATCTTATCGCTCCTATCCGTAAAATTCCTTAGCTCCAGATTACTAGCATATTCGTGCTTTCGGTTTTCCTGGCTCGCCAAATATGATTGTTTGCCCACCTAATGCGTTTCCAATGGCAATATGGAGACAGCAAAAAGCCCACCGAAGTGGGCTAATTGCTTGCTGTGTAATGAATTTTAATCATTCACTTCCTTGCGGAAAAGAATAAGTTTTGATGTTGCGAGATTCACAAACATCCCGGCAATGCTACCTGCTGCAACTCCGATTATTGGATGCTCTAAAACAATTCCGTACGATGATATAAGCCAACTGTACAGGCCATAGTTAACAGCACCACCGCATAGCATAAGCAAGAGATAAGACACGAATTCTGAACCAGCCTTCATGTTTGATCTTTTCCCTTTGAAGGTAATGCTCCTGTTGAAGATCCATGTAAACAGAACTGCGGAAAAAAAAGAGAGGCCTCTCGCTATGTAAGGCCCTAGGCTTCCTATTAGCAGGTACAGAACTGCAGTATCCACAAGAAAACCAAGACCTCCGCTGATAGCGAAGAAAAATAACTCTCTTAAAACCTTCATCATTTTTCTTTGCCCATGAATGGAAGTGGTATTCCAAGATATACCAACCTCTTCATTTCGTGTCGTCCTCTGGTAACGTTATCCAGGATTAACCCGCAGACAAATGAAAGTGCAGCGGCGATCATAATTGAGGCAGCTAAAATTGCGGTTGGAAATCTGGGAACAAGGCCAGTTTCAAGGTACTCTGTGAGCAGAGGGAATCCGAGAATAACTGATGTCAAAGCCATAAGCAGTGCGCAGATACCGAAGAAGGCAAATGGTCGCTCAGTGATATAAAGCCGCGCAATCATCTTCAGGATGCGGAATCCATCGCGATATGTTGAAAGCTTGCTGACAGAGCCTTCGGGTCGCGCACCATATTCCGTCATCACTTCACCATAAGGCATTCGCAGTTCAAGAGCATGCACCGTGAGCTCTGTTTCTATCTCGAAGCCACGAGATATAGCCGGAAATGATTTCACGTATCTGCGAGTGAATGCGCGATAACCTGACAACATGTCAGTAAAATTGCCGCCGAATATCTTAACCACGCTGTGAGTGAGCATGTAGTTGCCCCACTGGTGACCGCGCCTGTAAGCCTCTCCGGTAATCTCTTCTTTTGTCTTTCTGCACCCGACAACCATATCAAGGTGATTGTCAAGAAGCTTGTCTACCAGCGATTTAACTGCTCCTGCCTCATAGGTCGCATCACCATCCACCATCACGTAGATATCAGCCTCTACGTCTGCGAACATCCGTCTTACAACGTTTCCTTTCCCTGGTAATTTTACCGAGATAACCTTTGCTCCTGCAGCCTCTGCAACTTGTGCCGTGCGATCGCTTGAATTGTTGTCGAACACATAAATGTCGATCTCAGGCAATGCCTCTCTGAACCCATAAACAACAGACTCTATCGCTGATTCTTCGTTATAGCATGGAACAATTAATGCTACATGCTGACCACGGTAATGCATACAAACCTCGGTTAATTATTTCTTGTTTTGATAGACAGCAAAATAAATGGAACGCTAACGGATGTGGCCATGATGGACCAGTAGGCGTACCTGAAATCTGATGCTACGCCTACAAACAGATAAGCAAGCAGATAAAGGAAGCTGGATGTATTCAAGGCAATGATTAAGTTTTTCGCTTCTCCTTTGCTTGCAAACAAGCCATACAAAGAAAATGCCAACGAAACTATTAACCAGAATCCAGGCTTAAACAGTGGAGTGTCGCCAAGGAAATCAGTTATTCCTTGTAATGCAACAAAGGCTTCGGTCTTTTTGTATTCGAATCCTAATGAGTTACTTGCCGTCCTGTCCTCAAGAATCCCTCCTGGTTCCCACAGCAGGCTCTTAAAGTTTTCATAGCGATGCTGAAGGTATGCAGTTGGCTGATGGTAAATAGCTTCCAGCCATTCCCCCATCAAAGACCCATCATCCCATGATCCAGATGCAACAAGCCTTTTAAGAACGAAGCCACATGGCCCCCAAGCATAGCTGTTCCACGAACGCGAGTCGTAGCACTCATTCCTTATTTTGCTATCTTCTTCATCGCTCCACTCTTCTTTGAAGTGGTTGCTATCAGAGAAGTGTGATATCCCGCCAATATCAAAAACTATAAGCGACTGAAAAGCCTTTGATTTTGACGCATCGAGGATTTTGTAGTTGAAAACTGAGGTAAATAGTAATGCGCACAGCGGGAATAAAACGAGTGCAAACGCCAGCTTTTTCCATGCCCATGGTTTCTCATCTACGACCAGCAGCCATGCCAGTGGGATGAGGCCGAATATGGCATTGAACCTAAACATGCTTCCAATTATCAGAAGGATGCCTGCAAAGATAATAATCTTTCTTTTCCCTGTTTCATTCCGGTTGGCGATGACTACCAGGCCAACTGCAAGCATCCATGTTACGGCATGGAAAACATCTTTCAGAATGTGGCTTAGCGTACCCAAGGCAAACGGCATGAACCCAACAACAATCACTGACAGGGAGAGGTATTTATGTTTTGCTGGAATTGATGCTGATAGCAGTAAAAGAGAGCCCCAGTACATTAAGCATTCCAGAAGGAGCATGCCGAATGGGCCTGGTATTATCTTATCTGTAATCGACCATATGAAGCTCATTACTGGTGGATGCCAGTCTGTGAATATAAATCTTGAGCCTTGCTGATACTGGTCAAGGGCGTCACTGCTTACTATGCCAGGATAAAACGCTAAGAGCGTAATTATCAGCCCAAACAGTGACAACAAAATCTGAGGCGCAGACCTCTTAAAATCTATCCTTGTTATTGACATTGAATCATCTAATTTCGGGTTTTTCCTGAGGATTTAGGCAGGGATTTTCACACATGAAGTGTAGCCAGGCAAGATCTTTGGGGCTGTAATGGGGGGTTAAAAGGCCGCCGAAGCGGCCCGTTTTTTGTTACAGGGCTGTGCCATCAGAAACGCTTAATGGGTCAGTTCCTCGCTTGATGCGAAGTCCCGTACCATCATCCCATAATCTTATAGCCCCAATCCTCAAGAATCCGCCATTCCAGTTGCCAGGGAAGTTAACGCATTCATTTCTTCCCTGATCTGCATACATTACCGTTTGCAACCCAAGAATATTTGCAAGAGGAGTTGGTCCTGTAGATTTGAAGCCATACATCCTGACATGAGAAGTGTTATCCGTCTGAAGAGGCACGTATGCGGATCCTACAGCGACAACAAATGGATCATTTATCGTTACCTGAGAGTTTCCTGTGACTGTTATCGCACTAACACCGGACAGGTTGATGTTATAAGATGCCTGCAGTCCATTAATGGAAGCTTGACTATCGACAATATCAACCAGTCTTCCGTCTCCGGAAACAACTGTCAGATTCTCTATACCATACGTATTGATGTTCATGCCGTTACATCTTGTCAGGAACAAAGCATAACGCGTTCTTGTATCTTCGCTATAACAACTGGTCATGGATGTGTAGTTCATCTCCGTGAATATCCAACTGTACTTGTAACCAACAATACCAATGCGCTCAAACGTTCCTGATGTACCAGAACCTAATCCGTTTTGAATTGGTGTTACGTTAACTCCTACAGTTCCTGTTATTCCTGTTGGTGCAGAGAAATAACATCCACTAAAGGAGTATGTGTAAATATTTCTCGCATCAAAGCCTACAAGACCTCCAACGGACCAGACGCTTTTAAGGTCAAATGCATTACCAAATGGGCAGTAGATTCCATAAGCTGATGATGCACTACTGGCATTTTTTATGTAGCAGTTTTTGACTGACCAGTATCGAGCAAATTGCCCTGCAGTGTGAGCAACCACGATCTGAGCTTGTTTATCTGAGAATGTTGAGGTGTAATCGACACCTACAGGAGTGGTCGCATTTGGAGCGTCAGTTGATGAAAGTAATTGTCCACCATAGGTAATATCCACCCCGAATTTCGCATTAAATTCTAGGTGCCTACCTGTTTTCATAAGGATTGGCTTAGAAAAGTAGTACGCAGATTTATTGCCTCTAACTACTCTGTTTGTACCTTGCTCTGCGTTTTTAAGTGCCAACTCAAGATACGACCAGTCATCATCAGCTGTTAATCCAGTACCTTTTGCTCCTATGGAGTCAAAACACACCTCTCCATTCGAAATATCCAGATACCATACAGAGCCATTAGCATCTGTCACTGCAAGCTTATTAAGCTGAAGCGGTGTCTGGCTTGGAGTTGCCGTTTCGGCAGAACGTACCCATATCGCGCTTACCAAAAATATCGTAGTAGCCAGATGTGCGCACTACCTTGATTTGGGGTACAAGGCTTGAAGCCATAAGTGCTGTAACAGTGTTTAAATCGGCAGAGGTAAAATAGTCCGGCGCCGTTGCGCCGGATACCGAGCCAATAGACGCAGCACCTACTGAGCTTGCCAGCATGCTTCTGAGGGTTGAATCTCCAACACTGAGCCATGCACCTGTCCCAACACCTCCAGTCGAGCCAGGCGTAGAACCATTCGGCACAATCTTACCTGATGGAAGAAATGAACCATCCCAGCGATAGTATTCTCCGTCAGTGGTATCTTTTAAAATCTGATTGGGGAGCGTTAACGTTGCCCCTGCCTGGAATGTACCAATAGGGATCCACCCATACTGAGCAATAGCCTGCTGCGCGATCCAGCGCAAACCTTCAATGGTGTAATGCTCGTTACCAAACCGGTCAATATAAGTATTAACCAGCGAGGTAACAAACTCGTCAATTTTACCGGCGTTAAACTGCAGATCGCGCGGCGATTCGCTTGGAACAGGCAAGTTGGTAGGTTGCGTAGCCATATTTATTCCATAAAAAAACCCGGCGCGGTGGTCGGGATGGGTCTTATTGGTAAATCAGATCGCTATACTCAGCGAGAGTTAATGCGGTACTTCCCTTGCCGTCAGGTTGCTTGGCAGTGATTGTCCACTGCCCTGCATCGAGCTCCTGTGACGTGGCAATGACGTACCGGGAAGACGACTGGACGTCAACACCGTCGAACAGATTAAGGTCAATGTCTGGAATGGCAGCAGTAAAGCCAAACGCGGTGTCAGTGCGCGGGGATCCCTGGTATCGTGCAGTAGTGGCACCGGATGAATCCGTGACCTGCACAAACATGGTTCCGGAGAAGTTGATACGCTAACTCGTCTCAAAGTCATTGCCGCCCCGTGACACAATGTATCCGGCCTGCTGGTTGGTGTCGTATGTGTCCGGCACCTGAACCATGTCGCCAATGTTTACCCATTCTCCATCAGCCATTGCTGTAATAGCCATGGTCATACGGGAGAAAATGAGCCTCTTACACTCGCGCAGCGCCCGCTCGTCAGCCTGGAATCTGTTCCTTACATACAGCATTTCGAACTTCTTCGCTTTGGCCGGCGATCCTTCAATAATGGAACTCCCTGATATCCGGTACCGGACAAAGTCCTGCTTATTGGTGTCCGGGTTACGGAACTGCACTTCAACGCCGTCATAACCGCCTGGGAGCGTCATATCGTAAGAAAGCGAGTAACCATCTGGCTTTGTGTTTGAGCGGTTGAATATTGTGGCCGCAGACGTTTTCCTGCTGTCTCGGGTGAATGACAGCACACCGTTATAGTCATAAACGGACACGCTGGCTGCGTCACAGATGGTCTCCATTCGCGAACCGAGCGACACATCCTCATCATCAAAGGTGTAATCGAAGTATCCGAGTCGCGGATCGATGGCGTCGATTTCAGCCTGAATCTGGTACAGGCCGTAAATGTCAATGCTCGACTCCGGCTGCTGACCGACAACGAGCCAGTTAAACAACGCGATATCCGCAAATTTCCGTGACGGTCGGAGCGTATAATCAACCTGCTGCGTCGTCATGTTGTAGCTGATAACGTGGCGGGTGATCAGCGCGTTGTATTTCCTGTCACGGCTTCCGGTGGCGTTCTCTGTCGCCCGGACGACTATTTTCACCAGCGTGTCATCAGGATGTACAACATTGGTCCTGACATTGATGGCATGTATCTCTTCAAGCTGTATTTTGCTGTCACTTGCGCTGTTTTTTATGCGCTCAAGTGAGACGGCATAGCGTCCGTACCCAGCTGCTGGAGTTTGCTTATATGTCCGGTAGTAGGTTTTCGAAACGCCCTTTATCCCTTCTACAATCGCATAAGTCCCCGTCTCCTCTGTGCCTGGGATCTGATCATTATTATCATCGACCTTCCACCATTTAATTTTGGAAGAGTCGTTATGCTGCCCGGCGTAACCGGCAATTACGTGGATCTATAGCTGAGCTGACTGCACCGGGGAAATAAACGGGCCTACCACAAGCGTTCCGTTATCGGCCAGGATAAATTTTGTTGTGTTGATGGTTACGCCTGATAAATCAAAGCCCGGCGCTGAGATTTTATTGAACGTGAAAGTGTAATACTTAACCGGGTTAATGACGCTTCCGTCGTCACTTTCAACGATGCTTATCATCGACCCTGAAAGCTGCACATCTTCCGTTACAGAACCACCCGGCACCGGCCTGGTTACATTGCTCGTGAAAGTAACCGGGTGAGGAATGATCAGACCAAGGAAATAGTCAAAATCAGCCTGTTTTACGATTTTCATCGCAATTTCATCACCAGCGTAAACGCCACTTATGACGGTTGTCGCCGTCGTGCTTTCAATTGGCATGCCTTCTTTTTCGTTTGGCCCGAGAAGTTCCTGCCCGTCAACGTCGTCAAACTGGTAGCCCTCGATGAACTGGGGGATCACTTCACCGGGCTGATAAATGGTGTAACTTGCTCCCGCCATTGAGCCAAGATTAGTTTCAGAGAACCGCACATAGGTGATGTCATATTTCCCCAGGCCAAAGCACATAAGCTCAGTTACGTATTTCAGCCAGGTGTTATCTGCGCCGCCAGGGACATATTCAAAAACTGATTCCTGGGTGAGGTCAGGGAACGCCCTGATCTGCCCGAAGTTATCAGGCTTAGCCTCATCATTGCGCGCGATGTTGGCCTGCCCCTTCAGGCTGTTGTTTGGCGATGTTTCACTGTTCCCGCTTGAAGCGCTCGCATTGGGTTTTGGCATCAGGCCGGCAAGAACCTTCTGCGTAAACTTGATCGGGTTGAGGTGCTTGAGCGTTCCCGCTGCAAACCTGATCCGCTGACGCGCGACGAGTTTGTGAGGATGATTAACGCCTGCGCCCACTAGCAGCTGAAAAACATGTGTTCGCTGGCCGTGTATACGGGCGTACGGCACGGAGAACTCGTGTCGCTGGCCCGGGAAGATATCGATCTGAAAGCGGGTACGATGATGACCCGCCGGAACCACACTTTAACGAAGGAGTTCACCCTTCCGAAAACTGATGCCGGGACGGACCGCGTCATCAACCTAATTCAGCCGACGATCGACATGCTAAAGAGCCAGTCCGAATTAACACGTCTCGGTAAGCAGTATCAGATGGAGGTGAAACTGCGCGCATATGGCCGTGCCGGGCATCATTACGCAGTTCGGTCGATCAACCAGTCGTGGGAAGCGGCAATGCGACGCGCCGGGATTCGCTATCGCAGAGCATACCAGTCCCGACACACGTATGCATGCTGGTCGTTAGCTGCCGGTGCCAACCCGAACTTCATCGCGAAGCAAATGGGCCACACCGACGCGCAAATGGTTTACCGGGTATACGGATCCTGGATGGCTGAAAATAACCAGGACCAGGTACTCATACTCAACCAGAAATTGAGTGAGTTTGCCCCATCCATGCCCCACGCTGTGGGATCGGATGGTTATTAATTATAAATATCATTAGGTTAGGCAACTTAAACCTGCATGCCCATCACTTCCTGATAAGCAGACACAAGCTTGTTACGCACCTGAATCCCCATCTGCAGGGAAACCGAGGCTTTTTGCAAATCGGTCATCACATCATTCAGTGCCACGCCCGGCTCGCCGAGGGTGAACTTCTCCGCCTGAGTACGTGCGGCGGTCTGGGTATCGCTGATACGGTCAAGCGCGGCGTGCAGTTGTCCTGCAAAACTGATGCTCGGTTGTTCTGCCACATTCTGATTACGGGCCGTCATCGCCGTTGCCTGCAACTGACTGATCACCCCTTCAATACCCTGTATAGCCATGACTCTCCCCTGAATGGTTTTTTACGGGGTCAAGACTAACAGCTTGTCAATAAGATAATGGCGGTAAATAGCGTGAAAAAACCAGGTTATTTGACGCATAGAAAATCCTGAATCATCAAATAATGGCAGGGCCATCAATATGGAACTTTTGTCGTGTTTGCCGACCCGGGAGTCAGTTTTGTTTCTCTACACGAATAACGTAAACCACCAGGATTTAAGAGGTGCGCAATGAGTGCAACAGCATCGACAGCGCCACAAAATAAATCACTCGAGTGGATGAACCGCCTTCGCGCGAATCCTAAAATCCCGTTGATCGTGGCAGGCGCTGCCGCAATTGCGATCCTTGTAGCGATGGTCTTGTGGGCGAAAAGCCCTGATTACCGCACGCTTTACAGTAATCTTTCCGATCAGGATGGCGGTGCCATCGTCACCCAGCTTACCCAGATGAACATCCCTTATCGCTTTGCGGATAACGGCGGTGCGCTGGAGGTACCGGCTGATAAGGTGCACGAACTTCGTCTGCGCCTGGCGCAACAGGGACTGCCAAAGGGCGGTGCGGTAGGTTTTGAACTGCTGGATCAGGAAAAATTCGGTATCAGCCAATTCAGCGAGCAGGTGAACTACCAGCGTGCGCTGGAAGGTGAGCTGGCCCGTACGATTGAAACATTGGGTCCGGTGAAGAGTGCCCGTGTGCACCTGGCCATGCCTAAACCCTCCCTGTTTGTCCGCGAGCAGAAATCCCCGTCGGCCTCCGTCACCGTTAACCTCCAGCCTGGCCGTGCAATGGATGAAGGACAAATCAGCGCGGTGACCCATCTGGTCTCCAGCGCCGTTGCCGGTCTCCCGCCGGGTAACGTGACGCTGGTTGATCAAAGTGGTCATCTGCTGACCCAGTCCAATACCGCAGGCCGCGATCTGAATGACGCGCAGCTGAAATACGCCGCGGATGTGGAAGGTCGCGTGCAGCGTCGCATCGAAGCCATCCTTGGCCCGGTCGTGGGTAACAGCAACGTGCATGCGCAGGTTACCGCGCAGATTGACTTCTCTAATAAAGAACAGACCGAAGAGCAATATAGCCCGAATGGCAACCCGGCTCAGGCGGTAATGCGCTCTCGTCAGGTCAATGAAAACGAACAGGTTGGCGGCGCATACCCAGGCGGTGTGCCGGGCGCACTGTCTAATCAGCCAGCACCGGCTAACGCGGCGCCAATCTCAACGCCACCGGCTAATCAGCAGAACGGTCAACAAACGAATCAGCAGACCACCTCAACAGCCAGCACCGCCGGTCCGCGTACCAGCAGTCGTAACGAAACCACCAACTACGAAGTGGACCGTACCATCCGCCACACCAAACTGAACGTGGGCGATGTACAGCGTCTGTCGGTTGCGGTGGTGGTGAACTACAAAACGCTGGCGGATGGCAAGCCGTTGCCGTTGACCGCCGAGCAGATGAAACAGATTGAAGACCTGACCCGTGAAGCGATGGGTTACTCCGAGAAGCGCGGCGACACGCTCAACGTGGTGAACTCACCGTTCAACTCGGTTGAAGAGTCAGGTGGCGAACTGCCGTTCTGGCAACAGCAGGCGTTTATCGATCAGCTGCTGTCCGCAGGTCGCTGGCTGCTGGTTCTGATCGTCGCGTGGCTGCTGTGGCGTAAGGGTATTCGTCCTCAGCTCCAGCGTCGTGCTGAAGCTGAAAAAGCGGCGCGCGAACAGGTCAGTACCCGTCAGGAAGTGGAAGATGCGGTTGAAGTTCGCCTCAGCAAAGACGAACAGATGCAGCAACGCCGTGCTAACCAGCGTATGGGCGCCGAGGTCATGAGCCAGCGCATTCGCGAAATGTCAGATAACGATCCGCGCGTCGTGGCGCTGGTCATCCGCCAGTGGATGGGTAACGAACATGAGTAACACGCTTTCAGGCACCGATAAAAGCGTCATCCTGCTGATGACCATTGGCGAAGACCGTGCGGCCGAGGTGTTCAAACACCTCTCGCAGCGCGAAGTACAGATTCTCAGTGCGGCAATGGCAAACGTACGCCAGAT
Source organism: Enterobacter sp. WPR_3_1 (assembly GCF_003635055.1). Classification (NCBI taxonomy): domain Bacteria; kingdom Pseudomonadati; phylum Pseudomonadota; class Gammaproteobacteria; order Enterobacterales; family Enterobacteriaceae; genus Enterobacter; species Enterobacter sp. WPR_3_1. The sequence goes on along the minus strand of NZ_RBXU01000008.1, from coordinate 574,630 downwards.
CTCTAACAAACAGCTGACGGAAGTGCTGTCTGAATTTGAGCAGGAAGCCGAACAGTTTGCCGCGCTCAACGTCAACGCCAACGACTATCTGCGCTCCGTGCTGGTCAAGGCGCTGGGCGAAGAGCGTGCTGCCAGCCTGCTGGAAGACATTCTGGAAACGCGCGATACCGCCAGCGGTATCGAGACGCTCAACTTTATGGAACCGCAGAGTGCCGCCGACCTTATCCGCGACGAGCACCCGCAGATTATCGCCACCATTCTTGTCCACCTGAAACGTGGCCAGGCGGCCGATATTCTGGCGTTGTTCGAAGAGCGCCTGCGTCACGATGTGATGCTGCGTATCGCGACCTTCGGTGGTGTCCAGCCAGCCGCGCTGGCGGAGCTGACCGAAGTGCTGAACAACCTGCTCGATGGCCAGAACCTCAAGCGCAGCAAAATGGGCGGCGTGAGAACGGCGGCAGAGATCATCAACCTGATGAAAACGCAGCAGGAAGAAGCGGTCATTACCGCCGTTCGCGAATTCGACGGCGAGCTGGCACAGAAAATTATCGACGAGATGTTCCTGTTCGAAAACCTGGTCGAAGTGGACGATCGCAGCATCCAGCGCCTCCTCCAGGAAGTGGACTCCGAGTCGCTGCTTATCGCCCTCAAAGGTGCCGAGCAGCCGCTGCGCGAGAAGTTCCTGCGCAACATGTCTCAGCGTGCGGCAGATATCCTGCGCGACGACCTTGCCAACCGTGGCCCGGTCCGTCTGTCTCAGGTGGAAAACGAACAGAAAGCCATCCTGCTTATCGTTCGTCGTCTGGCGGAAACCGGCGAGATGGTGATTGGCAGCGGAGACGACACCTATGTCTAATGAACTGCCGTGGAAGCGCTGGACGCCCGACGATCTGGCGCCTCCCCTGTCAGAGTTCACACCCGCCGTGCTGTCGCCCGAAGAGGGCGACCCGGATGTCGAGCAGCCTGAGCTGAGCGAAGAAGAGCAGCGCGCGCAGATGCTGGCCCAGCTGCAGATGCAGGCCCATGAGCAGGGCTACACGGCTGGCCTGAACGAAGGACGCCAGAAAGGCCACGATCAGGGGTATCAGGAAGGTCTGGCCAAAGGGTTAGAACACGGCATTGAACAGGCGCGCCAGCAACAGGCTCCACTTCACGCCCGTATGCAGCAGCTGGTCAGCGAGTTTCAGCACACGCTGGATGCGCTGGACAGCGTCATTGCCTCAAGGCTGATGCAGATGGCGCTGGAAGCCGCCCGTCAGGTGATCGGCCACGCGCCGGCGGTGGACAACACCGCGCTGATTAAACAAATTCAGGGCCTGCTTCAGCAGGAGCCGCTGTTCAGTGGGAAACCGCAGCTGCGCGTGCATCCGGACGACCTCCAGCGCGTGGAAGAGAGTCTGGGCGCGACGCTGAGCCTGCACGGCTGGCGTCTGCGCGGCGACCCGTCGCTGCATCACGGAGGCTGCAAGGTCTCTGCCGATGAAGGCGACCTGGATGCCAGCGTTGCGACCCGCTGGCAGGAACTGTGCCGCCTGGCAGCACCGGGAGTCGTCTGATGACTGCACGCCTCACCCGCTGGCTCAACACGCTCGATAATTTTGAAGCGAAGATGACGCAGCTGCCGTCCGTTCGCCGTTACGGACGACTCACGCGTGCCACCGGCCTGGTGCTGGAAGCCACTGGCCTGCAGCTTCCGCTGGGAGCCACCTGCGTGATTGAGCGTCAGGATGGACTAGAGACGCGTGAAGTTGAGAGCGAAGTCGTCGGCTTTAATGGCCAGCGCCTGTTCCTGATGCCCCTTGAAGAAGTTGAAGGCATCCTGCCCGGGGCGCGCGTGTATGCGAAAAACATCAGCGGCGATGGACTGCAAAGCGGGAAACAGCTCCCGCTTGGCCCTGCCCTGCTTGGCCGCGTACTGGACGGAAGCGGTAAACCGCTGGACGGTCTGCCCTCGCCGGACACCACCGAAACCGGCGCGCTGATCACCCAGCCGTTTAACCCCCTTCAGCGTACCGCCATCGAACATGTCCTCGACACCGGCGTGCGCCCGATTAACGCCCTGCTGACCGTAGGCCGCGGGCAGCGTATGGGCCTGTTTGCCGGCTCAGGGGTGGGCAAATCCGTCCTGCTTGGCATGATGGCACGCTACACCCAGGCCGATGTCATCGTCGTGGGTCTGATCGGTGAACGTGGTCGCGAAGTAAAAGACTTTATTGAAAACATTCTCGGTGCAGAAGGCCGTGCCCGCTCGGTGGTCATCGCCGCACCGGCGGATGTCTCACCGTTACTGCGTATGCAGGGTGCTGCGTATGCCACCCGTATCGCGGAAGATTTCCGTGACCGTGGCCAGCACGTGCTGCTCATTATGGACTCACTGACCCGCTATGCGATGGCGCAGCGTGAAATCGCTCTCGCCATCGGAGAACCTCCGGCGACCAAAGGTTATCCGCCTTCGGTCTTTGCCAAGCTCCCGGCGCTGGTCGAACGTGCAGGAAACGGCATCAGCGGCGGCGGCTCAATCACCGCTTTTTATACGGTTCTGACCGAAGGCGATGACCAGCAGGACCCGATTGCCGACTCCGCGCGTGCGATCCTCGACGGTCATATTGTGTTATCGCGCCGTCTGGCCGAAGCCGGTCACTACCCGGCAATTGATATCGAAGCATCAATCAGCCGTGCAATGACGGCATTGATCACAGAGAAGCACTACGCCCGCGTGCGTAACTTCAAACAACTCCTCTCCAGCTTCCAGCGCAACCGCGATCTGGTGAGCGTGGGGGCGTATGCCAAAGGCAGCGACCCGATGCTCGACAAAGCGATTAGCCTGTGGCCGCAGCTGGAGGCGTTTTTGCAACAAGGTATTTTTGAACGCGCCGACTGGGAAGACTCACTCCAGGCACTGGAGCTGATTTTCCCGCAGGTGTAACACAGGTGGAGGGCGAAGGTCATGGCGCAAAACAGCGCGTTATCAACGCTGAAAGATCTGGCTGAGAAAGAAGTTGATGATGCCGCATTGCAGCTTGGCGCAATGCGACGCGGGTGCCAGCAGGCTGAAGAGCAGTTGAAGATGTTAATCGACTATCAGCATGAATATCGCACCAACCTCAATACCGATATGACACAAGGCATTGGAAGCCAGCGCTGGATTAACTATCAGCAGTTTATTCAGACGCTGGAAAAGGCGATTGAACAGCATCGCCAGCAGCTTAACCAGTGGACCCAGAAAGTCGACACCGCGCTGAATTTCTGGCGCGAGAAAAAGCAGCGACTGCAGGCCTGGCAGACCTTACAGGACCGACAGATCGCGGCAACGACCCTGGCGGAAAACCGTCTGGATCAGAAGAAAATGGATGAGTTTGCCCAGCGCGCATCAATGAGGAAACCGGAATGATCACATTGCAACAACTGCTGATGACCGACAGCGACCTGTCGGGCGGCATGCAAACAGGGAAAGGCACTGACGGTGCACAAGACTTTCTTTCTCTGCTGGCAGGCGCCCTGACTGACGCAACAGGCCAGGGCAACGATGCGCCGCTGACGCTGGCTGACCTGAAAGCAGCCGGCAGTAAGCTGTCAAAAGTTGCTCAGGAAGCCGGGGGAGAGAACACCCTGCAGGACAAAATAGCCAACCTGCTCTCGCGTCAGCCAGCCCTGACAGGCGATGAACCGACAGCAGCCACCCCGCTGGAAACCCTCGTTTCCGGGCTGGTGCCGGTTTCAAAAGGTGATGCCCTGAAGACCCTGAGCGCGGTGAAAACGCAGGATGACAGCAAAAGCGAGCTGAGCGAAGAAGAGCTGGCAGGGTTGAGCGCGCTGATGGCGATGCTGCCCCACCAGCAGACGGCAACGCCGGTGGCCTCTGGCGCGACAGGTATTGGCGTGACGGCGAAATCAACGCTGAACGCTGCCGCGCTTTCGCAAAATGGTGCAGGTCAACAGTCCATGAGCACCCTGCTGGCGGGCCATGAAAAAGCGCAACAAGCGTCGACTTATCAGGCGCAGGCGCAGGCGCAAAACGCCGATCCGTCTCAACCGGTCAACGCACCGGCGACCCCGATCGTGGCCGCCGCCGCTGAGAAGCAGGATCTCGCCAGTTCACCCTCTTCAACAGCCCCGACCGCAACGCTTGCGCCCGTCATTTCCAGCAACGTCACCAGCCACGCTGCCGCAACCGTTGCCACGGCACCGGTATTGAGCCAGCCGTTGGGAACCCAGGAGTGGCAGCAATCCCTGAGTCAGCACATTACGTTGTTCACGAAACAGGGCCAGCAGACCGCAGAGTTGCGTCTGCACCCGGAAGATCTGGGCCAGGTCCAGATTACCCTGAAACTGGATGATAACCAGGCACAGCTGCAAATGGTGTCGGCGCACAGCCACGTGCGTGCGGCCCTGGAAGCTGCACTGCCGGTCCTGCGCACGTCGCTTGCTGAGAGTGGCATTCAGCTCGCGCAAAGCAGTGTCAGCAGCGAGAGCTTTGCCGGACAGCAGCAGTCCTCCTCTCAACAGCAGCAACAGGCTTCACGTTCCGGTAATACCGGCGGTTTTAATGATGAGAGCGATGAGTTACTGCCTGCCCCTGCCGCCCTGCAATCCGCGGCGCGTGGCAACAGTGCCGTAGACATCTTTGCCTAAACGCCAGAGGTAGCGTGATTATCCCCGTCTTTTCCACGCTTTGACGACAGCAGGACACGGGATAATCACCTTATTAAGCTGTACCGAAACAGGAAGCTCGTATCAGATGACTGACTCCGCGATCACCAAAAAAAGCAAGCGTTCCATCTGGATCCCGCTGCTGGTGTTAATCACGCTCGCCGCCTGCGCTACCGCGGGCTATAGTTACTGGCGTATGCAGCAGGAACCTTCTACCGCTGCAGCCAAAGCCGAACCGCCTCCTCCGCCGGCACCGGTATTCTTCCCACTGGATACCTTCACCGTGAATCTGGGTGATGCGGATCGTGTGCTGTATGTGGGTATTACGTTACGCCTGAAAGATGAAGCCACGCGTGCGCGCCTGAATGATTATCTTCCTGAAGTGCGTAGCCGTCTGCTGCTGCTGTTCTCTCGTCAGGACGCCTCTACACTTGCTACCGATGACGGTAAGCAAAAGCTGGTCGACGCCATTAAACAGACGCTGGCGACCCCGCTGGTAAACGGTCAACCCAAGCAGGAAGTCACTGACGTTCTGTATACAGCCTTCATACTGCGGTAACGACATGGGCGACAGTATTCTTTCTCAGGCAGAAATCGACGCGCTTCTTAACGGCGACAGCGATAAGAACGATGATCCGCAACCGGGTATTGGCGGCGATAGCGATATTCGTCCCTATGATCCCAATACCCAGCGCCGCGTAGTACGTGAACGTCTGCAGGCGCTGGAGATCATTAACGAACGTTTTGCACGTCAGTTCCGTATGGGGCTGTTTAACCTGCTGCGTCGTAGCCCGGATATCACGGTCGGTGCGATCCGCATCCAGCCGTATCATGAGTTTGCCCGCAACCTGCCGGTGCCAACGAACCTTAACCTGATCCACCTGAAACCGCTGCGCGGCACAGGTCTGGTGGTGTTTTCGCCAAGCCTGGTGTTCATTGCGGTGGATAACCTGTTTGGTGGCGACGGGCGTTTCCCAACCAAAGTGGAAGGGCGTGAATTTACCCACACCGAGCAGCGCGTCATCAACCGCATGCTGAAGCTGGCGCTGGAATCTTACAGCGACGCGTGGAAAGCGATTAACCCGCTGGAAGTGGAGTACGTACGTTCTGAGATGCAGGTGAAATTTACCAATATCACCACCTCCCCGAACGATATCGTCGTGAATACCCCGTTCCATGTGGAGATCGGTAACCTGACCGGTGAGTTCAACATCTGCCTGCCGTTCAGCATGATCGAACCGCTGCGTGAACTGCTGGTCAACCCGCCGCTTGAGAACTCACGCAACGAAGATCAGAACTGGCGTGAAAACCTGGTGCGTCAGGTTCAGCATTCTCAGCTTGAGCTGGTGGCGAGCTTCGCGGATATCCCGCTGCGCTTATCCCAGATCCTGAAATTACAACCCGGCGATGTTTTGCCGATAGAAAAACCCGACCGCATTATTGCCCATGTGGATGGTGTCCCCGTGCTGACAAGTCAGTACGGCACAATTAACGGTCAGTATGCGTTACGCGTTGAGCACTTGATCAACCCGATATTGAATTCGCTGAATGAGGAACAGCCCAAATGAGTGACATGAACAATCCGTCCGATGAAAACAGCGGAGCACTGGACGATCTGTGGGCTGACGCGTTAAACGAGCAAAAAACGACTCCGGCCAAAAGTGCAGCGGATGCTGTGTTCCAGCAGCTCGGCGGCGGCGATGTCAGCGGTACGCTGCAGGATATTGATCTGATTATGGATATCCCGGTTAAGCTGACCGTGGAACTGGGCCGCACCCGCATGACCATTAAAGAGCTGCTGCGTCTGACGCAGGGTTCCGTGGTGGCCCTTGACGGTCTCGCCGGCGAACCGCTGGATATTCTGATCAACGGTTATCTCATTGCCCAGGGTGAAGTCGTGGTGGTTGCCGATAAATACGGCGTGCGCATCACCGACATTATTACGCCATCTGAACGTATGCGTCGTCTGAGCCGTTAAGCATGAAAACCCAGGCAACAATATCACAGCCCTCTGCCGTTCCCGGCTCTCCGCTGCTCCAGGTGAGTGGCGCGTTGCTCGGTATTATTGCCTTTATTCTTATCGCCGCATGGCTGGCGAAGCGCTTCGGCCTGGCGGGTAAAACCGCCGGCACCCGCGGTCTGAAGGTCAGCGCCAGCACGACACTGGGGCCACGCGAGCGCGTGGTCGTTGTCGATGTGGAAGATGCACGGCTGGTGCTGGGCGTGACTGCCTCCAGCATCAACGTCTTGCATAAACTGCCGCCAGCCCCGGCAACGGGTGACGAGCGCGCAGAAGTCCCTGCGGATTTTCAGTCCGTCATGAAGAGTTTGCTTAAGCGTTCCGGGAGATCCTGATGCGCCGTTTGTTATCCCTTACGCTTGCGGGCGTCGGCCTGTTTGCCCCTGCGGTTTACGCGCAACTGCCCGGTCTGGTCTCAACCCCTCTTGCAGGCGGCGGGCAAAGCTGGTCTCTGCCGGTGCAGACGCTGGTTTTCATCACCTCGCTGACGTTTATTCCGGCGATCCTGCTGATGATGACCAGCTTCACCCGAATCATCATCGTCTTTGGTCTGCTGCGCAATGCGCTGGGCACCCCGTCCGCGCCGCCTAACCAGGTACTGCTGGGTCTGGCGCTGTTTTTAACCTTTTTCATTATGTCGCCGGTTATCGACAAGATTTATACCGACGCATACCAGCCGTTTAGCGAAGATAAAATCTCCATGCAGGAGGCGCTCGATAAAGGGGCTCAGCCGCTGCGGGAGTTTATGCTCCGCCAGACCCGGGAAGCGGACCTGGCACTCTTCGCCCGCCTGTCCAATACCGGCGAGCTTCAGGGACCGGAAGCCGTTCCGATGCGTATTCTGCTGCCTGCGTATGTCACCAGTGAGCTGAAAACGGCCTTTCAGATTGGCTTTACCATCTTTATTCCGTTCCTGATTATCGATCTGGTGATCGCCAGCGTTCTGATGGCGCTCGGGATGATGATGGTGCCCCCGGCCACCATTGCCCTGCCCTTTAAGATCATGCTCTTTGTCCTGGTCGATGGCTGGCAACTGCTGGTCAGTTCGCTGGCGCAGAGTTTCTACAGTTAAGGAGCCGTAATGACGCCAGAATCGGTCATGATGATGGGCACGGAAGCGATGAAAATCGCGATAGCCGTTGCCGCGCCGTTACTGCTTGTCGCGCTGGTGACCGGTCTGATTATCAGTATCCTGCAGGCCGCCACGCAGATTAACGAAATGACGCTGTCATTTATCCCAAAAATCATCGCCGTGTTCGTGGCGATTATCGTTGCCGGGCCGTGGATGCTGAACCTGTTGCTGGACTACATGCGCAACCTGTTTACCAATCTGCCGTACATCATCGGCTGACCCGACGATGCTGCACTTCACCAGTGACCAGTGGGTTCAATGGCTTGGCGTCTATTTCTGGCCGATGCTGCGTATCCTGGCGCTGATTACAACGGCCCCCATTCTCAGTGAGAAAACGATACCCAAGCGCGTCAAAGTGGGGCTGGGCATCATCATCACCATTATCGTCGCCCCTTCTCTCCCGCCCGTGGATATTCCGATCTTCTCGGCGAAAGCGGTGTGGGTTGCACTGCAACAGGTGATGATTGGCGTGGCCGTAGGCTTTACCATGCAGCTTGCCTTCGCGGCCGTGCGGACCGCCGGCGAACTGATTGGCCTGCAAATGGGTTTATCATTCGCCACGTTTGTGGATCCCGGCAGCCACCTCAACATGCCGGTGCTGGCGCGCATTATCGATCTGCTCGCCATGTTGCTGTTCCTGTCGTTCAACGGCCATCTGTGGCTGATCTCCATGCTGGTGGATACTTTCCATACGCTGCCGATTGGGGAAAACCCGGTGAACAGCAACGCGTTTCTGGCGCTTACGCGTGCGGCCGGGCTTGTTTTCCTGAACGGCCTGATGCTGGCGCTGCCGATTATCACCCTGCTGCTGACCGTGAACCTCGCCTTAGGGTTACTCAACCGAATGGCACCGCAGCTCTCGGTGTTCGTCATTGGTTTTCCGCTGACGCTGACGGTCGGTATTTTATTAATGTCATTACTGATGCCCCTTATCGCCCCCTTCTGTGAGCACTTATTCGGCGAGATATTCAATCTGTTAGCAGATATTGTCAGTGAGCTACCGCGTAAATAATAGCCCTCACAGTTGATATTGTCTTTCTGAGGATATTCCTAAAATAAAACGTGAAAAACATCTTCCAGGATATATCTGACGGGGTTTAATTGTTTCTAACCACCTCACAATACTTAATATTTACTTTACTTTAAGAAGATTCCTGGCAAATTATACGTAACTTTACGGGATAGTGAGTCCGCCTGAAAGTCTTTGTCATGCTCACAGGTTTATTAATTTTTTCCATCCCGTATGGCTGTTATGAGCTCTCAGGCAGATGGTGAATTATCGTTACGCATTGAGTGAGGGTATGCCATGTCAACGATCATTATGGATTTATGCAGCTACACCCGGCTAGGGTTAACCGGGTACCTGGCAAGCAGAGGGGTAAGAAAGAGAGACATCAACGATGCACACACCGTTGACGAACTCGCAGCCGCTTGTGACGAACTTAAACCAGGCGTGGTGTTTATTAATGAGGACTGTTTCATTCACGATCCAGCCAACAGTCAGCACATTAAGCAAATCATTAATCAGCATCCAAAAACCCTGTTTATTGTTTTTATGGCGATCGCGAATATCCATTTCGATGAGTATTTGTTGGTTCGTAAAAATTTATTGATCAGTTCTAAATCGATTAAACCAGAGTCGCTGGATGACATTCTGGGTGATTATTTGAATAAAGAAGTTAAAAATGTAGGAGCGGTTAACTTACCCACCCTATCATTAAGCAGGACTGAATCAAGCATGCTGCGAATGTGGATGGCAGGGCAAGGGACTATTCAGATCTCAGACCAGATGAATATTAAAGCCAAAACCGTTTCGTCACATAAAGGAAATATTAAAAGGAAAATTAAAACGCATAATAAGCAAGTGATCTATCACGTGGTACGCCTCACCGATAATGTGACGAACGGGATTTTCGTCAACATGCGTTAGTCGCTAAAAAAACCCTTTGCACCCTACCTTTGATCTCTGGCCTGGCCAGAGATTTTTGCTTCTGTGGACAGTGTCGGGCGTGCCAGTCGCCACCCGACGCCATGCTATTGCGCTTTCTCTACAAAGATGCCATCCGGGTGTCCCAGTTCGTTAAAAAACCAGATGCCGAGCGGGTAGTCTTCAAGTGATACCAGGTACATCGTGCCTTCACTAAACTCTTCAATTGCCAGGACCACACCCGGGCGGCGCGGCCCACCGTCCGTTTTAACGGTTACCCGATCGTTGACCTTCATACGTTCCTCCTCTGGTTTTGAGCCAGTGTAGAACAAAACGCCTTAACTGGCATCGCTGCCCGGTGTGAATGGCGTTTTTGTGCGCAGTCTATACTTACGGTTGGAGACGGCAAAATGAGGTACCCCGTAATGAAGACCGACAAAGAGTACAGCGACACCATCAAACGCGAGGTTGAGGTGGATGTCGATGCCCTGCTGGCCGCCATCAATGAGATCAGTGAGTCAGAAGTCCGTCGTTCAGACGACAATTCAGACAGGGTCATTGTGAACGGAAGGGATTATCACACCTACCGTGAACTGGCGGAGGCCTTCGAGCTTGATATACACGATTTTAGCGTGTCTGAAGCAAATCGTTAGGACGAAAAAAATCCCGGTCATGGGGATGGCCGGGATCAAAACTTGCTTATGCAAGAAGCACTTGAAAATTCGTTACACCAGGAAATCTGATGTACACAAAACACTATCCTCAACCATTTTGTATGACAAGCATATATTCTCATGGCGAATATAATATTTGGTACATAATAAATTTAGTTATGAGGGACAACATGCGCTGCATGCGGGTTTGGCAGGAGAGAGACCCTTTTGCCTGACTTAAGCATTAGGAATTTTTTTAGGAATATTCTTAGGTGGCAGTTTGTCAGTTATCAGGAGTCGTTATGCCTTCACTGCAGGATAGCCTGCTGATCTTTTCCGATCTCGACGGCTCGTTGCTCGATATTCATACGTACGAGTGGCAACCGGCCATGCCCTGGCTGGACACCCTCCAGGATAATCAGGTGCCGGTTATTCTCTGCAGCAGCAAGACCGCGGCAGAAATGCTGGATATCCAGCAGGATCTGGGTCTGGAGGGGTTACCCTTCATAGCTGAGAATGGCGCGGTGATTCAGCCCGACGTGCGCTGGGAGACAGGTCAACGCCACATCAGGGGGATGACGCACCGTGACATTCGACCGCTGATCGACCAGATTCGCCAGCAGCGGGGCTTTAAATTCACCACCTTTGATGACGTCGACGAACGGGTTATCAGCGAGTGGACGGGGCTGACGCGCTATCGTTCGACCCTCGCGCGCCGACACGAAGCCTCCGTCACGCTCATCTGGCGCGACAGCGATGAAAAAATGGCGCAATTTGACGCGGCGCTGGCGCAGTGCGGCCTGAAATGCCTGCAGGGAGCCCGCTTCTGGCATGTTCTGGATGCTCGCTGCGGTAAAGACGTTGCGGTTGACTGGCTGATTGAGCAGTACCGTGCGCGGGAAGGCATCGTGCCGGTCACCCTGGGGCTCGGCGATGGTCCAAATGATGCCCCGCTGCTGGACAGCGTGGACTACGCCGTGGTGATTAAGGGCATTAACCGGCAGGGCATCACGTTACGTGACGATAACCCCGCCCGGGTGTACCACACGCAACAGCCCGGACCCGCGGGCTGGCAGGAGGGGCTGGATCACTTCTTATCCTGATCGTGCCAGAACACCCGGTTGCGCCCGCACTGCTTGGCCTGATACAACCGGGCATCCGCCACTGACTGCAGCTGTTCGAAATCGTAATTGTCCTTTTCCTGGGCGCTACTTACCCCCAGTGAGGCACTGATACGCACGGTGGTACTCTTTTTCACCAGGATCTCTTTACTGTTGATGCGTGAGCGAATGCGTTCCGCAATCCCCCTCGCCTCTTCAAGCCCGCTGCCGGGCAGTACCACGCAGAACTCTTCCCCACCCACGCGTCCGGCAACATCATTCTTGCGCAGTGCGCTGCCAATCAGGCCCGCGGCATGGGAAAGCACTTTGTCCCCGGCCTGATGGCCAAAGCGATCGTTAATGCTTTTAAAATGGTCGAGATCGATTTGAATCACCGAGAACGGCAGCGACTGCTGCCGACATTTTTCCGACAGCATTTTGGCACGCTCAAACAGGGCACCACGGTTATTCAGGCGGGTGAGCGGATCGTGCCAGGCCTGCCACTGCAAAGAGTGCTGAAGCGTGTACATATTGCTGACCATCCGGCGGATAACCAGCCACGAGATAAGAAGCATGGCGGTGAAGAGTGCCCAGAGCAGCGCCAGCACGATACTGATACTGCCGAAGTCCCCCTTCACGCCTTCATGAAGGGTATGAACGCGTAAAATCACACCATCGAAGTGATCGAGCCGCTCCCAGCTGATAAAGCGGCTTCCGAGGCGGATCCCCCCGCCGGTATCGTTCTCGATTGCGTGTGCTATCTGCGCCGTTTCGCGTTCGTCAAACCGGTTCACCAGGCTGCCGGCCTCTTCTGACGTGGCAATCATATTCAGCCGGGTGTCGTACAGCTGATATTCCCCCTCTGTACGCTCTTGCGTTGCCTCTTCCAGCAGATGTTTCATGGTCTTCAATGAGAAATCCATCGCCACAACGCCATACCAGTAATGGTCAAAATAGATCGGCACGCTGGCCGTGATCATCCGTTCACCACCGGTCCAGGACGACGGGCTGGAGATAAACCAGCGCACCGCGCGAGCGTGATTGTTACGTTCAGACTGCTGGGTAAACCACGGCTGGGTAACCAGATAGTAATAGCGCTGGCTAATATCACTCGTCTGTTCAGGCGCGTCCGTCGCAAGGTAAAACCCGGCGCGTGACGCATAGATTACCCGCTCTTCACTTTGCCCCACCGAGGACGCCAGTCGGAGTAAATACCCCACTTCGAGGGCGGCAGAAATTTCATTGCTGATACGCTCAGGATCACGATTCAACAGCGTGGTTTTTTCGACGAACGCATCCGACACGCCGTTAATGGGGAGAGTGCGTTTTTTATCAACGGCGAGCTGCCAGCTGGGGCGCGTGCGAAAGGCGTTAAAGCGTGAAATCGCTTCATACAGGACATCAAAGGCCAGCGGCGTCTGGATGGCATCACGCATGCTTTTGCGGAAAAAAAGCATTTTATCCACGCTGTACTGTAACTGCCGGTCCAGCGAAGTGGCTACCGTTTCCAGATGATTACGCTGGCTGGAGATATACGCATCTTCCAGTACCACCACCTCTCGCCAGGTCAGGAGCGTGGAAAATATCAGTACGATGAGAAAACAGAGATTAACAATCAACCCCGGATTGCTACGCATATGCAGCCATTGCAGAAAAGATCGTCTTACAACAAAGGTCTCGCGCTGCACACACACTCCCTGATTACTGCCCGACGCCGGATACGGAAGGTAAAAACGCCCGGCAAAGCCGGGCGTTATGTCATTAAGCCTTGTCTCGCTTGCGCTGCCCGTCTCCCGGCTGAAGCTCATCTTCACGGAACGCTTCCCGCTTGATGCTATAACCGTCGTGCCACCGGCATTCCACCATACCGCTGGAATACCCGGTGACAATCATACGTGGGCCGCCCTTCTTAGGCTTAACTTCATCACTGACCAAAAAGACCATACCTGCCTCCTGTATCAGGGTGAAACGTTTTCAATTTAGACGAGGAATGATCTTTTTGCACCCCGCAACAGGTAACAATTAGTGCGACGTTCCGCGGATTTTTTCGACCAGTTTTACGGCCCCAACCACGATAATGCCAATGATAAAGCCCAGCACAAGATTAAGCAGCGTGGGCAGAATTGCCGCCACTATGCTGCCCTGCGCCGAGGCGAAATGTTCAATAGCATGATGCAGCGGCGCGATACCGTGTACCACAATACCGCCTCCGACAAGGAACATCGCCAGCGTGCCAACCACTGACAGGCTCTTCATCAGCCAGGGCGCGGTTACCAGCAGGCTTTTACCGATACCTTTGGCGATAGCGCTCGATTTTTCTTCCAGCCAGTAGCCGATATCATCCAGCTTAACGATAAGCCCCACCAGCCCGTACACCCCCACCGTGACCAGAATGGCGATCCCGGAGAGGATCAGGACCTGGTTCAGAAGCGGTGCTTCAGAAACAATACCTAAGGTAATGGCCACGATCTCCGCCGACAGAATAAAGTCGGTACGAATGGCACCTTTCACCTTATCACGCTCGAAGGTTTTAGGATCCTGCGCGGCCAGCGCCTCAAGACGCTGCTGGCGCATTTCCGGCGTGTCGCTGTTCTTACGTGCGGCGAACGAGTGCAGGATCTTTTCAGCGCCTTCGAAGCATAAAAATGCGCCGCCAATCATCAGCAACGGCGTGATCGCCCATGGGATAAACGCGCTGATCAGCAGCGCAAGCGGCACCAGGATCACCTTATTCAGGAATGAGCCTTTCGCTACGCCCCATACCACCGGTAATTCACGGTTGGCCCGAACGCCGCTCACCTGCTGGGCGTTGAGCGATAAATCGTCTCCCAGAACCCCGGCGGTTTTCTTCGCCGCCAGTTTTCCCATCACCGAAATGTCATCCAGTAAGGTGGCAATATCATCCAGTAATGTTAATAAGCTACTTCCTGCCAAAATCTCATTCCTTCTTTTTTTGGTAATTAAGTGAATAGTATGGAGCAAAAGTGTAAACCCGGAAACAGGCACCTCGCGTCAACAAAAAATTCACATCAACTACACAATTAAAGGGCTCGCCAGCCCGATAGTTTTGGCGTTTACTGTCAGCGACCTTTTCATTTTGTCGCGAGGGATTATGCGTTTCCGGCAACTGCTACCGCTCATTGGGGCACTTTTTTCGCTGTATATCATCTGGGGTTCCACCTACTTTGTCATTCGTATCGGCGTAGAAAGCTGGCCGCCGCTCATGATGGCGGGCGTACGCTTTCTCTCGGCGGGCGTGTTACTGATGGCCTTCCTGCTGTTACGGGGCCATAAGCTGCCTCCGCTTCGCCCGATGCTCAATGCCGCCCTGATTGGCCTGCTACTGCTGGCCATAGGGAATGGGTTTGTGACGGTCGCCGAGCACCAGAACGTGCCGTCCGGAATTGCCGCCGTCGTGGTCGCGACCGTCCCGCTGTTTACGCTGTGCTTTAGCCGTCTTTTCGGCATCCGCACCCGCAAGCTCGAATGGGTAGGGATTGGGATCGGGCTTGCCGGGATCATCCTGCTCAACAGCGGCGGTAACCTGAGCGGAAATCCGTGGGGCGCAGTGATTATCCTGATCGGCTCCATGAGCTGGGCATTTGGGTCGGTATACGGTTCACGAATTGAGCTACCGACCGGCATGATGGCGGGCGCGATTGAGATGCTCGCGGCGGGAATTGTGCTGCTGATTGCCTCAACGCTGACGGGCGAAAAACTGACAGCCATGCCGGACCTTTCGGGCTTCCTGGCCGTGGGTTACCTGGCATTATTTGGCTCTGTCATCGCCATTAACGCCTATATGTTCTTGATCCGCAATGTCTCGCCGGCGATCGCGACCAGCTACGCTTACGTGAACCCGGTGGTTGCCGTACTGCTGGGCACCAGCTTTGCGGGCGAAACGTTATCTCCGGTGGAATGGCTGGCGCTGGGCGTGATTGTCTTTGCCGTTGTGCTGGTAACGCTGGGGAAATATCTGCTTCCTGCGAAGCCGGTTGTTACGCCGTGTGAGGTGGAGAAACCGTAAGCGGGTGAATACCCTGGGTGTCGATCTGCGCGGCCTGCCCGCCGCCGCAGATCCACTCTTCCAGCCGTTCTGTCAGGTCGGCATCGGTACGTCTTAATCTGCCGCGCAGCGCGCACTCCCAGACAATCAACACCCGCCAGCCCTGCGCGAGAAGCGTGCTAAGGTCACGGTTGTCCCGCGCAACGTTCTTGCCAATCTTCTCCAGCCAGAAATCCGTACGCGTCGCGGGAACCTTAAACAGGTAGCAGTCGTGGTGATGCCAGAAACAGCCGTGGGTAAAGATGATGCATTGATACGCATCGATAACGAAATCCGGACGGCCCGCAAGCGCGGCATCCTGCACGCGGAAATCAAACCCCGCCTCGGTCAGCAGCCCGGCTAGCCGCTTTTCAATGGCGGTATCACGCGTGCCGATGGCACGCATGTTTTTACTGCGCGTCGCCTTATTGTGAACATCCATCATTGACGGCCTCACTCTCACGTAACGCCACGGCCTGTCTGATGCGGGAGGCCAGCAGTTTTGCCACCGCCGCAAACGCGGGAACGACCACCGAGTTACCAAACTGCCGATAAGCCTGGGTGTCCGACACCGGAATGCGGAAGGTGTACCCCTGCGGGGTCTCAAACCCCATCAGCCGAGCGCATTCACGCGGCGTTAAGCGGCGCGGACGGTGACGCTGGTTATCGGGATCGTCAAACTCTTTCTCCCCCAGCGCTTTGTCCCAGCCCCGGTCGATCAGGATCTCTGCGCCATCTTTATAGTAGCGAGCGGACAACGTGCGCGTCACACAGTGCGGATCGTTCGGATTAACCATCCCGAAGCCAAAACCGTTGCCTTTGGCCTGGTGTTTTTTCGCATAGCGGTAAAGGTATTTCCACAGCACCGGGGTGAGGATAAATTTCGCGTCGACGACAGGCTCCAGCAGGTCGGCCACGGTTGGGCGACGCGCAGGATATAAAGAGGGAATATCCCGCAGGGTAAAATCCCCCTTCAGGTTGAGGTCGCGGCGAAAACCAACCAGCACAATGCGTTCGCGGTGCTGCGGCAGGAAATATTTACCGTCGATGATTTTCGGGTCATCCGCGCCCATATGCTGAGCATCCGCTACGTCATACCCCAGCTCATCGAGCGTTTGCATGATAATGCGGAAGGTCTTTCCGCCGTCATGGCTCTTGAGATTCTTGACGTTCTCCAGCACGAAAATCGCCGGACGACGGGCATCGATAATGCGGACAACATCAAAGAACAGCGTGCCTTGCGTATCGCAGGCAAAACCGTGGGCGCGTCCGAGGGCATTCTTTTTCGACACGCCGGCCAGCGAGAAAGGCTGGCACGGGAAGCCCGCCAGCAGGACATCATGGGCCGGAATTGACTGGCGAATGTGCTCAGCCGCCTCTTCATCACTCACGCCGCTTTTGTGGCTCAGCGTAACATCACGGATATCGGCGTTGAAACGGTGTTCATGGGGATCGCAGTACCAGTTGGCTTTGTAGGTACGGACCGCATGTTTGTTCCACTCGCTGGTAAACACACACTGCCCGCCAATCGCCTCAAACCCGTGTCGAATGCCGCCAATGCCGGCAAACAGATCGATAAAACGGAAGGCATAGTTTGGGTGCGCGGCTGAAGGACGCGGAAGCAGGTTTTGCAGATAACGAAACTCGCCCTCACTCAGACGCTGCCCTGCCCGCTCGCTGGTCAGCAGTCTCTTCAGGATTGCCGGGCTCCAGTGGCTCTCACCGTGCGCCACCAGCTGATTCGCCAGCGTTTTAGCATCATAGATATCCAGCAGCTGGCGCAATAAAGCCTGTACCGTTGCCGTTGATTTCTCAGCCTGCTCTGGCGCGGGCTCACTCACTGATCGATTTTCCTGCATTCTTTTAACCGGAGAATAAAGACTGGAAACAGATTACCACAGTTCACTCGCTCAAACTGCGACGGAAGCGGCTCAGCACCTGGGTATCCAGCCCCAGGCAGTCGCCCTGTAATTCGGCACTTAATTTCGCCATAAACTGGATGAGAAAATCGGCGTTGTGTTGCGCAAGTTCGCGCCCCACGTCTGTGTGCATTGTATCAGGCAAGCGCAGCAGCTTGGTCTGAAAATGGTCGAGGGCAAAGGCGCGGTCATTAAGGGTGCGCGCGTCGGCAAACGGGTCTTCAGCGTTAAAGAGCGCCACGCCCAGCGCCCCCGATACCGCAAAGACGCGCGCAAGACCAATAGCACCAAGCGCTTCCAGCCGGTCAGCATCCTGAACAATTTTGGCTTCAAGACTGTGCGGCGCGATACCGGCGCTAAAACTGTGCGCTTCAATGGCATGCTCCACGGCCGCATAGCGTTCAGAGGAGAAATCCGGAAAATCGCGACGCAGAATATCGAGCGTCTTGCTGGCCGCCAGACGTGATGACTGGCTGCGTTGGGGATGGTTTTTCGGCAGGCTGACAATGTCATGGAAATAACAGGCGGTCAGTACCACCAGTGAATCGACCGCCTGGTTCGCCATGATTGTTTGCGCCGTCATCCAGACACGACGAAAGTGCGAAATATCATGCGCGGCGTCGTGGGTCGCGTGGTTTTCATCGAGCCAACGCTCAAAGCGAGACTGCCACTGCGTAAGTTCCATCATCACGTCCTGTTGTTAAAACGGCTACAATAGCAACTTTCCCCGCCGCTATCACGGCTTGTCCTGACAGGGACGCGTGTACCCTGCATTCCCGAGGAAATATATTTAATATCAATTGGAGATATTAAATAATACTGCCGCTAAATACTTAATGATAATTTATTTCTATATATCCTAAACTCTAATTCACCAGAAAAATAAAGCGACAGATAGAAATGTTTTGCAATATTTCTACGATTTTAATTACATTTATTTTTGAACCAAAATGACATTGCGTAGAATAGTATCAATTCTGTAATGACAGAGAGTGATTACATATATTCATATTAATTATCTTTAAAGGGAATATATAATGAAAAGAAAAGTTCTGGCAATTCTCGTACCCGCGTTATTAATGGCTGGCGCAGCACATGCAGCTGAAATGTATAACAAAAATGGTAATAAAGTTGATCTGTACGGTAAGATCGATGCGCGTCATACCTTCTCTGATCACCCTGGGGATGATGGCGATGAAACCTATGTACAAATTGGTTTCAAAGGCGAAACACAAATCACTAACGATGTTATTGGTTATGGCCAGTGGGAATATAAAACCTACGCCAATAATACCGAAAGTGCCGGTGATACTTCATTTAACCGTCTGGCGTACGCTGGCCTGAAATATGGCGAATACGGTTCATTCGATTACGGTCGTAATTACGGCGTCGTGTATGATGTTGAAGCCTGGACCGATATGCTGCCCGTATTTGGGGGCGATTCTTATACCTGGACCGACAACTTCATGGTCGGCCGTGCAAACGGTGTGGCGACTTACCGTAATGCCGATTTCTTCGGCCTGGTTGAGGGTCTGAATTTTGCGCTGCAGTATCAGGGGGCAAACGAAGGTCAGGACGCAACAGAAGATCAGGAAGGGACCAAGAACGGTCATAACGACGTGCGTTTCCAGAACGGTGATGGCTTCGGTATGTCCACTAGCTATGATTTCTCCGGCGATCTGTCTGGCCTGACCTTAGGCGCGGCCTACTCCTCTTCTGACCGTACCAATGAGCAGGAAGCGAAGGGTATACAAGACAGCGCACGTTTCGCCGGCGGTAAGACTGCGGAAGTGTGGACCGTTGGCGCGAAATATGATGCCAACAGCGTTTATCTGGCGATGATGTATGCGCAAACCCGTAATATGACGCCATATGGCGATACCGGGATTGCGGATGAGACGCAGAACTTTGAAGCCGTGGCACAATACCAGTTCGACTTCGGCCTGCGTCCGTCCCTCGCATGGGTTTACTCCAAAGGCAAGGACATGACTTATCCTGGCAATGCGGGTAACCCACAGGGCCAGCATGGCGACATGGATCTGGTTAACTATATCGACGTCGGTATGACCTACAGCTTTAACAAAAACTTCTCCACCTATGTTGATTACAAAATCAACATGCTGGACAACGACGAAAGCTTCTACGAAGCAAACGGCATCTCTACAGATGACATCGTTGGCGTAGGTATGACGTACCAGTTCTAACTTCCCACTATGATAAAAGCCCGCATCGCGGGCTTTTTTTATTCAACAGAGAAATGTTACGGAGCTTCCTGCAGTGCCAGACGAATAAAGCCGTTGTTCTGCGCCAGCAGTTCATGCGCCTTCCAGGCATCCAGCCCTGTCAGCACCATCAGCACCGCTGTTTTACAGTTATGGTTGCAGCTCTCCAGCGCGGCTTTCGCCGCTGACCGGGTGCATCCCCCCGCTTCCATGACGATGGCAATTTGCCGTTCAGACCATTTGGTGTTGCTGGCGTCCAGATCCACGCGCAGGTTGCTGAATACGCGTCCGGTTCGAACCGCCAGGCCGGTGGTTATCATGGTCAGGATCATTTTTTGTGCGATCCCGGCTTTGGTATTGATATAACCCGCGATCGCGTCCGCGCCAAGCTCCGGGGCAATCACCATGCTCGCCAGCTGTGCGGCTTCACTTTGCGCGTCATCCGTAATAGCCGCGACCGGGGAACCCAACGACCACGCATGGCGCATCGCGCCCCAGACCCACGGTGTTTTGCCGCTGACGGTGACCGCCAGCATCATATCCTGTTCACCAAATTTGATGGCCTGCAGGTCGGCGACACCGCGCTCGTAGCTGCCCGCCTCCTCTCCCGCCGTTATGGCGATCACAGGCGTTTTTCCCGGGGCATACTCATCGGCTGCCTGCTGCGCGACACGACCTGACGGGCCGGCGCCAACAATGACCAGACGACCACCGTGACTCAGGGTCGCAGCGGCGTTATCCACCACGCGGGCGATCGTTGTTAAACATGGGGTTATTGCAGCGGAGATGAGGGCATCATCCTGGTGAATGACTTTCAGCATGTCCAGCGTGGACAATCTATCGATATTCATCGTGCTGGCGTGCCGTCTTTCCTTGACCGAACCGGTAAGCGTAATGCTCATAAACAACCTCCTTATTATGAGTACCCCTACACTATAAAGTGTTTTAGACAGGTGACCTGCGAGGAGGGTCACGAAAAGAGGACCGAATCCATGCCTTTACATGGCTTTAAGAAACGCGCGTCATCGGCGATAATTACCCCTTTCTTAATCATCGCGGAGTTTTGATGAGCGATTTGCAGCCCTTCCCCCTGACGCGCAAGCGCCCCATGAAACTGAACACCCTGGTCACGTTAATGGTGTGCGCGATTATCGGTTCTGTGCTGCTGTTGGTATTTGCGCTCTATTCCGTCCAAATCACCCGTGCCACCCGCGATGATGTTAAGGATACGGCCCTTGGGATCGCGCGAACGCTGGCCGACAGTCCCGAAATTCAACGCGGTCTGATGCAGGCTCCCCAGGCGGATATTATTCAGCCCATCGCCCAGGCGGTCACCAGGCGCAACGACCTGCTCTTCACCGTGGTCACCGACATGCGCGGTATTCGTTACTCGCACCCGAACGAAGCCCTGCTAGGTCTGCACTTTATCGGCGATGACCTGACGCCCGCGCTGGAAGGAAAGGAACATGTCGCCGTTAACCGGGGTGCCCTCGCCGAAGCGCTTCGCGTCTTCACCCCCGTCTTTGATAGCCAGCACGAGCAGATCGGCGTGGTGGTGGTCGGTATCTCCCTTAAAAAAGTGGAAGATCAGATTGCCCGCGGGCGGCTTAACGCCGTCTGGACCATATTATTCAGTATATTGATGAGCTCGCTGGCCATCTGGGGCCTGGTTCGCGTGCTCAAACGTATCCTGTTCGGCCTTGAGCCGTATGAGATCTCGGCGCTGTTCGAACAGCGGCAGGCGATGCTGCAGTCGCTTCGCGAAGGGGTACTGGCCGTGGATATTCAGGGGCGGGTGACGATGATTAACCACACCGCCAGAGAAATATTGCTTCTGCCTTCCGGCAAACAGACCGAAAATGCCAGTGCTCCCCTGCTGGCAAGCCTGCGGGAAGTCTCGAAGAGTGGCATTGCACGCAAGGATCAGGAGATCAGCTGCAACGGGCGACTCTTGCTGTGCAACATGGTACCTGTTAAAAGCCAGGAGCGGGTTATTGGTGCCATCACCACTTTTCGCGATAAAACGGAAATCAGCCAGCTGATGCAGCGTATCGATGGCATGGTCAATTATGTCGATGCCCTGCGCTCCCATACGCACGAGTTTATGAACAAACTGCACGTGATCCTCGGTCTGCTGCATATGAAGCGCTACGACAAACTTGAAGAGTACATCATCCAGACGGCGCATAATTATCAGACCGATATTGGTACCATTCAGAGCAAAGTTAAATCTCCGGTGATAGCCGGGTTCCTGCTGGGTAAAATCAACCGGGCTAAGGAAGCAGGGATCGCCCTGACGCTGGCCGATGAGTGCCAGATACCGGATACCGCCAACGAAGAGCAGGTTGCGGTGCTGATTACCGTGCTGGGTAACCTCATTGAAAACGCGCTCGACGCGATGGAAGGACAGCAGGAAGGCGAAATTGGCCTGCTGCTACATTATCAGAATGGCTGGCTCAGTTGCGAAGTCAGCGACGATGGCCCCGGTATTGATCCGGCTCAGCTCGAGGCTGTTTTTACAAAGGGCTTCTCAACCAAAGGCGAAAATCGCGGCGTTGGGCTGTTCCTTGCTCGTCAGCAGATCCAGAACCTGGGCGGAGACATTACCGTCGAGTCTGAGCCTGGCGTATTTACCCAATTTTTTGTTCACATCCCCTGGGATAGCGAGAGGAATATCGCGTGATAAATGTGTTAATTGTCGATGATGACGCCATGGTGGCCGACCTCAACCGTCTGTATGTCAACCGTGTTGAAGGCTTTAGCTGCTGTGGCGTCGCCTCCACGCTCAACCAGGCCAGGGCCATCATTAACGACCCCAGCCAGCCTGTCGATCTGGTGCTGCTGGATGTCTATATGCAGCAGGATAACGGGCTGGATCTCCTTCCCGTCATCCGTGCCTCAGGCCGGCCGATCGATGTCATTATGATCTCCTCCGCCGCCGATGCCGCCACCATCCAGACCTCCATCCATTACGGTGTGGTGGATTATCTGATTAAACCGTTCCAGTTCCCGCGTTTTGAAGAGGCGCTGAACGGCTGGAAGGCAAAGCACAGCCTGATGGGATCGCATCAGTACTATGAGCAGGCCGACGTCGACAGATTGATCCACGGCGGTGCGCCGGAACTGGCGGACAGTAAAAAACTGCCGAAAGGGTTAACGCCGCAAACGCTGCGTACGATTTGTCAGTGGATTGATGCGCACCCGGAGACGGAGTTTTCCACCGATGATCTGGCAAACGCGGTCAATATTTCACGCGTGTCCTGTCGCAAATACCTGATCTGGCTGGCGCAAATCAACATTCTGTTTACCAGCATTCACTACGGTGCCACCGGGCGGCCGGTGTATCGCTATCGCCTGCAGCCCGAACAGACGGCACTGCTCAAGCAGTACTGTCAGTAACGCGGTAGCTGTTATCCAGCAAGGTAAAGCGGAAGTGGTGCGCTGAAGAGAGCACCACTTCTTTTGTTTTGGTCACGAAGATTGCTTCAATGTCGGGTCGTGCACGCAGCGCTGAACAGCCTTTACTGACGCCCATGCCGTACATCAGCGTGGTCCAGATATCACCATCAATGGAGTTTTTCGAAATGATGGTGACGCTGTCCAGTTCGTTATCCAGCGGATAGCCGGTGCGCGGGTCAAGTATGTGGTGATAACGCCTGCCGTTCTGCTCAAAAAAGCGTTCGTAGGTACCCGATGTCACCACCGACATGTTCTCTACGGTCATCGTACCGATCAGCGCCTCCCCGGCGAACGGTTTTTTGAGCCCCACGCTCCAGCCCCCTTCCGGTGAACCCAGCGTCTGGATATTACCGCCAAGATTTATAAGCCCCAGTTGAGCACCCTCTTTACGCAGGTAATCGCGCACTCTGTCGGCGATATAGCCTTTGGCGATGGCCCCCAGATCAATCTCCATGCCCGCCCGGGCCAGGAACACGCTGCTGCTGGCCTCATCAAGGACCACATCCTCAGGATGGGTAATGGCGAGCAACGACGCGATTTCATCGGCAGGCGGAACGCTATCTCCCCGAAAACCGATTTTCCAGCGTTTCACCAGCGGGCCGATGGCCAGGTTAAATGCGCTGTCCTTGAGCTGGCTTGCCGCTTTCGCACAGCGGATAAGCTCAAAAACCGGGCGACTGACGGTGACAGGATGCTGACCGGCAGCATGGTTGATATCCATCACCTGCGAGCTGGCACGGTTGACGGTCAGCAGGTCTTCATACTGTTTAATCAGTCTAAAAACGCGAGAAGCGAGGGCTTCATCATGAGCGAAAAGCTTCAGGAGAATGGGCGATCCCATCAGAACGGCGGAGTAACTGTAGACGCGGTGGTCAGAAGACATGGTGCAAGCTCCCTGGTTGAAATGCCGGATACACGGTGCGTATCCGGCATACCCTTACGGCTGACTTACGCCCTTTTCGCGCGCATCGCCGCCTGATGTCCGGCAAGCGTACCAAAAATAATGATATCTGCCACCGCGTTACCCCCGATACGGTTACCACCGTGGATACCACCGACCACTTCACCGGCCGCAAATGCCCCTGGCAGCACGTTGTGGTTGCTGTCCAGTACGCAGGTTTCGGTGTTAATGGTCACACCGCCCATGGTGTGGTGCACGCCCGGCGCAATCTGAATGGCATAGAATGGCCCTTCGTTGATTGGTGCACGCAGCGCGGTCGTACGGCCAAAATCGTCATCGTGCTGTTTTTCAACAAAGCCGTTGTAACGCTCCAGGGTCGCCAGGAAAGCGTGGTAATCCATACCCAGGGCTTCAGCCAGCGCTTTAGGTGAGCTGGCGCTAGTGACAAACCCTTTGGCGATGTACTCATCTGCCGCTTTGTTTTTGGCGCGGACGTGCTCATCAAAGACGATGTAAGCGTATTTCTCCGGCAGGGCGATAATTTGTGCAGAGACTTTATCGCGGGTTTCCATCTCGTTGAAGAAACGGTTCCCCTGCTGATTCACCAGAATCGCCCCGCCACCGCGGATGGATTCGGAAATCAGGTACGAGGTTTTCTGCTCAACGGTTGGGTGGATCTGGATTTCCCCCATATCGACCGTACCGGCGCCAATACGCTCCAGCAGCGCGATACCGCCCCCTGTCGCCCCTTTGTGGTTGGTGGTCACGAAACCTTCCAGGTCAGGACGGTACTTAACCACCATCTGGCTATTGGCGCTGAAACCACCGGTAGCCACAATGACGCTTTTGGTTGCTACGGTAAGGGTTTCGTTTTCTTCCGTGGTCAGACGTACGCCGGTGACTTCGCCGTTCTCGAAGAGAATGTCGCTGACCGACGTATCGAGCATAACCTCGATGTTGCGTTTGTTGACGTTACGCACCAGGCCGCTAATCAGATAGCCGCCCACCGCAGAACCGTCTTTTGGACGGTGAGTACGGTCGATGCTCATCCCGCCGGTGGTGGTGATGTCGTTGAGCATAATGCCGCGGGTCGCCAGCCACTCGATCGCCTGTGGGGCATTTTCCACAAAGCGGCGCAACAGTTCCGGGTTGTTCTTGTTTTTACCGCCTTTCAGGCTTTCCTGATAAAACAGCTCTTTGCTGTCCTGAATCCCTTTCACCCGCTGGAAGCGTGTTTCCGCGGCGTTCATCCCCGCAGACGCTTTAATGGTGTTACCGCCGATGGAGGGCATTTTCTCAACAATCAGCACGCTTGCGCCTTCGTCATGCGCCTGGATTGCTGCGGCCAGACCCGCGCCACCGCTACCGACCACCACAACGTCAACGCTTCGGGTCTCGTTCGGGTCGACACCCTCTTCGGCTGCCAGCGCTTTGCTGGATTTCAGCATGGCTTTGGACACCGCTTTTTTGACCGCTTCACTCTGGCTGGTTGCACCGGTAATGGCATCCACGTGCGGGGTGTTTGCATCCAGAATACGGGTGCGGATCTCTTCGAAGCTGGTGACAAACTCAACGTCCTGGGTCGGGCCAGAAGCCAGTTCAATGTCGGCGATGCGGTCGGTCTCCAGGCTGACGTTAATCACCAGTTCGTTGCTATCGTCCCGAACATTCTCAATAAACATGCCCGGTTTAAATTTCGATTCACCCATGCTCATATCGCGGATCATCGCCTCCACCAGCGAGAAACGCCACAGCGGCTCAGGGATGCTTAGCGCTTCGCGTCGGGTGCTGTCCATAAACAGTTCCAGCGTTTCTCCCGCCGCGATGCGGTCTGTCCAGTCCGGGTAGGCGATGGTGGCGCGGCCTACGGCGATAAGATCGTAGCCATGTTCCAGCGCCTCGTTCGCATCCGCGGCATTGACCACGCCACCGACGCCCATGACCGGCACCTGCGTCAGCGTGTCAGAACGCATTGCGCGGTATTTTTCGATAAGCGGGGTCGGATCCTGCGTGTCGACAATAGAAGGACGCAGGGTTGCGCCAACGGAGAAGTGCAGATAATCCACACCGCGCGCGGCCAGCTTTTCCAGCAGGTACATGGTGTCTTCAAAGCGGATGCCCGGCTCTTCCAGCTCTTCAGGGGAGAAGCGATAGCCGATGATAAAGGCGTCATCGGCGTACTGGCGCACCATTTTATGGGTGATGTCGAGCACGGCCAGCGGGAATTTCGCGCGGTTATCGCGGCTGCCACCCCACTCGTCGTCACGCTGGTTAGAGTTTGGAGAGTAGAACTGCTGAATCAAATAGGTGTTGGCCCCATGGATTTCAACGCCATCGAAACCCGCCTGAATCGCACGGCGTACTGCTTCACCGAACTTACCGATCATCCCTTCGACTTCTTCCCCCGTCAGGGCAACCGGCGTGGCGGCGCCGTCACGTGGCGCGGCAACGGCACTTGGCCCCACCGGCGTGCGGCCACCGATCAGTTTCGGATCAACCATGCGGCCGCCGTGGTAGATCTGCAGCAGCGCTTTAGATCCTTTGGACTTAATCGCCTCAGCGATCTTCGCCAGCCCGGCGATTTTCTCGTCGTTATCAATGCCAATCGCACCCGGGAAGGCGAGACCGAGATCGTCAACAAAGCAGCACTCAACAATAATGGTACCAATACTGCCTGAGCGGGCGCGATAGTACTCAACCAGCTCGCTGGTCACCGTACCGTCGTAATAACCGGTACAGGTCGTCATAGGGGCCATTAACAAACGGTTTTTCAGTTCGGTACCATTCGGTAATGTGAAGGGGCTTAGAATACGTTCGTTAGTGCTCATAATAGAAACTCCAAACTTTAAAATTAAGAATTCGTTATCGGGCTCAGTTTTATTTCGATTTTTTATTCCGATGTCATAATACTAATATAATGATTTTTTTAGTTTCTAAAGCTATTACGTTAGTTAAAAAACTATTTAATCCCCTCAATAACATTAATAACACATTGGTGTTAGCAATATTAATTACTCCATTCACAATCCTTTAAACACTGTTAACGTATCAATGACCTTTTCACGATCCCAAGAGACAAAAACAAACCATTGTAAACAAAGAGTTATATGAAAATGGTTATATGAAATGTTAACAACCTTGAGTAAAATCCATATCAAAATAAATAATAACCACATACGCCAGAGTGGTTATTATCAGTTGAACAAAAACACCACCGCAACTCTATTTTCTTGATCGCGATCAAGCATCGAGACAGTCAAAGGCGCAATATATAAATATCATCAATTTTTAATTTAGCGCATCAAAAATGCGTTAAATCGCTATTACTGAAATAGCAAATGCGCACCTTTAGTAACTAAATAAAATAAAAACAAACTAAAGAAAGCAAATGAATATTTCAGCGCATAACCGAATTCCTGACAACTTAAGACGCGAAACTATGAATACAAAAACTGCTGTAACGCCCCCTGTGGCGAGTCACGCATCCAACGGAAAGGCAAAACGTCTGCTAATGATGGCATTGCCCATTGTCGTTGCCGTGCTGTTACTGTTTGTTCCGGTCCCGGAAGGGCTTCCTCCTTACGCGTGGCACTACTTCGCTATCTTTGTCGGCGTGATTGTCGGTTTAATCTTCGAACCGCTGCCAGGCGCGGTCATTGGCCTGACCGGCGTCGTGGCAATTGCGCTCTGCAGCCAGTGGGTGTTGTTCAGCCCGGAACAATTGGCCGACCCGAAATTCAAACTGG
Organism: Enterobacter sp. WPR_3_1; assembly: GCF_003635055.1. NCBI lineage: Bacteria > Pseudomonadati > Pseudomonadota > Gammaproteobacteria > Enterobacterales > Enterobacteriaceae > Enterobacter > Enterobacter sp. WPR_3_1. Next base: position 546,856 of record NZ_RBXU01000008.1, on the reverse strand, counting down.
CGGGTGCCTCCTTTAAATGGGCCGTGAGCGGTTTTGGTAACTCTACCGTATGGCTGATTTTCGGTGCCTTCATGTTTGCCGCAGGCTATGACAAAACCCGCTTCGGCCGCCGTCTGGCGCTGATTCTGGTGAAATATCTGGGTCGTCGCAGCCTGACGCTCGGTTACGCTATCACCTTCGCGGACCTGCTGCTGGCACCGTTTACACCTTCCAACACCGCGCGTAGTGGCGGGACCATCTATCCGATTATCGCTAACCTGCCGCCGCTGTATGGTTCAAAACCGAACGATCCAAGCGCGCGTAAAATTGGTTCTTACCTGATGTGGGTGGCGATCACCGCGGCCTGTATTACCAGCTCAATGTTCCTGTCTGCCCTCGCACCGAACCTGCTGGCGCTGGCGCTGGTGAAAAGCACCGTGGGGATCGACATCTCCTGGGGCACCTGGTTTATCGCATTCCTGCCGCTGGGCGTGCTGCTGATTCTGACCATGCCGCTGCTGGCCTACTGGTTCTACCCGCCTGAAGTTAAAGTGAACAACGAAGTGCCACTGTGGGCGACCCGTGAACTGGAAAAACTGGGCAAACTGTCCCGTAACGAAATCCTGCTGCTGATTTTCGTCTGCTGCGCGCTGCTGATGTGGATTTTCGCCGCCGCGTGGATTGAACCGGCGATGGCTGCACTGTTAATCGTGGGTCTGATGCTGTGGACCGGGGTGCTGGAGTGGAACGATATCACCGGGAATAAAGCCGCCTGGAACACCTTCGTCTGGTTCGCCACCCTGGTTGCGCTGGCGGATGGTCTCTCCTCCACGGGCTTCATTAGCTGGCTGGGTAAAGAAGGCGGTCTGCTGATGAGCGGTATCTCGCCGGGTGTTGCCACCATCGTACTGCTGCTGGCGTTCTACCTGCTGCACTACCTGTTTGCCAGCACCACCGCACACACCACGGCGCTGCTGCCAGCGATGCTGACCATCGCCTCTACCATTCCTGGCATGAATATGGAGGTGTTCGTCCTGCTGATGGTGACCTCCCTGGGTGTCATGGGGATTATCACCCCTTACGGTACCGGCCCTAGCCCTATCTACTACGGTAGCGGCTACCTGCCAACCAAAGACTACTGGCGCCTCGGCACCATCTTTGGTGCCATCTTCCTGGCGGCCCTGCTGCTGATTGGTTATCCGTGGATGTCCATGATGTTCTGATCCCTGACCGCCGGACTACCCCTCCGGCGGTTTTATTTTTTTGGAGCAATACGCTATGTCAAACAAACCGTTTTACTACCAGAACCCCTTCCCTCTTGCACACGACGATACCGAATACTATCTGCTGACCAAAGAACATGTCTCTGTTGCCGAATTTGAGGGTCAGGAGATCCTGAAAGTGGAACCCGAAGCGCTGACGCTGCTGGCACAGCAGGCCTTCCACGACGCCGCCTTTATGCTGCGCCCTTCGCATCAGAAACAGGTTGCCGCTATTCTTAACGACCCACAAGCCAGCGAAAATGATAAATACGTTGCCCTGCAGTTCCTGCGCAACTCTGAAATCGCGGCCAAAGGCGTGCTGCCCACCTGCCAGGATACCGGTACGGCGATCATCATGGGTAAAAAAGGCCAGCGCGTCTGGACCGGTGGCGGTGACGAAGCCGCGCTGAGTCAGGGTGTCTATAACACCTACATCGAAGATAACCTGCGTTATTCCCAGAATGCCGCGCTGGATATGTATAAAGAGGTCAATACCGGCACTAACCTGCCTGCGCAGATCGATCTCTACAGCGTCGACGGGGACGAGTATAAATTCCTGTGCATGGCAAAAGGCGGCGGTTCCGCGAATAAAACCTATCTCTATCAGGAAACCAAAGCGCTGATTACCCCGGCGAAGCTGAAAAACTACCTGGTTGAGAAAATGCGTACCCTGGGTACCGCGGCCTGCCCGCCTTACCATATTGCCTTCGTGATTGGGGGAACGTCGGCTGAAGCGACGCTGAAAACCGTTAAGCTCGCCTCAACGCGCTATTACGACGCGCTGCCCACCGAAGGCAACGAACACGGTCAGGCGTTCCGTGATGTTCAGCTCGAACAGGAACTGCTTCAGGAAGCACAGAACCTCGGCCTCGGCGCGCAGTTTGGCGGGAAATACTTCGCCCATGATATTCGCGTGATCCGTCTGCCGCGCCACGGTGCCTCCTGCCCCATTGGCATGGGCGTCTCCTGCTCCGCTGACCGCAACATCAAAGCCAAAATCAACCGCGACGGTATCTGGATTGAGAAGCTGGAACACAATCCGGGCCAGTATATTCCTGAATTCCTGCGTCAACAGGGTGAAGGCGACGTGGTCAGCATCAATCTGAATAAGCCGATGAAGGAGATCCTGGCCCAGCTTTCTGCTCATCCGGTCTCTACCCGCCTGTCACTGAACGGCACAATCATCGTGGCGCGCGACATTGCCCACGCGAAGCTGAAAGAGCTGCTCGACAACGGTGAAGAACTGCCGCAGTACGTCAAAGACCATCCAATCTACTACGCAGGCCCGGCCAAGACTCCGGAAGGCTATGCATCAGGCTCTCTCGGCCCAACCACGGCTGGACGGATGGATTCGTACGTCGACCTGCTGCAGTCTCACGGTGCGAGCATGATCATGCTGGCGAAAGGCAACCGTAGCCAGCAGGTGACCGATGCCTGTCATAAGCACGGCGGTTTCTACCTCGGCAGCATCGGCGGCCCGGCGGCGGTACTGGCACAAAACAGCATCAAGCGTCTGGAGTGCGTGGCCTATCCTGAACTGGGTATGGAAGCCATCTGGAAAATCGAAGTGGAAAACTTCCCGGCGTTTATCCTGGTGGATGACAAAGGTAACGACTTCTTCCAGCAGATCCAGAATCAGCAGTGCAATGGGTGTTCACAGCGCTGAGTTTTTCCACAACGCCGGTAACAGCGACAGCGTTTCAGCGATCCTCTCTCGCTTGTCGCTTCCCGGCTTCCAGATGGTCACCATCGTCTGACTTATCCCCTGGCTGCCCACTTCGGTGTGCAGCCTTTTTACCTTTTTCCACCCGGTCGGCTGGAAATGCGTCGGTAAAAATCCCCAGCCGCATCCCTGCTCCAGCAGGCCCCGCAACATCTCCAGCTCATTGGTGAAAAGGGTGTGCCCCGATATCTGCAGACGACGTGCCACCGGCTCATCCGAGGCGGCGTGCATAATCACCTGCGGCACCAGCGACAACTCAAGCAGCGACAGCGGCTGCGTGGCTTCAGCGAACAGCGTGTTGCAGGCGTAGAAATCCATATCGATCGCCCCGAGCGCCCGCCACTCCATTTCATTACCCACACTGCGATTACGTGCCTGGCAAATGCCCAGATCCGCCTGCCCGCTGGCCAGCATCGCTTCAGCCTCATCCCGGGAGGCGCTGACCAGGCTCAGACGTAAATGTCGCTTCGCCATCTCGCCAATCAGCGCCTGCAAAAATGGCCTTGAGGTAAAGGGATCGTAAACCAGCGTGATGTCCTGCGTAGCACGCTCCGGTACCGCGCTGGCAAATGCCTCAAAGGCTTTCACCTGGCGCATCAGCAGGTGCGCCTGCCGCTGCAGCTGCTCGCCCTCAGGGGTCAGACGCAGTGTGCGTCCTTCACGCACAAACAGCCTGTACCCTAATCCATCTTCGAGAAAATCAATCAGGTCGCGCAGCGTCGTACGATCTTTCCCGAGCTTCATCGCCGCTTTTGCCAGGCCACCGTATTCCACCACGGCGGTAAACGCTTCCAGTTGGGCAAAGGAATAAATTACCGTCGACACGCCACTCTCCATTCAGTTTTCGGGGGGAATTTCCCCCATTACGCGTTTTTTATTATAAGTCGCGGGTTCTTAAACTGAAGGCGTTCCTAATCACAGCGAGAAAAATGATGAATTATCCTTCACTGAACCGCACGCTGCTGGCGGGCGTTGTAATTAGCCTGTGCAGCGGTCTGTTTGCGCCTGTCGCGCTGGCTGCCTGCGACGGTACTGACCTGAACACCTGCCCTGCTCCGTTCGACAAACAGCTTCCTGACACGCACAAGATGCTCACCTGGAGCCAGGCGGATCGCGTGGTCGGCTTTCGAAATGACTACCGCAACTACGCGGGAGATGTGTTCCATCACGGCAACGCCACGCCGCTGCTCAGCGCAGAGAAACCGCTCACTGACGCCCGCTATCAGGTCAACGGCAAGACCTATAACCTGCAGGACTACCTGAAACGTCAGAACGTGAGCGGCATGCTGGTACTGAAAGACGGCAAAATCGCGTGGAAATATCTCGGCGAAGGCAATACGGATACGACGCTCTGGACCTCCCGTTCGGTCGGGAAATCCGTGGTCTCAACGTTGGTTGGTGTGGCTCTCAAAGAGGGAAAAATTCGCTCACTCGACGACCTGGTCACGCAATACGAGCCAGACCTGAAAGGCACCGCCTGGGACGGTGTGACGTAAAACAGCTGATCACCCACACCTCCGGCGTGGCATGGAACGAAGACTACACCAATCCCACCTCCGATTTCGCACAGCTCACCGAGTGTGAAGCGAAACCAGGTACCTATGACTGCGTGCGTAAACTGGTGTCCGGGCTGAAACGCGAACACCCGGCAGGCCAGCACTGGTCTTACTCCTCCGGTGGTGCCTGGCTGTTGGGTGACGTGCTTGAGCGTGCAACGGGCATGACCCTGGCCGCCTATCTTGAGAAGAGCATCTGGCAGCCGTACGGCATGGCGAGCGACGGTGTATGGCATGCCTACCGTAAAGGTCAGCATGATGTCGGCGCGCATGGCTTTAACGCCACGCTGGAAGACTGGGGACGCTTCGGGGAGTTTATCCTGCATAACGGCACACTACCGAACGGCAAACAGATCCTGCCTGACAACTGGGTGAAAGACGCCTCATGCTGGACGCAGGCTGATGGATCTGTCTCTGACGCACACCCGACCGGCTTGTACGGCTATCAGTGGTGGAACAACGAAGTGCCCGTCACGGCCACGAAGGTGGTGCCCGCGGCGAATGAGTCGCTGAAAGGCTCGCTCTGGGCGCTGGGGATCTTTGGGCAGATGATCATGGTAAACCAGGCGGAAAATCTGGTGATCGTTCAGTGGTCCACCTGGCCGCAGGCCGAACCGTCGTTTAGCGCACAGCCGCTGGAAGCCTCACTGATGTTCAGTGCGATTGCCAACGCGTTGCGGTAAGTCGCGGTAAGTGATAGTTAACAGCCAGGCATCGCCTGGCTTTTGTATTCTCTGCAAACAAGGGTGCCTCTGCGCGATGTCACAAAACGGCAATATCAGTGACTTACCCAAACTGGTGAATAAAAAATCAATTAATTGTTAAGTTGTTGTTACGGCAATCACTCCCGATCGACCACGCGCTATTGATGCGTTAAATGCATCAGTCCATGTATTAATTGCGCTTATAAATTTGGGGTTCTTGATCCAGTTTTCAGAAACAGACGAGCAAAACGTCAACAATAAACTGGAGATAACCATGTTTTCCTCAACCTCACCTGCAACCGTTCGCTCGAAAGCGGGCGCGATACTTCGCGTGACGTCCGGCAACTTTCTCGAGCAATTCGACTTCTTCCTCTTTGGCTTTTATGCGACCTACATCGCGCATACCTTTTTCCCGGCGAGCAGTGAATTTGCTTCCCTGATGATGACGTTTGCCGTCTTCGGCGCAGGATTTTTAATGCGCCCCATCGGGGCAATCGTACTGGGTGCCTATATCGACAAGGTTGGGCGCAGAAAAGGACTCATCGTGACCCTGTCGATTATGGCGGCGGGTACCTTCCTGATCGTGCTTATTCCGTCTTATCACAGCATAGGTCTGTGGGCACCGTTACTGGTTCTGACTGGCCGACTGTTGCAGGGGTTTTCTGCCGGAGCGGAGCTGGGTGGTGTATCGGTCTATCTGGCTGAAATTGCCACGCCCGGCCGCAAAGGTTTTTACACCAGCTGGCAGTCCGGCAGCCAGCAGGTCGCGATTATGGTTGCGGCAGCCATGGGGTTTGCGCTGAATGCGCTGATGGCAGAGAGCGCCATTCGTGAATGGGGCTGGCGTATCCCGTTCCTGGTCGGCTGTTTAATCGTACCGTTTATCTTTTTCCTGCGCCGCAAGCTGGAGGAGACAGAGGAATTCAACGCACGCCGCCATCATCTGGAGATGCATCAGGTCTTTAAAACCCTGCTCGGTAACTGGCAGGTGGTCATTGCCGGCATGCTGATGGTGGCAATGACCACCACGGCCTTTTATCTGATCACCGTTTACGCGCCGACTTTCGGGAAAAAAGTGCTGATGCTCAGCGCTTCGGACAGCCTGCTGGTTACGCTTCTGGTGGCAATTTCCAACTTTATCTGGCTGCCGATAGGCGGTGCGCTGTCGGACCGCTTTGGGCGTAAACCGGTGCTTATCGCCATGACGCTGCTGGCTCTGGCGACGAGCTACCCGGCACTGACGCTGCTGGCGCAGGCACCGAGCTTCTCAATGATGCTGAGCGTCCTGCTGTGGCTCTCTTTCCTCTATGGCCTGTACAACGGTGCGATGATCCCGGCGCTCACGGAGATCATGCCTTCTGAAGTTCGCGTGGCGGGGTTCTCTCTGGCCTACAGTCTGGCAACGGCGGTATTTGGGGGGTTCACGCCGGTAATGTCTACCGCGCTGATTGAATATACCGGGGATAAAGCCTCTCCCGGCTACTGGATGAGTTTCGCCGCGGTATGCGCCCTGCTGGCAACGCTCTACCTGTACCGTCGTCGTGCAGTGACGCTGCAAAATACCGTGAAATCAGAGGGGGCGGCATGAGACTGATTCCTCGACTGACCACCGGCGCGTTGATACTGACCGTCCTGAGCTTCAGTGCCTCAGCGAAAGAGGTGACGGTCATGATCTCAGGCGGTTTTAAAGCCGCCCTTGAAAAGCTGGCACCGGAATATGAACGCCAGACCGGAGATAACATTGTGCTCATTCCCGGCCCGTCTATGGGAACGACTCCGCAGGCAATTCCTAACCGGCTTGCGCGCGGGGAAAAAGCCGACGTGGTGATCATGGTGGGCGATGCGCTGGCAACACTTGAAAAGGACAACCTGACTCAGCCTGGCTCGCGCACGGAACTTGCGGACTCCCCTGTCGGTATGGTGGTAAAAAAAGGCGCAGACGTCCCGGATATCAGTAACGAGGCAAAACTTCGCCATACGCTGCTTCAGGCGGAGTCCATCGCCTACTCCGACAGCGCCAGCGGCAGATACGTCAGCCAGACGCTGTTCAAAACGCTGGGGATTGAAAAAGAGGCGATGGGTAAAGCAACGAAGGTTGAGCGCATCCCCGTCGCCGAAGAAGTGGCGAAAGGGAAATACGCGGTAGGTTTCCAGCAGGTCAGCGAACTGCTGCCGATTCCAGGGGTGACGTTTGTTGGCAAACTCCCGGACAACCTGCAATACATCACCCGCTTTGCGGGCGCCGTGACCCGCCACGCCGACCATCCTGGCGAAGGGAAAGCGCTGCTGGATTACCTTTCCTCGACACAGTCCAGCGCCGTGATTCGCGACACGGGGATGAGCCCCGTCACGTCCCGCGGTACTGCTCAGTAATATGTTTTTCCAGTTCAGCCGCAATGTAAGACTGGATGCGCCCCCGGCGTCGAATCAACCCCACAGTGCGTTTCACCTCCGGCGCCACGAGCGGGACAGACGTCAGTAGCGAGTGCTCTGACATCGGCATCGACATGGCGGGCACGGCAGCAATGCCGATGCCCGCCTCTACCATACCGAGCATCGTGGTCACATGGCGCGTTTCGCAAACGCTGGGACGCGCAGGCACGATATCCCCCAGCATCCGGTCGAGCAGGTTACGGTTGCCTGACGTTTTGTCGAGGATGATATAGTCCTGCTGATAAAACGCCTGCCACGTCAGGTGAGTCTTTTTTGCCAGAGGGTGATCGCGCCTGCACGCGGCGACATAGCTATCTTCCACAAGGGGGAAAAACTCGATTTCAGAGGGCAAACTCCCGGTGAAACAGATCCCGAAATCCGCCTGGCTACGGGCAACCGCGTCAATGACATTCCCCGCGCTGCTGTCGATGAGCTTAATCCGGACACGCGGATAACGGGACTGAAAGCGACGAATGACATCCGGCATAAAGTAATAGGCCGCAGACGGTACCGTAGCGACGGTAATCAGCCCGGTCCGCTCTTCACTCACTTTATCAATATCAGCCAGCATGGACTCAACGTTATCGAGCAACTGCGCTGAACGTTCAGCAAAGTTCTGCCCGTACAGTGTCAGAGCCACGTGGCGGGTGGTCCGGTCAAACAGCTTCGCTCCCAGCGCCGCCTCCAGTTTTTCAATCCTGCGGCTCAGTGCTGACGGGGACAAACAGATAGATTCAGCAGCAACCCGAAAGTTGCCGTATTCCACTAACGCTCTGAAAGCATAAAGATCGTTAAGGTCAAAATTTACGGGCATAGCGTCTGAATGTCCTGTCTGGCAATACGAACGAAAGTCAAAAATAATAGCGGCTTATTGTCCTGCCGCAACCGGTGAAACACCGAAATCCCTTAAGGAGTTGGTTTTCACGCTGACCTTAATGGGGGAAGTGTCATAAGATTAGGCTTCGACTGAGTTCACAAAATGAAGGTGATACCAGCAAACCGCTATCCACCGTTACGTACGAAGTGATAGTTTATCCAGGCTGGAATTGAAGCAATGACCGAATGTCTGGCATTTTAACAGAACCTTACCTTCCCCTTTTGTTCAAGTGACGAGTTTGCGAGCAAAGCGATGATTAAGTGGCCCTGGAAAACGAATGACGCTGGCCGAAATATGGCGCTGCCGTGGGATGAAGCGCTGGCGATCCCTGTTCTGGCTAATCTTCAGCCGGATGAACAATCAAAACTGGTTCAACTGGCGGATCGCTTTTTGCAGCAAAAACGTCTGGTTCCGCTGCAGGGCTTCGAGCTGGATCCCCTGAAAAACGCGCGTATCGCCCTGCTTTTCTGTCTGCCGGTACTGGAACTCGGTATTGAGTGGCTGGATGGCTTCCATGAAGTGCTCATCTACCCTGCACCGTTTGTGGTGGACGATGAATGGCAGGACGATTTCGGCCTGGTGCATAACCAGCGGGTGGTGCAGTCCGGGCAAAGCTGGCAGCAAGGGCCCATCATCCTGAACTGGCTTGATATTCAGGACTCGTTCGACGCATCCGGCTTTAACCTGATCATTCACGAAGTGGCGCATAAGCTGGATACCCGCAATGGGGATCGCGCCAGCGGTGTACCGCTGATCCCGCTTCGTGAGGTTGCAGGTTGGGAACACGATCTGCATGCGGCAATGGATAATATCCAGGATGAGATAGATCTGGTGGGCGAAAGTGCCGCCAGCATCGATGCCTATGCGGCAACCGATCCTGCGGAGTGCTTTGCGGTGCTGTCAGAATATTTCTTTAGCGCGCCTGAGCTTTTCGCCCCCCGTTTCCCGGCCCTCTGGCAACGGTTCTGTCAGTTTTATCAGCAAGACCCTCTGCTGCGTCTGCGGCAAAATGAGGATCCTGCCGGCAATTCATCTCACCAGCTCCATTAAGACGGGTCGACATGGGTACGATTGACCGACCGTACCCATAGGCTCATCACCAGAAACATCAGCGCCATCACCCAGGCGGCCTGCGTTAAAAATACCTCGCCGAATAAACGCGTGACGACAGGCACCAGCAGCGCACTCAGGCCGTAGCCCAGCGTGTGGCTGGTGGCAATCACTCCCGCCCCTTTTCCGGTGGTCAGCCGTTCATTCAGCAGCAGCTGGTATCCCGGCGTCGCCATGGCGGCTCCCAGCGACGTCATGACAATTCCCACGTAGAACAACACCAGCCCGGCAATACACATTAGCCCCAGTCCCGTCACCATCAGTACCGCGGCCAGGCAGAGCAATGTCACCGGGCTGAAATGCTGTGGACGGACCACCAGAAATTGCGCAGCGAGGGTTGCCAGCGCGGCCAGACTCAGCAGCAGCGCGACATGATGACTCACCTCTCGCGGGTTACCCTCCAGCAGAGGGCTGAGATGCGGTGACAGGCCAAGCTGCATCAGGCTCACCAGTGCGGCCAGAAGCAACGCCAGCACAAGGTACGGCAGCATTGAAACCTGCACACGCGTCGCCTGATGCGCGACCGGCGGCAGCGGCGGATCGGCGACCTCTCGAAGGACCAGCAGGAGAGCAATAAACGGTGCAATCGCCATCAACCAGAGGGGTGCCACCGGATTGACGCTAAGCATCATCGCCGCCAGCGGCGGCCCCAGCAGACGACCGCAGCTGAGGCCGGAGCTAATGGTCGCCAGCGCGGCCATGCGTTTATCCAGACCCGCGCGCTGAATGGCCCATGTCTGAGCCGCGGGCACCAGCCCTGAGACGGTCAGGCCGTACAGCGTGCGCGAGAGGATCAGGCCCGCCAGCCCCCAGACAGCACTCATCATCCCGCTTGCCATCGCCCAGACCACCAGCGCCATCACGACGAAACTTGCCAGATAGCCACTTAGCGAGGCCTGCATCACGACCTTGCAGCCGTGTCGCTCACTCTGGCGTCCCCACCACGGCGATGCGGGTAAAAAGAGCATGGAGCCGAACATTAACAGCCCCGCCCAGACGGAGAGCGATAACCCGGTCAGGGTGACCAGTTGCGGCAGCATGACCAGCAAACCGTTTTGCCCAATACCTAACAATCCGGCGCATAGCGCCAGTGGCCAGTTCGCTTTCGGGGTGAGGTTTTCCGTCAGTGTTTCAGGGTAAGTGCGCATGAGAATGTGAACATAGTGTCAATAAATGTGTGGAAATCATGAAGTTTATGAAAACAAATATTGCAAAAATAGTTGCGACTGTAAACAGAATGCATATCATAACGATAATTATTATCAATCATGGAATGAGGTACACCTATGCGTACTCTGCCCCGCTCCGCCGGTACAGACGTTGCGGCCCAGTGTTTTTTGAACGCCCTGTTGCGTGAAACGAAGGACTGGCGCTATCTCCCCGCTACCGTTGCGGATGAGCTATCGCAGATTCATATTCCGCTCTCTTCAACCCAGGCCATTCGGGTTCCGGTACGCTATTTCTCTCCAACTCAGCATCATCAGTATCACTTTCCGGCGACGCTTATCCAGCGCGACAGCGACAGCGGTGACGCCGTCACTTTCACGCAACTGATTGACTTAATTCTGGAAAAACCTTCAGTTAAGGGCTCACTCGATACCGAAACGCTGGCTCGCTTTAAGCAACGCACCCTTGAAAGCCATGCCCACACCTGGCAGGCCATCGATTTGCGCCACAATTGGGCAACCCTGCGTGACAAACCGCTGAATTTTGCGCAAGCAGAACAGGCGCTGCTGGTGGGCCATGCGTTTCACCCGGCCCCCAAATCTCACGAGCCGTTTAACGAAAGTGAAGCGCGCCGCTATTTGCCTGATTTTGCCTCCCGCTTCCCGCTGCGCTGGTTTGCGGTTAAGCGTGAATTGATTGCCGGCGACAGCCTGGCCGTCTCTCTTCGCGAACGCCTGCTGCGCTTCGCAGCGCAGAGCGCCCCTGAGCTCCTCGGTCACTTCACCGATACCTGCTGGCTGCTGCCGATGCATCCGTGGCAGGCCGAGCATTTGCTGGGTCAGGCCTGGTGCCAGCGTCTTGTGGCTAACGGCGACCTGCAGGATTTGGGCGAAGCGGGCGCGCAGTGGCTGCCCACCAGCTCCTCGCGCTCGCTGTACAGCGAAACCAACAGCGACATGATCAAGTTTTCCCTCAGCGTGCGCCTGACCAACTCCGTGCGCACGCTGTCGGTGAAAGAGGTTAAACGCGGTATGCGCCTGGCGCGTCTGGCTAAGACAGCGCGCTGGCAGACCTTACAGGCACGCTACCCGACCCTGCGTGTTATGCAGGAAGACGGCTGGGCGGGGCTGCGTGATGAAAATGGCGTCATCCAGGAAGAGAGCCTGATGGCCCTGCGCGTGAACCTGCTGTTCGGGACACCAGACAGCCAGACCAACGTACTGGTGAGCCTGACGCAGGCGGCACCGGACGGAGGTGACAGTCTGCTGGTTGCGGCGGTACGTCGTCTGAGCCAGCGCCTGGATTTACCCCTTGCCGGGGCTGCGCGCTGCTGGGTGCAGGCGTATTGCGATCGCGTTTTACTTCCGCTGTTTAGCGCGGAAGCGGATTACGGCCTGGTTCTGCTGGCGCACCAGCAAAATATCCTCGTTGAGATGCAGCAGGATTTCCCCGTCGGGCTGATCTACCGCGATTGTCAGGGCAGCGCCTGGACTGAAGGGGCCGATGAATGGCTAAAAGAGGCGGGTGAACATGATGTGGAAAACCGTTTTGGCGAAAGCCAGCTGCTGCGCTACTTCCCCTACTACCTGCTGCTGAACTCAACGCTTGCCGTGACTGCCGCCCTCGCCGCCGCCGGTTTCGACAGCGAAGAGAGCCTGATGGCGCAGGTGCGTGACGCACTGGTCGAATTACGCAAAACAGCGAAACAGACCCGCTGCCTCGACTACGTGCTCGACAGCCCAACCTGGAACTGTAAAGGCAACTTTTTCTGCTACCTGCACGATCGCAACGAAAACACCATCGCCGATCCGGCAGTGATCTATTTCGACTTTAGCAACCCGTTTTACAAGGAGAAGGCGTGATGGCAAACGCGAATATCGCCCATTCTGGCTATGGCTTTCGCTGCACCGCAACGGAGAACACTCTACCCCTGACGTTAGGTCTCGACGGCAGCGCAGTGCTTGAGCGCGTGAGTGGTATCCCGGAAGGCTGGTTAGTCGACGCGCTGGATCAGCTGTTCATCGCCGCACCGGCACTGACCGGCGTCACGCTCCCCTGGTCTGCCTGGCAGGATGAACCGCAGGCGCAGGCGCTGTTTACGCTTGCCAGCGGAGATTATCTGGCGCGCGAAACGTTCTGGCAGTTGCCTCTGTGGCTGAAGGGAGAACGGCCCCAGAACCACGGCGGCATGCAGTTCGATGAAAGCCGTCAGCTTTACTTCCCGCTGCGCCCTCACCGTCCGCAAGGCGAAGTCTATCGCCGTTACGACCCGCAGATTAAACGCACCCTGAGTTTCCGCGTGGCCGATGTGGCGCAGGACGGCGAACGTTTCACCCGCTGGATGAACACCCCGCGCGTTAACGCCTTCTGGGAGATGGCCGGCCCGCAGGCGGAGCAGGAAAATTACCTGCGCCGTCAGCTCGACTCGACCTATTGTTATCCGCTTATCGGCTGCTTTGATGACCAGCCGTTCGGCTACTTTGAAATTTACTGGGCGGCGGAAGACCGTATTGGCCGTCACTATCGCTGGCAGCCGTTTGACCGCGGCCTGCACATGCTGGTTGGGGAAGAAAACTGGCGCGGCGCGCAGTATATCCGCAGCTGGCTGCGCGGTCTGAGCCATTATCTGTGGCTGGATGAGCCACGCACAACACGCATCGTTGCCGAGCCGCGTTTCGACAACCAGCGCCTGTTCCGCCATCTTTCGTCTGCCGGTTTCGAGACCGTAAAAGAGTTCGACTTCCCGCATAAACGCTCGCGCCTCATCATGAACCAGCGTCACCGCTTCTTCAGCGAGGTGGGACTGTGAACGTGTACTGGCAGAAAGTGAACCGCGACATGGTGGCGAAGATCCTCGCCGAGCTGGAATATGAACGCACCCTGAGCGCCCGGCAGCTTGCAGACAATCGCTGGCAAATCACCATAAGCGCGGAGACCTGGCAGTTCCAGGCCACGCGCGGGATCTGGGGCTGGCTGCATATCGACCCCGAGAGCCTGACCACCGTCAGCGGTAACGCAGTGGACGCAGAAACTGCACTGCTGCAGCTTGCGACGGTACTGGAGATGAGCGACGCGCAGACCGCGGAGCATCTGGAAGATCTCTATGCCACGCTGCGGGGTGATATTCAGCTGTTACAGGCGCGCGAAACGCTGGATGCTGACGCGCTCATTCATCTCGACCCGGACGAATTACAGTGCCTGATGAGCGGCCATCCTAAGTTTATCTTTAACAAGGGACGCCGCGGCTGGGGGCTGGATGCGCTACGCCAGTATGCTCCGGAATACCGTGGCCGTTTTCGCCTGCACTGGGTCGCCGTGCAACGTGCGCACCTGGTCTGGAGCAGCGATGTTGATTGCGATATCAATACCCTGCTGGCGAGCGCCATGGATAACGCCGAGCGCGCCCGGTTTGATGCCCGCTGGCAGGCGCTGGATCTTGATGATAACTGGCTGCCCGTGCCGCTGCATCCGTGGCAGTGGCAACAAAAGATTGCTGTCCATTTCCTGGCGCAACTCGCGCGCGGCGAAATGGTTGAGCTGGGCGAGTTTGGCGACGAGTACCTGGCGCAGCAATCGTTGCGTACCCTCACCAATGCCAGCCGCCGCGCGCCGTTTGACATCAAGCTGCCGCTGACCATTTACAACACCTCCTGCTATCGCGGTATTCCGGGTAAGTACATTGCCGCTGGCCCGCTGGCCTCACGCTGGTTACAGCAGCAGTTCGCCAGCGATGCCACGCTTATTCGCTGTGGCGCGCAGGTGCTTGGCGAGCCCGCGGCCGGGTATCTTTCCCACCCGGGTTACGCCGCGCTGCCGAAAGCGCCTTACCGCTATCAGGAGATGCTGGGGGTTATCTGGCGCGAAAATCCGTCCTGTTATCTTCAGCAGGGTGAAGAAGCGGTGCTGATGGCTGCGTTGATGGAGAGCGATAACGCCGGACGCCCCTTGATTGACGCATGGATTGCCCAATCCGGTTTGACCGCTGAAGCCTGGCTGGAAAAGCTCTTTGACGCGACGGTCATCCCCTTCTATCACCTGCTCTGCCGCTACGGCGTGGCGCTTATCGCCCACGGCCAGAACGTGACGCTGGTGATGAAAGACGCCATCCCGCAACGCATCCTGCTGAAAGATTTCCAGGGGGACATGCGCCTGGTGGATGAAGATTTCCCGCAGGCAGCAAGCCTGCCTGAACAGGTGAAGTCCGTCACGGCGCGCCTGAGTGCGGATTACATCATTCACGATCTGCAAACCGGTAATTTTGTCACGGTGCTGCGGTTTATTTCACGCCTTACCCTGCAAAGCGGCGTCAGCGAAACCCGTTTCTACCAGATCCTGGCCGAGGTATTGCGCCGCTATATGGCCGCGCATCCCGATCTCGCCGAACGCTTCGCGAAGTTTGATCTGTTTAAGCCGCAAATTATTCGCGTGATCCTCAACCCGGTCAAACTGACCTTCTCGGAACACGACGGCGGCAGCCGCATGTTGCCGAACTATGTCACCGATCTTGATAACCCTCTTTTTCTGGTCTCCCAGGAGTCAGCGCAATGAAAACGTATGATTTCATCGGCATTGGTATTGGCCCGTTTAACCTCAGCATCGCCGCACTGGCTGAAGGACTGGACGGTTTTAGTTCGCTGTTTCTTGAACGCAAGCCGCATTTCTCCTGGCACCCTGGCATGATGGTGCCGGACTGCCATATGCAAACCAGCTTCCTGAAAGATCTGGTGAGCGCCGTGGAACCCACCAATCGCCACAGTTTTCTTAACTATCTGGTGCAGCGTAAAAAGTTCTATCGTTTTCTGACCACCGAGCAGCGTACCGTTTCTCGCGAAGAGTTTGCCGATTACCTGTGCTGGGCCGCGGAAAATCTCACTAACCTGTCCTTCAGCCAGCAGGTACAGCAGGTCAGTTTTGATGAAAAAAACGGTCTGTTCGACGTGGTGACTCAGCGCGATCGCTTCCTGGCGCGTCACGTCTGCGTGGGAATTGGCAAACAGATTAACCTGCCTGACTGCGCTCCGGCGCAGGATGACAGCTGCTTCCACGCCAGCGAGATGATGCTGCGCACGCCGGATTTAGCGGGTAAACGCGTCACCGTCGTCGGCGGAGGTCAGAGTGGTGCGGATCTGTTTCTGAATATCTTCCGCGGGGAGTGGGGTCAGCCACTGAGCCTGAACTGGGTTTCCCGACGCAACAATTATAACGCGCTGGATGAAGCGGCTTTCGCCAACGAGTATTTCACACCGGAATATGTAGACAGCTTCTCTACGCTTGGCGAAGAGGCGCGTCGTCAGATGCTGCACGAGCAGAAGATGACCTCTGACGGCATCACTACGGAGTCTCTGCTGGCGATTTATCGCGCCATGTATCACCGCTTCGAAGTGCTGCGGGAAAAACCGTGGGCACACCTCCTGCCCTCTCGCTCGGTCACCGCGATCGCGCAGCAGGAAAACGGTAAGCGCCTGACGTTACAGCATCACCTTGACGGCGGCCGTGAACAACTCGATACCGACGTGGTGATTTTCGCTACCGGCTATCGCACCGCGCAGCCTGCGTTTCTGGCACCGCTCTCCCATCGCCTGCGTCTGGACGCCGACGAAACCTTCTGCATCAACAATGATTTCACCCTTGAATGGGACGGTCCGCAGAGCAACCGCCTGTTCGCCGTGAATGCCGGGATGCACCGTCTTGGCATTGCCGAACCCCAGCTCAGCCTGATGGCCTGGCGCGCCGCGCGAATTCTGAATCGCGCGCACGACGACGAGCCGTTTGAGCTGGCCACCACCCCTGGCGTGATCCACTGGCGTAGCACTCCCCGCCCGGACAGCAGCCAGGTTTATCAATCTTTAGCAAGAACCACCGAGTACTGACACACACATTCAGGAACTACATAACAATGAAACGTTCTCATCTTTGGGTTTTAAATCCTTGCTTGCTTGCAATGCTTTCTACCTCTGCGTGGGCGGAAGAACAAAAGGAAGAAAATATTGTTGTCTCCGCCAGCCGCGCGCACCGCAGCGTGGCGGAGATGGCGCAGACTACCTGGGTTATTGAGCGTGCTGAGATTGAACAGCAGGTTCAGGGTGGAAAAGAGATTAAAGAGGTGCTGGCGCAGCTGATCCCGGGCATGGACGTCAGCAGCCAGGGCCGCACCAACTACGGTATGAACCTGCGCGGCCGCTCGATGATGGTGATGGTGGATGGCGTGCGTCTTAACTCCTCCCGCAGCGACAGCCGCCAGCTCGACTCCATCGATCCGTTCAACATTGACCGTATCGAAGTGATCTCCGGCGCCACGTCCCTCTACGGCGGCGGCAGTACCGGCGGTCTGGTGAATATCGTGACCAAAAAAGGCCAGCCTGATACCGAAGTGGAGTTCCAGACCGGAGCAAAGAGTGGCTTTAACAGCCATAACGATCACGATGAGAACGTGTCAGCCGCGGTGAGCGGCGGCAACGACAATGCCTCTGGCCGGTTGTCAGTATCGTATCAGCGCTACGGCGGCTGGTACGACGGCAAAGGCAACGAGGTGATTATTGATAACACCCAGACCGGATTACAATATTCCGACCGTCTGGATGTGATGGGAACAGGCACCCTCAACATCGACGATCACCAGCAGCTGCAGCTTACGACGCAATACTACAAGAGCGAGTCCGACGGGAAGCACGGCCTGTTCCTCGGGGAAAACTTCTCCGCGGTTACGGGTGATGCCAAAGCCTACAATAAAGGCAACCTGAACTCTGACCGCCTGCCGGGCACAGAGCGGCATCTGATTAACCTGCAGTACTCCAACACCGATTTCTGGGGCCAGGATCTGGTCGCACAGATTTACTATCGTGACGAAAGCCTGACCTACTACCCGTTCCCGACACTGACCAAAGGCGTGGTGAGCAGCATCGGTGCGTCGCAGCAGAAAACCGATTTTTACGGCGGCAAGCTGACGCTGAACAGCAAACCGATGGATGATTTAACGCTGACCTGGGGTGTGGATGCTGACCACGAAACCTTCGACGCTAACCAGCAGTTCTTCAACCTGGATAAAGCGGCAGCAAGCGGCGGCATGGATCTGGAGAACGCCTATAACGTGGGCCGTTACCCGGGTTACAGCATTACCAACCTCGCCCCGTTCCTGCAGGCCAGCTACGACATTGATGCCATTACCCTGAGCGGCGGCGTGCGCTATCAGTACACTGAAAACAAGGTGGATGACTTCGTTGGTTATACCCAGCAACAGGCCATCGCTAACGGGAAAGCCACATCGGCTGATGCGGTACCGGGCGGGAAAACCAATTACAACAATTTCCTGTTCAACGCCGGGATCCTTGGCCGTCTGACCGAACAGCAGCAGCTGTGGTTTAACTTCTCCCAGGGCTTCGAAATTCCGGACCTGGCGAAGTACTACGGCTCCGGTACTTACCAGCTTGTCGACGGGCACTATCGCCTGCTGAACAGCGTGAACGTGAACGACTCGACGCTGGACGGCATTAAGGTTAACGCGTATGAGCTGGGCTGGCGCTACACCGGCGATAACCTGCGCACGCAGGTTGCGGCGTACTACTCGCTCTCGGATAAAACCATCACCATCAACAAAACGGACATGACCATCAACCTGGAAGACGACAAACGTCGTATCTACGGGATTGAAGGCCAGGTGGACTATTTCTTCACCGACAGCGACTGGAGCACCGGCGCGAACTTTAACGCCATTAAGTCTGAAACCCGCGAAAACGGTAAATGGGAGAAGCTGACGGTAGACAGCGCCAGCCCATCGAAAGCCAGCGCCTGGGTCAACTGGGCACCGGGCGACTGGACCCTGCGCGTGCAGAGTACGCAGACCTTTGACGTGTCTGATGCCGACGGTAAGAAGATCGATGGCTATAACACGGTCGACTTCCTGGGCAGCTACGACCTGCCGGTGGGTAAAGTGAGCTTCAGCGTGGAAAACGTGCTGGACAAAGACTACACCACCGCCTGGGGTCAGCGTGCGCCGGGGCTGTATAGCCCAACCTACGGTGCACCAGGTCTGTATACTTATAAAGGCCGTGGCCGTACGTTTGGTCTGAACTACTCCGTACTGTTCTAATCCTGCGCGCCGCCTGCGGGCGGCGCAATTTGCTGTGTAATTTCAGCACAAATTTGCTATAAAATCAGCGATTTGCTGAAATTGTCGGCAAACGAACGAAAAGTGCGTTTTCCCCCTTTGACAAGACGAACTGAGGTCGATACTATGCGCCTCGTTCACACGATTCCTCTGTAGTTCAGTCGGTAGAACGGCGGACTGTTAATCCGTATGTCACTGGTTCGAGTCCAGTCAGAGGAGCCAAATTTGAAAAGCCTGCTTTTAAAGCAGGCTTTTTGCCTTTCTGTTAGCCGTTACTTTCCACAGCCCCTGTCACCTGACGCCAGGTCGCCACTTCCTCATCCAGCCACTCACTAAAGAGAGCCACCTCCGGTTTCGCTTCCGTTAACTGCGATGTCACCAGCCAGTAAGGCCAGGGATAAGGTGCAGTGAAAGAGGTAAGCTGGACCAGCTCGCCCCGGGTGATGGCATCCTGTACCAGAGAGCGACGCTCCAGCGCGATACCTTTACCGAGTCTGACAGCCTCAAGGACTAAATTTGAGTCGTTAATGCATAACCCGCCGGGCACAATATCTTTTTCCAGTCCCGCATTGAAACACCAGGTTTTCCACGACTCCATGGAGAATATGATTTTACTCTTCGCCACCTCAGTTGGCGTTACCGGGAGGACGCCGCCGTTATAACCGGGTGCTGCAACCACAATCAGTTCATCTGAAAAAAGATAATGGCAGTCGCTTCCTTCCCAATTACCTTTCCCCATGCGTATCGCCACATCTATCCCTTCCTGCTGCATGCGGGTGATCGTCAGACTGGCTTGGATCCGCAGCGTGATGTGTGGATATTTT
Source organism: Enterobacter sp. WPR_3_1 (assembly GCF_003635055.1). Classification (NCBI taxonomy): domain Bacteria; kingdom Pseudomonadati; phylum Pseudomonadota; class Gammaproteobacteria; order Enterobacterales; family Enterobacteriaceae; genus Enterobacter; species Enterobacter sp. WPR_3_1. The sequence goes on along the minus strand of NZ_RBXU01000008.1, from coordinate 527,117 downwards.
TCCCGAAACAGCGCCAGACGCGGCAACAACCAGTGACAACCAAAAGACGGCACCATCGCCAGCGTCAGTTCCAGTATTCTCGGTTTCACCTGCACTAACCGGGTGGCATCTGCGATGTGATTCAGCGCTTCGCGCACCTGTAACGCGTAGAGACGCCCCTCTTCGTTGATCTGCACACCTCGCCCATGACGGATAAACAGCTTCACCCCCACCATTTCCTCCAGCACTTTAATCTGCTGGCTGATGGCGGAATGGGTAACGTGAAGCTCTTTCGCCGCAAGCGTTACGCTGCCAAGGCGAGCCACAGCTTCAAAACTACGCAAACTTGCGATAGGTGGAAAATCCGACATGAAACCACGCCCTCATACACTGAACCTGATAAACGCTAACCGGCCAATCTGTCAGTAATACTCACTCAGGCCGTAAAATACTGATGATATTCGCCATAACGAATTTATTGTAATGTCTGTTTATCATCTTCAATGAAGCGTTATTTCACACAGACAGGAAAACTGGAATCATGATAGAGCTGATTGGCATGATGGATTCTCCTTATGTACGCCGCGTGGCGGTCTCCCTGGAACTTTATGGCGTTGCGTTTGAAAGCCAGCCGTTGTCCGTATTCAGCTCATTTGAGGAATTTTCCCGGATTAACCCTGCGGTAAAAGCGCCAACGCTAGTTCTGGAGAATGGAACACGTCTGATGGACTCGTCTCTCATACTGAATTATTTTGAGGCTCAGGCCGCGCCTGAACGGAGACTCCTGCCCGTGACGCCGGATGCACTGGCGAACGATCTCCAGACGCTGGGCTTTATCCTCGCCGCCGCGGAGAAAGCTGTGCAAAATGTGTACGAACACAACCTGCGCCCGGCGGAGAAACAACATAATCCGTGGATAGAACGTATTACCGTCCAGCTGCTGGCTGCCTGTCGGGAATGGAACGCGCTGCTGGAAGCCCGTCCGGAAAATGCGGTGGCCGATCAGGTTACTGTCACCAGTACGGTTATCTGGACATTTATTCAGTCAATGATCCCTCACGTCGTTAACGCCGGGGATTTTAAAAGAATTCAGGCGGTAGCCGACGTTTTCGAAAACCAGGCGGCATTTAAAAAATACCCTTTTAGTTAACGCTTCGCTCGGCGTGTTATGGGGCTTTTCAGCCCTTTTTTGCCGCACGGGAATATTATCCTCATCTAAAAGAATCATATTTCTTTATTTATTCTTATATGTAACCCAATGGAAAATATGAGAAACATTTCAATATAAAGCAATCTTATGACGTCACAAGGTATCGTTATTCATCAGGATATTATTGAGAACAAGCGGTCAGGAAATTAAACGGTTTCAATAAAAAAGCCTGCTTTAATTGCAGGCTTGTGCTTCTTGTCGACGGCGACGGGTGCTATAAGGGGCTTAAATCTGATAATCAATCGCCACTTCTTCTGGCTCCATCACCTGACGTTTAATCTCATCCACGGACAGCCCGGCGTTGCAGAGTTCGATAAAGCGCCACACATAGTTGCGCTGCAGTTGTCCACGCTTCAGGCCGAGCCATACGGTATTGGCATCAAAGAGATGACGCGTATCCAGCCGTACCAGGTTCTCCGTCTCGCGTTCACCACCGGACTGTTCCGCCACCAGACCAATGCCCAGCCCCAGCTCGACGTAGGTTTTGATTACATCAGAGTCCTGTGCACTCAGCACCACATCCGGCGTTAAGCCTTTGCGGTTAAAGGCTTCATCAATGCGCGAGCGTCCGGTAATACCCTGCCGGTAGGTAATCAGTGGCCATTTCGCGATATCTTCCAGCGTCAGGGGCGTAACCTGATTCAGCGGATGGTCGACGGGAAGTAACAGACTGTGGTACCAGCGAAACCACGGGAAAGCCACCAGCAGCGGATCGTTGCTCAGGCGTTCACTGGCAATGCCGATATCTGCCCCACCGTTTTGCAACAGCACGTCAATTTCCTGCGGTGTGCCCTGGATAAGCTCCAGACGGACGTCAGGGAAAAGTTCACGAAAGGCTTTAATCACCGGCGGCAGGCTGTAACGCGCCTGGGTGTGGGTGGTGGCAATAGTGAGGACGCCCGAGGCGTCATTGGTAAAGAGATCCGCCAGGCGACGTACATTGCTGGCCTCGTTGAGGATCCGCTCAGCGATGGTCAGCAAGGCTTTTCCCGGCTCCGTCATGCCAAGCAGGCGCTTGCCGCGACGGATAAAAATCTCTATCCCCAGTTCTTCTTCCAGCTCGCGGATATGGCGACTGACGCCGGACTGAGAGGTATAAAGCATATTGGCGACCTCGGTCAGGTTGTAGTCCCGCCTGGCCGCCTCACGGATAATTTTAAGTTGCTGGAAATTCACGATTCACTCCGGCGCATCTGACATAACGCTATTGTTAGAGTCAGCTGACCTGCAGAACAAATAATAAAAACCAGCATCTTATGCTTTTATGGAATATCAACTCACCAGCTGCAGCTCACGGTTCTCCAGAGACGGTTTGCTGACCAGCGACATCAGAATCTCTTTTACCGCCTGCGCCTGAGGTGACAGCGATCCGCGCGCGGACATATTCAGCGACAGCGGTAAGCTCATCGAAGGCGTGGTGATGCGCGCCATCCAGCCGTTTGCCGCGCTGCACAGCGAACGTGCTGCGGATTCTGGCAGAACGGTCACACCCATACCGCTGGCTATAGCGGCGGTTAGCGTGGAGATGGAATCAATTTCACCGATAATTTTTGCCGTCAGGCGGCGCAGGGAGAACGCTTCATCCACACGCACGCGCACCGCGCTGTAGTCACGCGGCAGGAAAAGATTCATTTCTGCAACGGCCGTCAGATCGACGCTCTGCCCCGGACAGTCGCGGGTGCCCACAAGGTAGAGATCTTCTTTCAGCAGCGGCTGGCTGGTGATCCCGGCCACCGGTGAGCGATCGTACAGCACCGCCATATCCAGCTGGCCGCTAAGAAGTTTGTCATTCAGCACAGAACCGCTGTTCTCATGCAGGTAAACCAGTACTTCTGGCAGCTCTGCGCGGACGGCCTGCAGCAGCGGCATGGTAATAGAGGACGCGGCCGTTCCCGGAGCCAGCCCAATGGATACGTGGCCGCTCAGCGTCTGGCCCACGTTATTCACCGCCAGCTGCGCCTGTTCGCACTGGCGAAGGATGGTGCGCGCATGGGTATAAAGGATTTTGCCTGCTTCCGTTGGCGTCACGCCACGTTTGGTGCGGATCAACAGCTGCTGATCCATCTCGCCTTCCAGAGTAGCCACCTGCTGGCTCAGCGCAGGCTGCGCGATGTGCAGCACTTCCGCCGCTTGAGTCAGGCTGCCGATATCGACGATTTTTACGAAGTATTTCAGTCGTCTTAAGTTCATTTTGCCCCCTGTTCGAAATGCTGTGCCGGTACTGGCTTTTCATTGTTGATAGGGTTTTGCAATATGAATGCCAGTTTTACGAAGAGGTCTGATTTGTCGCTAAGCGGCTGAAAATAAGGAAAGCTAATCATAAGCAGCGGTTTTATTACTGAAACAGCAGTTTATGATCTGCCCCATTAGGGGTATATGCGCACCATTACGGTGCATTCCGGCGTCAAAAACGCCATTTTGCTGATTTTGTCAGCAAACGATCAAAAGGCGTTGATCCACCCTTTGACAAGGCCGGCTGACGTCGATAATATGCGCCCCGTTCACACGATTCCTCTGTAGTTCAGTCGGTAGAACGGCGGACTGTTAATCCGTATGTCACTGGTTCGAGTCCAGTCAGAGGAGCCAAATTTGAAAAGCCTGCTTTTAGAGCAGGCTTTTTACTTTTCTGCGGCAGGTAAAATTGCCCTCAGTTGCTGAGCTTAACCGGCATCCCTGACCGACGTTCCAGTTCCGCGCCCGCCCCCTCGTTGACAAGCTCGGTTCGCAGCGAGGCAGATATCGGCAAAGGCACTTTCCGGGTCGATTCAAATTCCGCCCGGTTCCGTGATAACGGCTCATGCACCTCTACCCAGCGGCTGCCGTCCGGCTCTGTCGTCACTTTAACGGGCTGATCGATAAGCTGCACACGGGTGCCTACCGGGACGTTATCGAAAAGATATTTAATGTCGTTATTGCGCAGACGAATACACCCCTGGCTCACCCGCAGTCCGATGCCAAAATTGGAGTTTGTCCCGTGAATGGCATACAGCCTGCCAATATAAATCGCATACAGTCCCATTGGGTTATCGGGCCCGGCGGGCACGAATGCAGGCAGCGTTTTCCCCTCTGCCGCATAGGCGCGGCGCGTATTCGGCGTAGGAGACCAGGTGGGGCCTTCCTGCTTACGTTCTACTGCCGTGACCCAGTTTCGCGGGGTTTCGCGCCCGGCCTGACCAATGCCGATGGGTAACACTTCAACGGTATTGCTGCCTGGTGGGTAATAGTAGAGGCGCATTTCTGCCGCATTAACGATAATTCCCTCGCGGACGGTGTCAGGCAAAATCAGCAGCTGGGGTATCACCAGTTGCGTACCGGATTTAGGCAAAAAAGGATCCACGCCCGGGTTCGCTTCCAGCATATTGCTCAGACCCTGCCCGTATTGCGCGGCAAACGCTTCGAGCGGTAGCGTATTGTGATCCGGCACGGTAATGGTTTGCGAAGTGCCCACTAGCCGACTGCCTGTCGGCGGTAAAGGATAACTTACCGCCTGAACGCTCTGGCTGATAAGTAATGCAGCAAGACAACTCAACACATTTATACGACACATATTCCCTTCCTCAGTCGCACCTCGATTTGCTAAGCATAGCGTAGCCGCTTTGTATTACCCATCAGGAAATAAAATCAGTTTGCACACGCGCCCTGGCGCGGTAGTCTCATACGTTCCGTTTATATGACGGTGGCTATGTGAGTGACCTTTTCTTATACCAATAATTAGAAATACGTGCAGACAGGACAACTATGGACTCCACTCTCACCTCCACACATCCCAACGAGGAGACACCTTCGCTCAATCGTGCCCGCCGCGCAGCCCTCGGCAGCTTCGCGGGTGCCGTCGTCGACTGGTATGATTTTCTGCTTTACGGCATTACTGCTGCGCTGGTGTTTAACCGCGAATTCTTCCCCCAGATTAGCCCGGCAATGGGTACGCTCGCCGCGTTTGCTACCTTTGGCGTCGGCTTCTTGTTTCGTCCACTGGGCGGGGTGATCTTTGGCCACTTCGGTGACCGTCTCGGTCGCAAACGCATGCTGATGCTCACCGTCTGGATGATGGGCATCGCCACCGCGCTGATTGGCGTTCTCCCTTCATTTTCCGCCATTGGCTGGTGGGCGCCGGTGCTGCTGGTTACGCTGCGCGCCATTCAGGGCTTCGCGGTAGGCGGCGAATGGGGTGGCGCGGCGCTGTTATCCGTTGAGAGTGCCCCGAAGAACAAGAAAGCGTTTTACAGCAGCGGCGTGCAGGTGGGCTATGGCGTAGGTCTGCTGCTCTCCACCGGGCTGGTGTCGCTGATGAGCCACTTCACCACCGATGAACAATTCCTGAGTTGGGGCTGGCGCATTCCGTTTATCTTCAGCATCGTGCTGGTTGTCGCTGCCCTGTGGATCCGCAACGGCATGGAAGAATCTGCTGAGTTCGAACAACAGCGGCAAGAACCGCCCGTTGCCAGAAAACGGCTGCCGGTGATGGAAGCGCTTGTCCGGCATCCTGGCGCTTTTCTGAAAATTATCGCCCTGCGCCTGTGCGAACTGCTGACGATGTATATCGTGACCGCATTTGCCCTCAATTATTCAACGCAAAATCTCGGTCTGCCCCGCGAGCTGTTCCTGAACATTGGCCTGCTGGTCGGCGGGATCAGCTGCCTGACTATCCCCAGCTTCGCCTGGCTGGCGGACAGGTTTGGTCGCCGTCGCGTCTATATCACCGGGGCGCTGATTGGCACCCTCAGCGCCTGGCCGTTCTTCATGGCGCTGGAGGCACAGTCGATCTTCTGGATTGTCTTCTTTGCCATCATGCTCGCTAACATCGCCCACGATATGGTGGTCTGCGTGCAGCAGCCCATGTTTACCGAACTGTTCGGGGCGAGCTATCGCTACAGCGGCGCGGGCGTAGGCTATCAGGTGGCAAGCGTGGTCGGCGGCGGGTTTACGCCATTTATTGCCGCCGCGCTGGTGACCTTCTCCGGCGGCAACTGGCATAGTGTGGCACTTTATCTGCTGGCCGGTTGCCTGCTGTCAGCGGCGACGGCGCTCTTGATGAAAGAGACGAGCCACACCTGATCTCACTTTTGTTTCACAGGCGTGTGACATACTATCGGGTAGAGTCGCACACCTGTGGAACAAGGAGACAGAGATGAATAATAAGGGCTCCAGCCTGACCCCGGCTCAGGCACTGGAAAAACTCGATGCACTGTATGAACAGTCCGTCAACGCGCTGCGCAGCGCCATCAGTGAGTATATCGAAACAGGGAAACTCCCCGACGAAAAGGCCAGAAGTAAGGGCCTTTTTGTTTATCCATCGCTTTCCGTCACCTGGGACGGCAGCGCGACTAACACGCCGAAAACGCGCGCCTACGCACGCTTTACCCACTCCGGCTGCTACAGCACCACCGTCACCCGCCCTGCACTGTTCCGCCCTTATCTTGAAGAGCAACTCACGCTGTTGTATCAGGATTACGGCGCGCACATTGCCGTTGAACCTTCACAGCATGAGATCCCGTATCCGTATGTGATTGACGGTTCGGCATTAACCCTTGACCGCTCAATGAGCGCGGGGCTGACGCGCCATTTCCCGACCACCGAGCTGTCGCAGATTGGCGATGAGACGGCGGATGGTATCTACCACCCGGCAGAATTTTCACCGCTGTCGCACTTTGATGCCCGCCGCGTGGATTTCTCTCTGGCGCGCCTGCGTCACTACACCGGGACGCCCGTCGACCATTTCCAGCCCTTTGTACTGTTTACCAACTACACCCGCTATGTCGACGAGTTTGTCCGTTGGGGCTGTAGCCAGATCCTCGACCCGGATAGCCCTTACATCGCGCTGTCCTGCGCTGGCGGGATCTGGATCACCGCGGAAACCGAGGCACCCGAGCAGGCCATCTCCGACCTGGCGTGGAAAAAACACCAGATGCCTGCCTGGCACCTGATCACCGCTGACGGCCAGGGGATCACCTTAATTAACATCGGGGTTGGTCCGTCAAATGCCAAAACCATCTGCGACCATCTGGCGGTATTGCGCCCGGACGTGTGGCTGATGATTGGACACTGCGGCGGCCTGCGTGAAAGCCAGCTGATTGGCGACTACGTGCTGGCCCACGCCTATCTGCGTGATGACCATGTGCTTGACGCTGTGCTTCCACCGGATATTCCTATCCCGAGCATCGCCGAAGTGCAACGTGCGCTGTATGACGCCACCAAAGAGGTGAGCGGTATGCCGGGTGAAGAGGTTAAACAGCGTCTGCGTACCGGTACGGTAGTGACGACGGATGACCGCAACTGGGAACTGCGTTACTCCGCCTCCGCGCTGCGTTTCAACCTCAGCCGTGCCGTCGCGATTGATATGGAAAGCGCCACCATCGCCGCACAGGGATATCGCTTCCGTGTCCCTTACGGCACGCTGCTGTGCGTTTCCGACAAACCGCTGCATGGCGAAATTAAGCTTCCGGGTCAGGCCAACCGTTTCTATGAAGGGGCAATCTCCGAACATCTGCAAATCGGCATTCGCGCCATTGATTTGCTGCGTGCGGAAGGTGACAGGCTGCATTCCCGTAAATTACGTACCTTCAACGAGCCGCCATTCCGCTAACCAGAACAAGGAATCACCATGCACACCCCATCACGCTTATCGGCCCTGCGCCGGTGGCTACAGGAAAACAATCTTGATGGCATGATCGTGCCGCGCGCGGATGCCTGGCAGAGTGAGTATTGCGCGCCGTACGATGAAAAGCTGGCCTGGCTGACGGGCTTTGATGGCTCCGCAGGTCTGGCGCTGATTCTGAAAAACACAGCCCTGCTGTTTGTCGATGGCCGCTATCAGGTTCAGGCTCGCCTTCAGGTCAATATGGATGAAATTGAAATCCACCATCTGCACAATGAACCGCTGGCCGAATGGCTCACAGCCAACGCCGGGGCCGGCATGCGTATTGGGTTTGAAGCACTGCTGATGACCAATACGGAGTTCGGGCAACTGTCTGCAACACCCTGTGAACTGGTTCCGCTCAGTCAGTCGCCGTTTGATACCTTATGGCACGATCGCCCTGCCGCGCCGGCGGGACGTATTCGAGAAATGCCGGTGGAGGTCAGTGGCGAAAGCAGCCTCGCCAAACGCCAGCGCGTTGCCGCCGTGCTGGCCGCACACGATGCCGATTATCTGGCCGTGACTCTGCCGGATAACATCGCCTGGCTGTTGAACGTGCGTGGCGCCGACATCCCATCCAGTCCTGTTCCCCTCTCCTTTGCCCTTCTTGACCGTGACGGTAGCGTGGAGTGGTTTGTTAACGACAATAAGCTCAGCGAGCTACCCGAGAGCGTGAGAAACGCGTTCAGGATTGCGCCACAGGATGCCTTTATCGAACGCTGCCAGCGCCTGTCACAAGGTAAGCGGGTGATGGTTGATGCCGATTCCGCACCGGTCGCCCTGCGCTTTGCCATTGAGCCAGAGGGCGAAATAGCCTGGCGAACCGATCCCATCACTCTGATGAAAGCCACTAAAAACCCGGTCGAACTTGCCGGGTACCGCGAGTGTCATCACCAGGACGGTGCTGCCTGGGTGAATTTCCTGGCCTGGCTAAGCCGTGAAGTCCCCCTGCGTGAGGCGGCAGGAAAACCGCTGACGGAGCTGGAAGCGCAGGCGCAGCAGCTTGCGTTCCGTAAACAGCAGCCTGGATTTATTGAGCAAAGTTTTGCCACCATCTCCGCCTCCTCCAGTAATGCGGCGATGTGCCACTATCACTCAAGCGAAGCCAGCAATAAGCCCATCGGTCATCATCATTTTTACCTTAATGATTCCGGCGGTCAGTACCATAACGGCACCACTGACGCCACGCGTACGCTGGCATGGGGTAGCGTGCCGCCACAGCAGAAGTTGCACTACACCGCCGTACTGAGAGGGTTCCTGTCGTTGATAACCTTACAGTTTCCCTCCGGCAGCCAGGGCCATCAGCTTGATGCCTTCGCGCGTCGCCCGCTGTGGGAAATGGGGCTGGATTACGATCACGGGACAGGGCATGGCGTAGGACATCAGTTGCTTATCCATGAGAACCCGCATCGTCTCGCCAAAAAAGTTAACCCGTGGCCCCTGGTGGCCGGCACCATCATGACTATCGAGCCTGGATATTATCTGGCGGACAGCCATGGGATCCGCATTGAAAACCAGGTGGAGATAGTCGAAAGCCGTCCGGGATTCTGCACGTTTTCCTCACTGACGCTGATCCCGATCGACCTGAGCCAGGTCGAGTTACAGCTGTTGAACGAACAGGAAAAACAGTGGCTGGATGAGTATCATCAGCAGGTGCGTGAGGCCCTGTTACCGTTGGTCGATAGCGACGCGCGGCAATGGTTGCTTGAGGCGACGAAGCCGGTTGGGGTTAACCACTAGAAATATCAGGTGGGTGCCGGGCGGCGGTTTCGCCTGACCCGGCAGTAAGCCCGTCGCATCGGACCTTTTCAGAACGCAGAAAAGCAAAAAGCCTGCTATAAAAGCAGGCTTTTTAAATTTGGCTCCTCTGACTGGACTCGAACCAGTGACATACGGATTAACAGTCCGCCGTTCTACCGACTGAACTACAGAGGAATCGTGTGAACGGGGCGCATATTATCGATGCTCCCCGATGATGTCAAAGGCAGAATGCATATTTCTGACTGTTTGCCGAATTATTCTCCACTTCGTGCATTTGTCAGGCATTCTGTTGATTCTGTGGTCGTTGGTTCCTGTTTTATTCGCGGGTATTTCCAGAGCCAGCGCCCACTGACCATACGCCAGTAGAACAACGCCCCACGCACCGCCCAGTCAAGGAACATCCCCAGCCAGACGCCGACTACCCCCATGCCAAGCATGACCCCGAGCGTGTAACCCACCACCACACGGCAACCCCACATGCCGAGCATCGACACCCACATCGCGAAGCGTGCATCGCGTGCCCCTTTCAGCCCGGCAGGCAGAACCCATGAAGCCGCCCAGATGGGCATAAAGGCCGCGTTCAGCCAGATCAGGATCTTAACGACCTCTTTGACATCATCTTCGTGGGTATAAAAAGAGGCCATAAGCCCGGCAAAGGGGGCGCTTCCCCAGGCGATCAGCGTCAGGCCAATGGTTGACAGCCAGAAGACGTGCCGCAACTGCCGTTCCGCCTGCCCTATCTGCCCTTTTCCCAGCCGTTTACCGGTGATGATGGTCGACGCCGAACCGAGGGCGTTGCCCGGCAGGTTTATCAGGGAGGCGATGGAGAAGGCGATAAAGTTACCGGCGATAACGTCAGTCCCCATCCCGGCGACAAACATTTGCGTCAGCAGCTTGCCCCCGTTAAACAACACGGATTCAATACTGGCGGGAATACCAATTCCCATCACTTCCCAGATAATGGCGAAGTTAAAGGGGCGGAAATAGCTCTTCAGCGTAAGGCGCAGTGACGGCGTGATCCCCGCCATCAGCACCCCGAGAATGGCGGCCGCACCGATATAACGTGAAATCGTTAACCCCAGCCCGGCACCCACGAACCCGAGCCCGTCCCAGGAAAACACGCCGTAGATCAGCACGCTGCTGATAATGATATTCAGGATGTTCATCCCGCCATTTATCAGCAACGGAATTTTGGTGTTGCCCGCCCCGCGCAGCGCGCCGCTGCCAATCAGCGCGATGGCTGCAGCCGGATAACTCAGGACCGTCATTTCCAGGTAGGTCAGCGCGAGGTCTTTAACTTCATTTGTGGCCTCACCGGCGACAAAATCGATAATTTCCCTGCCGAAATAGTGGATCACCGCCGCCAGCACGATCGAGAAAATGGTCATGATCATCAGCGACTGTCGGGCAGCCTCGCGCGCACGTTTAGGATCGAGCTTGCCGAGGCTAAAGGCGACGACAACCGTCGTCCCGAGGTCAATGGCAGCAAAGAACGAAATAACCACCATGTTAAAGCTGTCCGCCAGCCCGACACCGGCCATCGCCTCTTTACCCAGCCAGCTGACCAGAAAGGTACTCAGCACCCCCATCAACAGAACGCAGGTGTTTTCCAGGAAAATAGGCACGGCAAGGGGGGTGATTTCACGCCAGAACAGAACACGATAGCTTTTACGCTTTGCATACCATGGCGTGCGCATAATCGCCTGGCGTAGGGGGGCAGTGACGTTCAAAATGGACCTTAACGAGAAAGTTGAAACTCCATTTCAAATGATGGGGGAGAAATGCTAAACCTGCAAAGTATTTTCCATAAAAAGATGTGTGGATTTACAACAAACTGTCGACAGAATCATCAATCGATCGCTAATCGCTAAGATCAGGTTTGACAAAACTTTTTTCGCCGCTAAGATAAGCCTCCACAACGATTCCTCTGTAGTTCAGTCGGTAGAACGGCGGACTGTTAATCCGTATGTCACTGGTTCGAGTCCAGTCAGAGGAGCCAAATTTAAAAAGCCTGCTTTTATAGCAGGCTTTTTGCTTTGCTGGTGAGGGAAAATGAACGCTCTGTTTGTCTACGGCACGCTACGCCCGGGTCACGCGAATGCACATATTCTTGAAAACATCGGTGGCGAATGGCAGGCCGGTTTTGTCACCGGGACGTTTTACGAACGTGGCTGGGGCGCGGCGGCAGATTTTCCGGGGATAGTGCTGCACCCGGACGGCCCACGCGTGGAGGGCTTTCTGTTTATCTCTGATAGGCTGAGTGCACACTGGCCAATGCTGGACGAATTTGAAGACGGCTACGATCGGGTTGAGGTCAATGTGACCACGCCGGATGGAAAACAGGTCAACGCCTGGATTTATCAGCTACAGCCGCGTACTGCGTAATAAAAAAGGCTCTCTGTCACCAGAGAGCCTTTTTTGTATTCATCGGCGATTACTCGCTTTTGGCTTCACCGTTTTTGATTTCGCCCATTACTTTCAGTTTCTTGGAGATATCACGGCGTTCTTTAGACAGCTCAGCGTTTTTGATGATGTAGTCATCAACGCGGTCTTCATAGTCGCTCTTCATGCTGGCGATGATGCCCTGAATAGCCTCAACGCTCATGCCTGGCTTGATGTAGTCGCTCAGGTTATCGAGCAGCAGGACACGTTTCTGGTTGTCACGGATCTTCTTCTCAACGTCCTGGATTTCACGCTGCAGTTTGTTTTTGCGGCGGAACAGGCGGACGAATTCCAGAACATCCTGGAACGAAGGCTTGGTAGTTTCCATTTTTACACCCCTGATAATGTGAGATTCGGATTCGTTAAAGCAACCGTTGTAACAATAACCTTACTGACAGCGGCTGCGAATGACAATGAGTATATCGTTTAAAGCTATCATAACCCCAATTGATGCTGAATCGAAGCAGCAGGCGTCACATATGGAGATAGCTGCTCTTTATTTGCGCAGCGCCCGGCAAATGAGATGCGACAGTAGCTCCAGCTGCCGCGCCAGCTCCATGCTCAGCCAGACATAACCATGAATAGGCGTTTCCGCGACGTTATCGCTCTGACGCTCATTCATTAACTGCTTCAGCTCCGCAACGATCTCATTCAGACGTTCACTGTTCGCCAGGATGGGCTGCGGGTTACCTTCATAAAGCGCGTGGGCGATGGTGAGCAGCGTTTGCTGCGTCATCTGCTGCGTCTCTTTTAAGGTATGGGCGTTGAGCATTAAAAGGTGGCTGGGACGAGAAGCCCAGTGCGCGTTGATTTGCAGCTCAAGCATGCATACCAGATTGCGGCTAACCGTCTGAATGGCTTCAAAAATGGATTTCTGGATATGGGTTTCTTTGCTGGCCGGAGTAATCAGCCCGCGCATCCTGACCACATCGTTGAGGATCGTTTGCAGGTGTTTTTCCAGCCGGGGGCGCTCAACCAGGTTAGGGGAAAATCCGGCCTGATAGACGCGGTTGAACGCGGTGACATAGTTAGCCATCTGAATACGCCAGTGCAGAAAAGCACGCTGTGGCCAGATGCCGGTAAAAAGCATAGCCAGCAGTGAACCGAGGATCACGTCCCCGCTTCGCCACAGGGCGGTCGTCATATCTCCTGCCGGTGCACCGACCACCACCGACAGCGTGATACCAATCAGCAGCGCCTGATAGGGCCTTTTGCCTAAAGCCAGCCAGCCGCAAAGGAACATCGCGGCACCGCACCAGATCAACATAACCGGAAACGAGATAAGCTCAAGCTTCAGCGCGATAAGCCCCAGGGCAGAGCCTAAAACGGTACCGCCAATGCGCTCGAAGGCGCGTGGAACAACGTTCCCCCAGAACGAAATAGGCCCCATCACGACCACCAGCGTGATAAGCGGCCATGTTCCCTCAGGAACATCCAGCAAACGAACCAGCACAAACGTCAACACAAAGGCCAGCGCGATACGGCACCCATGTACCACGCGGTAGTGTTTGTACAGACGAATTTCAAAAGGGGTTAATGATTTGTCGGGACGCACACCCGCTCTCCAGCTACAGGGCAAATCACAATTGTACTGTGTTTTCAGCCGGGCGGATCACACCCGGCTGAAAAACCCTGTAATAACCAGGCTTAACCGGCTTTGTGCTCTACACCAATATACATTTCGATGTCCCAGTAACCGTCCGCGTTACCATCATTAAGGTAGCGCTCGAAGCAGGGTTTAGGGGCCATCTGGTAGCTGTTGTCCTGCAAGAGGGAATTAAAGAACTGGTTCCATGGGGTCGCGAAGTCATGGTTTTCAACGCGCGCCGTCGCCACCGCATACTCTCCAACGGCGATTTCCGTCATCATGACGCCTTCGCTGTTTTCAGGAATGACAAAATCGTCCGGTACCGTTACGGCCGTGTCACAGCGCAATTTTTCTGCCGGGACCTCGTCCGGATTATCGTAGTAAACCGCAACCCACTCCAGCGGCTGAATGTGACGTCCATCCACCCACATGACTAACTGTTCGAAGCCCTGTTTTACCGTTTTGTCCCACGGCCCGACCAGATGAAAGCCGGCGATTTTACGTTTCTGTTGCTGCTTGATGCTGTAGTCCATGCTGCCTCCTTTTATTACTGTATATTTATACACTATAAAGCAGGTTTTAACTGTTCAGCAAACGAGGAGTGTTTATTATGTGAGCAGACTCGCAACCGCGCCAGTCCGCTCATGTGCTTTAACGCAGGCCGTTACAGCGTGTGATGCAGATAATCGCTCAGACGGGAGAAGAGACCGCCTTTATTTACCGCTTCGAGCGTCACCAGAGGCCAGTGCGCCACGACTTTGTCACGGTCGTAAAGCTGGATCTCCCCTACCCGCTGATGAGCCGCAATCGGCGCTTCCAGCTCTTTTTTATCCAGCACGTACTTGGCTTTGATGTTAGGAACTTCTGTTTTAGGCAAGGCCAGCCAGAAATCCTGGTCGGTGCCCAGCTCCACCTGCTCTTTATCGCCGTACCAGATACGCTCTGTTCCCACTTTTTTGCCGTTATGCAGGATCTGCACCGTATCAAAGTTCTGCTGCCCCCAGTGCAGCAGCTTCCGGGCCTGTTCCTCACGCCCTTTCGGGCTGTCAGCGCCCATCACCACCGCGATTAAACGACGCTGACCGTCAACCGCTGACGCAATCAGGTTAAAGCCCGCTCCCGACGTGTGCCCCGTTTTCAGGCCATCAACGTTCATGGTTTTATCCCACAGCAGGCCGTTACGGTTTTGCTGGGTGATCCCATTCCAGGTAAGGCTCTTTTCGCTGTACATGTGGTAGAACTCTGGCTCGCCGTGAATGATAGCCCGGGAGAGCACGGCCAGGTCATAGGCAGAGCTGTGCTGGCCCGGCGCGTCCAGACCGTGGACGGTTTCAAAGTGGGTATCGCGCAGGTTCAGCTTTTGTACATAGTCGTTCATCATCTTCACAAACTGCGGCTGACCACCCGCTACGTGATCCGCCAGCGCCACGCAGGCGTCGTTACCGGAATCCACAATCAGTCCACGGCTCAGGTCACGCACCGAGACGCGATCGCCCTCTTTCAGGAACATCAGCGACGACCCTTCAAACACCGGGTTCCCTTTTGCCCACGCGTCGCGGCCAACGGTAACGATGTCATCCGGGGTAATGCGGTGGCTGTCGATGGCCCGATCGACAACGTAGCCCGTCATCAGCTTGGTCAGGCTCGCCGGATTACGTTGTTGATGTTCGTTGCCCGCCGTTAAGATCTGACCAGTCGTGTAATCCATTAGCACCCAGGAGCCCGCCTGAATGGCCGGAGGCTGCGGCGAAAAATCCAGCGGATCGGCCGCGAAGGCAGAAGAGACACTCGAAGCGAGTAAAGAAACAGCAATAAACAGACGGCGTTTCAACGGTATATCCTCAGGTCATTAAAAATCGATGACCTTTTTACGGGAGTTCTGTTGTCGTTACCTGGCTTAATTGCAAAAAAATGTGACAGAAAGCAGATTTTACGCTGAAGCGGCCTCGCAAATTTGCACGGTGATGGCGCTTTTTATTCGGACTGACCTGCACGATCGTTTACCATAGAGACGTCATTTTTTAACAGGATGGTATTACTGGTGTCTGATTCAGCCGCGCGCCCTACATTTTTGTTCCACGACTACGAAACCTTTGGCACCCACCCGGCGCTGGATAGACCGGCACAGTTTGCGGCCATCCGTACCGACGACGAATTCAACATCATTGGCGAGCCTGAGGTCTTTTACTGTAAGCCGGCCGATGACTACCTGCCCCAGCCCGGCGCGGTAATGGTCACCGGGATCACCCCACAGGAAGCCCGGGACAAAGGCGTGAACGAGGCCGCATTCGCCCGGCGCATTCACGACCTGTTTACCGTCCCGAATACCTGCGTGGTCGGTTACAACAACATCCGTTTCGATGACGAAGTGACGCGCAATATCTTCTACCGCAACTTCTACGATCCTTATGCCTGGAGCTGGCAGAACCGCAACTCGCGCTGGGATTTGCTCGACATTATGCGTGCCTGCTATGCGCTGCGCCCGGAAGGCATCAACTGGCCTGAGAATGATGAAGGGCTGCCGAGCTTCAGACTGGAACACCTGACGCGCGCGAACGGTATTGAGCACAGCAATGCCCACGATGCGATGGCCGATGTCTACGCCACCATTGCTATGGCAAAGCTGGTGAAAACCGCTCAGCCACGGCTGTTTGACTATCTGCTGAGCCACCGCAGCAAGCAGAAACTCACCACGCTGATTGATGTGCCGCAGATGAAACCGCTGGTACATATCTCCGGTATGTTTGGCGCCTGGCGCGGCAACACCAGTTGGGTCGCTCCGCTGGCCTGGCATCCGGATAACCGTAATGCCGTGATTATGGTGGATTTAGCCGGTGATATTACACCGCTGCTCGATCTCGACAGCGATACGCTGCGCGAACGGCTCTATACCCCAAAAGATGAACTCGGCGATCTGCCCGCGGTGCCGGTCAAACTGGTCCATATCAATAAATGTCCGGTCCTGGCCCAGGCCAATACTCTGCGCGCGGAGGATGCCGACAGGCTGGGGATTAACCGTCAGCGTTGCCTGGATAACCTCAAGGTGCTGCGTGAAAACCCGCAGGTACGTGAGAAAGCGGTGGCGATCTTTGCCGAAGCCGAACCCTTTGTTCCGTCAGACAACGTCGATGCACAATTGTACAACGGCTTTTTCAGCGACGCAGACCGTGCGGCAATGAATATTGTTCTGCAAACCGAACCGCGTAACTTACCCGCGCTGGATATTACCTTCGCGGACGCACGTATCGAAAAACTGATGTTTAATTACCGCGCGCGCAATTATCCGGGCACGCTGGATGAAACAGAACAGGCGCGCTGGCTTCAGCATCGTCGTCATGTGTTTACACCGGAGTTTCTGCAGAGCTACGCGCAGGAGCTGGAGATGCTGTATAGCCAGTATGAAGGAAATGCTGAAAAGCAGGCGCTGTTAAAAGCGCTGTATCAGTATGCGCAGGAAATCGTCTGACAGATTTTGGGCGAAAAAAAACCGGAGGCGATGGTCTCCGGTTTTTTTTTACTTAGCTCTTACGCAACGTCTTCGTACTGAGGAACCGGGTTACGGAAGCTCTTCGTGACGCACGCCAGGTAAACCAGGCCGATACCCGCCCAAATCAGGCCAAGCACCATGGAGCTCTCTTCCAGGTTAACCCACAGCGCACCCACGGTCAGCGCACCACACATCGGCAGGAACAGATACTGGAAGTGGTCTTTCAGCGTTTTATTACGCTTTTCACGGATCCAGAACTGAGAAATAACCGACAGGTTAACAAAGGTGAACGCCACCAGCGCACCGAAGTTAATCAGCGCAGTTGCCATCACCAGGTCAAAGTTAATCGCCAGCAGAGCAATAGCGCCGACCAGGATGATGTTCATCGCCGGCGTACGCCAGGTTGGGTGAACGTAGCCGAAGAAGCTTTTCGGGAATACGCCGTCACGACCCATTACGTACATCAGACGTGCAACGCCTGCGTGCGCGGCCATGCCGGATGCCAGTACCGTGATGGTGGAGAAGATCAACGCGCCAACCTGGAACGCTTTACCCGCCACGTAGAGCATAATTTCTGGCTGAGAGGCATCCGGATCCTTAAAGCGAGAGATATCCGGGAAGTACAGCTGCAGGAAGTAGGTCGCAAAGATAAAGATCAGACCACCAATCAGCGCCGTCAGGAAGATAGCACGCGGGATAACACGCTCTGCGTCCTTGGTCTCTTCAGACAGGTTGCTGATACCGTCAAAACCGGTAAAGGAGAAGCACAGAATGGTTGCGCCGGTAATCATCGGGATCACATGCGCATCACCAGACCAGAACGGCTTGCTGCTCGCCAGGGTACCTGCGCCTTCACCGTGGAAGACACCAAAGATAACCATGCCCAGAATCACGGCAATCAGGATGACCTGAAGCACAACAATAACGGAGTTAAAGTTCGCAACGGACTTGATGCTGCGCAGGTTGAACGCCGTCATAAAGGCCACCAGCGCCACGACGAACATCCACGAAGGGATCGACGGCACAAGTGCTTCAAAATAAATTTTAGCCAGCAGAATGTTGATCATCGGCGCGAACAGATAGTCGAGCAGCGAAGACCAGCCCACCATAAAGCCAACGGTCGGGCTGATGGATTTCTGGGCGTAGGTGTAGGCGGAACCGGCAGACGGATAGCGACGGACCAGTTTACCGTAGCTCAGCGCGGTAAAGAGGATCGCAATCAGTGCGAAGGCGTAAGCCGTCGGCACATGACCGTCTGTGAGGCCTGATACGATACCGAATGTATCGAACAGCGTCATTGGCTGCATATAGGCAAGGCCCATCATAACAACCGGAACTAACGTAAGGGTTTTACGTAATTCCACGCGAGAGGTGTTTGGAGTTGCGTTATGCGACATAGTTATTCTCCTTTACGGTGATAACCGCCACGTAAGCGAAAAATTGCCCCATTTCTGTATTCCTCAGCGACAACAACTGTCGGATTTTAGTAAATATCTATCCGGTACGAAGCCCGGCCTCTTGGTTTTTAGTTTCGTTTCATACGTGCAAAAAAAAATAACCGACGCCTTTTATATCGTCGATTATTCATTTGGTTGCAGCGGCGCATTTTGCCCCACATCGGATACAAAAGGCAATACTTTGCAACGCCCGGGGCGATTTTCTTTTTTCTAACTGGCTGATTTCTCGACGCTGCTTTGCGAGTAAACGGCAGCAATAGCACTATTTGCTAAAATTTCGTCCCGCCACCAGGCGCTTGCCAGCCCCGCAGTTTGTTCATTCCAGCCGACCCACACCGATTCATTGCTGCTTTGTGCAAGCACCTGTTTTTCAACAAGCGCACCGCTGTCTAAAAACCGCTGTGCCAGATAGCGGGGTAAATAGCCGCACCCCAGGCCACTGATTTGCAGCTCCAGCTTGGTTTTATAGTCGAACACCGTGATCGCCTCCTGCTCATCAAGCAACTGCGTGGAGGCCGCACAGTCGGGACGCGAGCTGTCACCGACCACAATGGCGCGGTAGCCTTTAATCGTGCGCCGGTTAAGGGGTTCCGGCTCCTGCGCGAGCGGATGGTGTGGCGCGACGGCGAAAACCTGCTCCAGCACACCCAGCCGGGCGAAACCGAAATCGCTTAACTGGGGCGGTTCATGCAGCGCACCGACAAAAATATCTGCCCTGCCCTGAGTTAAGGCATCCCATGAATCGCCCAGCACGCCATTAATGAAGATTAATCGGGTTACGCTGTGGTGCTGATAGAACGCCTCAATCAGCGGCGTCAGAAGAGAAAACGGAAAAGTATCATCAACGCCGATGACCAGTTCGTTCTCCCATCCCTGGTGCAGTTTGACGGCCTGTTTTTCCAGTTCGCGAACGGTATGCAGGACGTCGCGCCCCTTCTCCAGCAGCATCTGCCCGGTACGGGTAAAACGGGCGCGGTGACCAGAGCGATCGAGGATCTGGATATTAAGATCGCTTTCCAGTTTATGAACGGTATAGCTCAGCGCCGACGGGGTTTTGAAGAGCTTTGCCGAAGCAGCGGCAAAGCTCCCCTCTTTTTCCAGTGCATCCAGAATAATAAGAACATCCAGCAGCGGTTTCATGTTCGCCCCCTTCCGGTGTGCGATCGTTTCCGCTGAGAAACTTATTCCATCGGCATCACCAGCGGATCGGGATATTGATACTCAAACCCCAGCTCATGACAAATGCGATTGCCATCAACAATTTTGCCTTTACTTTCGTCCTTTGCTTCACCAAAAACAGGCGGAACCAGACCCAGCTGGCGTGCCATCAGCGGGTAAAACGTGCTCCGCGCTGGATGAGAAGGCGCACATATATTATAGATGTGCCCACCTTTTGGAGCCTGTAAGAGTAGTTCTATTGCGGCAATTACGTCATCAAGATGCACAAGATTGACGCCATGTTGTCCGTCTGGCGCGGATTTTCCCGCGAAGAAGCGCCCTGGATGTCGCCCGGGGCCAACCAGACCTGCCAGCCGTACGATATCGACCTGGGTGCCGGGAAGATGATGCAGCCAGTCTTCCAGCTCTTTCAGCACTTTACCGCTCGCGGTAACGGGATGACGCTCAGAGGTCTCCTTCACCACGCCGTCAACATCGCCGTAGACCGAGGTTGAGCTGGTAAAAATAATGCGTGGGACGTGATGCGCCAGCGCGCTGTCGACAATCTCCTGCATCGCCTGCAGATAAAATGATTCGCCCGGGCCACTGCGCCGTGCCGGTAACGTAATCACCAGCGCATCAACGTTCATCAGCGTGTCCAGATCGTCAGCATCACACACCAGTTCGGGTTCCAGACGCAGCTCGACGCCGTCAATACCGCACATGCGCGCCGCTTCTACCCCATCCGCCGTTGTTTTGCTTCCGGTCACCTGCCAGCCTTTTGCGGCTAATGACATCGCCAGCGGCATTCCCAGCCAACCTAAACCGACAATCGCGACCTTTTTCATGCGAATTCTCCTGACTTTTACTCGTCTTTCTTAAGGCTACGCCAGCCCGGCAGAACACACAATTCATAGCGTCAATATGAAATGAATTAATGATCAAAAAAAGCCCTTGCAATCAGTCATACAACTGGTTTAGGTTAAAAGACATCAAATGAATAAGCATTCATCGAGAATTTTATGACACGCGTTCAATTTAAACACCACCATCATCACCATCATCCTGACTAGTCTTTCAGGCGATGTGTGCTGGAAGACGTTTGGATCTTCCAGTGGTGCATGAACGCATGAAAAAGCCCCCGGAAGATCTTCTTCCGGGGGCTTTTTTTTGGACCAAATTCAGACAGGTTAAAACAGGTTAACGAGGAAAACAGAATGTTAGATAACTCACGTTTACGCATAGCTATTCAAAAATCAGGCCGTTTGAGTGATGATTCACGCGAACTGCTCGCCCGCTGTGGGATTAAAATCAACCTGCACACCCAGCGCCTGATTGCCCTGGCTGAAAATATGCCCATCGACATTCTGCGCGTGCGTGATGACGATATTCCCGGCCTTGTGATGGATGGCGTTGTTGACCTCGGCATCATCGGTGAAAACGTGCTGGAAGAAGAGCTCCTGACCCGCCGTGCCCAGGGTGAAGATCCACGCTATTTTACCCTGCGTCGTCTGGACTTCGGCGGCTGCCGCCTGTCGCTGGCCACGCCTGTCGATGAAGCCTGGGACGGCCCGGCCGCGCTGAACGGCAAACGTATCGCCACCTCCTACCCTCACCTGTTAAAACGTTACCTGGATCAGAAAGGCGTGCAGTTTAAATCCTGCCTGCTGAACGGCTCTGTTGAGGTGGCGCCGCGCGCGGGTCTGGCTGACGCCATCTGTGACCTCGTCTCTACGGGCGCCACGCTGGAAGCGAACGGTCTGCGCGAAGTGGAAGTGATTTACCGCTCCAAAGCGTGCCTTATCCAGCGCGACGGCGAAATGGCCGATGCGAAACAGCAGCTGATCGACAAACTGCTGACCCGTATTCAGGGCGTGATTCAGGCCCGTGAATCGAAATACATCATGATGCACGCGCCAACCGAACGTCTTGATGAGGTCATTGCCCTGCTGCCGGGCGCAGAGCGCCCGACCATCCTGCCTCTGGCCGGTGACCAGCAGCGCGTCGCCATGCACATGGTCAGTAGCGAAACCCTGTTCTGGGAAACCATGGAAAAACTGAAGGCGCTGGGCGCAAGCTCAATTCTGGTGCTGCCAATTGAGAAGATGATGGAGTGATGGCCATGAGCTTTAACACAATCATCAACTGGAACGATTGTTCGCAAGAACAACAGCGCGCGCTGCTGATGCGTCCGGCGATTTCCGCCTCAGAAAGCATTACCCGCACCGTGGCCGAGATCCTTGATAACGTCAAAGCCCGTGGCGACGATGCGCTGCGGGAATACAGCGCAAAGTTTGATAAAACCGAGGTTGGCGCTTTAAAGGTAACTGAACAGGAAATCACGGACGCGGAAAGCCGCCTCGGTGATGAGATCAAACAGGCGATGGCCGTCGCGGTGAAAAACATTGATACCTTCCACACCGCGCAGATATTGCAGGCGGTCGATGTGGAAACCGTGCCCGGCGTACGCTGCCAGCAGGTCACGCGTCCGGTAGCGTCGGTGGGGCTTTACATCCCCGGTGGTTCCGCCCCGTTGTTCTCTACCGTATTAATGCTGGCAACCCCGGCACGCATCGCCGGTTGTCAGAAAGTAGTACTGTGCTCGCCGCCTCCGATTGCCGATGAAATTCTCTATGCGGCAAAACTGTGTGGCGTACAGGCGGTGTATAAAGTGGGTGGTGCACAGGCAATTTCCGCGCTGGCGTTTGGTACCGAATCCATTCCTAAAGTGGACAAAATTTTTGGCCCGGGCAACGCGTATGTGACCGAAGCCAAGCGTCAGGTCAGCCAGCGTCTGGACGGTGCCGCAATTGATATGCCTGCCGGTCCTTCTGAGGTGCTGGTGATTGCCGACAGCGGTGCAACGCCGGACTTCGTCGCCTCCGATCTGTTATCCCAGGCAGAACATGGCCCGGACTCACAGGTTATTTTGCTGACGCCGGATGCGGATATGGCAAGACGCGTGGGTGAAGCCGTTGAACGTCAGCTTGCCGACCTGCCGCGCGCCGACACGGCACGCCAGGCACTCTCAGCAAGCCGCCTGATTGTGGCGCGCGATCTGGCGCAGTGCATTGCCATCTCCAACCAGTACGGCCCGGAACACCTGATTATCCAGACCCGCAATGCGCGCGATCTGGTTGACAGCATTACCAGCGCAGGTTCGGTCTTCCTTGGCGACTGGTCACCGGAATCCGCCGGCGATTACGCTTCCGGCACCAACCACGTTCTGCCAACCTACGGCTATACATCAACCTGTTCGAGCCTCGGGCTGGCGGATTTCCAGAAACGCATGACCGTACAGGAGCTGTCCCGCGAGGGGTTTGCCTCTCTGGCCTCCACCATTGAGACCCTGGCCGCCGCCGAACGTCTGACCGCCCACAAAAACGCCGTTACGCTGCGCGTTGCAGCCCTGAAGGAGCAAGCATGAGCATTGAAGAATTAGCCCGCGAAAATGTCCGTCGCCTGACGCCTTATCAGTCTGCTCGTCGTCTGGGTGGCAACGGTGATGTCTGGCTGAACGCTAACGAATACCCGACGGCCGTACAGTTCGAGCTATCGCAGCAAACGCTGAACCGCTATCCGGAATGCCAGCCGAAAGCGGTTATCGAAAATTACGCCCGGTACGCAGGCGTAAAGCCTGAGCAGGTGCTGGTCAGCCGGGGTGCAGATGAAGGCATTGAACTGCTGATCCGAGCCTTCTGCGAACCGGGTAAAGACGCGGTGATGTACTGCCAGCCAACCTACGGAATGTACAGCGTCAGCGCAGAAACTTTTGGCGTGGCGTGCCGTAACGTGCTTTCGCTGGAAGACTGGCAGCTCGATCTGCAGGGGATTGCCGACAATCTTGACGGCGTGAAAGTGGTGTTCGTCTGCAGTCCAAATAACCCGACCGGGCAGATTATCAACCCGCAGGACATTCGAACCCTGCTGGAGATGACGCGCGGTAAAGCGCTGGTGGTGGCTGACGAAGCCTATATTGAGTTCTGCCCGCAGGCGACGCTGGCTGGCTGGCTCGAGGAATACCCGCATCTGGTTGTACTGCGTACGCTGTCAAAAGCTTTCGCCCTCGCTGGCCTGCGCTGCGGCTTTACGCTGGCCAATAAAGAAGTCATCGACCTGCTGATGAAAGTGATTGCGCCATATCCACTCTCTACGCCGGTTGCCGACATTGCGGCGCAGGCTTTGGCCCCTCAGGGGATCAAGGCAATGCGCGAACGCGTGGCGCAAATCCTTGAAGAACGGCAGTATCTGGTCACTGCCCTGAAAGATATTCCCTGCGTGGAGCAGGTATTCGACTCTGAAACCAACTACATCCTGGTACGCTTTACCGCGTCGAGTGCCGTATTTAAATCTTTATGGGATCAGGGCATTATCTTACGAGACCAAAATAAACAACCATCCTTAAGCGGCTGTTTGCGTATTACCGTAGGCACCCGTGCAGAGAGTCAGCGCGTGATTGACGCCCTGAAAGCGGAGAAAGTATGAGCCAGAAGACCCTCTTTATCGATCGTGACGGTACCCTTATTTCGGAGCCGCCAACTGATTTTCAGGTCGATCGTTTCGACAAACTGGCTTTTGAACCCGATGTAATCCCGGTGCTGCTCAAGCTGCAGAAAGCCGGCTATAAGCTGGTGATGATCACTAACCAGGACGGGCTGGGTACCGACAGTTTCCCGCAGGCGGATTTTGACGGCCCGCATAACCTAATGATGCAGGTGCTGACCTCTCAGGGCGTTGAATTTGATGAGGTGCTGATCTGCCCACACCTGCCTGCCGATGAATGTGACTGCCGCAAGCCGAAGGTAAAGCTGGTCGAACGCTACCTGACGGATGACGTGCTGGATAAAGCCAATAGCTATGTCATTGGCGATCGCATGACCGATATTACGCTGGCGGAGAACATGGGTATCTCCGGGCTGCGCTATGACCGTTCCACCCTTAACTGGGCAAAAATTGGTGATCAACTGACCCAGCGTGACCGCTACTCGCACGTTGAGCGCAACACCAAAGAGACGCAAATCGACGTTAAGGTCTGGTTGGATCGTGAAGGCGGCAGCAAGATCCACACCGGTGTGGGTTTCTTTGACCATATGCTGGACCAGATCGCGACCCACGGTGGTTTCCGCATGGAGATCGCCGTGAAAGGCGATTTGTATATCGACGATCACCACACTGTGGAAGATACCGGCCTGGCGCTGGGTGAAGCGCTGAAGCTGGCGCTCGGCGACAAACGCGGCATCAACCGTTTTGGTTTTGTGCTGCCGATGGACGAGTGCCTGGCGCGCTGCGCAATGGATATCTCCGGGCGCCCACACCTGGAATACAAAGCGGATTTCACCTACCAGCGCGTGGGCGACCTCAGCACCGAAATGGTTGAACACTTCTTCCGTTCATTGTCCTACACCATGGGCCTGACGTTGCACCTCAAGACCAAGGGCAAGAACGACCACCACCGCGTGGAAAGCCTGTTCAAAGCCTTTGGCCGTACCCTCCGCCAGGCGATTCGTGTGGAAGGTGACGCCCTGCCCTCATCGAAAGGAGTGCTGTAATGAATGTGGTGATTCTGGATACCGGATGCGCCAACCTGAACTCTGTAAAATCGGCGATTGCCCGCCACGGTTATGCACCGGACGTGAGTCGCGACCCTGACGTCGTACTGCGCGCCGATAAGCTTTTTCTGCCCGGCGTAGGGACAGCGCAGGCGGCGATGGATCAGATCCACGAGCGCGAGCTGGTGAGTCTCATCAAAGCCTGTACTCAACCGGTGCTGGGAATTTGTCTCGGCATGCAGCTGCTGGGCCGACGCAGTGAAGAGAGCAACGGCGTTGATCTGCTCGGGATTATCGACGAAGACGTGCCGAAAATGACCGATCACGGTCTGCCTCTGCCGCACATGGGCTGGAACCGTGTTTATGCCAAAGCCGGTGACAGACTGTTTCGCGGCATTGAAGACGGGGCCTATTTTTACTTCGTGCACAGCTACGCCATGCCGGTAAATACGTACACCATTGCCCAGTGCAATTACGGCGAAGCATTTACCGCGGCGGTGCAGAAAGATAACTTCTTCGGCGTGCAGTTTCACCCGGAACGCTCCGGTGCCGCAGGTGCACAGTTGCTGAAAAACTTCCTGGAGATGTAATGATTATTCCCGCTTTAGATTTAATCGACGGCACGGTTGTCCGTCTCCATCAGGGCGATTACGGGCAGCAACGCGACTACGGTAACGACCCCTTGCCACGTCTGCAGGATTACGCCGCCCAGGGTGCGCAGGTGCTGCACCTTGTGGATTTGACCGGCGCAAAAGATCCGACAAAACGTCAAATCCCACTTCTTAAAAAACTGGTGGCCGGCGTGGATGTGCCCGTCCAGGTAGGCGGTGGCGTGCGTACGGAAGATGACATTGCGGCGCTGCTGGACGCTGGCGTGGCGCGTGTGGTCGTCGGCTCGACTGCCGTTAACGATCCTGAAAAGGTTAAAGCCTGGTTCCGCCGCTTTGGCGCTGACGCGCTGGTGCTGGCGCTGGATGTTCGTATCGACGAACAGGGTAACAAGCAGGTTGCAGTCAGCGGCTGGCAGGAAAACTCTGGGGTGACGCTGGAAGAACTGGTTGAGAGGTATCTGCCCGTTGGCCTGAAGCACGTGCTTTGCACCGATATCTCCCGCGACGGCACGCTGGCAGGCTCTAACGTTTCTTTATACCAAGAAGTCTGCGCGCGTTATCCGCAGGTGGCCTTCCAGTCATCGGGGGGTATTGGTGATATCGCTGATATTGCCGCGCTGCGCGGAACGGGCGTACAGGGCGTGATTGTGGGCCGGGCCCTGCTGGAAGGTAAATTTACTGTGACGGAGGCGATTCAATGCTGGCAAAACGGATAATCCCTTGCCTGGACGTACGTGACGGCCAGGTAGTGAAAGGCGTGCAATTCCGCAACCACGAAATCATTGGCGATATCGTCCCGCTGGCAAAACGCTACGCTGAAGAAGGCGCAGATGAGCTGGTGTTTTACGATATCACCGCCTCCAGCGATGGCCGCGTTGTGGATAAAAGCTGGGTGGCGCGCGTGGCAGAAGTGATTGATATTCCCTTCTGCGTGGCTGGTGGGATTAAATCTGCGGAAGACGCTGCAAAAATTCTCTCCTTTGGTGCCGATAAGATTTCCATTAACTCCCCTGCTTTGGCAGACCCGGAGCTGATTACCCGTCTGGCCGATCGCTTTGGCGTACAGTGTATTGTCGTGGGGATTGACACCTGGTATGACGCCGCAACGGGTAAATACCATGTCAACCAGTACACCGGCGACGAAAGCCGGACCCGCGTAACCCAATGGGAGACGCTGGACTGGGTGCAGGAAGTCCAGAAACGTGGTGCAGGCGAAATTGTGCTGAACATGATGAACCAGGACGGCGTGCGTAACGGCTATGACCTTGAGCAGCTGAAAAAAGTCCGCGCGGTCTGCCACGTACCGCTGATTGCTTCCGGCGGTGCAGGCACCATGGAACACTTCCTCGAAGCCTTCCGCGATGCAAACGTTGACGGTGCGCTGGCGGCCTCCGTGTTCCACAAACAGATTATTAATATTGGTGAGTTAAAAACGTACCTGGCCGACCAGGGCGTGGAGATCAGGGTATGTTAACAGAGCAACAACAGGCACAACTGGACTGGGAAAAAACTGACGGATTACTGCCGGTGGTTGTACAGCATGCCGTCTCAGGTGAAGTGCTGATGCTGGGATATATGAACCAGGATGCATTAACCAAAACCATCGACAGCGGCAAGGTCACCTTTTTCTCGCGCACCAAACAGCGCCTGTGGACCAAAGGGGAAACCTCTGGCCATTTCCTGAATGTAGTCAGCATTACGCCGGACTGCGATAACGATACGCTTCTGGTACTGGCGAATCCGATCGGCCCAACCTGCCACAAGGGCACCAGCAGCTGCTTCGGCGACGCAAGCCACCAGTGGCTGTTCCTGTATCAGCTGGAACAGTTACTCGCTGAGCGTAAAACGGCGGATCCTGAAAGTTCGTATACGGCTAAGCTGTACGCCAGCGGGACAAAACGTATTGCGCAAAAGGTGGGGGAAGAAGGCGTTGAGACAGCGCTGGCCGCGACCGTGCATGACCGCGAGGAGCTGACCAACGAGGCGTCGGATTTGATGTATCACCTGCTGGTGCTGCTGCAGGATCAGGAGCTTGATTTAACGGCGGTGATTGAGAATTTACGTAAGAGACATAAATAAAAAAACCGGGGAATGTCCCCGGTTTTTTATCTGATGAGAATCACGCTTTTGGTTTGTAGTTCCGCAATGCGTTGCGGCCCAACACCACACCTGAACCGATAATCCCGCCAAGCAGGACAGCAAGGATCAGAGTGATGGCCTTTTTCGGACTGTCACGATAGATAGGAAGATCCGGTTTCATGACATAGCGATAGACATGAATGGTGTCCGGGTTAACATTCAACTTCTCGATATCCAGCAAGTTCTGCTTAGTCTGATAGTACGCTCCAGAGAACACCAGCGGACGAGATGCTTCGTTTTCAATCATCGATTTCAACGCTTCGCTGCCTAACAGGAACATGGTTTCCTGCGTCACGTCCTGAGTTTGCTGAATCTGTGGAGAAGTGATTTTGGCCGCTTCAGCGTTCTTCAGCGCCTCTGAAATCTGTTTAATACGGAGTTCTTTCTGCTCCTGAGCAACTTTCTCCTGGTTTTCAAGAGAGTCGTTCAGGCTGGTGATCTGCTGCTTAATGTTATCTTTAAGGTCGAGCGCCAGTTCCTTCGCCGTTTGCTCGTCTACCTGCTGGATGTACTGCGCAAGCTGTTTCTGCGCCGCTTCTGCAGACTCACCTTGATAAGTGACGCTTAACGGCAGAGGTTGACCCTTAACGGTTGCATCGATGGTCAGCTTTTCTGGCATTTCCTGGTTTTCAAGCACCTGAGCTAAAGCAGAAAATGAGGAATTGAAACGGCCAATGGCACGGTTTTGAATATCCAGCATTGAAGGTGCCGCACTACCGTAAAGGATATTCAGAGCATTCGCGTAAGTGGCAATCTGTGCCGCATCCGGCTGGGCTATGATAGCGGACGATGTCCATTTCTCTTTTGCTACGGTGATGTAGATCCCAGCCAATATGATAAATACAGCAACAAAAGCTCCAACAACCCACTTCCCACGCCACAGTTGCAGCACTAAATCAAGTAAATCAATTTGCTCCAGGTCATTACTTCTGCTGACCAGGTTATTGTTGTTCTGCGTCATACAATCCCTAACAGATGATAAAGGGCAAAAATAAACATGTTCACATAGTGTATCTGTTGCTATGAATTTTTCTATAAGAATCCGATGAGTTAAATCGGAAAGATGGGTTATGTAACTGGCATCCGCCGCGCTATGATAGACGCAATGTGATGCGTTATGGCATCAGTAAGAACACATGTTTATGAGGGAAGATATGAAATTTCTGGTAACGGGTGCAGCAGGCTTTATCGGCGCAAATGTCAGCAAACGACTCCTGGATGCTGGTCATCAGGTCGTCGGTATTGATAACCTGAATGACTACTATGATGTCAATCTTAAGCTGGCACGTCTGGATCTGCTGACATCTGACAGTTTCGCCTTCCACAAGCTGGACCTGGCCGACCGTGAAGGCATGGCCACACTGTTCGCCCGTGAGAAATTTGATCGCGTCATCCACCTGGCCGCACAGGCAGGTGTACGCTACTCGCTTGAAAACCCTCACGCCTATGCAGATGCCAACCTGGTAGGGCATCTCAACGTGCTGGAAGGCTGTCGCCATCACAAGGTACAACATCTTCTGTATGCGTCTTCCAGCTCCGTTTACGGTCTGAATCGCAAGATGCCTTTTTCAACTGACGATTCGGTCGATCACCCTGTCTCACTTTATGCCGCGACCAAAAAAGCCAATGAACTGATGTCGCATACCTATTCCCACCTGTACAACCTGCCCACGACGGGACTGCGCTTCTTTACCGTGTACGGTCCGTGGGGTCGTCCGGATATGGCGCTGTTTAAGTTCACCAAAGCGATGATTGAAGGCAAGAGTATCGATGTCTACAACTACGGCAAGATGAAGCGTGACTTCACCTACATCGATGATATCGCTGAAGCGATCATCCGCCTGCAGGATGTGATCCCTCAGGCTGATGCGAACTGGACCGTTGAGACCAGTTCGCCAGCGACCAGCTCCGCGCCGTATCGCGTCTACAACATCGGTAACAGCTCGCCTGTCGAATTGATGGATTACATTACCGCGCTGGAAGATGCGTTAGGTAAAAAGGCAGAAAAAAACATGATGCCCATCCAGCCCGGTGACGTGCTGGAAACCAGCGCCGATACGAAGGCGTTGTATGACGTCATTGGATTTAAACCGCAGACCTCGGTAAAAGACGGAGTGAAGAACTTTGTCGACTGGTACCGTAATTTCTATAAGGTTTAATACAAAAAAACCCGGCGCATGAGCCGGGTTTTTTATGTGCGGTAGAAAGGAGATTAGTCGCTACCAAACAGATCGCGGGTATAAACCTTATCCGCCACGTCTGCCAGCTCTTCCGCCATACGGTTCGAGATAATCACATCCGCTTCTTTCTTGAAAGCGTCCAGATCGCGAACCACACGGGAGTGGAAGAACTCATCTTCCTGCATCGCAGGTTCATAAATAATGACCTGAACGCCTTTCGCTTTAATACGCTTCATAATCCCCTGAATAGAAGAGGCGCGGAAGTTATCAGAGCCGCTTTTCATGATCAGACGATAGACACCCACCACTTTCGGCTGACGCGCGAGAATTGAGTCAGAGATGAAATCCTTGCGCGTACGGTTTGCATCAACGATCGCTGAAATCAAATTGTTTGGCACAGCCTGATAGTTCGCCAGCAGCTGTTTGGTATCTTTTGGCAGGCAGTAGCCGCCATAACCAAACGACGGGTTGTTGTAATGGTTGCCGATACGCGGGTCGAGGCACACGCCTTCGATGATCTGGCGGGTATTCAGGCCCAGACTCTCGGCATAGCTGTCCAGCTCGTTGAAGTAAGCCACGCGCATTGCCAGGTAGGTATTCGCGAACAGCTTGATCGCTTCGGCTTCGGTGGAATCGGTAAACAGCACAGGGATATCTTTCTTGATTGCGCCTTCCTGAAGCAGAGCAGCAAAACGCTCCGCACGCTCAGAGCGCTCACCGATCACGATACGGGATGGATGCAGGTTATCGTATAACGCCCTGCCCTCGCGCAGAAACTCTGGCGAGAAGAAGACATTATCAATACCCAACTCTTCTTTAATCGATTTGGTGAAGCCTACTGGAATGGTCGATTTGATGATCATCACCGCTTTTGGGTTGATTGCGATAACATCTTTGATCACCGCTTCCACGGTTGAAGTGTTGAAGTAGTTGGTTTTAGGGTCGTAATCCGTTGGTGTGGCGATGATGACGAAATCTGCGTCGCGGTAGGCGTCTTCTTTGTCCGTCGTTGCACGGAAATTCAGCGATTTGTTGGCGAGGTATTCCTGGATTTCTTTATCGACAATCGGGGATTGCTTTTGATTAAGCATATCCACTTTAGACTGAACGATATCCAACGCCACCACTTCATGGTTTTGTGCGATCAGAATGCCGTTTGATAGGCCTACATAGCCTGTTCCGGAGATAGTTATTTTCATTCGTTCAACTTCTTCAAGTTTAAGTTTCAGGAGGCGTAAGTACACCACCGCAATAAACAACTGTTGAGGTTTTTACCTCTTAAGTTGAGCGGCTGTCAAGGCGAATGCCTGGCTGCGAAAATGTGAAAATGCAGTGGTTTATACGGAGTTGAAAGACGCTCGCTGGACAAAGCAAGTCCAGATGGGCTTATTCGTGATAAAAAAAGCCCGGTGAACATCACCGGGCTTTATTATCAGACTGAGTTAAATCAGATTAATCCAGCCATTCGGTATGGAACACACCTTCTTTATCGGTACGTTTATAGGTATGCGCACCGAAGTAATCACGCTGCGCCTGAATCAGGTTCGCTGGCAGCACGGCAGCACGGTAGCTGTCATAGTACGCCACCGCAGCGGAGAAGGTCGGTACAGGGATACCGTTCTGCACAGCGTAAGCAACCACGTCACGCAGCGCCTGCTGGTATTCGTCGGCAATCTTCTTGAAGTATGGCGCCAGCAGAAGGTTAGCAATACCCGCGTTTTCCGCATAAGCATCGGTGATTTTCTGCAGGAATTGTGCACGAATGATGCAACCTGCGCGGAAGATCTTCGCGATCTCACCGTAGTTCAGATCCCAGTGGTTTTCGTCTGACGCGGCACGCAGCTGAGAGAAGCCCTGCGCGTAGGAGACGATTTTACCCAGGTACAGAGCACGGCGAACTTTCTCGACGAATTCAGCTTTGTCACCGGCGGGTTTAGCCTGTGGGCCAGACAACACTTTGGATGCCGCAACACGCTGCTCTTTCAGGGAAGAGATGTAACGCGCAAATACGGATTCGGTGATCAGGGACAGCGGTTCACCCAGATCCAGGGAGCTCTGGCTGGTCCATTTACCGGTACCTTTGTTCGCAGCTTCATCCAGAATTACATCGACCAGGTATTTACCCTCTTCATCTTTCTTGGTGAAGATATCTTTGGTGATGTCAATCAGGTAGCTGTTCAGCTCACCTTTGTTCCACTCGGTAAAGGTTTCAGCCAGCTCTTCGTTAGAGAGGTTCAGGCCGCCTTTCAGAAGGGAGTAAGCTTCTGCGATGAGTTGCATGTCGCCGTATTCGATGCCGTTGTGAACCATCTTCACATAATGGCCCGCACCGTCTGGACCAATATAGGTCACACAAGGCTCGCCATCTTCAGCAACCGCAGCGATTTTTGTCAGGATTGGCGCAACCAGTTCGTACGCCTCTTTCTGACCACCAGGCATGATAGATGGACCTTTTAGTGCACCTTCTTCACCGCCGGATACGCCGGTACCGATAAAGTTAAAGCCTTCTTCAGACAGTTCACGGTTACGACGAATGGTATCGTGGAAGAAGGTGTTACCGCCATCAATGATGATGTCGCCTTTGTCCAGGTAAGGTTTCAGGGAATCGATGGCTGCATCGGTACCTGCGCCCGCTTTCACCATTAACAGGATACGACGAGGCGTTTCCAGGGACTCAACAAACTCTTTAACCGTATAGAAAGGAACCAGTTTCTTACCTGGGTTCTCAGCGATGACTTCTTCGGTCTTATCACGGGAGCGGTTGAAAACGGAGACGGTATAACCACGGCTTTCGATGTTGAGCGCCAGGTTGCGCCCCATCACTGCCATACCGACAACGCCGATTTGTTGCTTGGACATTACATACTCCTGTCAGGTGTGGTCGCCACGACTGTGCGCGGCTTGAATGTTTATCTAATGTTAACTCAACTTTATGTTTGGTGGGTAGTTTAATATTCGCGGGACAGAAGTTTCAAAATAAAAGTTAGAACATTTCTTAGCCTTAATAAATATGTAGTTTTATACATATCCTTCAGGATTTTTTCTCTGCCAGTTCCATGAATCTATAAGCATTTCTTCAAGAGAATGATGGGCTGTCCATTCAAGAACCTCATTTGCCAGTTTCGGCGAAGCCCAACATTCAGCAACATCACCAGGTCTTCTTGCTACAAATACAAAAGGAATTTTTACGTTTGTTACTCTTTCAAAACATGAGACAAGTTCAAGGACTGAATGAGGTCTTCCTGTACCTAGATTGAATACATGATATCCAGATAAAGAGTTAATTTTATTTAGTGCTGCTGTATGCCCAGTAGCAAGATCTTGCACATGGATAAAATCTCTTACTCCAGTGCCATCTTTGGTTGGATAATTGTTACCGTAAATAGATAATTTTTTTAATTTGCCGATCGCAACGCGAGTAATATAAGGCACGAGATTATTAGGTATTCCAGCCGGGTCTTCGCCAATCATCCCGGAAGGATGAGCACCAACAGGGTTAAAATAACGCAAGGAGATAATATTCCATGTGTTATCAGCAACAGTAACATCTTTTAAAACTTGTTCTAAAAACAATTTCGAACTGCCATACGGGTTGGTCGTACCGCCTGTAAGGCAGTCTTCACTAAGAGGAATCCTTTCAGGATGTCCATAAACCGTAGCTGATGAGCTAAATATTAAGTTTTTGACATTTTGAGCTTGCATAACTGATAATAAATTAAGTGTGCCAGTTAAATTATTATCATAGTATTTTAATGGATTCAACACTGATTCGCCGACGGATTTTAATCCTGCGAAATGTATTACACATTGGAAATCATATTTATGAAACAATGACTGCAGGAGTTCTTTATCGAGCAAGTCTATATTATGAAACTGTATTTTCTTCCCAGATAAAATCTCTACCCTTTTCAAAGATTCCGAAGAGGAATTTGATAAATTATCTAGTACTACAACATCATATTTATTGATTAAAAGGTCTAACACTGTGTGAGAACCAATATAACCGGCCCCTCCAGTAACTAATATCGTCATTTTCAATACCTAAGTTAATAGGGGATTATTTATTTAAGACAGTTTGAAGCGCCATCAGATACTTTTTAATGACTATTTGCTCGTCAAACTTTTTCTCAATAAGTTCTCGTCCAGCTTTACCCATAGCTATTCTATCTTCTAAATGCATATTAATAATAAGCTCCATCTTGTCGCATAAATCAGATACTGAACGTGGCTGACATAGATACCCTGTTTTACCATCTTCAACTGTTTCCCTACATCCGACATTATCAGTTGTAATAAGAGGCTTACCCATCGCCGCTGCTTCAAGTAAGGATTTTGGCACACCTTCTCTATAAAACGAGGGCAAAACAACGCAATCTACATCCCCCAGAATGTCCTCAATGTTATCTGATACACCGAGGTATTTTACATGCCCTTCATCAACCCATTCTTTCATTTTTGCTGAAGTAATTGACCGGGGATTCAAATCGTCAATAAATCCTATAAGTAAAAACTCAACATTATCTCTGTATTTGGTTTTTAAAATCTTAGCCGCATCCGCATATTGTACAATACCTTTATCAAACAGCATCCTTGCGACAACTGCAAATCGGGTAATACCATTATCAGTTGCTTCTTGAAATGTAAAGCGTTTTAGATCAACTCCTGATCCAGGCAAAATATCCATAGAATGTTTATTTATGCCTAAGCGCTGAAATATTGAATAATCCTCTTGGTTCTGGAAGAATATAAAATCTGCTTCTTTCTGGCTATATCTGTATAAATGTCTAACTATGAAGTTAATTAGACCAGAACTACCAAATGCAGTACCCAAACCAGCGATGTTATTAATAACCTTTATTTTGCATAATCTAGCTGCAAAAGTACTATAGATATTATTTTTTGGAGTAAAATTCAGTACTACATCCACATGATTAGTCTTAAAGAGCGTATAGAAATTAAAAATGGTATAAAGATCTTTTATTGGATTTAAACCACTTTTATCAATTTTGACATCCTGATATTTACAACCAAGAGATTCTAACATATATGTATAGTCATCACGTGGAGCACATGCAATAACACTGTAGCCATGATCTAACAAAGTAATAATAGTGTTTCTTCGGAAATTGTATATATACCAGCAAGTATTTGCTGTTATCGCTATGGTTTTATTTCGCATGATTTTTATAAATATTTAACCAATTATCAACTACAGCATTAATAGAAAATTTATTTTCTATACGACTTCTTGCATTTCTTTTTAATTTATTAATTTCAACATCATCTAATGCAAGAGTATGGAGAATACCATCGGCAAGTTGCGCTGGAGAGTTAATTGGCACAATTGTTCCACAGTCGCCCAAAATTTCGGCAACCCCACCACAGCGAGTAGTAACTATAAGGCAGTTGCAGGACATTGCCTCACCTATAACCAATGGCATTCCCTCCCAAGCAGATGACATGACATATATATCTGCTGAGCTCATCAACTGAGGTATATCATGCCTCATGCCTAAAAAAATAACATAGGGAACAAGATCAAGTTGGTTTCTTAATAAAGAAATCTTTTCAAATAATTCGCCATCTCCCGCAATCAATAGCCTGAGATTAGTCTTTCCTTTCTCACTTATTAGAATTTTGAACGCGTGAAGCAAATTTGAATAATCCTTTGCTTCCGTAAATCTTCCAACAGACAACATTATAGTATGTTCTTCATCCAAGAAAAATTCAGATAAAATTTTCTTTTTAGCAGCAGAATGAAATTTAAATTTATTTGTATCAATACCGTTACCTACGGCAATAATTTTATCACGAGGTGCAATCTTTTTCCGAATATTTTCATTTATAGCATCAATACTTACATTTGTTATCAAATCACACAAAGGAGAAGTAATTCTGTATAAAAACATTCTCAATCTGCCACCTTCATATCTGCTATGAGATGAAGAGATTAAAATATTTATCCTAGTAAAACAGCGTAACAAACGACAAATAATATTTGCATGAAAAAGATGGCTGTGAACTACATCCGGCTCTTGGGATTTTATAATTCTTCTTAATGAAAATAATGTTTTCATTAATGAAAGCGGCTCCTTAGACATAGACATCTGAATAACTTTGACATCTTTATGCTCAGGCAGGACTTTTGCATTGCTTCCCAGCGAAACCAAACTTACTTCATTACCTCTTTCAGCCATTTTATCAGCGAGGAGGCACACCTGTTTTTCAGCCCCTCCCATGCTTAAGCCGGTAATGACATAAACTATTTTCATTCCCTAACCTTAATTTAAAATATCGTCTATAAAGTTACTAGCTTTAAATTTTAAAGCCCAGTTTTTACAAGTAATCATGTAATATTCTTTATTTGCCTTTATTTTTTCCAAATCAGAAACTAGTTTCTCTGGGTCTTCATAAAAAAAGCCACTAACATTATTACCTATAGCCTCGGTAATGCCATATTTCATAGGACCGATTGCTGGTAATCCAATAGCTGCTGATTCAATAAATGTTAATCCAAAGGCTTCTGGTTCAATGGGCAATAACCAATATGCATCATAATTGGTGGGGTTTATATGCGAAGTAATACTGCCACGGTCAATCATACCTTTTATACGGATGCGCTTTTCTAATCCTTTGTCTTTAATTTCTTTCACTATGTCACTTTCTAGACGACCAGTCCCATAAATGTCCCAAATAAGATCAGCCCCCCTTTCGAGCATAGCTTCGAATATAGTCATCATCGTAAGATATCCCTTTCGTCTTTCTAATCGCGAGAAAGAAACCAATCGGATCGTAGAAACGTCTTTAGTATTGAGTACAGGAATTTGCATTGCAAAATCTAACATGTCAGCATTCAGACCCGCATAGCTGACAACTTCTTTTTTTAGTTTGATACCCTGTTGACCTAACTCATTTTGTGTGCGTGAAGCAACATACTGGCTGACAAAGATAACTTTCTTACAACGGCTCAAAAAACGACTATAAAAAAAGGAAATTAAAATTAATGAGTTTTTTTTACTTCGTTTTTTATAAACAATATCAATTTCAGTACCATGAACTATGTATACAACCTTATTAAGTATTTTTTTCGTTCCAATAACTCCAAGAATGTAGGCGGAACGAAGATCATTTACTAAAATAACATCGTTATCATTCTTTATTAATGAGAATATAAATGTGAATGCCCCCCAAAAAGGCCATAATATATTGTATAGCTTGCGTAATAGAGTTTTCTTAGGATTAGAACACATAATCGTGCAGGGAATATTTCTACCAATTAAGGTTTGAGCTGTTTGCGATGCAACAACTCCAGCACCGCCAATATGATAAGGGTAGAGTTCGTCTGTTAATATTAATACTTTCATAGATATTATCTTGGGCAGAATTCTGGATCGATTTCACTTATAACCATACACTTACTGGCTTTTAAATGATCAATATTAATCGGATTATTTTGAAATAAATTACTATAGAAAAACTTTGGATTATTTAGATCATATATATAATATGGGTTTGTGATATTTCTAAAGAAAACAGAAAGAGTCATAATTAATGTTATTGGTAGCAAAGTTTTTGTAACAGAAAATATCTGACTACGAGAGAAAATAAAGTTTGCGTACAGAATAACCAATGGAAATATATAATATAATAACCGTTGTAAAAATGGAGCAGTATAAAAAGCCAAATGAAATAGGAAAAATAAATAAGCACCCATAGCATATAAATTCTTATCTAACTCTCCTCGATTATCACGCCTATGCGATAGGAATATGATTAAAATGCCAATACAGTCAATAATTGAAAAGAGACCTAGCTTTAGCTCGGTAGTTTTTAAAAGATAGCTTACTAATTTAGAATAAATATAATTAGGGATAATACCACTCATTGACATAATGAGGACAGGCAAACTAAGCAACAATATTACAAAAACCGCAGAAAAAATAAATAGTAATATCATGTTATGTTTAGTGAATTGTATTCTTAATAAAATTAAGACAGGTATCATTAAAATTGCAGAAGCATGAAATAATGAAGCAAACAAACAAATAATAATGATTTTTTTTAATGAACAATCGCGAATTTTAGGTAGCAATGGTAATAAAATACTAAATGCTAATAACTGTCTAATTGCATCATTAAATAAAGGGTAAATAAATGCAATTGTACTGAACAAGAATAAACTTCGATTAAACCTGAAAGGGATTATTTTAATAAATTTGATGATGGATAATACTGCTACAGTACTGGAAAAAAATACTACCGCATGAAAATTTTCAATATTAACTACAGTGCCAAAGAAATACAAGATTAGCATGAAACCAGGTTCGTACGCAAAAAATTCTGTAGAGCCTGAACCTTGGACTATTAATTCATAATGATGTTGATAATTAATCCAGTCAATACCGTTATAATAATTACCTGTAACAAATATGAAAAGAATAAAAAGTGATAATTTGTATGCGATTGCTGAAAAATAACCACGCTCTAATAAACTCGTACCGAAAAGAAAGGCTAGACAATAGATCCAATACATTTTTTCACTCTCAATTTCGGATAAAAGAATTCAGATAATGAATAAAATATATTATCTGTGGTATGTATTTTAATCTATTATAAACCTTTTGTTTAGTTGTAAAAGTAAGAGTCACACTGTTTGCTTTCTCGAGATATTTTTGGAAAGAACTATAATCTTTATCGAAGATGAATCTTGTACACATGTTTAGATAAACATTAGCTATTTTTTGATTAAACTCATTTGTACAGCCTTCAAAATCGGATCTTGCTAACTCTAAATATTTTACAATATTCAAATGTCTTTCGGTGAATTTCCGAATATCATTTCTTATAGCTTCGGACCATGAACCAATAGTATTGACTCTATATACTGACATTGGTTCAGGTAAATAGATCCCTCCATTTTCCATAGAATATAATTCAAGAAAAAGATCACCTACGCAGCATTCCGTAAACCAGGCTGGGAGTTTGTCAACGATGCTTCTTTTAAACATATACGATGCTGTTGGAGCAAATTGCCCAACAACATGCAGAACATCTTTTGTATAAAATATATTTTCTACATTACCAAAACTAAAGGATTTTAACCTTTTGTTATCTCGTTCCATATATGCACTATGGAAGCAAAATTCTGCGTCAGGATTGCCTTTTAACGCATTATACTGTTTGAGTAATTTGCACTCATCTATCCAGTAATCATCCCCTTCACAAAAGGCTATATATTGTCCTTTAGCTTTATTGAAAACAGAAAGAATATTACCGTTTGGCCCAAGGTTTTTTTCATTATATATAACCTTGATTTTATCAGGGTATTTAAGGGACCATTCTTTTAATTTCTCACGTGTTGAATCTGTACTACAATCATCACCAATAATGATTTCATAATTATAAGATAGTTTCTGAACTAATATGCTGCTGATGCAATCATCAATGTACTTTTCTTGATTATAGGTAATGCAGCATACAGAAATTACAATTTCGCCCGCCATCGTGAATCCCTTTTAACTGTTAATATTTAATTAATTAGGTAGCGAATGTAATATATTCTCTTTATCAATTAAATTACGAGATCTTTCCTTTATTTTTTTCATAGGATTGCCCGCATAAATATAAAAATCCTCACAAT
Source organism: Enterobacter sp. WPR_3_1 (assembly GCF_003635055.1). Lineage (NCBI taxonomy): Bacteria > Pseudomonadati > Pseudomonadota > Gammaproteobacteria > Enterobacterales > Enterobacteriaceae > Enterobacter > Enterobacter sp. WPR_3_1. Next base: position 487,282 of record NZ_RBXU01000008.1, on the reverse strand, counting down.
TCTCTTTTACAAGAGAAAGAGCGCCAATAGCCACTCCGTCACCAATGGTTACTCCAGGCATAACTACTGTACCTGACCCAATGATCGCATGTTTACCGACTGTGACTGAAGCATGCAATACATTAGTTAATTGCGGCGGAACCATTGGGTTAGTCATAAATTGGCCAGAATAATCATCGTTACTAGCGTAAATAGAAACCCGTGATGAAATATTTGCAAAATCCATTAATGAAATTTTTCCGGCACCAATTAGGGAAGAATACACCGCTATATGAATGTAATTACCAATAAAAACGCCTCCTTCTCCTGCGGAAATAACACAGAAGTCGTCTATCCGGACATTGTTTCCGATATGGATTCTAGATACACCGTAGAATGACGCTTTCGTTGAGATAAGAACATTTTCCCCTACGGAGGCAAATCCCATCTGTTCAATTTCTTCACGGGTTAAGATAGCCATATTACCCTCGGATAATATTTATAATGCGAGAAAAATCATTCTCATCCATTTCGTTAAAAATGGGCAGACACAGTACTTTATCCGAAACGGCATTAGACAAAGGCAGGTTCTCAATAGCTGCTGATTCAATTCCGCGGTACATAGGCATGTTACTGATCAAAGGATAGAAATAGCGACGCGATAAAATATTATTCTTTTTTAGTTCGAAATAGAGCTCATCCCTGCTCATGCGGAACTCAGGTTCAATGAGAACTGGGAAATATGAATAGTTACTGTTAGAGTGTTCAGAAGCTGCAGGAACAGTAATACCTTTGATTTGCGTAAGCTCCCGGCGATAAGCCAGATCAATCCTTCTACGCTGCTCAATGGCACTGTTGATATGTTTCAACTGAACTAAACCAAAAGCAGCATTGATCTCACTCATTTTACCGTTGATACCCGGCGCAGTGACTGTTAACTCATCGGCAATACCAAAATTCTTCAATCTATCAATACGCTGCTTGGTCTTGGCGTCTTGACAAATTATCGCACCGCCTTCAAAGGTGTTAAAGACCTTTGTAGCATGGAAACTTAGGATGGACATATCGCCAAAGCGTAATATGCTCTGCCCCTTATAATTTACGCCAAATGCATGTGCAGCATCATAGATCACGCGAAGCCCGTAATTATCAGCAATTTCCTGAATTGCTTCTACATCGCATGGGCTGGAATAGCAGTGCACCGGCATAATAGCGGTAGTATTAGGCGTAATAGCCGCTTCGATTTTCTTCGGGTCGATGTTGAACGTGTCGGGATCAATGTCGACGAATACCGGCTTCAGGCCGTTCCACAGAATAGAATGACTGGTGGCAATGAATGAGTACGGTGTGGTAATCACTTCACCCGAAATACGTAATGCCTGAAGCGCGGTGATTAACGCGATTGTTGCGTTATTAAAAAGAGAAATGTAGTCAACGCCTAAATACTCACACAATTCTTTTTCTAGCTGCTGATGGAATGGACCATTATTTGTTAACCACTTATTATCCCAGATTTTTTCAAGATAAGGAATAAATTCACTTAATTCAGGAAGAAAGGGTTGAGTCACTGGTATATTTTTCATTTAGTTTTCTCTATTCTCTGATAGACAACACAATCTTAAATAAGTTTCTTTGCGCAAGGTAAATCATTCCAACATATATACCAGGCGCTAAAGTTAACATAATTATAATCTGCCAAATATTTTGTGCTGAAAGATTCATCGCAATGATTTTGGCAATAAAGCAAGAAAGCATAGTAATTAACCAGATAGGTGACACTTCTTTGAACTGTCGCCAGACCGTTAAACCAGTCAGTTTTCCGGTGTAATACGTATTTAATACGAGTGCAAAATAAGAATGAATCAATAAACCAAAGCACATTATGTAAATGCTGTAATTCATTGTTACGGTAACAATTGAAATCCCAATGATTTTTTTAATTATTTCCAGCTTCAGGAACAAATCACTTCGGCCTTTTACCTGTAAAACATTCAGGTTTATGGCATGGATTGGATAAAGCATATAAGCAAGGGCAAGGATTGTTACAAGCCCTGCGGCTTCATGCCATTGCGAACCTAACACAAGTTGCAGCAAAGGTTGTGCGAGTATGGCGACACCGGCCATCAATGGAAATATGAACAGCGCAGCCACTTTCATAGTGAGCAGGTAATATTCGTCCATCTTGTGACTATCTTCCTGTATATGACTAAACATAGGATAGGTTACGCGCTGAATAATATTAGTCATTGTCATGGCAGGAATGCTTGATATCTGGTTGGCCTGCGTAAACTGACCAACATTTTCAGCACTGAATTTCTTGCCAATGATGAGCTGATAGACATTATTATATGTCGTATCAAGTAAGCCGGATACCAATAATTTGCCGCCAAAGCCAAACAGATAGTTAAATGATTTTTTTGAGAAACTTAGTGCTGGAACCCAACGTGTTATTATATTAAGAAACAATGCGCTCAAAACAGAGACAGACAGAGTTTGCGCAACCAGCGCCCACACACCATAGCCTTTCCAGGCGAAAATCAACGCAACGATCCCCCCCAGAATAACAGAGCAAATCGACGCTTTCGCTTGCGCTTTGAAGTTCATTGACACTGTCAAAATAGTTCTTGGCACAACTGAGAAGCTATTCGCTATTAATGATAAGCCAATGACTTTCGCTAATAACACTAATTCGGGTTGCTGATAAAAATTAGCGATATATCCTGCAGAAAAATACAGCAAAAGATAGCAACAGATAGCAACTATAATATTAAAATAGAATGCAGTCGAATAATCAGTATTCGTGCGATCGGTCTTTCTTATCAGAGCTGAACTGAAGCCGCTATCTATAAATACCTGACCTATTGCAATAAACATTGCTAACATTCCAATGAGACCAAAGGCTTTTGGCCCTAACAGACGAGCTAGAATCAGCATCAGAATGAGCTGAATGCCCTGAGAAAGTATTCGCTCTAGGGCACTCCATTTTAGACCATTGACTGTTTTATTTTTTAGTTCAGACACTATTTATTACTTAATAAGTTGGGACAGGTATTGGCCATATCCATTTTTGGACATTAAGGCAGCTTGTTTTAATACGTCTGCCTTAGCTAACCATCCATTGTTAAATGCAATCTCTTCAAGACAAGCGACTTTAAACCCCTGTCTAACTTCGATAGTCTCAACGAATTGAGCTGCTTGCAAAAGGCTTTCATGAGTCCCTGTGTCAAGCCAGGCAAAACCACGACCCAGCATTTCAACCACAAGGTTACCCTTTTCAAGATACATTTGGTTGATTGACGTAATCTCAAGCTCACCACGTTCTGATGGTTTAACCTGTTTTGCGTATTCTACGACTTCGTTTGTATAAAAATAAAGCCCGGTAACTGCATAATTACTTTTTGGTTTAGCGGGCTTCTCTTCTATCGATAACACATTGCGATCCTCATCAAATTGGACGACGCCGAAACGCTCTGGATCTTTAACCTGATATCCAAACACCGTCGCCTTAGATGTCGCACGGACTGCAGCTTCTCTTAGTTTAGGAGAGAAACCTTGTCCATAAAAAATATTATCACCTAATACCAGACAAACAGAATCATTACCGATGAATTCTTCACCAATAATGAATGCTTGTGCCAATCCGTCTGGCGAAGGCTGAATTGCATACTGTAAATTCAAGCCCAGTTTTGCTCCATCATCCAGAAGACGTATAAACCCTTCCTGATCTTCGGGTGTCGTAATAATTAAAATATCTCTTATACCCGCAAGCATCAAAACTGATAATGGATAATAAATCATTGGTTTATCATAAATAGGTAATAATTGCTTCGAGACACCCATTGTAATAGGGTACAAACGCGTCCCCGATCCACCCGCAAGGATAATACCTTTCATTTTATACTAACCCCAGACGTTCACGTTGATAACTACCATCCTGCACTCGCATGCACCAACTTTTATTATTCAGATACCATTCAACAGTCTTACGTATTCCGCTTTCGAATGTCTCTTCAGGCTTCCAACCCAGCTCAACACCAATTTTATGCGCATCAATCGCGTAGCGGCGGTCATGCCCGGGGCGGTCAGCGACGTAAGTAATTTGATCGCGATAGGAACCTTCTTTCGGCACGATTTCATCCAGCAGATCGCAAATGGTGTGTACCACATCCAGATTCTGCTTTTCGTTATGCCCACCGATGTTATAAGTTTCACCCGGTTTACCCTGGGTTACAACGGTGTACAGCGCACGCGCATGATCTTCAACATACAGCCAGTCACGGATCTGGTCGCCTTTGCCGTAAATTGGCAGCGCTTTACCGTCCAGCGCATTCAAAATCACCAACGGGATCAGCTTTTCAGGGAAGTGATACGGGCCATAATTATTTGAGCAGTTGGTCACGATTGTTGGGAAACCGTAGGTACGCAGCCATGCGCGTACGAGGTGATCGCTGGACGCTTTAGAGGCGGAATACGGGCTGCTTGGTGAATAGGCTGTGGTTTCGGTAAACAGCGGTAGCTCAGCAGACGCAGGATGTTCATCAGGATGCGGCAAATCGCCGTACACTTCATCCGTAGAGATGTGGTGGAAACGAAATGCCGCTTTGGCCGCGTCATCCAGCGTCAACCAGTAAGCTCGCGCGGCTTCCAGAAGGACATAGGTACCCACAATGTTGGTCTCAATAAACGCAGCGGGGCCGGTAATAGATCGGTCAACGTGACTCTCTGCCGCAAGGTGCATCACCGCATTCGGTTTGTGCTCGGCGAAAATACGATCCATAGCCGCCTTATCGCAAATATCCGCATGTTCAAAGACATAACGATCGCTACCATTAACGTCGGTAAGTGACTCCAGGTTACCTGCATACGTCAGTTTATCCACATTGACGACTGCATCCTGGGTATTTTTAATAATATGTCGCACCACCGCTGAGCCGATAAAACCGGCACCGCCGGTAACAAGAATTTTCACGTTAGCTCTTCCATCTATTGGGTATATCGAGATATTGATGCTCAGGAAACCGATTAAAAATATCGTTTTCAGAAATTTTGCACGCTACCGCCCCTGGCTTAACAGCTACCAGTGCACTGAGCGAATGTTGAATAAAGATTTTGGGAGTCTGATAACAGACAAAAAACTGGCGTTAATTGTCATCCTAAATGGTCTTAGAAACAAGCACAAATCGTTACAAATCAGCCCACATTTGAATCAGATAACCCCATGTTATCATTATAATTAATAACAAAAAACGGCAGTCACCATTTTGGTTATGTTTTACATAGCCAAATGATAACTGCCGCTTATTCAAAAGACAGAGAGGAATCAGTCGTTAGCCAGCAACTTCTCAATCCGGCTTCTGAACTTCTGACCTTCCTTCAGGTTACGCAGGCCATACTTCACAAATGCCTGCATATAGCCCAGTTTCTTACCGCAGTCGTAGCTGTCACCGGTCATCAGCATCGCATCAACAGACTGCTTCTTAGCCAGTTCAGCAATCGCATCGGTCAACTGGATACGGTCCCAGGCACCCGGCTCGGTTTTTTCCAGCTCGGCCCAGATATCCGCGTTGAGAACATAACGGCCAACGGCCATCAGGTCAGAATCCAGCGTCTGCGGCTGATCCGGTTTCTCGATAAACTCAACGATACGGCTCACCTGCCCTTCCGTCTCTAGCGCTTCTTTAGTCTGGATAACAGAGTACTCAGAGAGATCGCCTTTCATGCGCTTAGCAAGCACCTGGCTGCGGCCCGTTTCGTTGAAGCGCGCCACCATTGCCGCCAGGTTGTAACGCAGCGGATCGGCAGATGCGCTGTCGATAATGATATCCGGCAGTACAACGATGAACGGGTTGTCACCCACGACCGGGCGTGCGCAAAGAATGGAGTGGCCCAGACCCAGCGGCTGCGCCTGACGCACGTTCATGATGGTTACGCCAGGAGGACAGATAGACTGCACTTCAGCCAGCAGCTGGCGTTTTACGCGCTGCTCAAGCAACGCTTCGAGTTCGTAAGAGGTGTCGAAGTGGTTTTCTACCGCATTCTTGGAGGAGTGCGTAACCAGGACGATTTCTTTGATCCCTGCAGCAACAATTTCATCGACAATGTATTGAATCATCGGTTTGTCGACAATCGGCAGCATCTCTTTAGGAATGGCTTTTGTGGCTGGCAACATATGCATGCCCAGGCCTGCTACCGGAATGACTGCTTTCAAATTAATCATTATTTCTTCCACCTTAAAATGGTTGACGAATTATAGCTCTTTAACCTGTTTTCGCCAGCATGATTTGCCGTGATTCTTATATGATGTTAGGGGACCACATCACAAAAAACAGTAGTTGTAATCTGAATAGATCGCGTTTCTGTGCCAGGAATAGTCGCAAAAAAAAGGCAATTGTCGATTATCTGTGCGGGAGCGCAAAATTCAGCCGCTCCGTATTCACCACCTGTTGGTCCACGCGGTCAATATCCACGGAGCTCTGCCCTTTCTCATTCACAGCCTTGATGTTCGCCAGCGACAGTAAGGTCTCATCTTTAGCCATAAACTTGCCTCGCACATCCTTACGCAGGTCGAAATTAATCTTCAGCGCCGGGCCGACGGCAGCTTCCTGCATCACGTTGATATTACGCAAGAAGAGGTGCTGCGGTTTGTTGTGCAACTCAAGCGTTGCCCGCTGCATCTCAACGTTGGTGATGGCCACAAAGGAGGTGGCGTTGCCGGATGAAATTTGTATTCCGCGCAGTTTGTACGCAAGCTGGCGATTATCCAGGCGAATGTCGTTCAGCTTAAAGTTCTGAGGTATCGAGAGATAGTCACCTTTTATTACACCGTAGCCGATCAGCATGCCAGCACTATTGACCATATCGACATTATCAATAATGAAATTATCACAGCCATAAATGGCTACCGTGGCGTTGTCTATTCCCGCCTTCTTGCTGAAGTCAGGAGTGATATTCTTGGCCTTAATATTGCGAATAATAAAGTGCTTACCGTTTTCGACGTGGACTAACTGACGACAGTTGCTACCGGTGATATTTGCCACCACGAAGTTCTTCACCGTTTGCTTTTCCGGATAATCGTTGTCGTAGGTGCTGCCGGCGAGACCAATGCCGATGCCCCAGTTGATCTTGCCGTTTGTACAGTTAATGTTGTCAATCACATGATCGGAGATCAGGATGTTACGGTCATTAATGGCGACGTTCCACTCAATCGCGTCGCCCTGGAGATGGCTGAATTTACTGTTGGTGATGCGCGCGCCATCTATCTGATTATGGAATCCCTGGCGCAGGATGGCGTAGTTCGCCTGGCTTACGCTGATGTTATCAATCAGCAGGTTGCGCATGACGCGCGGCTTTTTGCCGCCAATGTAGATCTGCGTCACCGGTCCAAAGCCGCTCATTGCCAGCCCTTTGATCACACAGTCTGAACCGCGAATGTCCAGCGTAATGTTCTCCGTGCGGCCGTCACCTTCACCAATCACTTTACTGCCTTCCTGCAGCACGAAGCGTCCGCGACCATTTCCCGTTAACGCACCGCGGATCAACAGCGTTTTACCGTCAGGAATGTAAATGCCCGTATTGATGTTTTTACAGGTGAGCCCGGCAGGGACAACAACGGTGTCGCCTTCGTTAAATGCCTGCTTAAAGGCGGCGATCCAGTCGTTGTTGTTGTACTGGTTAACAGAGACCGTCTTTCCGGTTGCCGCCCGCGCAATGCGGGACGACAGCAGCGGCGTAGCCGCCAGGACGGATAAAGAAGAGACAAAGGTGCGTCGGGTAATCTTTTTCAGCATACAACCTCGGCGTTACAACGTTTGCAGCAGGCTCGCTAACTGGCGATTAATCACCTGCTGGTTAAAATCTGCTTCAACTTTTTGTCGGGCGTTGTGGATAACGGGCTCCAGCGCCTGTTGGTCGATGCCGCTAAATTCGGCTAAACGATCCGCAAGGGCCATCGCATTATTCTCCGGTACCAGCCAGCCGGAGTAATCAGACTTGATTAACTCCGGGATCCCGCTGTGCAGGGTCGACACCACCGGAATACCGACGGCCATCGCCTCCATTAACGCAACCGGGATCCCTTCCATATCGCCATCGGCGCCGGTCACGGAAGGCAGCAGGAATACATCCGCCTCATCCAGCATGGCCTTCACCTCGTGGCTTGGCTTAAAACCAGGCATCTCCACGTAATCTTCCAGCTGATATTGTTCGATAAGCGTGCGAAGACGACGCTCCCACGGGCCAATACCGAGAATGCGATAGCGGAAATCCACGCCGCGCGCTCGCAGCTGGCGGCAGGCTTCGATGGCCACGTGTAGACCTTTTTTCTCCGTCAGACGCGCCACAGAAATAATCTGCAGCGGTTTTCCCGGTACCTTGACCGGGCGGCGGGTAAAGCGCTCTAAATCCACGCCCATACGCGAAACGGTGATTTTTTCCTGCGGACAGCCCATGTTTTTCAGTCGCCCGGCCCACAGGTCGCTGATGGGCAGCATCATGTCGCCACGGCGGAAAAGCTGCTGATACTCCGGCGTGTAGTGGTTCAATACTTCGCGGCTGGAGATGTCGATACCGTGGAAGATGGTCGCAATCTTACCGTCAATCACCCCCAGCTCACGCAGTTTGGCGGCGGTCACGCCCGCCGGGCCAAAGTGAGCAATAAACACATCGGCGCGGTACGGCTGCACCGTTTGACCACAAATGGCGGACAGGATCAGGTTGCGAGATTCCGCGCCATAGCGGGAAACATTCAGCGCGCGCCAGGTCGACGCACGATGGATCCCGCGTAAGGTCTGGCTGGCCCGGTGGCGCAGCTTATTTACTCTCCCTGAGGGCTCGTCCTGCAGCCAGCGGGTTTTCGCCTCCAGCCCATACTGCGTATACGCCGCATGGGTATTTTGTGTATCGCCCTTTTGCAGGGCGATGATCTCCACGTCGTATCCCATATCGATAAACGCGGTGATTTGGTTCAGCACAAAGGTTTCAGACGACAGCGGAAATTTCAGTAAGAAGAAACCAACCTTCATTTCCCCTCCCGGACGCGATCGAGTACCGATTTCACCATCCCCATCCCCTTCTCGCGCTCGGCTTTCACCGCCACGGCCAGGCGTTCATTGATGGCAGGCAACTGACCCAGCGTGTCCCCGACCATCGCACCGAGCGAACCATCCAGCAGATGACGGATATCCACCGCCATTTCCGGCATACCGAGCTGCTGCATGATCCCGGCGGACTTGTGCTCATAGTTAATGGCAATCGCCGGCGTACCGAAGTTCATGGAGATAATCGCCGAGTGCAGACGAGTGCCCACGGTCAGGTCGCAGGCGGAAAGCAGCTTGCCCATCTCGAGGTCATTCAGTTCGTCCATCACCACGTGATAGCGGGACGGGTCATTCACCAGGCTGCGCAGGTTCAACGCCACCATGCGGTCATCTTTGTTATAGCTGTCGATGCCGGTACAGGTTGAAAGCGCCAGCACCTGGTATCCGCTGTCCAGCACACGGTTCACTACGTCAGCAAACGCTTTCTCATACGCCGCCTGGGTGGTGCCTAAACGTTTATCAAACGGTGCGAGTTCGCGCAGGGTGATGGCGACCGTTTTCTGTTTCGCCGCCACGTCCAGCCAGTGCTGCACTGCGTAGCTCGCCTGGAAACTGTCGTCCTGATGATCCACCAGCCAGGCGGTGTCCACCCCGTGTTCCACTTTAGAGGTGTCAATCTCACTGCGTTTCATCATATCGAGGCTTACCGACTCACGCAGGATCAGGGCATCGCAGTGGCCGAAGACATAGTTTGCCAGCTGGTTAAACTGCGGATCCTGGAACGGCCCGACGCTGTGACCAATCATAAACAGCGGTTTTTTCGCCATGAATGTGCAAAGTGCGTGCTCAAACTGCGGCACACCGTAAAGATCGACGAAGAACGATCCGCCGACCTGAATAATGGCGTCGTAGCCCGACAGCAGTCGAACGAAATCCGTGAAGCCCTGAGCAATGGCGATGTTACGCAGCTTGCCGGTATCAGTTACACGGGACAGCAACACCTGGTGCTGATAGCGACGGCGCAGAACTTTCTTCACGCGTCCCATCACGCCGGCGGCGTTGTTGTGCTGCTTCATCTGGCTGTAGAGCGGGTCGCCCATTACCGGGCGGTTCAATAACCAGGAAGAGCTGACCGGATAACGGCTCATCACGTCCACTTCAGTCTCAGGCTTAAGGGTGTTAATCGCATCCAATAAACCGCGCAGAATGGCGCTGTCGCCACGGTTGCCGCAGGTATGGTTGCCAAGAATAAGTAATTTCATAATGGCCTCTTAAATAACTAGCCTGCGCGAAGCAGCGTTTTCATTTTTTCGTTACGGCAAAACTGGCGCTTCATCTCCACCACCAGCGCATTACGTGACAGCACAATCATCACGCCAAACGCCAGTGCACCTGCTGCGACCTGTATTGCCAGCATGGCCGCGAGCGGCAGATGGCCAGTGAGCACGATGCCCAGCCCATAGCTCACCACAAGGGTAGGCAGTGACAGATAAAACGGCAGCCACAGGCTCAGAATGTACTGCCGGTAGCTGGAGCCCAGCACCGGCTTGATCATCACGAAGTAGCTCAGAACGGTGTTGATGATCTGCACCAGCAGAAAACCAAGCGTGACCCCAATGGCGCCGGCCATATGCCCACCGACGATAATCGCCGGAATAAACAGGAACGTTTTAAACACGTTGAATTTGAAGCTGATATCAACCCGCGCTTTAGCCATCAGCAGTGAGCCAATCGGGTTGCCAACGGATCGCAGCAGCCCCACCACGCACAGCAGCTGCAGGATCGGGATAATGCTGTTCCACTTCTCGCCAAACACCAGCGGCACGAAGTTGCTCGAGACCACCATCAGCCCCAGCAAAACCGGGAAATTGATAATGCCCACCACAGAGAGCAGCTTGTAAAAATTAACGCGCAGCTTCTCGGTGTCGTCCTGAATTTTGGCGAACGCCGGGAACAGTACGCGGGTGATAATCGGGTTGAGCTTCATCGGTGGTACTACCGCGACGTTATATGCCAGGTTATACCCCCCTGCGACGCTCGCCCCGAGGATGCGTGCCAGCACCAGCGTGGAGAGGTTGGTGTTGACATAGTTGATGATGCTGTCGGCGGTGAGCCACGCGCCAAAACGCAGGTTGGATGACACCGAAGCGAGAGAGAAATGCAGCCCAGGACGGTAAATCTTGCGGCCAAAGTAGCCGAACAGCAGCGTACGCACGGCAGAGTTAACCAGATATCCGAGGATAGCGGTCATGGCCAGCGGCCAGAAATGGGCGCTGACCACGGTAAAGGTAAACCCAGCGAGAACGGCGCTGGTCTCGATCATCCCAATCTTGTTGAATTCCAGCTCTTTCTGCATCAGCGCGCGGAACTGTTGCCCGTGCGGGATCACCACAAAAGCAAACGAGAGCGTACGCATCAGCGGTGCCAGATCGGGGTTGTGCAGCACGCTGGCGATGGTATCGCTCAACAGGAACACCAGCACGAAAACGAACACCCCCAGCCCAACGTTCAGCCAGTAGAGCGTGGTCAGTTCCAGATGGCTGATCTCTTTGCGCTGGATAATCGAGTTAGCAATGCCGAAGTCAGACAGCGTATCGGCCAGCGCGATAATCACCAGCGAGACGGTCAGCAGACCGAACTGGTGGTTATCGATAATGCGCGCCAGCACCGTCATCTGCACCAGGCCGAGGCCAATGATGACAATGGTCGCCATCGCTGACCATTTGGCGCCGCTGATGGTTTTTTCACGTAAGCTCATCTTAGTACGCCGCTTTGTTCACGAAACCTTTGAAGATGGTCAGAAAGACGATCTTGATATCGAACCAGAGGCTCCATTCACGGATGTACTCCAGGTCGAATTCGATGCGTTTTTCCATTTTTTCCAGCGTGTCGGTCTCGCCGCGCCAGCCGTTGATCTGCGCCCAGCCGGTAATGCCTGGCTTCACTTTATGGCGCAACATGTAGCCTTCAATCAGCGAGCGGTACTGTTCGTTGTGAGCCACGGCATGGGGACGGGGTCCGACAATCGACATGCCACCGGTAAATACGTTGATAAACTGCGGCAGCTCATCCAGCGAGGTACGGCGCAGGAAGTTCCCCACCCGCGTAACACGAGGATCGTTCTGCGTCGCCTGGGTCACGACCTTGTCGTTCTCCATCACCTTCATTGAGCGGAATTTCCACACCATGATAGGCTTACCGTCCATGCCGTAGCGGGTCTGACGGAAGATAACCGGGCCCGGGGAGCTCAGCTTCACCGCCAGAGCAATGCAGCACAGCACCGGGGAGATCAGCAGTAAGATCAGTGAAGAGAGCACGATATCTTCCAGGCGCTTGAGCACGCGGTTGATACCCGACAGCGGGGTGTCATACAGCGGCACGACCGGCACGCCGTTCACTTCTTCAATACGGGAGTGGAGGATGTTAAAGGTAAAGACGTCCGGGATCAGGATCACCGAACAGGTGGTATCGGCCAGTTCACGCATCAGTTTCTTAATGCGGGATTCATCTTTCATCTGCATCGCGATGTAGACGTTATGAATTTTGCCGGCTTTCGCGTCCTCAATAAGCTGTTCGTAATTACCGGCCCAGTCTGAAGGCACGCCGCCAGGCTTCGCGTCGTGATAAATCCCGACCACTTCAAAACCTAACCATGGCTCTTTGCGGAAGCTATCGAGAAGCACCTTCCCTACCGGCAAATCCCCCGCCACGGCGACAAAGCGACGGTTATAACCGCGGTTACGCAGCCAGCCGGCGCCAAAACGGATCAGGGTGCGGCATACCACCATGCCGACGCTGGTAATCAGGTACCAGCACAGATACGTCACCAGGCGATTATCAAAATCATGGCTGAATGCCACCAGACCTGCGCTGAAGATCAGGCTTAATGTCCAGTTCTGCAGCAACAGCATCAGTTCGGTGGTCATTTTCACACCACGCCACGAACGGTAGAAGTCGGTCATCCCCCCGATCATCTGGAACACAACCAGCGCAATCAGCGCCATGAGCAGATGCATGTAGAAGAAGGATTGCCCGCTTACCCAACTCACCACCCATAATCCGCCGACCATGATGGTGATATCAGAAAAACGCTGCACCATGGAGATTAACGATGCATTCGTTCTCGCTCGTTCGCGTTTTTTTAGATTCGTCATCGTTGTTCCTTTAGTTCAACACCTGCCCCCTCACCCCACATCAGGGTGAGAGGGAAAGCTATTTACTGATTCAACAGCGCCAGAATGTCCTTCGTTCGCGCTTCCATCAGCGCGGTATCCGCGCGGGATTCCACGTTCAGGCGCACCACCGGCTCGGTATTTGAAGAGCGCAGGTTAAAACGCCACTGCGGGAACGCCATGCTGATGCCGTCGGTGCGGTCAATTTCCAGCGCATGGAGGGCAAAATGCTGCTCCACGCGGGCAATGGCCTCGGCCGGCTGCGCCAGTTTGCTGTTGATTTCGCCACTTGCCGGGAAGGCCGCCATGCGGTCGCGTACCAGCTCGCCAAGGGTCTGCCCTTTCAGACACAGCAGCTCGGTCACCAGCAGCCACGGGATCATCCCGCTGTCGCAGTAGGCAAAATCACGGAAATAGTGGTGGGCGCTCATCTCGCCGCCATAAATGGCGTCTTCTTCGCGCATACGCTCTTTGATGAAGGCATGACCGGTTTTGGACATCACCGGCTGGCCGCCCGCGGCGTTCACCACATCCACGGTGTTCCAGGACAGACGCGGATCGTGAATGATCTTCGCGCCCGGGTTCTTCTCGAGGAACGCTTCCGCCAGCAGACCGACAATGTAGTAGCCTTCGATGAACTGGCCTTTTTCGTCGAACAGGAAGCAGCGGTCGAAATCGCCGTCAAAGGCGATACCCATATCGGCACCGTGTTCGATGACCGCGTTACGGGTGTCGTCGCGGCACTCCGGCAGCAGCGGGTTCGGGATACCGTTCGGGAAGTTGCCGTCCGGGGTGTTATGGACCTTAACGAAGGTTACCGGGACGTTCAGGGCCTTAAAGCGGGCTTCGAGCGCATCCACCACCGGGCCGGCCGCGCCGTTACCGGAGTTGATCACCAGCTTCAGCGGTTTCAGGTTTGCAACGTTGATGTAGCCCAGCAGATGGTCGATGTACGCTTTACGCAGGTCGATCTGCTTATAGCTGCCGCGTTTCGCTTCATTCACCGGCGGGAAATCGTTAGCTTCGGCGAGACGCTGCACGTCACGCAGACCGGTATCGCCGCTGATAGGACGCGCGCCCTTGCGCACCAGCTTCATACCGTTGTAGTCCATCGGGTTATGGCTGGCCGTCACTTCGATACCGCCGTCCACGCCGAGGTGGAAGGTGGCAAAGTAAATCTCTTCGGTGCCGGACAAGCCGATATCCAGCACGTCCACTCCCGCATCCTGCAGCCCTTTTGCCAGCGCCAGCTTCAGGGACTCACTGGTCAGGCGCACATCGCCGCCCAGGACAATCGTTTGTGGCTTAAGATATTCGCCGTATGCGCGGCCAATGCGCCACGCAATGTCTTCATTCAGCTCTTCGCCCAGCTTGCCGCGAATATCGTAGGCTTTAAAACAGGTTAATTTTTCCATGATGACCCCTTTTTCAGGCAACAGTTGGCCCGCCCGATTAACAGGCAAATTTGTTTTTATTCATTCGCAGGCCGGATGCGCGAAACGCTATCCGGCTTTAGAGACGGCGCTATACCCGCCCGTAACGGTCCTGGAAACGGACAATATCGTCTTCTTCCAGGTACGAACCGGAGCGCACTTCAATTAAGTCGAGAGGAATTTTCCCCGGGTTTTCCAGACAGTGCGTGGCTCCCAGCGGAATATAGATTGACTCGTTTTCGCCCAGCAGTTTCACTTCGCCATCAATCGTGACTTTGGCGGTACCCGCCACCACGACCCAGTGCTCGGCACGGTGGTGGTGCATCTGTACCGACAGCCCCTCCCCCGGTTTCACGGTGATGCGTTTCACCTGGTAACGTTCACCGGCATCGATGGAGTCATATTTGCCCCACGGACGATACACTTCGCGGTGGATATGGTGTTCATGGCGACCATCGGCCTTGATCTTCTCCACCACTTTTTTAACGTCCTGCACGGCATTACGGTCAGCAATCAGCACGGCGTCTTTCGTCTGTACGACCACCAGATCCTTCACGCCAACTGTGGTCACCAGACCGGACTCGGCGTAGACATAGCTGTTTTCCGTTTTGTGGCTGATAACATCACCGTGGTGGACGTTACCCTCCGGGGTATGGGCGCTGATCTCCCACAGGGAGGACCAGGAGCCAACATCACTCCAGCCCGCATCCATCGGTACCACAACGGCATCGGCCGTGCGTTCCATTACCGCATAGTCAATTGACTCTTCCGGGCAGGCGAGGAAAGACGCTTCGTCAACACGGATAAAATCGAGATCCGGATCCACTACCGCCATCGCTTTCTCGCAGGCGTCCAGAATATCCGGGCGATATTTGCGCAGCTCTTCCAGGTAGCGGCCAGCGCGGAACAGGAACATCCCGCTGTTCCAGTAATATTCACCGCTGGCCACATACGCCTGCGCGGTTTCCAGATTCGGTTTTTCGACAAACTGCGCCACGTCAAACGCTACGCTGTCGCCTTCGCCCGGGGTCACATTGCCACGACGAATATACCCGTAGCCGGTTTCCGGCAGGTCCGGCACGATGCCGAAAGTCACCAGTTTGCCGTTTTCGGCGTAAGGAATAGCCGCGCGTACCGCCTCGCGGAACGACTCTTCCTGTTGAATAACATGGTCTGCAGCCAGAACCAGCATCAGCGGATCGCAATCCGGGCTGCTGCGTTTGGCCGCCAGCGCCGCCAGCGCAATCGCGGGGGCGGTGTTACGTCCGGCAGGCTCCAGAATGATATTTTCTGTGAGTTTGTTCAGCTGGCGCAGCTGCTCGGCGACAATAAAGCGGTGTTGTTCGTTACAAATCACCACCGGGCTTTCACACTCCACACCCTGCAGGCGGTTAACCGTCGTCTGCAGCATGGTGAGCTCCCCTTTCAGGCAGAGGAACTGTTTTGGATAGAGCACGCGGGACAGCGGCCACAACCGGCTACCAGAGCCACCTGCCATCACAACCGGATACAAAGTGGTTTGACTCATGATTTATCCCCGTATATCTGCAATAAATTGGCTCAGCACGTTCTCTTTCTCGAGCGTGCGTTCGGCATATTCACGTGCCACCGTGTTCGTTTTTGGCATGGCAAGTGCCCGTTCAATGCCAGTGACCAGCGCCGGGACCGATTCCGGTTCCACGCAAACGGCGATCCCCGGATAGCTGTCGCACAGCTGGCCTAATTCTGTTTCGGCTTCTGCCGTGATCACCGCGTTACCGCCCACTGCCAGAATGTTGGTCAGCTTGGACGGCAACACCGCGTCTGCCGCGCCGCGCTTTTGTACCACCAGATGGCAGTCGCCCATCTTCAGCAACGCAGGCAGTGCCTCGTAAGACTGAAGCGGGAAAAATTTCACGTTCGTCAGGCCGCGCTCGCTGGCCATCTTTTCCAGTCGCGCTTTTCCGCCGCCCTGCCCGACGATGACAAACATCCAGGGTTGATGGCTCAGTTGCTGTGCGGCATCGATGACGCTCTCAAGCCCCTGCTTCTCGCCGATGTTGCCTGAATAAAGAATGATTTTTTGGTCGTCAGGCAGACCGAGCTGAGCGCGTAGCGCCTGAGCATCACTGTCTGTCACGTCGCGAAAACGCGCCACTTCAGACCAGTTGGGGAAAAAGATCACTTTTTCCGCCGGTACGCCCTTCTCCTGCGCTTTGTTCATCATTGAGCGCGAGATGGTCGAGACATAATCCACGTTATGCAGGCCGCTGCGCTCGAAGGCGCTGGCGAGTTTCGCCACCTTCCCGCTCTTACCTTTGCCGGCCATTCCCAGGCCGAGCATGGCGTCCACTTCATAATCCTGAATGTGAAGCAGCGTGCGCGCGCCGGAGAGTTTGCCCAGCAGGCGCATGCCTGGGGTGCAGAACAGCGTTGGCACCACACCGATAATGCGATCCGGCTTCCAGCGACGTTGCGCCATCAGCGGGAAGAAACTGCTCAGGGCAAAGCTGCCCAGATGAAGTAACCGCTTCAGCGTTGAGGGCTGTTTCGGCACGTACAGCGGGCAACGCCAGACGGTCGCTGCGCCCTCTTCACGACGGTAGCGCCAGCCTGAATAGCGCTCACCTACTTTCCATTCCGGGTAGTATGGCGGCGCGGTAATGACCCGCACGTCATGTCCCTGGCTCGCCATCCACTCGACCATTTCGCCGGTGTATTTACCGATGCCGGTTAACTCCGGCGAATAGTTGATTCCGTACACCAGAATTTTCATAAGCCCGGCACTCCGGACTGACGATCGGCCAGGAAATAGGCACGACTGTTGTCATGCACATTGTCACTGGCCAGCAACGCCTCTGGCGTCTGCCAGCGGTAGTCGTCATGCTGAGAATCAGGCAGACGCAGGTCTGCCTCACTCACCTTCAGGCGAAAACCGAGCACCACATAGTGCGTGGTGAAACCGGTGCCCGAAAAGTTATCGTCATAGAAGTGCTGCCAGACCCCGTAAAACTGGCCTGCCGCCATCGGCAGTTGCAGACCCAGTTCCGCCAGAGTGAGACGCTCAAAAGCATTTTCCAGCGTCTCATCCTTCTGCACGCGCCCGCCGGGCACGAACCAAAAGCCCTGTGCAGGACGGTTGGTTCGTTTTCCCAGCAAGAACTCGCCGCGTTCGTTCTCCACCACCAAATCAATTGAGATGAGCGGAGTGGAACGCACTACCGTGGCAAAATCTTCCTGACTTAAAAACATCATTACCCCCGGAAGCGGTGCTGGTTTTCAAGGAACCACTGGTAGGTGCTTGCCAGCCCCTGCTCCAGAGATACCTCGTGATACCAGCCCAGCTGATGCAGACGGGTCACGTCCAGCAGTTTGCGCGGCGTGCCGTCCGGTTTGGTGGCGTCAAAGACCACGCGGCCTTTGTAACCCACCACCTGCGCGATGGTTTGCGCCAGCTCACGAATGGTGCAATCCACGCCAGTACCGACGTTAATGTGCGACAGCATCGGTTCGGTGTTTTCCTGCCACACCTCACGATCCAGCTCCATTACGTGGATGCTGGCAGCCGCCATATCATCCACATGCAGGAATTCACGCATTGGCGTCCCGCTGCCCCACACCACCACATCCGGTGCATTTTCGGCCGTTGCCTCGTGGAAACGACGCAGCAGCGCCGGGATCACGTGCGAATTGCTCGGGTGGAAGTTGTCATGCGGTCCGTACAGGTTGGTCGGCATCACCGAACGATAGTCGCGGTTATACTGACGGTTGTAGGATTCGCACAGCTTGATCCCGGCAATCTTGGCAATCGCATACGGCTCGTTGGTTGCTTCCAGCGTGCCCTGCAGCAGTTCGCTCTCAGCGATCGGCTGCTTCGCCATTTTCGGGTAGATACAGGATGAGCCGAGGAACAACAGCTTATTCACGTTGTGCAGATGCGCTGCGTGAATGATGTTGCTCTCAATCATCATGTTCTCGTAGATGAAATCCGCCGGATACGTGTTGTTGGCAACAATGCCGCCCACTTTCGCCGCCGCCAGATACACCTGGTCAACACGTTCACTGGCGAAGAAGTCCTGTACCGCTTTGCTGTCGAGCAGGTTCAGCTCGTCGCGGGTACGGACAATCACATCGACATCACCGCGCTGTTCAAGCTGGCGAACAATCGCGGAACCCACCATTCCGCGATGACCCGCGACAAAAATACGTTGTTTTGTCATTCTCAGGACTCCAGCGCGATGGCAACCTCGTAGCCATGAGACTTAAGCAGGGAGTGTTTTTTCGCTGCTTCAAGATCTTTGGCAACCATCTCGGAAACCATCTCCTGCAGAGTCGTTTCTGGTTTCCAGCCCAGTGTTTCGTGTGCTTTGGTTGGGTCGCCCAGCAGGGTTTCCACTTCAGCAGGACGGAAGTAACGTGGGTCAACCTGTACAATCACGTCGCCCGGTTTCACGCCCGGTGCGTCATGGCCCGTTACGGAAACCACGATGCCTTTCTCTTCCACGCCGGTACCTTCGAAGCGCAGTTTGATACCCAGCTGAGCGGCAGCCATCTCAACGAACTGACGTACGGAGTACTGCACGCCGGTTGCGATAACGAAGTCTTCTGGTTTTTCCTGCTGCAGCATCATCCACTGCATTTTTACGTAGTCTTTGGCATGGCCCCAGTCACGCAGGGAATCCATGTTGCCGAGGTGCAGGCAAGATTCCAGACCCTGTGCGATGTTAGCGATAGCGCGGGTGATTTTACGGGTAACGAAAGTTTCACCACGACGTGGGGATTCGTGGTTGAACAGAATGCCGTTACAGGCATACATGCCGTAGGATTCACGGTAGTTCACGGTGATCCAGTACGCGTACAGTTTCGCCACCGCGTACGGAGAACGTGGGTAGAACGGGGTAGTCTCTTTCTGAGGAATTTCCTGCACCAGACCGTACAGCTCAGAGGTGGATGCCTGGTAGAAACGGGTTTTCTTCTCAAGGCCGAGGAAGCGAATCGCTTCCAGCAGACGCAGCGTACCCATTGCGTCAACGTCAGCGGTGTATTCCGGAGATTCGAAGGAGACCGCAACGTGGCTCATCGCGCCCAGGTTGTACACTTCATCCGGCTGCACTTCCTGCAGAATACGGGTCAGGTTGGAAGTATCGGTCAGGTCGCCGTAGTGCAGATGGAATTTCGGGTTCGCCGCATGAGGATCCTGATAAATGTGATCCACACGTTCGGTGTTGAATGAAGAAGCACGACGCTTAATACCGTGTACTTCATAACCTTTTTCCAGCAGCAGTTCTGCCAGGTAAGAACCATCCTGTCCGGTAACGCCGGTGATGAGAGCGACTTTAGACATGTTTATATTCCTCTACTTATGAATTTAATCAGTTTCAACGCGTTCGCGTATCACCACTGCGGGGTTGCCACGGCAAATTTTATTTGCCGGTAGCGATTTAAAAACGCTGCTGCGGGCACCGACTACCGTGCCATCGCCAACAGAAACACCAGGTGCAACAAAAACATCTGTCGCCAGCCAGCATTTTTCGCCAATCACAATCGGAGTGGCGGTAATATCAAAATGCTGACTCATAAAATCGTGACTGCCGGTGCACAAATAACACTTCTGTGAAACCACTGAATTTGCACCAATCGTAATATCGCCAAGGGTATATAACACCGCGTCATCCCCTACCCACGCATAATCCCCAAGCGTTAATTTCCACGGGTAGGTAATTTTTACCGACGGGCGAATGACTACGTTTTTTCCGATTTTTGCGCCAAACAGTCGCAATAAAAAAGCTCGCCAGCGGTACAGTATTTGCGGTGACCAGGCAAATAAGGTGGCCTGTACGGCCCACCACAACTGCACTTTAATACCGCTCCCGCCCCGAAAGCCTTTCGGCACGGAGAAACCTTTAAGATCCTGCATTACGTTTCCTTATATTCAGGCTTTGTTATATAAGTTTTTCGTTTTACCGGTGGTACGCAGACGTAATAAATAAGATAATTCCGCCCAGAACCCCGGCACGCCTAATATTTTACGCTGCACATTTCTGGCATCCTGGCACAGTTCCAGATTATTAGACGTTGACACGCCGCCCATTGAAAATTCAGATACCAGCCCTTTAATTCGACGGAACGGGTAACCTGATTTATACAGGCTGGCAGTCAGCGCATAATCTGAAGAAACTTTATACTGCAGATCGTAAGGCTGTTTTTTCAGACCTTTTACCGGGAAGAAAATGGCCTGATGGCTGGCAGGCAAACTGTGGTAGATATACCAGCCGGGTTTCGCACTTCGGCAAACTTTATGGCCATCGCCAAAATCGAGCAGCGCGTCGCCAATGTACATCGCATCCTCTTTCTGGCGCGCCAGCTGACGGGCAAATAACGCCACATCCTCATGGAATACGTCACCGGAATTCAGGAAGATGGCATAACGGCCTTGCGCCATGTCGATGCCTTTATTCATCGCATCGTAGATGCCTTTATCTTTCTCGCTGATGAAACGTAAGTTGAACTCACCGTTGAGTTTTTCCAGAAACTCCGCCGTACCATCGTTCGAGCCGCCATCGACCACAATCCACTCAAAGGTGAGGCTTGGATCGCGCGCCAGGTTGCGCAGCGAGCGCCAGGTTTTTACCACCCCTTCGTAATTACGAAAAGCGACAGTAATGACGCTAAGAAACATAAATCACCTCATTTCGTCATACGTTCGTAATATTAAGCGCTTTGCGCAGAATAAACGGACAGACAATCAAGAAAGCATATTCCGGGCTAAATATTGACCCGGTAAAAAACAACGACACCGGTGTAAACAGATAAAGCTGCACGCGAAAGTTCTGGTTATCACCAAACGCGTTAATCATCATTTTGAAAACTTTAAACAGATACCACAGTGTCAACAGTACGGCGAACCACGAAAAATAGATAATTAACAGATACAGGCCATTGTCTATGGTTTTACCGACATCCGCACCGTTAAAGATTCCGAATGATGCAACATATTCGTAAAGTGAGCCGAATCTTACTACACCATCGATATGGGTTAAGGAATAACCCACCATCACCAGCGGACCAATGATACGATAATAGGATGACGAGCCTTCGGTTCCCAAATCTCCCAGACGTTCTGAGATGTATGGGAAGGCAAATATCACGCCAACCATAAATACTGTCAGAGAGATAATCGCCAGCGGCAGTTTTTTCTTAATCGCATCTTTGTTCAGGTACTGGAACGCCCACTCCAGCAGGTAAAACAGGATAAATGTCATTACCCCTGAGAACGATCCTGACAGAACAATTCCTGCAAGAATCATAGCATCGGTCTTAGGGGTTTTGATACCAAACTGTTTGATGCTGAGCCAAATTGAGATTAGTGCCAGAGCAAAAAACGCCGGTTCAAAATAGAGGGCTGTCGTACGTTTTCCGCCAAACTTGATGAAGTTCAATACATAGCTGTTACTGTAAATGAGATATTTCGAAATTATCTCCATCAGGCTACTGCCACCGGTCAAAATAATTTGCGCCATTTCCAGTGCAGCAAGCATAACAATTAACGCAACGGCAATATAAAAGAACCTAAGGATTTTCCGATAATTGTGTGGCGAAATAACCTTGAAACGAATACTCCAGACCATGCCAATAATAATGACGATATAAACAAACAGCATGGTGGAGGTGACGTATTTACTGGCATCCAGAGACTGACCAAAGATGTAGTTAAATAGCGTCAGACCCACGCCCAGCCCCAAGGCCATCATCAGCTTCTTGAGGTTGATTTTGTCGACATACAGCAGAAGCAGAACGGGCAAGAAGGTCACTATGGTTATCGGGAAGCTTTCGCCAAGCTGGGCAATTTTGACGTTGACCAGCAGGTAAATCAGCGGCAGCAGCAGATAACTACAGACTCTGATAGAACGAGACATATTCCTCCAGCATCTGTTGTCCACTGTAGGCCTTGCGGCTGCGGTTGCGGAACGATTCCAGGTCGGTGCCAAAAACAGCCTGCGCGATCTGCGCCTTCGGCAGTTGCACCAGAGGCAGTACCTCATGCTCCGCAAACGTGGTCCCGCCCGATTTTTCCAGCACTTCACGTGCCGCATCGCTGTGGGTGGCAATCACCGGCACACCGATGGAGAGCGCTTCGCAAAGGATCAGCGGGTAGTTATCCACGCGCGAACTGAATACCAGCGCATCCATCCCATTGAGGGCGCTCATCAGTTTGCGCTTGTCGGTTTCAAACCCGTGATTCACCACGTTAGCCCCTTCGAACGGCGAGAACTTGCCGAAGGTGTGCAGTTCAATCTTGTCATCCAGCGCCATCATGTCGCGCACCAGCTGCTGATTGGTTTTGCCGTCGTAACGCAGGTCATGCGCAACGATAGCGATTTTTGGTTTACCCGGGGTTTCTGCAACCGGGGTAAGTTCGGCCAGAATCGCTTCCGTCGCCACGTCGATACCGTTATTGATGATTTGACAGCGCCCTGCCCCATACAGGCTGTTAAAGGCATCGGCAACGTGCTGGCTTGGGGAGATAAACGTACAGCCGAGCGAGAGCATGTCGCGGAACAGCTGGCGCTTTCCGGCCACCAGCTGATGGGCACGATCCACTTTCACCGGCGGGTAGTTGCTCAACGTCGGGCACTTCTGGCAGTTGCTTTTCCAGCCTTCACACCCGTCGGTAAAGGCGCAGCGACCGGTCACGCTCCAGTGATCGTGCAGCGTCCAGACGAAGCGGGTATCCGGTTTGTGGGCCTGCACCTTCTGGCAAAACACCACCACCTCTTCCAGATTCAGCCAGTAGCTGTGAAGCACGTGGAAATGCAGCACAACCGGCCCCTGGGAGCGCGTCACGGTGCGATAAAGGGTATTAAGATTGCCAAACAGATCGCGGTTAAACAGGCGGAACAAGGCAATGTTGGCCACGGAAGTCAGGCGCGGCGTGTGCTTATGCACCTGCGGGTAGTTATCGTGGCTGACGCTTTTCTTACCGCCTTTGCCATAACCGTAAATAAAACGAGACTGAAGTCCTTTTTGCAGCGCGCGCTGGTGAAGATCCAGCGCCACACCGGCCGCCCCGCCCTCTGCGAGACGGACGTTAAATTGCAGAATGTTCATTTGATCACCTTCACGCGGGCTTTCTCACCCACCACCAGCGCGTTATCCGGAATACTGTCCAGCACCACGCTCCCTGCGCCTATCGTGACGTTGTTACCAATCGTGATGTCACCAATGATGACCACGTTCGCACCCAGCTCGACGTTATTGCCAATCACCGGGCAGGCCAGGCTGTCGGGCCCACGGTTACCGATGGTGACCGCGTGGCGAATAGTGAAATCATCACCGGCTACAACGAATTTGTTGATCACCACGGCATAACCGTGATGAATGGTAAAACGGCGACCAATGGTGGCAGCGGCCTGAATTTCATAACCAAAAAAACATTCAGTAATGATGCGGTACAGCACCAGCACCGGTGCTGCCCAGAGATTGTTTAAAACATTTTTCTTGCGCCACACCGAGCAAAAATGCGCGATGCGGTACGCCAGAACCATGCAGCACGGGCGCAGGCTCCAGCTGTTAGCGCGGCAATCTTCCAGAAACATTATTTCCCCCGAAGTCCATCAGCCAGACGCTTGCCGTTACGCACGGACAACAACGTGAGCAGCGTGCGCCAGTTCATACGCTTATTGCGGATCTGATAGAGGGTAAACAGCTGATACTTCCGGCTGGCACGGTCGAACTTGTCCTTGTGCTTGCGGTAAAAGTGGAAGTAACCAGAGAATTTCTTCGGCGACGAGGTGATTTGCATCTCCCCGTGATTGATATGCAGGATCTGCGTCGCCTCTTCCACCTTCCACGGCTCGCCATACTCCATCACCATGCGCAGGAAGATGTCGTAATCCTGCGCAGCCTTCAGCTCTGTATCGAACAGGCACTCCTTAAAGCGCCACGCCCAAGTAAAGACCTGATTACCAATGATGTTGCGTTTAAAGAACAGGCGGCGTGAGTAAGGCGATTTCGGGTACAACGGCAGGCTGGCAGGCTGCGAGTAAACTTCACCCTGACAGACATAGTCGTTGGCATACAAAAACGCATGCGTCACCAGCTGTGCTTTGTGCGACAGGAAGATCGACAGACGGTTCGGCGTCCATTCGTCATCGTCGTCGATGCCGGTCAGATACTGGCCTTTAGCCTGCATAATCGCCTGGTTACGCACCGCGCACGCACCGGAGTTAATCTCGTTGTGCGTGTAAACCACGCGCGGGTCGTTAAGGTCAGTCACAAACTTTTGCAGCTGTTCGTACGAGGAAGAACAGTCATCAACGATGATCAGTTCCCAGTTATCGTAATCCTGTCGCAGCACAGATTTTATTGCGCGGATCGCCAGCTGCTGACGATTCCATGTCGGCATATAAATAGAAACTAAAGGGCGTTGTGTAGTCATGGTCTTCCCCGAAAGCTAACGATTAGTGACTGTCAGACTTGTATTCGTACTCGTAGTAACCGTAGTCCTGGTAACCGGTCGCACGACGGAAGATGGAGTTCAGGATCACCCCTTTCACTTCAATTCCGTTTTGCTCGAAGCGGCTCAGGCTGGTTTCCACTTCCTTCAGCGTGTTCACCGCGTAACGCGCCACCATCAGCGTGGTGCCGGCATGGCGGCCCACAATGGCGGCATCGGTCACCGCCAGAATTGGTGGGGTATCAATCAACACCAGGTCATAGTTTTTGCTCGCCCACTCCACCAGCTCGCTAAAACGTTCACTCATCAGCAGCTCTGATGGATTCGGCGGCACCTGACCACGCGGAATAAGGTCAAACTTCGGCACCGTCGTCGGTTTTGCACTCTGGCTAATCTCACCTTTGCCCAACAGGATTTCCGACAGCCCGTTGACGTTATTGGTACCCAGCAGTTCGTGGGTATAGCCCTTACGCATATCACAGTCGATCAGCAGCACCCGTTTATTGGTCTGGCTCACCACCGCCGCCAGGTTGGCACAGACAAAGGTCTTACCAATTGACGGGCTGACACCGGTCAGCATCAGAACATTGTTTTTGGCCTGCATCATGGCGAAGTGCAGACTGGTACGCAGACTACGAATCGCTTCGATGGCCAGATCGGTTGGGTTACCCACTGCCAGCAGCTGACTTTGTTTGTAACGCTTAACGCCTTTGGTGGTTTTGACGCTGTCACGCGATTTTTGCCACTCCGACAGCGGGATGCTGGCGTAGACGTTGATACCGCTCTCTTCCAGTGCCTGCGGGCTTTCGATTCCACGGTTGAACAGCGAGCGAAGCAGCACGCCAACGATGGAGAGGATAAGACCCAGAATAATGCTGCCGAGAATGATGAGGGCTTTCTTCGGCTTCAGCACCCCAGGCTGGGTGATGGCCGGGTCAACGATGCGCACATCACCAACGGTACTGGCTTCGGTGATTTTCAGCTCCTGCTGTTTATTCAGCAGCTGCATGTACACCTGCTGTCCGGATTCCACATCGCGGGTCAGACGTACGATTTCCTGCTGCGTTTTAGGCATCGCAGTGACGCGGTCGTTGAGTTTCGCCTTCTCTTCTTCCAGCGTGCGGCGTTTCTCGAGCAGCGTACGGTAGGCCGGGTGACGCTTGGTATAAAGCTTGGAAATCTCCGCTTCTTTGAAGGTCAGCTCGTTAAGCTGCGCATCAATGTTAACCATCGAGTCGAGAACGGATTTCGCTTCCAGCGGCAGGTCGACAGAGTCTTTATCCTGACGATAGGCGTTAAGCTTGTTCTCGGCATCATCCAGACGGGCGCGGACTTCCGGAAGCTGTTTAGCGAGGAATGCCAGGCTTTTCGCCGCTTCAGCCGATTTACGCTCAACGTTCTGCTCAAGATAGTTGCGGGTGATGCTGTTGAGGATGTCGCGGATCTGATCCTTATCTTCACCGGTAAAGGTCATGCTCAGGACACCGGTGTCCTTGCCGTTTTCGGTGACGGTCAGGTTGTTCTGCAGATTGTTAATCATTCCCAGCGTGGAGAATTTGGTCACGGTAAATTCACCGCCCTCCTGGGCGTGGATCGCGCTGACCATCATGCTGACACCCTCTTTCGTCAGCATCTGCCCCACTTCACCGCGCGCGCTAAAGCCCGCATCGCTGGTCAACTGGTACTGTTTCGGGCCTAACACCGTCAGGGTAAAGGTCTGATCCGCGCTTCCTTTTGGCAGCACAAAATCAGTCACTTTGACCGTGTCGTTGCTGCGTCCCATCAGACGGTCCCAGCCGGCACCAAAGATCGGGAAGGTATTTTTGGTGACGGAGATATCAAGGCCGAGGTCGTGAACGGTTTTACCCAGAACCAGGCGCGACTGGATCAGCTGAATTTCCGCATCGGAGGCCGGCGGTTTGTTCGCCAGTGCGGAGCCAATGTCCTGCACCAGCGAGTTACCGGTATTCTGCTCAATCTGCACCAGCGCATCGGCACTGTAGATTGGCGTCGCAAACAGCGTATAGACGACGGCCGCCGCGGCAAACACGGCGGTGATCCCAAGCACCCACCACTTTGCCTCTACGACGGTGCCGACCAGGCGACCAATATCGATTTCATCACTGCCCGAAGTCGGGGCGGCAGAAGGTTTTGTTTTTTCTGTCATTGTTATCCCTGCTGAGCTTTCAGTGCCTGCGCCCACTGACGGGCAGACTGGTCAAGTAAGGTGTATACCGCCTCGAAGGCCTCATGGCTTTTGCGATATGGATCGGGGATTTCGCGTTCATTGTCCCAGTGACCAAACAGCATCACCTTGCCGCGCATCTCCGGTGCGATATCACACAGCGCATGGATATGGCGTTTTTCCATCGTCAGGATCAGGTCATACTCCCGGCACATACGGCCGGTGACCTGACGGGCGATGTGCCCGTCGAGAGAAAGGTTATGATCGCGGGCCACGCTCGTTGCGCGCTCATCGGCACCTTTACCGACCAGCGCACCCAGCCCTGCGGATTCAACGGTCAGTTCGGGCTGGTAGAGTTTCAGCAGCCGTTCAGCCGTGGGGGAACGGCAAATGTTCCCCACGCATACCACCAGAATTTTGTTAAACATCGCGGATTACCAGGTATGAATGTCGCGCGCCGTATCCGTCATGTAGCGAACGCCACTGATGGTTGGCAGCAACTGGTTGATCAGACGGTTCCAGCGGGCAACCGGTGCGGTGGTGACATACACCACATCGTATGGCTGGAGACGGAACTCCGTTGCCATCACCAGAGACGTCGCATCGGACATATCCAGCTGGTAGATGTTGGCAATCTTGCCTTTCGCACTGCCCTCACCTTTCAGCGGACGGATCACGAAGATACCGGTGGCGTTGGAGGTGGTCAGATCAATACCCTCTGCATTACCCAGCGCTTCGGTCAGGGTCATGCCGCTGAAGTCCATTTTGAGGGTGCTCTGTTTCTTAACTTCGCCCATCACGAACACTTTCAGATCGTCATTGCGCGGTACGTAGAGAATGTCGCCCGGATAGAGCAGACGGTTCTGAGTCAGGTCACCGTTTTGCATCAGCGCCTGCAGCGAAATGCGCTGCTCTTTGCCGTTGTGCGTCAGAACCACGTTGCGCCAGTCGGCACCGTCGGTTAAACCGCCGGCGGCGTTAATGGCATCCAGAACGGTCAGCGGTACGTTGGTGATGGCCTGTTGGCCGGATTTATTCACCTGTCCGGAGATATAGGCTTTTTGCGAGCGGAATGCGGCGATATTAACGTCCACCTGCGGATCGGCGATGTACTGCGCTAAGCGGCCGGTAATATCACTGCGGATTTCGGCGAGCGTTTTCCCGGCAACGTGTACCTTGCCAATATAGGGATAGAACATGGTGCCGTCTGACTGTACCCAGTTACCGGTGTCGCTTGAGCTACGGTACTGGCCCGCTGGTGTGGTCAGTTCAGGGTGGTCCCAGACGGTGACGTTGATGACATCACCCGGCCCCACGCGGTACTGGTAGGAGGCAATCTCCTGATCCAGAGACATATTCGGCTGAGCAACATTCGGACGTGGGCGTAATTGTTCGACCAGACGTGGCGTGAGTGGATAAACATTCACCATTTTGTCGAGATCAAAATCGGCATCCTGCTGCTTGATCACGTCCTTACCCATTGTTGACATATTGCTGCCGGGAAAGACCGTACAACCACTCATCAAGGTCACAGACACCAATAATGGCATCAATTTCATTTTGGATTTCATCATTGATTATTTATCACTTTGGCAGAGTAATTATCCTGTGCAATTTAAAATAAGCCGGGTCGTATTGGGTTTCAGCATGCAGTTAATCAAATAGAAATATAACTGGCATCAGTCCTAAAAAAAGCTTATTCATCCATTGGCTATTGACAGAATAATCGAGGCTGATTCACACGCTTTCAGGCACGCTACCGCCCTTGGCTTTCAGTTACCAATCCACTGACTAAACAATGTGTTATGGATAGACACCCTCTTGAACAAGGTCTTCTGGAAATATATCAGCCGCAAAAACGCCCGACGGATAATCAATAACCATTCCTGAAGACCGAAACAATAATAGCAACAAGGAGATTTAACATTTGATGCTGGAGGAATTGTTGCAGCTAACCTAATAGCAGGCAAGGAGACAACTGTCCTAATAACTGTTTTTAAGATTAATATTAAGAGCAAAGTTTTGACCTTTTAGGATTTTCTTTATATTGACAAAGCAGCAATAAAAACCATTAATTGCGATATATCCTAAAATGTACTGTGCGTAATAAAATATACGTAATTACCTTATTTACAGCGCCAGCGTATTGCTCTCTTTTTGTTCGGCCTTATTAAGAGAAATCTCAGCCCGGCATTGCAATTTCCCGCCGCTTTATCCATGATCGAAGTGTGACATTCGTCATATAACAGAAGGTATTGCTATTACTATGGAATGGATTGCCGATCCATCAATCTGGGCCGGACTGGTGACGCTGGTTGTCATCGAATTGGTGCTCGGTATTGATAATCTGGTCTTTATCGCCATCCTCGCCGAAAAACTGCCCCCTTCTCAGCGTGACCGCGCTCGCGTAACGGGCCTGCTTTTGGCGATGGTGATGCGGTTGCTGCTGCTGGCCTCTATCTCCTGGCTGGTCACGCTGACACAGCCTCTGTTCTCCGTTCACGGCCTGAGCTTCAGCGCCCGTGACCTGATCATGCTCTTCGGTGGCTTGTTCCTGCTGTTTAAAGCGACGGTTGAACTTAATGAGCGGCTCGAAGGCAAAGACAGTGAAAACCCGACCCAGCGACGCGGGGCAAAATTCTGGCCTGTGGTGGCGCAAATCGTGGTGCTGGACGCCGTCTTCTCACTGGACTCGGTGATCACCGCCGTCGGGATGGTTGACCACCTGGCCGTGATGATGGCCGCAGTGATCATTGCCATTACGCTGATGGTGATGGCAAGTAAAGCCCTGACCCGGTTCGTTAACAGCCACCCGACCATTGTTATTCTCTGCCTGAGTTTCCTGCTGATGATTGGCTTTAGCCTGGTAGCAGACGGGTTTGGATTCCACATTCCGAAAGGCTATCTGTATGCCGCCATTGGTTTCTCAGTAATGATTGAAGCGCTGAACCAGCTGGCGATATTCAACCGTCGCCGTTTCCTCTCAGCGAATCAGACGTTACGTCAACGCACGGCCGACACGGTCATGCGCCTGCTGAGCGGGAAAAAAGAGGATGCGGAACTGGATGCGGAATCCGCCGCGATGCTTGCCGATCACAGTGACGGGCTGATCTTTAATCCGCAGGAGCGACTGATGATTGAGCGGGTGCTCAATCTGAATCAGCGGACGGTCAGCAGCATCATGACATCACGGCATGACATCGAGCATATCGACCTGACGGCACCGGAGGAGCACATTCGCGCACTGCTGGATAAAAACCAGCACACCCGCGTGGTTGTCACCGGCGGTGAAGAGGAAGAGGAGTTGCTGGGCGTGGTGCACGTCATCGACCTGCTGCAACAGCAGCTGCACGGTGAAGCACTCAATCTGCGTGCCCTGGTACGCCAGCCGCTGGTCTTCCCTGAGGGACTGCAGCTGCTTTCTGCTCTTGAGCAGTTCCGTAACGCGCGCACTCACTTTGCCTTTGTGGTGGATGAATTCGGTTCCGTTGAAGGACTGGTCACGCTCAGCGACGTCATGGAAACCATCGCCGGTAATTTGCCCAACGAAGTGGATGAGATTGATGCGCGCCACGACATCCAGAAAAATGCCGACGGGTCGTGGACGGCGAACGGTCATATGCCGCTGGAAGACCTGGTGCAATATGTGCCGCTACCGCTGGATGAAAAACGCGAGTATCACACTATTGCCGGTCTGCTGATGGAATATTTGCAGCGTATCCCGCAACCGGGAGAAGAGGTTCAGGTGGGCGACTATCTGCTTAAAACGTTGCAGGTTGAGAGCCACCGTGTACAGAAGGTGCAGCTCATTCCACTGCGGGATGAAGAAGAACTGGACTATGAGGTTTAGTGAGTTGTTTTGCCCGGTAGCATGTGCGCTACCGGGCGCTCGGGCATCAAAGCTTATCTAACAGCTTTTTCACATCCTTCCCTGACTGTGAATCTTTATTCCGATCCGCCCAGTCGTTCAGACGACGTTTCGCTTCGTCCTGCAGATGTTTGCGCAGGATCTGATCCACCTGAAGGCTGTAATTCAGCGCCTGCCATTTGCCATAGACAGTGAGCGGAACCGGCGTCTCTTTAAGGAAGTCGATCAGTTTACTTTCACCCTGCCAGCCGGAAAGTACCCGCACGTTAAATCGGGTATCCGCCGTCTCTTTCACCAGATCCAGCTTACCTTCACCGGTTAACGACAGGAGTGAAGAGGTTCCCTGCATTCCGTCGAGGGTGAGCTGCCCGTTATCCAGCGTCAGGTCAGTGGTAAAGCTGTCGAGACGCGTTGCGCTGTCGTAGTTTTCCTGGGCTTTGACATCACTGCTGCGCTCCACCGCCTGTTGTACCAGCTGCTGGAAGTTAAGCCCTTCCATACGGGAGTCTTTCAGATCAAGATGGGCCTGCCCCTGCCATTCGCGGCGGAAAGCCTCAGCATCAATCTTCGTCCCCGAGAAGTCACCCGCCAGCGTCAATTGGCCCGTTAAGGAGATCGGGTAATTAAAGGCTTTAAGGATGGTACCAATCTCAACGTTATCGAGACGCGGCTGGAATTCTGCGCTGGCCGTCTCTTTACGCACGTCCAGCGTGCCCGGCAGAGAAAGATGTCCGGCGCCCATTTTGCCGCTCAGTTCGGAGATCACCAGCAAACCGTTATGGTTAAACATCTGGCTGCTCACGTCGGTAAAATCGATACCGCGCCAGCGCAGGCTGTTAGCTTTCAGTAAGATATCAGCCGTGAATCCGCGCAGACCGTTATAGTCTGGCTGATCAAGACTCGAGGAGATGACCGGACGCGGCTTGGACGGCTGGCTTTGCCCATTCTGAGCAGCGTTACCGTCGGTCGCACCTGCTGGCTGAGGCGGAAGTAAGTTCTCCAGATTGAGCTTGTCAAACTGCAGATTCATTACCCACTTCGGCTTCTCCTCAAGCGTGACGCTCGCCTGCCCTGTCAGACTGCTGTCGTTCGCCTGCAGATTGAGGTTATCCAGCTCAAGCTGTTTTTGCTCTTCGCGCCACACGGCCTGCAGCGTTCCCTGACCGGTGATCCCCTGGGCAGGAAGATCGGCTCCCATCAGTTGCCAGTTCAGTTGCTGAATATCCGCCGTGAGCTGATGGGGGTAATCCGAGGCATTCACGTTGGCGTTCAGCGACAGATTCAGATCGCGCTGATCGCGGTTCAGCCTTCCGCTAAACTCCAGCGAGGCAATATGATGGGCGTCCTGCTCCATCTTCAGGTTGATGTTACGGACGGTTACCTGCTCGTCGGACTCATGCTGGAAAACCAGCACGCTGTCGGCGACTTTCAGTTTGGCTATATCAAATGACCAGCCCGTATCCGTCGGCTCGTCGGGCAGCGTATTTTCCCGCGGGGCGACCGGTGCATCCGAGTCACGCACGGCTTCAGTTTGCGGCGTCAGCTGAATCACCGCCCCTTTCAGCATCACCTGGTCGACCTGCAACTGGTGTGAAAAGAGCGGGATCAACGCCACATCAAGACGCATGTTATCGGCAGAGACCAGCGGCTGGGAGGCACCCGGCGCGGTTAACGACATGCGGCCTGAGAGAATGCTGAGTTGCGGCCAGACGTGCCAGCGCAGCGGCCCATCAAGCTTCAGTTGATAACCACTACGCGCTTCGACCTGCCGCACCATGTAAGCACGGAAATCATTAGGGTTAACAAGCAGGACTAACGCCGAAAGGCCAGCAACCAGAACCACCAGCAAAATCATCAGCGTTGTCAGAACTCTTCTCATAGCATCCTCAGTGGACTAACGATCAGTCTTTATCAATACGGCTCGCGACCGCACCCTGCTGGTCGCGATATTTAGCGTCCTGACGGCGGTTATAAGGACGATCTGCCGGACCGGTTAGCGGTTCAAAGCTCAGCGCACCGATCATCATCCCCGGACGCAGTGCCAGAGGCAGTTTACCGGCATTGAAGAACTCGAGCACGATACGGCCCGACCAGCCTGGATCGATACGGTGCGCGGTCACGTGAACCATCAGCCCCAGTCGCGCCAGAGAAGAACGGCCATCGAGCCAGCCGACCAGGTCCGCAGGCAGCGTCACGGATTCATAGGTCACCGCCAGCGCCAGTTCACCCGGATGCAGATAAAAGGCTTCGCCCTCGTCAATAACGATTTCATCACTCATCACGCGATCAAGCGCGGCGCTGACTTCATCCTTCGGCCCGCTAAGGTCGATGAACGGTGCGGTATGGCCGCTAAAGGTACGGAATTTATTTCCCAGGCGCACATCAACAGTCACACCATTGATACGCTCCACGGGTGGACGTGGTGTAATAGACAGACGGCCTTCATCCAGCCAGGCTTCAATATCGCGATCACAAAGACGCATCGCACTTTCTCCTTTCATGCAT
This sequence comes from Enterobacter sp. WPR_3_1, assembly GCF_003635055.1. Lineage (NCBI taxonomy): Bacteria > Pseudomonadati > Pseudomonadota > Gammaproteobacteria > Enterobacterales > Enterobacteriaceae > Enterobacter > Enterobacter sp. WPR_3_1. Next base: position 453,670 of record NZ_RBXU01000008.1, on the reverse strand, counting down.
CGTACCCTGAAGCCATAAAGACTCAGGGCAAAACCAGGTTATCCCTGAACGGTACACAATTCGCGCGGCTTATTCAAAAAACTGGCTGATTTTCGCTTTTAAGATATCAATGGCTATGCGGTTTTTACCGCCACGAGGCACGATGATATCGGCGTATTGCTTGGATGGTTCAATGAATTGCAGGAACATCGGGCGGACAGTTTTCTGGTATTGCGCCATCACGGAGTCCATCGAACGTCCACGCTCATTGACGTCACGCTTAATGCGGCGCATCAGGCAGATATCCAGCGGCGTATCGACGAAAATCGAGAAGTTCATTGATTCACGCAGACGGGAGTCGGTCAGAAGCAAAATACCTTCAAGGATAATGACCTTCTTCGGTTCGATACGGATCGTTTCCTGCGTACGGGTATGTTCTACATAACTATAGACGGGAAGTTCAATTGCCTGGCCGCTTTTAAGTGCTTCTAAATGCTGGAACAGTAAGCTGTGATCCATCGCATTAGGATGGTCATAGTTAGTTTTTACGCGTTCTTCCATCGACAGATGGGATTGATCTTTGTAATAGCTGTCTTCGGGAATGACGCCGATATGCTCATCACCAACTTGTTCACGCAGTTCGCGGTAAAGCGTACTGGCAATAAGACTTTTACCTGAAGCCGATGCGCCGGCGATGCCTATAATGACGCACTGATGAGACTTATCAGTCATAAATTTAGCGACCTGATTAACCTGGATGTTAAGGAAGGACGACGCCGGAGCGTCAAACGCGGCAATTATAGGGATTTCGCGGGCATGATACCAGTCGAAAGCGCAGGTTCTGCGAGACAGGGTGAAAAGCGACGAAATGATCCCTTTGTGAAATTTAAACGCACGTTTTTTCAGCGTTTGCCGGGGATTTTTTACCGAGTAACTATTTAATAAGTCTATGATGTCAAATTATGAGCAGTCGCCATATGAATTGTAAATTGTTTGTACTAGCATAAACCAAATTATCAAATTCACTCGTCCGGACTTCTCTCCTGACGGCATGGCGTCTCTGGATAAAGCGGTAATGAATAAACAATACCAGCGGGTTTTGGTTACCACCCCACATCCTTTATTGCGACTTGTCTGTCTGGGCCTGGTCACCTTTATCTTTACCTTATTTTCGCTGGAGCTGACCCGCTTCGGCACCCTGCTCGCCCCGCTCTGGTTCCCTACCGCCATCATGATGGTGGCCTTTTACCGTCATGCAGGAAAGATGTGGCCGGGTATCGCTCTGGCCTGCTCGTTTGGCAATATCCTGGCCGCGTGGATGCTTTTCTCCTGGTCGTCGATCAACCCGACCTATACCGCTATCAACGTGGTTGAAGCCGTGATTGGCGCGGTGTTACTGCGTAAACTGCTCCCGTGGTATAACCCCCTGCAGAATCTGAATGACTGGATCCGTCTGTCCATCGGCAGTGCGCTGGTGCCACCGCTGGTTGGCGGGGTGCTGGTGTATCTTCTGGTGCCGGGTCCGGAGCCGCTGCGTAATTTCCTCGTCTGGGTGTTATCAGAAGCCATTGGCGCGCTGGCGCTGGTGCCGTTAGGGTTACTGTTTAAACCTCATTATCTGCTGCGTCACCGCAACCCAAAATTGCTGCTGGAAACGCTCGCCACCATGGCCGTGACGCTTGCTCTCAGTTGGATGGCGATTACCTGGCTGCCGTGGCCCTTCACCTGCGTTATCGTTCTGCTTATGTGGAGCGCCGTGCGCCTGCCACGAATGGAGGCGTTTCTGGTGTTTCTGGTCACCGTGATGGTGGTCTCGCTGATCATGACGCGTAACCCTGCATCCATGACGCCGCAAAACCTGCTGGTGACGCTAAACGCGCCCTGGCTGCCCTTTTTGATGATGCTGTTGCCGGCCAATATTATGACCATGGTGATGTATGCCTTTCGCGCCGAACGCAAACATATCACCGAAAGTGAAGCGCGTTTTCGTAACGCGATGGAGTATTCCGCCATCGGCATGGCGCTGGTCAGCATTGAGGGGCAATGGCTTCAGGCCAATAAAGCCCTGTGTAACTTCCTGGGATACAGCCAGACGGAGCTTCAGGCCCTCACCTTCCAGCAGTTAACCTGGCCGGAAGATTTGAATACCGATCTCGAACAGCTGGAGCAGCTGGTCAACGGCGACATCAACACCTACACCCTTGAGAAGCGTTACTACACCCGCAATGGTGAAGTGGTCTGGGCCCTGCTTGCCGTCTCCGTGGTGCGCCACACCGACGGTTCACCGCTCTATTTTATCGCCCAGATTGAAGATATTAACGACCTGAAGCAGACCGAGTGGGTCAATAAACGCCTGATGGAGCGCATCACCCTCGCCAACGAAGCGGGCGGTATCGGCATCTGGGAGTGGGATCTGGAGCCGGACATTATCAGCTGGGATAAGCGGATGTTTGAGCTGTATGAGATCCCGCCGCACATCAAGCCCACCTGGCAGCTCTGGCACGAAACGATGCTCCCGGAAGACCGCGCTCACGCTGAAAAGGTGCTCCGGGATTCCCTCATTTCACGTTTGCCGTTTAAGCTTGAGTTCCGCATTCGTGTTAAAGAAGGCGTGCGCCATATACGCTCTCTGGCGAACCGGGTACTGAATAAACAGGGTGAAGTTGAACGCCTGCTCGGCATCAACATGGACATGACCGAGGTGAAGCAGCTCAACGAAGCGCTGTTCCAGGAAAAAGAGCGTTTGCACATCACCCTCGATTCCATCGGCGAAGCGGTGTTGTGTACCGATATCGACATGAATGTCACCTTTATGAACCCGGTTGCCGAGAAAATGAGCGGCTGGCTGCAGACCGAGGCTATCGGGCAGCCTGTCCTGAAAGTGTTGCACATCACCTTTGGTGAAAAGGGACCGCTGATGGAGAATATTCACAGCGGCGATATGTCTCGTTCCGATATAGACCAGGACGTGGTGCTGAACTGCCGTACCGGCGGCAACTACGATATCCACTACAGCATTACCCCGCTCAGTACGCTGGACGGGCAAAACATTGGCTCCGTGATCGTGATTCAGGACGTGACGGAATCGCGCAAAATGCTGCGTCAGCTCAGTTACAGTGCCTCGCACGATGCCCTCACCCACCTCGCAAACCGGGTCAGTTTCGAAAACCACCTCAAACGGCTCTTACAGACCGTACAGGAGACACGCCAGCGTCATGCGCTGGTGTTTATCGATCTCGATCGTTTTAAAGCCGTCAACGACACCGCAGGCCATGCGGCGGGTGATGCTCTGCTGCGGGAGCTTTCGTCATTAATGTTGACCATGCTCCGCTCCAGCGACGTGCTGGCTCGTCTCGGCGGGGACGAATTCGGGTTGTTGCTCCCGGACTGCAATATCGAAAGCGCGCGTTATATTACCGGCCGCCTGATTAACACCATCAATGACTATCACTTTATGTGGGAAGGACGTCTGCACCGGATCGGCGCCAGCGCGGGTATCACTCTGATTGATGAAAATAACCATCAGGCTTCAGAAATCATGTCGCAGGCGGATATCGCCTGTTACGCCTCGAAAAACAGCGGACGCGGTGTCGTCACGGTTTACGAACCCCAGCAGGAACGGGACCACGGCATGCGCAGCATGATGTCGCTTGATGAGCAGTGGCACATGATTAAAGACAATCACCTGATGATGATTGCCCGCAGCGTCGCGTCTCCACGGATACCGGAAAGCTGCAACTTCTGGCTGATTTCATTACGCCTGTGGACCAGCCAGGGCGAAGTGCAGGAAGAGCATGCGTTCCGCTCCGGACTTGCGGAGCCTGAACTGTTGCACGCCCTTGACAGACGTATCTTCAACGAGTTTTTCCGCACCTCCGCCGCACAGGTCGCCCACAAAGGCATGGGGGTCGCGCTTCCGCTGTCTGAAGCGGGTTTAGCAAGCGTCACGCTGGTTGATGAACTTGTCGACCTGCTGGAGAAGAGCCCCATGCCGGGCCGTCTGTTGCATCTGGTTATCGCTGCCGACGTGGTATGTAACCCGGATGAGAACCTGCAGCAGGGCCTGCAAAAGCTTCGCCATGCTGGCTGCCGCGTCGTGCTCAGCCAGGTGGGACGCGATATGAACGTCTTTAGCCACCTCAGCGCCAATATGGCCGATTATCTGATGCTTGATACGGAAATGGTGACGAATGTTTATGGCAACCTGATGGATGAGATGATGGTGACGATCGTTCAGGGGCACGCCCAGCGCCTGGGCATGAAAACCATCGCCGGTCCGTGTAACCAGCCCATCATGATGGACACGCTCTCCGGCATCGGCATTGATTTTATTTACGGCGACACCATCGCCGAGCCGCAGCCGTTGGATCTACTGCTTAATACCAGCTATTTCGCCATCAACTGATGGCGCCCAGCCATCGGTATACCAGATGTGCAGCAACGCATACGAGCGCCAGGGGTGCCAGCGCTGGGCGTAGCGCCGAATTTGCGCAGGCGTCATCCCGGCAAAACGTTGCTTAATCAGATAATCATCCGGCAGAAAAACGTCCTTCGCCTGCCAGCCACGCAGGGCCAGGTAGTTTGCCGTCCAGCGTCCTATCCCGGGCCGCTGCTGTAAGGCCTTCATTCCCGCCTCAATATCCGCAGGAGGGGAAAGCGGAAACGTCCCGTCCACCACAGACTGAGCCAGGTGAACGATCGACTCCGCCCGCTTTACCGGCATTCCAAGCGCTTTCAACGCCAGCGGGTCCGCTGCGGCCAGCGCGTGCGGGGTCGGGAAGCAGAGATAACCCGGGGCGTCTTCAACCGGCTCCCCGCACAGGGCGACAACGCGGGAAGCCAATTTTGCCGCCATCGCCACGCTAACCAGTTGCCCGAGTATCGCCCGCACACCCTGCTCCCAGGCATCCATCGCCCCCGGCAACCGTAAGCCTGGCCGTGCGGCCCCCAGATCCCCCAGTGTCGAGCGGATCGCCTGAGGATCGCAGTCAAGATCGAAAAGTCGCCCGATACGCTCAAGACAGCTCTGCGCAACCGGAATCAAGCCCGGGCTGAGCGTCACGGTAAGCGTAGGGGTTTGGCTGTCCGGCGTAACGCGAAATATCCCCTGATGCCCCTCGCAGGCGAAACTGCGCTCGTAATAGTGGTCCGTGACGGTCTCTACGCCCGCTACCGCACGTGCGCCAAGGAAACCAAACATCCATTGCCAGTCGTAAGGGGGTTGCCAGGTCAGGGTATACATCATCGCTCCTTTTTTGTTCCCCTCAGCATAAACCGAAAGGCCTTGTTTCGCCTTGCTTTCATATTCCTGTTGTCGCCAGGCAGACATTTCGCTAAAGTCTCGCCCCTTCTCACTGGCATGGGGACTAATCGTGTTTATTGGATTTGACTACGGTACGGCAAACTGTTCGGTTGCCATTATGCAAAACGGGCAACCACAGCTCCTGAAGATGGAAAACGAGAGCACGCTGCTGCCATCAATGCTCTGCGCACCCACTCGCGAAGCGGTCAGTGAATGGCTGTTCCGTCATCATCAGGTGCCCGCTACCGCGGCGGAAACCCAGGCGCTGCTGCGCCGGGCGGTCAGTTTTAACCGCGACGAAGATATCGACGTGACCCCTTCCAGCGTGCAGTTTGGCCTCTCATCGCTGGGCCATTATATTGACGATCCGGAAGAGGTTTACTTCGTTAAATCCCCGAAGTCGTTTCTGGGCGCCAGCGGATTAAAACCACAGCAGGTGGCGATGTTCGAAGACCTGGTGTGCGCCATGATGCTGCACATCCGTAACCAGGCGCAGACCCAGGTACCCGATCCCATCACGCAGGCCGTTATTGGTCGCCCGATCAACTTCCAGGGTCTGGGCGGTGAAGAGGCTAACCAGCAAGCGCAGGGGATCCTCGAGCGCGCCGCACACCGAGCCGGTTTCCGTGACGTGGTCTTCCAGTATGAGCCGGTAGCGGCAGGGCTGGATTTTGAAGCCACATTAACGCAAGAGCAACGCGTGCTCGTTGTGGATATCGGCGGGGGCACCACCGACTGCTCTTTACTGCTGATGGGGCCACAATGGCATCAGCGTCGTGACCGCGAAACCAGCCTGTTGGGCCACAGCGGCTGCCGCGTAGGCGGTAACGACCTGGACATTGCTCTGGCATTTAAAAGCCTGATGCCGCTGCTCGGCATGGGCGGACAAACCGAAAAAGGCATTGCCCTGCCAATTCTGCCCTGGTGGAACGCCATCGCCATCAACGACGTTCCGGCGCAGAGTGATTTTTACAGCACCGCGAACGGGCGCTTCCTGAACGATCTGGTACGCGACGCGCAGGACGCGGATAAAGTCGCCCTGCTCTATAAAGTGTGGCGTCAGCGTCTCAGCTATCGCGTGGTGCGTACCGCTGAAGAGAGCAAAATCGCCCTCTCTGACCGTGCTGAACACGCTGTCTCATTACCTTTTATCAGTGATGAGCTGGCGACCGCGATATCGCAGGAAGGGCTGGAAACGGCACTCGCCCAGCCGCTGCAGCGGATCCTCGAGCAGGTGCAACTGGCGCTGGAGAATGGTAAAGAGAAGCCGGATGTGATTTACCTGACCGGCGGTAGCGCCCGTTCACCGCTTATCAAGAAAGCGCTGGCGGAACAGCTTCCGGGTATTCCGATTGCCGGTGGCGATGACTTTGGCTCCGTAACGGCAGGTCTGGCCCGCTGGGCACAGGTGATGTTCCGTTAAGCCCCGACGGAAGCCCTCGAAATGCGCAGGGCTTCCGTCGTTTACAGCGCGTTAAAACGCACATTTTCCTTTTTACCTGGCAGCACGCTGCCCTTTTTGCATGCCGCTTCTCTTGTCGTCGGCTGGCTTTGCTCGACAAATCGCCGGAAATCAGCGAACGGCACCGGGGGCAGGAAATGATACCCCTGCAGGTAATCCACCTGTTTGCTGATAAGCCACTCTCGCTGATAAGCGTACTCCACCCCTTCCGCCACGGTACGCAGCCCCAGAATCATCGCCAGATTAATAATCGATTCCAGCATCGGCAGCGGTTGGTTATCAGCCTGGATAGCGTTGATAAAGGTCTTATCAATTTTTATGACATCCAGTTCGAGTTCATTCAGATAGCATAAATTCGCGTATCCTGTACCAAAGTCATCCAGCGCAAACATCACCCCGCGATTACGCAGTGAACGGATCAGTTCTTTTATTGCAGGCGTCACGGCCAGCGTTTGATTTTCGGTGATCTCAATCATGAGCTTCACCGGTAACGATTCTGTCAGCTCTAAAAAATTGAGGCACTCCCAATAAAACACCGGGTTACTTAACGTGGTTGGACTGACATTAAACGCCACAAACAGCGGTGTATTTAACCCGTTATTCTTTTGCTTTAAGTCACTGGCAACTTTATGCATTAAATAGCTGGTGAGTTCGTTAATCAGGCCACAGCTTTCTGCCAGCGGAATAAATTCTCGCTGCGAAATCGTGTAATTATGCCCTAATGGCCAGCGGGCCAAAATCTCTATACCGCACAGCTCACCACCTGCACCGACAACGGGTTGATAATAAGGTAAAATCTCATCATTTTTGAGTGCCAGACTCAGACGCCCCGCATCATTATTATCATAACTACGCCCGGTGGATTTGCGCATTAGCGTACTGTTCTGCCCCACATCCCTTTCAGTCAGGAAACCATTGCGGATAAGAAAAATAATAGATTCAATAAAATTTTTAAAACCAAGCCTGTGCGTTATTTTATCCCGGTAGCGATACAGGGATTTTGTAGTCAATGAATTTGCCCGGCAGAATTCGGCCTGCCCCTCTTTCGTCATCATGGCATTAAGCATGTCTGCCTCAAATTCGGTTAACGCGAAAACGTCCAGCTCATCTGATTTTACGCGTGATTCCGGTTGCGGGGTGGTCATCAGTATACGCGTGAGTATATCGATGACGGTCGTATAATGCAGTGTTACATCAATTGAGGTACTGTATTCATAGCCTCGATTAATACACTCATTTTCGCTCAACCTGAGAACAACGCTGTTTACCATGATAAACTGGCTACTGTTACGATGTAGCCATTTCTTCACCAGGAAAAAGGGCATCCGGTTATCAACAATTAACAGACAGGAGTTGTATTGCTGAAAAGAAAGGTCTGACTCTGATATAAATGTCTGACTGTCGACCAGTACCAGATTAGGCAAAAAAGCCCTAAGCCCGGCGAAAAGATAAATGTCATAACTGAGCAGGAAGACCTTTTTCTTATTCATAATAATCACCATCACGTTTTCATTGTAAAACGCAGCCTTCCCGAACAGGAAAGTGTATTCACAATTGACCTGGTATTCACATAGACTTAAGGTAAAACAAATAAAATGCCTTTAGATTGCATAATGTGTAGTAGCTCATCCCCCTTGCAACAAAACTGAGCGCAGGGGAAATGATAAGAATATTCTTGCTGTATCGGTAGCGAATTCTGAGGTCCGAAATGAGTACAAACTTATGCGCTTATATTCACATTCAGACAAACTTTAGTGATAATAAACCCGATTCTAACAGAATAAAAAACCATAAGCACTGCGACATATAGGTTATTATTTCAGAATAAGACAATACCCTATTCTGAGGATTACGCTGCCCGACACACCAACAGGGTGCGTCGCAAATCGCGTATACCGTACACATTGTGCGCAATATGCATTATTTTATAATAGAAGTTGTGTTGCTTAGACATAATTAATCCCGTGATCTCATCAGGCAAATCATCATTATCATTTTTGATCACAGAAACCCGTTGGGTACGTATGTAGCCGTCACTATCATTACCTAAAAATTTAAGCATCGTGGAACGGTTAATGGCGTAACTTTTCCCATTAACATTAATCACGCCCACTTGTGACAATACCCCCTCTTCAGCAGATGATATCCTGAAAACCAGCAATACCTCCCCTTCGATGTGCATACCTGTTTTTTGCGTATTGAGCACAAGATGGTTCTTCGCTGAGCATACCAGCGCTGCCGGAACCTCATGACGTTTAAATAAAAACAAAAAAATGATAACAAGCGCTACGGCAAGACTAAAATACATAATTTTCGCACGCATGTGCAACTCCCCGGGAGCCTAACGTACAAATACTGAAAAATGATTCCTTTAGTTTATTACCTGCAGACAATCCATTGTCATCATAAAACACAATGACCTTATTTCTTCCCTTACAGATAGATTTGAATTGCTGCCATCGGGATGAATTCAAAAAAGTGGATATTTTCTCAACTGAATTATCATCTGTCGTAAATATTTCACAGGAACCGGATTTTTGTACATGCACGACACCATCGGTATCTCGTAATAATTTTGGCAGAAGGACAAAGCCAGATATCACCAGGCTGATGCCTAACATTCCGCCAACGATCGTTTTACCGTATCGCCTTAACCCGGGTTTGGTGGCGGAGGTTAATGCAGTGATGCTATGCGGCAACGCATCTTCTATTACGTTTTCGATCTGCGCCTGAAAAACAAATCCTTCTCGGGGGATAGTTGCGATCAGATTATCCATTCCCAGTTCTGCTAACGTTTTGCGCAAAATACTGACATTTTTATTCAGACTGTGACCTGATGGGATCAACCCATACCTTCCCCACACTTCGTCTATAATCAGATCCCGATGTAATTGTTTGCGGTTGTTCGCAATAAAGAGCTCCAGTAATCTTGCCGTTGCAGCGGACAGAATCACTCTTTCTCCCTGTACGCTTAGCGCTCTGGTCTCTGAATCGTATACAATATGATCATTGATTATCTTTTTCATCCGGGAACTCTTTTATTATCGGCGGCAATGCCAGCACGCAGTACAGAATATATTCCCAGAGTTCAGTTAGCAATATAAGAACTGTTTCTTTAAACTTTAACTGTTATTTTTAAAACAACCATCGCCTATCGGTATATATTTTTTCAACGCAACGATGAATTTTTTATTTTTAGTGTTTAACGCGCTGCTTTGGTAGGTCTCTCCAGGCAGCAGGTAGCGCATCGTCGCCTCGTCATCGGTTGACTGGCATCCCTGGTGTACGATGATCCTGAAAAACGTATTGCCGGTATTTGTCAGCGCCCCTTTTTGCTCATCCAGAGTATAACCTAGCGTCAGCTTTCTGGGCCTGACCACCAGTATCGTATCCAATGCAATAGCGGGTACAGCTTCACTTGCTTTGCCTGAATGACGTTCAGCAAACAGCGTTACCGGCATCTCGCGAAACTGAATCCGGTAGTAACGCTCTTTGTCATCCTCGGGCCCGCGATAGAAGATCTTAAAATACTCCCCGGCATCCGGGGCGAGCGAAAACGTGAGCGGTGTAAACAGCAACTCCCCGTCCTCTATTGGCAGACGCTTTTCCCCACCCGGTCCTGGACGGTCGATTTTAATCGCCGAAATGCTGTACACATTCTGTTTGTGGCTGTCGTTGTAAATACGTTTGCTAATGAACGACCGCTCTGCGGGGATATCATAGATCGTGGAGTCCAGATACAGCGCGTGGGCAGAAAGCGTGTAAAGCGCAATGCAGAGTCCCACCACACCCTCCGCGACCTTCCGCCACCGCATCATTTTGTTACTCCCAGCCAGTTCGCGGTGACTTTGATTTCACCACTGGCGCTGACCACGCCTTCCCAGTCAGCGCCAGCCACCGTCAGTGCTGAGCGGGAATCATTCATCGGGAACAGCAGCGTTAAGTTGGTGCTGAAAAAGCTGCCATCATCCGTGTTGTTGGCATCCCATGGCACCTGTTGCCATAACGCATCGTTCAGACTAATGGCATTTTCACTGCAGCTGTTCCTCACCTGAGTAGGGCTTCCCGACGCGGTGTTGTATTGCAGATAGGCAGGGACAGGCACGTTTATTCCCCCCTGGGCCGACGTAAACAGGCAGTAAGGGGTATCGTTGATTGTCGTGCTGTCCCCGATAACCTGGGCCGTAATACTGTCAGCCTGACGGGGTCCCGATACGGTGACGACGTAATCCATCTCAATCGGCGCGTCATCTCCGATGGTGCCGCTTCCACTGGCAGAGGCCGTATTATTCGATGAGACAATGCTAATCCCATACTCCTTCGGCACAATATTGAGCTGCAAAGAGGGGGTAAACTGGTAATAGCCTGACTCCGGGGTTAATGCATTCGTAAACGCAAACGTAAAGGGCTGGCTGTTGGTAATACTGACGCCTGCATCCACCAGATTCTTAAGGAATGTTTTCGACAAAAAGACATAGATATACTGGCCAGATGTCGAAAAGACGTTGTAATACGCCGTCGAGGCGCTGAAGTTATACCATGTCGAGCCATTTCCCGAATATTTCACGGTGGTTGCGGAAGGGGTAAAACCCAACGCAGCAGAATCGATATACGCTCTGAACGTCAACGATGCCGTCAAATTTTGCGTCTGCTCAAGGTTGTATTTGACCATTTTACAAATTACGCCATCAACGTTACTGACGACACCCAGCTCACAGGATCCGGAATCATTTGTAATGCTTGGGGTTCCATCACTGGCGATCCACAGCTCCTGAAAGGCACTTGTTGATTCCAGCGCCAGATGTCCCCGCTTGTTTAACGTGTAATTGATGTAATTCCAGCGACCTGTTGTCTGATCCTTACAGCGTTGTCCTGAGGCGTAATCATAGTTAACCGAGGTATAGCAGCGGTTAAAAACATAGGTTTCGCTGCCACCCGTCGGCATATTACGAAAATACTCATAGGCTGAGTTGCTCAGCGAAGCAAAGCCATACGCTCCGCCAATAACCCCCGCCACGGATCCAACCTGCGCGTGGTAAAAACCATTGTTATCCACCCCCTGCCCGGCAATGTAGCCCGTCGTCGGACACTGCGAACCTCGGTAGCAGCGTATTCCTGTGAAAGGAGCATCAATGGGCGAATTATCAATCCACATATCCTGATAATTATTGGCCGGCGCAGTCCAAATGACATAACCCAAGTAACCGAGGCTGACCTGGGAGGTACCGTATTTAACCCAGGTATTTGAGCCGCTGAAACGGGGATCTAACGCGGACGGCGTAATGAAATACTCACCGTCAATGTCGTTCTCGATAAATAAAAACGTGTTGTTGATCGCCCCTGACGATGAGGCGGTCAGTGCCCTTGCGGAGAAGGGAATTAACCCCGCCAAAAACAGGAGTGAAATAAAAACGGAAGCACTTTTTTTCATAGCATTATCTCTGCGCCATCGTGGTTTGCGGTGCACATTTAACATCCCCTACCCACGCAGCGCCCCTGGCTTTTTCCAGATCTAAATCCGCTTCGCAGATATTACCGTTGGCGGACACCAGGGTAATAACGGGATACTTCTTATCAATATCAATGGCGAACTCACCTTTCGCGTCGGTGCGCGTTTTGCCAATGTGGTTATGAATGTCGGTATTTGACGCCAGTTCACCATTGGGATATCGCACCCGGCCAAACACGGTCACCATGCTTTTCACCTCAGGTGACACCACGCCGACGTTACCGGGATAAAGGTTAAGCGCCTGTTTACGGCCCGAGACAATGTCAAAACTGTCTTCAGAGTTTTTATCATTCATAATTTCCAGCTTGTATTGCGCATAAGGCGGGAGTGCAATAAAGCTCGATTTGCCGCTAAGAATATAATTTCGGTTATTTATTTTTGCGGCCAGCTTTCCGTCACCCACAAGATCGGTTTTCACAATAATGCCCGAGCGCTGTCGCTCTTTGCTCAGACCAAAATCCCCACCCGCCCAGGCAACGGAACCCTGAGAGGAGAAGTTCATATTGGTCGAATTGTCCGCTGAACGGGTCACCGAAACCGTACCGCCGTTATAGCGGGTGTCATAACTCAGGTTGCCATTTACAGCGTAATTGTTGTCGTAGTTCTGCTCTCCACTCAGGCGAGTCGAGGCGGAAATGCCTGCAGACGTAATGACGCTATCCTCAAATTGTTTACGCGCGCTGATATTGCCCTGTGTTGCGCCGTAACGATCGCGTGAAACCCCGACACTCATCCACGAGGCCAGCGGCAGCGATAAATCCAGGCTGACATAGCGTTCCTGACGTCCGTCATCATTCGTATTGTTGTAGTAATAGCGCTGTACCCCGGCCCGTAACCCCACTGTGGCGTACCGTCCCGCATAGAGGGTGGTACTGTAATCCAGGTTTCGGTAGGTATTACCGGAATAGCGGTTTTCGGTCTGGCTGACCGTTAACGTGCCACCGTGCGGAATAAACCGGCTCAGGTTCAATGTTGCGCCAACCGAATAGTTATCCCGCTCCTGCACCGGCAGACGGTTACCGATTTTGCTGTCTTCCCGCGACGCCCACAGCGATCCAAACCCGCCTGGAGCATTAAGACTGGCGCTGCTGACGTTGCGCCATGTTCCGTCGTTCGCCACCAGCGTTTGTGTCCCGACGCTGGCATATTCGTTGACGTTAAGAGTAATGTCCGTTTCATTGACGGCATTGTCATCAAACCCATAGCCTGTCGTTTTCAGGGTGAGCCCGGAGAGCATTGCCAGGGTTAACGAGGCCGCACCACCCGCAATCCAGGTCTGTTCACTGCCGGCATCACGGTAATGATTGCGCTTATAACTCACGCGGTCGTAATCAAGTGAACCGCCAAAAATTTGCCATGCGACTTCATGCAGGCCTGCGGCCTGCTGGCGGGCAAAAATTTTATTCACCCGACTGACGCGGGTGTTCACCGTCCGGCCATTTACCACGACATCCACCGTGACGTCATACACACCGTAAGGGAACCGGCTGGTATCAATTTCGTAGCTGCCCATGTTGAAGTTCTGAACGCTTAACAAGCGCCCATCACGAAACACATGCACTTCACCGGCAGACGGCAAAAATATGGTTATTGGGATCAAGGACAGGGAGGTGTTTTCAACCACCGTACTGCCTTTATTGCCGTAGCTGACGCCGTAGATCTTGCCGCCATTCAGCGCATTGAGGCTGGCGATCGACTGAACGTTCCAGGTGTCGAGCATGCCCAACGCCAGACGATAACCCTCATAATCGCGCTCATACATGGCACGATAGAGTTTGCTGGAGCGGTTACTCTCGCCAATACCATAGACCGAGCCATTGATATTGAGGTGGTGCTCTCTCAACGAGGTGGTGTTATCCAGGGTTAAATAACTGCGAGAGCTGCTGCCATTGCGGTAGTCATTGTAATAGGTGCCAAAGTTGTAATTCAGCACAGTAGACAGTCGATCAACGCTGGACGGTCCCAGCAATGAACTGCGGGCGACTACCGCTTCAGTCAGGGCATCCCGGCTGACAATCATCTCCAGATGAAAAGAGGAGACGTTTAATTTCAGCCGTGCGTCTCGCGAAAGGGCAAGAGAGGTATTGTCGATAAATTTCGCATCGCCTATTTTTTCCACCATCTCGCGCGTTTTTTCTGAAAGCACCGCGTTATTGGGCAAATCGGCAACCATAATGGATTTTACAACGATATTTCCCTCAACCAGCGAGATGACCGCATCAGCAATTTTTTGTTGGCTTTTTGTATCCGTCTCCTGGTAGCGGATATAAACGGGGACCGTCATCCCCTGTTCAAGAGAACGCGCGAATGCCCCTGGAATAACATAATTACCAATCTTAACCGGTGCAGAATGCGCAACCCCTGATGTTAGCGCATAAGAGAGTAATAAACTCCCTCCTATAAGATATTTAAAAGACATACGCATCCTTACTTTTCGGTATTTTTATTACTGGTACCGGAAATGACGCCGTGTATTACTTCACTGTAATAAATTGCTTGCCATGCCAAATCCCAATGCGGGTGCGACTGTTTGACACATCGCTTTTCTGCAATCTTATTTTTGTACCTGGCATGACGTAATAACGCTCGCGACACCCGCGTCCCCGATCCTGTGACGCCTCTTTGCAGGCTCCGTAAGCAATGACCCGAAACGAGACGTTGCCTTTGTTGGTGATGACATCCCCGTCACGACCGTATTCAAATCGTTCCTTGCGTGGCGCCACGACCAGAATTGTCCCGATTTCTGCCGACGCCGTCGCAATCGCGGCTTTGCCAGCCTTAGTCGATGCGCTTTCGCTTACGGGTTCGTCAACCCACTGCAGCCGGTAATAACGTTCTTTGTCATCTTCAGGGCCCTTATAGAAAAAGCGAAAAACATCTTTCGCCTCACCGGGTAAAATAAGGCTCGCCGGTGTAGAAAGTAATTCTCCCGACGTTTCAAATTGCATTTCTGTTCCGTCAGGCAGCGGTGAAGAGAGCCTTTTTACGGTAACGCTCACATAGCGGGCGGAATCAGTGGTGTTGATAATTTCTTTTGATAACGCGTTTTGATCGGCCGTCATTATCGACGTGATATCACCCACATTAATCGCCAGACTGGAAAAGGATACGACCATCCCTGCCAGCGCTGCGAGTGGCAAATATTTCTTCATCAGTGCATTCCTGCGAAATTCGGGAGAGAGCCTCTCCCGAATTAATATTCATTACGCTGGAGTGGTCCAGGTTGCATTGAACTGAACTTTTACGTCACCCGTCCAGTAACCATCCGGCAGCGCAGAATAGTCAGTTACAGCAGTCGAACCGTCAGAAGTCGCTGAAGCGATGGAGAATTTGAAGCTGGACTGATCGCTTACACGCTCAGCGCCGTTATAGGCGCCATCGGCCAGCAGGCTTTCCAGACCTGAAGTGGAAGCCGCATTCACCAGAACGGTTTCGGCAGAGTTAGACAGCGCCTGACCATTCCATGCCACGCCCACATTCAGGGTAGATGCATCACCGCTTGCATTGGTCAGCGTATTGCTGATGACCTGAGCAGTCAGTTCAAAATCGGTTGCACTTTCCTGTCCCTGAATCGTCACATCAAAAGCGCCATCCTGAGTGTTAAACCCATTCAGGCCCTCTGCATACTGAAACGTCAGCGAGTTCAATGGGGTCACGACCAGCAGGCTGGTTGTATCTTTCGTTGCCGTTGCATCCCATGATGCGGTGGCAGATGCCGTAACATCAGCCATAGCATTTGCAGCAGCAAATACAGAAACCAGAGAGGCCACCAGTAATAATTTTTTCATTTTCATCTCCTGAGAACAAACGTACTGCCAGGTGCCATTTAATAAATAACCTGGAAGCTCCATTTAAATGCGAACGGGATTTACCGCGCCGAAAAAGTATTATTTGAATTATGTTTCAGGACAACCAATCGAATGACGAAAAAACCCTCCGTCGTTAGGATTTTTCTCATAATCATTCATGACGAGATCGCTTAAATAAAAACATAAAACCATTTAAATAACATTTTTAAAATAAAAATCTATAATTATCGCAATTTTAGGTAATTTAAACTGTTTTAGCTTTTTGATACAAATCAAAAGTGGTGCATTGAAGGGAATAACAAAAACATATTTCAAATCAAATAAATACGTCACATTGCAAAAAATCATTAGTTTGTTAATGATTTGATAACAAGATGAAAAATATTGGTATATCAGAGAATATTCCGATCCTTACATGATGAATAATGAAATTTTCCTAAAGACAAATTAAATAATAAAACCAATTGTTATCTTTCTCCGTTTCTCACCCGGCAGATAAATAATAAGAATATTTCAGGTGGCAGGGAATATTCCTGGTAAATTATGCACTGGCAATTGATCCGATTTGAAGGCCGTCTCACGCCGCGCCCCTCCCCCTGCCAATCAGACAAATCCAGACAGTCTTCCATATTTCCTCCATTTTTCTGCCGTGTTGCCTGACTAAACTAGTATCATTCCCCGAAGTATTCAGGATGAGAACGTATAACGATGAAAGGCAGTAACAAATCCCGCTGGGCAATCGCCGCTGGCATCATTGTGGTGGCTCTTGCCGCCGCCTGGTTCTGGCACAATGACTCTTCTGACACTTCCGCAGGTGCCAGCAGCCCATCACAGCGTCCCGCGAGTGGCGGACGTCACGGCATGCGCGGCGGTGCGCTGGCTCCCGTTCAGGCGGCTACTGCGGTAAATAAAGCGGTGCCCCGTTATCTCTCCGGGCTGGGAACCATTACCGCCGCCAACACCGTTACGGTTCGCAGCCGTGTGGACGGGCAGCTGATGGCGCTTCACTTCCAGGAAGGCCAGCAGGTTAAAGCCGGGGACTTACTGGCAGAAATTGACCCAAGCCAGTTTAAAGTCACCCTCGCGCAGGCGCAGGGCCAGCTCGCGAAAGACAAGGCCACGCTCGCGAACGCCCGACGCGATTTGGCACGCTACCAGCAACTGGTGAAAACCAACCTGGTATCGCGTCAGGAACTGGATACGCAGCAGTCTCTGGTCAGCGAAGCGCTGGGCACCCTTAAAGCTGACGAAGCCGCCGTGGCCAGCGCACAGTTACAGCTCGACTGGAGCCGCATCACCGCCCCGATTGACGGCCGCGTCGGTCTGAAGCAGGTTGATATTGGCAACCAGATTTCCAGCGGCGATACCACCGGTATCGTGGTCATCACCCAGACGCATCCTGTCGATTTAGTCTTTACCCTGCCGGAGAGCGACATCGCAACCGTGGTTCAGGCGCAAAAAGCCGGCAAAGGGCTGGTTGTGGAAGCCTGGGATCGCACCAACAAGCAAAAATTGAGCGAAGGCACCCTGCTCAGTCTGGATAACCAGATTGACACCACCACCGGCACCATCAAGTTAAAAGCCCGCTTTAACAATCAGGATGATGCGCTTTTCCCAAATCAGTTCGTGAATGCGCGGATGCTGGTCGCGACACAAGAAAATGCGGTCGTTATCCCGACGGCGGCGCTGCAGATGGGCAACGAAGGGAATTTTGTCTGGGTGCTTAACAGCGAGAATAACGTCAGCAAGCATCTGGTGAAAACCGGCATTCAGGACAGCCAGACGGTGGTGATCAGCGCCGGCCTTTCCGCAGGTGACCGCGTGGTTACCGACGGCATTGATCGTCTCACCGAGGGGGCGAAAGTCGAAGTGGTTGAAGGCCAGCAACAGCCTGCTAAGCAGGGAGCGACGTCCTGATGCAGGTTATGCCCCCGAGCTCTACAGGTGGGCCTTCACGCCTGTTTATTCTGCGCCCTGTTGCCACCACGCTGTTAATGGTGGCAATTCTGCTGGCCGGGATTATTGGCTATCGCTTCCTGCCCGTCTCGGCGCTGCCGGAAGTGGATTATCCCACCATCCAGGTGGTCACCCTTTATCCGGGTGCGAGCCCGGATGTGGTGACGTCGGCCATCACCGCGCCGCTGGAGCGCCAGTTTGGTCAGATGTCTGGCCTGAAGCAAATGTCCTCGCAAAGCTCCGGCGGAGCATCCGTGGTGACGCTGCAGTTCCAGCTTACACTCTCACTCGACGTTGCCGAACAGGAAGTACAGGCCGCGATTAACGCAGCCACCAACCTGCTGCCATCGGACCTGCCCAACCCACCGGTCTACAGCAAAGTAAACCCGGCGGATCCGCCGATCATGACGCTCGCTGTCACCTCCTCCGCTATGCCGATGACTCAGGTCGAAGACATGGTCGAAACGCGCGTGGCGCAGAAAATTTCACAGGTCTCTGGCGTGGGGCTGGTTACGCTTGCCGGCGGTCAACGTCCGGCGGTGCGCGTGAAGCTCAATGCCCAGGCCATTGCCGCGCTGGGCCTCACCAGCGAAACCATCCGCAGCGCCATCAGTAACGCCAACGTCAACTCGGCGAAAGGCTCGCTTGATGGCCCAACCCGGGCCGTCACCCTCTCGGCGAACGATCAAATGCAGTCCGCGGATGAATATCGACAGCTGATCGTCGCGTACCAGAACGGTGCGCCGGTGCGTCTGGGCGATGTGGCAACCGTTGAGCAAGGTGCGGAAAACAGCTGGCTCGGCGCCTGGGCCAACAAACAGCAGGCAATCGTGATGAACGTCCAGCGCCAGCCGGGTGCCAATATCATTGAAACCGCAGACAGCATTCGCACTATGCTGCCGCAGCTGATTGAAAGCCTGCCCAGGTCAGTTAGCGTGAAAGTACTGTCTGACCGGACCACCAATATTCGCGCGTCCGTGACTGACACCCAGTTTGAACTGATGCTGGCGATTGCGCTGGTGGTGATGATCATCTATCTGTTCCTGCGTAACGTCCCGGCGACCCTCATTCCTGCCGTCGCCGTGCCGCTCTCACTGGTGGGAACATTTGCCGTCATGGTGTTCCTCGATTTTTCGATAAATAACCTGACGCTGATGGCCCTTACCATTGCCACCGGCTTTGTGGTCGATGACGCTATCGTTGTTATCGAGAACATCTCGCGCTATATCGAAAAAGGCGAAAAACCGTTAGCCGCGGCGCTGAAAGGAGCGGGCGAGATCGGCTTTACCATTATCTCCCTCACCTTCTCACTGATTGCGGTACTGATCCCGCTGCTGTTTATGGGCGATATCGTCGGGCGTTTGTTCCGCGAATTTGCCGTGACGCTGGCCGTCGCCATTCTGATTTCCGCCGTGGTGTCACTTACCCTCACGCCGATGATGTGCGCCCGAATGCTGAGCCATGCCTCCCTGCGCAAGCAAAACCGCTTCTCGCGCGCCTCTGAGCGGATGTTCGAACGCATTATTGCCGCTTACGGGCGGGTGCTGGCGAAAGTGCTTAACCATCCATGGGCAACCCTTGGCGTGGCGCTTGGTACGCTGGCGCTCAGCGTTATGCTGTGGATTTTCATCCCGAAAGGCTTCTTTCCGATTCAGGACAACGGCATTATCCAGGGCACGCTTCAGGCACCGCAGACGGTCTCCTTCGCTAACATGGCGCAGCGTCAGCAGCAGGTGTCAGAGATCATCATGAAAGATCCGGCAGTAGAGAGCCTGACCTCGTATGTCGGTGTCGATGGCACCAACCCGTCGCTGAACAGTGCCCGCCTGCAGATCAACCTAAAACCGCTTGACGATCGCGACGACCGCGTGCAGACGGTGATCGACCGCCTGCAAACTGCCGTAGCGCGCGTGCCGGGTATTGAGCTGTACCTCCAGCCGATTCAGGATTTAACCATCGATACCCAGGTGAGCCGTACCCAGTACCAGTTCACGCTGCAGGCCACCACCCTTGATGCACTCAGCACCTGGGTACCGCAACTGGTGGATAAACTCAACGCCCTGCCGCAGCTCTCGGACGTCAGCAGCGACTGGCAGGACAAAGGGCTGGCGGCATATGTGAACGTCAACCGTGATACCGCCAGTCGGCTTGGGATCACCATGGCCGACGTGGATAACGCGCTGTATAACGCTTTCGGTCAGCGTCTGATCTCCACCATCTATACCCAGGCGAATCAGTATCGCGTGGTGCTGGAACACAACACGGAAAACACGCCCGGACTGGCCGCGCTCGATTCGGTGCGCCTGACCAGCAAAGACGGGGGCATCGTGCCCCTCAGCGCCATCGCGACGGTGGAAGAGCGCTACACACCGCTGTCGATTAACCATCTGGATCAGTTCCCGTCCACCACCATCTCGTTTAACGTACCGGACGGTTATTCGCTGGGCGAAGCGGTGGAGTCCATTCTGGCCGCAGAGAAGACGCTGAACTTCCCGTCTGATATTCAGACCCAGTTCCAGGGCAGCACGCTGGCGTTCCAGGCCGCGCTGGGCAACACCATCTGGCTGATTGTCGCGGCCGTGGTGGCGATGTATATCGTGCTCGGTGTGCTGTATGAAAGCTTTATTCACCCTATTACCATCCTCTCCACCCTGCCAACGGCGGGCGTGGGGGCGCTGCTGGCATTGATGCTGGCGGGGAGCGAGCTGGACGTGATTGCCATCATTGGGATCATCCTGCTTATCGGGATCGTGAAGAAAAACGCCATCATGATGATCGACTTTGCCCTTGCCGCCGAGCGCGAGCAGGGGATGTCGCCGCGCGAGGCAATTTTCCAGGCCTGCCTGCTGCGTTTTCGCCCGATCCTGATGACCACGCTCGCCGCCCTGCTAGGTGCCCTGCCGCTGATGCTCAGTACCGGTGTTGGTGCCGAGCTGCGTCGTCCGCTGGGGATTGGTATGGTCGGTGGCCTGCTGGTAAGCCAGGTCCTGACCCTGTTCACCACGCCGGTCATTTATCTGCTGTTTGACCGTCTGGCGCTGTGGACGAAAAGCCGCTTCCCGAAACGTGAAGAGGAGGCGTAAATGAAGTTTTTCGCCCTCTTCATTTATCGCCCGGTGGCGACGATTTTACTCTCACTCGCCATCACCCTGTGCGGCGTCCTGGGCTTCCGGCTGCTGCCGGTGGCCCCGCTGCCGCAGGTGGATTTCCCGGTGATCATGGTCAGCGCCTCGTTGCCCGGTGCATCACCGGAAACCATGGCCTCGTCGGTTGCCACACCGCTGGAACGTTCACTCGGACGAATTGCCGGGGTCAACGAGATGACCTCCAGCAGCTCGCTTGGCAGCACGCGCATCATTCTGGAATTCAGCTTCGACCGGGATATTAACGGCGCCGCGCGCGATGTGCAGGCGGCGATCAACGCCGCGCAGAACCTGCTACCGAGCGGGATGCCGGGCCGTCCGACATACCGTAAAGCGAACCCGTCCGATGCGCCGATCATGATCCTGACGCTTACCTCGGACACCTATTCGCAGGGGCAGCTGTACGATTTCGCCTCCACCCAACTGGCGCAGACTCTCGCCCAGATTAACGGCGTGGGTGATGTCAGCGTTGGCGGAAGCTCTCTGCCCGCCGTGCGCGTGGGCTTAAACCCGCAGGCGCTGTTTAACCAGGGTGTTTCACTGGACGATGTGCGCTCCGCCATCAGCAATGCAAACGTGCGCAAACCGCAGGGGGCCATTGAGGACAGTAGCCACCGCTGGCAGATCCAGACTAACGATGAGCTGAAAACCGCTGCGGAATACCAGCCGCTGATCATTCACTACAACAACGGTGCGGCGGTGCGCCTGAGCGATGTCGCGAGCGTCACCGACTCGGTGCAGGACGTGCGCAACGCAGGGATGACCAACGCCAAACCGGCCATTTTGCTGATGATCCGCAAGCTGCCGGAAGCCAATATTATTGAGACGGTGAACGGTATCCGCGCGAGATTGCCGGAACTCCAGCAGACCATCCCGGCGGCGATCGATCTGCAGATTGCCCAGGATCGCTCCCCCACCATTCGCGCCTCGCTTGAAGAGGTGGAGCAGACGCTTGTGATCTCCGTTGCGCTGGTGATTCTGGTGGTCTTCCTGTTTCTGCGTTCAGGCCGGGCCACGCTGATCCCTGCGGTGGCTGTGCCTGTCTCGCTGATAGGGACCTTCGCGGCGATGTACCTGTGCGGATTTAGCCTTAACAACCTGTCGCTGATGGCGCTGACGATTGCCACCGGCTTCGTGGTGGATGACGCCATTGTGGTGCTGGAGAACATCTCGCGCCATCTGGAGGCGGGGATGAAACCGTTGCAGGCCGCGCTGCAGGGAACGCGTGAAGTGGGCTTTACGGTACTGTCGATGAGCCTGTCGCTGGTGGCGGTGTTCCTGCCGTTACTGCTGATGGGCGGCCTGCCTGGCCGGCTGTTACGGGAATTTGCCGTCACGCTCTCGGTCGCCATCGGTATTTCATTGATCGTGTCCCTCACGCTCACGCCGATGATGTGCGGCTGGATGTTAAAACGCAGCAAGCCCCACTCTCAGCCGCGCCGTAAGGGGTTTGGTCGCTTCCTGCTGGCGATGCAGGAGAGCTATGGCAAGTCCCTGAAGTGGGTGCTGAGGCATACGCGCATTGTCGGCCTGGTGCTGATTGGCACCATCGTGCTCAACGTCTGGATGTACATTACTATCCCGAAAACCTTCTTCCCGGAGCAGGACACCGGGGTGCTGATGGGCGGGATCCAGGCAGACCAGAGTATTTCGTTTCAGGCCATGCGCGGCAAGCTGCAGGACTTTATGAAGATCATCCGCGAAGATAAAGCGGTAGACAACGTAACCGGCTTCACCGGCGGTTCGCGGGTGAACAGCGGGATGATGTTTATCACCCTGAAGCCGCGTGACGAGCGCAATGAAACCGCCCAGCAGGTTATCGACCGCCTGCGCGTGAAGCTCGCCAAAGAGCCGGGCGCTAATCTGTTTTTGATGGCCGTTCAGGATATCCGCGTCGGCGGGCGTCAGGCTAACGCCAGCTATCAGTACACGTTACTCTCTGACGATTTAGCCGCCCTGCGCGAGTGGGAGCCTAAGATCCGCAAGGCGCTGGCCGCCCTGCCACAGCTGGCGGACGTTAACTCCGATCAGCAGGACAACGGCGCAGAAATGGCGCTAACCTACAATCGTGAAACCATGTCACGTCTGGGGATTAACGTCGATGCCGCCAACAGCCTGCTGAACAATGCCTTCGGCCAGCGTGAGATTTCCACCATCTACCAGCCCATGAACCAATACAAGGTGGTGATGGAGGTGGACCCACGTTACACCCAGGACATCAGCGCGCTGGACAACATGTTTGTGATTAATAACGACGGTAAGGCGATCCCGCTCTCTTACTTTGCCAACTGGCAGCCGGCGAACGCGCCGCTGTCGGTGAACCACCAGGGCCTTTCGGCGGCGTCGACCATCTCCTTTAACCTGCCAGCCGGTTCGTCCCTCTCTGAGGCCAGCGATGCGATCAACCGTGCGATGACCCAGCTTGGCGTGCCGTCCACGGTACGCGGCAGTTTTGCCGGTACCGCGCAGGTGTTCCAGGAGACGATGAATTCGCAGGTGATTTTGATTCTGGCCGCCATTGCGACGGTCTATATCGTGCTGGGCGTGCTTTATGAAAGCTACGTCCATCCGCTGACCATTCTCTCCACGCTGCCGTCGGCGGGCGTCGGGGCGCTGTTGGCGCTGGAGCTGTTCGGCGCGCCCTTCAGCCTGATTGCGCTGATTGGTATCATGCTGTTAATTGGCATCGTGAAGAAAAACGCCATCATGATGGTGGACTTCGCGCTGGACGCCCAGCGAAATGGCAACCTGACGCCAGAAGAGGCCATATTCCAGGCCTGTCTGCTGCGTTTTCGCCCGATCATGATGACCACGCTGGCGGCGCTGTTTGGCGCGCTGCCGCTGGTGATTTCCGGCGGTGACGGTTCAGAATTGCGCCAGCCGCTGGGGATCACCATTGTCGGGGGGCTGGTGATGAGCCAGCTGCTGACGCTCTACACCACGCCGGTGGTCTATCTGTTCTTTGACCGTCTGCGGGTGCGTTTTTCGCGTAAAAACAGAACGACGGTAACCGAATAAATGACCGACCTCCCACGTCACGTGCGCTGGCAGCTGTGGATTGTCGCCTTCGGCTTCTTTATGCAGTCGCTGGATACAACCATCGTCAATACCGCCCTCCCCTCGATGGCAAAAAGCCTGGGGGAGAGTCCGCTGCATATGCATATGGTGATTGTCTCCTATGTATTAACGGTGGCCGTTATGCTTCCGGCCAGCGGCTGGCTGGCGGACAAAGTGGGCGTGCGGAATATCTTTTTCACCGCCATCGTGCTGTTTACCACAGGCTCGCTGTTTTGCGCCCAGGCGAATACGCTGGATCAATTGGTGATGGCCCGCGCGTTACAGGGCATTGGCGGGGCGATGATGGTGCCTGTCGGGCGGCTGACGGTGATGAAGATTGTGCCCCGCGAGCAGTATATGGCCGCGATGACCTTCGTCACCCTGCCAGGCCAGGTCGGCCCGCTGCTTGGCCCGGCGCTGGGCGGAGTGCTGGTGGAGTATGCCTCCTGGCACTGGATCTTCTTAATCAACCTGCCGGTGGGCATCATCGGCGCGATTGCCACCCTGATGCTGATGCCTAACTACACCATGCAGACCCGGCGCTTTGATTTCCTGGGTTTTATCCTGCTGGCGGCGGGGATGGCGATGCTCACCCTCGCGCTTGATGGCCAAAAAGGCCTCGGGATTTCCGCCCTGACGCTTGGCCTTCTGGTGGCGCTCGGCATTACCGCTATCCTGTGGTACCTCTGGCATGCCAGAGGTAACGAGAGCGCGTTGTTCACGCTCGATCTGTTTAAAAACCCCACCTATCGTCTGGGCCTGTTCGGGAGCTTTGCCGGGCGCGTCGGCAGCGGCATGTTGCCCTTTATGACGCCGGTCTTTTTGCAGATTGGAATGGGATTTTCACCGTTTCACGCCGGGTTGATGATGATCCCGATGGTACTTGGCAGCATGGGAATGAAACGCATCGTGGTGCAGGTGGTTAACCGTTTTGGTTATCGCCACGTCCTGGTCGCCGCGACGCTTGGGTTGGCCCTGGTGAGCCTGCTGTTTATGGCCGTGGCGCTGCTGGGCTGGTACTACGCGCTGCCGCTGGTGCTGTTCTGCCAGGGCATCATTAACTCTGTGCGCTTTTCATCAATGAATACCCTGACGTTAAAAGCACTCCCGGATGACCTGGCGAGCAGCGGAAACAGCCTGCTGTCGATGATCATGCAGCTCTCCATGAGCGTAGGGGTGACCCTTGCCGGTTTACTGCTCGGCATGTACGGACAGCATCATCTCAGCGTCGACACGCCGGTCGCCCATCAGGTCTTTTTGTATACCTATCTCAGCATGGCGGTGATTATCGCCCTGCCCGCGTTCATCTTCGCCAGAGTGCCGGATGATACCCGTAAGAACGTCGTTATCCGACACGGCAAAAGGAGTGCACCATGAAATTCTGGCGTCCGGGCATTACCGGTAAACTCTTTGTGGCGATATTTGCCACCTGTATCGTGCTGCTGGTCACCATGCACTGGGCCGTGCGGGTCAGTTTCGAACGGGGTTTTATTGATTACATCAAGCATGGTAATGAACAGCGTTTACAGGGGCTGAGCGATGCGCTGAGCGATCAGTATGCCCTGCACGGTAACTGGCGTTTTCTGCGCAATAACGACCGCTTCGTATTCCAGATCCTGCGCTCACTTGAGCATGATACCGGTGACGATCGCCCGGGGCCCGGGATGCCGCCGCACGGCTGGCGCACCCAGTTCTGGGTGATAGACCAGGATATGCGCGTACTGGTTGGCCCGCGCGCGCCCATTCCGCCAGATGGCACAAAGCGGGCGATCACAGTGAATAACGCCACCGTCGGCTGGGTGATCGCCTCGCCGGTTGAACGCCTGACGCGCAACACCGATATCAACTTTGATCGTCAGCAGCGCCGCACCAGCTGGTTGATTGTCGCGCTCTCCACCCTGCTGGCCGCGCTCGCGACCTTCCCGCTGGCCCGTGGCCTGCTCGCGCCGGTTAAACGGCTGGTGGAAGGGACGCATAAGCTGGCCGCCGGGGATTTCTCCACCCGCGTCGATACCCGTAGCCAGGACGAACTCGGTAAGCTGGCGCAGGACTTTAACCAGCTCGCCAGCACCCTGGAAAAAAACCAGCAGATGCGACGCGATTTTATGGCCGATATTTCCCATGAACTCCGCACGCCGCTGGCGGTGCTGCGCGGCGAGCTGGAAGCTATTCAGGACGGCGTGCGTCAGTTCACTCCCGAATCGGTGGCCTCGCTGCAGGCGGAAGTGGGCACGCTGACCAAACTGGTCGATGATCTCCACCAGCTCTCCATGTCAGACGAAGGCGCGCTGGCCTATCAGAAAGCGCCCGTCGATGTGATAAACGTGCTGGAGGTGGTAAGCGGTGCCTTCCGCGAACGTTTCGCCAGCCGCAACCTGAAAATCGATCTCTCACTGCCTGACAGCGCCGTGGTGTTTGGCGACAAAGACCGCCTGATGCAGCTGTTCAACAATCTGCTGGAAAATAGCCTGCGCTACACCGACAGCGGCGGTGGCCTGCATATTTCCGGCAAACAAGAAAACGGGCATTTTGCCCTGACCTTTGCGGATTCCGCCCCCGGCGTGCAGGATGCACAGCTGGAAAAACTGTTTGAGCGATTTTATCGCACCGAAGGCTCCCGCAATCGCGCCAGCGGCGGGTCCGGTCTGGGACTGGCGATTTGCGTAAACATCGTCGAGGCCCATAATGGCACGATCCGCGCCGCCCATTCGCCTTTTGGCGGGGTAAGCATTACAGTAGAGTTACCTCTGGAACGGGATTTATCGAGAGAAGCATGACCGAGTTACCGATTGACGAAAACACGCCACGCATTTTGATTGTCGAAGACGAGCCGAAGCTCGGGCAGTTACTGATCGACTATTTACGCGCGGCAAGCTATGCCCCCACGCTTATCAGCCATGGCGATCAGGTGCTGCCTTATGTGCGCCAGACGCCGCCGGACCTGATCCTGCTGGATCTGATGCTCCCCGGAACCGATGGCCTGACCCTGTGCCGGGAAATTCGTCGCTTCTCGGACGTGCCGGTGGTAATGGTGACGGCGAAAATCGAAGAGATCGACCGCCTGCTGGGCCTCGAAATTGGCGCGGACGATTACATCTGCAAGCCATACAGCCCGCGTGAAGTGGTCGCGCGCGTAAAAACCATTCTGCGCCGCTGTAAGCCCCATCGTGAACTGCAGGTACTGGACGCGGAAAGCCCACTTATCGTCGATGAAAGCCGTTTCCAGGCGAGCTGGCGCGGCAAGCTACTGGATCTCACCCCCGCCGAATTCCGCCTGTTGAAAACCCTCTCCCACGAGCCGGGGAAGGTCTTCTCCCGCGAGCAGCTGCTGAACCGTCTGTATGATGATTACCGCGTCGTGACTGACCGTACCATCGACAGCCATATTAAAAACCTGCGCCGCAAGCTGGAAGCGCTCGATGCGGAGCAGTCATTTATCCGCGCGGTGTATGGCGTGGGCTACCGATGGGAAGCGGATGCGTGCAGGATAGCCTGAGCATTTAGCTTACCGAACCCGCCTGCTGGCGGGTTTTTCAATTCTGGAAAGCAACGAAGAATCAACCATACTCACATTACCGGTTCGCTTATTGATAACTGGTGCAGATAATTCCACTTCGTTCAAGGAGTTCCTATGTCTGGTTGGTTCGAGTTAAACAAAAGCAGTGATGGTCAGTTCAGGTTTGTTCTCAAAGCAGGAAACGGAGAAACGATCCTGACCAGTGAGCTTTACACCACCAAAAATTCCGCCGAAAACGGTATCGCCTCCGTTCGCACCAATAGCCCTTCTGATGAACGTTATGAGAAGAAAGTGGCCACCAACGGTAAATTCCACTTCAATCTGAAGGCCGGGAATCATCAGGTTATTGGCAGCAGCCAGATGTATGCCTCGGAACAGTCGCGAGATAAAGGCATCGCGTCGGTCAAAACTAACGGTTCAAGCCAGACGGTAAAAGACAATACCTGACGACACGCCTCCGGCCGGGTTAGCGATGGTACGACCCGGCGCTTTACCTCCCTGTCCCGCAGCGCTACAATGCCCGCCCTTAAAGTGGGGGATCTCCCCTTACCGCTGCACCTGGTGCATGCGGATCTGACCTGTCATCAGAACGAGAACAAACATGTTTAAACCGGAACTCCTTTCCCCGGCGGGAACGCTGCAAAATATGCGTTACGCTTTCGCCTATGGCGCTGACGCCGTCTATGCTGGCCAGCCGCGCTACTCGCTGCGCGTGCGTAACAATGAATTCAACCACGAGAATCTGCAGCTCGGCATTAACGAAGCACATGCCCTGGGCAAAAAATTCTACGTGGTGGTCAACATTGCGCCGCATAACGCCAAGCTGAAAACGTTCATCCGCGATCTGAAGCCGGTGGTTGATATGGGACCGGACGCGCTGATCATGTCGGACCCGGGTTTAATCATGCTGGTTCGGGAGAACTTCCCGGAGATGGATATTCACCTCTCCGTTCAGGCCAACGCCGTTAACTGGGCAACGGTGAAATTCTGGAAACAGATGGGGCTGACCCGCGTCATTCTGTCTCGTGAACTTTCGCTGGAAGAGATTGAAGAGATCCGCACGCAGGTGCCGGATATGGAAATCGAAATCTTCGTTCACGGCGCGCTGTGCATGGCCTACTCCGGTCGCTGCCTGCTCTCGGGATACATCAACAAGCGTGACCCGAACCAGGGTACCTGCACCAACGCCTGCCGCTGGGAATATAACGTTCAGGAAGGCAAAGAAGACGACATCGGCAATATCGTCCACAAACATGAGCCGATCCCGGTGACCAACGTGGAGCCAACCTTAGGCATCGGCGCGCCAACTGACAGCGTGTTCATGATTGAAGAGGCCAAACGTCCGGGTGAGTACATGACCGCCTTTGAAGATGAGCATGGCACTTACATCATGAACTCCAAAGACCTGCGTGCGATTGCGCACGTTGAGCGTCTGACGCAGATGGGCGTGCATTCCCTGAAAATTGAAGGCCGTACCAAGTCCTACTACTACTGCGCGCGTACTGCTCAGGTGTACCGTAAAGCCATCGACGATGCCGCTGCCGGTAAACCGTTCGATACCAGCCTGCTGGAAACCCTGGAAGGCCTGGCGCATCGCGGTTATACCGAAGGCTTCCTGCGTCGTCACACCCATGACGATTACCAGAACTACGAACACGGCTATTCCGTTTCCGAGCGCCAGCAGTTTGTCGGTGATTTTACCGGTGAGCGCAAAGGTGCGTTGGCCGCCGTGGCGGTGAAGAACAAATTCACCAAAGGCGACAGCCTGGAGTTGATGACCCCGCAGGGCAACATGAACTTCACCCTGGAACATCTGGAAAACGGTAAAGGCGAAGCAATTGACGTGGCGCCAGGCAATGGCCATACCGTCTGGCTGCCGGTACCCGAAGAAGTGGAGCTGGAGTTTGCGCTGCTGATGCGTAATTTCAACGGTGAAAGTACCCGTAACCCGCACAGTAAATAATCAAGCAGGGAAATTTTTTCGCGCTGGGATAATTCTTAGAATCGGATCACATACCGCTTCGTTCAATACGGGTATTATCCCCCCGCTGAAAAACATAACCCATAAATGCTAGCTGTACCAGGAACCACCTCCTTAGCCTGCGTAATCTCCCTTACGCGGGCTTATTTTTTTGTACAATTCAGTCCACTTATTAAGAATGCAATGGCATAGACCCACCATATGAAGGGTGTGTATTCGCAATAACGTATGCCGGAATACCGTTCATGAAAATCGGACGGACCTATGATATTCATCACAACTTTTATTGGATCTGGTAGGCGGGAGTGTTATTCAGAGCATTCCTAATTCCCGACCATAGCATGCCCTTTACTCTTGATTTCTTAGCACAATACGTTTTCACATGGACGGAGAGACGACATGACATTCCCCGGTCAGTTTTCAAAGGACATTCCGGATTACGAACTCGCACGCAGTCTGGGCCTTGCCTCCGGCGGCGATATTAATTTCAACGATTTTGCCAGTCACCTGGACTGTAGCCGAAACTTTAGCCAGGTTGGGATCATCTACTCAGACGGTGCGCGTCAGTGGTTAGTAAGGCCCTCAAGGCGGATTGCGACACCAAACGAAAGCTCGGTAAGTCATGTAGTCATCACTAAAGTAAATGCTTCCTCAAGTAGTGCCATCCAGGCAACGACGACTACGATTCAGTCACCTTCATTGGCGACTGAAATCGGTTCTACGGCAATTTCTTGCGGAGCCGCCATTCTCACTGTCGTACTTGCTGCTGGCGCAGGTATGGCCATTCCTCTCACCGCAGGCTCTTCCGGTGCTGTTGCTGCCGTGATTGTCGCCGGTGGTGTGGCAACAGGAATTCAGTGTGCGAACGGGCTTGGCCGCTTGTCACTTATTGCCATGAATCATAATGACTATGTAGCGTGGATGGATTCCCAGGAATGGTATACTGCAACCAATACCGCTCTGGATGCGATTTCACTTGCTGGGGCCGCTGCGGGTCTAAAAAGTGCGGTATTGACCTACCGCCTTCTTAATCGCTCGACGTCTGAAAGTTTACTCTCTTTATTACAAAAAATGAGCCGAGCGGACCGCACGAGGTTAACGGAGGAAATTATTCGCATCCGAAATCCCGGCATCTCGAATTCAGGTGTTAAAGCAGCGATGAAAGCTGGGGTTTACCCTAAACGTTACCCATCGGAAGCGCTGCAGTTGCTCTTACAGCGTGAGCTGTTGAATGCCATTTCCAACTCCTCAGCTTTTGTTGGAAGTGCGGTCTCGGGTACAATCAGGAATCCTCAGAATATTACACAATCTGGAAAATACGTTTTTGGTTTGATCCAGTCTTTTTCATTTACAGGAAGTTATTGACCTGAGCATGATAAAATACATCAAGAAGAGCCTGGCATTAAGTACTGTGATCACAAGTCAAATGGCGACTGACGATCTCCAACGGCTTGAGTCTTTAAAAGATGGCTTAAAAGATCAGTTTGGCGTTCCTGTAGGTGTACATATGACAGGCATTCCCTTGGCTATCAGTATGTTACTCGCCATTTTTTGCTACGCTATGCTACAAGTTTCTGTCTGGATATTACTATTTCGCCTGCTCGGCTTACCCGAATTTAAAGTCATGATGGGTGTATTTCTTGCAGCAGTGGCGTATTGCATGATTGCGATGAGTACTATGTTTCTGACTGCTCGGGGGTCCTTGGCTGGATTTAAAGCGCATATTTCCGTTATCACGCTGACTGGACTGATGAGCATCGTTTATTTTATCTGGACGTGGAGTTCACTTTTATTCGGCTCTGTTGAGAATTACACCCCGCAAATAACCTCTTTTTTAGGGTTGGGATTTTTCTGCATGAATGTCGTGTGGATGAATACATCACTCTTTTACCGTTCAATCGCCCTAACGCTACATAATCGGATTTGGCGTAAACAGCTGAAAATAGAGACAAGGCAAATGTCGCGACTCAAACGTTGAGGGCAATAGCCCAGTGATTGACAGACGTAAAAAGTGTAAACGACACCGGGCACAGATTACGTTATACGGGGGAAAAATCTCCTTTACACAGGCTTATTTTTTTCCCTTTCATCCTGTTCTTACCCGCTTTTTTCCTCCCTGCTATACACTCTTACTAACGCTAAAAAAGGGAGCAGCGCGGATGGCAATCTATCCAGACAGTTTATTGATTCTCAATGGCAAAAGTGCGGGCAACGATTTGTTGCGCCAGGCAGTGACGGATTTGCGTGAAGACGGTGCACGTATACACGTACGAGTGACGTGGGAAAAAGGTGATGCGGCACGCTATATCGACGAAGGTCTGAAGCTCGGGGTCGAAACCATTATTTCTGGCGGGGGCGATGGCACCATTAATGAAATTGCCGGCGCTCTGATAGATCTTCCCTCAACCGACCGCCCGGTGATGGGCATTTTGCCGCTCGGTACGGCCAACGATTTCGCCACCAGCGCCGGAATCCCCGAAGAACTGGGAAAAGCCCTGCAGCTGGCTATCCTCGGCAAAGCCACCGCCGTGGATATTGCTCAGGTGAATGAAAAAACCTGTTTTATCAATATGGCGACCGGTGGATTCGGGACGCGCATTACCAGCGAAACCCCTGAAAAGCTGAAGGCAGCGCTGGGCGGCGTCTCGTATCTGATCCATGGCCTGATGCGCATGGATACCCTGAAGCCGGACCGCTGTGAGATTCACGGCGAGAACTTTCAGTGGCAGGGTGATGCGCTGGTGATTGGTATCGGCAATGGCCGTCAGGCCGGTGGCGGACAGCAGTTATGCCCGGAGGCGCTGATCAATGATGGTCAGTTACAGCTGCGTATTTTCACGGGTGATGGCCTGCTGCCTGCGCTATTTACCACCCTGACCCAGCCAGAGGAGAGCCCGAATATTATTGCCGGTAAATCCGCGTGGTTTGAAGTGAATGCCCCACACGGCATGACGTTTAATCTTGACGGGGAGCCGCTGAGCGGGAAGCAGTTCCGCATTGAGGTGTTACCAGGCGCGCTACAGTGCCGGCTGCCACCGGACTGCCAGCTTCTGCGTTGACAGTGTGGCCGGGCGGCGGTAATGCCTGACCCGGCCAGCGTTTTACAAAAAGTCTTAAGCGATAGTCACTTTGCTGTCCAGGTACACATCCTGCACGGCATTGATCAGCTTCACGCCGTCAGCCATCGATTTTTTAAACGCCTTACGGCCCAGGATCAACCCCATACCGCCCGCGCGCTTATTGATAACCGCCGTGCGCACCGCGTCGGAGAGATCGGTGTCGCCACCCGCCGCACCACCGGAGTTAATTAACCCGGCACGTCCCATATAGCAGTTCGCCAGCTGATAACGCACCAGGTCGATAGGGTTTTCGCTGGTCAGTTTGCTGTAGACCCGGTCATCGGTGTAACCGAAGTTTACCGCTTTATAACCGCCGTTATTTTCCGCCATCTTCTGCTTCACAATATCCGCGCCAATGGTTGCCGCCAGATGGTTCGCCTGGCCGGTCAGGTCGGCAGAAACGTGGTAGTCCACTCCGTCTTTCTTGAATGCGGAGTTACGCAGATACGCCCACAGAACGGTGACCATACCCAGCTCATGCGCGCGTTCGAAGGCAACAGAAATTTCTTCAATCTGGCGACGCGACTGCTCAGAACCAAAGTAGATCGTCGCCCCAACCGCGACCGCGCCCATATTGAACGCCTGCTCTACGCTAGCGTAAAGCGTCTGATCGTATTCGGTCGGGTAGCTCAGGGTTTCGTTGTGATTCAGTTTGACGAGGAATGGAATGCGGTGGGCATAGCGACGCGATACGGAGGCCAGTACGCCATAGGTGGACGCCACGCAGTTACAGCCCGCTTCTATCGCCAGTTCGACGATGTTCTTCGGATCGAAATACAGCGGGTTCGCCGCAAAGGAGGCGCCCGCGGAGTGCTCAACGCCCTGGTCAACCGGCAGAATAGAAAGATACCCGGTTCCCCCCAGTCGCCCGGTATTATAGAGGGTCTGCATATTTCGCAGTACCGCAGGCGGACGGTTGTTATCAACCATCACGCGGTCGACGTAATCGTGGCCAGGCAGATAAAGCTGGTCGGCTGGAATGGTCATACAACGATGCTGTAAAAGGCTGTCGGCGTCTTTGCCAAGCAACTGCGCAATATCAGTCATGTGATGCTCCCGTAAGCCCGACGTGATGTCGGTGAGTGTTTATCCAGACCCATAGCGTTATGGGCAGACTAAGCCTGGTACCGACTTAACAGATTTTCCACCATTTGCATTTTTTTTCAGCACAATCTGCTGGCTCGATTCGTGTACAACAAAACTGTTACATTGATCAAACAATCACCGCAAAGGTATTTAAAAGGTATTATTAGGTGGTATGTTAAAGGCGTACCCTCTCTGACATGCAGGATTAAACAATGAAAACGAAAGTCCAACTGTCATTCATGATGTTTGTTGAATGGTTTATCTGGGGCGCGTGGTTTGTACCGCTGTGGTTATGGCTGAGCAAAAGCGGTTTTACCGCCGGGGAAATTGGCTGGTCTTATGCCTGTACCGCGATTGCCGCGATCCTCTCCCCCATTCTGGTGGGTTCATTGACCGACCGCTTTTTCGCTGCGCAGAAAGTACTGGCCGTACTGATGTTCGCCGGTGCCATCGTGATGTACTTCGCCGCACAGCAAACCCAGTTCAGCACCTTTTTCCCGCTGCTGCTGATTTACTCCCTGACCTATATGCCGACCATTGCGCTGACCAACAGTATTGCCTTCGCCAATGTGGATGATGTGGAGGCTGATTTCCCGCGTATTCGCGTGATGGGCACCCTCGGCTGGATCGCCTCGGGACTGGCGTGCGGTTTCCTTCCGCAGATGATGGGCTATAACGACATTTCCGATACCAATATTCCGCTGCTGATGACGGCGGGCAGCTCCGCCCTGCTCGGTGTCTTTGCGCTGTTCCTGCCGAACACCCCGCCGAAGAGTACCGGCAAGATGGATTTCAAAGTCATGCTGGGGCTGGATGCGCTGATCCTGCTGCGCGATAAAAACTTCCTGGTGTTCTTCTTCTGCTCATTCCTGTTCGCGATGCCGCTGGCCTTCTATTACATCTTTGCTAACGGCTATCTCACCGAAGTGGGGATGAAAAACGCCACCGGCTGGATGACGCTCGGCCAGTTCTCCGAAATCTTCTTTATGCTGGCGCTGCCGTTCTTCACCAAACGCTTTGGTATTAAGAAGGTCTTGCTGCTGGGCCTGCTCACCGCCGCCATCCGCTATGGCTTCTTTGTTTACGGTGGTGCCGATCAGTACTTCACCTATGCCCTGCTGTTCCTCGGCATTCTGCTGCATGGCGTGAGCTACGACTTCTACTATGTGACCGCGTATATCTACGTGGATAAAAAAGCGCCGGTGCATATGCGCACCGCCGCACAAGGCCTGATTACGCTGTGCTGTCAGGGGTTTGGTAGCCTGTTAGGTTACCGCCTGGGCGGCGTGATGATGGAAAAAATGTTCGCATACAAAGAGCCGGTGAATGGGTTGACCTTCAACTGGGCCGGAATGTGGGCATTCGGAGGGATCATGATTGCCGTGATCGCCGTGCTGTTTATGCTGTTTTTCCGCGAATCGGACAAAGAGATCACCGCAATTGAGGTGGTTGAAGGCGATACCGCGCTGACACGAGGGGAAGTTAAATGAAACAAGAACGTGTTCTCGGTGCCCTTTACGGGCAAGCGTTAGGGGATGCGATGGGCATGCCGTCGGAGCTTTGGCCGAGAAAGCGCGTCAAAGCGCACTTCGGCTGGATCGACCGTTTTTTACCCGGACCGGCTGAAAATAACGCCGCCTGCTATTTTAAGCAGGCAGAATTCACCGACGATACGTCAATGGCGTTATGCCTGGCGGATGCGATTATCGAATGCGACGGGCAGATCAACGCAGATGTTATCGGCAAACATATTCTGCACTGGGCGGAATCGTTCGATGCGTTTAACAAGAATGTATTAGGCCCGACATCGAAGATTGCGCTTAACGCCATTCGTGACGGCAAGCCGGTCAGTGAACTGGAAAACAACGGCGTCACCAACGGTGCGGCGATGCGCGCCTCTCCGCTGGGCTGCCTGCTGCCGGCCACGCGTCTGGAGCACTTTGTCGCAGAGGTAGCGCTGGCCTCCAGCCCGACCCATAAATCCGACCTCGCGATTGCCGGCGCGGTGGTGATAGCCTGGGCGGTGTCGCGTGCCATTGACGGTGAACGCTGGCAGAACATCGTCGATGCCCTGCCAGGCATTGCCCGCTACGCACAGGAAGCGAAAACAACCACCTTCAGCGCATCGCTGGCGGCACGGATTGAGCTCGCCCTTAAGACCGTGCGTGAAGCCAACGGCATCGATTCCGCCAGCGAGCAGGTTTACCAGCTTATTGGCGCGGGCACCAGCACGCTTGAGTCGGTTCCAGCGGCGATTGCGATGGTCGAACTGGCAGGCACCGACCCGAACCGCTGCGCCATTTTGTGCGCCAACCTCGGCGGTGATACGGACACCATCGGCGCGATGGCGACGGCAATCTGCGGTGCGCTTCACGGCGTACAGGCGATTGACCCGGCGTACAAGGAGGAACTCGACGCCGTAAACCGCCTCGACTTTAACCACTACTGTGAAAAACTGCTGCACTTCCGGGAGCAAAGGGAGGGCGTATGAGTGCTTTTGCTGCACGCCTTGAAACGCTGCACGCCACTCGCCCGGTCACGGTGCTGGGTGCTGCGGTCATCGACGTGATCGCCGACGCCTATGCCCTGCCCTGGCGCGGGTGTGATATCGAACTCAAACAACAGGGTGTCAATATCGGCGGCTGTGCGCTGAATATTGCTATTGCGCTGAAACGGCTCGGGATAGCCGCGCAAAACGCGCTCCCCGTCGGTCACGGAGTGTGGGCAGACATCATCCGTAACGCCATGGCAAAACAGGATCTGCACAGCGTCGTTGAAGTAGAAACGGGCGACAACGGCTGGTGTCTGGCGCTGGTCGAACCGGACGGTGAGCGGACCTTTATGTCGTTTAGCGGCGTGGAGAACCAGTGGCAACAGCGCTGGCTGGATGCGCTGCACGTGCCGCCTGAAAGCCTGGTCTACCTCTCAGGCTATCAGCTGGCGTCACCGTGCGGAGAGCGTCTGACGGCCTGGCTGGAGGGACTGGAAAACGTTACCGCGTTTATCGATTTTGGGCCGCGTATTGCCGATATTCCTGATGCGCTGATGGCGCGGATCATGGCCTGTAAGCCGATGGTATCGCTTAATCGCCAGGAAGCCGAGATGGCAGCGGGACGATTTGGCATGGAAGCTGAAACACTCGGCCCGCAGTGGCTACAGCGTTTTGGTTCTGCGCTGATTATTCGCCACGATAAAGACGGTGCCGCCTGGTTTGAGGGCGATAAATCGGGCTACGTTCCGGCGTTTCCCGCAACCGTCGTCGACACGATCGGTGCGGGCGACAGCCACGCCGGTGGCACGCTTGCCGGGCTGGCGGCAGGATGGTCGCTGGCTGATGCCGTTACGCTTGGCAATGCAGTGGCGGCCTGGGTCGTTAGCCACCGCGGCGGCGACTGCGCGCCAGGGCGCGAGGCGTTACTCCTCGCACACAAAGACGTATAAATCGCTACGGCAGTAGCTGATGCTGAACTCAATGGGCCGGTTCTGCTGATCAAGTGCAACCTGCTTGATCACCAGCACCGGGATTTTGTCATCCATGCGGATATGCGTCTGAAACTCGCTGTCCGGCATGCGGGCACTGACGCGTGAGCGGGTGCGTTGCGGGAAGATATTCTGGCTACGGAAGTAGTCATACAGGGAAATCCCAATTGCATCCGGATCGTGAATCAACCCTACCGGCACCCAGGACTCCTCAATCGATACGGCGTCATCATCCACATAGCGGATGCGCTTAAGCAAAAAGACCTCGCTCTCCGGCGGCACTGACAGCTGGCTGGCCACCTCTTCCGGGCATTTCACCACCCGTTTATTCACCCACAGCGTGTTGGGCTTTTTGCCGCGCAGCACCACTTGCTGAGAAAAACCGCGCGCTTCCTTGAGCGAGTATTCAAAGATGTTATTGATTTGCGTCCCATAGCCCCGGGCGCGCGTCACTACGCCCTCGGCTTCCAGAGCCTGCATCGCTTTGCGCACGGTAATGCGCGACACGCCGGTTAACTGACTGAGATCGCGCTCGCCGGGCAGTATATTCCCATGCTCCAGCACCCCGTTGCGTACCGCGTTTTTTACCGTTTCGGCAAATTTCAGATACAGCGGCGTGTTGTCCGGGGCGGCAATGCGTTCATTCAGTTGGTCGATTAGCCGGGTATGCGCTTGTTCCATCTCTGTTTTTCTCAGGCCTGGTGTGTGTTGCCAGTATACGGCTTACCACCAGGCATGAAAATGGTGTACCGGACCAATACCGTGACCAACCTCGAGAGTATCGGCTTTTGCCAGCGCTTCGGAGAGCCAGATTTTAGCGTCGCGGACCGTATCCCCCCAGTTGTCACGACGGGGGCGCAAAGCCGCCAGCGCAGCAGAGAGCGTGCAGCCGGTCCCGTGGGTGTTTTTGGTCTGTACCCGCGGGGCCGTGAAACGCAGCGCACCGTCGTGGGTAAACAACCAGTCAGGGCTTTCTTCATCATCAAGATGACCACCTTTCATCAGCACGGCGCCGCAGCCCATCGCCAGGAGCGCATTCCCCTGCTCTTTCATTTCGCGCTCATTCTGCGCGTGCGGCGCATCCAGCAGCGCAGCGGCTTCAGGCAGATTAGGCGTGATAAGCGCCACCTGCGGCAGCAGCTTATTTCGCAGCGTCTCGACGGCGGAGGCGGACAGCAGCGGGTCGCCGCTTTTTGCCAGCATCACGGTATCCAGCACCACGTTTTGCACCTGGTAACGTTTAAGCCGTTCTGCCACCGCTTCAACAATGTCGGTCTCGGCCAGCATCCCAATCTTGGTGGTGTCGATTCGCACATCGCTGAAAACCGAATCCAGCTGTGCGGCGACAAAGTCCGGCTCAATGCGGTAAACCGACTGCACGCCACGCGTATTTTGCGCCACCAGCGCGGTAATCACCGAGCAGCCGTATGCGCCGAGTGCGGAGAACGTTTTCAAATCAGCCTGAATGCCCGCGCCGCCGCTTGGGTCGGTACCGGCAATGGTAAGGGCGTTAATCCGTTTCATACCCGTTCCTCCAGAGTGTAGAGCGCGTCGAGGAACGCACTGGCAAAACTGCCGGGACCAACAGACCGGGCGACGGCCGCCGTTCCGGCACGTTTCATCCATCCGCAAGCGGCGGCGATGTTATCCAGCCGGTCACCGGGAAGCGAGCAGCTCGCCGCCACGACTGCCGAGAGCGCGCATCCCGTTCCCACCACGCGGGTCATTATCGGGTCACCGCCCACGACCGTGCGGGTGCGCTGCCCGTCGGTGACGTAATCCCGTTCACCGGTGACCACCACAATGGCATTCGTCTGGCGAGCCAGCGCCTGCGCGGCAGGCAGCGCAGCCGCCGTCGTGTCGGTGGTATCGACGCCGCGCCCGCCCGCACTCATCCCGGTAAGGGCGAGAATTTCCGAGGCATTGCCGCGAATGGCCGCCGGTTTCAGGGCGAGGATTTGGTGGCAAAAACGGGTGCGGAACGTCAGCGCCCCTACGGCAACCGGGTCAAGCGTCCAGGGTTTCCCTGCTGCCACTGCACGCTCAATCGCCCGGCGCATCGCCTGGGCGCGCGGCGCCGTCAGCGTCCCGACGTTTATCAGCAGGGCATCTGCGAGCGCGGCAAACTGCTCGGCCTCTTCGGCTTCAATCACCATAGCCGGAGAAGCGCCAAGCGCCAGTAACACATTGGCCGTAAAGGTCTGTACCACATCGTTGGTCATACAGTGGGTAAGCGGGGAACGGGTTCGAAACTGATGTAAAACGTGTAAATCGAGCAGGTCAGGCTGCATGGTATCGCTCCTGCCGTGCGTGAAGAAGCGATGACCGGGAAGGCATCTGACTTCCCTACGCTGGCATTATCCAGATCAGGTAATACGGGTATTTCTCAGCCTTCATTTAAGAAGGGCACCCCGAGTCATGAAGATTACATTTCTTTATCAATTAGTAGGTTACGCCAAGTCACGTGCTGATACAAGATTGATCTTACGAATATTACATCTTCACGCTGTACCTCACCTTGTACCCCATTTTGTACCTCATAGGAAAACAATAGAACTTAATACTTTTCAAATCAACTTCTGACCTACTCCACCATCACAATCTCTATAATCAATATCAATCGATATATATACGGCGTCAGATTAAATGTGCGAGCCTGCGTACATGGTACTCGATCGCTCTCAATGATTGCTGTGTTAAAAAAGGTCGCGTAAGCGGCCTTTTTCATAATGAATGATGCTGAGACGC
Source organism: Enterobacter sp. WPR_3_1 (assembly GCF_003635055.1). Lineage (NCBI taxonomy): Bacteria > Pseudomonadati > Pseudomonadota > Gammaproteobacteria > Enterobacterales > Enterobacteriaceae > Enterobacter > Enterobacter sp. WPR_3_1. The sequence continues at coordinate 413,522 of NZ_RBXU01000008.1, read as the reverse complement.
AATCATTTGTTTTCAGTGTTCTCTGGTTATAAAATGCAAAAACCGTTACCAAAAGGAGCTGGTTATGAGTTTTAGTCTGCCGGGGTTTAACTTGTTCTACCTTTCAAGAGATAACCTTGAACCAGAGAAGTATGAACTGATAACCCGTCCTTCTGTTACATGGGATTACATCAGGCAGGAATACGAGTTCGATGACAGATATCGCGATCATTATCACGTTGAAGGGCTAAGACCTCGCCCGTCATATTCACGTAGCTATGCTTACCAAAACAATCATACCTATGGGTTCAATACTGAAAGACGCCTGAGATACCTTGTCTTCAGAGGTGAAATCGTGATGTTAGACCGCTATGGTTCCCCTGGAGAGCTTTTCTATATCGACGACCAAGGTCAGCTTATCTGTAAGAATTACCAGGCGTTTGAAATGAATGGTGCTGAACAGATCCTGAAAGAATACAGGAGTTCTGTAGGATGCAGGTACTACCGTTCAGGAAAGCCCCGCCCAACTTCGTTTTTACTATCTTTCTCAGGTGGAACATCAGCACCAGCTTCTGAGCCGACATACCAGACGATTAACAGCAAGGCCGCAGGACGCCTACTGGCGGCTGGCGGTGTCTACAATGGTAATGTTGAGGGCTTCAGGAAAACAGCAGAGCAGTTAGGTGGAGACGCTGTTAAGGGATATGATCAAGTACTGAATGAGCAAACAGCAGGTACAGCTATTGCGGCGGCTTCAATTCTGTTAGCGAAACGACCTAACCCACAACTATATGATGAAATGACAAGCTATCTGGGGAAACTCAGAGGTGAATCCAGATTAGTTAATGGAATTACAGTTACCGATATTAATTATACTAAAAGAAATCCAGCAGAAGCAGCATTATTAAGAAAAGAATTCGATAGCACAGTAAGAAAGAAATTTGTTAAAGAAATTGCTGCTACTCCTCATGCAGCTAATATTTTTTCACCATCACAGTTACTTAGGATGAATAGTGGGAAGTCTCCAGATGGATGGGATGTTCACCACAAACTTCCATTAGATGATGGTGGTACTAATTCTTTTAATAACTTAGTGTTAATCGAAAAGGAACCATATCATAAGATTTTTACAAACATGCAGAGGTCAGCAGTTAAAAATTTAGTACCAGGGGAAAGTAGAGTAACACCGTGGGCAATACCTACTGGTTCAATTTACCCACTTAAATAACTTTATGGAATCAAGAAAATGAAAATAGAAAACATTCTTGCAGAACTGAAAAGTGAAATGATTAAGTGGGAGTATCCAGTTCAAGACCCAATTGGGAAATCATTTCTTAATAGTATTTTGAACAGAAAACCTGATTCAACTACAACACCAATGTTAGAAAATTTAGTAGACGAACTGTGTGTTTTATTTTCCAACCAACCCGACTACATCACATTTTTAGAGTATATGGACGGATTTGAATATGACGGTCTTACTCTATTCAGTTTGTCTACCCCTGAACCATTAGTTAAAAATCTATTTGTAATGAATGATTTCTATAGAGATAATGATGATTTTATAGATCCTGATCTTGCAGAAAGATTAGTAATAGGTGAAAATAGCATATCATTATTCACATATGACACTAAATCCAATTTATTTGAAATTAGGGATAATATATCTACAGAAAGTGTATTTGGATCATTTGACAATTTCTATGATTTTCTAAAAGAAATACTTGAAGCAGTCAAGTAAGTACTATCTCTGTAAACCGCCCCCTATTGATTAAACGTTGCATAGGGGGCTTTCCTAAAATAAAAAGACGAACTTCGCTTTATTACATTTACTGGCAACCATTTCAGACTAACTATGGAAGACTATACCTCTCTCTGCTTTATGTTCCATTTTTTCTTGCTGAAAGGGTTGTATTTTAACTTGTAGGTAATCAATATAAAAGAAAATACTAAAACTGTAAGTTGCTGCCAGGTAGAGAATGGTGTTTGGGTTGCTGAAGAAGTAAGAATAAAAACCCATAACAATATCAATATTAGATTGACTGTATCTTGTAATTCAGATATTGAATATGGCTTCTGTCGACGTGAAATATGGGTTTTAAAAAGATGTCCACAAAAGAAAGGCTCAAGCATATCTAAATGGTACTCCCAGTTTTCTTGCCAGTACTTCCCGCTTTGAGAAATGCCACTACTAATCATGGAAATCAGATATCCTAATAAAGAAATAACTGATATTGCTAGAAAGTATTCTGTCCGCTTCTCAAGTGGGGCATCATAAAATAGTTTTGCAAATATACCAATAAGAACAAGTAATGCTCCATTTACAGGCCACATAAAAGTAGCCCTTTTCCAGTATAATTCAATCTCAAATTTTCTTGTATCCAGCGTTTGCTTATATGCTTCACTTAATATAGTTAATTGTTTCTCTGTTGGAGCTGATTGTTTATAAACTTCTTCACCTAATATTGCGGCAAAATAATCGATATTTTTTTGGAAGTGATTGTTTTGTAATGAATTGTCTTTTTCATTTGTAATGGATTGCATGGTAAGCCCTTATCCGTTATAACCTACACAAAATAACAGCATAGCTATGACATGAAAACGAATGTTTGAATACCACTATTTTTGGCAGGCTTGGGGGCAATGTCACCCTTAAGTACTTAAAGCCAAGCAGGCATAAATGCCTTGCTGTTCATTTATTGTACCGAGGGTGCAATATGATAAAGGTATTAGTATTTTCTACCATACATATGTAAGTTACTTTGGATAAGTCACTGTTCGCTTTCGCTAAAGTTACCAGTCTTTAGTACAAAAAAAATCAAATCCCAGGCCTCCTGATTTTTGGCAAAAAACCTTAAGTAATCTTTTACTCAGGAAAAAGTACAGTCTGTTTTTTTCCGCCTGATTTAAAATCTCGCTCACCTGATCAGCTTCAACCCCGCCGACAAAATGTCGTGTATTCAGATCTCAGTGTTAACCTTTTCACTAACCCGGAACAGGCTAAAAAAAGAACAATCCAAAAATCTCTTTGGGGTACTCCCCAAAGATACTCGCTTTTCTCGTCGCGTTTAGTATCATTTAGATATTTAACGCATTTAAATGATACTGTATCATTCAGTTAATTAAAATGATACTTATCGGTAGTGAAGGCGGGAAAATGATTTTTGGTTATGCGAGAGTCTCAACAAAGGATCAGAATCTTGAACGTCAGTTGGCAGTACTTGAACCTGTTTGCGACAAAATCGTTACAGAGAAAGTATCAGGCAAGTCCACCAGCGAACGACCTGAATTGCTGAACTTGCTTTCACACCTCCGCGAAGGTGACACCCTTGTTACTCATTCAATCGATCGCCTCGCACGTAATACCCGCGATTTGCTGGAAATAATTGATAACCTCGTGGCTCGTGGGATCACTGTTCAGTTCCTTGCAAACTCAATGAGCTTCGACAACTCCCCGCAATCCCGCTTGATCCTAACCATGATGGGAGCCGTTGCGGAATTTGAACGAGGAATGATCGCATCACGCCGCAACGAGGGGATTACTCTTGCCAAAGAAGCAGGGAAGTACAAAGGCAAGCAAAAGAACCAAGAACTACATAACAAGATTATCGATATGATACAGGCCGGGAAGAATACACCAGACGAGATCGCAAAGTTATGTGATTGCGGCAGGGCTACAGTTTTTCGTGTAAAGAAAGAAATACTTGCCAATACTGGCTATTTCGAACGCTGATATAGCGGCAGAGGGTGAAGAAGAGCGGTCGATAGTTTAGTGCCAAAAGAATCCTTTCGATATCTTGGTTGCAGTTAAATAAAATTTAATTTTTCTTTTAAAATCAGTATGATGATCGATATTTTTGTCTATAATCAGCTAATCGATGCTTGGGGTTTTCTTACTTAGAATCGATAGGATTGCAAAGCTGCTATACCGTATATAGATGTTTAAAGATATCTTGGTACTATATGTTGGTGATCTGTGCACTAAATGGACATTAGTAGCATTGATTCCGTGGTTATAGAGTTGTATATTTACTCAGTGCTGTTCATCCAACCAGTTTCTTCATCGTAGGGAGAAGTTGATGTCTGATAAAACTGAGTATTTTTCAAAATATTTTGAAATTGGAAATCGAAAATCGTTCTCATCTAAACAAGAGATTAGTCCTGAGAATTTCAAGGAGCTAATTGGCTACTATGAACTCAACGAGGATGTTTCTTGTCAAGTGAAAACTAAAAGAGGTTTCTGTCATAAAAATCATAAAACTGGTTGGTTAGGCGTTACAGTTGATGGTGTTGAAGCTCTCATTGGAGGGCATTGTGCAAAAACTTACTTTAAAGCAGATATGCGATTTAGTATGGAAACGAAACGTATTAAAACTGAATTAGAGCGAAGGGATTATGTTACCGAATTACAAAGTTATAAAAATAATATTGATTTGATTTTAGAAGAGCTTTCTAACTTAAGAGCCAACCTAATCACTGTTAGAAAGATAGTTGATGTTGTGTATAAGACTATGCCAAATAGTGTCCTGCGATTTCTTGAGTCAGGGCAACGTACTAACAACTGGACAGTTAATGTAGATGTATTATATCCTGCGAAGAACGACGATCAGAAGCCCATATGGCAAGTACACGCATTGACCTCTCTTAAATCTATAAGTACTACACGAGAGATCATTAGTTTAATCACAAAGGTTAAATTCCTGATTGGAATTGTTGATGAACTTAAAAACATTGATATTTCTGAATTGCCGACGCCTAAGTTAAGATATTATACGAATGAAATTCGTGAAAAGATAGATTATGAAAAACGTTACGGCAGGTTCGTCAATGAAACCAAAAAATTCATTGAATCCAAGAATTTGGATTTGCTATTGTTCGTTTGTGACGACTATGAAGAGCAATTTTTAACTGTCAAATCAATTTTTAACATTATAGGTTCTAAAGTCCAATCAGATGCTCATATCAGACTTAGAATTAAAAGAGTCGAGGAGCGTGTTAGCAAATTGTTTAATAACTTCCCAGTTAGAGTAAACCAACAAGTCATTAAATATAAAAATAACGCTTTGGCTTAGTTATAAGATTTGTTAATCAAACAAACACCTGCATTTTAACGTATGCAGGTGTTTTATAGCAAAAACACCCATATCAATAGACCTGCACCAATTATTCAACACAACCATCAGTTAATGATATTTTTAATACTACCTAAATTCCCATTTCATCACTAACCTGTAAACGATGATGACATAATATAAAGAATGAATTATTAATGTAATTTAAGCCCAACAGATTCCATCAATCACATAATTTATGGAGGAAAGAGGGAACGTGTGCAAATAGCGTTTTGTAATCCCACCACTTTTCTCATGGCCTACCGTTTGTTGCAGATGCAAGATGTTCTTAACCCATCCGGCCATTGCAGTAGAGCAAATAGAATGACGAATGCTATGCAAAAGCCTACGCTGTCCAAAGTCATCTAAGTATGAAATTCCAAGCTGATCACGCACGTTAGCAAATTCTTTGCCAATTTTAGTCATATTCGTACCCGCCACTTCTGAAAAAATCCGCTCTTTCCATTGCCGATCAACATAATCTATAAACCCCCATTCGATAAGCTTAGGGTGTATTACCACTTGCCGGGTGGCATTTTTGGTTTTCCCCTGCCCTCCTTCTGCGATCAAGAAGTAATACCGCTGGCTATCCTCATCATATTTGATTTGTGATTTTTTCAGTTTGGCAATTTCTCCTCTCCTGGCTCCAGTGTGTGCCAACAACAACGTAATCCATTTCAACCAGCCATCCGGCTGCTAAGTGCCCACTCTACAATCTTCTTAATTTCCGCCGGACTGTATGCACCAAATCTGGCTTTTGATGGTGCTGCCACTACGCCATCAGTTGGCGATTTAGGTAATATGTCTTTGCTATCGGGGAGAAATGTTTTAAACAAGGATTTATAGAGCTTGAGATGCTTATGGATAGCCTCAACACCCACAAGCTCATCAGGAGGTACGTCGTCACAATCTATCAACTGCTTAACATTCATCGAGCGATACGGCTGAATAACACGCTTAGGTAAATTCTCAACAACTTCCATCACCTGTCTAATGTCCTGTTTGGTGATCGCAGTTACATCCGTATTTTCCCCCAACACTACAAGCAATACTTCAATGTAACGTTCATTCGCCATTGAGATCGATTTAGTCCAATGCCCCCCCTTTTCAGCTTTGTACATAGCCCAAGCATCAGAGAGAGTTAATGCGTTTTCCGGCTCAACTTGTGCCGATGGCTCCCCAATTTTAGGAGATACAGCAAGCAGCAGACTGGATAACAACGGAAGTGTCACAGCCCTACGTTCTGACACGATCAGGTTTGAGATAAACGCATCAAACATCGGAGTCGGAGTCGGAGTTGCTAATGATTTAACAAATGGGATGTGCGGAGTGATGCTAATCATCAAAGCTGAGGCTTGGTGATAGCTATCAGTAAGGAGTGATTTTTTATACATCCGACCATTCGAAAGCCGGATCTGTAGGTAGTAGTTACCGTTTCGTTGAAAGGTGTATGGAAGGGTTTTGTACCTCATGATCACGCTCTTTTTGTACCTTAGGTGCACTACACACGGACAAAAAGAAATGTAACCACATGAATACTAATCGGAATCTTGTCCCCCTACGCTGGCATTATCCAGATCAGGTAATACGGGTATTTCTCAGCCTTCATTTAAGAAGGGCACCCCGAGTCATTGGTAAGAATTCACTTACATTTGGCAGATTAGGGGAAGAGTACCAGTGATGCAAGACCTGTTGATTTCTCGCTTTCATGATTTTGTTATACCAATCAGATGTAATGAGAAGCCTGTAACCGCTATGTCCGGGAATAAAAACAACCTGTCGTGACCCCGGTATTTTGCAGGTAATGTCGAGATAATGCGCTTAAAGGGGCTATCTGCCCCCCTTAACGTCCCTCAATGGCACGATTTGTCACACACTTTTCTCTCTTTTTACAGTCCTGACAAAATACGCGTAACCGGCTGTTTTTGTTTGGCATAAAGCGCAATTTTTATTCTTAAAATGAGGATATTCCCTCCCCCGTACCGCATGTCATAAAACAGTAAACAAATTAACCATTGAGCCTCGTGACAAAAGGCTCTATATTGGCGGCGTTTTTTTCAGGCCCCCATCTGTTTTTTAACTTTTTATTCAATCGTTGCTCATAACGAAGCGGCGGTTGTAGGAGTGATATGATGACGGATAAAGTCCGTATTGACACCGTAGATGCCCACAAAAGCAACGAAACCTATCTGGCCCGTCAGGCCGAGTTTGAATCTAACGTCAGGAGTTATCCGCGCAAACTGCCTTTAGCAATCACTAAAGCAGAAGGCGTGTGGATCACCGATGCAGACAATAAAGAATACCTTGACTGTTTAGCAGGCGCAGGCACCCTTGCGCTTGGACATAACCATCCTGATGTGCTGAAAAGCATCCAAAATGTCATTACCAGCGGCTTGCCGTTACATACTCTGGATCTGACTACGCCTCTGAAAGACGCGTTCTCAGAATATCTGCTCTCTCTGCTGCCTGGTCAGGGCAAAGAGTACTGCCTGCAGTTCACCGGTCCATCCGGTGCTGACGCCGTTGAAGCGGCGCTGAAACTGGCGAAAAAAGTGACCGGTCGTAGCGGTATCATCAGCTTCTCTGGTGGTTACCACGGTATGACTCACGGCGCACTGGCCGTTACCGGCAACCTGTCTCCGAAAGAAGCGGTTAACGGTATGATGCCAGAAGTGCAGTTCATGCCTTACCCGCACCAGTACCGTTGCCCACTGGGTATCGGCGGTGAGGCGGGTGTGAAAGCACTGACCTACTATTTCGAAAACCTGATCAACGACGTTGAAAGCGGCGTGCGTAAACCTGCGGCAGTGATCCTTGAAGCCGTTCAGGGTGAAGGCGGCGTTAACCCGGCTCCGGTTGAGTGGCTGCAGCGCATCCGTAAAGTGACTCAGGAACACGGCATTCTGCTGATCCTCGACGAAGTTCAGGCTGGCTTTGCCCGTACCGGTAAATTCTTCGCCTTCGAACACGCGGGCATTGAGCCAGACATCATCGTGATGTCTAAAGCGGTTGGCGGCGGTCTGCCACTGGCGGTACTCGGCATCAAGAAACAGTTCGATGCGTGGGCACCAGGCCACCACACCGGTACCTTCCGCGGCAACCAGCTGGCAATGGCAACCGGTCTGACAACGCTGAAAATCCTGAAAGACCAGAACATCGCGGGCAAAGTGGCCGCACAGGGCGAATGGCTGAAAGGCCAGCTGAACGAGATGGCGAAACGCTATCCGGTTATCGGTCACGTTCGCGGCCTGGGCATGATGATCGGGATTGAGATCGTTAAACCACACGAAGCGGCAGACCACATGGGTTGCTACCCGGGTGATGGCGAGCTGTCTGCACTGATTCAGAAGAAGTGCTTCGAAGCCGGCCTGATTCTGGAGCGCGGTGGTCGCAACGGTATTGTTCTGCGTCTGCTGCCTTCCCTGCTGATCAGCGATGATGAGCTGAAAGTCTTCCTGGATAAATTCGAGCAGGCGCTGCTTGCTGCGGGCGTTCGCCCGGCGTAACCGGAGTTGTTGAACACGATGTCAGATTCAAACCCAATTTTGTTCTCCTCTGCGCAGAGCATTGAAGCTTACCAGCAGGCGATTGAACAAAGCACTCAGGCTGTGATGCAGTGGCTGAAACAGCCTGAGATGTATCAGGGCAAAACGGTCGCGGAACTGCGCGACCGTATAAAGCTGGATTTCAACCCGAAAGGGCTGGGCAACGAAGCGGCGATTGAACGCGCCGTGGAGTTCTTCCTGAAAGACAGCCTGTCCGTTCATCACCCGCAGTGTGTGGCGCACCTGCACTGCCCAAGCCTGGTGGTTAGCCAGGCAGCGGAAGTGCTGATTAATGCCACTAACCAGAGCATGGACTCCTGGGATCAAAGCCCGTCCGCAACCATCATTGAGATCAAGCTGATCGAATGGCTGCGTACCCGCGTGGGTTATCAGGCTGGCGACGCCGGTGTGTTCACCAGCGGCGGCACGCAGAGCAACCTGATGGGTCTGATGCTGGCCCGTGATGCGTTCTTCGCGCGTCAGGGTCATTCCGTTCAGCAGGACGGCCTGGTTGGCGATCTGCGTAAAATCCGCGTGCTGTGCTCTGAAAACGCACACTTCTCCGTGCAGAAGAACATGGCGCTGATGGGTCTGGGCTACCAGTCCGTCGTGCAGGTGAAAACGGATGAATTCTCGCGCATGGATCTCAACGATCTGGCAGCGAAAATTGAGCAGTGCAATGCTAACGGCGAGCAGATCCTGGCGATTGTTGCCACTGCCGGTACTACCGATGCAGGTGCAATCGATCCGCTGCGTGCCATTGCTGAACTGGCGGCGAAACAGAATATCTGGGTACACGTTGATGCGGCCTGGGGCGGCGCGCTGCTGATGTCTGAGCAGTATCGTCACTACCTGGACGGTATCGAGCTGGTGGATTCCGTTACTCTGGACTTCCACAAGCAGTTCTTCCAGACCATCAGCTGCGGTGCGTTCCTGCTCAAAGAAGCGCGCCACTATGAGCTGATGCGCTATCAGGCGGCCTATCTGAACTCTGAGTTCGATGAAGAAGCTGGCGTGCCTAACCTGGTGTCGAAATCTCTGCAGACGACCCGTCGTTTCGACGCGCTGAAGCTGTGGATGAGCCTGGAAGCGCTGGGTCAGGAACAATACGCGGCGATCATCGATCACGGTGTTACGCTGGCACAGCAGGTTGCGGCTTACGTGAAAGAGCAGCCTGCTCTGGAACTGGTTATGCAGCCGCAGCTGGCAAGCGTATTGTTCCGCTTCCGTGGACAGGTACAGATGGACGACGCGGGTATCGCCCTGCTGAACCAGAAAATTGGTGATGCGCTGCTGGAATCCGGCCGTGCTAACGTCGGCGTGACCGAGCATAACGGCGTCACCTGCCTGAAGCTGACTCTTCTGAACCCAACCGTGACCCTGGAGGACATTAAAGTCCTGCTGTCGCTGGTTGAGCGTACCGCACAGGAAGTTCTGGCGAAGTAATATCCAGCCCCTCTTCCGCCGGAAGAGGGGCTCTCTTTACAGCCCTGCCCACCACAGTCTGAGCTTCATTCCCCAGTAACTTGTCCACCCCGTAGTAGTACTGACCACTTTCCCCTTCGACACGATCACCAGCGTCGGTGTTACGCTCACCTGCCACGCCTGCGACAGCGCACCGTTGGCATCGTTGACCACCGGCATGACCAGCTGTTTCTTGTCGACCCAGCGCGCCAGCTTTGCATCGTCGCCGGAACGCATGGCGATACTTACGACGTTGCCACCCTGTTCTGCCAGCGTATTGACCGAGGGCGTCGTAAACCGACAGATGCTGCACCAGGTTGCCCATACGTATATCAGCAGCGGGCGTTCCTGGCTGAGTACCGTTATATCGTGGATCTTTCCGTCGATGCTGTGCATCGGTGCAGCGCTAAAGCTGGCGGGGAGTGTGGGCTTGCGGTATTGATCCACGCCCCACATTACGGCCAGCGCGAGCAGAAAGAAGATGATCCCTTCCCGCGCCCAGCGGCGCAGTCGACTGAATTTGCGGTTTTCCATTGTGACCTCTTGATGAATCGACGGTCATCTTAGCGAGCAATGCGCCATCACGCTGTAAAGAAGTGTCGGGTCATTTCGTTCGCAACGTGTCGGCCATCAGCGTAAAGCAGGATTCGATAAGCGGAGGAAGCGGCTGCGGGGCGCGCATTAACGCCACCGTGCGGGCCAGGGCCGGTTGTTGAAGATGTACCACCCTGAGCTGCGGGTCCTGGAGGTGCGTGGTATAGAGCTGCGGTAAAATCGCCACGGCGAGTTTCGAGCGCACCAGACCATACAAAGTTTCGATGTAGTCCACCTGATAGCGTGTCGGCAACGACAAACGGTGGCTTTCCGCGAGCGCCGCAACCAGACGCTGAATATTACCTTTTGAGAACACGGCGATATCCCGCCCTGCCAGTTGCTTCCAGGGCAGGTGCGCCGACGCGGCCAGCGGATCGTCGCTGTGAATGACTGCGACAAACGGGTCGTCCTGTAAGGGAAACACGTTCAGCTGGTCGGGAACAGAGTTATCGAGCGCACCAATGCCGAAATCAATCTGCCCTTTCAGCAGCTGGGCCACCAGCGCATCGTTGGTTTGATCGTGAAATTCCACCCTGAGGCGGGGAAAAGCCTGCGCGAGCGTCCGGGGCATCAAGGGGAACAGCAGCGAACTCACGGAAGGGATCAGCCCGATACGCACCGTACCTTCTCCGCCTACCTGAACAATGTGCTGCATGTCGTCAAACGCAAGCTGCGCCACGCTGAGCACCCGCTGCGCGTGCGGCAGGATGGCATTGCCAAGCTCCGTCAACGTCACGGCCGAGGCGGTCCGGTTAACCAGTTTGCCCCCAAGCACCGTCTCGATTTGCCGCAACGCACTGCTGAGCGCCGGCTGGCTGATAGCCAGTTTGCTGGCGGTATCAGTAAAATGACGCAGCTGCGCCAGAGTGACAAAATACTGTAGCTGTCGAAGAGAGAGCGCGGGCAAGCGCTGCCAGGGTTCCGTCATGATTATCCATTACACGCGTCACAGAATAACCCGGGGTTATCGGGCGATAAATTTTATCAGCTGGGCAAACGTTTGCCGTGTGCATAGAGTAGCGTCATTATTTTGATGCTGGAACTGTTAATTGCATGACTGCTGAAACCCGACGCCGCGCCGTTCAGGCTGCACGAGGCGAAATGCCCTTTGACCTGCTGCTCACCGATACCCGTATTGTGGATATGGTCACCGGTGAGATCCGCGAAGCGGATGTTGGTATCGTGGGATCACTGATTGCCAGTGTCCATCCGCGCGGCAGCCGCAACGACGCACATGAGACCCACGCGCTGAACAACCAGTTTCTGTCGCCAGGGCTGATGGATACCCACGTCCACCTTGAAAGCTCCCATCTTATGCCCGCCCGCTACGCGGAGATTGTGCTTGCACAGGGCACCACGGCGGTCTTCTGGGATCCGCATGAACTGGCCAACGTGCTGGGCATTGACGGTGTCCGTTTTGCCATTGAGGCCAGCCGCAATCTGCCGCTGCAGGTGATGGTCGCCGCGCCTTCAAGCGTGCCCTCAACGCCCGGCCTGGAAATGTCCGGGGCGGATTTTGCCGGAGACGAGATGAACACCCTGCTCGGCTGGCCGGAAGTGCGCGGTGTGGCTGAAGTGATGGACATGCACGGGGTGCTTAATGGCAGCCAGCGTATGCTGGAAATTATGCAGGCCGGGCTCGACAGCGGAAAGCTGATTGAAGGCCATGCCCGCGGTCTCAGCGGTGCGGATTTACAGGCTTATCTGGCAGCAGGCGTGACTTCTGACCATGAGTTAACGTCGGCTGACGATGCGCTGGAAAAACTGCGTGCCGGGCTGACGCTGGAGATCCGCGGTTCGCACCCTTATCTGCTGCCCGATATTGTCAGCGCCCTGAAAACGCTCCCCCATCTTTCGTCTCACATCACGGTTTGTACCGATGATGTTCCGCCAGACATCCTCATGGAAAAAGGCGGGATCATCGCGCTGCTGAACCTGCTGATTGAACATGGATTAGCGGCCACCGACGCACTGCGTTTTGCAACGCTCAATGCGGCCATTCGCCTGCAGCGTAACGACCTGGGGCTGATTGCCGCCGGGCGTCGCGCGGATCTGGTGGTGTTTGACTCGCTGGATAAACTGACGGCGCGCCAGGTCTACGTCGCCGGAAAGCTGATTGCCCGGGACGGGGCAACGCTCGAACCCGTTGCTGATACGCCTCTTACGTTGCCGCGTGATACCGTACGGTTGTCTGCCCTGACCGCTGATGATTTTTGCATGCGCATTGGCAACGCGAACCATGGCGTGGCTCGCTTGCGCCACATCTGCGGCGCGCGCTTTACCCGCTGGGGTGAAACAGATGTGCAGGTGCGCAACGGGTGCGTGCAGATCCCGGACGGCTTTAGCCTGATCTGGGTTCAGCATCGCCATGCCCGTCATGCAGCAAAACCGCAAATTGCCCTGCTTGAAGGCTGGGGGGAACTGCGCGGGGCGATTGCCACCAGCTACTCGCACGACTCTCACAACCTGGTGGTTTTGGGCCGCGATCCGAACGATATGGCGCTCGCTGCCAATACGCTTATCAACAGCGGTGGTGGCATGGCGCTGGCGCAACAGGGTGACGTGATTGCCCACGTTGCCATGCCGATTGCGGGCATGCTGTCGGAACTGCCACCTGCCGAGCTGGCGCTGCAGTTCAGGACGCTGCGCGATCGCAGCAGTCTGATTGCCGACTGGGAACCGCCGTATCGGGTTTTTAAGGCCATCGAAGGAACCTGCCTTGCCTGTAATGCCGGGCCACATTTGACCGATCTTGGACTGACCGATGGCAGCACGCGCCAGATTGTCGATCCGCTGATTTCTTACCGGGAAACCCCGGACAACACACAATAATACCGAAGGAGAGCCGGATAATGGCCGACAATACCGTTAATTCGCCAGCACCAGGGCGCTGGCTTGAACGTCGTTTTGCACTCCGTGCACGCGGGAGCACCGTGCGCACCGAGTGCCTGGCGGGTATCACCGGTTTTCTCGCCGCCGCCTATTTGCTGGTGGTTATCCCGGGGCTGCTGGCCGTGGGAGGAATGGACAAAGGCGCCGCGACCACGGGCACCATTCTGGTCTTCGTTGCCGGGACGCTGCTGATGGCGTTTTACGCCAACCTGCCGTTTATCGTCGGGCCAGGAATTGGTGGCTCGGTGCTGGTCGGGGTGACGCTTGCGGGCAGTGAAGGCATTGGCTGGCAAATTGGTCTGGGTATCGCCTGCTGGTCGGGGATTTTATTCTTTCTGCTGACCCGGTTTGGCCTGCGTGAAGTGGTGACCCGCTCGGTGCCGCAGTCCATCAAGCTGGGGCTGACGGCCTCCATCGGGCTGTTTGTCGCCGTACTCGGTTTCCGCAACGCCGGGCTGGTGCTGGCGAATGCCAAAACGAACGCACTGATGCTGGGAGATTTTTTGTCACCCGGTGCACTGGTGGCGTTGCTCGGCCTGTTCCTGGCTATCGGCCTGCAGGCTCGTCGTATTCCGGGTGCGATCCTGTGGGCTATCCTGCTCGCGACCCTCGTGGGTATTCCGATGGGCGTCACGAAATTACCCGCCAGTTTTATTGATGTGCCCCACTCCATCGCTCCCGTCCTCGGGCATGTCGATATGCTGGGCGCGCTGAATATTGCCTTTCTGCCGTTCCTGTTTGTCTTCTTCGCCTCCGAGTTTTTCTCCACCATGGGAACAACGCTGGCGGTGGGCGGGGAAGCAGGGCTGCTGGATGAAGAAGGCAATATGCCGAACATTAACCGCCCGTTTATGGTGGACTCCATTGCCGCCGCGATTGGCCCGTGGGTAGGCATTCCTGCCGCCACGGCGCTGATTGAATCGTCCGCAGCCGCAGAAGCCGGCGGCAAAACCGGCATGACCGCGCTGGCCGCGGCGGTAATGTTCCTGCTGATGCTGCTGTTTACCCCTGTGGCGCTGATGATCCCGAAAGAAGCCACGGCGCCCGCCCTGATCCTCATCGGGCTGAATATGTTTAGCGGTTTACGTAAGGTTGATCTGGCGAACTTCACCGACGGCTTGCCGGTTTTGATGATGGTGATGATTACGCTGATTGCCAACAGTTTCGGGACCGGTATTGCGGGCGGGCTGCTGTTTTATATCGTTATCAAAGCGATTGCCGGGAAATGGCGCGATATCCCCGTCGGTCTGTGGATCCTCGCCATTCCCCTGGTGTATTACTTCGCCACGCTGGTGAAGCACTAACCCTCACGCCGCTTTTCCTTCGGGGTATAGCCGTAATCGAAATGGCTATACCCCGCGCTGTAATACAGCGCCGCAGATTTCACGATATCATTGAGAATGGCACCGTTCACCTGCACCCCCATCTGCTGCAGACGCTTTACACAGTTTTCCGTCTCTTTCACGTTGGTTTTACCAAAGCGGGCAACCAGTAACGTGGTTGCAGCCACTCTGGCAATCAGCACCGCATCGGTCACGGCCAGCACCGGCGGTGTATCAACGATAACAACGTCATAGTGTGCATTCATCCCCGACATCACCTCCTGGAAGCGTTCTCCCATGAGCAGCTCCACGGGACGTAATGGCTGGGGACCGCAGGTCAGAACATCAAATCCCGCCTTATCAACGCGCTGGATCGCCTCCTGCCATGCCACATTTCCCTCAAGGACAGCGGATAATCCGTGATGGTTGTTCAGCTTAAAGAGATTATGCACATAGCCTTTACGCATATCCGCATCGATAAAGAGCACCCGCTTTCCGGCCTGAGCCGCTATTGATGCCAGTGACGTGCTGACCAGCGTTTTGCCGCAATTCTGCGTGGGGCCCGTAATCACCACGATCTGGTTTGAGGCATCCATCATCGTGAAATGCAGGCTGGTACGCAGTCCGCGCATCGCTTCAACAAACATATCCGCTGGCCGGTCTGTGGGCAGGAAGGGGATATCCGAGGTTTTGTGTTTCCCGTGGGGCGCCAAAAAGTGCTTTCGGCGCAAATGCGTTTTTTTCCACAGCCAGACCGAGCGCGGCAGCGTCGCCAGAACCGGCATCCCCTGCTCTTCTATTTGCTCTGACGAGGTGATCCCTCGCCGACAGGCAGTACGAACCAACACCCAGCCCATGGAGACCATCAGCCCTAACAGCACGCCAGGCAGAATAATGAGCGCTTTACGGGGTTTTATTGGCTCAGGTTGCGTAACCGCGGTATCAATGATCCGCACGTTGCCGATGGCGCTGGAGCGTGAAATGTTCAGTTCCTGTTGGCGTGTCAGCAGCTGCAGGTAAATGGTACGCCCGGACTCGACATCACGGCTCAGGCGCAACACTTCCTGCTGGGTAGAAGGCATAGATGAAACCCGGCTGTTCAGGCGCGCGCGTCCCTCTTCGAGCGTTTGTCGCTTCTCCCGTAATGCGCGATAGGTCGGGTGATCCTTTTTGAAAAGCTGAGAAACCTCTGCCTCACGAAAGGTCAGTTCGTTGAGTTGATTTTCCACGTTAACGACCTGATCCAGTACGGACTTCGCCTCAAGGGATAAGTCGACGGAATCGCGCTGCGCCCGATAGGCATTCAGTCGTGCTTCGGCCTCATCCAGTTCGTGACGGACCTTAGGCAACTGCTCCTGTAAAAACGCCAGACTTCGGGCATCCTGTGCCTCCTGGCGCGCAATATTCTGGCTGAGATAATTTTCTGCAATCGTATTGAGCACCACCGCTATCCTGTCCGGGTCTTCACCCGTCAGCGTCAGGGTGATCATACCGCTCTGTTTACCGGATTCCGCGACAAAGAGTCTCTTCTGCAGCGCGTTAATTGCCTCAAGCCTGGTAAAGGCTTGAAGGGTAAATTGGGTCCCTGGCTCCGCGCTGAGCGAGGTCACCAGAAGCGTGACCCCGTCTTTCACCAGCCGTTTGCCAACCCTACCGTCAGCCTTAAGCGTCTCCCCTTCCAGGCGATACCGGCCCTGCCCCAGCGCGGTCAGGACAATCGCTTGCGGTTTCCCCTCCTGCTGGGGCAGGGTAAGCTCACCTATCGTCATGTTGCCCGGTTTACTGCCGCGTAGACGTTCCCAGAGGCGCCCCACAACCGGGAGAACGCGCTGTTTTACCTGATATGTCAGCCCCAGATTATCAACGGTTCCCCCCAGGATCATGCGCGATTTAAGCAGCAACAGTTCAGGTTCAGCGTCGGGTGAAAGGTCAGACCCAAACTGGCTTAAGCTTTTAAGCAACGAGTTGTCCTGCTTTGCTTCTATCTGTACCAGGGCATCCGCCTGGTAGACCGGCGTGGCGCTAAACGCGTAGAGCCCCGCGCACACCGTAAACAGGAGCGTGACCAGCCCGATTAGCATGCGGTGATCAATCATCTCAGCAAAGAGCTGCATAAGATCGATTTCATTACTGTGCGGTGCGGCAGCACCGTATTTATCTGATGTATGAGAAGACATTAACGCTTCATTCCTTTTTGACCCACACGACGAGCCCATTCCTGACTGGCTTTTACCAGTTGCCCGAAAACATATTCAAACGCTTCACGACTTTTGCGGTAAGGATCGGGAATGTCCTTGTTTTCCAGCCATTGGCCAAACAGCAGCGATTTTCCACGACATTCGGGTGACACGGCGGCAATAAAACGCAGGTGCTCCGGCTCCATCACCAGAATCAAATCGGAGGTTTGCAACATGCTGCGCGTCATCTTGCGTGCCACGTGCCCCTCCAGCGAAACGCCATAACACCGGGCCACCTCCCGTGCAGTTGCATCCGCCGGGCGTCCTTCAAATCCGTAAATCCCAGCCGATGTCACGAGTCTGCCGGGCAGCTGTTGTCGCAACAGCCGCTCCCCCATCGGCGAACGGCAAATATTGCCGGTGCAAACCACTAAGATTGAGTTGAACATTATTGCGGCCATGAACGGATGAAGCGGACGGTTTCGGTCAGGTCATGGACACCGCTGATGGTGGGTACCAGCTGTGTGATCACGCGATTCCAGCGCGACAACGGCGCGGTGGTGACGTAGACAATGTCATACGGTTCAAGCTGGAATTCCGTCCCCAGTACCATCGCGGAGGCATCCTTCGCATTGAGCTGATAGATATTGGCAATTTTGTCCGTCGCCCCTTTTTTCGCTACCGAGCGAATAACAAAAATCCCGGTTGCATCGGCCATATTCTGATCCAGCCCGCCTGCATTCCCCAGGGCTTCCGCCAGGGTCATTCCGCTACGATCCATCTTCAGCGTGCTCTGCTTCACCACCTCGCCCATCACGAACACTTTTAAGGCATCGTTACGCGGAACAAAGAGGATATCGCCCGGATACAGCAGCTTATTCTGGCTTAAATCACCGTGCTGCATCAGCGCATAGAGCGAAAGGCGCGCGTCCTGGCCATTATGCGTGAGGACCACGTTACGCCAGTCGGCATCCGCGGAAAGCCCACCTGCGGCGTTGACCGCGTCCATTACCGTCAACGGAATATTGGTTATCGGTTGCTGGCCTGATTTTGCCACCTCTCCTGTCACATAGGCTTTTTGTGAGCGGAAAGACGCCACGCTGACATCCACCTGCGGGCTCTCAATAACCTTCTCCAGTTGCGCGGTGATTGCTTCACGCACCTGCGCGACCGTTTTGCCTGCAACATGCAGTTTTCCGACGTAGGGATAGAAGAGCGTTCCATCCGCATTCACCCAGTTACCCGCGTCACTCGCGGTACGATACTGCCCTGCGGGCGTGGTTAATTCAGGATGATCCCAGACGGTGACCGTCAGGATGTCGCCGGTGCCTATGCGGTATTCCCAGTTTTTGACCTGCTCATCCAGAGTAGGATTTGCCTGAGATTTGAGGACAGGCGGTCGCAATCTTTCAATGAGCGCCGGGGTCAGGGGATAAATTTCCACGTGTTGATCGAGCTGATAATTCGCTTCTCCGTCAGCCATGACTTTTTTCCCGGTAATGCTGAGATCCTGACCTGGCGAAAATACGCAACCAGTTAACTGGCCGACTGAAAGAAATAAAAGTGAAAATAGCGTTGTATTTTTCATTTATATAAAAAGTTCTTTTATTGTTGTGTTTGTTGTTAAACAGATAAAAAATAAATTCATTTACATTAAAATTTTCAACGGGTTATTGTTTTAGCGGACGTATTGCAAAAAACGGACAACGTTTCCCTTCCTGGCGATAAAAAAGCAAAATCGTTCCCATTATTTTGAAAAAAATGGAAAGAGATTGATGTCATACGGAGGTGATATTAAATGTTCTTACGTGGGAAAGCATGCGTTGAACAGTCCATTTGCGAAGTGAGAAGGTATTTTCAGAATTGATTAATGAAATAATAAATATTGGAAATATCAAACTCGGGAAATATTGGCTGTAGTGATACTGCACGCGTCATTACGACTACACAAAACCGTCCACTTTTGTTACATTTTTTTTCAAACACACCATGCTTTGGTACTTAAAATGGACTGTCTGCCTCGCGTTCCATGAACCCGCAGACGAAAAGTATCTGTAACGATATCACTGGAGAAAAAATGGCTAAGCGTAAATTGCTGCTTCTGGGTGTATTACTGTCTCTGGCGGGTTCCGCGTTTTCTGCCCCGCAAACCGCCGCTGCGCCATCAGGCATTAAAGCCTATGAGGAACAAGAGTTCATCGCTGATTTCACCAAATTCAAGATTGGCGACACCGCACCGGCGCAGTATCAAACGCCTGAGTACACCATTAAACAGTACCAGCTGCGTAACCTGCCGGCCCCGGATGCGGGTACCCACTGGACCTATATGGGCGAGAACTACGTCCTGATTGGCGATGCAGATGGCAAAATCTACAAAGCCTACAATGGAGATATCTTCTATCACCGCTAATGACATTTTAATCCGGCCCTGGCAGGAGAGCGATCGCCCCTTTTTGCGAACACTCTATCTCCACGCGCGGCGCGAGGCCTGGCCATGGCTGGACGGTTCCGAGTGGCAGCTTGAAGACTTTGACGCGGCAACCCGCGACGAAGTGATTTGGGTGGCCGTTCAGGACGGTCATCGACTGGGTTTTGCTTCGGTGTGGACGAACGACAATTTCCTGCATAATCTGTTTGTCGATCCGCAGTATCAAGGCCTGGGCGTCGGTCATTTGCTCCTTGAACAGGTGCAAAACGCGTTCACCAGTACGGGTTCGCTGAAGTGTCTGGTAAAGAATGACCGGGCTGTTGCCTTTTACCAGCGCCATGGCTGGCATATTGAAGCGAAGGGTGACTCGCCGGAAGGCGAGTACTTTTTAATGCATTACGTACAGCGTTAAACGCGGGTGACGCTTCGCTGAGCCGGCCTACAACACGTTATTTCCGTAGGCCGGGTCAGGCGCAAACGCCGCCCGGCAATTCAGACTAAAGCACTCACACCGCGCGAAACGCAATTTCACTCGGGATGACTTCGCCCTGCCAGTAAAGCTGCGCCGCAACGCGCCCCGCCAGCTGTCGATACATCTCTGCAAATTCACTGTCCGGACGGCTGACGACCGTCGGCTTCCCGCTGTCCAGATCTTCACGCAGCGAGATGTGCAGCGGCATCTGCCCAAGCAGCTGGGTGTGATACTGCGCAGCCAGTTTTTCTGCCCCACCGGTGCCAAAGATAGGCTCATGGTGTCCGCAGTTGCTGCAGATATGCATGCTCATGTTCTCGACAATACCCAGCACCGGCACGTCCACTTTCTCGAACATCACGATGCCTTTTTTGGCGTCGATCAGCGCAATGTCCTGCGGAGTGGTCACCACGACCGCTCCCGTGACCGGAATGTTTTGCGCCAGCGTCAGCTGAATGTCACCGGTGCCCGGCGGCATATCCAGCACCAGATAATCCAGATCGGGCCACATTGTCTCCTGCAGCATCTGCATCAGCGCTTTGCTGGCCATCGGGCCACGCCACACCATGGCGTTATCGTCAGTCACCAGATAACCAATGGAGTTGGTTGCCAGACCGTGGGCCATGATCGGTGCCATGTGCGTGCCATCCGGCGAGGTTGGGCGCTGGTTTTCCGCGCCCAGCATGTTAGGCACAGACGGTCCGTAAATATCGGCGTCCAGAATACCGACCTTCGCCCCTTCGGCTGCCAGCGCGAGCGCCAGGTTTACCGCCGTAGAGGATTTACCCACCCCACCCTTGCCTGAACTGACGGCAATGATGTTTTTCACGCCGTTCACGCCCGGGTGGTTTTTCACACGCTTGAGGGTGGCGATGCTGTGGGTCAGCTTCCAGTCAATGGCTTTCGCGCCGGTAATGCGCAGCAGCTCAGAGCTGGTTTGCTCTTTCAGCGCGTCAAACGCGCTGGTCCAGACGAAGGGCATCTGCAGCTCGATGTGCAGCGTATCGTCCAGCCATGCGACATGGTGTAACGCTTTCAGCGTGGTGAGATTGTGCTTCAGGGTTGGATGCTGAAAGTTAGCCAGCGTCCCGGCGACCATTGCTCTTAAGGCTTCCGGTGATTTGGCCTGGGATTGAGAACTCATCCCGACTCCTTTGTTCTTGTGAATAAGACCTTAGATGAACAAGTTTACCTGAAAGGCCGTGGTTTGTGCTTACTTAATAATGCCCCTTTTGGTAATATCAAAAACCCTTTTCACAGTTAAAAGAAGTAATGCCTACTATGACTCAAGTCGCGAAGAAAATTCTGGTAACGTGCGCACTGCCGTACGCCAACGGCTCAATCCACCTCGGCCACATGCTGGAGCATATCCAGGCTGATGTCTGGGTCCGTTACCAGCGAATGCGCGGCCACGAGGTTAACTTCATCTGCGCGGACGATGCCCACGGCACGCCGATCATGCTGAAAGCGCAGCAGTTGGGGATCTCCCCAGAGCAGATGATTGCCGAAATGAGTCAGGAGCATCAGACCGATTTTGCGGGCTTTGACATCAGCTATGACAACTATCACTCCACGCACAGCGACGAAAACCGTGAGCTGTCGGAGCTGATCTACTCTCGCCTGAAAGAGAACGGTTTTATTAAAAACCGCACCATCTCTCAGCTGTACGATCCGGAAAAAGGCATGTTCCTGCCGGACCGCTTTGTCAAAGGTACCTGCCCGAAATGTAAATCACCGGATCAGTATGGCGATAACTGCGAAGTGTGCGGCGCAACCTACAGCCCGACCGAGCTTATCGATCCGAAATCTGTTGTTTCGGGTGCCACACCGGTAATGCGTGATTCCGAGCACTTCTTCTTCGACCTGCCGTCCTTCAGCGAAATGCTGCAGGCGTGGACCCGCAGCGGCGCGCTGCAGGAGCAGGTCGCGAACAAAATGCAGGAGTGGTTCGAATCCGGTCTGCAGCAGTGGGATATCTCCCGCGATGCACCGTACTTCGGTTTCGAAATTCCGAACGCACCGGGTAAATACTTCTACGTCTGGCTGGATGCGCCAATCGGGTACATGGGCTCCTTCAAGAACCTGTGCGACAAGCGCGGCGACACCGTCAGCTTTGACGAATACTGGAAGAAAGATTCCGACGCCGAGCTGTATCACTTTATCGGCAAAGACATTGTTTACTTCCACAGCCTGTTCTGGCCGGCGATGCTGGAAGGCAGTAACTTCCGTAAACCAACCAACCTGTTTGTGCACGGCTATGTGACGGTCAACGGCGCGAAGATGTCCAAATCTCGCGGTACGTTCATCAAAGCCAGCACCTGGCTGAACCACTTCGACGCGGACAGCCTGCGTTATTACTACACGGCGAAGCTCTCTTCCCGCATCGACGATATCGACCTGAACCTGGAAGATTTCGTGCAGCGCGTGAACGCCGACATCGTCAACAAAGTCGTCAACCTGGCTTCCCGTAACGCGGGCTTTATCGCCAAGCGTTTCGACGGCGTGCTGTCTGCCGAACTGGCCGATCCTGAGCTGTACAAAACCTTCACCGACGCCGCCGCGGCGGTTGGCGAAGCCTGGGAAAGCCGTGAGTTCGGTAAAGCGATTCGTGAAATCATGGCGCTGGCTGACGTGGCTAACCGCTACGTTGACGAGCAGGCACCGTGGGTTGTCGCGAAACAGGAAGGCCGCGACGCCGACCTGCAGGCGATCTGCACCATGGGCCTGAACATGTTCCGCGTGCTGATGACCTGGCTGAAGCCGGTACTGCCACAGCTGGCCTCCCGCGCTGAAGCGTTCCTCAACACCGAGCTGACCTGGGATGCTATCCAGCAGCCGCTGCTCGGCCACAAGGTGAATACCTTCAAGGCGCTGTACAACCGCATCGAGATGAAGCAGGTAGAATCCCTGGTGGAAGCGTCTAAAGAAGAGGTGAAGGCTGCCGCTGCGCCGGTGACTGGCCCGCTGGCAGACGATCCGATTCAGGAGACCATTACCTTTGATGATTTCGCCAAGGTCGATCTGCGTGTCGCACTGATTGAAAACGCGGAATTTGTCGAAGGCTCGGACAAACTGCTGCGCCTGACGCTGGATCTGGGCGGTGAGAAGCGTAACGTCTTCTCCGGAATCCGTTCTGCCTATCCTGATCCGCAGGTGCTGATTGGCCGTCAGACCGTGATGGTCGCCAACCTGGCACCGCGCAAAATGCGCTTCGGCATCTCGGAAGGCATGGTGATGGCGGCAGGTCCTGGCGGGAAAGATATCTTCCTGTTAAGCCCTGATGAAGGCGCCAAACCAGGTCAGCAGGTGAAATAATAAAAAAGCCGGAGATAATCTCCGGCTTTTTTTTGCCTCTTCATCCTTCACGCCCCGGTACCACTCACGGCTTAGCGTGATGCACCCGGTGAGTCAGTCCGCGTAAAAAATAACGCAAAAACTGGTCGCCGCACTCGCGGTAGTTCTTATGGTCCGGCGCACGCATCATGGCGGTGATCTCCGGCATCGACACGCGGTGCTTCTGCTCTGTCATAATCGCCAGAATATCGTCTGTTTTCAGTGAAAACGCGATACGCAGCTTTTTCAGCACCGTGTTGTTATTCACCCGACGCTCAAGCGCCAGTTCTGGTGCTGAGTCATCTTTCCCGCGCTTGTCGTAGATGAGGCCGTTCAGGAAGCCAGACAGGATAATGTCAGGGCAGCGAACAAACCCCTCTTCATCCTCTTTTGTCATCCAGGTGTCGAAACCGGCAGAGGTGGACTCCATGCCAGCAAGCGCAAGAATGCGCACCATATCGTTATTGTTTGCTTTCAGGGTGTAGCGCAGGCTACGGAGAATATCATTACTGAGCATGGGTGCCTTTAACTTAACTGTCGATGATGCAATGGGGCGCAGTGTACCAGTTTTACAGGCCGATCGCCTCTTTCAAACTCTTAAGGTAGCGGCGACTGACGGGGACGGTTTGCCCGGCACGCAGCACCAGCTCTGCCTGTCCATTGTCTTCCAGCCGGATCTCTTTCAGGTGCGCCATGTTCACCAGATACTGGCGATGGCAACGAACGAGCGGCGTTCGGCTCTCCAGCGTCCGCAGCGTCAGCTCGGTAAAGCCTTCGTTCCCCTCCGCGCTGGTAACAAATACGCCGCTCAAACGGCTGCTGACAAACGCCACATCGTCCATCTGCAGAAGGTAAATCCGACTGTGGCCGGTGCAGGGGATAAATTTCAGCGGCTGCTGGTTTTCCGGCAACAGCGTGACATCCTGCACGGTGCGCTCCTGGCGCAAACGGCTGAGAGTCTTTTCAAGACGCTTCTCTTCAATCGGTTTCAGTAAATAATCGAATGCGTGCTCCTCAAAGGCTTTGACGGCGTATTCATCGAAGGCGGTCAAAAACACAATGTAGGGGCGATGCTCCGGGTCGAGCATTCCGACCATCTCCAGGCCGCTAATTCGGGGCATCTGAATGTCGAGGAACAGCACGTCCGGGCGCAGTTTGTGCACGGCGCCAATGGCCTCAATGGCGTTTGCGCACTCCCCCACAATCTCAATGTCAGGCTGCTCCTGCAACAGAACGCGCAGGTTTTCCCGTGCTAACGGCTCATCATCCACAATCAGCACTCTTAGCATGCGTTTTCCTCCAGCGGCAGTCGTAACGTAATACGGGTGAATCGGTCGGGCTCACAGGCAACGGTAATGCCACAGTCATCACCAAAGTGCGCCCGCAGGCGTTTATCCACCAGGCTCATCCCTAATCCGCCTGAGGTGGAAGGCACGTAAAGCCCGGCGTTATCTTCAATATCCAGCACCAGATGATGGTTAAAGCGGCTGGCGGAAATGGTGATCTCCCCAATCCCCAACAGCTGTGACGTACCGTGTTTAATGGCGTTTTCCACAATAGGCTGCAGGGTAAAGGCCGGAAGATGCTGATACGCCAGCTCATCCGGGACGGATAATGACACCTGCAGACGAGTCTGGAAGCGGGCCTGCTCAATCTGCAGGTAGGCATTAACATGTTCTATTTCATCGGCCAGGGTCACAATCTCGGACGGACGTTTAAGGTTTTTGCGGAAAAACGTCGACAGGAACTGAACCAGCTGCGCGGCCTGATCGCTGTCACGGCGGATCACCGCTTTGAGCGTATTAAGCGCATTGAACAGGAAATGCGGATTCACCTGAGCGTGCAGGAGTTTAATTTCGGATTGCGTCAGCAACGCTTTCTGACGCTCATACTGCCCGGCGAGGATCTGCGCGGAGAGCAGCTGAGCAATGCCCTCTCCCAGCGTACGGTTGATAGAGCTGAACAGACGGTTTTTCGCTTCATAAAGCTTGATGGTGCCCATTACCCGCTGGTTTTCCCCGCGCAGCGGAATGACCAGCGTGGAGCCCAGTTTGCACTGCGGGTGCAGCGAACAGCGGTAAGGAACTTCGTTGCCGTCGGCATACACCACTTCGCCGGTTTCAATGGCGCGCAGCGTATAGGCGGAGGAGATCGGTTTCCCGGGCAGATGGTGATCGTCGCCCGTGCCGGTAAAAGCCAGCAACCGTTCACGGTCGGTTATCGCCACCGCGCCGATATCCAGCTCCTTATAAAGCACCTGCGCCACCTTCATGCTGTTCTCTTCGTTAAAGCCCTGACGCAGGATCCCCTCCGTCGAAGCGGCGACCTTCAGGGCCGTCGCGGAAAACGCCGAGGTGTACTTCTCAAACATGGCGCGCTTGTCGAGCAAAATACGCATAAACAGCGCAGCACCCACGGTATTCGTCACCATCATCGGTGCGGCGATATTGCTCACCAGATGAAGCGCATCGTCAAACGGTCGGGCAATCAGCAAGATGATGGCCATTTGCGCCATTTCAGCGACAAAGGTGATCGCCCCGGCGGTGAGCGGGCTAAAGACTTTATCCGGACGACCGCGCTTAATCATGTAGCTGTGAACCAGGCCGCCGAGCAGCCCTTCGACGATCGTTGAGATCATACAGCTCAGCGCCGTCATGCCACCCATCGAATACCGATGCAGGCCACCGGTTAACCCGACCAGCCCACCGACCACAGGGCCGCCAAGCAGCCCGCCCATCACGGCACCGATGGCTCGCGTATTGGCAATGGAGTCTTCGATATGGAGACCAAAATAGGTTCCCATAATGCAGAAAATAGAGAAGGTCACGTAGCAGAGCAGCTTGTGCGGCAGGCGTACGGTAACTTGCATCAGCGGAATGAACAGACGCGTTTTACTCATCAACCAGGCGATGACAAGAAACACGCACATCTGCTGAAGCAACAGCAGCACCAGATTAAACTCGTACATACTCAAAACCGCACACCCTCAAAACGCGTAACATACACTGCTGGCGGTAAACTTTCTTTGAAGCGCGGCAAAAAAGCTGCAATTCGTGCCCGGCATCACACCTTTTGCCGAACCTAACGCCTGCTTCGCATTATTCGTGCAAAAAACAACCATTTCTTCCTGGTTCAGTAAACAGGGACTACAGTTAAGCTGGGGACGCGTAAGCCAGGGGGCGAATATGGCGCTTTACACAATCGGTGAAGTGGCACTCCTTTGTGATATCAATCCCGTCACGCTACGGGCATGGCAGCGACGGTATGGATTACTCAAACCGCAGAGAACGGACGGAGGCCATCGTCTCTTCAACGATGCCGATATCGACCGGATCCGCGAGATCAAAAGCTGGATCGATAACGGTGTGCAGGTTGGCAAAGTGAAATCCCTGCTCAGCCATGACGATCCTGACACGCAGCTTCTTTGGCGCGAACAACAGGAAACGTTGCTGCGCCTTCTGCAGGCGGGCAATCTGCAGCGCCTGCGCGCATGGATAAAAGAGCAAGGGCGCGATTATCCTGCGCAAACGCTGATTACGCATCTTTTCATCCCGCTCCGTCGACGCCTGCAGTGTCAGCAGACCACCCTGCAGGCGCTGCTGAGTATGCTCGACGGCGTCCTGATCAACTATATTGCCGTCTGCCTTGCCTCGGCGAAGAACAAGCACGGAAAAGACGCGCTGGTGGTCGGCTGGAACGTGCACGATACTACTCGCCTGTGGCTGGAGGCCTGGATTGCCACCCAGAATGGCTGGCGCGTTGACGTCCTTGTGCACTCGCTGGCGCAATTTCGCCCTGAATTGTTCGACGGCCAGACCCTGCTGGTCTGGTGCGGAGAAGTGCCTTCCGCCTCGCAGCAACAGCTGATGACGGAATGGCGTGAACATGGCTACCCGGTTTACTCGCTTGGCCCGGAAGAGCCGTAACGGCATTTAATGGTTCATTAACAGCTGCGCTTCACCGTATAATTGTTCCGTTAACAACAGGAGCACATGATGAAGGCAACCAAACTGGCCGTAATTACCCTTTTTGTTCTGATGGCCGTAAGCGGTATCGGCGGCGTGATGCTGGCCGGGTATTCGTTTATTGTTCGTGGCGGTGTCGGCTGAGATACTGCGCCAGACGCTCAAAAACGCGATCGACGACGATTGCCGCCAGCGCCACCAGCAACGCCCCCTGCACAATATAGGCCGTATTGAACCCGCTTAAGCCGATGATAATCGGCGTTCCCAGGGTGTTGGCCCCCACCGTCGACGCAATGGTCGCCGTCCCGATATTGATGATCACCGACGTGCGGATCCCCGCAAGGATGACCGGTGCCGCCAGAGGGAGTTCAACTTTGCGCAACCGCTCTGCGCGACTCATCCCCATCCCTTCAGCAACGCTCAGTACCGACGCAGGTACCGCCGCAATACCGGCCAGCGTACCCTGCAGAATGGGCAACACACCGTATAAAATCAGCGCAATGATGGCCGGTTGCTGACCAAACCCCATCACCGGCACTGCAATCGCCAGCACCGCCACCGGCGGAAACGTCTGGCCAATCGCCGCAATGGTCTCCACCAGCGGGCGAAACTCCCGTCCCGCGGGGCGCGTGACCGCGATGCCCGCCCCCACGCCCAGTACAATAGCGACGGCACTTGAGAGCACCACCAGCCAGAGATGGGCCAGGGCGAGATTAATAAAACTCTCCTGCTGATACACCGGGCGCGGCAAGTCGGGGAAAAGCGTGCTAAACAGCGCCGCGCTGTGCGGCATCAGGAACAGCAAAGCGACAAAGAGCACGACCAGCCAGAGCAGCGGATCACGAAGAGCCTTCACGTGTCACCTCCCCTGCCAGCAGATCGCGAAAATGCAGGGTGCCACTTGGCGCGCCCCGGGCATCCGCAACGGGCAACACTTCACACTGACGGGCAACAAACGCCGAAAGCGCATCCCGCAAGCTCATCTGTTCCTGCAGAGGCTCGCCACGCACCGTCGCGTCCTGTCGACGCATATAGTCGCTGACCGTACGCAGCGAGAGCAGCCTGACGCCCAGCTCGCTGCGGCCAAAAAACTCACGCACAAAATCGTTTTTCGGCCAGGTCAGCAGCTCAAGCGGCGTCCCCTGCTGCACCACCTCGCCATGGTCCATCAGCACCAGATGGTCGGCCAGACGCAGCGCCTCATCAATATCGTGCGTCACAAGAATGATTGTTCGCCCCAGAATGCGATGAATGCGGGTCATTTCCGCCTGCAGTGCGGCGCGCGTGACCGGATCCAGCGCGCCGAAGGGTTCATCCATCAGTAACACCTGCGGATTGGCCGCCAGCGCACGCGCCACGCCCACCCGCTGCTGCTGGCCTCCGGAAAGCTGGTGCGGGTAGCGGTCACGCAGCGCAGGTTCTAACCCGAGCAGAGACATCAGTTCATCAACCCGGTCGGCAGTTTTTGCCCGCGACCATTTCTCCAGCTGCAGCACGGTGGCGATGTTCTGCGCGACCGTCCAGTGCGGAAACAGGCCGATGGACTGGATGGCATACCCCATACGACGACGCAGTTCCAGCACAGGCAGGCTGCGGATCTCCTCTCCGGCAAAGCGGATCAGACCGCTGTCATGCTCAACCAGGCGGTTAATCATCTTCAGGGTGGTGGATTTTCCCGACCCCGATGTGCCAATCAGCACAGAAAATGCGCCCTCGGCAAAATTCAGGTTGAGATGGCTTGCCGCCGGACGACCCGCAAAGGTTTTACTGACATCGTGAAATTCAATCATTGGCTCTTCTCCTGAGCAGCGCGAGCCATAAGGCAAACAGCGCGTCGATGACAACCGCCAGCGCAATCGTGGGCACCACGCCCAATAACACCAGGTCCAGGGCGCTACTCAACAGCCCCTGGAAAACCAGCGCGCCAAAGCCGCCCGCGCCGATCAGCGCCGCAATCACCGCCATACCAACGGTTTGCACCGCCACCACCCGCAGGCTGCGCAGCAGCAGGGGCAAAGCCAGCGGCAGCTGGATCTTCCAGAAACATTGTCTCGCGCTCATCCCCATTGCATGGGCACTTGCCAGCACGTCCGGCGCGACCTGGCTCAGCCCGGCCACCACACCGCGCACCAGCGGCAGCAGCGCATAGAGCACCAGCGCGATAAGGGCTGGCGTTAAACCGGTTCCGGCGATCCCCATCGTTCCCAGCACCGGGAACGACTTCACCAGCCCGGCCAGCGGAGCAATCAACAGGCCAAACAGAGCGACGGACGGGATAGTCTGAATCACATTCAGTACGGCAAACACCCCGCCCTGACGTGAAGGGTGGCGATAGCACCACATACCCAGCGGTATGCCGAGCAGTAAGGCCGGGATCAGGGTGCCGAAGAGGATCGTGAGGTGTTGCGCCAGGGCGTCATTAAACACCTCCTGACGGTTGGCGTACTCTTTTAACAGCGAGAGATTATTCAGCTCACCGCTAAACAGCAGCAGCAATGGAATACACCATATCTGGGCATTAAGTATCCAGCGCCAGACGGATGTTGAGATAAGACGGCGAATAGCATCGCTGCAGGCCAGCAGACACAGCGCCAGCCAGAGCCACAAACCGCTACCCACAGAGGTTCTTGCCAGCGGACTTTCCGCCGAGGTCATGTGCGTTGCTGCAAGCCCGCCTCCCCAGAATAAGGCGATAAACAGCCCTTCACAAAGCAGCAGCGTCAGCCACTGAGCCGTGCGTCCTTGCCAGAGCGACAACGCAACCCACGCGCCCAGTGCCGTCACCAGTAACCACGGCGTAAATGACCAGACCTTCCAGAGCGAGCGACTCTCCCCCGACATCAGGCGATTCGGGGCCACATTCACAAACGGTAACGCGACCGCCGCGATGGCCACACAGGCCAACAGCAGCAGTACGCGGTTATGACATTTTATTGGCACAGCCCTGTCCTGTTACTTCACAAGCCCTTGTTGTTTCAGGAAATCGGCGGCCACTTTTTTGGCATCCAGTCCCTCAACGGCAATGCTGGCATTCAGCTGTTGCAGCGTTTTTGCATCCAGCTTTTCGAAGACCGGTTTGAGCCATTCAGCAATATCCGGGTACGCTTTAAGTACCGCTTCCCGCACGACAGGTGCCGGGGCGTAAATCGGCTGGACGCCTTTTGGATCGGTTAAGGTTTGCAGGCCAAGCGCCGCGACCGGGCCGTCGGTGCCGTAAGCCATCGCCGCATTAACGCACGACGTTTGCTGCGCAGCGGCTTTGATGGTCACCGCGGTATCACCACCCGCCAGAGAGAGCAGCTGGGCCTGATCCAGTTTGAAATCATAGGCTTTTTCAAATGCCGGCAGCGCATCCGGACGCTCAATAAACTCAGCGGAAGCCGCAAGCTTAAAGTCACCTTTCTCTTTCAGGTAGCGACTCAAATCCGCAAGCGAGGTCAGCTTTCCTTTCTCCGCCACGT
This sequence comes from Enterobacter sp. WPR_3_1, assembly GCF_003635055.1. Lineage (NCBI taxonomy): Bacteria > Pseudomonadati > Pseudomonadota > Gammaproteobacteria > Enterobacterales > Enterobacteriaceae > Enterobacter > Enterobacter sp. WPR_3_1. Next base: position 382,779 of record NZ_RBXU01000008.1, on the reverse strand, counting down.
CCTTGCGCACCGCGATGGTCCAGGTATTGTTGGCCGGCGCTGGCGTCAGCCAGACCAGCTTATTTTGCTCAGCGTCGAGTTTTTTGACTTTTTCATACCCGGCTTTGGCATTTTTCCACGCCGGATCGTTTTCATCTTTGAAGAAAAACGCGCCGTTGCCGGTGTATTCCGGGTAGATATCCAGCTCGCCGGAGGTAATCGCACCGCGTACCACAGGCGTGGTTCCCAGCTGGACTTTATTGACGGTTTTAACACCGTGGCTTTCCAGTACCTGCAGAATAATGTTACCGAGCAGCGCACCTTCGGTATCTATCTTGGAACCCACTTTTACCGGTTCTGCCGCCTGTAATGGCAGACTCAGCGCCGCCAGTAACACCGCTGAACCCAACATCCCCTTTGCAATCGTCATTCCACTGTCCTCATTTTTTTGCTGCCTTTTTCAGAGGCTTGAGAGAAAAGCGTAGCTTAAAACGGCGGAATTAACCGTCAAAATGCCTTTTTAACATAAGGTAAGACGCATCCCCCGCAAAGCGGGGGATGCAAGGGAGGGAAACGTCAGAGCAGCTCGAACTCGCCTTTATTAACGCGGGCGGAATCGACCCCGATAAAGACGTTAAACTTGCCTGGCTCCGCATCATATTTCATCTGCTGGTTCCAGAACTTCAGCGCATCCACGTCGATGGGGAAGCTGATGGTTTTGGTTTCGCCCGGCTTCAGGTTGACCTTCTCGAAGCCACGCAGCTGTTTCACCGGACGGCTCATGGAGGCGGTCACATCCTGGACGTACATCTGAATGACCGTTGCCCCTTCGCGTTTACCGGTGTTGCTCACCTCGACGCTTGCGGTAACTTTGCCGTCACGCTTCAGGGTCGGCGCAGACATTTTGACGTCAGAAACCTTGAAGGTGGTGTAGCTCAGACCGTAACCAAACGGATACAGCGGGCCGTTCGCTTCATCGAAGTAACGGGAGGTGTACTTATTCGGTTTGTCGGCGTTGTACGGCCGGCCGGTATTCAGGTGGCTGTAGTAAACCGGGATCTGCCCGACCGAGCGCGGGAAGGACATTGGCAGCTTGCCTGACGGGTTGTAATCGCCAAACAGCACGTCGGCAATCGCGTTACCGCCTTCGGTACCGGCGAACCAGGTTTCCAGGATCGCGTCGGCCTGCTGGTCTTCTTTGACCAGCGCCAGCGGACGACCGTTCATCAGCACCAGCACCAGCGGCTTGCCGGTCGCCTTCAGGGCGGCAATCAGATCGCGCTGGCTTTGCGGAATGGTGATGTCGGTACGGCTGGAGGCCTCATGCGCCATCCCCTGCGCTTCACCCACTACCGCGACAACCACGTCAGATTGCTTAGCGGTGTTCACCGCTTCATCAATCATCTCTTTCGGCGAACGCGGATCGACCTTCACCGCCTCTTCGTACTGATTGAGGAAGGTGACAATGTCTTTATCGTTGGTGACGTTCGCCCCTTTGGCGTAAACCACTTTCGCGTTCTCACCCACGGCATTCTTGATACCGGTCAGCACCGTGACGGACTGATCGGCCACCCCCGCTGCAGACCAGCTCCCCATCACGTCGCGCTTGCTGTCAGCCAGCGGGCCCACCACGGCAATGGTGCCGGATTTCTTCAGCGGCAGCGTGTCGAGGCGGTTTTTCAGCAGCACCAGACTTTCGCGTGCCACATCGCGGGCCTCTTTGCGGTGCAGACGGCTTTCCGCGTTGGTGTCCGCCGGGTCAGAATCTTTCGGCCCCAGGTGGCTGTACGGGTCGTTAAACAGCCCCATATCATATTTCACGTTCAGCACGTGGCGCGTGGCGTCATCCAGCTCCGCCATGGTCACCTTACCGCTCTTCACCAGCCCCGGCAGGTATTTGCTGTAGTACTCGTCGCTCATGCTCATGTTGATGCCGGACTTGAGCGCCACGCGTACCGCGTCTTCCGGATCGGAGGCGGTACCGTGCTTAATGAGCTCTTTAATGGCACCGTGATCAGAGACGGTAATGCCCTTAAAGCCCCACTGGTCACGCAGAACGTCTTTCAGCAGCCACGAATCGGAGGTCGCCGGCGTGCCGTTGAGGGAGTTCAGCGCCACCATCACCGCGCCGCTGCCGGCATCCAGCCCCGCTTTGTACGGTGGCATGTAGTCGTTGAACAGCCGCTGCGGGCTCATATCCACGGTGTTATACTCTTTACCCCCTTCCACGGCGCCATAGGCCGCGAAGTGTTTGACGCTGGTCATCACCGCGTAGCGATCTGCCGGGCTCTTACCCTGCATCGCTTCCACCACGGTTTTCCCCATCGTGGCTGTTAAATAGGTATCTTCACCAAACCCTTCTGAGCCGCGGCCCCAGCGCGGATCGCGGGAGACGTCCACCATCGGTGCCCAGGTCATATTCAGACCATCATCCGCCGCTTCATAGGCAGAAACGCGCCCCACGGTTTTCACCGCATCAAGGTTAAAGGACGATGCCAGACCAAGGCTAATCGGGAAGACGGTACGCTGACCGTGCACCACGTCATAGGCGAAGAACAGCGGAATTTTCAGGCGGCTGAGTTCCATCACCTGATCCTGCATTTTGCGGATATCCGGGCGGGTGACGGTGTTAAAAATAGCCCCGACCTGCCCGTCTTTGATCATCTCGCGGATGGCCTCTTTCGGGTTATCCGGGCCGACGCTGATAAGACGCAACTGGCCAATTTTCTCATCGACCGTCATTTTCTTGAGCAATTCCGTGACAAACGCGTCCCGGGCTTCAGGCGTGAGCGGGTGATTGCCAAACAAATCCTCTGCCAGCGCAGGTTGCAGCGCCAGGCTGACGGCGACACCTACAGAACATAGCCATTTCATGTCGTTTTACTCTCTCATCAATAACCGCCGGAAGAACTCGGCCAGACCGTGCGAAAAGCGCAGTGTGCCACAAACCCTCAGAACGTTGCAGGGTTATTCTCTGATTTTTCTCGTGAATACTCGACCGCTTAACAGTTAATCGCGCTATGCTTTACAGCGAGAAATTTGCCCCACCACAAGGAGTGGAAGATGTCTTCTGTTCGAACTCACGATAACACGACGTTTATTAACGAACTGTCGCGCCTGGTTGGCTCCTCTCACCTGCTTACCGACCCGGCAAAAACCGCCCGCTACCGTAAGGGCTTTCGTTCCGGTCAGGGCGAGGCGCTGGCGGTGGTGTTTCCCGGCACGCTGCTTGAACTCTGGCGCGTCCTGAGCGCCTGCGTGGCCGCCGACAAAATTATTCTCATGCAGGCGGCTAACACCGGCCTGACTGAAGGCTCAACGCCGAACGGCAACGATTACGATCGTGACATCGTGATCATCAGCACCCTTCGTCTCGACAAACTGCATCTGCTGGATAAAGGCGAGCAGGTGCTCGCGTTCCCTGGCACGACGCTCTACTCCCTTGAAAAAGCGCTTAAGCCGCTGGGACGCGAACCGCATTCGGTCATTGGCTCATCCTGTATTGGCGCCTCCGTGATCGGCGGGATCTGCAATAACTCCGGCGGTTCGCTGGTGCAGCGCGGCCCGGCTTACACCGAGATGTCACTTTTTGCCCGTATCGACGAAAACGGCAAGCTGACCCTGGTCAACCATCTGGGCATTGATCTTGGCGTTACGCCGGAGCAGATCCTGAGTAAGCTCGACGACGATCGGGTGAAAGATGAAGACGTCCAGCACGACGGTCGTCATGCTCACGACCACGATTACATCACCCGCGTGCGGGATATCGAAGCGGATACCCCGGCACGTTACAACGCCGACCCTGATCGCCTGTTTGAATCTTCGGGCTGTGCGGGCAAGCTGGCTGTTTTTGCCGTGCGCCTCGACACCTTCCCGGCCGAGAAAAAACAGCAGGTGTTCTACATCGGCACCAATCAGCCGGACGTGCTGACCGAGATCCGTCGTCATATTCTGGGCGAGTTCACTCACCTGCCGGTGGCGGGCGAGTACATGCACCGTGATATTTACGACATCGCGGAACGCTACGGCAAAGATACGTTCCTGATGATCGACAAGCTCGGCACCGATAAAATGCCGTTCTTCTTCACCATGAAGGGCCGTACCGACGCGATGCTGGAAAAAGTGCCGCTGTTTAAACCCCACTTTACCGACCGCTTTATGCAGAAACTGGGCAACGTCTTCCCGTCACATCTGCCGGAGCGGATGAAAACCTGGCGCGATAAGTACGAGCATCACCTGCTGCTGAAAATGGCCGGGGACGGAATTGCCGAAGCGCAAACCTGGCTCAGTGAATTCTTCAAAACTGCCGAAGGCGATTTCTTTGCCTGTACCCCTGAAGAGGGCAGCAAAGCCTTCCTGCACCGTTTCGCCGCTGCGGGTGCCGCCATTCGTTATCAGGCGGTGCATTCAGACGAGGTGGAAGACATTCTGGCGCTGGATATCGCCCTTCGCCGCAACGATAACGAGTGGTTTGAACACCTGCCGCCGGAAATTGACAGCAAGCTGGTCCACAAGCTCTATTACGGCCACTTTATGTGCTACGTCTTCCACCAGGATTACATCGTTAAGAAAGGGGTGGATGCGCACGCGCTGAAAGAGCAGATGCTCGCGCTGCTGCACGCGCGAGGCGCACAATATCCTGCGGAACATAACGTGGGGCATCTTTATAAGGCTCCTGACGCACTTAAGCAGTTTTATCGCGAGAATGACCCCACAAACAGCATGAACCCCGGCATTGGTAAAACAACGCGGAATAAATACTGGAAAGAGAGTCCTGACGCGGAGCAGCCCGTGACGCAAGCGTCTGATTAATTCCCACAGCCAAATTTGAGAGATTGTTAAGCGCGCCTTAATCGTACTAGAGTAGCGTTCTGTCGCCGGAGAAACGTTTCTCCGGCATCTGTTACGAGGAGCAGGCACATCATGTCGGCTGTTGATATTTTATCCGAAACCGAAGTGGAAGTGCGCGATGCCCTTCCCGACGATGTGCATGCTATCGCCGCTATCTACGCCTGGCATGTGCTTCACGGGCGCGCATCCTTTGAAGAAGTTCCCCCCACCATTGATGAAATGCGTCAGCGAATGAAAAGCGTGGCCGAGAATGGCTTACCGTGGCTTGTCGCGCTGTACCGCGGCATCGTCGTAGGCTACTGCTACGCGACGCCTTACCGTCCGCGCCATGCCTATCGCTACACTCTGGAAGAGTCGATTTACGTGGATGCGAGTACTACCGGTCGTGGTTTTGGCTCCGTCCTGATGGATGCGCTGATCGCCCGCTGCGAGCAAGGACCGTGGCGGCAGATGATTGCCGTTGTGGGGGATGGCAACAACAATGCCGGCTCGTTACGGTTGCATAAGAAATACGGCTTCGAAATCGTCGGTCAGTTACGCAGCGTCGGGTATAAGAAAGGTGACTGGCGGGATACGGTGATCATGCAGCGCTCACTCAATGACGGAGACTGGACGCTGCCGGAGTAAGACGCAGCGAGGTCTGTTGCCCTCTCCCGCGGGAGAGGGCGAAAACACAGTCATCAGCAATCCGGCTCAGTCGTTCTGGGCGGTTGCCATCTGCTCTGCTTTCTGCTTTTTGTAGGTCAACGCCGCGGCCGGTACCGGCTGCACTTTCCCCGTCTCAATCCAGGTACGCAGTCGGCTTGCATCCGCGAAGTGGGTGTATTTGCCAAAGGCATCCATCACCACCAGCGCCACCGGTTTACCGTTGAATACGGTACGCATCACCAGGCAGTGTCCCGCCGCGTTAGTAAACCCGGTTTTCGTTAACTGAATATTCCAGTTATCCCGGTACACCAGATGGTTAGTATTACGGAACGGCAGCGAATAGGCCGGGTTCGCAAAGGTCGCCATCTCTTCACGGGTCGTACTGAGCTGACCAATCAGCGGGTACTGTTTGCTGGCAATCAGCAGTTTTGTCAGGTCGCGGGCCGTGGAGACGTTGTGAATCGACAGGCCAGTCGGCTCGACGTAACGGGTATTGGTCATCCCCAGCGATTTGGCTTTTGCGTTCATCGCACGAATAAATGCGTCATAGCCACCCGGATAGTGGTGGGCCAGGCTCGCCGCCGCGCGGTTTTCAGAAGACATCAGCGCCAGCAGCAGCATGTTTTTACGGCTGATTTCGCTGTTCAGTCGCACGCGGGAGTAGATCCCTTTCATCTCCGGCGTATGGCTGATATCCACTTTCAGTTTTTCGTCCAGCGGCAGATGTGCATCAAGCACCACCATCGCGGTCATTAATTTGGTAATCGAGGCGATCGGGCGTACCAGATCCGGATGGCTGGCGTAAATCACCTTATTGGTGTTGAGATCAACAATCATCGCACTGCCGGAAGCGATTTGCGGCTGGGCAGCAGCGGTGGTCACGGCGGGCGTTTTGGCGATCGCTGGCGCGGCAGCGGACGCTCCCAGCAACAGGGCCAGGCTAAGTAAAGAGACTCGGAATTTCAGCATGGTGAGACTTCTGATAATTATTCACGCACGTTATGACGTACACCGCCTGTGTCGATGGAGAAACGCAGGCTGGCTTCGGCATCATAGCGGTCACCGGGCTTTGTCGCCAGAGGATAATCGTGAACAGATGCTGCATTGCTGGCATTTACGCCAGCAATGCAGTGAGCCTAGAAGAGACGGTATCCATAACCCCACAGAATAACCGTCAGAGCCAGTAGCGCTTCCAGCACCAGCACGCCGATGGCGAGCGTTGAACTGGAGAAGCTCAGGCCCTCTTCTTTATTGATATTGAGGAAGGTTGGTACCCCCAGATACAGCAGATAACCGGTATAAAAGAGGGCAATAGTACCGATCAGCGCGCACAACCAGACCAGTGGATACAGCGCCACAATACCGCTTAAAAACAGCGGGGTCGCGACATACCCGGCGAAAACCATACAGTGTGCCAGCGATGGACGTTGCGGATAGTTACGCGCCATCCAGTGAATGACACGCCCCATGACAGCCACACCCGCCAGCATCAGGCCATAAAAGAGAATGGCCAGTGAAAGACCGGTAAACCAGGAAAGCTGAACCACGGTGCCATCACCAAAGTTCCAGCCGATTTGTGTTGTGCCAATAAACGCGCAGATTACAGGCACCGCTGCCATCAGCAGCACATGATGCGTGTAATGATGCGAGACCGTTTCGTTCTCCGTTTTGATGACATGCATTTCACGATCGGGATGGGAGAAAAGTCCCCAGACATGGTTCATAACGCCCCCTTGTTGTCGGCCCGTCAGCAATATCTTAAGTATAATGCAGGCCAGAGATTATTTTATGTACAGTGGGAAATTTCCGTTGATTGCCCCGTTATTGATTCATGGGGTATATGATTAAACGAGGCATAATAAGGGAGATGACATTGACGTAATGGATATCAACAGTCTTATTGAACACTATGGATACGCTGCACTGGTCGTTGGCAGCGTGGCGGAAGGAGAAACCATCACGCTGCTCGGCGGGGTGGCCGCGCATCAGGGGTTACTCAAATTCCCACTCGTTGTTGCCGCAGTCGCACTCGGCGGGATGATTGGCGATCAACTGCTCTACTTTCTGGGACTGCGCTTTGGCCCCACGCTTTTGAAGCGCTTTTCAAAGCACCGCAAGAAAATTCACCGTGCCCAACGGCTTATCCAGCGTCACCCTTACCTGTTCGTGATTGGCACCCGTTTTATGTACGGCTTTCGGATTATCGGCCCAATACTGATTGGCGCCAGCCATTTACCGCCGAAAATTTTCCTGCCGCTGAACATTCTTGGCGCGATTGCCTGGGCCCTGATCTTTACCACGCTCGGTTATGTGGGTGGAGAAGTGATTGGTCCGTGGCTGCATAATGTTGACCAGCATCTGAAGCACTGGGCATGGGTTATCCTGATTGTCGTGGCGGTAATTGCGGTCCGGCTGTGGCTGAAGCATCGGGAAAAGACGCGGGATGAAGAGTAAGTGCAATGGCGCCCTCTCGCACAAAGAGAGGGCGAAAAGTTTCTACCCGGCGGGCTTAAATTGCGGATTCGCCAGCATAAAACCGCCGTCGACAATAAATGATTGCCCGGTAGCATAGCTGGCGTCACCGTCACACAGCCACGCCACCAGGCTGGCAATCTCTTTGGTATGCCCCGGCCGCGCGAGCGGGATCGCGGGCATCGAACCGGCCTTCACTTCACTGTCGTCCATGTCATTCATTGGCGTGGCAATGGCACCTGGCGCAACGGCGTTCACCAGGATGTTATGCTCGACCAGCTCCAGCGCCATGGATTTGGTTAATCCGCCCAGGGCATGCTTGGCCGCCGTATACGCACTGGCATCCGGTAAAGGCGTGTGTTCATGCACCGAGGTAATGTTCACAATTCTCCCCCCCTCTCCCTGCTTCACCATCTGACGCGCAGCGATCTGCGAACAGAGAAACGCGCCATCCACGTCAACGGTAAAAATCCCCCGCCACTCCTCAAACGGCATGTCGAGAAACGGCGCTTTGGTCATCGCCCCGGCATTGTTGACCAGCACGTCCAGCCGACCAAAGCGCGTAATTAACGTTTCAATGGCCTGCGCGCCCTGCGGGAGAGTGCTTAAATCAAGTTGAACCGCCTCTGCACGCCGCCCCTTCGCCTCGACTTCGCGGCAGGTTTCCAGCGCACCTTTTTCGTCAGAATGCCAGGTGACGCCGATATCAAACCCTCGTTCAGCCAGCATCAGGGCCGTGGTTTTCCCAATTCCGGAATCCGATGCGGTAACAATCGCGACTTTGGTCATACTCACCTCCAGAAAAGCTGCAAAGAGGTAAGTATAGATAATCGCGCTTTTTAGCCCTGATGATAGCCGCCCCCCAGCGCCGAGGTCAGCTGCAGCGTGGCGTCAACGTACTGGCCTTTGAGCATCACCCCGGTGAGCTGCTCCCTGAGGGCCGGTATTCTGGCCTCACTCACGCGGGAGCCGGCGATAATGCCGGCGCGAAAGCGGGCCTGAGCCAGTGCAACAACGCGTGCAGCCTCTTTTTCGACACGCTGCTGGTGCTGGTTTTTGGCGGTCAGTGTTTCGACTTCGCTGGCCGTGCGCGCCACCTGATTCACCGCATCCACCACCGCTTTGTTATAACGTGCGACGGAGAGATTGTTCTGCGCCTGGGCAATATCCAGCTCGGCGTTTAGCCTGCCGCTGTCGAAAATGGGCAACGTCAGCCCGGCGGTGACGCCCATCTGCTGCGCAGAAGAGCGGAACAAATCGCTCAGATGCAGGGCATCCTGCTGTAAGAAAGCCATCAGATTCACATCGGGATAGAAGGCTGCTCTGGCGGCCTCAACATCACTCATGGAGGCCTCGATATACCAGCGAGCCTCCTGCAAATCCGGTCGACGTGCCAGCAGTTCATACCCCAGCGTGGCCGGGAGCGAGGCTTCTACTGTGGGTAAGGCGTGGTGTGTAAGCGTCACTGAGGAGGTGTTCGTCAGGGCGCTCAGACGCGCCTCAATGGCTTTCATTTTTCCGTTCACTTCTGCCAGCTGCTCGTCAGTTTTGCTGGCGTTGATGTCGGTCTCGACGCCCTCTACGGAAGAGGTGATCCCATGCTGATACAGTTCGCGGTCGGCTGCAATAATCGTGTCCTGCTGGTGTTTAATCTCCGTGAGGACATCCCCCACCGCGGCCTGGGTTTGCCACGCCCAGTAAAGACGTGCAACGCTGCTGGCAAGCAGTTGCCGGGTTTGCTCAAGCTCCGCTTTTTGCGCCTTTACCCGGCCAATTCGGGCTTCAACCCGTGCACGATTTTTCCCCCACAAATCGAGATCCCAGCCCGCGCTCAGACCAAAAGTACCGTTGGTGTACCACGGTCCGGTGGTTCCCGCCGCCGGATCGGTTATCGCAAAGGGCCCCATCAACCCTTCGGCCGACATTTTTTGCCGTTCAGCATCCGCTGAGAAATCAATTTCCGGCCCCCCGGCGGCCAGGGTGGCTTTTGCCTGCGCTTCCGCCAGCGTGATGCGCTGACGGGCAATTTGCATATCCGGCGCATCGTTCAGCGCCTTCGCAATCAGCGAATTGAGTTCAGGATCGTTATACGTTTTCCACCATGCATCTTTCGGCCACGCGGTATGGCTCAGCGTAGTATTCACCGCAGCCGTTGTTGATTGCATATTTACAGGGGAAACCGAGGCATGTTCCGGCGCGCAGGCCACCAGAAAAAAAACCAGGGGAATACTCAGAGATAAAGGTTTCATTACGCCATTCACGCGAAAAATAAAGGCGCAACTTACGCCAGACGTCGCTCTTTTTTTTAGTAACGCGTGGCAACCCGCAATTTGTCATACATTTTCATACTCGGAAAATTATTCATCATAAGAATGAATTAAATGAGTGAATTCATCTTCATTATAAATTCACTGCTACACTTACTTTCGACAAACAGACGCAGGAGAAGCGAATGAAAATATTACTGTGGGTTATTTTAATTATATTTCTGATAGGGCTGCTGGTGGTAACCGGTGTATTCAAGATGATTTTCTGATTTCATTGCCCGGCTCAGCGCCGGGCACATTCCGTTACCTGGACTGAATCACCCGTGCAATATCAGCGGAAGTCTGCAGCGTGCGGATCTCCTGAAATAACCCCAGCGCTTCACTGTACTCTTTGCGTAAATAACTGAGCCACTGCTTAATTCGCGCGACATGATATAACCCGGTATCACCCTGTTTTTCGAGGCGGCTGTATTTTTGCAGCAGCGTGACCACATCAGCCCACGGCATACGTGGTTCGTTATATTTAATCACCCGGCTGAGGTTTGGTACGTTAAGCGCGCCGCGGCCAATCATCACCGCATCGCAGCCAGTCTCTTTCAGGCACGCCTGCGCGCTTTCGTAATCCCAGATTTCCCCGTTGGCAATAACGGGAATGGTGAGTCTTTTGCGGATCTCGCCAATCGCCTGCCAGTTAATACGTTCGGCTTTATAGCCATCTTCTTTGGTGCGGCCATGCACCACCAGCTCAGTGGCCCCGGCCTGCTGCACGGCATCGGCAATCTCAAATTGCCGCGCGTCGCTGTCCCATCCCAGACGCACCTTTACCGTCACCGGCAGATGCGACGGTACAGCCTCACGCATGGCTTTTGCGCCACGGTAAATCAGCTCCGGATCTTTCAGCAAGGTGGCGCCGCCGCCGCTGCCATTCACCAGTTTTGATGGGCAACCGCAGTTGAGGTCAACCCCAAAGGAACCAAGCTCTACGGCACGAGCCGCGTTCTCCGCCAGCCATTCGGGATACTGACCCAGTAGCTGAATGCGCACCAGCGTGCCGGAAGAGGTGCGGCTCTGATGATGCAGTTCCGGGCAAAGGCGATAGAATGATTTTACTGGCAACAACATATCGACCACGCGCAAAAACTCCGTCACGCAGAGATCGTAGTCGTTCACCTCGGTCAGAAGCTCGCGCACGAGAGAGTCGAGCACGCCTTCCATTGGGGCCAGTAAAACACGCATAGCAGTACCTGTGAAAAAAGACGCGCTATAGTAGCCGCTCTCCCGGCATGAGGAAAGCCCGGCGGTTAACCCGGTGAGGTTATACCAGACGTTCCATTTCGGAATGTCTGGTATGCTCAAAATTCATGATGTGATCCGTGGCACATTTTTAGGTTTAATTGTATGATGAATGCGTTTCATCAAGGACTTTCACCATGAGAAAATCATTGAACATTATCTGGCAATATCTTCGCGCATTCGTCCTGATTTACGCCTGCCTGTATGCCGGAATCTTTATCGCATCCCTGCTTCCCATCACCATTCCCGGCAGCATCATCGGAATGTTGATCCTCTTTGTTTTGCTGGCATTGCAAATTCTGCCTGCCAGATGGGTTAACCCTGGCTGCTTTGTCCTTATTCGCTATATGGCGCTGCTGTTCGTGCCTATCGGCGTCGGGGTTATGCAGTATTTTGATTTGCTCCAGGCGCAGTTCGGACCCATTGTGGTCTCCTGCGCGGTCAGTACGCTGGTGGTTTTCCTGGTAGTAAGCTGGAGTTCGCATCTGGTGCATGGCGAACGTAAAGTGGTTGGGCAGAAAGGAACAAAACAATGATGGCCAATATCTGGTGGTCGCTGCCGTTAACGCTGGCAGTGTTCTTCGCCGCACGCAAACTCGCCGCACGTTTCAAAATGCCGTTGCTTAATCCGCTGCTGGTGGCGATGGTGGTGATTATCCCGTTTCTGCTTCTCACCGGCATTCCTTATGAACGCTACTTTGCCGGCAGCAAAATTTTGAACGACCTTCTGCAGCCCGCCGTGGTGGCGCTCGCCTTTCCTTTATATGAGCAATTGCACCAGATCCGCGCCCGCTGGAAATCCATCATTACCATCTGTTTTGTCGGGAGCCTGGTGGCGATGATCACCGGCACCTCGGTGGCGCTGCTGATGGGCGCGTCCCCGCAAATTGCGGCCTCTATTCTGCCTAAGTCGGTCACCACGCCTATTGCGATGGCCGTGGGCGGCAGCCTGGGGGGGATTCCGGCCATCAGCGCCATGTGTGTGATATTCGTGGGGATCCTCGGCGCGGTCTTTGGACATACCCTGCTGAATGCGATGCGTATCCATACCAAAGCGGCACGAGGTCTGGCGATGGGTACCGCGTCGCACGCCCTGGGCACCGCGCGCTGCGCTGAACTGGATTATCAGGAAGGGGCGTTTAGCTCACTCGCACTGGTGATCTGCGGGATTATCACCTCCCTGCTCGCACCGTTTATTTTCCCGCTGATTGTGGCGGTCATGGGTTAAAATTTGCGATGCGTCGCGCAAATTTCATTTTGTTTTCATAAGTTGCATACATAATGAGAAGTGGATCACATATAAAGCCCCAGCGGCTCCGTAAACTACCGATCCATTAACCTTTATGAGGCAAACGCCATGCATCCACGTTTTCAAGCTGCTTTCGCCCAGCTTGCAGAGAATGTGCAATCAGCTCTGGCCCCGATTCTGGCGGATGAGCATTTCCCGGCCCTGCTGACGGCTGAACACGTCACAGTACTGAAAGAAGCCACAGGGCTGGACGACGACGCGCTGGCCTTCGCGCTGCTGCCGCTGGCGGCGGCCTGCGCCCGCGCCGACCTCTCTCATTTCAACGTCGGTGCGATTGCACGCGGCGTAAGCGGAACCTGGTACTTCGGTGGCAACATGGAGTTCCTCGGCGCGACCATGCAGCAGACCGTTCACGCGGAACAAAGCGCCATCAGCCACGCCTGGCTGCGCGGTGAACAAGCGCTGAGCGCCATTACCGTTAACTACACCCCTTGCGGCCACTGCCGCCAGTTCATGAACGAGCTGAACAGCGGGCTGGAGTTACGCATCAATCTGCCAGGCCGTGCGCCACATACCCTCGGGGATTACCTGCCTGACGCGTTTGGTCCGAAAGATCTCGACATCAAAACGCTGCTGATGGATGAACAGGATCACGGTTTTGCCCTTTCCGGCGATGCGCTGAGCGAAGCCGCGATTCGTGCGGCGAACAAGAGCCACACGCCATACAGTCACTCCCCAAGCGGTGTGGCGCTGCAGTGTCGTGATGGTCGCATCTTCACCGGAAGCTATGCCGAAAACGCCGCCTTTAACCCGACGCTGCCACCGCTTCAGGGCGCCCTGAATTTGCTGAGCCTCAATGGCTATGACTACCCGGACATTCAGCGCGCTATTCTGGCAGAGAAAGCCGACGCGCCGTTGATCCAGTGGGATGCCACCGCCGCAACGCTGAAAGCGCTCGGCTGCTCAACCATTGACCGTGTTTTGCTTGCGTAATGCCTCCGGCGGGCAGAAATGCCCGCCGCTTTGCTGAAAAACCCCTCAGTTGATTCGCTGTTTCTTGCGCTAACCAGGCGGGTAAAGTAGCCTGAGTTAAATTTCACCTTCGGTACGAGCCATCTGCATGTTAAAGCGCGCTTTTTACAGCCTGTCTGTCCTGGTCGGCATACTGCTGTTGATCGTGCTGGGTCTTGATCGCTGGATGAGCTGGAAAACGGCTCCGTATATCTTTGACGACCTGCAGGACCTGCCCTATCGTCAGGTCGGCGTTGTGCTGGGTACCGCCAAGTATTACCGCACCGGGGTGATTAATCAGTATTACCGTTACCGCATTCAGGGCGCGCTGAACGCGTATAACAGCGGCAAAGTGAATTACCTGCTGCTGAGCGGCGATAATGCGCTGCAAAGCTATAACGAACCGGTCACCATGCGCAAAGACCTGATTGCCGCTGGCGTCGATCCGGCCGATATCGTGCTCGACTACGCCGGGTTCCGCACTCTGGATTCCATCGTGCGTACGCGCAAGGTGTTCGATACCAACGATTTCATCATCATCACCCAACGCTTCCACTGCGAACGGGCGCTGTTTATCGCACTGCATATGGGTATCCAGGCGCAGTGCTACGCCGTGCCGTCGCCTAAAGATATGCTGAGCGTCCGCGTACGTGAGTTTGGCGCGCGTTTTGGCGCTCTGGCCGATCTGTACATCTTCAAACGTGAACCGCGCTTTTTAGGCCCGCTGGTACCCATTCCGGCGATGCATGAAGTGCCGGAAGATGCGCAGGGCTACCCGGCCGTCACGCCAGAACAACTGCTTGATATGCAGAAAAAAGAGAAAAAATAGCCTCGCCTTTATACTTTCTTTATACCGGGCGTAACGCTTTTTATCCCGCCTTTACGCCGCCCCTTTTAAGCTGAGTTCACTGCCGCTACGGCTTCATTGAAGAATGACTATGAACTCAATAATGAATGCGTTTTTCCTGAAAAATATCCGCCCCTATTTTAACTTCCCGGGTTTATCACTCCCGACGGCGCTCAACGCTGGCCTCTGGCTTGATGACAAACTTGATGCCATGCAGCACAACGTCTCGCTGGAAGTGGCGGATTACCTGGAACGTTACCCGCAGACAAAACATATTGACGTTTACCTGAACGATATCAATGGCATTATGCGCGGCAAGCGGCTCTCGGTGGAAAGCATGCTACATCTGGAAAAAGGCTGTTACTTCCCCCTCTCCGTCTACTCCATGGACCATAAAGGCAAAATAGCCGCCCCGCTTGATGATGAGCCCGACCGGCTCTGCGTTCCCGTCGGCGGTTCCCTGCGCCCCTGTTCGCAAGACCCTCAGCACAACGCGCAGATCCTGCTGACCATGAAAGAGAGCGACGGCAAACCGTGCCCGCTTGAGCCAAGGGTGATATTGCAAAACGTTCTGGCTCGTTTCCATCAGCACGGGCTCTTCCCGGTGATTGCCCCGGAAATTGAGTTTTACCTGACCGGACGCGGCACGCAGGATCCACAAAATCAGGGCTGCTTTCATATGGATACCTCAACGGCACACGCGGCGCTGTTTGACGAGCTGGAGCAGCTGGCGCACCTGCAGCGTATCCCCCTGACCGGGATCGTGGCCGAGGCCGAATCTGGCCAGTTCGAGTTAAACCTGAAGCATAGCCATCGCGTCGTTGAAGTCTGCGATAACGTGCTGGCCCTGCGACGCCTGACCCGCTACGTTGCGGAGAAACAGGGTCTGCAGGCCAACTTTATGGCCAAACCGTTCAGCCAGCAGTCCGGCAGCGGTTTGCACTTCCATTTCAGCCTGAACGATATTCATGGCGAAAACGTATTCGCGTCTCCGGTGGAAGCGCTGAACAGCATGATGCGCCTCTGCATCGCTGGCCAGCTGGCGCTGATGCCCGCCTCCATCGCCATTCTCGCCCCTGGCGTTAACGCATTCCGCCGCCTGCGTAAAAACCTCACGGAACCGCTATTTAACTCCTGGGGCTATAACACCCGCTCCGCCGCGCTGCGTATTCCCTGCTCTGATGACCATAACCGGCGTATTGAGTACCGGCTGGCCGGGGCTGATGCAAACCCGTATCTGGTGGTGGCAACGCTTCTGAGCGGAATGCTGTACGGGCTGGAAAATTTTGACGAGCATGATTTACCTGAACCTCAGCAGGACGGGCCGGATCTGCCGCTGTTTCAGCAGGAGGCGATCGAGACATTTGCACGCTGTCAGTATCTTACCGACAGCCTGGGAGAGGCTTTTTCTCAACAGTGGGTTGCCTGCAAACTCTCCGAGCTCGACTGGTTCGAGAGCATCGTCACCCGGGAGGAGTCGAGTCTGGCATGAAGCACAAAAAAGCCCGCTCGATGAGCGGGCCAGGTAATGCCAGAGGCGATTATTTTTTACGCGCGTATTTGAGTGAATCCAGGGCGACCGCAAAGATGATGATGCCGCCTTTGATGATGTACTGCCAGTATGGGTTCACGCCGATGTAGGTCAGACCGTAGTTGATTACGGTAAAGATGATGACACCGGTTACCACGCCGAACACGGTACCCACGCCGCCGCTAAAGGAGACGCCGCCGACCACACAGGCTGCGATCGCATCCAGTTCGTACATGAAGCCCAGGTTGTTCGTTGCAGAGCCGATACGGCCCGCTTCCAGCATCCCACCAAAGGCGTAGAACACACCTGACAGGGCATAGATCATCAGCAGGTTCAGGGCAACGTTGACGCCGGACACTTTCGCCGCTTCCGGGTTACCGCCGATAGCGAAGATGTTTTTACCGAAGCGGGTTTTGTTCCACAGGATCCAGACAAAAGCGACGGCAATCAGGGCGTAGAAGGTAATGTACGACAGGCGGAAACTGCCCAGCGCGATAAACCCTTGCGTAAAGGTCGAGAACCCGCTGTCGAAGCCAGAGATTGGCGACGCCCCCACGAAGTCGTAGTACAGGGAGTTGATACCGTAAACGATGATCATCGTACCTAAGGTGGTGATAAATGGCGTCACGTTCAGGTAAGCGATAATGATGCCGTTAATCAGACCAATCACTGCGCCGATCGCACAGACAATCAGGATCACCACGAAAATGGGCATGGTCGCCATTTCCGGGAACACCTTGTTGGCGTTTTCCATCGACTGCAGCAGCGTTGCCGCGATAACCGCCGCGAGGCCAACCTGACGTCCCGCTGACAGGTCAGTCCCCTGCGTCACGATAAGTCCCGCCACGCCCAGCGCGATAATAATGCGCACGGAGGACTGGGTCAGGATGTTACTGAGGTTCAACAGGCTTAAGAACGTAGGGTCCTGGAAAATGATGATAGCCAGCAGTACTAAAAGAACAACGTAAATACCGCCTTCTTTCAGGTAAGTGAGAAAACTTTTTTTATTTAACGCACTCATGAGGAGCCCCTGATCTTAAAGGTGCAAAGACGCAAGACGCAAAATTTCGTTTTGCGTTGTCGTTTTGGTGTCAACAATACCGGCAACGAGACCATTGCTCATAACCAGAATACGATCTGTGATCCCTAACAATTCCGGCATTTCGGAAGAAATAATAATGATCCCTTTATTCTTTTTCGCCAGCTCGGCAATCAGCTGATAAATCTCAAACTTCGCGCCGACGTCAATACCGCGGGTCGGTTCATCCAGCATCAGGATTTCTGGCTGGGTTAATAACCAACGGCCAATAATGACCTTCTGCTGGTTACCGCCTGACAGCGAACCAATTTGCGTGCGGTGACCTGGCGTTTTGACGCGCATGGAGTCAATCACCCACTGGGTATCGCTCTTCATGCGGGAGTTATCCAGCAGCCCGACTTTGTTTTTATAGTTGCGAATATTGGAAATTAACGAGTTAAAGTTAATATCCAGATACGCATAAATACCGGTCGAACGACGCTCTTCCGTGACCAGCGCAAAACCATTATTAATGGCTTCGTTAGCGCTGTGGTTATTGATTTTCTTACCGTGCAGCGTGATGGTGCCCGCGGCTTTCTCACGAATACCGAACAGGGTTTCGACAATATCAGTACGTTTTGCCCCAACCAGACCTGCGATACCGAGAATTTCGCCCTTATGCAGGTCAAAAGAGACGTCGCGAATAGACGGCTGACGCAGCGAGGTGAGATTGCGAACCTCAAGGATCACTTCACCCGGCTTGTTCTCTTTGTCCGGGAAGCGCTGGTTCAGAGAGCGCCCCACCATCATGGCGATGATCTTGTCCATATCCAGCCCTTCGAGAGGCTGGGTGGCAATCCACTGGCCGTCGCGCAGGATGGTAATCTCATCACACAGCTGGAAGATCTCTTCCATTTTATGAGAGATATAAACAATGCCGCAGCCGCGGTCTTTGAGCTTACGAATAATGGTAAAAAGGTGGTTAACCTCTTTTTCCGTTAATGACGATGTCGGTTCGTCCATGATGACGATTTTCGCATCATAGGAGAACGCTTTGGCAATTTCGATCATCTGCATTTGGGACACGGATAACGTTCCCACGCGGGCGCGCGGATCGATATCAATATCCAGTTCATCGAAAATCGCTTTGGTGTCGCGATACATTTTATCCTGATCGACAAAGACACCTTTGGTCGGATAACGGCCCAACCACATGTTATCCATAACAGAACGCTGCAGCACCAGGTTTAATTCCTGGTGAACCATTGAGATACCGTTTTCCAGTGCTTCTTTTGCTGAATGGAAATCGATCTCTTTCCCCTGAAAAAGAATGCTGCCAGAATCTTTTTGATAGATCCCAAAAAGACATTTTAATAATGTTGATTTACCTGCGCCGTTCTCACCCATTAATGCGTGAATAGAGTGAGGACGAACTTTTAAATTAACATTATCGAGTGCCTTAACCCCGGGAAATGACTTGTTGATAGCGCTCATTTCCAACAAGTATTCACCAGATGACTGAGTATTTGTGCTGACCATAATTATACCTTGTTGGCCTCGCATATCGCGTTATAAAAGGGCGCAACAAGTTGCGCCCAGTGAAGACAATTCAAATAACTTATTTACCGATAAACTCAGCCAGGTTGGACTGGTCTACGCCGACGTAAGGTACGCGAACGATTTTGTTTTCAATTTTCCAGGTCGTACCGTCTGCCGCACCTTTGCCATCGGCCAGGTTTTTCGCCAGATCGAAGGTTGCTTTCGCCTGGTTGTTGGCATCGTTCAGCACGGTACCGGCCATTGCACCGGATTTCACCAGGGCCAGAGCTTCTGGCAGTGCATCCACACCGAACACAGGAATGGCTGATTTGTTGTGCGCTTTCAGCGCTTCTACCGCACCCATAGCCATCGCATCGTTGTTGGCAATTACCACTTCGATTTTGTTAGCGTTCGGGCCGGACAGCCACGCGTCCATCTTATCTTTCGCCTGAGCGGTATCCCACATCGCGGTATCTAATGCCAGCTGCTGGGTTTTCAGGCCCTTATCATTCAGCTCTTTGATAACGTAAGTGGTACGGGCTTCAGCATCCGGATGGCCTGGTTCGCCTTTCAGCAGCACGAACTGGATCTGGCCGTCTTTGTTCAGGTCCCAGTTCGGGTTCGCCGCCCAGTGTTTAGCGATCAGATCGCCCTGAATAATGCCGGACTCTTTGGAGTCAGTACCGACGTAAAACGCTTTGTCATAGCTGTCCAGCGCTTTACGGGAAGGTTCTTTGTTGAAGAAGACAATCGGCACATTCTGGCCGCGCGCTTTTTCAATGACCGTGCCTGCCGCAGCGGGGTCAACCAGGTTGATGGCCAGTGCCTTCACGCCTTTTGCCAGCAGAACGTCGATCTGGTCGTTCTGTTTGGACTGGTCGTTCTGGGAGTCATTCATCAGCAGCTGAACATCTGGCGCTGCTTTAGCATCTTTCTCGATAGCTTTACGGACAACAGACATGAAGTTGTCGTCGTATTTATAGATGGTCACACCAATACGGGTATCCGCAGCGTGCGCTGCTGCACCAAAAAGCATGCTTGCCATTACAGCAGACAGGGTCAACACCTTCTTATTCATGGTATCTCCGGTTTTTTTTATGCAGGGTAGTTCTTGTGAATAACGATCGGCAGGCAGGTGTTAATAAAACGTTACTGACAGCCGAAGTTCACTTATAAAATTTCTATCTTCCGTGTTCGGTAACGCTCCAGAAATGCGTTTTATTCGTTGTTTGCGGCACATTGGCTATGGTGAAAGTGATTAATCACTGTTACATAGCGTTTCAGCCCCTAAAACGCTGACATCATAGTCAGCGCCTTGTTAAGATACTGTGAATTTACTCACAGATTGAAAACGGTTACATCAGCTGATGTAATCAGTTAGTGATCGGAACCACAATTTGCCGGGCAGCGACAGAATGTCGACGCACTAAAGTCGGCATGAAACAGTGTGTTGCGCCCGGATCCAGCAGCCCTGCCGCCCCCTGTAACGCCAGCTCAGTGGCCAGTTTGGCCATAGAGGCAATGGGGTAACGCACGGTGGTCAGCTGCGGGTCGGTGTAACGGGCAATGGGAATATCATCAAAACCAATCAACGATAAATGCTGTGGCACCGCAATGCCGTTATCCTTCAGCGCAGTCAGCGCCCCGGCCGCCATGTTATCGTTATAGGCAAACACGGCAGACAGCTGCAGATTACGGCCCAGCAACTCCACCATCGCCGCCTCCCCGCCCTGCATATCCGGCGTTCCGGTTCCGACCCAGCTTTCAGACGGCGTAATACCCTGTTCTTTAAGGGCGTTTTGCCAGCCTTCGCGCCGCAGCTCATCATCTTCAATATGATGGCTGGAGGCCAAAAAACCGATCCGCTGATGCCCGTTGTTGATGAGCATTTTGGTGGCCATCATCGCCCCGCTGACGTTATCCAGCCCGACGCAGCGGTGGGCATACCCTGGCACAATACGGTTGATCAGCACCATGCCCGGGATTTGCTCCATAAACCCGGAAATCTCGTCATCGCTTAAGGCTTTTGAGTGCACAATCAGTGCGTTACAACGCTGGCGGATCAGCACTTCAATCGCATGACGCTCTTTTTCAGCCTCGTGATAGCTGTTGCCAATCAGCACGTATTTCTGATGCTGCTGAGCGACAACGTCTACCGCTTTAACCAGCGCACCGAAAAAGGCATCAGAGACATCCATCACCACCACGCCAATGGTATCGCTGACCTGCGTGGCAAGCGCCTGCGCATTGGCATTAGGGCGATAACCCAGCTGGGTCACGGCTTTCATTACGGTTTCGCGGGTGTCAGGGCTGACCAGCGCGCTGTTGTTCAGCACGCGTGAGACGGTAGCCACGGAAACACCCGCCTGACGGGCGACGTCACGAATGGTGATCATATTCACCATCCTTCAAAGGATTGCAGCAACTCACAGACACCCCCTGTGTTTAGCAAGGTGGCTATTTTGGCAGCGAGAGAAAGGGGACTACGTGAAGAAGCTCACACAGATGAAAACGTTTACATCCGTTTTGTTAATGATTGTGATCCAGATCGTTATCTGGATGTATTTCTCAATGATACCCCTGAAGCATGTGCGGTTAACTGACGCCACACCCACTCCAGCGGCCCCTGGCGGAAATAACGTAGCCAGAGAACAGAAAACGCCAGGTTAACCATCCAGACCGGGATAACAAACGCCAGCAGCGAAAGCCGGTCGAATTTCATAAACAGGCCAAACCGATAGAAAAGCGTGGTGCATATCAGCGTCTGCAGAATGTAATTGCTGAGGGCCATACGGCCTACGCAGGCAATGGCACTGACAATCCATGCGCGACACATTTGTGGCCAGAAGCCGTAAATGAGTGCCGCATAGCCAATCGTCTGGAAGGGCGCGCTCAGCTCGCGCGGGACCTGAAGCAGAAACGCACACCAGCGGTAGTTCCAGTGCAGATGCCACTGCATGATCACGGCCGGCAGATTAATCAGCACGCCGAGAAGAATTAACCCGGCTCCCGTCAGGCGATAGTGGCGAAGGGAAAACTCCCCTTTCAGCCAGCCGGTGCGCATCAGTGATGCCCCCATAAGCATCATCCCTGCCAGCTGCCAGCCATACTGCGCCCCCAGCGCCAGCAGGTTATCGCCAAGCATATCCGCACGGTTGCTTATCGCTTCCGTGCCTCCTTTCAGCTTCCAGTACTGCTCGTACTGAAGATTGGCGGCATCGGGGATCCATGAACGGTTTGCCGCATCACCGGAGATTATCCCCAGCAGTAACAGCACGCCAAGGCCCATGACGTAAAGCATCACGCCCGTGTTAAACAGGCTTTTTACGCTGTGCGCATCGCGAATGAGCCGCCAGCAAATCAGCCCGACTAAGCCATAGGCGAGAAGAATGTCGCCATCCCAGAAGAACAGCCCGTGAATAAAGCCGAGGATCACCAGCAATGTCAGACGCGACTGGATCCAGCGCGTGCCGCGCCTGAGCAGTAGCTGCAGGCCCGCGCCAAACAGCAGGGCAAACAGAGTGAGGAATTTGACCTGGGCAAAGAGATCGAGGATGGCCCACGTCCAGGCATCGCTGCGGGTGATGTCGCCATACCACGCAGGATTGAGATACGCCGCCTTCGGCAAGCCGAAGGCGCTGATGTTAAGCAGCAGGATACCGAGAATGGCGACGCCTCGAACAAAATCGAGCGTGACGTTTCGCTCCATGTAGCCTGCCCTGTCAGATTAGTTGTGGTGACGCACGGCGCGCAGAAACTCCTGGCGGGTGTTCTGGCTGGATTTAAACAGACCGCCCAGCGACGTCGTGGTGGTCGCACTGGTGGCATCACGCACGCCGCGCGCTTTCACACAGTAGTGAACGGCGTCGATAGATACTGCCACGTTATTGGTGCCCAGCAGCGTTTGCAGCGCGGTCAGGATCTGCTGCGTCAGACGCTCCTGCACCTGTGGACGCTGAGCAAAGAACTGCACGATGCGGTTGATCTTCGACAGACCAATCACCGTATCTTTAGGAATATAAGCCACGGTCGCTTTACCGTCGATGGTCACGAAGTGGTGTTCGCAGGTACTGGTTAACGTGATATCACGTACCGTTACCATCTCATCCACCTTCATCTTGTTTTCAATGACGGTGATTTTCGGGAAATTGGCGTAATCCAGGCCGGAGAAAATTTCGTCAACGTACATTTTTGCGATACGGTGCGGCGTCTCCATCAGACTGTCGTCGCTCAGATCGAGATTCAGCAGTTGCATGATCTCGGTCATATGCCCAGCAATCAGATGCTTACGGGTTTCATTGTCCAGTTCCTGAACGGGTGGACGCAGTGGCGTTTCAAGACCACGCGCAACCAGAGCTTCATGAACCAGGGCTGCTTCTTTACTGAGTGATGGCATTCTTTTCTCCTGCAGGTGTGGCGTCTTTTGCCCTCGTTGTGGCAAAAGTGTGCGCTCATTGTGCGTGAGGCGGCGCACATAATCCAGTATTCACGACGATAATTATTGCAATTGCTGTTGCCTTTCGGCCTGACGATCCCAGACCAGTGCGCCGCCGATGAACAGCGCGACGCCCGCCAGCCCCAGCGCAGGCTCCAGTCGGTGCGTGAGCCACGTCGACAACGCCGACGTTACCGGGCCAATCAACTGACCGACGGCATAACCGGTAGTAAGCAGTCCCGCCATGTAGCGCGTGTGATCTGGTGCCAGTTCGCGCCCATAAAGTAAAGAGAGCTGAACGGCACACAAGAACCCGCCCCCAACGAGCAAGCCGCCGGTCAGTAACCCGCCAATCCCCGGCAACAGCCAGGCTGCCAGTACGCCGGCCCCCTGCAACCACAATACGATAGCCAGCCTGCGGTTTGAGGTTGAGGTGTGGCGTAAAACGATGCTGAGCGCAATGCCCGCCACGGCGGCAATACCAAATATCGGCCAGACAAACTGGGCAAACAGACTGCCGGGAAAACGCACGGCCGCCATTTGCGATAAAAAGGTCGCCGGAAGGATATAGCCAAACCCGGCCAGGCTGTAGCTCCAGACCAGGCGCTTTAAATTCTTCGTCAGGACGAGCGGTTCCGGTGCGCTGCCCGGCCGGTGAAGTTGACCCGCACGCGGCAGATACCGGGCCACCAGCGCGATAAGCACCAGCGCCAGTACGCCGTAGATTTGCCATGCTGCACCGGCGGAGAGCGCCTTAGCCTGGATATAGACGGCAAGCAGCCCGCTGAGCGCAATACCTGCACCTGGCCCGGCAAATACCGCGGCGCTGAGACCCGGTTTCCCCAGTTGTCCCAGCCGCTCGTTGGTCCAGGCGGCAATCAGCACCATCGACCAGCCGCTCATGCAGCCAATCACAAAGCGCAGCAGGCCATGTAACACGGCGTTATCAGCCGCAGCGGAAAGCAGCGTCAGCGCAACTGCACCAAAAATACCCAACCAAAGGCGTGTTTCAACGAAGCGGTGCGCACGCATTGCATCCCATGCTCCCACCAGATAGCCCAGATAGTTCATCGCCGCCACCAGGCCCGCGCTGGTGAGCGTGAGTTGCCCGGCGGCAATCATTAGCGGCACCTGAGGGGTAAAAGCAAAGCGCCCTATCCCCATCGCTACCACCAGAACCACAAACCCACTGAGCGCGATACGCAGCGCCATGACCGCTCCAATTGTTAAAGAAAAGTTAATTTATGATGCCGCATCTTACCGTCCTGCGAAAGTGAAAGTTACTCACAGGTAAATGAAAACTCTGTATTATGGGCCGAGTAAATAGCAATTCGTATTAAGGAGCCCTGCATGGAACTGCTCGAAGAGCATCGTTGTTTTGAAGGTCGACAGCAGCGCTGGCGGCACGACTCCAGCGTACTGAACTGTGCCATGACGTTCAGCATTTTTTTGCCGCCAACTGAAACGGGCGTAAAGCCACCCGTGCTGTTCTGGCTGTCCGGTTTAACCTGTACCGACGAAAACTTCACCACCAAAGCGGGCGCGCAGCGTATTGCGGCTGAACTGGGGATTGCGCTGGTCATGCCTGACACCAGCCCGCGTGGCGATGATGTCGCCGATGATGCCGGGTACGATCTGGGCAAAGGCGCCGGATTCTACCTGAACGCGACAGAGCAGCCCTGGGCACGTCATTACCGCATGTATGATTACATTCGTGACGAACTGCCTGCGCTGGTTCAGGCCGAATTTGAGGTAAGCGACCGCTGTGCTATTAGCGGACACTCCATGGGTGGACACGGCGCGTTGATAATGGCGCTGAAAAATCCGGGAAAATACACCAGCGTGTCGGCATTTGCTCCGATTGTGAACCCCACCCAGGTGCCATGGGGTCAGAAAGCCTTCACCCATTATCTGGGCAGTGACACGGATAAATGGCAGGCGTGGGACAGCTGTGCGCTGATGCTGGCCAGCAACACGGGGGACGCCATCCCGACGCTGATCGATCAGGGCGATGCGGATCAGTTCCTCGCCGGTCAGCTACAACCTGCGGTTCTGGCCGAAGCGGCACGCCAGAAGGACTGGCCGCTGACGCTGCGTATCCAGCCAGGGTATGACCACAGCTATTACTTTATGGCGTCATTTATTGAAGATCATCTCCGCTTCCATGCGGCGCATCTGTTTAAGTAAGTTCCTCCCTTCTTGCCCGGTGGCGCTCCGTCTGCCGGGCCTCAAAACCTATCCCCTTGAATAAAAGCCTGTTTCTTCGATCAACATCAAAACACAAATGATTTCGATTATCATTTGTGTTTACAATTTCACATTCTTTTGTACAATTCCAGGCTCTTCTCCATCACAAAGAGTTCTTACAAGACAAATACATACAGTTCTCAGGGTTACCAGATGGAGTGTTTTTCTTTTTGATATGGAATGTTCAAATGACAATACCACGCGTTACGTTATTAGCTGTTGCCATCAGCGCCGCCATGCTCTCCCCTCTTGCTCACGCAGCCGACCCGGATACCGTGGTGGTGACCGCCACGGGTTTTGAGCAAAAAATCCAGAATGCCCCGGCCTCTATCTCCGTCATTTCAAAGCAGCAGATTGAAGACAAGGCTTACCGCGATGTGACCGATGCGCTAAAAGATGTCCCGGGCGTCGTCGTGACGGGCGGCGGAAGCAGCAGCGATATCAGCATTCGCGGCATGGCGTCCCAGTACACCTTGTTCCTGGTCAATGGCAAGCGCGTCAGCACGCGCAGCACGCGCCCGAACAGCGATAACTCGGGCATTGAGCAAGGCTGGCTACCGCCGCTGGAGTCTATCGAGCGCATCGAAGTGATCCGCGGGCCCATGTCATCGCTCTATGGCTCAGATGCAATGGGCGGCGTAATCAACATCATTACCAAAAAAGTCTCGAATACCAAAGCCTGGACCGGATCGTTACACGGCGATGCCACGTTCCAGGAGAACCATGATTCCGGGGATATCTTCCAGACCAACGCCTACGCTTCCGGCCCGTTAATTGACGGACTGCTCGGTGCAAAAGTGACAGGCCTGCTCTCACGTCGCGCGGAAGATCAGATCCTGAACGGTTTCAATGAGCAGAAAATGCGTAACGGCGGGATCACGCTGAACTTTACCCCGGACGAGCAGAACGATTTTGACCTCGATTTTGCCCGCGAACTTCAGGACCGAAACAGCACGCCGGGCAAGTCGAAAGCGACTGAAACCTGCCGCGGGGCAACCTGCACGCCAAACAGCAAAAGCGAAACCCGCTACGAACATACGACCTATTCCCTTACCCACAGCGGTTACTACAGCGACTTCAACACTACCAGCTACATCCAGCAGGAAGAGACCAATAACCCGGTTCGCAAAATGCGTTCGTATAACACCACTTTCAACAACCAGAACCAGATCTTCCTCGGCGACCATACCCTGACCCTCGGCGGTCAATATCGCTATGAGAAGCTGCGTGACAACGGTAACCAGCTTGAGGCGGCGGACGGGCTCAACAAACTGACGCGCTGGAGCTGGGCGCTGTTTGCTGAAGATGAGTGGGCGATGACCGATAGCTTCACGGCGACCGGTGGTCTGCGTATGGATAAAGACCAGAACTATGGCACCAACTGGACGCCTCGCGGTTATGGGGTGTGGCACCTTGCAGAACAGTGGACGTTAAAAGGGGGCGTTTCTGCCGGCTACCGTGCACCGGATCTGCGTCAGTCCTCCGCCAACTGGGGTCAGGCAACGGGCGGCGGTCGGCTGGATGGCATGATCGTGGGTAACCCGGACCTCAAGCCGGAGAAGAGCCTGAGCGAAGAGATCGCCCTGCTCTGGGATAACAATGACAATCTTAACGCCGGCGTTACGCTGTTCAATACCGACTTCAAAAACAAAATCACTGAAGTACGTCGCTGTAACAGCAGTGCCGACCCTGCCTGTACGATTGGCGGTCATGCCTACGATTTTGTCAGCGACCGGGTCAACGTCGATAAAGCCAACATGCGCGGTGTGGAATCCACTTTCGGCTGGAAAATCACCCGTGATGTTAACTGGACGGCTAACTACACCTATACCGAATCCGAGCAGAAGAGCGGTCAGTTCTCCGGTAAGCCACTGAATAAAATGCCTAAGCATATGTTCAACACCACGCTGGACTGGCAGGCCACGCAGGATGTGGGCTTCTGGAGCCGTCTGAACTTCCGCGGCAAATCTTCTGAGTATCTCAGCCGGACCTCAATGTCACAGGGCACACCGTCTTACACGCAGGTTGATGTGGGTCTGCGTTATAACGCCAACAAGAACCTGCTGGTAACCGCAGGCGTGTATAACGTGCTGGATAAACAGATTGATTACGAGACTTACGATACCGTACTTGATGGCCGCCGTTACACTGTCGGCATGACCTACAGCTTCTGATCGCCAATAAAAAAGCCCGCTCAACCGAGCGGGCTAAAAGAGAGGAAGTGCGGTTATTGTTTTACGCGTCCCGGAAATTCCATTTCACTGTAGCGAACAAAGCGCGTCCCCTTCGTCAGTTTGTAACCAAACCAGATTATCAGGAACAGCGGAATACCGATGTAGGTCGCCGTTACACCACCCCAGTCGATACGGTCCGCAAGGAACGCTTCATAGTTCTGTCCCAGCGTAATAATCAGGCACAGAATGAAGGCGAAAATAGGCCCCAGCGGGAAGAACCCTGAGCGATACGGCAGGTCATTGATGTCATGACCTTGCATAACGTAACCGCGGCGGAAGCGATAGTGGCTGATAGCAATCCCGAGCCAGGCGATAAAGCCCGTCATACCGGACGTATTGAGCAGCCACAGGTACACCGTCTGGTTGCCAAACATGGAGGTCAGGAAGCACAGACCGGCAATCACCGTTGTGGCATACAGGGCGTTACGCGGTACGCCGCCACGGGACAGCTTAGAAAAGATGCGTGGCGCTTTGCCGTCGCATGCCAGGGTATAGAGCATACGGGTAGACGCATACATGCCGGAGTTACCCGCTGAGAGCACGGCGGTCAGGATAACGGCGTTCATCACCGCCGCGGCGGAGAGCAGACCGGCATGCTGGAAGACCAGCGTGAACGGGCTAACACTGATGTCTTTCACATCATTGCGCAGCAGGCTTGGATCGGTGTAAGGAATGATCAGGCTGATAATCAAAATCGCAAACACATAGAACAGCAGGATACGCCAGAATACCTGACGCACCGCGCGTGGAATGTTCTTCTCCGGGTTCTCGGATTCACCGGCAGCAATCCCGATCAGCTCGGTTCCCTGGAAGGAGAAGCCGACAATCATCGCCACGCCAATCATGGCCGAGAATCCACCCGCAAATGGCGCATCGCCAATGCTCCAGTTACTCCATCCTGCAGGTTGAGCGCCTTTGAAAATACCAACGATCATCGCCACACCGACGACGATAAAGATGATGACGGTTGCCACTTTGATCAAAGAGAACCAGTATTCCGCTTCGCCAAAACCACGCACGGAGATGTAGTTGAGCAGGAAGATCACCGCCAGGAACAGCGCACTCCAGATCCAGCCTGGCGTGTCCGGGAACCACCAGTTCATCACCAGCTGTGCGGCGACAAGGTCAACGGCGATAGTAACAGCCCAGTTGTACCAGTAGTTCCAGCCCAGCGCGAAGCCGAAGCCTTCTTCAACGTATTTTTGACCGTAGGTCGAAAACGAACCGGATACCGGCATGTACGCCGCCAGTTCGCCCAGACTGGTCATCAGGAAGTACACCATCAGGCCAATCAGGATATAAGAGAAAAGTGCCCCACCCGGGCCGGCTGCCGAAATTGTTGCGCCAGAGGCAACAAAAAGACCTGTACCGATTGAACCGCCGATAGCGATCATCGTCAGGTGACGCGCCTTAAGTTCGCGACGTAGCGCGGGCGCTTCTGTGGTTTTAATTTCTGAAACCATGTGAAAATGCTGTCCCTTCAACAAATGAGGCGCGATTGTAGCAGACGATACGCGTTCCTTCCGGCAGAAATGCTCAGTTATAAGAGAGCTTCATGACTCGGCCAGGATTATAAGTAAAGCACGCATCTGCATCTCCCCTCTCCCAACGGAGAGAGGATCCGCATTGCGGGTTTACATGTCGCAATAGCGCAGAAAACGCTGCAGCGAGCTGGAAAGGTGTTTCTGACGATGATGAATGCACCACAGCGTGCGCACCAGTTTAGGCAACGGGAGCGGTATTTCGACCAGCGTGCCGGCCTCAAGCTGTTCAGCAATCACCCGCCGGGAGAGACAGCTGATGCCCAGCCCATGACGGACCGCGTGTTTGATGGCTTCCGAGTTGCCCAGCTCCATACTCAGCCGGAAATGCGGCAGGTGAGAGAGCAGCAGGTAATCGACAATTTCACGGGTACCGGAGCCCTGTTCCCGGAGGATCCACTGCGCCTGAGCCAGCCGTTCCAGCGTCACTTCACCCTGTAATAAAGAAGAGGCTGGCGAGGCGAACACCACCAGCTCATCTTCCAGCCAGGGTTCAGCAATGATATCGACATTGTGACACGGCCCTTCAATCAAACCGATGTCCACGCGGAAATCGATCACCGCATTGATGACATCCTGGCTATTGCCAACGCTCATCTCCAGCGGCAGGGTCGGGAAATCCCGGCGATAGCGGGCAATCACTTCCGGCAGAATGTAATTGCCGATCGTACTGCTGGCGTAAACGCGGATGGCCCCGTTCTCTTCGCGGAACAATTGTTCGATTTCAGTCGCCTGCTCCAGCAATGCCAGCGCGCGCGGGTACAGCAGGCGGCCATGTTCATTGACGACCAGCCGTTTCCCCACTCTGTCGAAAAGCTGAACCCCCAGTTGCCCTTCCAGATCGGTCAGGGCCGCGCTTACCGCGGACTGGGACAGCGCCAGCATTTGCGAGGCCTGCGTCGTCGACCCGCTTTTCAGCACTTCGGCAAAAACTTCCAGCTGACGCAACGTAATGTGCATGGTCACTTACCACTTATATAGATTGATTATAAGTATATAATCAATTTTATTTTTAAGCCACAACGCCGTAACCTTTTAGCCAGATAAAGGAGAAGGTTATGTCAGAACACACCTTACAGCATCAACGTACATTGTGGCACTTCGTGCCGGGTCTTGCGCTCAGCGCGGTGATAACTGGCGTAGCGTTATGGGGCGGCAGCATTCCGGCCGTCGCCGGGGCAGGTTTTAGTGCCTTAACGCTGGCAATATTGCTCGGCATGGTGGTGGGAAATACCGTTTACCCCCATATCTGGAAGTCCTGTGATGGCGGGGTTATTTTCGCCAAACAGCATCTGCTGCGCCTTGGGATTATCCTTTACGGCTTCCGCCTGACCTTTTCACAGATTGCGGATGTCGGCGTCAGCGGGATCGCTATTGACGTCCTGACCCTGACCAGCACCTTTTTACTGGCCTGCTTTATCGGCCAGAAAGTGTTTGGGCTGGATAAACAAACCAGCTGGCTGATTGGTGCCGGCAGCAGCATCTGCGGGGCTGCCGCGGTACTGGCAACCGAACCTGTCGTTAAGGCAGAATCCAGCAAAGTGACGGTTGCCGTCGCGACCGTGGTTATTTTCGGTACGCTGGCGATTTTCCTCTACCCGGCCATGTACCCGCTGGTTGCGCACTGGTTTAGTCCGGAGACCTACGGCATTTATATTGGTTCAACCATGCATGAAGTGGCTCAGGTGGTGGCGGCGGGTCATGCCATTAATCCGGATGCGGAAAATGCCGCGGTCATTGCCAAAATGCTGCGCGTCATGATGCTGGCTCCGTTCCTGATTATCCTGGCCGCTCGCGTAAAACAACTCGCGCCGGCAGGCAGCAGCCAGAAGAGTAAAATCACCATTCCATGGTTTGCGATTCTTTTCATCGTGGTGGCGGTATTTAACTCCTTCCACCTGCTGCCGAAAGCCGTGGTGGATATGCTGGTCACGCTGGATACCGTCCTGCTGGCGATGGCGATGGCGGCGCTCGGGGTCACGACACACGTGAGCGCGCTGAAAAAAGCAGGTGCAAAACCGCTGCTGATGGCGCTGGTACTCTTCATCTGGCTGATCGTTGGTGGCGGTGCGATTAACCTCGCGGTACATAGCCTGATGGCATAAACCACTTCATCCTTCTCCTGTTAACCCGCTATCATACGTATTTCGGGTTAACAGGAGTCCCTTTATGAAATATGTTGGAGCGCACGTCAGCGCTGCAGGTGGCCTTGCGAATGCCGCCATTCGCGCCGCCGAAATTGAGGCGACCGCTTTCGCCCTGTTCACCAAGAACCAGCGCCAGTGGCGCGCCGCCCCGCTCACCTCTGAAGTGATTGATGATTTCAAAGCCGCCTGTGAGAAATACCACTACGGGCCGGGTCAAATCCTTCCCCACGACAGCTATCTCATTAACCTCGGCCATCCCGTGCAGGAGGCGCTGGAGAAATCCCGCGAGGCTTTTCTTGATGAAGTGCAGCGCTGCGAGCAGCTTGGGCTGACGCTGTTGAACTTCCATCCGGGAAGTCATCTGATGCAGATTGACGAAGATGCCTGTCTGGCGCGCATTGCCGAATCCATCAACATCACGCTGGATAAAACCCAGGGCGTAACGGCGGTCATCGAGAACACCGCCGGCCAGGGCAGTAACCTCGGCTTTAAGTTCGAACATCTGGCGGCCATTATTGACGGCGTGGAGGATAAATCCCGCGTGGGCGTGTGTATTGATACCTGCCATGCCTTTGCCGCGGGTTACGATCTGCGAACGCTTGATGAGACGAAAAAGACTTTCGATGAGTTTGAACGCATTGTGGGCTTCAAGTATCTGCGCGGAATGCACTTGAACGATGCGAAAAGCGCGTTTGGCAGCCGCGTGGACCGCCATCACAGCCTCGGTGAAGGCAATATTGGCCACGATGCGTTCCGCTTTATTATGCAGGATGCCCGTTTCGACGGTATCCCGATGGTGCTGGAAACCATTAATCCGGACATCTGGGCAGAAGAGATTGCCTGGCTGAAGGCGCAGCAAACCGCTGAACAGGCGGCATAAAAAAAGCCGGGTCGCATAAGCACCCGGCTTTTTTATTGTTTTACCGCTTACGCCGCTTTCGCGACCCCTTCCGCTTCCGGACGTTTCAGCACCGCGTAAGAGAGACCTGCCACCAGCGTACCGGCCACAATCGCCAGCAGATAACCCAGCACTGGCGTGATTGCACCTGGGATCAGCAGCACGAACAGACCGCCGTGTGGTGCCATCAGTTTCGCGCCAACCGCCATGGAGATAGCACCGGTTACCGCGCCCCCCACGATACAGCATGGCAGCACGCGCATTGGGTCACGCGCCGCGAACGGAATTGCCCCTTCGGTGATAAAGCACAGGCCAAGTACCAGGGCGGCTTTCCCCCCTTCCTGCTGCGCTTTGTCGAACTTACGACGTGCAATGATGGTTGCCAGGCCAAGAGCCAATGGTGGCACCATACCGGCCGCCATAATCGCTGCCATTGGCGCGTAGGTCTGGGTACTCAGCAGGCCAACACCGAATGCGTATGCTGCTTTGTTCACCGGGCCACCCATGTCGGTACACATCATGCCACCGAGAATAGCTCCCAGCAGTACCGCATTCGCGGTACCCATGGTTTGCAGCCAGTGGGTCAGACCCGCCAGGATACCCGCTACAGGTTTACCGATGAGGTAAATCATCGCCAGGCCCACCACCAGGCTGGAAATCAACGGGATGATCAGGATCGGTTTCAGCGCTTCCATACTCTGCGGCAGTTTCAGCTTCGAGCTGATAAGCTTCGCAACGTAACCCGCCAGGAAACCGGCAATGATACCGCCGATAAAGCCAGAACCGGTGCTCACCGCCAGCATACCGCCGATAAGACCCGGCGTCAGGCCCGGACGGTCAGCGATGGAGAAGGCGATAAAGCCTGCCAGCACCGGCACCATCAGGGCAAACGCGGAACCACCACCAATCTGCATCAGGGCAGCAGCCAGCGTGCCTTCTTCTTTAAACGCGGTAATACCAAACGCGAACGAGAGGGCAATACACAGACCGCCCGCCACCACCATCGGCAGCATATAAGACACACCGGTCAGCAGATGGCGATAGGCGCCAGCTGACTCTTTCTTACCTTCCGTCGCAGTTTGCGTGGACCCCGTTGCCTGATACGGCTTCGCTTCCACCAGCGCTTTATCAAACTCCTGAGCGGTCTTTTTCAGCGCCAGGCCCGTTGACGTGCGGTACATCGGCTTACCGGCAAATTTCGCCAGGTCCACTTCGATGTCAGCCGCAACCATCACCAGATCGGCCTCAGCCACCTCTTCTGGGGTGATTGCGTTGCCCGCACCAACGGATCCACGTGTTTCAACTTTTACCCACCAGCCGCGTTTTTTCGCTTCGGTTTCAATGGCTTCAGCCGCCATAAAGGTATGAGCCACGCCCGTCGGGCAGGCCGTGATCGCCACAATACGTTTTGGTCCGGACGCGGCAACCGGCGCCGCGACCGGTGCGCTGTAAACAGACGCATGACCTTTCGCTTCGCTCAGGAACAGCTCCGGGTGTGCCACCGCGCGATTGATGTCGCCCAGCCACACTTTTTTGCCATTCAGCGCACTGTCAGCGGGAATTTTATCACCCAGAACAATCACCATTTCGGCGTCGCCCGGGTTATCCGTCATCTCGAGATGTGCTTTGTTCGCCGCCGCTCCCAGCAAGGTCTTCGCCATATAGGCGCGAGCCTGTCCGAGACCGGAGTCAATGATCAGCAGCGTTTTCATTATTCCTCTCCTGCTGTTAGTTAAAAGGTTTTAAGTCAACGCGCGCCATCATCGCGGCTAACTGGGTACGATCGGTAATACCGACATTGCTCTGGCTAACGGCCAGGGCAGCAACGGCGGTGGCAAGACGTAAAGTATGTTCACTGGATTCACGCATCAGCAGGCCATAAATCAGACCGCCAACCATTGAATCCCCTGCGCCAACGGTGCTGACAACGTCAACCGATGGCGGTTTGGCGATCCATTCGCCAGAAGCGTTAACCCACAGCGCCCCTTCTGCACCAAGAGAGATAACCACGTGAGCGATACCCTGCTCGCGCAGCGCATGGGCAGCGTCAATCACATCTTTTAATTCTGGCAGCTTACGGCCAGCCCAGATCTCCAGTTCGCGGCGATTCGGCTTCACCAGCCACGGCGAGGCTTTCAGGCCAGCGACCAGCGCGTCACGGCTGCTGTCAAAAATAATGCATGGGCACTGGCTTCGCAGACGCGTCATCCAGTCGGTGAACGCTTCCGGGCTCACGCCGGACGGCAGGCTGCCGCTGACGCAGACCATGTCGAACTGACCAAGCCAGGTCAGAGAATCGTTCACGAAGCGCTCCCAGTCTGACGGAGTCACCTCGAAGCCTGAGAAGTTCAGATCGGTCACTTCGCCGTCTTTCTCCGTCAGCTTGACGTTGATACGGGTACGGCCCTGAACCACCTGAAAACGGTTAGCAATCCCCAGCTCGCTGAACAGCTGCTGGAAACCATCCTGGTTATCTTTACCGAGGAATCCGCCCACGGTGACATCGATACCGAGATCCTTGAGCACTTTCGCGACGTTAATCCCTTTACCTGCAGCATGCAGGCCAGTGGTACGCACGAGGTTTACTTCGCCGCGCTCAATCTCCGGGCAAAACCCCACCAGGTCATATGCCGGGTTCAGCGTAATAGTCGCAACACGTCTGCTCATTATGCGCCCTCCCCCAGACCTGCCGCGATGGCGTCGCCAATCGCTTTCAGCGCCTGTTCAGCATCAGCACCCTGTGCGGTAAAGCGCAGACGGTGACCTTTCTTCACGCCCAGCGCGACAACTTTCATCAGGCTACGGCCGTTGGCCGGTTTGCCCGTGCCATCAAGGTTAGTCACGGTAATCTCACTTTCGAATTGTTTAATGGTATTCACCAGCATGGTGCCAGGACGGGCATGCAGGCCGTGCTCGTTACGCACTACAAACTCAGCGGTCAGCACGTCATCAGTCAGCACATCATCGCTGGTCAGCAGCGCCAGCAGCGTGCTTGCGTCAGCGTTCAGCAGTTTTTCAGCCTTGTCATTCAGCAGCAGATCGCCAAGACGTTTTAGCGCGGAAACCGGCTGTTCATCGGTCATAGCGACGGTGACCAGCATCGCAGCGTGCGCGCCCTCAATGTCAAACGCGTTGGCCGCGCGGCTCACCGCGATAGCGCTGCGCAGGTTGCCTTCAGCACTGTCGTTCAGCCAGATACCTTGTCCCAGGTTCAGCGGCTTCTCATTGATAACGCGCGTGATAAAGGACGCGTCTACCGCACCGGCTTCTTTCAGACGGCCTGCGTTCAGCGCCTGCAGCGTGACCAGATCGCTCGCCACAACATCCAGGGTCAATGTTTCATTATCCAGTTTCAGCGCTTCACTCTGTTTTTCGCCCATCAGCAACGCGCGCAGCTCTTCCGCAGTCGTCGCGGACTTCAGCTGTTCAGCCACCGAATCATCGCTCAGCACATGCGTCAGCTGACGCAGCAGGCCCAGGTGCTCGTCGCTGCTGGCAGCGATACCGATTGCCACGTAAGCAACCTGACCGTCGCCCCACACCACACCCTGAGGGAACTGATAAACCTGAACGCCGGTTTTCAGCACCTGATCGCGGGTGTCCGTTGTACCGTGCGGAATGGCAATGCCATTGCCGAGGAAAGTGGAGGTCTGCTGCTCGCGCGCCAGCATGCCGTTAACGTAGCCGTCCGCGACATTACCCGCCTGCACAAGGGCAGCGGCAACCTGGCGAATGGCCTCTTCTTTGTTCCCGGCCTGAGCGCCCGGGTGGATATCCTGAACAGATAACTGGAACATGGTTCTCCTCTCCTGCTGAACTTGAATCGTTTCAGCTTAAATGAGAAAAAATGCGCTAGCCTGCTCCGTTTGTTAAAACAAGATAGCGCTGAAACGTTTCAAAAAGTCTTGCGCTTTCTGCTTAACCTTGCAAGAAAAGTTACAAATGGCGATGCAGAATTTAGAGATACAGCACATTTCTTCTTCGCTCAGCTGAATCTTGCTGACGTTCAGCAAGTCAGTTTCAGCTAAGTTCAGCCCGAGCCTGTTAATTGAAATGGCATTTTGATTTTTCGTGGCGAAATTGACCGCAGTACCTGTTTATTTTCTGACAAGCGTCGTACACTCCGCGTCTCTTTATGACTTGCTGATACTGAAAGTATGCATAACACCCCTGCCGCCGCCTCGCCAAAACCCTTTGATTTGACGTCCACGGCGTTTTTGATTGTTGCCTTCCTTACCGGCATTGCCGGGGCGTTACAGACGCCCACGCTGAGCCTGTTTCTGACCAATGAAGTCCACGCCCGTCCGGCAATGGTTGGCTTCTTTTTTACCGGCAGTGCCATCATCGGCATTCTGGTGAGTCAGTTTCTGGCGGGACGTTCCGACAGAAAAGGCGATCGTAAAAGTCTGATCGTCTTTTGCTGCCTTCTCGGGGTGTTTGCCTGCGTGTTGTTTGCTTTTAACCGCAACTATTTCATCCTGCTGTTCGTGGGGGTGTTCCTGAGCAGCTTCGGTTCCACGGCGAACCCGCAGATGTTCGCCCTCGCCCGCGAGCACGCCGACCATACCGGTCGTGAAGCGGTGATGTTCAGCTCTATTCTGCGTGCCCAAGTGTCGCTGGCATGGGTCATTGGCCCGCCGCTGGCGTATGCCCTGGCGATGGGGTTTGGCTTTACGGTGATGTACCTGAGTGCGGCTGTCGCGTTTGTGGTGTGCGGCACCATGGTGTGGTTCTTCCTGCCGTCGATGCGCAAAGAGCCCAAAGTGGCTTCAGGCGTACTGGAAGCCCCGCGCCGTAACCGTCGTGATGCGCTGCTCCTGTTTGTTATCTGTACGTTGATGTGGGGAACAAACAGCCTTTATATTATCAACATGCCACTGTTTATTATTGATGAGCTGCATCTGCCAGAGAAGCTGGCGGGCATTATGATGGGAACCGCGGCCGGGCTTGAGATCCCGACCATGCTGATCGCGGGCTATTACGCGAAGCGTTTCGGAAAGCGTTTTTTAATGCGCATCGCGGCTGTCGCAGGACTGCTGTTCTATATCGGTATGCTGACGGTGCACACGCCAGGACTCTTGCTGGCACTGCAGCTTCTCAACGCCATTTATATCGGCATACTCGCCGGGATTGGCATGCTCTACTTCCAGGACCTGATGCCAGACCAGGCAGGCTCCGCCACCACCCTTTATACCAATACCACTCGCGTGGGCTGGATTATTGCAGGTTCAATGGCCGGCATCGTGGCCGAGATCTGGAGCTATCACACGGTATTCTGGATTGCGCTGGTGATGTGTACGCTGACGATAGGGTGTCTGGCGCGAATTAAGGACGTTTAAGGGGCGGTGAGCGCTTCCAGCTCAAGAAGGTAAGTGATCGCCTGCGTGCGCGTGCTGCCGCACATCTCCGCGGACGGCTGAAGGCCGGAACAGACTTTCGGGCGCAGCGGGGAACCAAAGATCATGCACAGGTTATTTTCAGCAAGCTGCACACAGCGGGTATTGGCAGGTTTGCCGTCCGGCATGCCAGGAATGGGGCTTGAAATGGACGGTGCGGTACAACACGCGCCACAATCGGGACGACAATCCATACAGGCTCTCTTTCGCTGAAGAACGCCCGCGCAGTCGGG
The DNA here is from genome assembly GCF_003635055.1 of Enterobacter sp. WPR_3_1. Lineage (NCBI taxonomy): Bacteria > Pseudomonadati > Pseudomonadota > Gammaproteobacteria > Enterobacterales > Enterobacteriaceae > Enterobacter > Enterobacter sp. WPR_3_1. The sequence goes on along the minus strand of NZ_RBXU01000008.1, from coordinate 344,943 downwards.
CATTGCGCGCACAGTAACACCTTTTGTGTATTGATAGCAAAAGCCACGAATTCCGCTTGCCTGAAAGGCCGAGCACGAGTAATTTGGCGCGATATTTTTTACCACCCGTAAACAGGATTACTGCAATGCCAAGAGCGAACGAAATTAAGAAAGGTATGGTACTGAATTACAACGGCAAGCTGCTGATTGTGAAAGATATCGATATTCAGGCCCCGAGCGCCCGTGGTGCAGCAACGCTGTACAAAATGCGTTTCGCCGATGTGCGTACCGGTCTGAAAGTGGAAGAACGTTTTAAAGGTGACGATATCGTTGATACCGTGACCCTGACCCGCCGCTATGTTGATTTTTCCTACATTGATGGCAACGAATACGTGTTCATGGATAAAGAAGATTACACCCCGTATATCTTCACCAAAGATCAGATTGAAGAAGAACTCCTCTTTATTCCTGAAGGCGGGATGCCTGACATGCAGGTTCTGACCTGGGATGGCGTGCTGCTGGCGCTGGAGCTGCCGCAGACCGTGGATCTGGAAATCGTGGAAACGGCTCCGGGCATCAAAGGTGCATCCGCAAGTGCCCGCAACAAACCAGCAACCCTGACGACCGGTCTGGTGGTGCAGGTGCCAGAATACCTTTCCGCGGGCGAGAAAATCCGCATCCATATTGAAGAAAAACGCTATATGGGTCGCGCAGACTAATGCGATATTCGCCCGGTGGCACAACGCCACCGGGCAACAGACGTTACAGCAGTTCCGGGTATTTCGTCATCTTCAGCGCCAGCTCAACGCCCCGGACTTCCGCCATGCCTTTCAGACGACCAATCGCCGAATAACCTGGGTTCGTTTTCTTACGCAGATCGTCCAGCATCTGGTGACCATGATCGGGACGGAACGGGATAGGACGAACGTCACCCGCGTGCTTACGACGTACCTCTTCCGCCAGAATCGCATCCACTACCGCGACCATATTCACATCGCCGCCCAGGTGCGCTGCTTCATGGAAGGTTTTTGGATTATCCTCACGGCAGGTCGCACGCAGATGCGTGAAGTGAATACGATCGCCGAAGGTTTCAATCATCTGCACCAGATCGTTATCCGCACGCACGCCATAAGAGCCGGTACACATGGTGAATCCGTTATAGATACTGTCCACGGTCTCTTTCAGCCACTGCATATCTTCAATCGTGGACACGATTCGCGGTAAACCGAGAATAGGACGCGGTGGATCGTCCGGGTGCACAGCCAGACGTACGCCCGCTTCTTCCGCTACCGGTACGATAGCGCGCAGGAAAAACGCCATGTTTTCACGCAGCTGGTTTTTATCAATATTCCCGTATTCCGCCAGTCGCGCGCGGAACTGATCCAGCGTATAGCCCTCTTCAGCGCCCGGCAGGCCAGCAATAATATTGCGGGTCAGCTTTTCAATCTCGTCGTCACTGGCTGCGTTAAACCACGCGAGCGCCTGCTGCTGCTCTTCAGCCGTGTAATCGGCTTCTGCACCAGGACGTTTCAGGATGTGCAGCTCAAATGCGGCAAAGGCAATCTGATCGAAACGCAGCGCTTTTGAGCCGTCCGGCAACGTGTACTCAAGATCGGTTCGCGTCCAGTCAAGAATGGGCATGAAGTTATAGCAAACAGTATCAATACCGCAGGCCGCCAGGTGACGAATGCTCTGCTGGTAGTTGGCAATCCAGGTCTGATAATCACCTGAATGGGTTTTGATATCTTCGTGAACCGGGATGCTTTCCACCACAGACCAGGTCAGGCCTTTTTCCGCCAGCAGCGCCTGACGCTTTTTGATTTCTTCAATCGGCCATACCTGACCATTAGGAATGTGATGCAGCGCCGTCACGACACCCGTTGCGCCAGCCTGACGCACATCATCAAGAGAAACCGGATCGTTCGGCCCGTACCAACGCCAGGTTTGTTCCATTGCCTCACCTCTAAAGTTGTTATACCAATATGGATGACTACGATGACGACTACCATACATGTTTGCCGTAAAGGGTCAACACACCGCCACACATTGATTGATCAAACTCACACTTCGGGGATATTTACGGCTCACCAATTTTATTTGCTGTCATATAACTTTACACTGGCGTTGTTAATTAATGGTTAATCAGGTGTGTATTTCATGAAGACAATTGCCTCCACATCGCTTCCTGCCCATGTCCAGCTCCCTCGCTACGATCGTAAGCAGTTACGCTCTCGCATCGTCCATTTTGGCTTCGGCGCATTTCACCGCGCGCATCAGGCCTTGTTAACAAACCGGGTGCTGAATGAGAAAGGCGGCGACTGGGGTATTTGTGAGATTAGCCTCTTCAGCGGCGACGTGCTGATGAGCCAGTTGCGCGCACAGGATCATCTCTTCACCGTGCTGGAAAAAGGGGCGGAGGGAAACCAGCCGATCATCGTCGGTGCCGTCCATGAATGTCTGAACGCAAAACTGGATTCTCTGCCCGCCATCATTGAGAAATTTTGTGAACCTCAGGTCGCCATTGTGTCGCTCACCATCACAGAGAAAGGTTATTGCATCGATCCCGCCACCGGTAATCTGGATTTGCACAACCCCCGGATCGTTCACGATCTGGAGACCCCGTCTGAACCGCACTCCGCGCCCGGGATCCTGGTCGAGGCGCTCCACCGCCGCCGTGAACGCGGTTTGTCCGCTTTTACCGTCCTCTCCTGCGACAACATCCCTGATAACGGCCATGTGGTGAAAAACGCGGTATTAGGGATGGCCCAGAAACGCGACCCGGCGCTGGCAGAGTGGATTGATTCACATGTGAGCTTTCCGGGGACCATGGTCGACCGAATTGTCCCCGCCGCGACCGAGGCGTCGCTGGCAGAAATCACGCAGGAGCTTGGAGTAGAAGATCCTTGTGCTATCAGCTGCGAACCGTTTATTCAGTGGGTAGTGGAAGATAACTTTGTTGCCGGACGCCCGGCATGGGAAGTGGCTGGCGTACAAATGGTGCATGACGTGCTGCCGTGGGAACAGATGAAATTGCGCATGCTCAACGGCAGCCACTCTTTCCTCGCGTATCTGGGCTACCTCGCCGGGTATGCGCACATTAACGAATGTATGGAAGACACCGCGTTTCGCGAAGCCGCACGTCGGTTAATGCTGAATGAGCAGGCTCCTACGCTGCGTATTAAGGATGTCGACCTCACGGCTTATGCCGACAGCCTGCTTGAACGCTTTGCCAATCCGGCACTGCAGCACCGGACCTGGCAAATTGCGATGGACGGAAGCCAGAAATTGCCGCAACGCATGCTGGATGGGATCCGCATCCATCTTGAACGTAAAACCGCGTGGCCGCTGCTGGCCCTGGGCGTTGCAGGCTGGATCCGCTACGTCAGCGGAACCGACGAGCGTGGCGACGCGATTGATGTGCGCGATCCGCTGAGTGATAAAATCCGCACCCTTGTTGCAGCCAGCAGCGACGCTGAGCGCGTCAACGCCCTGCTGGGGCTGAGTGAAATCTTTGGTCACGATCTCGCACAAAATAGCCTATTCGTGGAGGCCATCAGCCAGGCCTATCAGCGCATCGCCCGCCATGGCGCGCGTCAGGCTGTTATCGAAACGTTAAATATTTAGCGATTATTGCGCTTAAGGCGAACGGCGATTGCCTCCGTTCGCCCTCCCCCTTCTCATTGCGCCCGTTTTTCGCCAGGATGATGGATAATTGTTATAGCATCACAATTATCGACTGGAGCGCACGTGACCAAAACCAACCTCATTACCGGTTTTCTCGGCAGCGGTAAAACCACCTCAATTCTCCACCTGCTGGCCAATAAGGATCCGGCAGAAAAATGGGCCGTCCTGGTCAATGAATTTGGCGAAGTGGGTATTGATGGCGCATTACTGGCAGACAGCGGCGCGATGATCAAAGAGATCCCCGGAGGCTGCATGTGCTGCGTAAATGGTCTGCCAATGCAGGTCGGGCTGAATACGCTGCTGCGTCAGGGCAAACCAGACCGTCTGCTGATTGAACCGACCGGGCTGGGTCATCCGAAGCAAATTCTCGATTTACTGACCGCGCCGGTCTACGAGCCGTGGATCGATCTGCGTGCCACGCTGTGCCTGCTGGACCCCCGTCAGCTGCTGGATGAAAAAGCCGTGACCAACGAGAACTTCCGCGACCAGCTCGCCTCGGCAGATATTATCGTCGCCAATAAAGAGGATCGCGCAACGGCGGAAAGCCAGTCCGCGCTGGAGACATGGTGGCAGCACTTCGGTGGCAACCGTCAGCGGGTGCAGACCACCCAGGGGAAAATTGATAACGCCCTGCTTGACCTGCCTCGCCTGAACCTGGCGGCGCTCCCGGCAAGCGCGGAACATGCCCACAGCCATCCGCAAAAACAGGGTCTGGCTGCCCTGAGTCTGCCGGAGCACCAGCGCTGGCGTCGTAACCTTAACAGCGGCCAGGGCTATCAGGCCTGCGGATGGATTTTCGATGCGGATACCGTATTCGACACCATCGGCATACTCGAATGGGCCAGACTGGCTCCGGTCGATCGTGTTAAAGGGATCATGCGCACACCGGACGGGCTGGTGCGGATCAACCGTCAGGGCGAAGATTTCTTTATCGAAACGCAAAATGTGGCGCCACCTGATAGCCGAATAGAGTTAATTAGTGCGGTTAACGCCGACTGGAATGCCCTGCAGTCCAGCCTGTTGAAGCTTCGTTTAAGTTTGGGCGGCTAACGTTGCCCCAGATTTCACTCTATGCTGAATGTTATGACGACTCGACTTCCCCTGATATTACTGCTTAATGTCGCCGGTCTGGCGCTCTTTTTCTCCTGGTATATCCCGGCGAATCATGGTGTCTGGTTTCCGCTGGATTCTGCCATTTTTCACTTCTTCAACCAGGAACTGGTGAAGAGCGAAGCCTTCCTGTGGCTGGTTGCTATCACGAATAACCGCGCCTTTGACGGCTGCTCGCTGCTGGCGATGGGCGGCCTGATGCTCTCTTTCTGGCTGAAAGAGGACAAAACAGGACGCCGCCGTATTCTGATTATTGGTTTGATGATGTTGCTGCTTGCGGTGGTAATTAACCAGCTGGCAACGGCCATTATTCCGGTTAAGCGTTCCAGCCCAACGCTCTTCTTCCCCGATATTTATCGCGTCAGCGAGCTGCTGCATATTCCAACGAAAGATGCGTCGAAGGCCAGTTTCCCGGGCGATCACGGAATGATGCTGCTTATTTTTTCCGGCGTGATGCTCCGCTATTTCGGCCGAAAAGCCTTTGCGATAGCCCTGATTATTTTTGTGGTTTTTGCCTTCCCACGGGTAATGATTGGTGCTCACTGGTTTACTGATATTGCAGTCGGTTCGCTCTCTTCTGTGCTGGTTGCGCTGCCGTGGTGTCTGATGACACCGCTGAGCGACAAGATAATAGCCGTGTTCGATCGCTACCTCCCCGGCAAAACGCAACAAATCAGAAACCAATAATTAACCTTAATTAACACTATGCATCAGGGATCGTTTTGATCCTTGATGCGCTTTTCTCCCCTTTCACCCCCTCCCGTCATCATTTCGTCACAATATTCGTGATAAAAATGAATGTGTTGCACGGTTTTTAACCTTGATCGTGCGCTTTTTGAACAATTATCAATTTTTACTTTCTGTATCACAATTTCTTATAAAAAAAAGGCTTTTTTTGCTCGCAATACCCCAGGCAATCGGTTAATCTCGAACTCGTTTTGCCCCATAGAGATAATTATTTCGCTGGTGAATAAATTTGTGCGCTACGCCACAAATGTGATCAGAAAGAATTGTCTCATTGTGAACAGATAATTAGTCTCGTCACGTTTGGCATTTTTTATAACGATATTTGTCGTTAAGGACTTCAAGGGATAATAAACAAAATGGTCAAATCTCAACCGATTTTGAGATATATCTTACGGGGGATCCCGGCGATAGCAGTGGCGGTACTGTTATCTGCATGTAGTACATCGAACACCGCAAAGAATATGCATCCTGAGACGCGTGTTGTGGGAATGGAAGATTCCTCGTCACTGCAAGCCTCTCAGGATGAATTTGAAAATATGGTACGTAATCTGGACGTGAAGTCCCGTATTATGGACCAGTATGCTGACTGGAAAGGCGTGCGTTATCGTCTTGGCGGCAGCACCAAAAAAGGCATTGATTGTTCCGGTTTCGTACAGCGTACTTTCCGTGAGCAGTTTGGGTTAGATCTTCCGCGTTCAACTTACGAACAGCAGGAGATGGGCAAGTCGATTTCACGCACTAAACTGCGCACCGGGGATTTAGTCCTGTTCCGTGCGGGTTCGACAGGTCGACATGTTGGCATCTACATTGGCAATGACCAGTTTGTACATGCCTCCACCAGCAGCGGTGTGACCATTTCCAGCATGAACGAACCTTACTGGAAGAAGCGCTATAACGAAGCGCGCCGCGTACTGACCCGCAGTTAAAATAATCATTGTATCGTTGGTTATCCCTTGGCCGGCGATATGATAAAAAAAAGCACTGCTTCGGCGGTGTTTTTTTTTGCCCGTTACACTGAATACATTCAGCGGCAATCCAGGAACCACGACGTCTATGTTCACCCGCTACTTCTCCAGTAATCGCAAGATACTTTTCCTCAGCCTTATCACCGGCCTGATCACAGCCCTGCTCCTGGGTTCATTGCAATTTTTCTGGAGCTACCACAAGCGGGAAGTCAGATTCGACACCCTGATTGACGACGTGAGCATCTACATGGAAAGCTACTTCGATGAGTTGAAAAGCTCTATCGATCTCCTTCAGCCGCTCACGCTGAACAGTTGCCACGACGTCAACGCTGAGCTGACCTCTCGCGCGGCCTTTAGCCTTAACGTGCGCGCCTTTTTGCTGGTCAGGGATAAACTGGCGTACTGCTCTTCAGCCACCGGTCCGATGAACGTCCCGATGGAAGAGCTGATACCTGAGCTGCGCATCGATAAACAGATTGATATGGCGTTACTGCCGGGTACACCAATGATGCCGCACAGACCCGCGATTGCCATCTGGTATCGAAATCCGCTGGTGAAGGACGGCGGCGTGTTTACTTCGGTAAACATCAACCTGACTCCGTACATGCTTTACACCGCACGCCAGAACGAGTTCGCGGGCATTGCCATCATCATTGGCGACAATGCGTTGTCGACCAGGTCCGCCACACTGGTTAAGGCACAGGATTTACATGAAACGCCGGCACGCACCGCGACCCTAAAAGAGGTTCCGCTGACGATCAAACTGTACGCCGAAGAGTGGACGAGCGATGAAATCCTGTTCGCGGTGTTCTTTGGACTGGTCTGCGGGATCGCGGCCGGCTCGCTTAATTTCTATATCCTCACCACGCGTCTTAACCCAGGCAAAGAGATCCTGAGCGCCATTAAACGCGGCCAGTTTTATGTGGTGTATCAGCCTGTTGTGGATGCAGAGACGCTGCAAATGCGTGGTGTCGAAGTCCTGATGCGCTGGAAACACCCGACGATGGGGGAAATTCCGCCTGATGCCTTTATCAACTTCGCCGAAGCGCAGAAGCTGATTGTGCCGCTGACGCTGCATCTTTTTGACCTCATCATCCGCGACGCGCCGGTATTACAGACCCTTCTGCCACCGGGCGCAAAACTGGGCATTAACATTGCGCCGGGGCATCTGCATGCGGAAAGCTTCAAAGAGGATATGCGCACTTTCCTGGACTTAATGCCGCCGGATCATTTCCAGATAGTGCTGGAAATCACCGAGCGCGACATGGTTAACCATCGGGAAGCCAACAATCTTTTCGAATGGCTGCACAATGAAGGCTTTGAAATTGCGATTGATGATTTTGGTACCGGCCACAGTGCGCTGATTTACCTTGAGCGTTTCACCATGGATTACATCAAAATTGACCGGGGTTTTGTCAACGCGATTGGGACGGAAACCGTGACCTCCCCGGTGCTTGATGCCGTACTCACCCTGGCAAGACGACTGAATATGTCGACCGTCGCCGAAGGGGTGGAGACGCCGGAGCAAGCAGCCTGGCTACGCGAACATGGCGTTGTTTTCCTTCAGGGTTACTGGATTAGCCGCCCGATGCCGCTGGAGCAGTTCCGCCAATGGCAGCCTGAACGTTGAATGATTTCACATTGCCCGTGACGTCACTTATTATTCAGCTTAACTGAGCCGGTCAGTCGAAAGGGAGCCGCCGCGAGATGCTTATGCGCTTTATGTTGCTGCTGTTGGCATTAACGAGCCTGTCCAGCCAGGCGCAAACCATCAAAGAGAACATCGCGTTCTCTGTGATTGGTGAGCCAAAGTACGCGGTCAATTTTACGCACTTTGATTACGTCAATCCTGCCGCGCCAAAAGGCGGAAACGTGACCCTCTCCGCCACGGGGACGTTCGACAACTTCAACCGCTTCGCCCTGCGCGGCGTGGCGGCAGCGCGAACAGAATCGCTCTACGATACGTTGTTTGTTACGTCTGATGATGAACCCGGCAGTTACTACCCGCTGATTGCGGACAACGTGCGTTACGCGGATAACTTTGCGTGGGCGGAAATTTCGATTAACCCACGGGCGCGTTTTCACGATGGGACGCCGGTCAAAGCCAGCGACATTGCCTTCACATTTCACAAATTTATGACTGAGGGCGTTCCCCAGTTCCGCATTGTCTATAAAGGCGTTACGGTCAAAGCCATTGCCCCGCTCACGGTGCGTATTGAGCTGAGTGAGCCGAATAAAGAGAACATGCTCAGCCTGTTCTCCCTGCCCGTGATGCCTGAATCGTTCTGGAAAAATCACAAACTTAGCGACCCGCTCTCCACACCCCCGCTGGCGGGTGGCCCTTACCGCATCACCGACTGGCGCATGGGGCAGTATGTTGTCTATTCCCGGGTCAAAGACTACTGGGCGGCAAACCTGCCGGTAAACCGTGGCCGCTGGAATTTTGATACCCTTCGCTACGATTACTACCTTGACGATAACGTGGCATTTGAAGCCTTCAAAGCTGGTGCGTTCGATATGCGCGTGGAGAGCAGCGCTAAAAACTGGGCGACACGGTATATCGGCAAAAACTTCGCTAACGGGTATATCGTTAAAGACGAGCATAAAAACGCGTCCGCTCAGGATACGCGCTGGCTGGCGTTTAATATTCAGCGTCCGGTATTTACTGACCGCCGGGTGCGGGAAGCCATTACCCTGGCCTTTGATTTTGAATGGATGAACAAAGCGCTATTTTACGGCGCTTACAGCCGGGCAAATAGCTATTTCCAGAACACTGAATATGCCGCTCGCGATTACCCAAAAGCGGACGAACTTGTCCTGCTGGCACCGCTGAAAGCAGAACTGCCACCGGAGGTGTTCACGACGGTATTTCAGCCTCCGGCGTCAAAGGGTGACGGCTACGATCGCGACAACCTGCTTAAAGCCAGTAAACTGCTGGATGACGCAGGCTGGCCACTGAAGAATAAAAAACGCGTCGATTCCAGAACGGGCAAACCGTTAAGCTTTGAGCTGCTGCTTGCGTCCGGAAGCAACGATCAGTGGGTGCTGCCATTTAAGCACAATCTTGAACGGCTGGGGATTACCATGAACATTCGCCAGGTCGACAACGCGCAGCTCACCAACCGCAAACGCAGCCGTGATTACGACATGATGCAAACCCTGTGGCCCGCGCAGCCGTGGCCCAGCTCAGATCTGCAAATCTCTTGGGCATCCAGCTATATCGACTCCTCCTACAATGCGCCGGGGGTGAAAAGCCCGGCGATTGATGCCTTGATTGCGAAAATTGTGGCGGCGCAGGGTGATAAAGAAAAACTCCTGCCGCTGGGACGCGCCCTCGACAGGGTCTTAACCTGGAATTACTACATGCTGCCAATGTGGTATATGGGCGAAGACCGGCTTGCGCGCTGGGACAAGTTCTCCGAGCCTGCCGTACGCCCTGTCTATTCACTGGGCTTCGACACCTGGTGGTATGACGTTAACAAAGCCGCCAGACTTCCCGCTGAGCGGCGATAAGGAATCATCATGGGTGCGTATCTGATCCGCCGTCTCCTGCTGATTATCCCGACCCTCTGGGCAATCATCACGATTAACTTTTTTATTGTGCAAATCGCGCCCGGCGGCCCGGTCGACCAGGCTATTGCAGCCATTGAATTTGGCAACAGCGGCGGCATGCCTGGTGGCGGTGGCGAAGGAATGGGCGCGAGCCATGCCCGCACCGGCCTGGGAAATATCAGTGAAAGCCATTATCGCGGCGGACGTGGCCTGGATCCGGAAGTCATCGCCGAGATCACCCATCGTTATGGCTTCGACAAACCGCTTCACGAGCGGTATTTCAACATGCTCTGGGACTACCTCCGCTTTGATTTTGGCGACAGCCTGTTTCGCAGCGCGTCAGTTTTAACATTGATTAAGCAAAGTCTGCCGGTGTCGATTACCCTTGGGCTGTGGGGAACGTTGATTATTTATCTCGTCTCTATTCCCCTGGGGATCCGTAAAGCGGTTCACAACGGCAGCCGCTTCGATGTCTGGAGCAGCACGTTTATCATCATCGGCTATGCCATTCCGGCGTTTCTGTTTGCCGTTCTGTTGATTGTCTTTTTTGCCGGTGGCAGCTATTTCGATATCTTTCCGCTGCGGGGGCTGGTGTCAGCGGATTTCAGCACCCTGCCCTGGTACAAGAAGATCACCGATTATTTCTGGCACATCACGCTGCCGGTGCTTGCGACCGTCATTGGCGGCTTTGCGGCCCTGACCATGTTGACCAAAAACGCCTTTCTCGATGAAATCCGTAAACAGTACGTTGTGACTGCCCGTGCGAAGGGCGTCGGCGAAAAGCAGATCATGTGGAAACATGTCTTTCGCAACGCCATGCTGCTGGTGATTGCCGGATTTCCTGCCACGTTCATCAGTATGTTTTTTACCGGCTCGCTGCTGATAGAGGTGATGTTCTCCCTCAACGGACTGGGCTTGCTGGGATATGAAGCCACCGTGTCGCGCGATTATCCGGTCATGTTTGGCACACTTTATATCTTCACCCTGATTGGCCTGCTGCTGAATATCATCAGCGATATCAGCTATACGCTGGTTGATCCCCGAATTGATTTTGAGGGTCGCTGATGCCGCGTTTAAGCCCCGTCAACCAGGCCCGATGGGCCCGTTTTCGCCACAACCGCCGCGGCTACTGGTCGCTGTGGATCTTTGCCGTCCTGTTTGTCTTAAGCATGTGTTCGGAATTGATTGCCAACGATAAACCGCTGCTGGTGCACTTTAACGACCGCTGGTATGTGCCCGTTCTCACCCAATACAGCGAAAGCGATTTTGGTGGCCCGTTTGCGACGCCCGCTGAATATCAGGATCCGTGGCTTCGCCAGCAAATTGAACAGCACGGCTGGGCACTCTGGGCGCCGGTGCGTTTTGGCGCAAACAGCATTAACTTTGCGACCACCACCCCCTTCCCTTCCCCGCCTTCCGCGCAAAACTGGCTGGGAACGGATGCCAACGGCGGCGATGTGCTGGCACGCATCCTCTACGGCACGCGGATCTCGATCCTCTTTGGGCTGATGCTGACCGTCGTTTCCAGCGTGATGGGTGTGGTAGCAGGTGCCGTTCAGGGCTACTACGGCGGGAAAATCGACCTGTGGGGCCAACGTTTTATTGAAGTCTGGTCAGGCATGCCGACGCTGTTTCTGATCATTCTGCTTTCAAGCGTGGTACAGCCAAACTTCTGGTGGCTGTTAGGCATTACCGTCATCTTCGGCTGGATGGCGCTGGTAGGCGTGGTGCGGGCGGAATTCCTGCGCACCCGTAATTACGATTACATTCGCGCTGCCCAGGTGCTGGGGGTGAGCGACCGCGGGATCATTTTCCGCCATATGCTTCCTAACGCCGTGGTAGCGACCCTCACCTTCCTGCCGTTTATTCTGTGCAGTTCCATCACTACCCTCACCTCGCTTGATTTCCTTGGCTTCGGGCTCCCTCTCGGTTCCCCGTCGCTCGGCGAGCTACTGCTGCAGGGCAAGAACAACCTGCAGGCACCGTGGTTAGGCATCACCGCCTTTCTTGCCGTGGCCGTGCTGCTTTCACTGCTGATTTTTATTGGCGAAGCCGTGCGCGATGCTTTTGATCCCAACAAGGCGGTATAAGATGACGCAGCCCCTTCTCAGTATTGATAACCTGTCGATTGCCTTTTCGAAACAGGGTGAGGCGCGTACCGTGGTCACGGAGTTGTCGCTGCAGATCCAGCGCGGCGAAACGCTGGCGCTGGTAGGCGAGTCAGGATCCGGCAAGAGCGTATCGGCACTGTCGATCCTGCGCCTGCTTCCGTCTCCGCCCGTCAGCTATCCGCAAGGCGACATTCTGTTTCACGGTCGCTCGCTGCTGCATGCCGATGAAAAAACCCTGCGCGGAATTCGCGGCAATAACATTGCCATGATTTTCCAGGAGCCGATGGTCTCCCTTAACCCGCTGCACACGCTGGAAAAACAGCTCTATGAAGTGCTGTCCCTGCACCGGGGCATGCGCAAAGAGGCGGCGCGGGGGGAGATTCTGGATTGTCTTGAACGAACCGGCATTCGCAATGCCGCAAAACGGCTGAACGATTTCCCCCATCAGCTTTCCGGCGGCGAACGTCAGCGGGTGATGATTGCGATGGCCCTGCTCACGCGACCCGAACTGTTGATTGCCGATGAGCCCACCACCGCGCTGGACGTGACGGTGCAGGCGCAAATTCTGCGGCTGCTGCGGGAGCTGCGTGACGAACTGAACATGAGCCTGCTGTTTATCACCCATAACCTCAGCATTGTGAGAAAGCTCGCCGACAGCGTCGCCGTGATGCAAAACGGACGCTGTGTCGAGCAGAACACCGCAGTCACCCTGCTGAAAGCGCCTCAGCACCCCTATACGCAGCGTCTGCTTGATAGCGAGCCCACGGGTGACCCGGTTCCCCTGCCGGCTGACAGCGCGCCGTTGCTGCGCGTTGAGGGGCTGGGCGTGTCGTTTCCTGTTCGCAAAGGGATTCTGCGGCGCATCGTCGACCAGAATCCGGTATTGAAAAATATCCATTTTTCCCTGCGTCCGGGCGAATCGCTGGGGCTGGTGGGCGAGTCCGGTTCGGGAAAAAGCACCACCGGCCTGGCACTGCTGCGCTTAATCGCCTCGCAGGGTGAGATCCTCTTTGACGGTATGCCGCTGCACAACTGGAACCGTCGCCAGATGTTGCCCGTTCGTCCCCGCATGCAGGTTGTGTTTCAGGATCCAAACTCCTCGCTTAACCCACGGCTGAACGTATTACAGATTGTCGAAGAGGGTCTGCGCGTTCATCAGCCAGCATTGACCGCCCGGCAGCGGGAAGAAGAAGTGATACGCGTTATGGCAGAAGTTGGCTTAGATCCGGATACCCGGCACCGCTACCCGGCTGAATTTTCCGGCGGTCAGCGCCAGCGTATCGCCATTGCCCGCGCGCTGATCCTCAAACCGGAGCTGATCATTCTGGATGAACCGACGTCGTCGCTGGACAGAACCGTTCAGGCTCAGATCCTGGCATTACTGAAAGGATTGCAGGAAAAGCACAGGCTGGCCTATATCTTTATCAGCCATGATTTACAGGTTGTGCGGGCGTTATGCCATCAGGTGATTGTGTTGCGACAGGGAGAAGTGGTCGAGCAGGGAGAGTGCCAGCGCGTATTTGCTGCGCCAACGCAGAGCTACACGCGCCAGCTGTTGTCCGCAGACTAGCGCTCAGAAAGGATACTGGCCCGAGAAAGGCTCAGCGATAGCAACACCAAAGTTTTTCAGACGGCAGGTCGCGGCAAATTCATCCTGGCTTTTCACGAACAGGCAGGGTTCACCTTCACACTCTAGTACGGAGCTGTCCACTTCAATATCCGTCAGGGCCTCGCTGAGACGCTCCATGACTCGCCATGCATTTTCGTCGCTCGGGCTCAGCAACTTAAGTGCAACCAGACAATTCTCGCAACCCGCGACGCTTTGCGGAATCGGTTCAACTTTCGAACCTGCAAAACCCGCCGACCAGCGATAGCTCTGGGGCAAGCGATGGACTATGGAGAGTTGTAATGTATTCACGTTCGTTCCCCGGAAGCAAAATTTACTTCACAATTTATTTACATTTATAGTAACACATCATCGCCAGCCTGCACTATTCGGCGCTTTTTTATAGGTGTTCAGGCTCGCGTCGGCGCTATATGTACCCGTTTCTGCGATCTAACTCAACCTTTTTAAATACAATGATGTGACTTTTTACACAAATAGATTTTACATAAAAGAAACAAACACAGGGTAAACGAACGCAGCTTTGGTTGATGTGTGTCAACAAAAAAGGCCCTGACTGGGCCTTATTTGCGCGTTAGCTGGCCACCTTTCGCGGCCGACTGGCGTAGAGATAGAAAAGAATGGAGCTGGTTGCACAAAACGCCATCGCCCACAGCATCGGCCAGGCCGTATTAAACGTGGCCATCGACAGTAACGCCCCGACGATGGCGCCGATGCCAAAGCGGAATGTTCCGGCTAGCGACGAGGCGGTGCCTGCCATATGCGGGAATTCGTCGAGGATCACCGCCATCGCATTGGAGGAAACCATCGACACGCAGCCGACGAAGGCCGCAACCCCCACCACCAGCGCCCAGAAGCCCACGCCTGTAAAAGCACTCAGCACCAGCCAGATAGCCATCACAAACTGGATCCAAAGCCCGGCGCGGAACATGTTCAACGCCCCGACTCGGCGGACAAAGCGGCTGTTAATGATGGTCATAATGAACAGGAAGACGATGTTGAGCGCAAAGTAATAACCGAAGTGCTGCGGAGAAACATGGTTCAGTTCGATATAGACAAACGGCCCGGCGCTCAGGAATGAGAACATCCCGGCGAAGCTGAAACCGCTCGCCAGCATATAGCTCAGCACGCGCTTATGGCGAAACAGTGAGGCGAAATTCCCCATTGTGGTTCGGATGTGGAACTTCTGTCGGCGCTCCGCGGGTAGCGTTTCATCAATAAAGAAGAAGATCATTGCCGAAGCCAGCAGCGCGGCAAGCGCCAGGATCCAGAAAATCACATGCCAGCTGAACCATACCAGTACCGCACCACCGGCCATAGGGGCCACCAGCGGTGCAATCGTCGTCACCAGCATCACAAACGACATCATCCGGGAGAACTCTTCTTTCGGGTAGATATCGCGCATCAGGGCATTGATCACCACGCTTGCCGCTGCCGCCGCCAGACCGTGGAAAAAGCGCATGACAATCAGTTGATCGATGGTTTGCGCCTGCGCACAGGCCACCGCCGCCCCTGCAAAAATCAGGGTCCCGCCAAGAATAACGGGCTTGCGGCCAAAACTGTCCGCCATCGGGCCATAAAACAGCTGACCGAGGGCAAAACCGAGAATATAGGTGCTGAGCGTCATCTGCGCGCTGCCTGCCGGTACGCCAAACTGCGCGGAAATAACCGGCAGCGCAGGCAGATACATATCAATAGACAGCGGCATCAGCATGGCCAGCAGGCCAAGAATGAAGACGATTTTGAACGACGAGTGTGGCCTGGTGGTCACAGAGTTCTCCTGAAATTAATGCGAAGGCAGACCAACGCTGGCGATCTCTTCTTCCGTTAACGGGCGATATTCGCCGGGCGCCAGCTCAGGATCGAGTTCAATTGCGCCAATACGTTCACGATGCAGACCGACAACGTGGTTACCCACCGCGGCAAACATACGCTTCACCTGATGGTAGCGCCCTTCACTGATGGTCAGACGAACCTCGGTAGGCGCGATCACTTCAAGCACGGCAGGCCGGGTCAAATCTTTTTCATTATGCAACTGAACGCCGTTGGCAAATTGTTCTGCCGTGTCATCCGCGACCGGAGACTCCAGCGTCACCCGATACGTCTTCTCACAGTGATGGCGCGGAGACGTGATACGGTGTGACCACTGCCCGTCGTCGGTCATCAGCACCAGCCCGGTGGTGTCGATATCAAGACGGCCAGCGGCATGCAGCTTGTGCGCGACCGGTTCGTCGAGGAAATAAAGCACCGTTGGATGATCCGGATCGTCCGTAGAACAGACATAGCCTTCCGGCTTATTGAGCATGAAATAGCGCGGCCCGTGCTGTTGGGTCAGCGGGTTGCCGTCATATTCAACCTGATGGTCAGGCTGGAGTTTGAATGCAGTGTCTTTCACAATGTCGCCATCCACGGTAACGCGGCTGGCGCGAATTTCACGCCCGGCAATAGCGCGGCTTACGCCGAGTTGCTGAGCGATAAACTTATCAAGTCGCATGAAATCTTTTTAGCCTTAATGGTGCTGGAAGTCGGACAACAGGTCCGAAAAAGAAGCAGTCTGGAATGGCTCAGTATAATGGTCTGGTTGCGCCACTCAAGGGAAAAAGTTTCGTGGCATACTATATGCGAAATAACTAAACCGAGACCCCATGACTTTTACACTTCGTCCTTATCAGCAGGAAGCCGTTGACGCCACTCTCGCCTGGTTTCGTAAACACCAGGCACCGGCGGCCATTGTGCTTCCGACCGGTGCTGGCAAAAGCCTGGTGATCGCCGAACTGGCGCGTCTGGCACGCGGACGCGTGCTGGTGCTGGCCCACGTCAAAGAGCTGGTGGCGCAGAACCATGCCAAGTATTGCGCGCTCGGGCTGGAAGCTGACATTTTCGCTGCCGGGCTAAAGCGCAAAGAGAGCCACGGCAAAGTGGTCTTTGGCAGCGTACAGTCGGTGGCCCGCAACCTTGATCTGTTTCGCAGTGAATTTTCGCTGCTGATTGTCGACGAGTGTCACCGCATCAGCGATGACGACGACAGCCAGTATCAGCAAATCCTCACTCACCTGAAAGAGGTGAACCCGCACCTTCGCCTGCTTGGCCTGACGGCGACCCCGTTTCGCCTGGGTAAAGGCTGGATCTATCGCTACCATTATCACGGCATGGTGCGCGGCGATGAGAAAGCGCTGTTCAGCGACTGTATCTATGAACTTCCTTTGCGCTACATGATCAAGCATGGCTACCTGACGCCGCCCGAGCGGCTGGACATGCCGGTGGTGCAGTACGATTTCAGCCGGTTACAGGCGCAGAGCAACGGGTTATTCAGCGAAGCGGAGTTGAACCAGGAGCTGAAAAAGCAAAAGCGCATTACCCCGCATATCATTAGCCAGATAGAAGAGTTCGCCGCGACGCGCAAAGGGGTCATGATCTTTGCCGCCACCGTGGAGCATGCGCGAGAAATTACCGGGCTGCTGCCCGCCGAGGACGCGGCCTTAATCACCGGCGAGACGCCCGGGCCGGAGCGCGACCGCCTGATCGACGCCTTCAAAGCGCAACAATTCCGCTATCTGGTGAACGTGTCGGTGTTAACCACCGGGTTTGATGCCCCGCATGTCGATCTGATTGCCATTTTACGTCCGACCGAATCGGTCAGTCTTTATCAGCAGATTGTGGGGCGCGGCCTGCGCCTGGCGCCCGGGAAAACCGACTGTCTTATTCTGGATTACGCCGGAAACCCGCACGATCTCTACTCTCCGGAAGTCGGCACGCCAAAAGGCAAAAGCGACAACGTCCCCGTTCAGGTCTTTTGCCCTGCCTGTGGTTTTGCCAACACCTTCTGGGGTAAAACCACCGCAGACGGCACGCTGATTGAACATTTTGGCCGCCGCTGTCAGGGCTGGTTTGAAGATGACGAAGGACATCGCGAACAGTGCGATTTCCGTTTCCGCTTTAAAAACTGCCCGCAGTGCAATGCGGAAAACGATATTGCCGCCCGTCGCTGTCGCGAATGCGATACGGTTCTGGTCGATCCTGATGACATGCTAAAAGCAGCGCTGAAGTTAAAAGATGCGCTGGTGCTGCGCTGTTCCGGTATGGCACTGCAACCCGGCGCGGATGACAAAGGCGAGTGGCTGAAAATCACCTATTACGATGAAGACGGCGCAGACGTCAGCGAGCGCTTCAGGGTACATACGCCTGCCCAGCGTATGGCCTTCGAACAACTCTTTATTCGCCCACACACCCGTACGCCCGGTGTACCGCTGCGCTGGATTACCGTGGCCGATATCGTGCGCCAGCAGGTGTTACTGCGCCACCCGGATTTTGTTGTGGCTCGTATGAAAGGACAGTTCTGGCAGGTTCGGGAAAAGGTGTTTGATTACGAAGGCCGTTTTCGTCGCGCCAACGAATTGCGCGGTTAAGGGGACTTTTCATTGATGTGAGGGGCATTTGAGTATAAAATGCCGCCCGCTTCATATCCGTGAAGCAGAACACTCACCTGCTGCTGGGTCGCCTGTAGTAGGGTTTAAAATACAGAGAGAAATCAATGTTTACTATCGAAGCAGAAGTACGTAACGTGCAGGGTAAGGGTGCGAGCCGCCGCCTGCGTAACGCTAACAAGTTCCCGGCTATCGTTTACGGTGGCGAAGCTGCTCCAGTTGCAATCGAACTGGATCACGACAAAGTGTGGAACCTGCAGAACAAACCTGAATTCTACAGCGAAGTTCTGACCATCGTTGTTGGCGGTAAAGAAGAAAAAGTGAAAGTTCAGGCTGTTCAGCGTCACGCGTTCAAGCCAAAAGTCACTCACATCGACTTCGTTCGCGCGTAATCGCAAACACGTCGAAAAAAAGCCCCGCTTCTGCGGGGCTTTTTTTATGCCTGTTATTTCCCGCCAGAGGTGCGGCGCTGAAGCTGATCGCGCAGGTTCGGCGGCGTGCCTTTAATGGTCAGCGTATCGGTGGCCGGATCCCAGAAGATGCGTTCACCCAACAGCATGGCATCAAAGTTGATGGTCAACCCACCGCCGCTACCGGCAAATTTAGTGAGCTGTCGCAGCGTACTGCGATCCGCCGGGAAGCTCTCTTCGAGCTCATAGCCTTTATCAGCGGTAAATTCCTGGAAGCTGACTTCACTGACGCCCGCCAGCTCTTTTGACAGCGACTCCAGCTCAATCTCTTCTCCCGCCTGCAGCTGTTCGTTGCAGTAACTGTACACCTGCTGGCGCACGGTCTGACGCTCAGATTTATCGAGCTGCGCTTCGGCGGTAAAGTCGTCAACCGCTTGCAGCAGCCCTTTGTTCTGCGCTTTGGCGTTAAGACCTTCGCTGGCGCCGAGGAAGTCCATAAAGAAATCAGCCACTTTACGGCCGACGCGGCCTTTCAGGAAGGTCAGGTAGCGGGTCGATTCCGGGTTCGTTTCCCACTCGGTTAAATCGATACGCGCCACGATATCCGCATGGTTGATATCAAGATAATGGGTAGAGCTGATATCCAGCTGCTCATTCACGCGCATGCTGCTTAAATTGTTCAGCACGGTGACCAGCAGATACTCTACTGCCAGGTAACGATAATGACAGAACAGGACGATACCGCCGTCTGCGAACGGGTATTTTGCCAGTTCGTCACGCAGACGTCCGGTGGCGGCGCGGCTAAACGCCAGGAAATCCTCTTCGCCCTGACGCTGCAGACGAAGACTATCAGCCAGTTCGCTCTCTTCGCTGAACAGACCATAGGCTTTATTTTTAGCACTGTAGACGCGGTGCAACTCCGCCATCATTTCCACAACGGTCGCCGTGGGTTCCAGTAACGAATCGCGAAGCACCACTTCAAGGGTTTGCTCATCACGCTTGATAAGCTGGTGCAAGGCAATCTGGTTGATTTCCAGACTCATGATAAACTCTCCTTTTAGACCGGGCGGTATTCAACCACCACCAGGTCATGTGTGCAACAACAGATAAAAAAGGGGAAAAAAAGCTGTCGCTACGGTAATATGTTGCCCTTTCATCAACAAACTGATTTTGATTTATGCCACAACATTCCCGCTACAGTGATGAACACGTTGAACAACTGCTCAGTGAGCTGGTCAACGTACTGGAAAAACATAAAACGCCGACCGATCTCTCCCTGATGGTTTTGGGAAATATGGTCACCAACCTTATCAATACCAGCGTTGCTCCGGCTCAGCGTCAGGCGATCGCCAAATCTTTCGCCCAGGCGTTACAGTCCTCCGTCAGCGACGACCAGGCCCATTAAGGGAAACGAACAACAGTTTATGGTGACGAATCGTCAGCGCTACCGTGAAAAAGTCTCCCAGATGGTCAGCTGGGGACACTGGTTTGCCCTGTTCAACATTCTGTTAGCGTCGGTCATTGGCTGTCGTTATCTGTTTGTCGCAGACTGGCCGACAACGCTAACCGGGCGTATTTACTCCTGGATGAGCGTTGTGGGTCACTTTAGCTTTTTGGTTTTCGCCACCTATCTGCTGATCCTGTTCCCCCTGACGTTTATCGTCATGTCGCAGCGGCTCATGCGTTTCT
The DNA here is from genome assembly GCF_003635055.1 of Enterobacter sp. WPR_3_1. Classification (NCBI taxonomy): domain Bacteria; kingdom Pseudomonadati; phylum Pseudomonadota; class Gammaproteobacteria; order Enterobacterales; family Enterobacteriaceae; genus Enterobacter; species Enterobacter sp. WPR_3_1. Next base: position 324,648 of record NZ_RBXU01000008.1, on the reverse strand, counting down.
TGTCCGCTATCCTCGCGACGGCGGGGATAACGCTGCTGCTTATCGACAGCGAAGTCTTTACCCGTTTTCACCTGCATCTCAACCCCATCGTCTGGGAACTGGTGATCAACCCGGATCAAAACGAAACGGCCCGTGACTGGCAGCTGATGTTTATCAGCGTTCCGGTGATCCTGCTTATTGAGATGCTGTTTGCCACCTGGAGCTGGCAAAAACTGCGCAGCCTGACCCGGCGCCGCCATTACGCGAAGCCCGTTGCGACGCTCTTTTTCGTCTCCTTTATTAGCTCGCACATCATGTATATCTGGGCGGATGCGAACTTCTATCGCCCTATTACCATGCAGCGCGCTAACCTGCCGCTCTCTTATCCGATGACGGCCCGCCGTTTCCTCGAAAAACACGGCCTGCTGGATGCGCAGGAGTATCAGCGCCGTCTGGTCGAACAGGGTAATCCGGAAGCGGTCAGCGTTCAGTATCCGCTGAGCGAACTACGCTATCGCGATATGGGCCGCGGGCAAAACGTCCTGTTAATCACCGTCGATGGCCTGAATTATTCACGTTACGAGAAGCAGATGCCTGCTCTGGCTGATTTCGCCAGTAAGAACGTGACGTTTACACAGCATATGAGTTCCGGTAACTCGACCGACGCGGGTATCTTTGGTCTCTTCTACGGCATTTCAGCCGGATACATGGACGGCGTGCTATCCGCCCGTATTCCTGCGGCACTGATCACCGGGCTTAATCAGCAGGGTTATCAGTTAGGGCTATTCTCATCGGATGGCTTTAACAGCGCGCTCTATCGCCAGGCGCTGCTGTCAGACTTCTCACTGCCGGCGGCACAGAGCCAGACAGATGAACAGACCGCCAGTCAGTGGATAAGCTGGCTGCAACGCTACGCCCAGGAAGATAACCGCTGGTTCTCGTGGGTTGCCTTAAACGGCACCAACCTTGAGGACACGAATCAGAAAAGCTTTGCGCGCCGCTATAGCCGCGCTGCCGGTGATGTGGATGCACAAATCGGCCGCGTGCTCGACGCGTTGCGCGAGTCTGGCAAGCTGGATAACACCGTCGTGATCGTCACGGCCGGTCATGGTATCCCGTTGGGTGACGAGACGAAGAGCATGGAGTGGTCGCGTCCAAATCTGCATGTTCCGCTGGTGATCCACTGGCCGGGAACGCCGGCGCAGCGCATTAATATGCTGACTGAACATAAAGATGTGATGACGACCCTGATGCAACGTCTGCTGCACGTCAGCACGCCAGCAAACGAATATTCACAGGGGCAGGATCTCTTCAGTGCCACCCGCCGCCATAACTGGGTGACGGCTGCCGGAGAGAGCACGCTGGTGGTGACTACGCCAGCGCTGACGCTGGTGCTGAACAACAATGGGAAGTATCAGACGTATAATCTGCAGGGTGAGCGGTTGAAAGACCAAAAACCGCAGCTGAGCCTGCTGCTGCAGGTTCTGACGGATGAGAAGCGCTTTATCGCTAACTGATTAATTATAAACCAGTTAGCAACAGATTCCCTTGCATTCAAAACGGAATCGAGTAGTATTCTTTTTATGCGTCGGCACGTAGCGCAGCCTGGTAGCGCACCGTCATGGGGTGTCGGGGGTCGGAGGTTCAAATCCTCTCGTGCCGACCAAAAATACTCTTTAAAACCAGCCGGTTATGGCTGGTTTTTTTATTGCTTAATTTCTGATGGGAATTAGTACCTGTAGTTTCAGCACCAACGGTCGACAACCCCCCCTTAAAACACTCCGCCACGCTTGACGCTGTATATTTTTACAGTAAAAATACCTCCCCCACTTGAAGTTATTACGGAGGTTTTATGTTTGTTGAATTGGTTTACGATAAGCGAAATGTTCAGGGCCTGGATGGAGCCAGAGAAATTATATTGGCCGAGCTTACGAAGCGAGTGCATAACATCTTCCCTGATGCTGAAGTGAAGGTTAAGCCTATGCAGGCTAACGGACTCAATAGCGATGCCAGCAAAAGCGATCGTGAAAAGTTGAACCGCATGCTGGAGGATATGTTTGAAGAGTCTGATATGTGGCTTACAAATGAATAAATTTCTTTGAAGCCCTCATATCGAATGTACTGGCGCGGACTTTAGCTGATAATTTTCCTTTGTGTAACACAATAACATTGGACAATCGACTTAGTGCGATACACCAACGTCTGGAGCAGTGATGATGAAAACAGTCGAGATACTGCAATACAATTTACACAAAGGCACCGGACCATTTTTTCATAACGTCATGGCAGAAATTAGCGTTCCTCTACATCAACGCCACGGCATCGATGTGGTGTCGTTTGGTAACTCTCTGCACGATCTTGATTGCTACTATCTCATTCGAGCCTTTGAAAGTATTGAAAATATGAATACGGTGCTTAATTCTTTCTACGCGAGCGCAGACTGGCGCTGCGGGCCTCGTGAGTCCATCATTGACTGCATTGAAACAAGCATTAAGACAGTAATTGATCTGCCACGAGTAAGTGTGGATGGGCTACGAGTGTAAGTCCAAATCTGTTACGTCGCGATTGAGCGTTTACTGCCATATTAGGTTTGGTTCGGTGTATTGAAACTGCCAAAACAAGTCTGAGCTGATACATATCTAACCCTGCCCTGATCCCCATTGATTAACACACCGCGATGTTTGTAATGTCTTCATAAGCCACATGAGGACATCACCAGGAAGAAGCGTTTTTCCGACCAACATATTCTTGAAAACCAACCCTTCCGGGTTGTTTTTTTATTTCTGCAAAGGGAAATGGGTGTCATGTCACTCACTGTAAAAAAAGGGCCCGTTTAGGCCCCCTGATGCGTTACTGTTTCACTTTGATCTTTTCCTCATTGATGACGTTTAGCGCTGCTGCGGTGCAATCACCCTGAGCGATCCTGAGCGTACCCGCCTGTTGGCGTTGCTCCAACAATGCGGAAAGCGTGTTGTAAACTTTCGTTTCGTGGTGGGCCTGTGCATAGCCCAACGCCTCGCAGATTTGAAAATCTGACATTGCCGCAACACGTTTACCATTCCCCCCCATGAAAGGCCGGGTGCTTAATGCATCCGTTTCGGGTTGAGAAGCAATGCAACATCCTGTAGTAGTCACCGCTGCCAGAATGATTAATATCCACTGAGCCTTTTTCATCAGTAACGCTTTTTTTAAGGGTTTCACTTAAAATACTTCCCAAATTCGACATGTTGTCGCCTGATTTCTTTCAGGTTTGCCACTATTCCAGCCATACACCAGCCACTGACAACCCCCAAAAACCACCCCATCAAGAGATTGACTATCACCAGTGACCCACGTTTCTGGAGCCAGACTGCGCGCTACCACCACCAATATGATTGCCACCGCCTAAGCCGTGGGCGCTGTTGCTGTTGGCTGCATTGTTGCTGCCGTTCCCCGTTCCATGCTCATGTCGTGAGTTATTACGGCTATGATCGCTTCCCTGACGCTGAGAGACGATCAACGCGTCTACATGCGGAACTGCGATTTGCACGTTCGGATCGACTTTGGCGATCTCCCCTGCGGTGGTGGTAGTGGTGACACCGTTAACCGTGATATTCACAGGCGTCCCCGGCTTCATACTGGATACAGCAACGTTAATCGAGCCCGTGTCTTTTGTTATGGCAACACTTGTAACGTTATCAGGTGCTTTCGTGGTGGCTGGAGTATGAGTAAGCGAGGGCGCAGTAACCGCCGTGCCAGCGGGTAAGGCTGGTCCTGTTGTCGCTTGCTGCATAGACACCACTGCGGCGCGGTAAGTTGTGCCTGTGATTTGTGGCGCAGCCACTGCAGACGTTTTGGTGGCGTCAGGGGTGTTAACGGCAGTTCCAGCAGGTAAGGCTGGCCCTGTAGTGACTTGCTGCATTGAAATCACAGCGTTCCGGTAAGTCGTACCCGTAATGTGTGGCGTTTTCTGCTGCAGGGGTTGCGGCGTTCTTTGTGTTACAGGTCGCGGCGCATCGGGAGCCGTTTCAGTTGCCTGTACTGCATTAATACGATCGCCTGCAGTGCGTAAGCTGTTTTCGATGTCCCCTAAACGGGCCATATTTTCAGGTGAACGGTCGGCATTGTAAGCCTTTAATGCAGCCTGCTTATCCTCCATGGCCTGATTGGCTTCATTGCGAATCGACTGAATAGCAGTGGCTTTTTCATCCATGGTCATGAAATTAGAAGCGAAGGCGTTCACACTTCCGCATGAAAGCGCAATTATTACGGATAAAGAAATGATAGAATGGCGGTTCATTACAATAATTACCTTTAATTTACGTTAAGGGAAAACAGAAACAACAATTAACTACCCCGGCACATGTCGGGGACTTTTTTCAACAAACGAAACAAGCACTTCAAACCGCGCATAATAACGACTGTAAACGATTACACATTTGATATTTATCAATATCCCTAATTCAAATCGTAGAAATAACAATCAACTCAACCCCTACATTTCCCTGTTAATTCGCTTCAAAACATCTCTATTGTTATCGCAACCAATCATTTTTTTAGTGAATAACACTCAGACTGTGAATTTTTCCGGTTCATTATCCTGCATAAAAAAGTGAAATAATGTTTCAGTGCGCGTGCATTGACGTAAAGAAAGCATCCTTCCTCTGGATAAAGCGCCCTGTCCCTGCATAGCTGATACGGCCCAAGCCAGACACCGTCAGCAATACAGAGAGGGATACATGCCCGGATTTCACGCGATAAGCGGTCTGATAATTGAACAACGTGGCGGTATCGCGGGGGGTCTAACTACAGAGGCAGGAATTTATTGGAATTGATGACAGGGCTGGTTGAATCAACATGAATGCTGTCCAGCCCTGATTCGTACGACTAAAAAAAGAAAAGCATTTTAATAACCGTATTCTTACCGCACTTCGGCAGGCGTTTTACGCAGATAAAGCAGCGTCAGCAAACAAATCACCGCGCCGGCATAAAAGGTATATTCTGCGCCCCACAGTTCCCAGATAGCGCCGGCACCCACGCTGGCCATCAGTAACCCGACCCCGCAGACCATACTGAAAAGACCAAACGCCGTACCGCGCAAATCCGCAGGCGCTGTTTTGGCCACCATCGCGGCCAACAGCCCCTGAGTCATCCCCATATGCATGCCCCAGAGCGCAACGCCGACAATAATACCGGTCCAGTGGGTACTCAGGGCCAGAACGACATCAGCGGCAATCAAAACGACTAGCCCCCACTGCAGAAGCCGGGTATGGCTCATACCATCAGAGAGTTTGCCAAACGGATAGGCCGAGAAAGAATAGATCACGTTCATCACCACCATCACCAGCGGGATTAAGGCCAGGGGAACGCCAGACTGTTGCGCACGGAGGACAAGAAAAGCCTCGCTAAAACGTGCCAGTGTGAATACCGCCCCCAGGCCAATGACCCACCAGCACGATTTTCCCAGCCGCGTTAAATTCTCTCTTTTGATGGGATTAGTGCGTTTATGTTCGACAGGGGTTTTCGGCTCCTTCAGGCCGAAATACAGCAGCGCAACCGAAAGAAAGCCGGGGATCAGGGCTATCCAGAAAACCGCGCGAAAATCATTGTGTAGCAGCAGCATTAACCCCACGGCCAGTAGTGGCCCCAGAAATGCGCCGGTGGTATCCATAGACTGACGCAGGCCATATGCCGCCCCACGCAGTTCCGGCGGGGTGATATCTGCAACCAGCGCATCCCGTGGAGCACCGCGGATCCCCTTCCCCGCACGATCCATCAGGCGCGCTCCTAAAACCATCCCCGAAGAGGATGCGAGGGCGAAAAAGGGTTTGCTCAGCGCACCGAGGCCATACCCGAGTAGCGCCAGCCCTTTACGCTTGCCAAGATAGTCGCTAATCGCCCCCGAAAAGACTTTGATAAAGAGAGCGGTAGCCTCCGCGAGCCCTTCAATCAGGCCGATAACCAACACGCTCGTTCCCAGCGTAGTCACCATAAACAGTGGAAGCAGGCTGTGAATACTCTCTGACGAGATGTCCATCAACATACTGACGCCACCCACTACCCAGACCCCTTGAGGGATCCGGCTGAGTACCGTAAATCTGGAAAGCATCTGTAACTCCTGCTCTGAAAATAGTGGCCTGACTGCTTACAGAATAGGATACGACGGATTAAAAACCTGAGGAAGAACAACGAGCCAATAAAAAAGCCAGCGCTCAGGCTGGCTTTTTTATCGCAGGAAAGACGTTTAGTGTTTATCACGCCCACCCAGGAAGAAAATGCCCAGCGGAATGGCAAGCAGCACGGTGAACACCAGGCTATAAACAAAGATCATCGCTGATTGCAGGACATACATGCTGGTCGTCCAGGCAGAGAGAGGAATGTTGTACTGTTCAATAACGCCAACAATGGTTGCCCGCCCAACGCACGCGGCAGCAATCATAAACACAACCAGTAACGCCAACAGGAACTTGCGGCCTTCAGGTGTTTTCAGTTTTGCACGTACCATCTCTCTCTTCCCTTCACAGATGAATAACATTATGTGGCGCTTAAAATAACACGATCTGCCGCCAGACTCCAATGCAGTACAAACAACCACTAATTGCGCATTAATAGAGTTTTATACGCTGCCAATATTGAAAATGTAAGTAAATTACACCAACCATTCACGAACATTATGTTAACCTGTGCCTGATAGTTTGACATAAAGGAATGACTGTGAAAAAAGCACCTCAATTTGCCATTGCCCTGATTGCCGCCGCATGCGTTAGCACCAGCGCTTTCGCCAGCGACACCCCTAAAGCGCAGCCTCTGGAAAAAGTAGCGCCTTATCCGCAAGCGGAAAAAGGGATGAAGCGTCAGGTCATTCAGTTACCCGCTCAGCAGGATGAAGCGAATTTCAAAGTGGAACTGTTAATTGGCCAGACGCTGGAAGTGGACTGCAACCAGCACCGTCTGGGCGGTCAGCTGGAAAGCAAAACCCTGGAAGGTTGGGGCTACGACTATTACGTCTTTGATAAAGTGACGTCTCCGGTTTCGACCATGATGGCCTGCCCGGATGGCAAGAAAGAGAAAAAATTTGTTACCGCGTATCTGGGTGACAACAGTCTGCTGCGCTATAACAGCAAGCTGCCAATCGTCGTTTATACGCCTGCAAACGTGGAAGTGAAATATCGCGTGTGGAAGGCGGAAGAAGAGACGGGCACGGCAGAAGTCCGTTAAGGATAAGCCGGGTGGCGACTTCGCCTGACCCGGCCATGGTACTGTGCGGTTAAATAAGCCGGGTAAGCGCTAACGCTACCCGGCTTTTTCACATCAAAGTGCGATATCCGCGACCGGTTTGTTTTCCGCCTGAGGCTTCAGCTCTGCCTTCGGTGCTGCGTCAGCAGCAGCTTGCGGCTTCACATATTGCAGTTGCAGAACGCGGCTGGTGTATTCCAGTTCCTGTTCCGTCGCGTCAACGTTACCGTTCAGCTTAGTGCCGTAAGAAGGAATAATGGTTTTCAGTTTTGCCTGCCATTCCGGGCTGGCAACTTTGTCTTTAAACACTTTTTCCATCAGATGCAGCATGATTGGCGCAGCGGTAGAAGCCCCCGGTGACGCGCCCAGCAGCGCAGCAACAGTGCCTTCTTTGTCACTGACCACTTCGGTACCCAGACGCAGTACACCGCCCTCTTTCGGATCGCGTTTGATGATCTGCACACGCTGACCCGCCTGCCATAAACGCCAGTCTTCTTTCTTCGCCTGCGGATAGTACTCTTTCAGCGCGTCAAAGCGTTCATCGTCAGAGAGCATCACCTGGCTAATCAGGTATTTCACCAGATCGAAGTTATCGAGACCGACGTCCATCATGGGCTTAACGTTAGAGGTGGTGGTCGCACTCAGCAGGTCCCACAGGGAACCGTTTTTCAGGAACTTCGTGGAGAAGGTCGCGAATGGCCCGAACAGCACCACACGTTTACCGTCAAGCACGCGGGTGTCGATGTGCGGAACGGACATGGGTGGCGCGCCAACGGAAGCCTGACCGTAGACTTTTGCCAGGTGACGATTCACCACTTCCGGGTTTTCAGACACCAGGAACTGACCGCCCACCGGGAAGCCTGCGTAATCGTCCGCTTCCGGAATACCGGTTTCCTGCAGCAGTTTCAGCGCCGCGCCGCCCGCACCAATAAAGACAAACTTCGCCTTGATGACGTGCTCTTCTTCATTGTGTTTCAGATCGGCAACGGTCACGCTCCAGCTGTTATCCGCATTGCGCTTGAAACCACGCACTTCGGTGCTGAGCTGCAGATTAAAGTTCTCTTTTTTCTGCAGGGAACCTACCAGCTGGCGGGTAATTTCGCCGTAGTTCACGTCAGTACCAATTTCAGTACGGGTCGCGGCGACTTTCTGGTTCGGGTCACGACCTTCCATGACCAGCGGAGCCCACTCTTTAATCTGCGCGTGATCTTCGGAGTATTTCATGCCGCGGAACAGCGTGCTCTGCTGCAGAGCCGCATAGCGCGCACGCAGGAAGTTAACGTTCTGCTCGCCCCACACAAAGCTCATGTGCGGCACGGTGTTGATGAAGGAGTGCGGATCGTGCATTACGCCGCTGTTCACCTGGTGAGACCAGAACTGGCGAGAAATCTGGAATGCTTCGTTGATCTCAACCGCCTTCTCGATACTAATGGAACCGTCCTTTTTCTGCGGTGTGTAGTTCAGTTCCATGAGTGCCGAATGGCCCGTACCGGCGTTGTTCCAGCCGTTCGAGCTCTCCTGCGCCACGCCATCGAGGCGCTCGACCATGGTCATAGACCAGTCTGGCTGCAGTTCTTGCAGATAGGTTCCCAGCGTGGCGCTCATAATACCGCCACCAATTAAAAGGACGTCCGTTTCCTGCTCTTTTGGCGTGTCAGCTTTTGCCGCCATTGAGACGGTATTCAGCCCCACGGCCAGAGACAAGAGCATGGCAGTCATTTTTTTCATAATTTATGCCTTAGTGTAAAAGTGCGTGATGCGTGGAAATTGCAGGTGAAAAAAGCTGCGCGGGAACGGTAACAACTTTTAAATGGTGTTTAAAGGTTAAGAAATTATTGTAATTGTGAAATTTAATGATGGATTGTTTGTGAGGGATTACCTATGCGGCTGGCAAAAGGCGGCTTTTCTGGCTAGTATGTTGCGTTTTGTGATCGCGCGCACGGAAGCCTGCCCTAACCTGCGAAGTGTTATGTCATTACCCGATTCTTCTTTACCCCATGAAGGCCATGTCGCCTCGGTGTTACGCTCTCCCCGGCTGCTGATGCGTGAAACGCTGGCGGGCGTGATTACTGCCCTGGCGCTTATTCCTGAAGTGATTTCGTTTTCTGTCGTGGCAGGGGTTGATCCTAAAGTCAGCCTGATTGCTTCCGTGGTGCTGTGTCTTGCCCTGTCCGTGCTCGGCGGCCGCCCGGCAATGGTCACGGCGGCAGCGGGTTCCGTGGCGCTGGTGATTGGCCCGATGGTGCATCAGCATGGCGTGCAGTACATTTTGCCGGCCGTTCTGCTGGCCGGGGCGATCCAGATCCTCTTCGGCGTGCTCGGTATGGCGCGACTGATGCGCTTTATTCCGCAGTCGGTGATGACCGGGTTTGTTAACGCGCTCGGTATTTTGATTTTCTTCGCCCAGGTTCCTCATTTCTGGAGCCGAAGCCCGCTGATTGTGGGCCTGTTCGTGCTGACGCTGCTGATCGTCCTCTGGGTGCCCCGCTATATCAAAAGTATCCCCGCGCCGCTTATTGTCATTGTGGTGTTAACCCTGTTTACCGTGACCACCGGGCAAATCCTGCCGACCGTGGGTGACGAAGGCACCATGAGCGGTGGCCTGCCTGGGCTGACGCAGCTGCTTGTCCCGCTGAACACCGATACGCTGAGCATTATCTGGCCATGCGCATTAAGCATTGCATTTGTGGGTCTGCTGGAGTCGCTGCTGACGGCAAAACTGGTGGATGAGCTGACGGCGAGCCCGTCCGGCAAGCGCCGCGAAAGCATTGGTCTGGGCATCGGTAACATTCTGGCCGGCTGGTATGGCGGTATCGCAGGCTGCGCCATGATTGGTCAAACCATCGTCAACGTGGAGATGGGCAAAGGCCGCAGCCGCATTTCCACTGTTGCGGCCGGTCTGGTGCTTCTGGTGCTGGTGACGGCGCTGAGTGAAGTGATGGCCCGCATCCCGATGGCCGTGCTGGCCGGGATTATGGCGATTGTCGCCGTCAAAACCTTCAGCTGGCATAGCCTGCAGCCCGCGACGGTGAAAAATGCCCCCATTGCGGAAACGGTCGTGATGCTGGTGACCGTTGCAACCACGGTTTCAACCGGCAACCTGGCCATTGGTGTGCTGGGCGGGATTATCGTGATGGCACTCCTTCCCGCCCGAATTAAGCGTCGGGTTAAAGAAGAAAAAGCGTTGCCAGCCCAAGAAAAATAAAGAAGCCGCCCGTATCGGTGATGGCAGTGATCATGACGCTCGACCCCACTGCGGGGTCGCGCCCGAGCTTTGTCATCGTCAACGGGATGATGACGCCCATCATCGACGCAACCAGCAGGTTCAGCACCATCGCCAGCATCATCACGCCGCCTAATGCCATATCGTCGTACAGCCACCAGGTAATGCCGCCCATAATTCCGCCCCACACCAGGCCATTAATCAGCGCCACGCCCATCTCTCTGAAGATCAGGAAGGCAAAGTTACCCGGCTGAATGTTCTCCAGCGCCAGCGCGCGAACAATCATGGTGATGGTCTGGTTGCCGGTGTTGCCGCCTATCCCGGCCACAATCGGCATCAGCGAGGCTAACGCGACCAGCTGCGAAATGGTATGTTCGAAGCCATCAATCACGCGGGAGGCGATAAACGCGGTACAGAGGTTAATGGCAAGCCAGGCCCAGCGGGTTTTGACCGCCTTGCCCACGGAGGCATGGACGTCATCTTCGGCGCTGATCCCACCAAGCGCACGCAGATCGTTATCGGTCTCTTCGTAGACCACGTCAACGATCTCATCGATTGTCAGACGTCCCATCAGCTTGCCGACCGAGTCCACCACCGCCGCACTCACGAGGTCGTCACGTTCGAAGGTACGCGCGGCTTTTTCCGCGTCATCCTCCGGCGAGAAGACCATCGGCTCGTTTTCCATGACCTCGCTCACCCGCCGCTGAGTGCTGTTGAGCAGGATCGTTTTCAGCTCCAGCTCACCGAGCAGGGTTTTATCCCGCGAGGTCACGAACAGTTTATCGGTGTTGTCGGGCATACTGCCCAGGCGGCGTAAATAGCGCTGCACCGTGCCGAGCGTGACGTCCGGGCGCACCGTGATGACGCCAAACTCCATAATTGCGCCAACGCTGTGTTTATCGTAGTGCATCACCTGGCGCACGCGCGCCCGCTCATCGGCAGGCAACGAGGCCAGCAGTCGGCCGGTCAGGTTACGCGGCAGGTGTTGAACAAGGTAAATCTGTTCGTCGATATCCAGCGTTTGCAGGGCATCAAGAATATCCCGGTCGCTCATCTCATCGATAAGATCATCCCAGACGTTTTCCGACGCCTCCAGCAGCACCTGCCCGCGCTCGTGATCCTGCACCAGACGCCACAGGGCGTGACGCTCTTCCGAGGGAAGTGCTTCGAGGGTATCCGCCAGGTCGGGCGGAGGCAAATGGGCAACCAGTGCACCTACCTCAGCAATATCGTCGGCTAAAGTGCCGACATCATATTGCTCAGCCAGGGTCAGTTTGCCCAGTAACGCAGAAGTGACCGCTTTATCGGTCGTGAGAAGCCAGATGAGACGCGCACGTTCCTGGTCACGCTGCCGGGCGCTGTTTTTCTTTAATACCGACATCAATCATAAATCCATGAAATGAGATGGCATTAAGCATAGCGCGGGGATATGTAAATAAGAATAAACAACGGGACGGGATGCATAAAAAAGCGGCACATCGGCCGCGATTTTATCCCCTCTCCCGGTTGGAGAGGGGCAGACGAGACATCAGGCCGTGCGCGCTACCGCATCACGAGACGCCGCATCGCGCTCCTCGCCGGTCAACTCGCTGAGCTTGCCGTCGCGCATCTCCAGCAGACGGTCGGCATGAATGAAGTAGTGATCGTCATGGCTGATGGCGAAAATAGTTTTGCCCATCGCCTTCATCAGCGGCAGTAACACCTGATAAAACTCGCGGCGGAAATGCGGGTCCTGGTCTGCCGCCCATTCATCAAGCAGGATGATGTCACGCTCTTCAGCCAGTGCCAGCAGCAGCGCCACGCGCTTTTTCTGCCCCTTCGAGAGTTTCAGGTTCAGGATTTTACCGTCCTGAAGCTCAAGCTTATGGGAAATCTGCAGTTGCCCAAGCCATTTCTCCACCAGCGCAGGGTTAGCCTGCTGCCCTTCCGGCCCCAGCAGGTGATCAAAGAGCCAGACATCGGTGAAGACCGCCGAGAAGAGCTTGCGATAATCCTCAGGTTTCTCAGCGCTCAGCGCTTTGCCATCCAGCAAAATCTCGCCCGATTGCGGCTGATATAAACCGGTGAGCAGCATCGCCAGCGTGGATTTTCCGCTACCGTTACCGCCAATCAGGAACAGCAGTTCGCCGCGATGAATCGTCAGGTTTACCGGTCCGACGGCAAAAGCGTTGTCCTGATAGCGGAACATGACGTTACGCAGTTCCAGGGTTTGCCAGTTCGGGAAGGCCTGCGGGCGTGGGAATTCGGCTTTAAACGGTGCGAGATCGAATTTATTGAGCTTGTTAAACGCCACCTGAGCGCTCAGCAACGTTGGCAATGCGCCCACGGCGGAGAGGAGCGGTGTACGCAAAAACAGCAGCGTCAGTGAATAGGTCGCCGCGACGTTGGTATCCGCCCATCCCAGACTGTTCGCCATCCAGAAAACCAGGCCAATGGCGCCCAACATCATAATGTTCGACCAGTTCACCGCGCTCAGGTGGAAGGTATCGGCGCGAATGATGTGATGCCGGTATTCGCGGGCATCGGGAATATAGAGATGGTTAAAGATATGCTCGGCACGCTCGCGATTCAGGGTCAGCTCTTTACGCCCTTCCAGCACGGTCTGGTAATCGTTATAGAGCTTATCCTCGGTTTCACGCAGCACCGCCATGTGTTTATAGACGCGCGACACCAGCAGAAAACCGCCCCAGATGGTGATAACAATCCACAGCGCAGTGACAGCCAGCATTTTTGTGGAGAGCCAGGCGAGATACGCCGCCGAACCAAAGGTCAAAATAATGCCCTGCACCAGCTCCGGCAGACGAACGAAGGCAATGGTAATGGCGCGCACGTCGCTGGTCAGCCCTGCCAGCAGGGAGGCACTTCCAAGCTGCTCAACGCGTTCTACCTGCGTGTCCAGAATACGCTTGATAAATTCACTGCGCAGACGGAAAACGAAATGGTGTCCCAGCGCCGTCAGCGCCAGCTGCGAGCCGAGCGTCACCGCCATCAACAGCAGTAGCAGGCCAAGAAACTCCGGCAGGACGGCGAGTGAGGTATCGACCATTTCAATCAAGCGCACGTTAATAAACGCGATCAGGCCGATACCTAACGCGGCGCTGGCGAGGCTTAACGCCATGACGGCAATGAAGGGCCAGCGATACTGACGCCAGACGAGGAGAAGTAGTTGCATGCAGGCAATCCGGGCAATAAAAATCAGCCAGCAGTTTAAACTGCCGGACGGTTACATCAAGAATAATTCTTATTTTTATTGGCCACGGGATGCCTGCCGGAACGTCAGGTTAAGACGGAACTCGCCGGTCTGAGGATGTACTCCCGGTTTGAGGGGCTGAATGCCGTGATAAAAAAGCCGCGATTCCCTGCCCCAAACCACCACATCACCGTGCTCCAGCATGAGCCGTTTCAGCGGATCGTTACGGCGTAATCCGCCAAACTGGAAGACCGCGGGCAGGCCTAAGGATACCGAGACGATCGGCGCGCGCAGATCGGGTTCATCCTTGTCCTGATGCAGCGAGAGCTTTGCCCCCACGGCGTAGCGGTTAATCAGACAGGCATCCGGGCGAAAGTCGGCATAGCCCGCTTCAACGGCGGCGTCATGGCAGAGCGCCCGAAAAACGTCAGGCATCGGCGGCCATGGCTGGCCGGTTACAGGATCGCCCGGGGCATATACATAGCCCTGCGCGTTTGTCGCCCAGCCCAGTTCCCCGCAGTTCGTCATCGCCACCGACATGGTGTACCCCCCGGGTGTCACCATGTGTCGAAACGGCGAGACCGCCGCCACCTCATCGATGCCGGCAAGCAGCGCCGCCGCGCGGGAAAGCGCAAAGCGGCGCAGGATCACCGCGCCGGGCGCAAGGGGCTCCTGCCAGGGTTCCGCATCCGCAAAAAGATCGAGCATTATCCCTCCGGGTTCTTTGCCTCACGTTTCAGTAACAACGCCTTTCGTTCTGTCCCCCAGCGGTAGCCTGAAAGCGCACCGTCGTGACGAACAACACGGTGGCAGGGGATGATAACGGCCAGTTTATTTGCGGCACAGGCTCCCGCCACCGCACGGACAGCGCCTGGGCTACCGATCGTCTGCGCCACCTGGCGATAACTTGCCGTTTCACCGCGGGGAATGTCACGAAGCGCCTGCCACACACGCTGCTGGAAAGCGGTGCCCCGAATATCCAGCGGAAGTGCCAGCGGCACGGTATGGTCATCGATAGCGCTAATCACCCGCTCAATACGCCGGGCGAATTCTCCTTCCAGCGTTTCTCGCTCTGCTTTTGGAAACAGCGTCAAAAGCTCCTCGGTTAATGTCGCATCGTCGTCACCCAGCAGAATCGCGCAGATCCCGCGCTCGCTTTCACCCACCAGGCAACGGCCTAACGAACACTCACCAATCGCATAACGCACCGCCACATCCCCTTTCCGGTACTGCTTCGCCGTCATGCCCAGCGCAGCGTTGGCTTGACGATAATAGCTGCTGCTGTCAGGAAACCCGGCGGCCAGCACGGCATCGGTAATTTTGTCCCCCTGCGCAAGCGCGGTACGCAGGCGTTGTACCCGCGCCGCCTGTTGCCAGGCTTTAGGCGTCATACCGGTAACGGACTTAAACAAGCGGTGGAAGTGGAAAGGACTCATGGCGACCTGCTGCGCCAGCATTTCCAGCGTTAACGCGGGATCGCGCTCCAGCAGACGGCAGGCATGTTCAACTTTTGCCAGCGTCTGTTCCTGCGGATCGCGTTTGTCCGGCTGACAGCGTTTACACGGGCGAAACCCTGCCTGAAGGGCATGATCTACATCGGGGTAGAAGCGGACATTTTTACGTAACGCGTGGCGGGCACGGCAGGACGGACGACAGACGATCCCCGTCGTTTGCACGGCAAAGACAAACTGATCGTCAGCACGTGGATCGCGAGCCAGCACGGCCAGCCAGCGATCGTCATCGGTAGTAAAGGTCGGGTTTTTCATCATCAGCTCCTCTTACAAGCATACATACAGCGTGCCCGAGTGCCACTGATTAAAAACCCGCAACCTTGCTTTTTAATTCTTATCACTCACCAGGAAGCTGTCGAACTGCGGCGAACTCCAGGTTTTGAAGCCATCAGCCTCTTTGGTGATCATATAGACAGCCAGTCCTTCCTGGCGGACCACCTCTTTGGCTTTCTCCGGACCGAGGACCATTAACCCGGTATCCCAGGCATCGGCTTCCAGCGCGGTGGGGGCAATGACCGTCACCGAGACCAGATTATGCGCGATTGGGCGGCCGGTCTGCGGATCGATGACATGCGAAATCCGCTTCCCGTCGAGCTCATAATAGTTACGGTAGCTCCCGGAGGTGCTGATACCGTGACCGTTGATATCCACAATCGCCTGTACGGCGTTTTGCTGGTCGGTCGGTTTTTGAATCGCCACTCGCCACGGATTACCGCTGGCATTCATGCCGCGGCTGACTAACGCACCGCCCACGGACACCAGGTAACGCGAAATACCTTCCTGGGCCATCAGCGCGGCCAGATGATCTGCCGCATACCCTTCCCCTACCGTCGACAGATCAACAAACAGATCGGGAATATCTTTTTGCAGGTACTGTTGCCCGTACTGGTTGATCACCGTCAGGTGCTGCAACCCTGTCCGGGCGCGGGCGTCATCTATCGCCGCCTGGTCAGGCGTGGTGACAGGTTGCTTGTTCGGGCCAAACCCCCACAGGTTAACCAGCGGCCCCACGGTCACGTCCATCGCGCCGTTGGTCTTGTAGCCCACGCGCATTGATTCGGTCACGATATCGGCCATTGCTTCGCTCACCGGCCACAGGGAAGTACTGGTGGAGAGGTTAAAGCGCATCAGCGCAGAGTCATTTTTGTAGGTCGAAAGAAGCTGATCGTCGGCGTCCAGCTGCGACTGAATTTTGCTGCGAAGTTCGTCAGCGCGTGTCTTATCGAGATTCATCACGCTGACACGCCAGAATGTGCCCATCGTTTTGCCTTCCAGCACCGTCGCCGCGGGAGCATCCGTTTTGGCCACAGGCGTGGAAGAGTCACATGCTGTCAGGAAAAAAAGTATAGCCAGGAAGCTGGCGCGTAAAAAAGTCATGTCCATTCATTATTATCCTCATGCCAGGGCGGCAAGAGTACACCAAAAGGGTGAATTGTAAGAACCGAAAAGGCACGAAAAAGGGGCCATAAGGCCCCCTTTGTCACACGATGAAGCGATTAGAACTGGTAAACCAGACCCAGCGCTACGATATCATCAGTACCGATACCCGCCTGACGGGTGAATTCATTTTCATCAACCAGGTTGATTTTGTAATCAACGTAGGTGGACATGTTTTTGTTGAAGTAGTAAGTCGCGCCAACATCAACATATTTCAGCAGATCCTGATCGCCGTAACCTTCGATGTCTTTACCTTTGGACTGCAGGTAAGCCACAGATGGACGCAGACCGAAGTCGAACTGGTACTGAGCAACCACTTCGAAGTTCTGTGCTTTGTTAGCAAAGCCGTAAATGTCGCTGCTGCTCTGAGAGTTACCGAAACGGGTTGCGTTATAGGTCTGAGAGTACTGCGCCGCCAGGTAGATGTTGTTGGCGTCGTATTTCAGGCCACCAGAGTAAACTTCAGCACGATCGCCTTCGCCTTTCAGCGCCAGGTTAGTGGTGTCGTTCTGGTCAGCAGTACGTTTAGAAGAAGACATCGCACCACCGATGCTGAAGCCTTCGCCCAGGTTGTAGGTCACAGACGCGCCGTAACCGTCACCGTTCTGTTTCAGGGTGCTACGACCGGAATCGTTTTCACCGCTTACGCTGCCGTTTTTACCCTGATACTGCAGAGCAAAGTTCAGGCCATCAACCAGACCGAAGAAGTCCTGGTTACGGTAGGTTGCTACGCCGTTAGCACGGGATTGCAGGAAGTTGTCTGCACCGTAGGTGTCGCCGCCAAATTCTGGCAGAACGTCAGTCCAGGACGTTACGTCGTAGATCACACCGTAGTTACGACCATAATCGAAAGAACCCGCGTCAGCGAATTTCAGACCCGCGAACGCTACACGCGTCCAGGACTGGTTGTCGCTTTCAGAGGTGTTGCCCTGAATCTGGTATTCCCACTGGCCGTAACCGGTCAGCTGATCGTTAACCTGGGTTTCGCCTTTGAAGCCAAGACGCATGTAAGTCTGGTCGCCATCATTGCTCTTGTCGTCAGAGAAATAGTGCAGACCATCAACTTTGCCGTACAGATCTAATTTGTTGCCATCTTTGTTATAAATTTCAGCCGCATTTGCTGCGCCTGCCACCAGCAGAGCTGGTACCAGGAGGGACAGTACTTTAACTTTCATTTTATTAACCCTCTGTTATATGCCTTATAATTGCCACTGCTTACTGATTAACCCTCATTAACCAGTCGGCAATTTCATTCTCCGCAAAATTACAGAATAATCCAACGGGAATATGATACGAAAACTTTGAAAATGTTTCATTTCACGATAAACATGTTTCAAAATGTAAATATCAAGGAACTTTTACAAAGCACAGAGAGCTTAAGAATTTAGCACTTATCATCAAGCGAGAAGAAAAAACATTTAAATTCAGTAAACTACATTAAAAATATTTACAGCACTGAATGACAAAACAAGATCGGCCGTTATCTCTAAAATAACTCTCGCTATCATCATTAACTTTATTTATTACCGTCATTCAGATTTGAATGTCTGTTTATCCCTAATTCTACCGAATGCCTGGCATTCGGTTTTTTTTTACCTTTCTTTACGTAGCATGCGTTTTTTTGTGCTACCGCACTGAAATTGTAACGACTATTAACTAAATTCGTTTCCTCTCTCCTCGAGAACCGCGTCATTACTGCAAATCTCAATTTCTTGTTAATTCGTGCTATTTACCGATATGTATCGGGTTTTATTTGTACACTCTCACTCGCTTTGTACATGTTTCATGCAATGGCGTTCTCCGATATTGTCAGCCGAAAAAGTGGCGGGTTCAAAGAGCGTGACGCTGGAAATTCAGGTATTACCCTTTATACTGCCCTATCGCCATAGAGCACGACCATTACGGGTTAAAGATATCAATGAGTCAGACTGAAACTACCGCTCCGAGCAAATTCTCCCTCTTACCCGGGAGCATCACCCGTTTCTTTCTTCTTTTGATCGTTGTGCTGCTAGTCACAATGGGGGTTATGGTTCAGAGCGCGGTTAACGCCTGGCTGAAGGACAAGAGCTATCAGGTTGTTGATATCACCCACGCCGTCCACAAGCGCATCGATACCTGGCGCTATGCAACCTGGCAGATTTACGACAACATCGCGGCCGCGCCGGCAACCTCCTCCGGAGACGGGCTTCAGGAGACTCGCCTGAAGCAGGACGTCTATTATCTGGAAAAACCACAGCGCAAAACCGAAGCGCTGATCTTCGGCTCTCATGACAGCGCGACGCTTGAGATGACCCAGCGCATCTCAACCTATCTTGATACCCTTTGGGGTGCCGAGACGGTGCCGTGGTCGATGTACTATCTGAACGGTCAGGACAACAGCATGATCCTGATCTCAACCCTGCCGCTAAAAGACCTCTCTTCCGGTTTCAAAGAGACGACCGTGGGCAGCATTGTCGATTCCCGCCGGGCAGAAATGCTGCAGCAGGCGAACGCCCTTGATGAACGTGAGAGCTTCTCATCTCTGCGCCGCCTCGCCTGGCAGAATGGCCATTACTTTACGCTGCGTACCACTTTTAACCAGCCAGGCCATCTGGCGACGGTGGTGGCCTTCGATTTGCCCATCAATGACTTGATTCCACCGGATATGCCGCTCGACAGCTTCCGTCTGGAGCCGGACAGCAGCACTCAGAATATGCGAGCCGCATCGGACAAAGAGGCCGCAGAGAGCGTATCGATCTCCTTTAACGGCTCGAAAATCGAAATTGCCTCTTCGCTGAACTCAACCGGTATGCGTCTGGTGTGGCAAGTGCCGTTCGGCACCCTGCTGCTTGATACGCTGCAAAATATCCTCCTGCCCCTGCTGCTGAATATCGGCCTGCTGGCGCTGGCGCTGTTTGGCTACAGCACGTTCCGCTTCCAGTCAGGGCGTCAAAGCGATGCCGCCCCGGTCCCGGCAGGAACCAGTAACGAACTGCGCGTGTTGCGCGCGCTGAATGAAGAGATTATTTCCGTGCTGCCGCTTGGGGTGCTGGTTCACGATCAGGAAGCCAACCGTACGGTGATGAGCAATAAAATTGCTGACCACCTGCTGCCTCATCTCAATCTGCAGAACATCACCGCTATGGCGGATCAACATCAGGGCGTGATTCAGGCCACCATTAATAACGAGCTGTATGAGATCCGACAGTTCCGCAGCCAGATCGCCTCCCGCACGCAGATCTTCATCATCCGCGATCAGGATCGTGAAGTGCTGGTGAATAAAAAGCTCAAGCAGGCACAACGTCTGTATGAGAAAAACCAGCAGGGGCGCGCTGCCTTTATGCAAAATATTGGTGATGCCTTCAAGAAGCCGTTAAAAACGCTGGCGACCCAGGCGGCGGCGCTGAATACATCTGAAAGCCATCAGCTTGCCTGCCAGGCCGACTCGCTGGTGCGCATGGTAGATGAGATCCAACTGGCGAATATGCTCGAAAATGATTTCTGGAAAGGAACACCGACCCTCTTCTCTATCCAGAATCTGATCGATGAAGTGGTGCCTGAGGTCCTGCCCGTAATTAAGCGCAAAGGGCTGCAGCTGCTGATCAATAACCATTTACCGGCGAATGATGAACGTCATGGCGATCGCGAAGCGCTGCGTCGCATTCTGCTGATGATTATTCAGTACGCCGTCACCACCACCCAGATCGGCAAGATCACCCTGGAAGTCAGTACCGACGAGTCGGCTGAAGATCGCCTGACGTTCCGTATCCTGGATACCGGGGAAGGCGTAACGACAAGTGAAATCGATAATCTGCATTTCCCGTTCCTGAATGACACCCAGAGCGATCATTACGGCAAGGCCAATGCCCTGACCTTCTGGCTGTGCGATCAGCTGGCACGTAAGCTCGGTGGCCATCTGAATATCAAGGCCCGCGAATCACTTGGCACGCGTTACTCACTGCACGTTAAAATGGCGGCGAATCCACAGGAAGAAGACGAAGAACGCCTGCTGGATGATGTGGTCGTGATGGTGGATGTGACCTCGAATGAGATCCGCAATATTGTGGTTCGTCAGTTAGAAAACTGGGGCGCGGCCTGCATAACGCCGGATGAAAGACTCTCAAGTCAAGAATTTGATCTGTTTTTAACTGATAATCCGTCTAATCTTACTGCCTCCGGCTTGCTTTTAAGCGATGATGAGCCAGGCGTGCGAAAAATCGGCCCAGGCCAGCTGCGCGTCAACTTTAATATAAGCAATGCGATGCAGGAAGCTGTACTACAACTAATAGAAGAGCAACTGGCGCAGGAAGAGATAGCGGAATCACCGTTAGGCGGCAATGAAAATGCCGAGCTTCACGCCAGCGGATACTATTCACTCTTTGTTGATACAGTACCAGATGATGTTAAGCGGTTGTATACTGAGTCCGCTGCGAATGATTTTGCAGCGCTGGCACAGACAGCACACCGGCTTAAAGGGGTGTTTGCCATGCTTAATCTGGTTCCCGGCAAGCAGTTATGTGAAACGCTGGAACATCTAATTCGTGAGAAAGATGCCTCTGGCATTGAAAAATACATCAGCGACATTGACGCCTACGTCAAAAGCTTGCTGTAGCAAGGTAGCCTTATACATGAACAATATGAACGTAATTATTGCCGATGACCATCCGATTGTACTGTTCGGTATTCGCAAATCACTTGAACAGATCGAGTGGGTGAATGTAGTCGGTGAATTTGAAGACTCTACAGCACTGATCAATAACCTCCCAAAGCTTGATGCGCATGTGCTCATCACCGATCTCTCTATGCCTGGGGACAAATACGGTGATGGGATCACACTCATCAAATATATCAAACGTCACTTCCCGGACATTTCGATCATTGTTCTGACCATGAACAACAACCCGGCCATTCTGAGCGCCGTGCTGGATCTGGATATCGAAGGGATTGTACTGAAACAGGGTGCGCCGACCGATCTGCCAAAAGCGCTCGCTGCGCTGCAGAAAGGCAAGAAGTTCACGCCTGAAAGCGTCTCTCGTCTGCTGGAAAAAATCAGCGCCGGTGGCTATGGCGACAAACGCCTGTCTCCGAAAGAGAGCGAAGTTCTGCGCCTGTTCGCCGAAGGTTTCCTGGTCACCGAGATTGCCAAGAAGCTGAACCGCAGTATTAAAACCATCAGTAGCCAGAAGAAATCAGCAATGATGAAACTGGGTGTGGATAACGATATTGCGCTGCTGAACTATCTCTCCTCCGTTACGCTGAGCGCGTCGGATAAGGATTGATTTTTACCGGGTGTGCGGCCTGATGGCCTCACCTCCCCCTCCCGGCGTGTGAGGGAAACAACAAAAAAGGCCCTGACGGGCCTTTTTTATACTCTCGCTTTTCTGACCCGCTCCGCATACACGGAGATCGTCTGTTTCAGGACGTCCAGCGTCACCGGTTTCGACAGACAACTGTCCATCCCTGACTCCAGACAGCGCTGTTTCTCTTCCGCCAGCGCATTCGCCGTCACGCCCACGACCGGCAACGTCAGGCCAAGCTGGCGTATACGCTGCGTCAGACGGTAGCCATCCATATTCGGCATGTTGACGTCGCTAAGAACGATATCAATGTGGTTTTTACTCAGCACGTTCAGCGCATCCACGCCGTCATTGGCGGTTTTGCACTGATAGCCAAGCGAACCCAGCTGGTCTGCCAGCAGGCGACGGTTAATCGGATGGTCATCCACCACCAGAATCATCATATCGTCATTCAGCGATGCCAGCGCATCCGGTGACGGCAACTCCGTCGCCCCGTCGCTATCTTCCAGCTGCACGCTGTAAATACGTGCCAGCAGGCTCATGAGCTCATGCGGCGTCGCCACGCTGTGCACCCATTCACCCGGAGCTCGTTCGACCGGAATACCGATATGGCGACGGCAGAAGTGAACCACCCCTCTGCCCTGCCAGGGTTGTTCCAGCACCTCGTCGGTGATCAGCACGTCGTCGACATCCGGCGTTTGCCCTTCATAGCGGGACACGCGCACGCCGCTGTGGGTAAGAAGCGCCGTCAGGTAATCATTCAGTGAGGCATTGTGTACTGCCAGCCAGCAGCGCTTATCGCTCAGGCCGTCCACCACCGCTTTTGCCGGGTACTGGGCAGAATAGAGCGGAATGCGGATAGTAAACTGGCTGCCCATGCCTGGCTCGGTATCAACGGAGATATCGCCGTCCATCATGCTCACGAGCTTCTCACAGATCGCCAGACCCAACCCGGTCCCCTGGAAGTTACGCTGTACGCCGGTACCGACCTGGAAGAACGGGTCAAACAGACGCACCACTTCCTTCGCCGGGATACCCACGCCGGTATCACGCACGCGAATACTCAGGTAGTCCCCTGCCCGACGCACGTGCAACACAATGCAGCCGATATCGGTAAATTTAATGGCGTTACTGAGCAGGTTAGAAATGACCTGCTGCAGACGCATCGGATCGCCATGCAGCGTCAGCGGCACGTCCGGCTCAATAAAGCAGTAGAGGCCCAGCTGTTTACGCACCACCAGCGGCAGATAGTTGGCGCTGATGTGGTTCATCACCTCGCGCGGAGAGAACTCCCGCGGCTCAATTTTCAGCTGCTCCGACTCAATTTTGGAGAAATCGAGAATATCGCTGATGATTTTCAGCAGCAGGCTGGAGGAGTTATTCATCGCCGTCACCAGGCGATCGACCCCTTTCGGCAGCTCTTTGGTCTGGAGAAGATCAAGGTTACCGATAATCCCGTACAGCGGGGTACGCAATTCGTGGCTGACGGTGGCAAGGAACATGGATTTCGACTGGCTGGCCTGCTCGGCGGCCTGCGCCATCTCCTGCAGGGACTCTTCCATCTTCACACGCGCCGAGACGTCTACCAGGACGCAAATTGCCACGTTCTCATTACGATAGCGGGAGTGCACAAAGCTGATTTGCAGGTTCGTGTGCGTGCTGGTCAGCACGTCAACGAAGTTCACCTGCTGGCCACAGATAATCTGCGTCAGCCTCTGTCGGTCCTCATGCGTCAGCATGTTCAGGTAGTTATGCGCCAGCTCGTTACTGAGGATATTGGTCCCGTCCTGCGTGCGCAGGATGCAGATCCCCACCGGCGCCGAGGCGACAATCTTGCGGTTAAACTGCTCGTGCTCTTCCAGCCGCTGGGCGTCGCTTTCGGCGGGTATGAAGATTTTGCGCTCATACATTCGCGCCAGGGTAAACAGCGCCCCCCCGGCCAGCAGGTTCAGCAAAATCGCGTTCATGATAAGAATGCGGATCCGCTCAAGCACCATATCCACGGGCAGCGAATAGACAATACTCAGTGACGAAGGCGGCAAACTCTTTTTAAGCACCAGCTCACGGAAGCCTGAGGTATAGCCAAACCACGACCGCTCCTGCATCCAGTGCGGGTCGACGTTCAGTCGATTATCCGGACCGGCAAGTGAGATCAGGGTATGTCCGTTTTCATCCAGAATGGTCACGCCCATCGGCAGACTGCCCGGCGTGAAGAAGTTTTCCATGCGAATGGTCTGTTCAATCCCCAGCAGCGCCTGCAGACGATTGCCCAGATAGACCGGCGTGAGGGCGTAGAAATAGCCCACGCCCATGCGTGGCCCCTGGCTTATCCAGAAGATGTTATTCCCGCGCTCGTCCTGCGGCGCATTGCGATATTTCACAATACGTTCGTGCAGGCTTTTCAGCGCATCATCGCGCTCAACGGGCACATCGCGCAGGCCAAAGTCGGCCATACAGAGATTTTCACTGCCAATCAGGAAGACGCGGTTCAGATCATAGGCGGCGGAAAAGTTGTCACGCCAGTAGCGCATAAACCAGGAGAGCGACTCCAGTGAACCACGCCAGGTGCTGCCCATCGCAGAGCAATCGGAATCCGGAAACAGCGGCTCGAAATTCGGTACTTCGGTTTTGTCATTACGCCCACGGATGGCAAGAATGCCGTTTTCCGCGGTCAGGCGATTCTCGGCAATGTACTTCAGCTCCTTCATCACGTCGGACGTTCGCTGAATATAGCGCTGGGCCTGATCGGAGCTTAAGTTAAACTCCTGGCGGATCTCCGCTTCTTTCTGATGAAGGGCGTTAACGATGTAAAACACCGACAATAATGCCACCAGCAACCAAAGCAAGAGCGCCAGCGCCCGAAACAGATAGCGAGAGACTTTCAGCGTGGTACGAAAGGAGACGAGGTATTTCAAAGGGGCGAGGCTCCGCCGTCGGGGTCAAAAAGAATGTGGTTAAGGTAGCGGTAAACGCGCCTTGTCGCAACGTTCACTTATCTGCTTGTGCAAAAGAAAAGGGCCGGAAACCGGCCCTTTTTGCATCAGGAGACATTACTCGTCAGCGTCATCCGCTGCATCATCTTCGGTATCGGCTTCTGGTGCGATTTCATCATCACCTTCTGCGACGCTACCGTCGATGGAGTCGAGCTCTTCGTCATCCACAGGCTCAGCTACACGCTGCAGACCCACGACGTTTTCATCTTCCGCGGTACGGATGAGGATCACACCCTGAGTATTACGGCCAACCACGCTGATCTCAGATACGCGTGTACGCACCAGCGTACCGGCATCCGTGATCATCATGATCTGGTCGGCATCGTCTACCTGTACCGCGCCCACAACGGATCCGTTGCGCTCGGTAACCTTGATAGAGATTACGCCCTGCGTGCCACGAGACTTGGTCGGGTATTCGCTTTCGGCAGTACGTTTACCGTAGCCGTTCTGCGTGACGGTCAGGATAGCACCTTCACCGCGCGGAACGATCAGGGAAACGACGGCATCTTCACCGGCCAGTTTGATACCACGAACACCTGTTGCAGTACGGCCCATTGCACGAACCGCGTTCTCTTTGAAGCGCACCACTTTACCGGCGGCGGAGAACAGCATCACTTCATCGGAACCGGAGGTGAGGTCAACGCCAATCAGTTCGTCACCGTCGTTCAGGTTCACCGCGATGATACCGGCAGAACGTGGACGGCTGAATTCGGTCAGCGCGGTTTTCTTCACGGTACCGCTGGCGGTCGCCATAAAGACGTTCACGCCTTCTTCGTACTCGCGTACCGGCAGAATCGCGGTGATACGTTCGTTCGCTTCCAGCGGCAGCAGGTTCACGATTGGACGACCACGCGCACCACGGCTCGCTTCTGGCAGCTGATAGACCTTCATCCAGTACAGACGACCACGGCTTGAGAAGCAGAGGATCGTGTCATGGGTGTTTGCCACCAGCAGACGGTCAATAAAGTCTTCTTCTTTAATACGTGCTGCCGATTTGCCTTTACCGCCACGACGCTGTGCTTCGTAGTCGGTCAGCGGCTGATACTTCACATAGCCCTGATGAGACAGGGTGACCACCACATCTTCGCGGTTGATCAGATCTTCAATGTTGATATCAGAGCTGTTCGCCGTGATTTCGGTGCGACGCTCATCGCCGAACTGATCGCGGACCAGTTCCAGCTCTTCACGGATCACTTCCATCAGGCGCTCTGCGCTACCCAGGATATGCAGCAGCTCGGCAATCTGTTCCAGCAGTTCTTTGTATTCGTCGAGCAGTTTTTCGTGCTCAAGGCCGGTCAGTTTCTGCAGACGCAGATCCAGAATCGCCTGGGCCTGCTGTTCAGTCAGGTAGTACTGACCGTCACGCACGCCGAACTCAGGCTCCAGCCACTCAGGACGCGCAGCATCGTCGCCAGCGCGTTCCAGCATGGCGGCCACGTTGCCCAGATCCCACGGACGGGCAATCAGAGACGCTTTCGCTTCCGCAGGGGTTGGTGCACGGCGAATCAACTCAATGATTGGGTCGATGTTTGCCAGTGCAACGGCCAGCGCTTCAAGGATATGCGCACGATCGCGGGCTTTACGCAGTTCGAAAATAGTACGGCGAGTCACCACTTCACGGCGGTGACGCACAAACGCGCTCAGAATATCTTTCAGGTTCATGATCTTCGGCTGACCATGGTGCAATGCAACCATGTTGATACCGAAGGAGACCTGGAGCTGAGTCTGGGAATACAGGTTGTTCAGTACAACCTCGCCCACCGCGTCGCGTTTGATTTCAATCACGATGCGCATGCCGTCTTTATCAGATTCGTCACGCAGCGCGCTGATGCCTTCAACACGTTTTTCTTTTACCAGCTCGGCGATTTTTTCAATCAGACGCGCTTTGTTCACCTGATACGGAATCTCGTGAACAATGATGGTTTCACGGCCGGTTTTGGCGTCCGCTTCCACTTCGGCGCGGGCACGGATATAAATCTTGCCACGCCCGGTGCGGTACGCTTCTTCAATACCACGACGACCGTTGATGATCGCCGCCGTCGGGAAGTCTGGACCCGGGATGTGTTCCATCAGCCCTTCAATGCTGATGTCTTCATCCTCAATATAGGCCAGGCAGCCGTTGATCACTTCCGTGATGTTATGCGGTGGAATGTTGGTTGCCATACCGACGGCGATACCGGACGAACCGTTCACCAGCAGGTTAGGGATTTTCGTTGGCATAACGTCCGGAATGCGTTCCGTGCCGTCATAGTTATCAACGAAATCAACCGTCTCTTTTTCCAGGTCAGCCATCAGCTCATGGGCAATTTTCGCCAGACGGATTTCCGTATAACGCATTGCCGCGGCGGAGTCGCCGTCGATAGAACCAAAGTTACCCTGACCATCTACCAGCATGTAACGCAGCGAGAATGGCTGCGCCATTCGGACGATAGTGTCGTACACCGCGGAATCACCATGGGGATGGTATTTACCGATTACGTCACCAACGACACGGGCAGATTTTTTGTAGGCTTTATTCCAGTCATTGCCCAATACGTTCATGGCGTATAGTACGCGACGGTGTACCGGCTTCAGGCCATCGCGGACGTCCGGCAGCGCACGGCCAACAATGACCGACATCGCATAGTCCAGATAGGAGCTCTTCAGCTCTTCCTCGATGTTAACCGGTGTAATTTCTCTCGCAAGGTCGCTCATCTAACCGCTATCCCTCTACTGTATCCCGGATTCAAAGGTCGCAAATTATAACACAGCCGCGGTGATTGAGGTAAACCAATAAGCTTTATTCAACCGCGCGGGCTGATATACTCCGAAGTCTTGCAAAATAAGGAGTAAAAGCGCCCATGAATGCCGAAAAATCCCCGGTGGCTCACAACGTTGACCATGAAGAGATTGCCAAATTCGAAGCGGTGGCATCCCGCTGGTGGGATCTCGAAGGTGAGTTTAAACCTCTGCACCGCATTAACCCGCTGCGTCTGGGCTATATCGCGGAGCGTTCCGGCGGCCTGTTCGGTAAGAAAGTGCTCGACGTCGGCTGCGGCGGCGGCATTCTGGCAGAAAGCATGGCGCGCGAAGGGGCCACCGTCACCGGTCTGGATATGGGCTTTGAACCGCTGCAGGTTGCCCGTCTTCATGCGCTGGAATCTGGAGTGCAGGTGGAATATGTGCAGGAAACCGTCGAAGAACATGCGGCGAAGCATGCCCATCAGTACGACGTGGTGACCTGTATGGAAATGCTGGAGCACGTTCCCGACCCCCAGTCCGTGGTTCACGCCTGTGCAAAACTGGTGAAACCGGGCGGCCAGGTCTTCTTCTCGACGATCAACCGAAACGGTAAAGCCTGGCTGATGGCGGTCGTCGGGGCGGAGTATGTGCTGCGTATGGTGCCAAAAGGCACGCACGACGTGAAGAAATTCATCAAGCCTGCTGAATTACTGAGCTGGGTTGATCAGACGTGGCTCAAGGAGCAGCACATCACCGGTCTGCATTACAATCCATTGACCGATAAATTCAAACTCGCACCGGGTGTAGATGTTAACTATATGTTGCATACAACCGCCAAAAACGACTGACGTCATCCATTATTCTTATAAAGATTGCGCGACATCATGTTGCGCAATTCTGACCTCCCGTTGAAGAAATCAGCACTCGATCAAATTTTGAATTTTTTTTCTTAATTATTGACATCTCTTCCAGGCCTTACGGTACGAGGACTTAGCCTTTTTTACCCTTTGACAACCTCAATTTAACGTCAAAATCAACCCTTGTGCTGAAAAGATTCGATACTAGAATACTCACCATATAGCGTTTTTCTTATCGCAAACCCCCTATATGTAGTATTTATCCACAGAGTTAGTCACAAGACGGATCTGTGGATAAGCGGGGGATATTTTTTATTTCACGGACAGGTAAAACCCACATGAATCAGAGTCTGCTGGTGACTAAGCGCGACGGTACCACCGAGCGTATCAATCTGGACAAAATCCATCGTGTTCTCGACTGGGCAGCAGAAGGACTGAATAACGTATCTATCTCCCAGGTTGAACTGCGCTCTCACATTCAGTTCTACGATGGCATCAAGACATCTGATATCCACGAAACCATCATCAAGGCTGCGGCGGATCTCATCTCCCGTGAAGCCCCGGATTATCAGTACCTCGCTGCACGTCTGGCGATTTTCCACCTGCGTAAAAAAGCGTACGGCCAGTTTGAGCCGCCAAAGCTTTACGATCACGTGGTGAAAATGGTTGAGCTGGGCAAATACGACACGCATCTGCTGGAAGACTATACGGAAGAAGAGTTCGAGCAGATGAACGGGTTTATCGATCACTGGCGCGACATGAACTTCTCTTACGCGGCGGTGAAGCAGCTCGAAGGCAAATACCTGGTTCAGAACCGTGTGACCGGTGAGATCTACGAAAGCGCCCAGTTCCTCTATATTCTGGTGGCCGCCTGCCTGTTCTCTAACTACCCGCGTGACACCCGTCTGGAATACGTGAAGCGTTTCTACGATGCGGTTTCCACGTTCAAGATTTCTCTGCCTACGCCAATCATGTCTGGCGTGCGTACCCCAACCCGTCAGTTCAGCTCATGCGTCCTGATCGAGTGTGGTGACAGCCTGGATTCCATCAACGCGACCTCCAGCGCCATCGTGAAATATGTCTCCCAGCGTGCCGGTATCGGCATCAACGCCGGTCGCATCCGTGCACTGGGTAGCCCGATTCGCGGCGGTGAAGCGTTCCACACCGGCTGTATCCCGTTCTACAAACACTTCCAGACCGCGGTAAAATCCTGCTCTCAGGGCGGCGTACGCGGTGGTGCAGCCACCCTGTTCTACCCAATGTGGCACCTGGAAGTGGAAAGCCTGCTGGTACTGAAAAACAACCGTGGCGTTGAAGGCAACCGCGTTCGTCACATGGACTACGGCGTACAGATCAACAAGCTGATGTACACCCGTCTGCTGAAAGGTGAAGACATCACCCTGTTCAGCCCGTCCGACGTCCCGGGCCTGTATGACGCGTTCTTCGCCGATCAGGATGAGTTTGAGCGTCTGTACACCAAATACGAAAAAGACGACAGCATCCGTAAACAGCGCGTTAAGGCGGTTGACCTGTTCTCCCTGATGATGCAGGAACGTGCCTCTACCGGCCGTATCTACATTCAGAACGTTGACCACTGCAACACCCATAGCCCGTTTGACCCGGTGGTTGCGCCAGTGCGCCAGTCTAACCTGTGCCTGGAAATCGCCCTGCCGACCAAACCGCTGGAAGATGTTAACGACGAAAACGGCGAAATCGCGCTCTGCACCCTCTCTGCTTTCAACCTGGGCGCTATCAAGAGCCTGGAAGAGCTGGAAGAGCTGGCGGTGCTGGCCGTGCGTGCGCTGGATGCCCTGCTGGATTACCAGGACTACCCAATCCCGGCGGCAAAACGTGGAGCAATGGGCCGTCGTACCCTCGGTATCGGCGTTATCAACTTTGCCTACTGGCTGGCGAAACACGGTAAGCGTTACTCCGACGGCAGCGCGAACAACCTGACCCACGAAACGTTCGAAGCGATTCAGTACTACCTGCTGAAAGCCTCCAACGAGCTGGCGAAAGAGCAAGGCGCGTGCCCGTGGTTCAACGAAACCACCTATGCGAAAGGCATTCTGCCGATCGATACCTACAAGAAAGACCTGGATGCGATTTCTAACGAACCGCTGCATCTGGACTGGGAAGCGCTGCGTGAATCCATCAAGACTCACGGCCTGCGTAACTCCACGCTGTCTGCCCTGATGCCGTCTGAGACCTCTTCGCAGATCTCTAACGCCACCAACGGTATTGAACCACCGCGCGGCCACGTCAGCATCAAAGCGTCGAAAGACGGTATCCTGCGTCAGGTTGTGCCTGACTACGAGCTGCTGAAAGACAACTACGAGCTGCTGTGGGAAATGCCAAACAACGACGGTTACCTGCAGCTGGTGGGGATCATGCAGAAGTTTATCGACCAGTCGATTTCTGCTAACACCAACTACGACCCGACGCGCTTCCCGTCTGGCAAGGTACCGATGCAGCAACTGTTGAAAGACCTGCTCACCGCCTACAAATTTGGTGTGAAAACCCTGTACTATCACAACACCCGTGATGGTGCGGAAGACGCTCAGGATGACATGGCACCGTCAATTCAGGACGATGGCTGCGAAAGCGGCGCATGTAAGATCTAATGAAGGGCGGGGATATCCCCGCCTTTATTTCGTAAGACAGGACTCCAATTCATGGCATACACCACCTTTTCACAGACGAAAAACGACCAGCTCAAAGAGCCGATGTTCTTCGGGCAACCGGTCAACGTGGCACGCTACGATCAGCAAAAATATGACATCTTCGAAAAGCTGATTGAAAAGCAACTCTCCTTCTTCTGGCGCCCGGAAGAAGTTGACGTCTCTCGCGATCGTATCGATTTCCAGGCGTTGCCGGAGCACGAAAAGCATATCTTCATCAGCAACCTGAAGTACCAGACGCTGCTGGACTCCATTCAGGGCCGTAGCCCGAACGTGGCGCTGCTGCCGCTGATCTCCATTCCGGAGCTGGAAACCTGGGTGGAAACCTGGGCGTTTTCTGAGACCATCCACTCCCGCTCTTACACCCACATTATCCGCAACATCGTTAACGATCCGGCGGTGGTGTTTGACGATATCGTCACTAACGAGCAGATCCAGAAACGTGCTGAAGGTATTGCGCACTACTACGACGAACTGATCGAGATGACCAGCTACTGGCATCTGCTGGGCGAAGGCACCCACACCGTGAACGGCAAAACCGTCACCGTGAGCCTGCGCGCGCTGAAGAAACAGCTTTACCTGTGCCTGATGAGCGTTAACGCACTGGAAGCCATCCGCTTCTACGTGAGCTTCGCCTGCTCCTTCGCGTTTGCGGAACGCAAGCTGATGGAAGGTAATGCCAAAATCATCCGTCTGATCGCCCGTGACGAAGCCCTGCACCTGACCGGCACCCAGCATATGCTGAACCTGCTGCGCAGCGGTACAGACGATCCGGAGATGGCTGAGATTGCCGAAGAGTGCAAACAGGAGTGCTATGACCTGTTCGTGCTGGCCGCTCAGCAGGAGAAAGAGTGGGCAGACTACCTGTTCCGCGACGGCTCCATGATTGGCCTGAACAAAGACATCCTGTGCCAGTATGTTGAGTACATCACCAACATCCGTATGCAGGCAGTCGGGCTTGAGCTGCCGTTCAAAACCCGCTCTAACCCAATTCCGTGGATCAACACCTGGCTGGTATCCGATAACGTGCAGGTTGCGCCACAGGAAGTGGAAGTCAGTTCTTATCTGGTCGGGCAGATTGACTCTGAAGTTAACACCGACGACCTGAGCGACTTCCAGCTCTGATGAGCCGCGTAACGCTTAGCCTTTCCGGTACCGAAGTGCTGTGCCGGGAAGAACACCCTTCCCTGTTGATTGCGCTTGAGGCGCATCAGGTTGAAGTGGAGTATCAATGCCGCTCAGGCTATTGCGGATCATGTCGCTGCCGTTTAGTCGCCGGACAAGTGGACTGGCTGACCGAACCGCTGGCCTTCATCAACGAAGGTGAAATTTTGCCCTGCTGCTGCCGGGCAAAAGGCGATATAGAGATTGAGATGTAAACCGCCCCTCCGGGCGACATAAAAAAGGGCCTTACGGCCCTTTTTCTTTTACTTCAAAAACTGCACGGCTTTATCGGGGAAATCGGTGAACAGCCCGTCCACCCCGGCCTGGTTATACAGCACGTCGTACAGCTGGTTTACGTCCGTCGCATAAGCCGGTAGCTGGTCCGCACGCACCGTATACGGATGAACCTGCATATGACTGGCGTGCGCCTCTTTCACCATTGCCGTCAGCTTGACGTGGCCTGGCGTTGAGCCTTCCGCCACCAGCATATGGTAATCCGGTCCGATACCGTCGGCGTACTGCGCGATCTGTTTCATTGCGCCCGGCTTAAACATCCAGTCGTAGTTGTAATTCACCCACGTGCCGTCGGGCTGTTTCTCCTGAGTTTCATTCCAGTCGGTGTAGGCAATCAGCTGTACCAGATTGAGATCCATCCCTCTCTTTGGCGCCAGCTCGGTTTTGATGCGCTTCAGCTCAGCGGCGTCAAAACACTGCAGATAGACTTTGTCGCGCTTGCTGGTGTAGCCGTACTTTTTCAGCACGTCCAGCGTCTTCGCGGCAATGTCCTTCCCTTCCTGATGGTGGAACCACGGCGCTTTTATCTCCGGGTAGATGCCGATGTTTTTCCCGGTTGAGTGGTTCAGTCCCTGAACAAACTCAATCTCTTCTTCGAAGGTATGAATGCGAAAATCAGATTTACCCATCGGGAAACGTCCCGGATAGACCTGCACCTTCTTGCCGTTTTCAACCTCGAAACCCTCGGTAAACTTCAGCGAACGAATCTCATCCAGCGTAAAGTCAATGGCGTAGTAGCGACCATCTTTGCGGGCGCGGGCCGGAAAACGCTCAGCCACGTCCGTCACGCGGTCAAGATAGTGGTCATGAAGGACGACCAGCTGGTCGTCACGGGTCATCACCAGATCCTGCTCGAGATAATCTGCCCCCTGCGCATAGGCCATCGCTTTTGCCGGGAGCGTGTGCTCTGGCAGATAGCCGCTTGCGCCGCGATGGGCGATAACCATTTTCTCGTTAGCCAGCGCTGAGCCTGTCATCAGGCCCGCCAGCAGCAGGCCCGTTGCTACGTAAGTTAATTTCATCAGCCTTCTCCTTATTGACGACGCGCCTGCATTTCGGCGTGATGACGTTTTTCACCAATCATCACCACAATCAACAGCAGCACCGCCAGCACGCTACCGCCAATCATCACCATAAAGCCGCCGTCCCAGCCGAAGAAGTCAACGGTGTAGCCCACAATGGCGCTCGCCGCGACCGAACCGCCCAGGTAACCGAACAGACCGGTAAAGCCGGCCGCCGTACCTGCCGCTTTCTTCGGCGCCAGCTCCAGGGCATGCAGACCAATCAGCATAACCGGGCCGTAAATCAGGAAGCCAATGACGATCATACAGGCCATATCGATTGACGGGTTACCCGGCGGGTTGAGCCAGTAAACCACGGTGGCAATGGTCACCAGCGTCATAAAGAAGACGCCCGTCGCACCACGGTTACCCCGGAACACTTTGTCCGACATCCAGCCGCAAATCAGCGTCCCCGGGATCCCGGCGTACTCATAGAGGAAGTAAGCCCAGGAGGATTTATCCAGCGCGAAATGCTTCACCTCTTTCAGATAGGTAGGTGACCAGTCGAGGATGCCGTAACGCAGCAGGTACACGAAGACGTTGGCCACCGCGATATACCACAGCAGTTTGTTGGGCAGGACGTACTTCATGAAGATCTGTTTGGCCGTCAGCTCTTCTTCATGCTGCTCGCTGTAATCATCCGGATAGTCGTTTTTGTACTCTTCAATCGGCGGCAGGCCACAGGACTGCGGCGTGTCACGCATCAGGGCGAAAGCGATAACCGCCACCAGAATGGCACCAAAGGCAGGCATATAAAGCGCGGCTTTCCAGTCGTTAAACCACGCCATCCCCAGCAGGAACAGCAGAGGTGGAATACCACCACCGACGTTATGCGCGCAGTTCCACACCGACACGATGCCGCCACGCTCTTTCTGCGACCACCAGTGCACCATGGTGCGCCCGCACGGCGGCCACCCCATTCCCTGGAACCAGCCACAGAGGAACAGCAGCACGAACATCACGGCGATGCTGGAGGTTGCCCATGGCACAAAGCCCATGAACAGCATCACCGCTGCCGCCAGGATCAGACCCGCAGGCAGGAACACGCGTGGATTCGAGCGATCGGACACTGAACCCATGATGAATTTGGAAAAACCGTAGGCGATAGAGATCCCCGACAGCGCGAACCCCAGATCGCCACGAGAAAAGCCCTGTTCCACCAGATACGGCATGGCGAGCGCAAAGTTTTTACGTACCAGGTAGTACGCCGCGTACCCGAAGAAGATCCCCAGGAAGATTTGCCAACGCAGACGACGGTATAGCGGATCAATTTCTGCCTCTGGCAGACGCGCCCGATGCGGCGCAGGTTTGAAGATACTGAGCATGACAGCCTCCGTGGCCAGGTATTGAATTTACAGGGGTTTAACTGCCCCACACTCCAGAGAGGCGGCGATGTTAAGAAATCACGGTGATTGTTACTGTGAATCAACGCACAAATTGTTACAGAAATATGACAATGTGCGCAGAAAAGCGCATGGAATCACGTTTCACTTTCGAATTTCGTTCGTTTATGTTCGAAATCAAACAAACCACAGTTTTGATGTGGCTAAATGGTAAAAAACGAACACAGAGGGATAACAATGACAATTCACGATCCTCGCTACAGCGATGTGATTATCATTGGCGGTGGCGCGACCGGCGCCGGCATCGCACGCGACTGCGCCCTGCGTGGGCTGAGCGTCACGCTTCTGGAGCGCCATGACATTGCGACGGGCGCAACCGGGCGCAATCATGGCCTGCTGCACAGTGGTGCCCGTTACGCGGTGACCGACCCCGAATCCGCGCGGGAATGCATTGCTGAAAACCAGATCCTGAGACGCATTGCCCGCCACTGCATTGAACCGACCAACGGTCTGTTCATTACGCTTCCCGAAGACGATCTCGCATTTCAGCCAACCTTTGTGACCGCCTGCCGCGCTGCAGGGATTGAGGCTGACGTCATCGACCCCGAACTCGCGCGTCGTCTGGAACCGTCTGTCAACCCGGCCCTTATCGGTGCGGTGAAGGTCCCGGACGGCACGGTTGACCCTTTCCGCCTGACCGCCGCGAACATGCTGGACGCCCGTGAACACGGCGCACAGGTTCTGACCGGGCAGGAAGTGACCGGGCTTATCCGTGAAGGGAACCGCGTCTGCGGCGTACGTGTTTTTGATACGCAGTATAAGGAGCATGGCGAACTGTACGCCGCCGTGGTGGTCAACGCGGCGGGGATCTGGGGGCAACGCATCGCGGAGTACGCCGAGCTGTCTGTGCGCATGTTCCCGGCAAAAGGCTCGCTGCTGATCCTCGACCACCGCATTAACAACCACGTGATCAACCGCTGCCGTAAACCTTCTGATGCCGACATCCTGGTGCCGGGCGATACCATTTCGCTTATCGGCACCACCTCAACCCACGTGGACTATAGCGAGATTGATTACAACCGCGTGACCGCCGACGAGGTGGATATCCTGCTGCGCGAAGGGGAAAAGCTGGCCCCTGTGATGGCGCAGACCCGAATTCTTCGCGCCTATGCCGGCGTGCGCCCTCTGGTGGCGAGCGATAACGACCCGAGCGGGCGCAACGTCAGCCGTGGCATCGTGCTGCTCGACCACGCCGCGCGCGATGGCCTGGACGGGTTTATCACCATCACCGGCGGCAAGCTGATGACCTACCGCCTGATGGCCGAGTGGGCAACCGATGCCGTCTGTCGCAAGCTGGGTAACAGCGAACGGTGTGTGACCGCAGAGCAACCTCTGCCCGGCTCGCGTCAGTCCACCGAGAAAACGCTGCAAAAAATAATCTCCCTTTCCGCCCCCCTGCGCGGTTCCGCCATCTACCGCCACGGAGACCGCACGCCGGTCTGGCTGGGGGAAGGACGGCTGAGCCGTAGCCTGGTGTGTGAATGCGAAGCCGTCACGGCGGGTGAAGTGCAATACGCCGTGGAGAATCTGACCGTCAACAGCCTGCTTGATTTACGTCGGCGCACCCGCGTGGGCATGGGCACCTGCCAGGGTGAGCTGTGCGCCTGCCGTGCCGCCGGGTTGTTACAACGTTTTCATACCACCACTGCCACCCAGTCGCTGGCACAACTCAGTGATTTCCTGAACGAACGCTGGAAAGGTATTCAGCCTGTCGCCTGGGGTGATGCCCTGCGTGAAAGCGAGTTTACCCGCTGGGTCTACCAGGGGCTGTGCGGTCTTGAGAAGGAGCAACAGGATGAAATTTGATACCGTGATTGTCGGTGGTGGGCTGGCGGGTCTGCTCTGTGGTATCAGGCTAACGAAGCAGGGGCTGCGCTGCGCCATCATCACCCGGGGCCAGAGCGCATTGCACTTCTCGTCGGGTTCGCTGGATCTGCTGGATGAGGCGTATCGCGATGCCCTGCCGCCAGAGCATCCCTATAACCTGACGGGCAGAGACACCGTCGACCGCTTCGCCCATGAAGCCGAAACCCTTCTGGCCGAGTGCGGTGCACGGCTGCAGGGTAACGCCCGGAAAAATCATCATCGGGTTACCCCGCTCGGCACCCTGCGCTCTGCCTGGCTCAGCCCGGAAGAGGTGCCTGTTGCCCCCTTTAACGCAGGGCGGGTCCTGGTCGTGGGTATTAGCGGTTTTCTTGATTTTCAGCCCCACCTCGCTGCGGCATCACTCTGTCGCCAGGGCGTGAATGCACACACGGCTGAGATAGAGCTTCCTGAGCTTGACGTCCTGCGCGACAACCCGAGCGAGTTTCGCGCGGTGAATATTGCCCGTTTTCTCGACAACGACGATAAATGGCCGCTGCTGTATGCCGCGCTTCGGCCACTGGCCGAAGGTTGCGACACGCTGTTTATGCCCGCCTGCTTTGGCTTAAGCGACAACCGGCTCTGGCGCTGGCTCTCGGATCGCCTGCCCTGCTCGCTTGGCCTGCTGCCGACGCTTCCCCCTTCTGTCCCCGGCATTCGCCTGCATACCCAGCTTCAGCGGCGGTTTATCGCTCAGGGTGGCGTGTGGATGGCGGGTGACGAGGTGAAAAAAATCACCCTGACGGATGGCTCGGTGAGCGAAGTCTGGACGCGTAATCACGCTGATATTCCGCTTCGCGCGCGTTATACGGTGCTGGCAAGCGGCAGTTTCTTCAGCAACGGGCTGCTGAGCCGTCGGGACGGCATCCAGGAGGCCATTATGGGGCTGGATGTCCGGCAAACGCCCTCCCGCGCGGACTGGTATCAGAGTGATTTCTTCACCCCACAACCCTGGCAGCAGTTCGGCGTGATTGTCGATAAGCAACTGCACCCGCAACTTTCTGGTCAGCCGGTCAGTAATCTCTATGCCATTGGCTCTCTTCTGGGGGGATACGATCCCATCGCTCAGGGTTGCGGCGGCGGGGTCTGCGCCATCACGGCGCTGTATGTGGCAGAGCAAATTGGCCAGCGCATGGAGGCTGAGCAATGAACGATACCCGGTTTGAAAGCTGCATCAAATGCACAGTTTGTACCACCGTCTGCCCGGTCAGCGGTGTGAATCCGCGCTACCCGGGCCCGAAACAGGCCGGACCTGACGGCGAGCGCCTGCGTCTTAAAGACGGTGCGCTGTACGATGAGGCGCTGAAATACTGCATCAACTGTAAACGTTGCGAAGTGGCCTGTCCGTCGGACGTGAAAATCGGCGATATCATCCAGCGAGCCCGCGCGCGTTACAGCACGCAAAAGCCGTCCCTGCGCGATGCGATCCTGAGTCACACCGACCTGATGGGCAGTGTCTCCACGCCTTTTGCCCCGCTGGTGAATGCTGCAACGTCTCTCAAGCCGGTGCGAAAACTGCTGGATGCGACGCTAAAGATAGACCACCACCGCAGCCTGCCAAAATACTCTCACGGTACCTTCCGGCGCTGGTATACATCCGTGGCAGCGGAACAGGCGCAGTACACCGATCAGGTCGCGTTCTTCCACGGCTGCTATGTCAACTACAACCACCCGCAACTGGGAAAAGATCTGCTGAAGGTACTCAACGCGATGGGGACCGGCGTGCAGCTCCTGAATAAAGAGAAGTGCTGCGGTGTGCCGTTGATTGCCAACGGTTTTACCGATAAGGCGCGCAGACAGGCCAAAAGCAACGTCACGTCCCTGCGCGAGGCCATCGTTGATAAAGGAATTCCGGTGCTGGCCACCTCGTCCACCTGTACCTTCACCCTGCGTGATGAGTATCCGCACCTGCTGGACGTGGATAACACCGGTCTGCGCGAGCACATTGAGCTGGCGACGCGTTTCCTGTGGCGCAAACTGGACAGCGGGCAGACGCTGCCGCTGCGGGAACTACCGCTGAAAGTGGTGTATCACACACCGTGTCATATGGAAAAAATGGGCTGGTCGCTCTATACGCTTGAGCTGTTGCGGCTCATTCCGGGGCTGGAGCTGACGGTGCTGGACTCGCGCTGCTGCGGCATCGCGGGCACTTACGGTTTTAAGCGAGAAAACTACGAAACGTCACAGGCGATCGGCGCCCCGCTGTTTCGCCAGATTGAAGAGAGCGGCGCAGATATCGTGGTCACCGACTGCGAAACCTGCAAGTGGCAGATAGAGATGTCTACCAGCAAGCGCTGCGAGCATCCGATCACTCTGCTGGCGAAGGCGCTGGGCTAAACCGTGCCGGGGCAAAACGCCCCGGCAAAGGCATCACTCAACAAACAGCGATTCGACAACATTAATCCAGCCGTGCTCGCTGGCCACCTCTTTACCCTTCAGCCAGCGGCGCAGCATGTTCAGCGCCATCATGGCGCAGACCTCCTGACGTACCGCCAGACTGTGGCGAGTAATGCTCATTTTAACCCGCAAAGCATACGTGCCTTCCGGCGTCGCCAGCGCAAAGTTGAGATGTTCCTCATCCAGCCCCCCCACAAACAGCGCCAGGCCAGCAAAATGTTTCACCCTTCTTTCCGAAGCCCAGCGCGCGGTCTGCGCCAGCGTTTCCTGCTGGAACGGCACCACTTCACTGGCTAACAGCGGCGCACTGGCGCGCGACAGCTGCAGCGCCAGCAGGCCGCCGGTGAACTGTTCACTTAAGGTCACGCTCAGCTGCCGAGACTGCAGATGTGACGCAATCTGCGCCGGCAGCCCCTCGGTGCCTTCAAAGATCAGGCTTTCACCTGCCACGCGCTGCACCTCCGGCCAGAGCGCCAGCATCGCCGCCTTCTCTGAGGCCGGCCCTGTCAGCTTGAGTTCAATGATGGGCATGGAGGAGCGGTAGCCCATTGAGACACCGGGTGGCAGGGAGAGATGATCAAGACTCTGGGCCAGATCGCTTTCGGAGCGGCCAAACGTGGTCAGACGCAGGCAGAGCGGAGGCTCAGGCAGGGTAAAACGTTCGCGAAGGCGCGGCAGGATCTGCTGCTCGACCATCACTTTAAATTCTGACGGTACGCCCGGCGTGAAGAACATCAGGCAGCGGTTCAGCGTAATGGCAAACCCACACGCAGTACCCACGGGGTTATCGACCAGTTCGGCGCTGGCGGGAATTTCCGCCTGCTTGCGGTTGCTGGGTGCCATAACACGGCCACGTTCGGAGAAGAAACGCTCCATCTGCGCCAGCCACTCTTCATGCAGCACCAGCCCTTCACCTTTTGCGGTCGCGGCGGCCAGGGCGCTGAGATCGTCGCTGGTGGGACCGAGCCCGCCGTTCACAATCAACACGTCGGCGTGTTCGCTACGCTCGCGCAGCACATTCACCAGTGACTCAAGATTGTCGCCCACCGTATTGCGACGCGTTAACGGTAATCCTTGCTCAAAGAAAAGATCGGCAAGCCAGGCAGCATTGGTATCAATAATTTGTCCATGCAGCACTTCGTCGCCGGTGGATAACATCTCCACGTTAATCATTGTGTTCTCCCGCTTATATGGTCAAAACACTATAGCGCAAATGGATGTCGGGAGAAGAGAGAAACTGGCGCGACAGAATGCCGCGCCGGCGTGATTAGAACCCTGCGCTGACCCCCACGTACGGGCCGTCAGCCAGTGCGTTGTCGCGGTTGCCGTCTTTACCCGCCAGGTTCAGATAGCGATAGCCTGCTTCAATCGTAATCGGACGCATGATGGTCCAGCGCGCGCCCGCGTTGGCTTCTTCATAGCTGTCGATACCGCTGGAGAGCGAATCCGGTGAGTAGTAATACTCGCCGAACAGGCCGAAGCTATCACCAATTTTCCACTGCAGGCCGCCGCCTACCGCCGCCGCATAACCTTCATCGCCGTCGTTCGGGTTAGTGTAAATTCCCTTACCGCCCACGGTGGCCAGGAACGGGCCAAGCGGAATGTTCAGACCCAGGCCGAGACTTGCCGCATCGCCATCGTCATCGTTATGTGTCCAGCCGCCGGTCATCGCCAGACCGGAGGTCTCGGTCCCAAGGCCAAAGCCGAGGTGAGTATAATCCTGACCCGCCGAGCCGTTGAAGCTGATGGCGTTCGCCGCCGAAGAAACAACCATCAGGCCTAAGCCCACTAATGCCACTTTTTTCATTGTCGTGATCCCGCACAATTTTATAGAGAAGTCCCAAAACCGCGAGATTTTAACCTGAGTCGCCCGGGGATCAAGCACTCTGCGTGCGGCAGGCGAGTAGTTTGTAACGATTTGATACCCGGTGTTTTTTTACGTGAGCAGCAGAAAACGCATTTTAACGCTCAGGCCACCCAGCGTTTCGCTGCGCGTCAGCTGCAAAGGACTTCGGTGCAGACGGGCAATATCAGCGGCCAGCGCCAGCCCGATCCCTGACCCGGCGGCATCTCCGACGTTATCCAGCCGGTGGAAAGGCAGCATCGCCTGCTGGATCTGGTCCTTTTCGATGCCCGGACCACTGTCCTCCACGCTCAGCTCAACGGCGCCCTGGTCCGTTCGTAGGAACACGGTCACTGTCCCTTCTGCAGGGGTATATTTGATCGCATTCTCCAGCAGGTTGGCGCACAACTCCCCCAGCAGCACGTCATCGCCTTCGATCATGACCGGCTGTTGCCGACCGTCATAGCCCAGGTCAATCGCTTTACTGCGCGCCTGCGCCAGCCGGGAGAAGCAGCAGTTTTGCACCACCTGAACCAAATCCACCGGCGCAAACTGGCCCTCCCCCTGCTCCTTACGCTTCACAGCGGAAAGCTGCAGCAGCCGTTCGGTCAGTACAATGGTGTCATCCAGGGTCGCATTCATTGCCCGCAGGCTCTCCTGCCACAGGGCGGGATCCTGACGCATCAGGGCAACGGAGACCTGGGTTTTCAGCACCGCCAGCGGGGTTTTGAGCTGATGCGAGGCATCCGCGTTGAAACGTTCCTGACGCGACAGCACGCCGCGCAGCCTGTCGATATAGCGGTTGAACGCCACAATCAGCAGCCGGGTCTCAGACCAGGGCAACAACTCCGGCAGCGGCGCGAGCAGGCCTGGATCACGACGCACCATCAACGAAGAGAGCTGGCGCATTGGGCGCAGTACGCGACGCAACAACCACGCGGTCAACACCAGGGTCAGCAGCACCAGCAATCCCTGAGAGACCCATGATGAAAAGAGCAACTGACTGGCGAGATAACGGCGGGACTGGAGCGTCTCCGCGACATAAATCTCCGCCATGCCGACGATATTCCCTTCATTGACGGGCTGCAGCAGACGCGCGACACGGATCGCCTGCCCGCGATATTCGG
Source organism: Enterobacter sp. WPR_3_1 (assembly GCF_003635055.1). Classification (NCBI taxonomy): domain Bacteria; kingdom Pseudomonadati; phylum Pseudomonadota; class Gammaproteobacteria; order Enterobacterales; family Enterobacteriaceae; genus Enterobacter; species Enterobacter sp. WPR_3_1. Next base: position 282,413 of record NZ_RBXU01000008.1, on the reverse strand, counting down.
TGTGATAAAACCAGGCCAGCGCCGGATAGAGCGTGGTGCGGGATGTTGCCGGGGGCATCCGGGGCAGATCGTCATAACCGGAGATCACCCGCCCGTCGGGATCAACCACTTTATAATAGAGCCGGTCGTTCATATTGAGTTCAAAGCTGTCGAGCACCACCCAGGGAACATTCACGCCCAGCCTGCCGTCGTGAACCTCCAGCCGCTCCGATATTGTTCGGGCAGAGGATAACAGCGTGCGGTCGTAAGCCTGCGTGGCTGCCTGCAATGCGCTGACATAGCTGTTAAATGCCGACAACCCCCACAGCAACAGCAACGGAAGCCCAAGAAACAGCAGCAGCTGCAGGTAAAGCGACTGCGGCTTAACCCACCTCATCGCCGCACTCCAGCACATAACCCAGTCCGCGAAGGGTGGTGACCCTCACGCCGCTACCGCTGAGCTTTTTGCGCAGACGATGAATATAGAGATCGATACTCTCCGGGCTGACGTCGTCATTCAGGCTAAACACCTGATCGAACAGCTGCTGCCGGGAAACGGGGCGGGTCCGGCGATGCATCAACACCTTCAGCAGCGACAGTTCACGCGGCGTGAGCGACAGAGGCTCGTCGCGCAGCAGGAAAAAGCCTTCGTCGTCATATTCCAGCTCCCCAAGGCGCTGACGCTCCTGCGTTCGCCCTTCGCTTCTGCGCAACAGGGCGCGCAGCCGCGCGTCAAGCTCCTCCAGCTCAAACGGTTTCGGCAGATAATCATCCGCCCCGGCGTTGAGCCCTTTCACCCGGTCCGCCACGTTACTGCGCGCGGTGAGAAACAGGACGGGCAGCGTCTGACCGCGTTTACGCAGACGATGCACGACCTCCAGACCGTCAAAGCCGGGCATTCCGATGTCCAGAATGGCAACCGCATAGCTTTCTCCCTGCAGCAGATGGTCGGCAGCGCGCCCGTCAGAAACGCAGTCCACGGCAAAGCCCTCCTGCACCAGCGCTTTCTCCAGCCAGTGAGCCAGCTCACGATTATCTTCCGCCAGTAAGAGACGCATATCACATCCTGTAAAGTTGGTGTCGCTTTGAAAGGGAAATGAAAGGTTATTGTTTTAACAATCACGCAACGGAACCGCTACAAGGTGGTTCACATAATCAGAAAAAAGACCCGTACCCGTACTCCCGGAACTCCGGCGTGAGGATAAACGATGAAAAAACAACTACTTTCGACTCTTGCTGCAAGCGTATTGATGATAAGTGCCTCTGTCGTTCAGGCGCAGGATGCCCCGTCCCGCACCGAGTGCATCGCGCCGGCGAAACCCGGCGGCGGTTTCGATCTCACCTGCAAACTCATTCAGGTCAGCATGCTGGAGACCGGCGCTATCGCAAAACCCATGCGCGTGACCTATATGCCCGGCGGCGTGGGTGCCGTTGCGTACAACGCGATTGTCGCGCAACGCCCTGCGGAAGCCGGCACGGTGGTGGCTTTCTCCGGTGGCTCGCTGTTGAACTTGTCTCAGGGGAAGTTTGGCCGCTACGGCGTGGATGACGTGCGCTGGCTGGCAACCGTCGGTACCGACTACGGCATGATTGCCGTGCGCGCGGATTCACCCTGGAAATCCCTGAAAGACCTGCTGACCGCCATGGAAAAAGATCCGAACAGCGTGGTGATTGGCGCCGGTGCCTCCATCGGCAGCCAGGACTGGATGAAAGCCGCCCTGCTGGCACAGCAGGCGAAGGTTGATCCTCACAAGATGCGCTACGTGGCGTTTGAAGGGGGCGGCGAACCGGTGACGGCGCTGATGGGAAATCACGTTCAGGCGGTATCTGGCGATCTCAGTGAAATGGTGCCCTACCTGAACGGCGATAAAATCCGCGTGCTGGCGGTCTTCTCTGAGAACCGCCTGCCGGGCCAGCTGGCGAACGTCCCTACCGCAAAAGAACAGGGTTATGACCTGGTCTGGCCGATTATCCGCGGTTTCTTCGTCGGGCCAAAAGTGACCGATGCCGAATATCAGTGGTGGGTCGAAACCTTCAATAAACTCCAGCAGACCGAAGCGTTTAAAAAGCAGCGCGATCTGCGCGGGCTGTTTGAGTTCAACCTGAGCGGCAAACCGCTGGATGAGTACGTCAAAAAACAGGTCAATGACTATCGCGAACAGGCGAAAGCCTTTGGCCTTGCCAAATAACCGGAGGCGGTATGAGCGATCGTATTTTTGCCGGGATTTGGCTGCTGCTCTGCGTCGGTGGGATGTTCGTCGCCTGGCAGATCCACAGCGAGTACAGCTATGAACCGGTGGGGCCGCGCCCCTTCCCGATGGGCATTGTTGGACTGATGCTGCTCTGCTCAGTGGCCCTGCTGCTCCGTCATCCGGATACCGTAGAGTGGCCACCGCGCCGTATTCTGCAGCGTCTGCTGGTGATGGTCATTGTTCTGCTGATGTACGCCTGGGGTTTTGAGTGGCTCGGCTTTCCGGTGGCAACCGCCATCCTGACGATGGTGATCGGCATGCTGTTTAACGCCACCCTCCCGGCGGCGGGGATTTCCGGCGCGGTAATGGGGGTCTTGCTGTGGTTTGTCTTTGACCGCCTGCTGGATGTGACCTTACCGCTCGGCGCATGGTTTAATTAACGGAGCACGCTATGGATACCTGGATTTATCTCTCGCAGGGGTTCGCCGTGGCGATGACCCCGGAAAACCTGGTGATAGCCCTGATCGGCTGCTTTGTCGGGACCATTGTGGGTCTGCTGCCCGGCCTTGGGCCGATTAACGGCGTTGCCATTTTACTCCCGCTGGCGTTTGCCCTGCATCTGCCTGCGGAATCGGCGCTGATCCTGCTGGCGACGGTGTATATCGGCTGTGAATATGGCGGGCGTATTTCCTCCATCCTGCTGAACGTGCCCGGCGATGCGGCGGCCATTATGACCGCGCTGGATGGCTACCCGATGGCACGGCAGGGTCGCGGTGGCGTGGCGCTGTCCATCTCCGCGGTCAGTTCATTTTGTGGTTCGCTGATTGCCATCGGCGGTATCATTCTGTTTGCCCCAGCGCTGGCCCAGTGGTCGCTGGCGTTTGGTCCGGCAGAGTATTTTGCGCTGATGGTCTTTGCCATCGCCTGTCTCGGCAGCATGATGGCGCAGAATCCGCTGAAATCGTTTTTGTCCGCGCTGATTGGCTTAGGGTTAGCCACCGTCGGCGTGGATGCCAACACCGGGGTTTATCGCTTTACCTTTGACAGCGTGCACCTTTCCGACGGCGTGCAGTTTATCGTGGTCGTGATTGGCCTGTTCTCGGTCTCTGAAATTTTATTGATGCTGGAACATACCAGCAGCGGACAGACGCTGGTGCGTAAAACGGGCCGCATGCTTTTCAGTGCCAAAGAGGGCGCACAGTGTATCGGCGCGACGCTGCGTTCGTCGGTGATTGGCTTCTTCGTCGGCATTCTGCCGGGGGCCGGGGCCACCATCGCCAGCGCCATCACTTACATGACCGAGAAAAAGCTCAGCGGCAACAGTGACAGCTTCGGCAAGGGGGACATTCGCGGGGTAGCGGCACCAGAGGCTGCGAATAACGCCTCGGCCTGCGGTTCGTTTATCCCGATGCTGACCCTTGGCGTGCCGGGCTCGGGCACCACGGCGGTGATGATGGGCGCGCTGACGCTCTATAACATTACGCCAGGACCGGCCATGTTTACCGAGCAGCCGGATATTGTCTGGGGGCTGATTGCAGCGCTGCTGATCGCCAACGTGATGCTGCTGGTCATGAACATTCCGCTGATTGGTCTGTTCACCCGGATGCTGACAATTCCCCTGTGGTTCCTGGTGCCGGCTATCGCGGCCGTCTCTGCGGTGGGGGTGTATGCGGTACACAGCACCACTTTCGATCTGGTGCTGATGGTGCTGCTTGGCGTACTGGGCTACATCCTGCGAAAGATGCACTTCCCGATGTCGCCGCTGATTTTAGGCTTTGTGCTGGGAGAGATGCTGGAGCAGAACCTGCGCCGCGCCTTGTCCATCAGCAACGGCAATATGTCTATTCTGTGGGACAGCAGCGTGACGAAGGTGCTGTTAGCGATGGCCATTCTGGTGATTGTGGTTCCGCCGGTATTGCGTCTGCTGCGTCGCCGCCAGCGCAAACCGGCACCGGATATCGGTTGATTATCCTTTCAACAGACGGGTGACCCACTGTTTTAATGCCTGGCGGGAGATCTTAATCCCGCCATTTTTAAGCTCTGCCGGCAGCATCAGCCAGTGCACTGGCTGCTCAAAGCGCGCCAGTTTGCCCTGTACCCATGCCGGGAAGCCGGTGATATCGGTTCCCGGTTCACACTCCACCACCGCCACCGGACGCTGACCGAACTCGGCGTCATCGAGTGGGACGATAAACGCCTGGTTTATCTGCGGATGGCGGGCAATAACCCGCTCAAGGCTTTCCGGCTGGATCCCTTCGCCCCCGCTGAAAAAGAGGTTGTCCATTCGGCCAAGGATCGTCAGGCGCCCGTCATGCCATTCCCCGCGATCGCGGGTGGCAAACCAGCCCTGTGCATTGGTCAGCGGAATCAATGCACCGTCCCGCCAGTAACCTGCGGCCATACTTTGCGCTTTGATCCACACTTCACCGTCAACCACCCGCACCTCTCTGCCCGGCAGCGCAGCGCCGACGTCCGGTTCACCGTCCGCCTCTTTGGCACAAACCGTTGAGGCAAACTCCGTCAGACCGTAGCCACAGAAAGTGCGGATCCCCCGCTGGCTCGCCTGCTGAGTCAGGTCAACGGGGATCGCGGCCCCGCCAAGCAGTACGGCTTTCAGCGCGACAGGCTGATGTGCATTAAGCAGACGCCAGAGCTGCGTCGGTACCAGTGAGGCATGCGTACAGCCCTGCAGGGCCTGCGCCAGCGGCTGCTTCTCGCGGACGGTTAAGCGCGCGCCAGCCTGCAGCCAGCGCCACAAAATCCCCTGCCCGGAGACATGAAACAGCGGCAGGGAGAGCAGCCAGTCGTCTTCATCGCCGTAGGGCATCAGCGAAAGCACGCCGCGCGCACTGGCAAGATGGGCGGCACAGGTATGGACCGCCGCCTTGGGTAAACCGGTTGAACCGGATGTCAGCGTCATGGAAGCCAGCCGCGATGGTTGCCACGCCACGCGACACCCGCCCGGCGCCTCGCGCATACTGAGCGCGACCAGCCCGTCGTAGACGCCGTCCAGCACCAGGGCAAAGCGCAGCGTCATCTGCGGGAGCAACACGTCCAGCAACGGGTGCGGCAGTTGCGGGTTAACGGGAAGAATACGTGCCCCGCACTGAAGCAATGCCAGCCACGCCATCAGGGTTTGCGGGTGATTATGCGCCAGCAGCAGTACGCCGTCGCCCTCCTGCACACCCTGCAGCTGAAAGCCTGCGGCCAGTCTGTCGATGCGCGCACACAGCTGTTGCCAGCTGAGCGTCTCATCGTTCAGCCTCAGGGCCGGTTTATCAGCATACTGCGCGCACCAGTGTCGCCACGGCCAGTCGGTAAAACTCATAGCAACGGCTCCAGCCCCTCAACGTCAAGGAGCGGCAGCGTGCTGTCTGGCCACGGACGGATAAGCTGATTTTGCATCAGGTTCAGCGTATCGAGACCGGGGACAGTGTCTGGCGTTAACCAGGCGGCAACGCGCGCCAGTTGCGTCAGCCCCAGGCTGGACTCAATCGAAGAGCTGATGACCGCCGTCAGCCCGGCGGCATGGGCCGCCGCGACCTGCTCACGTACCTTAGCAAGGCTGCCGGTCAACGTCGGTTTAATGACCACCGCGCGGACACCCGGTTCGGCGACAAACGCAAAGCCGTCTTCACGCAGGCTTTCATCCCACGCGATGGCAATGCCGGTTTCACGGGCAAACGCCCGGGAATCGTCGCGGGTTTTACACGGCTCTTCCAGAAACGCGATACGACTGCGGTACGCCGGGTTTACGTACTTCGCGAACTGCTGCGCCTTCAGCGGCGTCCAGGCGCGGTTAGCATCCAGACGCAGATGCAGGTCGGGCAATGCTTCCAGTAAGAGGTTAGCGACCATCCCATCGCGCACCGCTTCATAGAGACCGACTTTGATTTTCGCCACTTTCTCGCCCGGCATGGCGGCGAGCAACGCAAACAGTTCATCCGGATCGCCCGTACAGAGCGGTGCCGCGCGGTAATTAGCCTCTGCAGGCAAGCTACCATCCAGCTCCGCCAGCGCGCAGCTAATACCAAAAGCCGCGGAAGGCACCTCCGGCAACGCCGGGTTCGCGCCCTCACGCCACTCACTGGCCCACGCCAGCAATACCGTCTGCGCGTCATCCAGCGATTCAAGGCTAAAGCCCGGCAGCGGCGAAATCTCGCCCCAGCCTTCCTGCTCGCCCTGCTGCAGATGCACCAGCATGCCATCACGGGTTTTTAACCGCCGTTCACGCAGCACCACGCCCGCGTCCATCGGTATCTGCCAGCGGTAAACCTGCGCGCGACGCATTACGGATTCCGTTTATATTTGCTGAAGTCAGGCTGGCGTTTTTCGTTAAAGGCGTTGCGACCTTCCTGCCCTTCTTCGGTCATGTAGAACAGCATGGTGGCGTTACCTGCCAGCTCCTGCAGACCTGCCTGACCGTCACAGTCGGCATTCAGGGCCGCTTTCAGGCAGCGCAGCGCCATTGGGCTGTTTTGCAGCATTTCACGACACCAGCGCACGGTCTCTTTCTCGAGGTCGGCAATTGGCACCACGGTGTTCACCAGGCCCATATCCAGCGCTTCCTGAGCAGTATACTGACGGCACAGGAACCAGATTTCGCGGGCTTTTTTCTGACCGACAATGCGAGCCATGTAGGAAGCCCCCCAGCCACCATCGAACGACCCCACTTTCGGGCCCGTCTGGCCAAAGATGGCGTTCTCTGCGGCAATGGTCAGGTCACACATCATGTGAAGCACATGGCCGCCGCCGATGGAGTAGCCTGCCACCATCGCCACTACCGGTTTTGGACAGGTGCGGATCTGGCGCTGGAAATCGAGCACGTTCAGGTGGTGAACGCCAGAGTCATCCTGGTATCCGCCGTAATCGCCGCGCACTTTCTGATCGCCACCGGCACAGAACGCTTTTTCACCTTCGCCGGTCAGGACGATAACACCGATGTTGTCGTCATAGCGCGCGTCTGCCAGCGCCTGAATCATCTCTTTGACGGTCAGCGGACGGAACGCGTTACGCACCTGCGGGCGGTTGATGGTGATTTTGGCAATGCCGTCTGCGGATTTGTGGTAACGAATGTCGGAGTAACCTTCGGAGCAGTCTTGCCATTCAACCGGCGCATAGAGCATGTGTTCATCAGGATAGATCATAGAGAGTCCTTTATTCGAAGACGCAGTATCTGAGCCAGACTCGCAGCAACCGCAGCGGGGTTTTCCCGGTGGGCGTTGTGTCCGGCATGGGGAATCGCATGGCGTACGGCGTGCAGTTCAGCCGCAAGGGCTTTGAACTTCTCATCACGTTCACCATATAAATAATCAAAAGCGACGTTGCAGGCGCTCAGTGCCGGACGCAAATCAGGCTGCACGGCCAGCGAGGTGGCCTCGAGCATCATCGCCAGAGTCGCGCCATTGTTCTGGCTACGCAGGCGAATAAGCGCCTGCCGCTGAACGTCCGTCAGGGAAGCAAATACAGGTTGTCGGTACCAGTCGGTGAAAACCACGTCGAGCGCCTCGGTACGAAAGCGCCGCGCCCAGCGGCGATCGGATGCCAGCCGCGCACTCCGCTCACCGGCATCCTGTAGCCCGGGATGGCCGCCTTCCACAATAATGCCCTTCAGCCCCTCTGGCTGCTGGCAGGCATGGAACATCGCAATGCGGCCGCCGAGGGAGTACCCCACCAGCCAGAAATTCAGTATGTTGTAACTAAGCAGGGTTCGGGTCAGCAAATCGCTCATCTCCTCGAACCCGGTTACGCCAGTATTGCCGGATTCACCGTGCCCCGGCAGGTCGAGATACAGCTGCGGGTAATCGCTCAGCGCCGCCCCGACCGTCTGCCACTCGCGGCAATCCCCGGAAAAACCGTGCAAAAACACCAGCCAGGGATAACCTGGCTTTCCAGCCTGCTGCACGCCCGCGAGGATCACAGGTGGCTTACCTGGGCCAGCAGGCTTTGCAGTTTCTGCGCGCCGTCAGCATCGTTCACCACCAGTTCGATCAGCGTCGCACCGGGCTGTCGCCAGGCGCTGCTCAGGGCCGCATCAAGCGCTTCCCAGCTTTCCGGGCGATGGTATTTCAGGCTGAACATTGCCGCGGCGTGTTCAAACTGCACGTTCTGCGGCATCAGATAGAAACGCTCACGTTCGCTCTGCGGGGTGGGCAGCAGGGAGAAAATCTGTCCACCGTTGTTGTTAACCACAATCAGCACAAACGGTGCCGAAACCTGACGCAGCAGCGCCAGGGCATTGAGGTCGTACAGCGCGGAGAGATCGCCAACGATCGCCAGCGTAGACTTCGCGCTGGCACGCTGTACGCCCGCCGCCGTGGAGATCAACCCGTCAATGCCGCTGGCCCCCCGGTTACTGTAGACCGGGTAACCGGCTGGCAGCTTTGAAAAGGCATCTATCAGGCGAACCACCAGGCTGTTGCCGACAAACAGCTGCCCCTGCTCGGGCAGATACTGACGAATACGGTGTGCCAGCCCGGCCTCACTGAACGCTTCGCAGCTCGCCTGGGTTAACGCCCAGGCCTGTTCCGAAAGCGCCGGGATCGCAACGGCCCAGGGCTTGCGTTTTTCAGCCGGATGGAGCGCAAGCCAGGCATCAATCTCACTGACCAGACGACGACCACGATGGTGCGCCGGGTCGAGCCGCCCGTCCAGCGAGTCCACCAGCCAGTACTCTTCTGGATCACAGGTAGCCTGCCACTGCAGTAACCGTTTACCGGTCAGGCTTGAGCCGAGCTGGACAATAATCTGCGCCTGCGAAAGCTCGGTGACCGCCTTCGCATTCCCCAGCCAGAGATCGGCACACGGCAGCGGCTGACCGGTCTGGGAAAGTACGTCGCCAATCAGCGGCCAGCCAAGGGTTTGCGCCCATTCCGCAACCAGCTTGCCTTGCGCGGCGCTCATGCGCCCGGCAACCACCACGCCACGTTTCTGCCGCCAGAAGAACCAGTCACGTTGTCTGGCGCTTTCAGGATGCGGTTGTGCACGCAGCCACGGCTTTTCACTTTGCCACCACTCACCCAGGGTGCGCTGCCATTCAAGACCGGTGTCATCCATTTCGCCATACAGCGGTTCGGCAAACGGACAGTTAATATGCAGCGCCCCGCTGCGCAGTGTCCCGATGGCATGATCGATTGTCGAGACCAGCCAGCTTGCCGGAATATCCTGAGTAGGACGCGGTAGCGCGATTGCCTGTGAAGGGTGCGAGGCAAAGATGCCCGGCTGACGAATGGCCTGGTTGGCGCCACAGTCGATAAGCTCGGGGGGACGATCCGCGGTCAGCAGGATCAGTTTCTCCCCGGTTAATCCGGCTTCGATCAGCGCCGGATAGAGGTTTGCCACCGCGGTACCGGAGGTCACAATCACCGCCACAGGCTCGTTGCTGGCTTTCGCCAGCCCCAGCGCCAGATGGCCAAGCCCGCGTTCATCAAAATGAGTGTGGTGAATAAATGCCCGGTTTTCAGCGGCCGCCAGCGTCAGCGGGGTTGAACGAGAACCCGGTGCAATACACACGTGCCTGACGCCATGGCGAGTCAGGGCTTCAAGGATCACCGCCGCCCAGCGTCGGTTAAAAGAACTTACTGACATGAGATTGTCCGGTATCAAGAATGCGACACAGTATAAATAATAGAAAAAATTGGAATTTTGATATGAATCGGGATTGCGCGAATCAGTCTTAATCCCTTAGGAGCAGAGAGCGCAGTCCGGCCGCTTTGTTTTCTATCTCCTGCCACTCCTGCTCCGGGTCAGAGCCGCTGACAATTCCCGCCCCGGCGTACAGCCGCAGGGCGTCTTCGTAAACACGGGCAGAACGCAACGCCACGCAGAACTCGCTTTGTTCAGGGGATAAATACCCGGCAGAACCGGCGTACCACTCGCGGTCGAACGGCTCGTTGTGGTGGATAAAGTCGCGCGCCGCCTGACGCGGCAGACCGGCGACGGCCGCCGTGGGCTGCAGAACATGCAGGCATTGTGCATCGTCAGCGTGTTTGAGCTCGGTCCAGATACAGCGACGCAGATGCTGTACTTTACGCAGCCGTACAACCTGGGCGGGCAGCACCTCCAGCGTCTGGGTATGGTGCTGGAGCCGCTGGCAAATATCTTCCACCACCAGCATATTTTCACGCTGATTTTTGTCGTCGTTCATCAGCCAGTCGCCCAGCCGTTCGGCCTGTTTATCATCGGTATGGCTGGCGACGGTGCCTGCCAACGCTTCCGTGCGCAGCAGCTTGCCGCGTCTGCGCCACAGGCGCTCGGGGGTCGAGCCGAGAAACGCGTTGCTGGCATCGAACACCATGCAGAAATGGTAGCAGTTCAGGTTCAGGGCGCGGCTGGCAGCCATCAGCGCGACAGGGTTAACAGAGTGCTTAAACTGCAGGTCGGTTGCCCGGGCGAGCACCACCTTTTCAAAATCACCGCGTGCGATGGTCTGGGTTGCCTTGCGGATAAGGCGCAGCCATTCGGGTTGTTCCGGATGATGCTTTTCCTGCACAACCTCAACGGACAGTGGACGAATGGGTCTCGCCTCACCGAGTTGCTGGAGAAAATCCAGCGCGGCGCGGGCATCATCGTGAAGTGAACTGTCGCTACACAGCTGCAGGCGTAACGTGGCCTGTCCGGCGGTACGTCGCCACAGCAGACGCGGTAAAAACAGACTGCCCTGCTCGGGATTAAACGCATTCAGGCCGCAGATACGCGTGTCGCGGGCCGCATCATGCGCCTGCAAAAACTGTGAGGCACATGCCAGAGAGGAGAAATGCGCGACGGCGCCAAGCGCAGCAAGCTCTTCATCACCGTTACGCTGTTGCCAGTAAAACTGAGGATAGCAATGCTGAACACCCAGCCAGGCCAGGGGATCGAAGGCGTCGTTTAACGGGAAAGAGACGTCGAAGTGATGTAAACCGGGTGCAGTGGGTAACGCTTGCGTAAGCCGGCTACGCAGATGCTCCAGCGCGGTGGAAATCGAATTCACGCGAACCTCTCCCTGTTAAAACCGCATATTATACGGGGTACTGACCATAAATAACAGTACCCACGTATAGGGAGTGGTTAACCGTATAAGGAACGTTAACGGCGGGCTAAAAGCAGCCCCAGCACCAGTCCGACAGCTGCCCCTACCCCGATGCCTTGCCATGGTTTTTCATGGACGTAATCATCGGCACGGTATACCGCCTTTTTCGCGCGGTAATAGTAATTGTCCGAAGCATGGCTGACGCGATTTTTAACATCATCCAGCGCTTTTTCGGCACGGGCTTTCAGCTCAATATATTTCTGATCGGCAGGGTCGCCCGACGAACGTAACACCTCTTCCAGCGTTTCGCTCAGCAAGGCCAGGTCGTCATCGATACGGGTATCCCAGGATTGAAATGACATATTTTTCTCCATGTTAGTACACCAGTCCGCTAACTATAGCCAACGACTCGCCATTACGCCTGTTTCGCTTCCCGCGCCATGCCGATGTGTGGAATACCGTCCTCATCGTACACGTCCGTCACGGGCGTAAACCCAAAATGCCCGTAAAACGGTTGCAGGTGCGCCTGCGCGCCCAGATATAACGCCTTGTCCGGCCACTGTTTTTGGCACGCTTCCAGCGTTTTTTCCATCAGCTGATAGCCCAGTTTTTCACCACGCGCGTTGCCGCTGATAATCACGCGACCAATCACGACAGGCTCAAAATCGTCTTCGCTTTTCAGAATCCTCGCATACGCCACCAGCGCGTTGTCCCGCCAGCCAAGAATATGGCGATTCTCGCCAATAAGATCATCGCCATCGATATCCTGATACGGACAGGTTTGTTCAACAACAAACACTTCGCAGCGCAGTTTGAGCAGCGCGTAAAGTGACGTTACCGTGAGCTCACTATGGTGTAAATCTTGCCACTGGATCATGTCAGTCTCCTTCCTGGGTTCATCACGTTATACTAAACCCCTCCCCGTTCGGCAAAGGGCTGATTACGTTATGGAACTGATTTTTCTCGGTACGTCCGCTGGAGTGCCAACCCGATCACGAAATGTGACCGCGATTCTGCTGGATTTGCAGCACCCGACGCGGGGTGGATTATGGCTTTTTGACTGCGGTGAAGGGACGCAGCATCAGCTGTTACATACCCCGTATCATCCCGGCAAACTGGATAAAATTTTCATTACCCATCTGCATGGCGACCATCTGTTTGGCCTGCCTGGCCTGCTGTGCAGCCGCTCAATGGCGGGCAATGCCAACCCGCTGACGATTTACGGGCCTGCGGGTATCCGGGAATTTGTCGACACCACGCTGCGTCTGAGCGGCTCATGGACAGATTATCCCCTGGAGGTGGTGGAGATAACCGCCGGTCTGGTCCTGGATGACGGGGTTTATCGGGTGACAGCCCAACCCCTGAGCCATCCGGTGGAGTGCTATGGTTATCGCATTGAGGAGCAGAATAAACCCGGTGCGCTCAATGCGTCGGCGTTACTGGCCGACGGAATAAAACCCGGGCCGCTGTTCCAGCGCCTGAAGCAGGGCGAAACCGTGACGCTGGAAGACGGGCGCGTCATCAACGGGCAGGATTACCTCGCCGCCCCGCAGCCCGGGAAAAAACTGGCGATTTTTGGCGACACGGCCCCGTGCCCGGCGGCGTTGCTGCTGGCACAGGGTGTGGATCTCATGGTGCATGAAGCCACCCTCGAGGCGGCGATGGAAGAGAAAGCCAACAGCCGGGGCCATAGCTCTACGCACCAGGCGGCGCAGCTTGCGCGTGACGCGGGCGTCGGGAAACTGATCGTCACCCATGTCAGCTCGCGCTACGACGCCCGGGGCTGTGAACGCCTGCTGGCAGAGTGCCGTGAACGGTTCCAGGAATGTGAGCTGGCCGAAGATTTCGCTAAGGTCAGCGTTTAGTCCTTCATTTTTCTCTCAGAGTGCCGATAACGATTAAAAGGTCAGCATTTCTCTCGAGGGTAGAATGGATAATTTCCAGAAAGATATTGATGACAGGGCGAATCTCACCCTGTCGAACCGTTTTGAACTGTTGCTGTTCCGTCTTGGCACCTCTCTGAACGCAAATAAATCCGAGCTGTTTGGCATTAACGTCTTTAAGCTGCGTGAAATTGTGCCGATGCCAGAGTTCACGAAACCCGCCGGGATGAAATCACCGCTGATGGGCATGGTGAATATTCGCGATCAGGTTATCCCGGTAATCGACCTGGCTGCCGTGGCGGGCTGTAAGCCAACCACCGGGCTGAACATCCTGCTGATCACGGAATATGCCCGCAGCGTGCAGGCTTTTGCGGTGGAATCCGTTGAGAACATCATGCGTCTTGACTGGAAGCAGGTGCACGCGGCGGAAACTGCCGTCAGCGGGCGGTACATCACCAGTATCGCCTGTCTGGATGAGAAGACCGATACCAATGAGCTGGCGATGGTGCTCGACGTTGAGCAGATCCTGTATGACATCACCCCGGCCAACCACGACCTGCATGCCACGGATCTGAAGACCACGAAATTCCACATCAAGCCCGGTGCCGTCGCGATTGTCGCCGAAGACTCTAAAGTGGCACGCTCGATGCTGGAAAAAGGTCTGCAGGCGATGGAGATCCCGGCGCAGCTGCATATCACCGGCAAAGACGCGTGGGAGAAAATTAGCGTGCTGGCGGCACAGGCTCAGGCTGAAGGTGTGCCGATTACCGATAAGATTGCACTGGTGCTGACCGACCTGGAAATGCCGGAGATGGACGGCTTTACCCTGACGCGTAAAATCAAAACCGACCCACTGTTGAAAGATATTCCGGTGGTGATCCACTCTTCCCTCTCCGGCAATGCTAACGAAGATCATATTCGCAAGGTGAAAGCCGACGGTTACGTGGCAAAGTTTGAACTCAATGAACTGTCGTCAGTCATTGAAGAAGTCCTGGATCGGTCAATGAAGAAGATTGACGGTCCGCTGATTAGCCGTAAACAGCTGGCTTAACTTTCAGCAGGCTCACGCCTTCCCGACAGGGCAAGGCCGCAAGCCAACAAAAAACCCGCCGAGGCGGGTTTTTTTATTCACTGCGGTCAAACAGCAACGTGATTACATCAGCGGCATCGCGTGCTGCACGATGGTGATCAGCGGCTGTGGATAGATACCGAAGATCAGTACCAGCAGCGCGGAGATCAGTACCACGATACCACCGGCGCTGTACTGCCAGTTACGCGGCGCATCGCGGTTCAGTTGCTGAGGTGCACTCAGATACAGACTCACGGCCACACGCAGGTAGTAGTAGAGACCGATTGCAGAGCCGATAACCACGCCCGCCGTCAGCCACCACAGGTGTGCCTGCACACCCACTGCCAGCACGTAGAACTTACCGATAAAGCCCAGCGTCATCGGAATACCCGCCAGAGAGAGCATCATTACGGTCATAACGGCGGACAGAATCGGACGGTGCCAGAACAGACCACGGTAGGAGAACAGGGAATCTGCATCCGGACCACGGTACGGGCTGGACATCAGGCTCACCACGCCGAACGCGCCGAGGCTGCTGAACAGGTAACCGGCCAGGTAAACACCGACGGTCTCCATCGACATCTCACCGCTCTGCAGCGCAATCAGTGCCACCATCAGGTAGCCCAGATGGGAGATAGATGAGTAGCCCAGCAGACGTTTAATGTTGGTCTGGCTCAGCGCCATCAGGTTACCGAAGATGATGGAAGCAAACGCGATGATGCCCAGCACCACGCGAACCGCTTCGCTGTCACCCACCGGCGCATACAGGAACAGACGCATCACCACCCCGAAGATAGCGATTTTGCTCGCCGTCGCCAGGAAGGTTGAGACAGGAGCAGGCGCGCCCTGGTAGACGTCTGGCGTCCACAGGTGGAACGGAACCAGAGAGAGCTTAAAGCCAAGGCCAACAATCATCATGCCCAGACCCGCCAGCAGCAGCGGTTCGTGCAGCATACCGTCGCCGAGGCTCTTGCCGAGCGCCATGAAAGAGAGGTTTCCGGACTGTGCGTACAGCAGCGCGATACCAAACAGCAGGAAAGACGACGCGGCAGCAGACAGAATGGTGTACTTGATGCTCGCTTCCAGAGAACGTTTCTGACGGAAGGCGTAACCAATCAGACCGAACAGCGGCAGAGAGATAAGCTCAATACCGAGGAACAGCGCAGCCAGATGGTTCGCATTCGCCAGCAGAATACCGCCCAGCGCGGCAATCAGTACCAGCAGGTAAAACTCTTCTTTGTTGTCGTTGTAGCCTTCCAGCCATGGGTACGCAAACGTACAGGTTGCCAGGCTCGCCAGCAGAACCAGACCCGAGTACAGCATGGCATAGCCGTCAACGCGCATCAGTGGAGTGACGTCCATCGCCCCGCCCTGGCCAACAAACCAGAGAGAGACTAATGCGGCGTTCAGACCGATGACCGACAGCGTGGCATTCAGGAAGTGATTGCGTCGCCACGCAATGGAGAGCATCACAACCACCACCGTCAATCCGACGATCAGCAGCGGTAGCAGCGCGATCAGTTGTTGTGGAGTTATTGTCATGGCGAATTACGGCCTTGTAGTAGAAGCAGAATTAACAAACCACTGCTGGATATTCCCCATCGCGGAGTGCGAGGTATCCAGAATTGGCTGCGGGAAGAAGCCCAACAGCACCAGCAGTACGACCAGCAGCAGGATGATGAACAGCTCACGCAGCGACATCCCCGGCAGTTCTTTTGCAGCAATTTCGCTCTTCGCTTTACCGAAGTAAGCGCGATGCAGCATCGCCAGCGAGTAAACGGAAGCGAACACCAGACCAAAGGTGGAGATCACGGTAATGACCGGCACCACTTTGAAGCTGCCGAACAGAATCATAAATTCGCCGACGAAGTTACCGGTGCCTGGCATACCCAGCGTGGCCACCGCGAAGAACATAGAGAGCGCTGGCAGCCATTTAATTTTGCTCCACAGACCGCCCATCATACGCATGTCACGGGTGTGAAGACGTTCGTACAGCTGACCACACAGGATGAAGAGACCGGCTGCGGACAGACCGTGCGCAATCATCTGGATAACCGCCCCCTGGTAAGCCAGCTGGCTGCCGGTGTAGATGGCAATCAGTACAAAGCCCATGTGGGAAACGGAGGTGTACGCAATCAGACGTTTAATGTCGTACTGCGTGAAGGCCATCCAGGCACCGTAGAAGATACCGATCACACCAAGCCACATCGCAATTGGCGCGAACTCAGCGGACGCATTCGGGAACAGCGGCAGAGCGAAACGCAGCAGACCGTAGGCCGCGGTTTTCAGCAAGATCCCCGCCAGGTCAACGGAACCCGCCGTTGGCGCCTGTGAGTGCGCGTCTGGCAGCCAGCCGTGCAGGGGAACCACCGGCATTTTCACCGCGAAGGCAATGAAGAAGCCCAGCATCAGCAGGTATTCCACACCGTGAGACATCGGGGTCTTCAGCAGGTCTTCATAGTTGAAGGTCCAGATACCGGTCGCGGTGTGGTGAACAAACACCAGCGCCAGAATCGCAATCAACATCACCAGACCGCTCGCCTGGGTATAGATGAAGAACTTGGTTGCCGCCGTGATACGCGTTTTACCGTCGGACGCCTTATGGCCCCACAGCGCGATCAGGAAGTACATCGGCACCAGCATCATCTCCCAGAAGAAGAAGAACAGGAACATGTCGATGGCAAGGAATACGCCGATAACGCCGCCCAGGATCCACATCAGGTTCAGGTGGAAGAAGCCCTGGTATTTTTCAATTTCTCGCCAGGAGCACAGTACCGCCAGAACGCCGAGCAGACCCGTCAGCACCACCATCAGCAGCGACAGACCGTCGATAGCCAGGTGAATGGTTATCCCAAAACGCGGGATCCACGGCAGAATAAATTCAGACTGCCACTGCGGAATCCCCGCAGACTGCGTCAGAGAGTAGCCACCCTGCAACCACAGTTGCAGACCAAGCGCGAGCGTCAATCCCATGGTGATCAGCGCGATCCAGCGCGGCATCTTCACGCCAAAGCGTTCAGTCTGCCAGCACAGGAAGCCGCCGATGAAGGGAATTAATATTAGCCAGGGTAGTAACATGGCGATTTACATTCCTTTTTAAGGCCCCCAGCAGGGGCCTGATTTTCAACGAATTCGAATAAAATTCACTTAACGATCAACGCAACACCATCAGCAGCGCCAGCACGACAACCGCACCGATGCTCATGGACGCCACATACCAGCGCAGGTAACCGTTCTCGCTGAACAGCAGGCCTTTACCTGCAAAGCGGGAAAGGATCGCCGGGATATTCATCAGGGAGTTCAGCGGATCGCGTTTCAGCAGCCACGCAATGCCCAGGAACGGCTTGACGAAGATCATGTCGTACAGCCAGTCGAAGCCCCACGCGTTGTACCACCAGGTCCCCAGCAGGCGGCCTGGCGCACTGTTGGCAACGGCAGTCACCAGCGTACGTTTGCCCAGCCACAGCCATGCTGCGATCAGGATGCCCGCGATAGCGACCACGCCCGAGGTAATTTCAAGCGTCAGAACGCGACCGTGCTCAAGCTCGGTGGTGTCCGGCAGTACGCCCTGCAGCGGTGGCACAATCAGTGCGCCAACGAAGGTGGAGAGTACCAGCAGCACAATCAGCGGCAGGTGATGAGTAATCCCCTTCCCTGCGTGAGCGTGAATTTGTTCTTTACCGTGGAATACGATGAAAATCATACGGAAGGTATACAGGGAGGTCATGAACGCACCGACCAGACCCGCAACCATCAGATTGATATGACCATTCGCCATGGCACCGGCAAGGATTTCGTCCTTACTGAAGAAGCCCGCGGTAATCAGCGGCAGTGCCGCCAGCGCCGCGCCGCCCACCAGGAAGCAGACATAAACCAGCGGAATGGACTTACGCAGTCCGCCCATCTTGAAGATATTCTGCTCGTGGTGGCAGGCCA
This sequence comes from Enterobacter sp. WPR_3_1, assembly GCF_003635055.1. Taxonomy (NCBI): domain Bacteria; kingdom Pseudomonadati; phylum Pseudomonadota; class Gammaproteobacteria; order Enterobacterales; family Enterobacteriaceae; genus Enterobacter; species Enterobacter sp. WPR_3_1. The sequence continues at coordinate 264,344 of NZ_RBXU01000008.1, read as the reverse complement.
GAATCACGGAACCGGATGAGAGGAACAGCAGCGCTTTAAAGAACGCGTGCGTCATCAGGTGGAAAATGGCTGCGTCCCATGCCTGAACACCCAGTGCCAGGAACATATAACCAATCTGGCTCATGGTGGAGTACGCGAGAACGCGTTTGATGTCGGTTTGAACCAGCGCGGCAAAGCCTGCCAGCACCAGCGTTACCGCACCAACGATACCCACCAGATGCAGAATTTCCGGCGTCATCAGGAACAGACCATGCGTACGCGCAATCAGGTAGACCCCAGCGGTAACCATGGTTGCGGCGTGGATCAGCGCGGAGACAGGCGTTGGACCTGCCATCGCGTCGGCCAGCCATGTCTGCAACGGCAGCTGCGCGGATTTACCCACGGCACCACCCAGCAGCATCAGCGTTGCCCACCACAGCATGTCATTGCCGGCAGCGAAGTGCGCTGGCGCCAGTTCCACCATTTCGCGGAAATTCAGCGTGCCCAGTTCGTTGTAGAGAATGAACAGCGCGAAGGCGAGGAAGACGTCACCCACACGGGTCACGACAAACGCTTTCATGGCCGCTGCGCCATTCTTCGGATCGGTATAGTAGAAGCCGATCAGCAGATAAGAGCAGAGACCCACGCCTTCCCAGCCGAGATACATCAACAGCAGGTTATCGGCCAGCACCAGAACAACCATGCTCGCGATAAACAGGTTGGTGTAGGCGAAGAAGCGGGAGTAACCCTCTTCACCGCGCATATACCAGGAGGCAAACATGTGGATCAGGAAGCCCACGCCGGTTACCACGGAGAGCATAGTCAGAGAGAGACCATCCAGCACCAGGTTGAAACCGATGTTGAAATCACCGACCGACATCCAGGTCCACAGCGGTACGCTGAAGGCCTGACGCCCGTTGTTAAAGAAGTCGATACCCGCATACGCTGTCACCAGCGCAGCCAGACCCACAGAGCCCATGCCGACGGTGGCGGACAGATTCTCAGACCAGCGGCCACGAGAAAACGCCAGCAGCACGAAGCCAATCAGCGGAAAAATAATGGTTAAGGCAAGCATGTTCATCCACGCAACTCACTTACTGAATCGATGTTCAGGTTCTGGCGGCGACGATGGAGCTGCAGTAACAGCGCCAGGCCAATACTCGCTTCGGCAGCCGCGAGGCTGATGGCGAGAATGTACATCACCTGACCATCGGTCTGGCCCCAGTAGCTTCCGGCGACCACGAAGGCCAGCGCGGAGGCGTTAATCATGATTTCCAGACCGATCAGCATAAACAGCAGATTGCGGCGGATAACCAGACCGGTTAAGCCCAGAACGAATAAAATCGCAGCGAGGATCAGTCCATGTGTTAAGGGGATCATGCGCGTTCCTCCGTTTTTCTTTTCGCGCGGTCGTCAGTGCGGTTGCTCAGCAACTCACCAGCACGCTCTTCGCGGCCAACGTGGAAGGCAACAACCAGGCCCGCCAGCAGCAGCATAGAGGCCAGTTCAACCGCCAGGACGTATGGGCCAAACAGCGTAATACCCACCTCTTTAGCGCCGATTAGCGTGCCGTCGATGCCCTGATCATTCACACCCAGAATGGCGTAAACAATGACCACCAGCATGATGGCCGACAGGATCGCCGGGCCAATCCAGACCTGCGGTTTTAACCACTGACGTTCCTGCTCAATTTCAGAGCCACCCAGGTTCAGCATCATCACCACGAAGACGAACAGCACCATGATGGCCCCGGCGTAGACGATGATCTCCAGCGCACCAGCAAAGTGCGCGCCCAGCGCAAAGAACACCCCGGAAATAGCCAGCAGCGAGATAATTAAGTACAGCAGCGCATGCACCGGATTGGTGTGCGTAATCACTCGCAGCGTAGCCAGGATGGCGATAAGGCCACAGATATAAAAAGCGAATTCCATTGCCCTCTCCTTACGGTAACAGGCTCTTGACGTCGATAGGCTTAGCTTCGTTCTCTGCTTCGCCCTTATCTTTGCCGTCGATTGCCATACCCGCCATCCGGTAGAAGTTATATTCCGGGTATTTGCCCGGACCGGAAATCAGCAGATCCTCTTTCTCGTACACCAGGTCCTGACGCTTATACTCACCCAGTTCGAAGTCCGGGGTCAGCTGAATCGCCGTGGTTGGGCACGCTTCTTCACACAGACCGCAGAAAATGCAGCGTGAGAAGTTGATGCGGAAGAACTCAGGATACCAGCGGCCATCTACCGTCTCTGCTTTCTGCAGAGAGATACAGCCCACCGGACACGCTACCGCACACAGGTTACAGGCAACGCAGCGCTCTGAACCGTCCGGATCGCGCGTCAGCACGATACGGCCACGGTAGCGCGGCGGCAGATATACCGGCTCTTCCGGGTACATCCGGGTTTCGCGTTTGGCAAACGCGTGCAGGCCGATCATCCAGATACTGCGTACCTGAGTGCCGAAACCTACCAATAATTCTTTTAAGGTCATGGTCTATAGCCCCTTATGGCTGCTGCCAGAGAATGACAGCCGCCGTTACCAGCAAGTTGATGAGCGTCAGCGGCAGGCACACTTTCCAGCCGAAGGACATTACCTGGTCATAACGCGGACGCGGTAACGCTGCGCGAATCAAAATGAACATCATCATGAAGAACGCGGTTTTCAGCGCGAACCAGATGAACGGCGGTAAGAACGGGCCATGCCAGCCACCAAAGAACAGCGTTACCATCAACGCGGAAATGGTGACAATACCGATGTACTCGCCCACGAAGAACAGACCGAATTTCATACCGGAATATTCGATGTGGTAACCGTCGGCCAGTTCCTGTTCGGCTTCTGGCTGGTCAAACGGGTGACGGTGACACACCGCCACGCCCGCGATAGCAAAGGTAATAAAACCAAAGAACTGCGGGATAACGTTCCAGATGTCAGCCTGGTTGTTGACGATGTCGGTCATGTTGAATGAACCGGCTTGCGCCACCACACCCATCAGGGAAAGCCCCAGGAATACTTCGTAGCTCAGCGTCTGCGCAGAAGCACGCATCGCACCCAGCAGGGAGTATTTGTTGTTACTGGACCAGCCCGCGAACAGCACCGCATACACGGCGAGGCCTGCCATCATCAGGAAGAACAGAATGCCGATGTTCAGGTCAGCCACCACCCAGGTCGGGCTGACAGGAACAATCGCGAACGCCAGCAGCAGCGAGGTAAAGGCGATCATCGGTGCCAGAGTAAAGATCACGCGGTCAGAGAAGCGCGGGATCCAGTCCTCTTTAAAGAACATCTTGATCATGTCCGCTACCAGCTGGAGTGAACCACCCCAGCCCACGCGGTTCGGTCCGTAACGGTTCTGGAACAGACCGAGCAGACGACGTTCACCAAAGCTCATGAACGCGCCGCAGGTGACGACCACCAGCAGGATAACTATCGCTTTCAGAATGCTCAGCAGGATGTCGATAAGATCCGGCGTTAACCAACTCATGCTTTTGCCTCCTGCAGATTATCAAGACGCGCACCCGCCAGTACCGGCGCGATGCCAGGCATACCCATCGGCAGACCCACCTGCCCTGCTGTCAGACTTTCAGAGATAATCAGCGGCAAGCTGATTGTCTGGCCATCATAGCTAAAGGCGATGTTCGCACCCGCGTTAACGCCAAGCTTCGCGGCATCTGCCGGGTTAAGCTTGATGTACGGTTGCGGCATGCGGCTCTGGAATACCGGAGAACGCTGGGACAATTCGTCACTGCCGAACAGATGGTAGTACGGCGCAATACGCCAGTTCCCTTCCTGCGCCTGGAAGCTCGCCGGCACGGTGGTGAAGAAGTCCAGACCGGTGTCGGAAGCTTCAATCAGACGCACGCCCGGGTCACCGTGGCGCAGAGAGCCGCCCACTTCAGCCTGGAATTTGTTCCATGCCTGCGGGGAGTTCCAGCCTGGTGCCCATGCGAACGGAACCTGAGAGCGCGGTGCAGACGGCTGGTTGTTCCCTTCCATTGAGAAGGCAAACATCGTGTCTTTATCCTGCGGCTGACGAGGTTCGTGAACGCTGATGTTGGCTCGCATCGCGGTACGACCGCTGTAACGGTGCGGCTCACGCGCCAGTTTCTGGCCACGAATACGGAAGCTTGCGTCAGGAGCCGCATCTTTGATGCCAGCCAGCTGAGGCAGTTTTTCCACGACCGCGTCGATAACATGGTCGAGCTGCGTCCAGTCCACTTCACGGCTCTGAACGGTGCTGTGCAGAGAGTGCAGCCAGCGCCAGCTTTCCAGCATTATGGTGTTGCTGTCGTAGTACGCCGGGTCATACACCTGGAAGAAACGCTGTGCGCGGCCTTCGTTGTTGATAACCGTACCGTCGCTTTCCGCGAAGCTTGCCGCAGAGAGCACCAGGTGCGCTTTGTCCATGATCGCGGTGCGCTGATGGTCAATAACCATCACCAGCGGCGCTTTGGAGAGCGCTGCGTCAACGCGTGCGGCAGAAGCATGGCGATGCAGGTCGTTTTCCAGCACCACAACGGCGTCAGCGGCACCGGATTCCAGTTCGCTTAACGCAGCTTCCAGAGAGCCACCGCCAATCATTCCCAGACCGATGCTGTTCACCGCACGGGCAATCATGGTCACGCCAACGTCTGCACCACGGCCTTTCAGCGCTTTAGCCACGTTCGCGGCAGCCTGAATGACCTCCGCGCTACCGGCGTTAGTCCCGGAAACAATCAGGGGTTTCTTCGCACCCGCCAGGGCCTGAACAATCACATCAACCTTGTTCTGCAGGTCGCGATCGAGACCTTCAACGGCCGGAGAATTGCTGTCCAGCGCATGAGCAATCGCAAAGCCAAGACGGGCCTGATCTTCAACCGGCGCGCAGTAGGTCCACGCCGCGATATCGTCCAGACGCGTGTTGTCGACGTTGGTCACAAACAGAGGATGCTTCGCACGCTGACCGATGTTGAGGATTGCCGCAATCTGCCAGTCAGCCACTTTCTGAGCCGCCGCCATTTCACGAGCTTTACCTTTGACCGCCTGACGAACCGCCAGGGCAGCGCGAGCGCCGGTCTGCGTCAAATCTTCACCCAGCACCAGAACCGCATCATAAGATTCAATTTCACGCAGCGCTGGGGTATGAATACCGCCTTCACGCAGCACTTTCAGTACCAGCTGCAGACGTTCCTGCTCGCCCTGAGCGATACCGGTGTAGAAGTTTTCCGCCCCAACCAGCTCACGCAGCGCGAAGTTACTTTCGATGCTGGCGCGCGGGGAGCCGATACCGATCACTTTCTTCGACTGGCGCAGAATATCTGCCGCGCCCTGCATCGCCTGTTCAGCGTTCAGGGTGATGAAGTCATCACCACGGCGTTGAACGGGCTGACGTGGACGGTCTTTCAGGTTCACGTAGCCGTAGCCGAAACGACCGCGGTCGCACAGGAAGTAATGGTTAACGGTACCGTTATAACGGTTTTCAATACGACGCAGTTCGCCATAGCGTTCACCCGGGCTGGTGTTACAGCCCAGCGAACACTGCTGGCAGATGCTTGGTGCAAACTGCATGTCCCACTTACGGTTGTAACGCTCGGAGTGAGTTTTATCGGTGAAGACGCCGGTTGGACAAATCTCGACCAGGTTACCGGAGAATTCGCTTTCCAGCGTACCGTCTTCCGGACGACCGAAGTAGACGTTGTCATGCGCGCCATACACGCCCAGATCTTGTCCGTCTGCGTAATCTTTGTAGTAACGCACGCAGCGGTAGCAGGCGATGCAGCGGTTCATTTCGTGAGAGATGAACGGCCCTAGATCCTGGTTGCGGTGGGTACGTTTGGTAAAGCGATAGCGACGGAAGCTGTGACCGGTCATTACGGTCATATCCTGAAGGTGGCAGTTACCGCCCTCTTCACAGACCGGGCAATCGTGCGGGTGGTTGGTCATCAACCATTCCACAACGCTTTCACGGAACTGTTTGGCTTCTTCGTCATCAATCGAAATAAAAGTGCCTTCGGTGGCTGGCGTCATACAGGACATCACCAGGCGACCACGCGTGTCTTCCGCGTTTTGATATTGCTTCACCGCACACTGGCGGCAAGCACCGACGCTGCCCAGCGCCGGATGCCAGCAAAAATACGGAATATCAAGGCCGAGCGACAGACAAGCTTCCAGCAGGTTGTCCGCCCCGTTGACCTCATACTCTTTGCCGTCTACATGAATCGTAGCCATTAGCATGCTTCCAGTTGGCTCAGTCGTAACTGAGCGTTAATCAAAATTCTGTTTTACCAGCGCGCTTTCAGCAGGTTCGGCTGAATCCCATTGATGGCATGGGTATTGCTGAACGGCTGCTTGATGCCTGCTTCGAATTCGTCGCGGAAATATTTAATCGCGCTCTGCAGTGGCTCAACGGCGCCTGGTGCGTGGGCACAGAAGGTTTTCCCTGGACCCAGGAATCGACACAGTTGCTCAAGTGTCTCGATATCGCCAGGCTGGCCTTCGCCACGTTCGATAGCACGCAGGATCTTCACGCTCCACGGCAGACCATCACGGCACGGTGTACACCAGCCGCAGGACTCGCGGGCAAAGAACTCTTCGAGGTTACGCACCAGCGATACCATGCCGATCTCGTGGTCGACGGCCATCGCCAGCGCCGTACCCAGACGGCTGCCTGCTTTACCAATGCTTTCGAATTCCATCGGCAGATCAAGATGGGCCTCGGTCAGGAAGTCGGTCCCTGCACCGCCTGGCTGCCAGGCTTTGAATTTCAGGCCATCACGCATGCCGCCAGCGTAGTCTTCAAGAATTTCACGTGCGGTGGTGCCAAACGGCAGTTCCCAGACGCCAGGGTTCTTCACGCGACCGGAGAAGCCCATCAGCTTGGTACCGGCATCTTTACTGTTCGAGATGCCCTGATACCACTCCACGCCATTGGCGAGGATTGCCGGGACGTTACACAGGGTTTCGACGTTGTTTACACAGGTCGGTTTACCCCAGACGCCAGAGCTTGCCGGGAAAGGTGGCTTGGAACGTGGGTTCGCACGGCGGCCTTCAAGGGAGTTAATCAGTGCGGTCTCTTCACCACAGATATAACGCCCTGCCCCGGTGTGCACGAACAGCTCGAAGTCAAAACCGGTGCCAAGGATGTTTTTACCCAACAGGCCCGCTTCAGTGGCTTCGGCAATCGCGCGACGCAGGTTTTCAGCCGCTTCGATGTATTCACCGCGCAGGAAGATGTAACCCCGGTACGCTTTCAGCGCGAACGCGGAGATCAGCATGCCTTCCACCAGCAGGTGCGGCAGCTGTTCCATCAGCAGGCGGTCTTTATAGGTGCCCGGTTCCATTTCATCAGCGTTACACAGCAGGTAACGGATGTTCATGGATTCGTCTTTTGGCATCAGGCTCCACTTCAGACCGGTGGAAAAGCCTGCGCCGCCGCGCCCTTTCAGGCCAGCGTCTTTGACCGCACTGACGATGTCGTCCGGCGCCATGCCGCCCAAGGCTTTACGCGCACCGGCATAGCCGTTTTTGCTCTGGTATTCGTCGAGCCATACCGGCTGTTTGTCATCACGCAGACGCCAGGTCAGTGGATGAGTTTCAGCAGTACGAATTACAGTTTTCATTTGTACTGCTCCAGCAGGTCAGGAATGGCTTCCGGCGTCAGATAACTGTGAGTATCCTCATCAATCATCATGGTCGGCCCCTTGTCGCAGTTCCCCAGGCAGCAGGTTGGCAGCAGCGTAAAGCGGCCATCGAACGTGGTCTGGCCTGGCTTGATATTGAGCTTTTTCTCAATCGCTGCCTGAATGCCCTGATAACCGGTAATGTGACAAACCACGCTGTCACAGTAGCGGATCACATGGCGACCCACCGGCTGACGGAAGATCTGGCTGTAGAACGTGGCTACGCCTTCTACGTCACTTGCCGGAATGCCCAGCACTTTTGCGATCTCATAGATCGCCCCATCCGGCACCCAACCACGCTGTTTCTGTACGATTTTCAGCGCTTCAATGGACGCCGCACGCGGGTCTTCGTAGTGGTGCATCTCGTGCTCAATAGCGGCACGTTCTGCTTCACTCAGCTCAAAAGCCTCGGTTTGTGGTTGTTGATTCTCGTGCATAATTAGCGGTCCACATCTGACATAACAAAATCGATACTACCCAGATACACAATCAAGTCGGAGACCAGACTGCCGCGGATGGCGGACGGGATCTGCTGCAGGTGCGCAAAGCTTGGTGTACGCACGCGGGTACGGTAGCTCATGGTGCTGCCGTCACTGGTCAGGTAGTAACTGTTAATACCCTTGGTCGCTTCAATCATCTGGAAGGATTCTTGCGCCGGCATGACCGGACCCCAGGAAACCTGCAGGAAGTGGGTGATCAGGGTTTCGATATGTTGCAGCGTGCGCTCTTTCGGCGGCGGCGTCGTCAGCGGGTGATCCGCCTTGAACGGGCCTTCCGGCATGTTGTTGAGGCACTGCTCAAGGATGCGCAGACTCTGGCGCAACTCTTCAACTTTCAGCATCACGCGGGTGTAGCAGTCGGAAACACCGCCGCCAACCGGGACTTCGAAGTCGAAGTTCTCATAGCCAGAGTAAGGACGGGCTTTACGCACGTCGAAATCAATACCGGTTGCGCGCAGACCCGCACCTGTCGTACCCCACTCCAGCGCTTCTTTCGCACCGTAGGCGGCAACGCCCTGGGAACGGCCTTTCAGGATGGTGTTACGCAGTGCGGCTTTCTCGTAAGAAGCCAGACGTTTTGGCATCCAGTCGAGGAATTCACGCAGGAGGCGCTCCCAGCCGCGCGGCAGATCGTGTGCCACACCGCCGATACGGAACCAGGCCGGGTGCATACGGAAACCGGTGATGGCTTCTACCAGATCGTAGATTTTCTGACGATCGGTAAAGGCAAAGAAGACCGGGGTCATCGCGCCAACGTCCTGAATGAACGTGGAGATATACAGCAGGTGGCTGTTGATACGGAACAGTTCGGAGAGCATCACGCGGATAACGTTAACGCGATCCGGTACGGTGATACCTGCCAGTTTCTCAACGGCCAGCACGTAAGGCATTTCGTTTACGCAACCGCCGAGGTACTCGATACGGTCGGTATACGGAATGTAGCTGTGCCAGGACTGACGCTCGCCCATCTTCTCAGCACCACGGTGGTGGTAACCGATGTCCGGTACGCAGTCGACAATCTCTTCGCCATCAAGCTGAAGAATAATACGGAAAGCACCGTGCGCAGAGGGGTGGTTTGGACCGAGGTTGAGGAACATGAAGTCCTCGTTTTCCGTCCCGCGTTTCATGCCCCAGTCTTCCGGCTTGAAGGTCAGCGCTTCCATCTCCAGATCCTGCTTGGCTTTCGTCAGCTCAAACGGGTCGAATTCAGTTGCACGTGCCGGGTAGTCTTTACGCAGCGGGTGGCCGGTCCACGTCTGCGGCATCATGATGCGCGTCAGATGCGGGTGGCCGTCGAAGGTCATCCCGAACATTTCCCAGGTTTCACGCTCATACCAGTTAGCGTTCGGGAAAAGTTTAGTGATCGTCGGCAGATGCATGTCGTTTTCAGACAATGCCACCTTGAGCATGATATCCGTATTACGGTCTATTGAGATCAGGTGGTAGAAAACGGAAAAATCCGCAGCAGGGAGACCCTGGCGGTGCGTACGCAGACGTTCATCCATGCCGTGTAAGTCAAACAGCATGACGTAAGGTTTTGGCAATTTCTTGAGGAAATCGACCACTTCCAGTAATTGCTCACGCTTCACCCAAACAACGGGTACCCCGGTGCGGGTCGCCTGAACAGTAAAGGCATCCGGCCCAAAACGGTTGCGCAGTTCGCCAATGACAGGGTCATCCAGATGATCCCGTGTTTGCCAGGCGGCTTCTTGCGCGGTTAAGTCGGTCATATTGTTCACCATTGCAAATGGTCCGTGGTGACTGTAGGGCGTGGCTTCGCGCTATTTGAGTAGTGATATGCGAAGGTTTACTCCATGCCCACAGGCGCAAATTAAATTTCGTCAGGCGTACGCAGATTGGTTACTGCAATACGTTCGCCGCGTTTACGCTCGCGCTCAGACTGCATGTTGGCGCGGTAAACACCCTGATCGCCAACCACCCAGGAGAGCGGACGACGTTCTTTACCGATAGACTCCTGCAGCAGCATCAGCGCCTGCATGTAAGCTTCCGGACGCGGCGGACAACCCGGGATGTAAACATCCACTGGAATAAACTTATCTACGCCCTGTACGACGGAATAAATGTCGTACATACCGCCAGAGTTTGCACATGCGCCCATGGAAATAACCCATTTTGGCTCCAGCATCTGGTCATACAGACGCTGAATAACAGGTGCCATCTTGGTAAAGCATGTACCTGCCACCACCATCAGGTCAGCCTGACGTGGGGAAGCACGCAGTACCTCTGCCCCAAAACGCGCAACGTCATGCACCGCAGTGAATGACGTCACCATTTCAACGTAGCAGCAAGAAAGGCCAAAGTTGTAAGGCCAGATGGAGTTCTTACGACCCCAGTTGACCATATCGTGCATGGCATGCTCGAGTTTGCCCATGTACACGCTTTTATTGACTTCTTGCTCCAGGGGGTCGGTTACGATCTCCTGTTTTTGCAGGGGGTAACGGTCATTCTCACCGTTAGGATCTATGCGGGTGAGCGTATAATCCATCTTATTGCCTCGCTGTTACTGCTGACGATTAGAGATACTGTTTTCCGGGTTGATGTGTTCACGACGTGAACGCGCAGGCGTCCAGTCAAGCGCGCCAATACGCACCAGATAAACCAGACCGGCCAGTAACACTAAAATGAAAATTGCGGCCTCGACAAAGCCCACCCAACCACTTTCGCGGATGGAAGTTGACCATGCGAAAAGGTAAAGCGCTTCCACGTCAAAGATGACGAAGAACATGGCTACCAGATAGAACTTGGCAGACAGGCGTAAGCGAGCGGAACCTACTGAATCAATACCTGATTCGAAAGGTGTGTTCTTGTGCCTTGCACGGGCGCGACCGCCCAGGAACCAGCCGCCGACTAACATCAGGCAGCACAGGCCAATGGCTACAATAAGAAAGATTGCGAATGCCCAGTGATGAGCGATGACTTCTGTGGATGTTGACATACTCATTGCTTACTCATCAAAAGTGATACCTACGACACTGCTCTTGCTGGCAGATGGGCATCACATCGATTCATGGGGAGGAACGAAAAACCTTACACTAACTGTCAGAAATGAGACGTAGACAGCAAAATGATGGGGTTTTTTACTCCTTTCTATAACCTTTTGTCAACTTTAACAAAGGTTTCTTCACATTAAATTACATCGAGCGATTCTCATTAACATTTGGTGCCCTTTAACCCTGGTGGGTACCTGAGTTTACGTCAAATGCATGTTGTTGAATCGTGTCCGTTTTGGAAGTAAAAAAAATAACCCTCCTATTTTGACAGGATTTGCCAACGATTCCTCCCCCCAAAGAGGAGTATTTTCTTGATCTGAGACACGCTTTTGTTAATTCACCCAAAAAACCAGCAACATATTTCCTGTTTTATTAACATCGAGGCGAGCTGGAGGGAGACTGAACGGGAAACGCACAACATTTGAACAAAAGTATTTATCTTACTGATAAATAGCGGCTATCCTGAAAATCCACGCGGTGATCGCGGGTATTACTGCCAAAAAAAAGCCACTGCAGGCGAAAATCGCGTGAGTGGCTTTTTTTTACATTTACAAATTGTTACCAGAATTTTGAGCTGTCGATCACTCAAAGTCCCCTTCAACGATCAGGGAATCATCCCCCCCTTCGGAGGTAACATGTTCGAACTGCCATGGATTATGGTAGTTTTCCATCGCCTCGAACACGACTTTCGCCAGTTCGTTATTGCTGGACGTATTGTGGCAGAGCAGATACTCCGTATCAGGCAAAGCAGGAAGACCATCTGATTTACCCAGTACGCGCAGATCCGGGCTCATCATTTCTACCGGACGGGCCGTTACCCCAAGCCCCGCTTTCACGGCAGCACGTACCGCTGGCAATGTGGAAGCCACATAAGCCAGACGCCATGGAATATTGGCCTCATTGAGCGCCGCCAGCACCATATCGCGGAACGGACTCGGATCATCCAGTAATACCAATGGAATTGGCTCACCTTTTTGCAGCACATATTCAGCAGCGCAATACCAATGGGTCGGAGACGTGCGCAACGTCAGGCAATTAAATTGCCCTGGACGGTGCGTGGTCACCACCAGATCGACCTTATTCTCATTTAACATCTCAATCATAAAAGCATTTCGTTTTACGCTAACGTCCAGCGCAAGCTTCGGATAAACCGAACTAATTCGATTGAGAAGAAATGGCAATATTGTGTCTGCTGACTCATCAGACGCACCTAACGTTAGCACCCCTTGCAGGTTGCTATACATTAATGACATACATGCTTCGTCATTAAAGCGAAGTATTTTCCTGGCATAACCCAGAAGCTGAATACCGTGTTCCGTTAAGAGCTTATTACGCCCGTGACGGGCAAAGAGCTCTTTACCAACCAGTTGTTCCAGCCGTTGCATTTGCTGGCTAACGGCGGACTGGGTTCGGCAAACGGCGGCAGCAGCAGCTGCAAAAGTGTTGAGATCGGCGACCGCAACAAACGTTCTCAGCAGATCGAGGTCGAGATTCATTATCGGACGATTTGCATTTATCATATCTTTTCACTTTCAGGTTGCTCGTGCGGAGCTGCCCGGGTTGAAGCTGTGTGTGTAACAGTTAAGCAATTCCCTCTGAAGGTTTTCCCTCGCATCCCGGCCCGGCAGACTGCCTGACAGATAGTTATTGTACTGTTTTAATATCAACAGTCAGAAAGCACGTTTCATGACGTTATTTTTATTCTCTTAAACGTTCAGGATATTTAGATGTTTGCAGGTTTATGTAAATTCCATTAAGGGTGATACACCCTTTCTGCCATCTTTCTCGCAGTGCTGTCAACGTAGCAGGAGATGTTTAACCCATTCCGGCCAGAGATAACTCTAACAATAACAATCAATTAATTCAGAAAACCTGTTCCACAAATACAAAACATATGTATCTGTGCCCAGCTTTCCTGAAAGACATCTTAACCCAAATCCACTTTATTTATAAGTCTTATTGCAATATTGCGGATTTATGAGGGTTGTTAAGCTTCTCAACTAATTTTATTAAAATTAACTAAAGTTGCATTTTGTCGGTTAATAATAAATAAATTTTAATTTAGATTAAGGCCATTCATTAATAACACTTAACATTAATTTCACATGAGTAACTTTTAGCCAATGCACACTATTACAACGCCACGTAACGAAGCATTCAGGTTTTACGAAAGGTCACTCAGCGTAACTGCCACGCAGGTTGCGGATATTATTTATTTTTATCAGCACAATATACAGCATTTATATTATTTAACAGCACAATAAACCTACTTTCACACCATTAACCTTACTTTACGTCAGTTAAATTGTTCGCTGATAGCGAAAAAGATTCACTCTATTTTCATTCACTCCACAAAATCTTCTCCTGCCCGCCCTTCAAAACGAAGCGAGGGGGGAGTACATTATTCCGTGCTGACTTCCACGGCAGGGAGTGGCAACAATCGCGAAAAGGTTAAAGGTTCATGTCCCCTATCGAAAAATCCAGCAAGCTAGATAACGTCTGTTACGACATCCGTGGCCCGGTTCTGAAAGAGGCTAAACGCCTTGAAGAAGAAGGCAATAAGGTTCTGAAACTCAACATTGGTAACCCTGCGCCATTTGGTTTTGAAGCGCCGGATGAGATTCTGGTTGATGTGATCCGCAACCTGCCCACTGCGCAAGGCTATTGCGATTCAAAAGGACTTTACTCCGCACGAAAAGCCATCATGCAGCACTACCAGGCGCGCGATATGCGTGATGTTACCGTTGAAGATATCTATATCGGCAACGGCGTCTCTGAGCTGATCGTGCAGGCCATGCAGGCGCTGCTGAACAGCGGCGACGAAATGCTGGTTCCCGCGCCGGATTATCCGCTGTGGACGGCGGCCGTATCCCTGTCCAGCGGTAAAGCCGTGCACTATCTTTGCGATGAGTCCTCTGACTGGTTCCCGGATCTCGATGATATTCGTGCGAAAATTACCCCACGCACGCGCGGCATCGTCATTATTAACCCGAACAACCCAACGGGCGCGGTCTACTCAAAAGAGCTGCTGATGGAGATCGTGGAGATCGCCCGCCAGCACAACCTGATCATCTTTGCCGACGAAATTTACGACAAGATCCTGTATGACGCGGCGCAGCACCACTCTATCGCCGCACTGGCTCCGGACCTGCTGACCGTGACTTTTAACGGCCTGTCTAAAACCTACCGTGTGGCCGGTTTCCGTCAGGGCTGGATGGTCTTAAACGGCCCGAAAAAACATGCGAAAGGCTATATTGAAGGGCTGGAAATGCTCGCCTCTATGCGTTTATGTGCCAACGTGCCGGCGCAGCATGCTATCCAGACCGCACTCGGCGGCTATCAGAGCATCAGCGAGTTTATCGTGCCGGGCGGGCGTTTATATGAGCAGCGTAACCGCGCGTGGGAGCTTATCAACGATATTCCAGGCGTCTCCTGCGTGAAGCCGAACGGCGCGCTCTACATGTTCCCGAAAATCGACGCGAAACGCTTTAATATTCATGACGACCAGAAGATGGTGCTCGATTTCCTGCTGCAGGAAAAAGTGCTGCTGGTTCAGGGTACCGCCTTTAACTGGCCGTGGCCGGATCACGTGCGTATCGTTACCCTGCCGCGTGAAGATGACCTCGAGATGGCCATCAGCCGCTTTGGACGTTTCCTCTCAGGTTACCACCAGTAATCTTAAAATCAGGCTACTTCGGTAGCCTGATTTGCATCTTGCCTCCCCTCCCCGCACAATGAAGTCTGTCGCAGTGAAGACAAAAGGTAACCTATGAGTCAGAGTCATTTCTTTGCCCACCTCTCCCGCCTTAAACTGATCAACCGCTGGCCGCTGATGCGCAATGTCCGCACCGAGAATGTGTCGGAGCACAGTCTGCAGGTTGCGATGGTCGCTCACGCTCTGGCTGCCATTAAAAACCGGAAATTCAACGGGCAGGTTAACGCTGAACGTATTGCCCTGCTGGCGATGTATCACGATGCCTCGGAAGTGCTGACCGGGGATTTACCGACACCCGTGAAATATTTCAACTCGCAGATAGCCCAGGAATATAAGGCCATTGAGAAGATTGCTCAGCAGAAACTGATCGACATGGTGCCGGACGAGCTGCGCGATATTTTTGAGCCGTTGATTGATGAGCATCAGTACACGGAAGAGGAAAAATTGCTGGTTAAGCAGGCGGATGCGCTATGCGCTTACCTGAAATGTCTGGAAGAGCTGTCCGCGGGGAATAACGAATTTCTGCTGGCGAAAACGCGTCTGGAAAAAACGCTGGAATCACGCCGCAGCGAAGAGATGGATTATTTCATGCAGGTGTTTGTGCCGAGCTTCCATTTGTCGCTGGACGAGATCAGTCAGGACTCCCCTCTCTGACGGTATGCCGGGTCGCGACATCGCCACCCGGCATCAGGGTTTAAAACGGGAACAGCACGGGAATCAGTATCACGCACACCACCATCACCAGCACGGTGAAGGGCACGCCTATCTTCACAAAATCACTGAATTTGTAATTTCCCGGGCCAAGCACCAGCGTATTGACCGGTGACGAGACCGGAGTCATAAACGCTGCAGATGCCGCCATAGCGACGATCATGGCAAACGGGTACGGCGAAACCCCCATTGATTTCGCCATCGCCAGTGCAATGGGTGCCATCAGGACTGCCGTGGCCGTATTGGAGATAAACAGGCCTATCGTGGCGCACATGATAAACAGGCAGACCAGCATCATGTAAGGCCCGTATCCACCGCCTGCGTCCATGAGTCCCTTGACGATCAAATCCACCCCACCGGTTTTTTGTAACGCCAGGGCAAAGGGCATCATCCCGACAATCAGAATGATGCTCGGCCAGTGAATGGCTTTGTAGGCGCTTTCGGCATCAATACAGCGGAATTTCCCCATCAGAAGACAGGCGATAATGGCCGCAATGGGGTTTGGAATTTCGTCAGTCAGCATCAGTGCGACCATCAACACCAGGCAAAAAATCGCATGCGGTGCCTGGCTGTGCGCCGGAGAAGCATCGCTCTCTTCAACCGGCATATTAAGTACCACAAAGTCGCGGCCTTTCTGCCCGAGCTGACCGATCAGTTTCCAGTTGCCGACGACCAGGAAGATATCACCGAGCAGGATAGGCTCATCCACTACCGCCCCTTCCATCGCCACGCCATCACGCTTTAAGCCCACCACGTTTAGCCCATAGCGGGTCCTGAAGCCGATTTCGCGCACGGTTTTACCCAGTAATTCTGATTCCGGGATCAGCGACACTTCGGCCATGCCGACATCCAGCGCCTGGTCTGAGAAATACTCCCCACGTAGCACCATGGGTTCCAGCAACTGTTCACTGCAAAACTCGCGCAAATCGACATCGGCGGTGGACATATCAATCAGCAAAACGTCGCGTGCACGGAATTCCGACACCCCGTTGACGTTAACAATCACCCGCCGAAAACGACGCCAGCGCTCTACGCCGATCACGTTCGCGCCATAGCGCTCGCGCAGCTTCAGGTCGTCAAGACGCTGGCCAATGAGGGGCGAGCCGGGGCGGATAGCCAGACGGCGCGCTCGCCCGGTCAGACGATACTCTTTGATCAGATCGCGGAAGGTCCGTCGTTTCCAGCCGTCTTTGCTTTTATCCTGTTTTTCCCCCTTCAGGGCAAAACGGGTTAACAGCATGTAGACCACGCCCAGCACCAGAATCACCAGTCCAAGTGGGGTCACGCTGAAAAAGCTAAAGCCTTCAAACCCTTCGCGGATTAGCTCACTGTTGACGACCAGGTTCGGCGGGGTCGCCACCAGCGTCATCATCCCGCTGATAAGACCGGCAAAGCTCAGAGGCATCATCAGGCGCGACGGCGAGGTTTGCATCCGCATGGAGACGCTCAGCACCACCGGGATAAAGATGGCGACGACGCCCGTGGAGCTCATAAACGCCCCCAGCCCGGCAACCGTCAGCATCAGGTAGATCAACATTTTGGTTTCGCTGTTGCCGGCCACCTTGACCAGCCACGACCCCATAATGGTCGCCACGCCGGTGCGCACCAGCCCGTCGCCAATAATAAACAGGGCGGCAATCAGGATAACGTTGGGATCACTAAATCCGGAGAAAGCCTCCGGAAGCGTGAGCGTACCGCTCAGCACAAAGGCAACGATGACAAACAAGGCGATGGCATCCATGCGCACCTTGCCTGAGGCAAAGAGAAGGATGGCGATTAAAAGCAGGCTCAGGACCCAAATCAGTTCACCGTTCACAACATATCCTTGTCAGTGGAGGAGACAAAATTTTGCCATAAAAAAGCCCCAACAATGTGGGGCTATATCATGGGATTACATTTTAAGCGAGACGGTTACAACTCCGTCCGGTGCCTTCGCAACGTTAATCGCCGTCAGCGTGTTAAGCACCAGATCCGCCTCGTTCAGGCGGGGTGAACCCGCCGGAACATTAACGGCGATGACGTGGCTTCCGGCGTTCAACCCCGCCAGGACGCCTGCGGCCGCATCCTCCACCACCACACAATCGGCTGGTGCCAGGCCAAGCAGTTCGGCACCGAGCAAAAAGGCATCCGGTTCAGGCTTGCCGCGCTTCACGCGCTCTGCCGTGATAAACACTTCGGGCGTCGGTAACCCTGCGGCCTTGTGGCGGGCATGGGCAACGGGCACCGAGCCGGAGGTGACGATCGCCCACGGGATTTGGGCTTCGTTCAGATGTTCAAGCAGTTCAAGCGCCCCCGGCAGCGCTGTGATGCCATCCGTGTCGGTGGCTTCAATGTGCTCAAGATAGCTGAACTCCGCCTGAATCTCTTCCTCAGAACGTCCTGCTAAGAAGTGCCGCAATGAGGTTATGGCCTGTTTGCCATGGATAAAATTCAGTACTTCCTGATGGTCAATGCCATGTCTGTCCGCCCAATGGCACCATGAACGCTCCACAACCGGCAGCGAATCCACCAGCGTACCGTCCAAATCAAACAGAAAACCTCTACACTGCACAAGCACCTCCGTCAGGCATTAATAATTTGTTGAATCTCATTGTTACTTAAATGGTACTGGCGCGGGCAGGCGTGCCAGACGCTCAGCATGCGCTGATATTTTTCCCACATTGGGGTCTGCGCATTGAAGCCGTGTGTGCCCGCGTCAAAATGGGTATAGCGCCCTTCCGTATTCACCATAAAACGCACATAGCTCAGATAACGCGCTTCCGTTGCGGCATCAAAGCCCAGGAAGGTGACGCGACGTTCGTCAATGGACTGCTGATCTTTGAGATTGGTCCAGGAAACATGCAGGGCGTGATACATCTCCATAATGTCGATCACGGTGCGGCAGGTTTCTTCTTTCATCTCACCAAACTCGCGGTCCAGTTCACGCATCTGCAAACCAAAGCCACGTTCGACGATTGTCTGCAGGCGGCTGTAGCGCTCAGCGTT
This sequence comes from Enterobacter sp. WPR_3_1, assembly GCF_003635055.1. Classification (NCBI taxonomy): domain Bacteria; kingdom Pseudomonadati; phylum Pseudomonadota; class Gammaproteobacteria; order Enterobacterales; family Enterobacteriaceae; genus Enterobacter; species Enterobacter sp. WPR_3_1. The sequence goes on along the minus strand of NZ_RBXU01000008.1, from coordinate 245,794 downwards.
ATCGGGATCAAGCATAGTCATCATTTTGTACTGGTTGGACAAAATCAGACGTTGAGCATGGGTCATTTCCATCTTTCGACTCCTGTAGCGCATTGCACTGTAAAAAAAAGACACGGTAACGGTGAGTTACTGTGCCTTCTTTTATTCGTCGTTTCGATGATCAATCACAAGTCATCGAGGAATGTTTTGTCGAGTTGCTTAAAAGCGCGCTTGAGCGTGTCAGCCAGCGCCTGGTAATCGGGCTTGCCTTCGACCGGGGCAAGCGCCTGCCCGGCTTCCTCCAGTTTCCCGCGAACTTCATAAAACCAGTGTAAAATAGAAGGCGGGAGTGGCGTGATAGAACGTTTACCTAACCACCACAGACCCTGCATCGGCAGACTTAACGCGAAAAGTGCCGTCGCAACGGCCGGGCCAAGCTGCCCACCCAGCGCGATTTGCCAGCAGAGCGTAAAGATGGCGACAGGTGGCATAAAGCGAATCGCATAGCGCGTGGCGCGGATCGTGCGATTCTCAATAAACATGGGCGCAAGGCGCTTTTCCATTGGCCACGTCTTTGCGTAATGCTGTCCCCGACGAAACAGACTGAAAAAATTCACGGACGGGTTCTCTGGTGTCGACATGGCTGTACCTCAACTTCACATATAAAAATTAAAATTTTCGTGCAAAACCACAACAGGCTATGACAACGTTCAAAATATTTTGTCATCAGCACCCCGTATCGGGTATTCTGTGCCAGCCTGATAGGCCCTTAGACGAGAACCATTAACTCGTCAAATTATCGCATATTATGCCATTGGCTGAAAAATGTTCAAAATGGCATAAAATCATATGTATTTCTTCCATCATGCCACAATGTTCGTTTGGCATGATGTTAATCATAAATGTCTGAGTCATTATGCGTTACGCTTTTAGACTCCCTGACGTTTTTTTAGCCACGTATCAATAATAGGTACTTCCATGTCGAGTAAGTTAGTACTGGTTCTGAACTGCGGTAGCTCCTCACTGAAATTCGCCATCATCGATGCGCTCAACGGTGACGAATACCTCTCTGGTTTGGCCGAATGTTTCCATCTGCCTGAAGCACGTATCAAGTGGAAGATGGACGGCAGCAAACAGGAAGCGGCTTTAGGTGCAGGCGCCGCTCACAGTGAAGCGCTGAACTTTATCGTTAACACTATTCTGGCACAAAAACCAGAACTGTCTGCTCAGCTGACTGCGATTGGTCACCGTATCGTCCACGGCGGCGAAAAATACACCCGTTCCGTCGTTATCGACGAAACGGTTATTCAGGGCATTAAAGACTCTGCCTCTTTCGCACCGCTGCACAACCCAGCTCACCTGATCGGTATCGCTGAAGCGCTGAAATCCTTCCCGCAGCTGAAAGACAAAAACGTGGCTGTGTTCGACACTGCGTTCCACCAGACCATGCCGGAAGAATCTTACCTCTATGCCCTGCCGTACAGCCTGTACAAAGAGCACGGCGTTCGTCGCTACGGCGCGCACGGCACCAGCCACTTCTATGTGACTCAGGAAGCCGCTAAAGTGCTGAACAAGCCGGTTGAAGAAGTTAACATCATCACCTGCCACCTGGGCAACGGTGGTTCTGTTTCTGCCATCCGCAACGGTAAATGTGTTGATACATCCATGGGTCTGACCCCGCTGGAAGGTCTGGTGATGGGTACCCGTTCCGGTGACATCGACCCGGCGATCATCTTCCACCTGCACGACACCCTGGGCATGAGCGTTGATCAGATCAACAAAATGCTGACCAAAGAGTCTGGCCTGCTGGGTCTGACCGAAGTCACCAGCGACTGCCGTTATGTTGAAGACAACTACGCAGAAAAAGCAGACGCTAAACGTGCAATGGACGTTTACTGCCACCGTCTGGCGAAGTACATCGGCTCTTACACTGCGCTGATGGACGGTCGTCTGGACGCGGTTATCTTCACCGGTGGTATCGGTGAGAACGCGGCAATGGTTCGTGAACTGTCCCTGGGTAAACTGGGTGTTCTGGGCTTCGAAGTTGACCACGAGCGTAACCTGGCTGCCCGCTTCGGCAAGTCTGGCTTCATCAACAAAGAAGGCACCCGTCCGGCTATCGTTATCCCAACTAACGAAGAGCTGGTCATCGCGCAAGACGCGCACCGCCTGACTGCCTGATTCCACACCGCCAGCAATGCTGGCGGTGCTGTTTTGTAGCCCGCCCCCTGTCGGCGGTAACGAAAGAGGATAAACCGTGTCCCGTACTATTATGCTGATCCCTACCGGAACCAGCGTCGGTCTGACCAGCGTCAGCCTTGGCGTTATCCGTGCTATGGAACGCAAAGGCGTTCGTCTGAGTGTCTTTAAGCCTATCGCCCAGCCTCGTGCCGGTGGCGATGCGCCAGACCAGACCACCACCATCGTGCGTAAGAACTCCAATCTGCCAGCGGCTGAACCGCTGAAGATGAGCCACGTTGAATCTCTGCTGTCCAGCAACCAGAAAGACGTGCTGATGGAAGAGATCATCGCCAACTATCACGCTAACACGCAAGACGCGGAAGTGGTGCTGGTTGAAGGCCTGGTCCCGACCCGCAAACACCAGTTCGCTCAGTCTCTGAACTTCGAAATCGCGAAAACGCTGAATGCTGAAATCGTGTTCGTCATGTCCCAGGGTACCGATAACCAGGAACAGCTGAAAGAGCGTATCGAACTGACCCGCAGCAGCTTCGGCGGCGCGAAAAATACCAACATCACCGGCGTTATCGTTAACAAACTGAACGCACCGGTTGATGAACAAGGTCGTACCCGTCCTGACCTGTCCGAAATCTTCGATGACTCTTCTAAAGCGAAAGTGGTTAAAGTTGATCCGGCGACTCTGCAGGATTCCAGCCCGCTGCCAGTACTGGGCGTGGTGCCATGGAGCTTCGACCTGATTGCTACCCGTGCAATCGACATGGCGCGTCACCTGAACGCTACCGTGATTAACGAAGGCGACATCAACACCCGCCGCGTGAAGTCTGTGACCTTCTGTGCGCGTAGCATTCCGCACATGCTGGAACACTTCCGCGCAGGCTCTCTGCTCGTGACCTCTGCTGACCGTCCTGACGTGCTGGTTGCTGCGTGCCTGGCCGCGATGAACGGTGTGGAAATCGGCGCCATTCTGCTAACCGGTGCTTACGAGATGGATCCACGCGTAAGCAAGCTGTGCGAGCGTGCGTTCGCCACTGGCCTGCCAGTCTTTATGGTGAACACCAACACCTGGCAGACCTCTCTGAGCCTGCAGAGCTTCAACCTGGAAGTGCCGGTTGATGACCATGAGCGTATCGAGAAAGTGCAGGAATACGTTGCGGGCTACATCAACGCAGACTGGATTGAATCCCTGACGGCAACCTCCGAGCGCAGCCGTCGTCTGTCTCCTCCGGCCTTCCGTTACCAGCTGACCGAGCTGGCACGTAGAGCGGGCAAACGTGTTGTTCTGCCAGAAGGCGACGAACCACGTACCGTTAAAGCGGCTGCCATCTGTGCAGAGCGCGGCATCGCGACCTGTGTGCTGCTGGGTAACCCGGATGAAATTAACCGCGTTGCTGCCTCTCAGGGCGTTGAGCTGGGTGCAGGTATTGAAATCGTCGACCCGGAAGTGGTTCGCGAAAGCTATGTTGCGCGCCTGGTTGAGCTGCGTAAGAGCAAGGGCATGACCGAAGCCGTAGCGCGTGAGCAGCTTGAAGACAACGTTGTGCTGGGCACGCTGATGCTGGAGCAGGACGAAGTTGACGGTCTGGTTTCCGGTGCGGTTCACACCACAGCGAACACCATCCGTCCACCGCTGCAGCTGATCAAAACGGCGCCAGGCAGTTCTCTGGTGTCTTCCGTGTTCTTCATGCTGCTGCCTGAACAGGTTTACGTTTACGGTGACTGTGCGATCAACCCGGATCCAACTGCAGAGCAGCTGGCTGAGATTGCTATTCAGTCTGCCGATTCCGCGATTGCCTTCGGTATTGAACCTCGCGTGGCAATGCTCTCCTACTCCACCGGTACTTCTGGTGCAGGTAGCGATGTAGAGAAAGTCCGTGAAGCGACACGTCTGGCACAGGAAAAACGTCCTGATCTGATGATCGACGGTCCGCTGCAGTATGATGCCGCGGTTATGGCTGACGTTGCGAAATCCAAAGCACCGAACTCACCGGTTGCGGGTCGCGCTACCGTGTTCATCTTCCCGGATCTGAACACCGGTAACACCACCTACAAAGCGGTACAGCGTTCTGCAGACCTGATCTCCATCGGGCCAATGCTGCAGGGTATGCGCAAACCTGTGAACGACCTGTCCCGTGGCGCGCTGGTTGACGATATCGTCTACACCATCGCTCTGACCGCGATCCAGTCTTCACAACAGCAGTAATACGTTACTGACTAAAAAGGCGACCCGAGGGTCGCCTTTTTTATTTACAACAACTCCCTCGCCGCCGACACAATGTCGTGTGCCGTCAGGCCATACTCCTTCTGCAGGAAGTCCTGTGTCCCCACCTGGCCGTAACGCTCCTTCACGCCCACCCGACGCATCGGCACCGGACAGGTTTCCACCAGCACTTCCGCCACTGCCGATCCCAGCCCGTTATGAATGCTGTGGTTTTCGCAGGTCACGATACGTCCGGTTTTCTCGGCGTAGTTTTTCACCAGCATCCGGTCAATCGGCTTAAGGGTAAACATGTCGATCACCGCGGCGCTGACGCCCTCCTGTTCGAGCTGACGCGCCGCTTCAAGCGCTTCCGCCACCATAATGCCGTTGGCAATCAGGGTGATGTCACTGCCTTCGCGCAGTACGTTGCCCTTGCCAAGCGTAAATGTCGAACCCGGCGCATACACGCTCGGGGCCTGCTTACGGATGGTACGCACCCAGTAGAAACCTTCGAGGTCAATAAGCTGGCGCAGTACATCTTCAAACATCACCGCATCCGTTACCTCCAGCACCACCGAATGGGCCAGCCCCCGCACGATGCCCATATCTTCAAACGACATATGCGTGCCGCCGTTATGACAGGCCGTCACGCCGGCATCTGAGGCAATGACCTTCACATTGTTACGCTGGTAGTCCAGGGACATAAACAGCTGGTCGAAACAGCGACGGCTGGCGAAGGCGGTAAAGGTATGCACGAACGGCTTGCGTCCGGTCAGCGACAGCCCCGCCGCCGTCCCCATAACGTTAGCTTCCATGATGCCGCAGTTAATCACATGCTGCGGATAATCACGCGCCACGCCATCCATCGCCATTGAGCTCATCAGATCCGCCTCGAGGGCGATAATGTCGCTCCCGGCTTCAATCTGCTGTGCCACAAACCCCGCGTAGACTTTACGCATCTCAACGGCGTCTTTCTGACCTGCAGGTGCAACCTTAATCATGTGAAGCCTCCAGTTGGCGAATCGTCTCGTTGAGGGCCGCCTTGCTCTCGGCGGTTAATCGCAGATGGTGCGAGTTACTCAGTTGCTCCAGATACGGCACGCCCTGCCCTTTGATACTGTCGAGGATCACCACCAGCGGGCGAGCATCCGCCGCCGGAACCAGCGATGTCACCTCCAGCAGTGCCGGAATGTCATCTCCTTTCACCGTCACCACGTCAAACCCGAAGGCACGGAATTTTCCTTCCAGATCGAACGCACAGATAATGTCGTCGAGTTCGCCATCAAGCTGCTGTTTGTTCCAGTCAACGAATACGGTCAGGTTATTCAGGCGATGGTGTGCAATAAACTGGAACGCTTCCCAGCACTGCCCTTCGTTCAGCTCGCCGTCGCCGACGATACAGAAAACCCGGTTGGGGCGTCCCGCCAGCTTATGCGACAGCGCCATTCCACCGGCGATGGAAATCCCCTGCCCCAGCGAGCCGGTGGTAGCATCCACCCCGCGCGTTTTTAGCCGGTCCGGATGGCTCGGCAGGCGCGTACCATTCTGGTTCAGCGTGCCCAGCTCTTCCATCGGGAAGTAGCCTTTGATCGCCAGGGTGCTGTACAGCGCCGGGCCAGCATGTCCTTTTGACAAGACAAAGTAGTCACGCTCTGGCCAGTCCGGGTCGGCCGGGTCAATTTTCATCACTGCGCCGTACAACACGGCCAGGGTTTCAACAACCGACATACTGCCGCCGTAGTGACCAAAGCCCAGCTGGGTCAGCATTTTCAGCGTTTCAAGGCGGATCTGACGCGCCAGATGGGTTATCTCATTCTCATTCATGATTTGGCTCCGGTGTTTTCCTGCGCGTTATCGCCCGCAGATTTGTTTTTAGCGAACACGTTGTACGCCACCAGCAGTGCGAACAACGCCACAACAAGGCCGGTGATGGCAAGCGGCGACAGGAAGCGCGCCAGGTTACCCAGCACGATCCCGACAGCGCCAAAGTCAGCGTCCGAGAACGTGGTATTGGCAAATCCAATTGCCCCCAGCACCGGCAACAGCAGAACCGGCAGGAAGGTGATCAGCAGGCCGTTGGCAAACGCACCAATCATCGCTCCACGACGTCCCCCGGTGGCGTTACCAAACACGCCCGCGGTAGCGCCGGTGAAGAAGTGCGGCACCACACCAGGCAGAATCAGCACCCAGCTGAACTGCCCACAGATAAACAGCCCCACCAGCCCGCCAAGGAAGCTGAACAGGAAGCCAATCAGCACCGCATTTGGCGCATACGGATAGACAACCGGGCAGTCCAGAGCCGGACGTGCATTCGGCACCAGTTTTTCAGAAAAGCCGGTAAAGGCCGGGACGATTTCCGCCAGAATCAGGCGCACACCCTGCAGGATGATGAACACCCCCGCGGCGAACGTGATGGCCATGATGATGGCATAGACCAGGTAGTTCTGACCGCCGCTAAAGGTCGCCTCAACGTAGTCACGGCCGGCGCTCACCGCCATGATCAGGTAGATGATCATCATGGTCAGCGAGATGGAGATAGAGCTGTCGCGCAGGAAGCTCAGGTTCTTCGGCAGGTTCATCTCTTCAGTCGAGCGAGAGCCTTTGCCGAACTTGCTGCCAATCCAGCCGGAGAGAACATAGCCCAGGGTACCGAAGTGACCAAAAGCAATGTCATCGTTGCCGGTAATGCGCTTCATGTAACGCTGCGCCAGCGCCGGGAAGAAGGCCATCACCAGACCGAGGATCAGCGACCCGGTAAACACCAGACCAACGCCCTCAAAGCCCGCCACGGTGAGGATGACCCCAATCATGCATGCCATGTAGAAGGTGTGATGCCCGGTCAGGAAGATATACTTCAGACGCGTAAAGCGGGCGACAATGATATTTGCCACCATACCGAATGCCATAATCAGCGCGGTAGAGGCACCGTATTTCTCTAGCGCAATAGAAACAATTGCCTCGTTATTGGGAATAATGCCCTGAATATTAAAGGCGTGTTCAAACATTCCGCCTAACGGATTTAATGACCCAACCAGCACCGTGGCCCCGCCGCCAAGCACAATAAAACCGAGTATGGTTTTAATGGTCCCTTTCACCACATCAGAAAAAGATTTCTTCTGAGCGACCAGGCCAATTAAGGCTATTAAGCCCACCAGAACCGACGGGACTTTTAATATATCAACAACGAAATTCAGCGTTTCAAGGATAAACATATCCACCTCGCCTTATCAGGATTATTGTCTGTCGAACCAGGCGCGGAGCTGCGCTTCGAGTTCGTTGATATCAATGATGTTGTTGATCACCACCAGCTGGCTTTCCGGCACGCTGGCACTGGCGGCAATGTCCTTCGCCATCACGAAAAGATCGGCGGCACCCGGCGTTGCCGAGGAAAGATCGGAGTGTTCAACGTCGGCGTCAATGGCCAGCTTCTTGAGCACCTTTTTAATATTCATTTCGACCATAAAACTACTGCCCAGGCCTGAACCGCAAATAGCCATAATTTTCATTGTTGTCCCCTTTTTTTGAGTAGAGCACGCCCCATCACGCTAAACGTAATGTTGTGATAAATCGGATGAGAGAATTAAATCAGAAGCGGTCAATAATCGTTTTAATGTCCTCCAGGGTATTCGCCTGATGCAATTCAGCCATATCGTCGTCGCTGGAAAATAATTCAGCGAGGGCAGAGATCATGCCGATGTGACTGTGTTTATCCGGCGCCGCGAGCATAATAATAACATCCACGGGATCGAACTCGCCGGCACCAAAAGAGACTCCCTTTTTCAGTTTTAATAATGAGAGGCCTAATCCTTTGGCCCCCTCTTCCGGCCGCGCATGCGGCATGGCCAGCCCTGGTGCCAGCACATAATAAGGTCCTAATGCATGATGCTGCTCAATGATGGCCGTCACGTATTCCGGGCCAATCACCTGCAGATTCAGCAACGGTTTCGCGCATATTTCCAGCGCCTGCGGCCAGCTTTCCACGCTCTCCTGCAGCGTGATGGTTGTATCATATATCCACTTTTTCAGCATTTCTCCGTCCCGCCACAATGCAAAAGATGAGCAAACTTTATTCAACACATCCCTTATTGACTGCGATCGGGATCACAAAGATAGCGCTACCAATCGCTAACATTCAGAAGTGTGATAGCGCTATCAAATTGTAATCATGGTGTGAATTCACAGCAAAAAAAGGGATTTAAGGCGTATACTGCGTTTCACGTGAAACGAAGGATGATAATAAAAACGCGTCTGGTCAGCAGGAAGGTGTATGTCTCTAACCCGAAAACGGCGCAGTACCGGTAAAGTGACACTCGCCGATGTCGCACAGCTTGCCGGGGTGGGCACGATGACCGTGTCCCGTGCACTCCGCACGCCTGAACAGGTTTCCGATAAACTGCGAGAAAAAATAGAAGCCGCTGTACAGGAATTGGGTTACATGCCTAATCTTGCTGCCAGCGCGCTGGCCTCGGCATCGTCATGGACGATTGCGATGGTCGTTCCTAATCTCTCCGAATCCGGTTGCTCGGAGATGTTCGCCGGGCTTCAGCAGGTACTGCAGCCTGCCGGATACCAGATCATGCTGGCCGAATCACAGCATCGACTCGAGCAGGAAGAAAAATTGCTGGAGACGCTGCTGGCGTCGAACATTGCCGCTGCGATTTTGCTCAGCGTTGAACACTCCGATACTGTCCGCCACTGGCTGAAAAACGCCTCCATTCCGGTCATGGAAATGGGGGCCATGCGCGCCGATCCTATCGATATGAATATCGGGATTGATAACGTCGCGGCGATGTACGAACTGACGGAGATGGTTATTAAGCGTGGCTACCAGAATATTGGCCTGCTGTGCGCTAACCAGGAGCAGTGGATTTTCCAGCAGCATTTACAGGGCTGGTACAAAGCGATGCTTCGCCACCATATGTCACCAAACCGGGTGATTAACGCCGCCATGCCACCGAGTTTTTCCACGGGTGCGGCGCAACTGCCGGAGTTCCTGCTGGCGTGGCCGGAGCTGGATGCACTGGTGTGCGTGTCGGATGAACTGGCCTGCGGGGCACTTTATGAATGCCAGCGTCGGCGTATAAAAGTACCGGACGATCTGGCCGTGGTAGGTTTTGGCGATAGCGACGTCAGCCGGGTCTGTCAGCCACCGCTGACGACCATGGCTGTGCCACATCGTAAGATTGGGATTGAAGCGGGACGCGCGTTACTGGAACGTCTGAATGATGGAGACTGGCGCGATCATAAACCTATCGCGTCCAGCCTGTGTCTGCGGGAGAGCTGTTGAGGCTTACTCCGCCTCTTCCTCTTTTTCCGCTTTCGTGGATTCGTTTTTAGCGTTGCGGGTCATCCACAGCGCCAGCGCTTTTAACGAATCCGGGGTGAACTCGTCGCAACGCGCGGTAATTTCTTCCGGCGTCATCCAGTTCACTTCGCTCACTTCTTCTTCCTGCAGGGCGAACGGGCCATGGGAAACGCAGCTAAACAGCCCGCCCCAGACGCGGCAATGCTCGTCCTCGAAATAGAACTGACCATGCTCGGCAAACGGCACGCCGGCAATCCCTAACTCTTCTTCCGCTTCACGACGCGCGGAATCCAGCAGAACTTCATCCGCCTGAACAACGCCGCCTGCAGTTGCATCCAGCATACCAGGGAGAAAATCTTTGGTGTCCGTGCGGCGCTGAACCAGAATTTTGCCCATCCCGTCATGCACAACGATGTATGTCGCACGGTGACGCAGACGCTCCGCGCGCATTTGTTCGCGGCTGGCCTGCGCGATCACTTCATTCTCTTCGTTGACAATGTCAACCCACTCTGTACTTGCCAAATGACTCTGCTCCACCATCGGGAAACCTTCTCGTCTAAGCGCTCTTTCGGCGCGTTTGCAGTTGAGGTGTAACTTACGGATTAATCGCTATGTGCGCAATAACTTGCTGATCATTAAGTGCGATTACGCTTAACGTATTCTCATCGAGCATGCCATAGCTTGCTGGATTTCCACCTTTCGGTATGCTGACCGAACCAGGGTTAAAGTGATACATCTCGCCGCGTTTTTCTGCCACCGGAATATGAGTATGACCGTAAACCAGGACATCGCCAGCCGCCAGTGCCGGGAGATTTTCCGGGCTAAAAAGATGACCATGGGTCAGGAACAGACGGCTATTTTCCATCAGCACCTGTTGCCAGGGGGCAGTGATGGGAAAATCCAGCAACATCTGGTCCACTTCACTGTCGCAGTTACCGCGAACGGCGATAATGCGCGAAGCATACTGGTTGAGTTTTTCCGCTACCTGCGCCGGTGCATAGCCTTCCGGCAGCGCATTGCGCGGACCATGATTTAACACATCCCCCAGAATCACCAGCCATTGCGCCCCGCTTTGAGCAAACAGAGAAAGAACACGCTCGGTCGCGGGCAGCGAACCATGGATATCAGACGCAAACATCAGTTTCATCAGTCACTCCCTGGAAATCAGACTGCCCTATCATACCTGAAGCGTCAGGCTATATCAGCCCGCCCGCTTAGCGGAGAGTGCCACATAGCGCTGCACTGAGGCGCGTTGCCACTGAAACGCGGCATAATCCACCAGCAGCTGAGGCACCTCATCCCCATTGAGGATCAGACGGTTCAGCATCAGCGCCAGATCGGTATCGGCAATACACCACTCGCCGAATAAATTCGGATTACCATGAGCCAGCAGAGAAGTCGCGGTATCGATCAGTTTTTGGGCACTGGCCGCACCGTCTTTACTCAGCGCCGGTTTTTTCACCCCGGCAAACACCACATCCGTGGAGCGTTCCACGCGAATCGGCACCAGATCGCTGCGCAGCCACGCCTGGATCTGACGTGCGCGGGCACGTTTTTGCAGATCGTGAGGGTAGATGCGCTCCCACTCAGGCGGTGCGAACCGATCTTCCAGATACTCATCGATCGCCGACGATTCACTCAGCGCGAAGCCATCAATGTCCAGCACCGGTACGCGACGGGTCAGGGTGTAGCCCTGCCACTGTGGTTTCAGATGTTCACCGCCGTCCAGATCCACCGTCTTTAGCGTAAATGACAGTCCTTTTTCGGCCAGCGCCACATACGCGCTCAGAACATAGGGAGAAAAGAAATCTGCATCGGACCATAACGTGATTACGGGCTGGTTCATAACATCCTCATCGGCTGATCGGTTTTCATTCAACATATAATCTCTTTGCCTCGCTGTCACTTGATGAAAACTCACGATTTACAACAACCACCTATACTCATTTTTCATGGCGTCACTATTTTCACTGACAGGAGTTGAGAATGATCGACCTTTATTATGCCCCTACCCCGAACGGCCATAAGATCACCCTCTTTCTTGAGGAAGCCGAACTGGATTACAGGATCATTCGCGTGGATATCAGCAAAGGCGATCAGTTCAGTCCTCTCTTTCTGGCTATATCGCCAAACAATAAAATCCCGGCCATTATTGATAACCATCCTGCCGATGGGGGCAAGCCGTTGAGCCTGTTTGAATCCGGAGAAATATTGCTCTATCTGGCAGAGAAGACTGGCAAATTGCTGAGCGTAGAGCTGCGCGAGCGTCACCACACGCTGCAGTGGCTTTTCTGGCAGACGAGCGGTCTGGGGCCGATGCTCGGACAAAACCACCATTTTACCGCCTACGCACCACAGCCGATTCCTTATGCTATCGAACGCTATCAGGTGGAAACCCAGCGGTTATACGGCGTTCTGAACCGTCGGCTGGAGAAAGCACCGTGGCTCGGTGGGGATCATTACAGCATCGCCGACATTGCCTGCTGGCCCTGGGTGAATACCCATGAAAAGCACCGCATTGACCTGGCGTCTTACCCGGCGGTGAACAACTGGTTTGAACGAATCCGCACGCGTCCGGCCACCGAACGCGCCATGCAAAAAATCCAGCAAATTTAAGCCGGTGGCTGGTGTGTGCCGGAGAGGCTCTCATGTATTATGTGAAGGAAATTCTGACACGGAGAAGACCTGCAATGTCGCAGCATGACGCTATTATTCGTATAAAAAATTTACGCCTACGCACCTTCATCGGAATCAAAGAGGAAGAGATCGCCAACCGTCAGGATATCGTGATTAATGTGGTTATCCACTACCCGGCTGAGAAAGCGCGGGCCAGCGAAGATATTAATGATGCGCTGAACTACCGCACGATAACCAAAAAAATCATCCAGTACGTGGAAAACAACCGCTTCTCTTTACTGGAAAAATTAACTCAGGATGTGCTCGACATCGCACGCGATCATCACTGGGTCACTTATGCTGAAGTAGAGATCGATAAACTTCACGCCCTGCGTTACGCCGATTCCGTCTCGATGACGTTAAGCTGGCAACGCCAGGCGTAACCCTGGAGGTTGTATGAAGATTTTGCTGACCGGCGGTACCGGCCTGATTGGTCGCCATCTCATTGCGCGTCTGCAGGCGTTGCATCACGACATTACCGTGGTGACGCGCAGTCCAGAGAAAGCGCGCCAGGTACTGGGCGCAGGTATCGACATCTGGAGAAATCTGGCCGAGCAGCAGAATCTGGACGGATTTGACGCCGTCATCAACCTGGCAGGCGAACCGATCGCCGATAAGCGCTGGACGGAAGAGCAAAAACAGCTCCTGTGCAGCAGCCGGTGGACCCTTACCGAGAAGCTGGTTGAGCTTATCCGTAACAGTCATACCCCGCCGTCGGTTCTCATTTCGGGTTCCGCCGTAGGGTATTACGGCGATCTCGGCGAGGTGGTGGTAACGGAAGAAGAGCCGCCCCACAACGAGTTTACCCATAAACTTTGCGCCCAGTGGGAGCGTATCGCCTGTGCTGCGCAAAGCGATCATACCCGCGTCTGCCTGCTCCGCACCGGTGTGGTCCTTGCCCCAAAAGGCGGCATTCTGGCGAAGATGCTCCCCCCTTTCAGGCTCGGTCTTGGCGGGCCAATCGGCAATGGCCGTCAGTATCTGGCGTGGATCCATATCGACGATATGGTCAACGGTATTCTCTGGCTGCTGGATAACGATCTGCGCGGGCCGTTTAATATGGTTGCGCCCTACCCGGTGCGAAATGAACAGTTTGCCCATGCTCTCGGACATGCCCTGCATCGCCCGGCGATTTTGCGCGTGCCTGCTACGGTGATCCGCCTGATGATGGGTGAAGCGTCCGTGCTTGTGTTAGGCGGGCAACGGGCCCTGCCAAAACGGCTGGAAGCGGCCGGGTTTGCGTTCCGCTGGTATGACTTAGAAGAGGCGCTGGGGGATGTGGTGAGATAATGTTACAGTGATATGCCATGTTCCGACGAAATGGCATATCTATGGCAACCATTACCACTCCCCGGCTCCACCTCACGCCCTTCGAACCCACTGACTGGCCTTTTTTCCGTGCCCTGCGCGAGGATCGCGCCATCATGCAGTATATGGCCGCTATCGCCCCGGAAAAAGAGACCCGACGCCTGTTTGCCGCACGTCTGACGGCAGCGCATGTGTTCGTTATCCGCTTACGCGATGAAGAGACCCCGCTGGGCGATATCGGCTTGCAAATCAGCGCTGAAAATCGTGAAGAGGCGGATATCGGCTATACGGTCGTGCCTGCCGCGCAGGGCCAGGGCATCGCCAGTGAGGCACTGCGCGCGGTGTGTGACTACGCATTTAACCAGACGGGCGTAAAGGCGATTAACGCATATGTGCTGGCAGACAACGGCGGGTCAGTCCGGGTACTGGAGAAAGCGGGTTTTGTGCGCACGCAGGTGCTGGAAAAAGCGTATGAGATTAACGGTGTGCGGTATGACGACTGGGTGTATCGACTGGAGTGTGGTGCGGTTTGATGCCCACACTCCGGCCCTCTCCCACAGGGAGAGGGGAAAGGCTAAACCTACTTCAAAGACCCCTTCAGGAACTGCTGCAGACGCGGGCTTTGCGGGTTCGCTAACACCTCATCGGGATGCCCCTGCTCTTCGATTTTACCCTGATGCAGGAAGATGACGTGGTTAGAAACGTTCCGGGCAAAGCCCATCTCGTGCGTCACCACCACCATCGTTTTGCCCTCTTCGGCGAGCTTCTGCATGATGCGCAGCACTTCGCCAACGAGTTCCGGGTCCAGCGCGGAAGTCGGTTCGTCGAACAGCAAGACTTCCGGCTCCATCGCCAGCGCGCGGGCAATGGATACACGCTGCTGCTGCCCGCCGGACAGATGTACCGGATACTTCATCTGCTGGCGCTCATCAATACCCACTTTCGCCAGGTATTTCACCGCACGGTCGCGGGCGTCCTGTTTGCTGAGACCCAGCACCTGGATTGGCGCTTCCATTACGTTCTCCAGCACCGTCATATGGCTCCAGAGATTAAAGTGCTGGAAAACCATCGTCAGGCGCGTACGCAACAGACGTAGCTGATTTTTATCCGCCACCTTCAGCTGGCCGTCTTTGTCACGCACCAGATTGATGTTCTGCCCGCTCACCACAATTGAGCCTTCGCTCGGTTTTTCGAGGAAGTTAATGCAGCGCAGGAAAGTACTTTTACCGGAGCCGGATGAGCCGATAATACTGATGACATCGCCCGCGTTTGCCTGCAGCGACACCCCTTTCAGCACTTCATGTTCGCCGTAGCGTTTGTGCAGATCAATAACGTTTAATTTGTTCTCAGCCATCATCATTCTCAGTGCGTCGAAGAAGGTTTTATATGCTGCAACCAGCGTTTTTCTGCCTTACGGAACAGGCTAATCAGGACGTATGAAATTATCAAATAAAGCACTGCCGCAATACCGAATGCGGTAAACGGCTGATAGGTTGCCGAGTTAATATCCCGGGCAATCTTCAGTAAGTCCGGCACCGTGGCGGTAAAGGCCAGCGCCGTGGAGTGCAGCATCAGAATCACTTCGTTACTGTACGCCGGTAACGCAATACGCAGCGCCGACGGCAGAATGATGCAACGGTAAAGCTTCACGGAGGAGAAGCCGTACGCACGCGCCGCTTCAATTTCACCGTACGGGACAGAGCGAATCGCCCCTGCGAAAATCTCGGTGGTATAGGCGCAGGTATTGAGCGTCAATGCCAGCACCGTACAGTTCAGACCGCTGCGGAAGAACGCATTGAGCATTTCAGTGCCTTTTACGATCTCAAGCGTGTACATCCCCGAATAGAACACCAGCAGCTGCACGTATAGCGGCGTACCGCGAAACACATAGGTAAACAACCAGATTGGGAACTGGATAAATTTATTGTTCGACACACGACCAATGGCAAGAAATACCGCCAGAATGCCGCCCATCACCACGGAGGAGATCAGAAGCCAGAGCGTAATGGCGACGCCGGTGAAGCGATAGCCATCTGTCCACAGCAGCGATTTCCAGTATTCCTGAATAATCTCAATCACAGATCAGCCCTCTTCACACCCACGGAGTAGCGACGTTCGAGCAGAAGCAGCACACCATTGGAGGCGGTCGTAAAGACCAGATAGATTACGCCACATACCACCGCAAAGTAGAACGGCTCCCAGGTGCTTTTGCCGGCAAGCTGGGTCGCTTTCACCACATCTTCCAGGCCAAGCAGAGAGACCAGCGCGGTTGCCTTAAGAATAACCTGCCAGTTGTTACCGATACCTGGAAGCGCATAGCGCATCATGGCCGGAAACATGATTCGACGAAACGTCTGTGAGGAGGTGAAACCGAATGCGGTTGCCGCTTCAATGTGGCCTTTCGGCACAGCCATATACGCGCCGCGGAAGGTTTCGGTGAAGTAGGCCCCGTAGATAAAACCGAGCGTAATAATACCGGCCACCATCGGGTCGATATCGATTTGTCCCATACCCATTGCGTCCGTCACGCTGTTAAGCGCAATCTGCAGACCGTAAAAGATCAGAAGCATCAGCACCAGATCGGGAACACCGCGAATCAGCGTCGTATAGCCTTCAAAAATCAGCGCCAGCGGCTTGTTAGCCGAAAGCTTCGCCCCTGCGCCCGCCAGACCTATCAGCACCGCCAGCACCACGGAGCTGAGAGCCAGCTCAAGGGTGACAAGCGCGCCCTGTAAAATAACGCCAGAAAATCCGTACAGCATACCGCGAGCCCTGTCGTATCGTGAGTGGTGGAACCGTGTCTTTTCCCCTCCCACAGTGGGAGGGGCTGCACGTTATTTGACGGGGCGATTAGCCGCCGTAAACATTGAAATCGAAGTATTTTTTCGCAATTTTCTCGTACGTGCCGTCAGCGCGCATTTCGGCAAACGCTTTGTTCAGCGCTTCACGCAGTTCGTTGTCTTCCTTGCGCAGGCCCATACCGGTGCCTACACCAAACAACTTCACATCCTTGATGGATGGACCGCCAAACTTATAGTCTTTGCCGACCGGCTGCTTCAGGAAGCCTTCGCTCGCCGCGACTTCATCCTGGAACGCCGCGTCAATGCGACCTGCCGTCAGGTCAGCGTAGATATTTTCCTGGCCCTGATAAGAGACGATTTCAATCCCTTTCGGCGCCCAGTGTTCGTTACCGTAGGTTTCCTGAGTAGTCCCCTGCAGCACGCCAACGCGTTTGCCTTTCAGCGACTCGAGAGTGGGCTGAATGTCGGAAGATTTGGCGACCACCAGACGTGAATCTGCCGCGTAGAGTTTGTCCGTGAAAGCAATCTCCTGCTGGCGTTTTTCAGTGATGGAGAGCGAGGACATAATCACGTCGATTTTTTTCGCTTTCAGCGACGGGATCAGCGCGTCCAGTGGGTTCTCAACGTAGGTACACTGCGCTTTGATGCGTTTGCACAGTTCGTTGGCCAGATCAATGTCAAAACCAACCAATTCACCTTTAGAATTCTTCGATTCGAACGGTGCATAGGTAGGATCGGTACCGATTCGAATTTTCTGCGGAATTGCTGCGAATGCCGCGGTGGCGCTGGAAAAGGCCAGCACCAGAGAAAGTGACAATACTAGTTTTTTCATATCTGTCCTCAACAAACTGTCTACATACGGGATTTTTACGACGACGGGGTGGTGCTAATGTGCCATCAATCCCCTCCGTCAGGCAAAGAATAATGCCTTTGAGCCGGGATTTTTTGCATTATAAATGCGTAAGTATGCACACAGCGATCCAATACAGTGCATTAATTGCACCATATTGGATCATCCCGCCCGACAATGCACCTCAGCAGTGCATTGCCGTCAGGTATTAGTCACCGTAGACGTTGAAGTCGAAGTATTTCTTCGCCAGTTTGTCGTAGGTACCGTCTTTACGCAGCTCAGCAAACGCTTTGTCGAAGGCGGCTTTCAGCTCGGTATCGTCCTTGCGCAGGCCGATACCCGTACCGTCACCAAAGTACTTTTTGTCTTTCACGGACGGGCCAGCAAAAGCGTACTCTTTGCCCGCTGGCTGTTTCAGGAAGCCTTCGCTCGCGGCGACTTCATCCTGGAATGCCGCATCCAGACGGCCTGCAGCCAGGTCAGAGTAGATCAGATCCTGGTTCTGGTACGCCACTACGTCGACGCCCTTCTCACGCCAGTTCGCATTGGCAAACCCTTCCTGCGTTGAGCCCTGAAGCACGCCGACATGCTTGCCTTTCAGCGAGTCGATGGTGGGTTGAATCGGGGAGCCTTTAGCGGCAATCAGACGTGAATCTGCAGCGTAAAGCTTGTCAGAGAAGGCAATCTCCTGCTGACGTTTTTCGGTGATAGAGAGAGAAGAGATAATGGCGTCGATTTTCTTGGCTTTCAGCGACGGGATTAACGCATCAAAGTCGCTGCCCACCCATGTGCATTTCACCGCAATGCGTTTGCACATTTCATTTCCCAGATCGATATCAAACCCAACGAAATCGCCTTTCGCATCCTTGGAAGAGAATGGCGCGTAGGTTGCGTCTGTACCGATACGAACTGTCTGTGGAAGCGCTGCGTAGCTACCTGCTGCCGCACTTAACCCCACCAGCAAAGACAGAGCCAGAACCGTCTTCTTCATACATTTACCCTCAAGTACCGTGATTTTATTATGTATTGTGTTGTGTGTTGTGTGTTGTGTGTTGTGTTGCAGGCTTCTCTATGCAGGTCTTATGCCACATTGCCGTCTGGTGAAAAGTTCGACGTTAAATATGTTAATAAAACGTTGCGATATTGCCTTAATGGTGAAAGATAGCAGGTCTGCCGAACGAACCGGAAAGAGAAAAAGGGAAAAAGCGAATTAAATGTCGAGGATATGATCGCCGTTGCATAATTGCCCTGAAACAGGGCACGTTATCTTTTCATGCACGCTGTGAGTGCACAGATTCAGGCACCCTGCCAGCGGGTGAAAAGGTCTTCAGGCAGGTCGATATCAAACTGATCGAGAACGCGGTTAACCGTCTGATTAATCACATCATCCAGTGAAACGGGCCGGTGATAGAACGCCGGTACCGGTGGCATGATCACCGCGCCGAGTTCAGCAGCCTGAGTCATTAAACGCAGATGTCCCAGGTGCAGCGGCGTTTCCCGCACGCAGAGAACCAGAGGACGACGCTCCTTCAGCACCACGTCCGCGGCGCGGGTGACCAGCGTGTCGGTATAGCTGTTTACAATGCCGGAGAGCGTTTTAATGGAACAAGGCAGGATAACCATGCCGGCCGTTTTAAACGAGCCTGAGGAGATGCTGGCGGCGATATCGCGGGCATCGTGGACCACATCCGCCAGCGCCTGGACATCACGCAGTGAGAGGTCGGTTTCAAGAGAGAGGGTCTGACGTGCCGCCTGGCTCATGACCAGATGCGTTTCCACTTCTGCCACGTCGCGCAGCACCTGTAACAGACGTACGCCGTAAATCGCGCCACTGGCACCACTGAGCCCAACAATGAGTCGTTTCATGATTTTCGCCCTAACTGATTTCAGGGCAGACTGTGCAGGATTTTGCGGGGAGTTGCAAGTGAGGGCAAATGCCCTCACTTGCACAGACATCAACCTTCGTTGTGCATCTCTAAACTTTCGAGATCGTTTTGCAGCTGGACGGCTTTCGCATCGTCGTTGCGCAGCGAATCAAGGTAGTCGAGGTACTGCTGGTCAACGTCTTTCGTCACGTAGACGCCATTAAACACGGAGCATTCGAACTGCTGAATATCCGGGTTCTCAGCGCGTACTGCGTCGATAAGATCGTTCAGATCCTGGAAAATCAGGCCGTCGGCACCGATGATCTGACGAATTTCGTCCACTTCACGACCGTGAGCGATCAGCTCGTTGGCGGTTGGCATATCGATGCCGTACACGTTCGGGAAACGAATTTCCGGTGCGGCTGAGGCCAGATACACTTTCTTCGCACCCGCTTCGCGCGCCATCTCAATAATCTGTTCTGAGGTGGTGCCACGAACGATGGAGTCATCCACCAGCAGGACGTTTTTATCGCGGAACTCAGCGCGGTTTGCGTTCAGTTTACGACGCACGGACTTACGGCGCAGCTGCTGACCCGGCATGATAAAGGTACGACCAACGTAGCGGTTTTTCACAAACCCCTGACGGTATGGCTTGTCCAGAATGCGGGCGATTTCCAGAGCGATATCGCAGGACGTTTCCGGAATAGGAATAACGACGTCGATATCCAGATCGTCCCATTCGCGGGCAATCTTCTCGCCAAGTTTTGTCCCCATGTTCACGCGCGCGCTGTAGACGGAAATCTTGTCGATAAACGAGTCCGGACGGGCGAAGTAAACATATTCAAACAGGCACGGATTGCTCACCGGGTTGTCAGCACACTGGCGGGTGAACAGCTGGCCCTTCTCAGTGATATAGACCGCTTCGCCAGGCGCAACATCACGCAGAAACTCGAAGCCCAGGGTATCCAGCGCCACGCTTTCAGAGGCAACCATGTATTCGGTACGACCATCACCGAGATCGCGCTTACCGAGTACCAGCGGGCGGATGCCGTTTGGATCGCGGAAGGCAACCATCCCGTGGCCGATAATCATCGCCACGCAGGCATACGCACCACGGATCTGGCGGTTAGTCGCGGCAACGGCGGCAAAAATGTTGTCTGCTTCCAGCGGGTAGTGACGGAAGTTATCCAGCTCGCTGGCAAAGATATTGAGCAGAATTTCAGAATCAGAGGTGGTATTAATGTGGCGACGTTTCTCTTCGAACAACTTCTTACGCAGCTCGTGCGCGTTGGTCAGGTTGCCATTGTGGGCAAGCGTGATGCCATACGGTGAGTTGACGTAGAAAGGCTGAGCCTCAGAGGCGCTGGAACTGCCAGCAGTAGGATAACGAACGTGACCGATCCCCATATTACCTTGCAGACGCTGCATATGGCGGGCTTCAAACACATCATTTACCAGACCATTCGCCTTACGTAAACGGAAGCAGTTGTTTGCATCAATGGTGATGATACCCGCAGCATCCTGCCCACGGTGCTGAAGCACCGTTAACGCGTCATAAATCGACTGGTTTACCGGCATGAAACCGGCGATACCGACAATACCGCACATTCGTCTTTTCCTCGTTAAGCCACATCTCAGAGCGCATTACGCTCTGGGCAAGAAACTCGACGAGCTTTGCAGATAGTCAAAGAACCATCTGATGATGAAACTGAACTCTGGAATGAGCTGCGATTTTTGCCAGTCTTCACTTTTGGAGAACCCGGTAAAGGTATCCAGGAAGAACAGGATCGCGGCCACAATCAGCACGCCTCGTAGTGCGCCGAAACAGATCCCGAGTACCCTGTCTGTTCCTGACAGACCGGTTTTCTCGACCAGCTGACCTATCACGTAATTTACGATAGCGCCGACAATCAGCGTCGCGATAAACAGCACCGCGATAGCGATTCCATTTCGGACCAGTTCATCTTCAAAGCCCGTGAACCAGACAGACAGGTAAGTGTAGTAATGACTGGCAACAAAGAAAGCACAACCCCAGGTTACCAGCGATAACGCTTCACGAACAAAGCCACGGATCAGGCTAACCAGACAGGAAAAACCAATCACCGCAATGATGGCGTAATCAATCCAGACCATATGTGTCCCACGATTTAACGCCCTGTCATCCAGTTCGGGGCGAATTCTAACAGAAAAAGAAAACGTTTGCGTAGGGATTTCCTTCCCGCGCGTAAATAAAAAAGGCGCTGAAAAAATGTTCAACGCCGTGGCTTTTTACGTCTCTGTGGACGTCTGCCGTCACTCTTCCCCCCACCCTCTCCTCATAGAAAGGATAAGGTGAGGGAGGGGTTAGTTCGCGCTGTAGCTCATCACCACACCGCTCAGGCCGGAGATCTGCTTCAGCTCACCCAGCGATCCTTTAAGCTTATCTTTGGAAGCTTCTGGCCCCACGAGAATACGGGTAATTTTACCCTGTACCGGCGTGGAAGGTGAAGTGTAAACACGATATCCCGCACTGCGCAGTTTACCCACCACCTCATTGACCTTATCGGCATTTTTCAGCGCACCCAGCTGCACGACGTAGGCTTTGCCCGTCGGAGCGGCTTCCTGCTGAGCCGGTTTCGCCGGAGGCGGTGTCTCTGTCGCTGCGGCAAGCTGTTCGCTCGTTTTATCCCGCTGCGGTTTCGGCTGCGTTTTTTCGACCGACTTCGTTTTCTCAGCCGGTTTAGGCTGCACGACCGGAACCGGTACAGGATCGATATCGTTGGTGTTGCTCGCCGCCAGACGAGACGGATCAAGAGACGGCGCAGCCGCATCGCCCGCGCGAACCTCTTCCGCTGCGCCTTCCGGCGGCTGAGCAGGAAGGGCCTGTGTCGCCGCAGGCAGCATATCCGGCTCGTCGCGATCGCCCGGTTTCGGTACCAGAGGAATGGCTGCAAACTCATCCTGATAGTGCTTTTTCTGCCCGTCGAGCAGGCCCGGGAGAATAATGACTCCCAGCGCCACCAGCACTATTGTTCCTGCTAAACGGTTCTGAAACTTACTCGCCACCGGTTCTCCCCGCGTCCATCACTTCCATGACATGTGCCACCGTGTGGAACGAACCACACACCAGCACGGTATCTTCTGGTTTAGCATCCGCCATCGCGGCATGCCAGGCCTGAGCCACGCTATTATAGATTGCGCCTTTGCCGAGATGTTCCATCAACTGCTCAGCGGTCGCCCCGCGTGGCCCCTCCAGAGGAGCACAATACCAGCTATCGACCACACTCTCCATGCAGGCCAGCGTACCGCCAATATCTTTATCATGAAGCATACCGATAACCGCCAGCACGCGCCCGGTTTTTGGTAACGATTTGAGACGTCCCGCGAGATACGCCGCGGCATGCGGGTTGTGCGCCACATCGAGGATCAGGCGCGGTGACTCGCTGACAATCTGGAAACGCCCGGGCAGGATCGCCCGCTCAATGCCCTCGCGAATCGCCTGCTCGCTCACCGCCAGACCGCTTGCGCGCAGTGCCGCCAGCGCGGTTGCCGCGTTAGGCTGCGGCACCTGCGGCAATGGCAGGTTGTCCAGTGCGCCCTGCGCATCGCTAAAGCGCCAGACGTCTGCCTGAACCTCATACTGCCACTCTACGCCACGGCGCAGCAGACGCGCACCCGTCTCATTCGCCACCTCTGCAATGGTGTGCGGCATATCCGGCTCGCCGACCACGGCAGGTTTATTCGTCCGGAAAATCCCAGCTTTCTCGCGACCAATGCTTTCGCGATCCGGCCCCAGCCAGTCGGTATGATCCAGCGCAATGCTGGTCACGACGGCCACATCCGCATCCACCATGTTGGTAGCATCAAGACGCCCGCCGAGGCCGACTTCCAGAATCACCACGTCCAGCTGCGCCTGCTTAAACAACCACAGTGCCGACAGGGTGCCGTATTCAAAATAGGTTAATGAAATTTCACCGCGCGCGGCTTCAATTTCCGCGAAAGAGGCGGTATGCGCTGATTCCGGCAGCTCGCGATTTTGCACACGCACCCGCTCGGTATACCGCACGAGGTGTGGAGAGCTGTAAACACCAACCTTATAGCCTGCTGCCATCAGGACAGACTCCAGCGTGCGGCACGTCGTGCCTTTACCGTTCGTTCCGGCAACGGTGAACACAAACGGCGCTGGTTTCAGTACGTCGAGACGCGCGGCAACCTGGCTTACGCGCTCAAGCCCCATATCGATGGTTTTACTGTGCAGGTTTTCCAGATAAGAAAGCCACGCGGCCAGGGGCGACGTGGCTTGGGGAATGCTTTTATTTTCCATGATGCCCGGTCATTAACAGTTGAGAAAGCAAAAGGGCAGCGCCATCCGGCCCTGCCCTTTTCAGTTATCAGGCCTCGGGTTCCTGATCCGGTACCACCACGCCTTCGCGCGGCTCATCCGGGTTCGGCGCTGGCAGATTCATCATCTTCGCCAGGATGCTTGCCAGTTTCAGGCGCATCTCCGGACGGCGGACGATCATGTCGATAGCGCCTTTCTCGATGAGGAACTCACTGCGCTGGAAGCCCGGCGGCAGTTTTTCACGTACGGTCTGTTCGATGACGCGTGGACCCGCAAAACCGATCAGCGCTTTCGGCTCAGCGATGTTCAGATCGCCCAGCATGGCAAAGCTTGCGGAAACGCCACCCATCGTCGGGTCGGTCAGCACGGAGATGTACGGCAAACCGCGCTCCTGCATTTTCGCCAGCGCAGCAGAGGTTTTCGCCATCTGCATCAGCGACATCAGCGCTTCCTGCATACGTGCACCACCGGAAGCGGAGAAGCAGATCAGCGGGCAGTTGTCTTCCAGCGCCTGCTCAACGGCACGCACAAAGCGCGCACCCACGACAGAGCCCATTGAGCCACCCATAAAGGAGAACTCAAACGCGGCAGCCACCACCGGCATCGTGTGCAGGGTGCCTTTCATGACGATCAGCGCGTCTTTCTCGCCGGTCTCTTTCTGTGCAGAGGCCAGACGGTCTTTGTATTTTTTGGAATCACGGAACTTCAGCACGTCTTTTGGCTCAAGCTCGCTACCCAGTTCTACCAGAGAACCTTCGTCCAGCAGGCTATGCAGGCGATTACGCGCCGTCATACGCATGTGGTGGTCACACTTCGGACACACCTCAAGATTGCGTTCCAGCTCTGCGCGGTACAGAACCTGGCCGCAGCTATCACACTTCGTCCATACCCCTTCAGGAATGCTCGCTTTACGAGTCGGGGTTATGTTGCTTTTAATTCGTTCAATCCAGCTCATTGATAACCTTTCTGCCTGAACCTGGTCGTATGCCAGTTTTGCTATAAGAGGCGAATAATGCCATTTTTGCCTCCAACAGACCATGAATGTTGCACATTAAAACATAACAGCCCGAAACTTTGGATAAAAAAGTGGTCGAACCGCCAGTATGCATTTACTTCGCTTGCTTTGCTGCCGCACGTCGGTGACGAATAATCTCAATAACCCCAGGCAGTACCGAAAGCACAATAATCGCTACAATCAGTAACTTAAGGTTTTCCTGGACCACCGGGAGATCGCCAAACAGGTAGCCGGCATAGGTAAACAGCAGCACCCACAGCAGCGCGCCAACAACGTTATATGCCGCAAAGTGACGATAGGACATATGCCCCATTCCCGCCACAAACGGTGCAAATGTACGCACAATAGGCACAAAACGGGCAAGGATAATGGTTTTGCCGCCATGGCGTTCATAGAACGCATGGGTTTTGTCGAGATAGCTGCGACGGAAAATTTTCGAGTTCGGATTGCTGAAAAGCCGCTCACCAAACACCCGTCCAATCGTGTAGTTCACCGCATCACCAATAATCGCGGCGATAACCATCAACACAACCATCAGATGCACATTCAAATCGTTAGTCGGTAACGCGGATAACGCGCCGGCCACGAACAGCAGTGAATCCCCCGGCAGGAACGGGGTGACAACCAGACCGGTTTCACAGAACAGAATGAGGAACAGAATAGCGTAAACCCAGACGCCGTACTGCGCGACCAGCTCCGCCAGGTGAACATCAATATGCAGGATGAAATCAATCAAAAAACGTATTACGTCCATTTTGTCTAAGCCTTAATTGCACCTTTGATTAGTCCGCTAAAAACAGCGGGCCCATTGGCGGTTTCGGCAGGTCAAACCGATCCGGATAGTCTACCGAGACCAGATACAGCCCTTCCGCTTTCGCCGTGGCTGCCGCAAGCGTTCTGTCCTTCGCTGCCAGCAGTTCTGCAATCCAGCTCTCCGGCTGGTGTCCGGCACCCACTTCCATCAGGCTGCCCACAATATTCCGCACCATATGATGTACAAAGGCATTGGCTTTGATATCCACCACCACATACGCGCCATAACGGCTGACGTTTATGTGCATGACATTACGCCACGGCGTACGGGACTGGCACTGCACCGCACGGAACGAGGTAAAGTCATTTTCACCAATCAGACACTGCGCCGCACGATGCATACGTTCAGCATCAAGCGGTTCATAAAAATGCGTCACGCCCTGGCTTAACACCGCCGGACGTAGACGCTGATTGTAGATGACATAGCGGTAACGGCGCGCGGTGGCGCTGAAACGCGCATGAAAATCATCGGGAACATCTTTAACCCAACGAACTGCAATGTCTCCAGGTAAATTCGCATTCACCCCCAGCGTCCATGCGGCGTCCTTTCGCACAGCGGTGGTTTCAAAATGAACCACCTGCCCCGTGCCGTGAACGCCGGCATCCGTACGCCCGGCACAGAAAACGCTTATCGGTTCGTTCGCCACCTGAGAGAGCGCTTTTTCCAGTTTTTCCTGGACGCTGCGCACCTCATTTTGACGCTGCCAGCCATAATACTTACTGCCATCGTACTCAATACCGAGGGCAATTTTATGAACAGGCTTGTGAT
Source organism: Enterobacter sp. WPR_3_1 (assembly GCF_003635055.1). Classification (NCBI taxonomy): domain Bacteria; kingdom Pseudomonadati; phylum Pseudomonadota; class Gammaproteobacteria; order Enterobacterales; family Enterobacteriaceae; genus Enterobacter; species Enterobacter sp. WPR_3_1. The sequence continues at coordinate 219,696 of NZ_RBXU01000008.1, read as the reverse complement.
CCACTTCTGACATCAGTACAGGTACTCCTGCACGAGTTTCTCCGCAATTTTCACCGCCATCAGCGCGCCGCCAAAGCGAACGTTATCGGCAACTGACCAGAACTGGATCTGCTCAGGCATTCCGTAATCGTTACGCACGCAGCCAACAGACAGATGTGCACTACCGGTCGCATCACCAACCTGCGTCGGGAACTCACTCTCTTCGGAGAGGGCGATATCCTCACCGCGACCAAACGCGTCACGCGCTTCTTCTGCGGCGAGCGGGCGCAGCGCTTCAAAACCGACCATCTGTGCGTGGCCGTAGAAGACAGGAGACTGCACGCAGCTGGCAGAGATCATCAGGCCATCATCCTGCAGGATTTTGCGGACTTCATCGACAATACGGCGCTCTTCGCGCACGCTGCCTTCGCGATCCGGCAGCAGTGGCAGCATGTTAAACGCCAGCTGGCGACCAAAATAGTCGTCTTCATCAATCGGAACGCCGCTCAGCAATTTCGCGCTCTGCCCGGCCAGCGCGTTAACCGCTTGCTTGCCGTTGGCAGACGCAGACAGCAGGCTGGTAACGAAGATACGCGACAGGCCGCCTTCGTCGATCAGCGGTTTCAGCGCGGTAAGCAGCTGACTGGTCAGGCTGTTCGGTACGGCGATAACGTTGCGGTTACGGTAGTCTGCCAGCACAAACGGGTTCACATCCGGCACCACCAGCGGCACATCCGGCTCAAGCGCGAACAGACCGCTTAAATCAATCACCAGACAACCCGAGTTGGTGGCCTCTTCAATGTAAGACGCCGTAGCCTCAGCACCGGCTGCAAAAAACGCCAGCTGCGCCTGAGTCCAGTCGAACCCGGCCGCATCCTGAACCATGACAGATTTACCGCCAAAACGCAGATGTTCACCCGCGCTATCTGTACGCGCCAGCGCATAGATATCACCCACCGGGAACTGACGCTCAGCAAGGGTTTCGAGCAGGGCTTCACCCACGGCACCCGTGGCACCTAAAATGGCAATGTTCCAGCCTTCAGACATGGTGGTTTACTCCAGAAATAAAAAAGCGTCCCTGTCGGAGTATCCAACAGGGAGCATTAAGAAGACATTAATGTGCCGGGTGATGAACGGCGTTAAAACCCAGTTTATGCAGCTGCGTCGCAGCCGTTGCGTCGTCGCAGATCACATACAGGGAAGACCACTCGCGGCGCTCAACATAGTTCTTGCGCAGCTTATCAAACTCACCCGGAATACCCGCCACTTTACGCAGCAGCGCGTCATCGCGGCGCACATCATACACCAAAAGGACCAGTCGTTTCAGCGTTGCCTGATCGAGTGGTCCGTGCAGGGTAATGCGGCCAAATTCAGGCGCAGGCAGTAAGGTATCCAGCGCCACCTGCTGTGGATGGCCGATAAAGGCGCTATAGGCCTCAAAGACCTGCGTCGTGCCGCGGGCTTTTCCTTCAAGGGTATAACCGGCAATATGCGCCGTTGCGACGTCCACCTTGTTAAGCAGTGCAACGTTAAGCTCCGGCTCCGGCTCCCAGACGTCCAGCACCACGCTAAGCGCTTGCCCTTCGTCCAGACATTTCAGCAGCGCAAGGTTATCGACCACCGGGCCCCGGCAGGCATTTATCAGAATAGTGCCAGGCTTCAGACGACGGATCAGGGCTTCGTCAGCAAGGTGCAGCGACTTATAAGGCCCCTCTTTAAACAGCGGCGTATGGAAAGTGATCACATCGCACTGTGCAACCAGTTCATCCAGCGAACGGAAGTCGCCTTCATCACCGTTGTCTTTACGCGGCGGATCGCACAACAGAGTGCGAATGCCTAACGCCTCAAGACGTTTATGCAGGCGCCCGCCCACGTTGCCCACACCAACAATCCCGACGGTACGGTCCTGCAACGCAAAACCGTCGCGCTCTGCCAGCATCAGCAGGGAGGAGAAAACATATTCCACGACCGCAATGGCGTTGCAGCCCGGCGCGGCTGAAAAACCGATCCCCGCCTGCTTAAGCCATTTATCATCCACATGATCCGTCCCTGCCGTTGCGGTCCCGACAAATTTCACCGCTTTGCCGGAGAGCAACGCCTCATTTACTTTGGTTACCGAGCGCACCATCAGCGCGTCTGCATCATCCAGCTCGTTTACCGGGATCGGCCGACCCGGGACAGCCTTAACGTTGCCGAGGCGGCTAAAGAGCTCGCGGGCATAAGGCATATTTTCATCAACGAGGATTTTCACGTCTGAGTACCTGTTTGAGAGGAAGAAAACCCATCAAGTGTGCCATAATCTGGCCGCCAGGCATATACGTCTGCCAGGTTTACGCTGAGTTTTGACTTTAAGGATTTTTGACGATGCAGCCCATTTCAGGTACGCCGCCGCGCCCTCCGGGTGAAGGCCCTGTCACACCAAACGTTGCAGGCGAACAACCGCTATCCACACAACAGCGCACCGTGCTGGAGCGACTGATCACGCGTCTGATCGCGCTGACGTCGCAGCAAAACGCGGAAGTCTGGGCTGGGGTAAAGCACGATTTAGGTGTCAGGAACGACGCACCTTTGCAGTCGCGCCATTTCCCTGCTGCCGAGCAAAACCTGAACCAGCGGATTGATACTGCACAGCAGAATCACAGCACACGCCAGATTGTCTCGCAGCTGACCGAGCTGTTGGGCCAGGGAAATAACCGCCAGGCGGTGAGTGATTTTATTCGCCAGCAGTTTGGTCAGACCGCCCTGAGCCAGCTGACCCCGGAACAGCTCAAAACCGTACTGACGCTGCTGCAAACCAATCAGCTGTCAATTCCACAGCCTCAGCAACGCCCTGCGACCGAGCGTCCGCTGCTGCCTGCCGAGCACAACACGCTCAAGCAGATGGTGACCAAGCTGGCCGCCGCCACCGGCGAACCGACGAAGCTTATCTGGCAATCAATGCTGGAACTCTCCGGCGTAAAAGCGGGCGAGCTGATCCCGGCGAAACAGTTTACGCATCTGGTGACCTGGCTACAGGCGCGTCAGACGCTCAGCACCCAAACCGCTCCAACCCTGCACACGGTTCAGGCGGCACTTAAGCAGCCGCTGGAGCCGAACGAATTTGACGCCATTCGTGATTACGCCCAGCAAACCTGGCAGGCCACACCGCAAACGGTACTGACCACCGCGCAGGTGCAGGATGTGCTCAATCAGATTTTTGTTCGCCGCGCCGAACGCGAAGGGGGCGTGCCGGAAGCACGAAACATTCAGCCAATCTACAATCCGCTGTTTGCGCCGGTGGTGGAAACGTTCAGAACCCTCTCTGCCCGTCCAGGGTTGATGTTTATTGCGTTAATGATTGCACTGGCGATTTTCTGGCTGGTCGCATAACGGTTTCGCCCGGTGGCGCTACGCCTGCCGGGCCGACAGCACACCGGGGAAGGCTTGCCGCCCCGGCACTTAACCGCTAAGACTGACGAAACGCCACCAGCGTCACCACAATGCCCACAACCGCTGCAACCGCGCCCGCCAGGAAAACAGACGGATACCCGAACGATGTCGCTAACAGACCTGCCAGCGGCCCGGTTACCCCGTATGAGATATCCTGAAACGCCGCATAGCCGCCAAGCGCCGTGCCACGCACCTGCGGGGCGACACGTTTTACCACCTCCACACCCAGCGCCGGGAAAATAAGCGAACATCCGCAGCCGGTCAACGCCGCGCCTAACAACGCTACGGACGCAACGGGTGCACTCCACAGTATCAGCAAACCCAGGGTTTCAATCACCAGTGACGCCACTGCAACCTTCACGCCGCCAAAACGATCCGGCATCCAGCCGAACAGCACGCGCATTAAGACAAATGCGCCACCAAAGGCGGTCAGCGTAAAACCTGCCATCGCCCAGCCGCGGCTCATAAAGTAGAGCGAGACGAACGTACCGATTACCGCAAAACCGACGCCCTGCAGGGCCAGGCCAAGGCCCGGCTGCCAGATTTGACCCACCACGCTCCACAAAGACGGGCGCTCCCCTTTATGGGCAGGAACTTTACGCACCGGACCGTTGAATGCCCATGCCAGCAGCGGCAGCATCAGGGTGGTCGCTGCCAGCGCGGCAAAGCCAAAGTGGCTGTGAATAAGCAACCCGAGCGGGGCGCCTGCGGCAAGCGCGCCATAAATAGCCATGCCATTCCAGGACATGACTTTGCCGGAGCGCGCAGGCCCCACCAGCCCCATACCCCATGTCAGCGTACCGGTCAGGAGCTGGCTTTCACCAAAGCCCAGGATTAAACGCCCCACGATCAGCAGCGAAAATTTATACGCAGCGTCAATCGGCAGGAGAGCGGCCAGCAGCCATGCACCTCCCGCCAGACCACAGGCAAACATGCCCTGTAACGCCGAGCGTTTTGCCCCGTGCTGATCCGCCAGACGTCCGGCATAACCGCGGGTTAATACCGTAGCCAGGAACTGAATACCCACGGCGACGCCGACCATGGTGTTGCCATAGCCCAGCTCCTGATGAACAAACAGCGGGATCACCGGCAGCGGCAGGCCGACGGTCATATAGGTCAGGAACACCGCAAACGCGATGCGAAACAGCGAGACGTTCGCTGAAGAGGTTGTTTCTGTTTGAGTGACTGCAGTCATGCTTTACTCCGAAATGAAGAGTAAGGCGGGGAAAAACCACGCCCCCTCTTCCTGATAACCAGGATTTAGGTGCGTTGGTTGACGTTGAACGCTTACGCATTATCGTGAGGATAATGTTGAGGTAGGAAGTTTGCCTGCGAGATCAGCCGCTTGTCAATGCATAAAAAAAGGGAGCCGTCAGGCTCCCCTTTTGAATCAGTCAGAACTTATGCGTTGTACTTACGCATCACCAGCGTGGCGTTAGTACCGCCGAAACCGAAGCTGTTGGACATGACGGTAGTCAGTGTCGCTTCTTTTGGCTGGGTCACGATGTTCAGACCTGCGGCCTGCTCGTCCATCTCGTCAATGTTGATGCTTGGGGCGATAAAGCCATTTTCCAGCATCAGCAGAGAGTAGATCGCTTCCTGAACGCCAGCAGCCCCCAGAGAGTGACCGGTCATGGCTTTGGTCGCGGAGATAGCCGGGCTGTTGTCGCCGAACACTTCACGGATCGCACCCAGCTCTTTCACGTCGCCTACCGGAGTAGAGGTACCGTGGGAGTTCAGGTAGTCGATTGGTGTGTCAACGCCGTGCATCGCCATCTTCATGCAGCGCACTGCGCCTTCACCGGATGGAGCCACCATGTCAGCGCCGTCAGACGTTGCACCGTAGCCCACGATCTCAGCGTAGATGTGCGCACCACGCGCCAGCGCGTGCTCCAGCTCTTCAACCACAACCATACCGCCGCCGCCTGCGATAACGAAACCGTCACGGTGCGCATCATAGGTACGGGATGCTTTATCCGGAGTTTCGTTATATTTGGTGGACAGTGCCCCCATTGCGTCGAATTCACAGGCCATTTCCCAGCCCAGTTCTTCGCCGCCGCCAGCAAACACGATATCCTGTTTACCCAGCTGGATCTGCTCAACCGCATTACCGATGCAGTGTGCGGAGGTCGCACAGGCAGAGCTGATGGAGTAGTTAACGCCGTGGATTTTGAACGGGGTCGCCAGGCAAGCGGAAACCGCTGAACCCATAGCTTTAGTCACAACATAAGGACCTACCGCTTTCAGACCACGTGGGCTACGCATTGCGTCGGCACCAAAGACCTGCGCTTTAGATGAGCCACCGGAACCGGCGATCAGACCTACGCGTGGGTTGTTCTGGTAAACTTCCGCGCTCAGACCCGCATCCGCAATCGCTTCCTGCATGGAGAGATAAGCATAAATAGAGGCATCGTTCATGAAACGAACCACTTTACGGTCAATCAAACCGGTGGTGTCCAGTTTGACGTTACCCCATACGTGGCTACGCATACCTGAATCTTTAAACTCTTCAGAGAAAGTGATCCCGGAGCGTCCTTCACGCAGAGATGCCAGGACTTCCTGCTGGTTATTACCGATGCTGGAAACGATGCCCAGGCCAGTAATCACTGCACGTTTCATTCAATACCTCTGTAAGTCGCACTATATTAAGTTTCGAGTCGCACAATAGCGTACACTTGTACGCCGAACAAGTCCGATCAGACATTTTCTGCGGAAATTTGCACCGATGGACGCACATCGTTAAGATCGTGTCACTGCCTGTCAGACGAGTAACTTACGTGAAACAAAACGCTATACAACCCGCCAACCTCGAATTCAACGCTGAGGGTACACCTGTTTCCCGAGATTTTGATGACGTCTACTTTTCTAATGATAACGGACTGGAAGAAACCCGCTATGTTTTCCTCGACGGAAACCAGTTAAACGCCCGTTTCCCCACGCATCCGCGCAGTCTGTTCGTGGTCGCCGAGAGCGGGTTTGGTACCGGTCTGAATTTTCTCACCCTCTGGCAGATGTTCGATCAGTTTCACGCTGCTCACCCTGACGCTACACTGCAAAGATTACATTTCATCAGTTTTGAAAAATTTCCGCTCACCGCGCATGACCTTCGTCTCGCCCATCAGCACTGGCCGGAACTTGCGCCATGGGCGGAGCAGCTTCAGGCGCAGTGGCCGCCGCACCTCGGCGGCTGTCATCGTCTGCTGCTTGACGGCGGGCGCGTCACGCTGGATCTGTGGCTCGGCGACATCAATGAACTGACCGATAAGCTTGATGATTCAATGAATCAGAAAGTGGACGCATGGTTCCTTGATGGTTTTGCCCCCGCCAAGAATCCGGACATGTGGAGCCAGCATCTGTTTAACGCAATGGCACGCCTGGCGCGTCCCGGCGCAACGCTCGCGACCTTCACCTCGGCAGGCTTTGTCCGCCGCGGATTGCAGGAGGCCGGCTTTACCATGCAAAAGACCAAAGGTTTTGGTCGCAAGCGCGACATGCTGGTCGGAAGAATGGATCAGACGCTGGAGATCCCCGCTCAGACGCCCTGGTTTTCACGCAGCGCCAGCACATCACGAGAGGTAGCAATTGTCGGCGGCGGGATTGCCAGCGCCCTGCTTTCGCTCGCGCTTTTACACCGTGGCTGGCAGGTAACGCTCTACTGCGCCGACGACGCGCCGGCAAAGGGCGCTTCCGGCAACCGCCAGGGGGCGCTCTACCCACTGTTAAGCGCTCACGATCCGGCGCTGAGCCAGTTTTTCCCGGTAGCCTTTACCTTTGCCCGGCGCCTGTATGATGCCCTGCCTGTGGCGTTTGACCACGACTGGTGTGGCGTTACGCAACTGGGCTGGGATGAGAAGAGCCAGCAAAAAATCGCGCACATGTTGTCGCTGGGTCTGCCGCTCGAAATTGCCCGGGCGGTGAATGCGCAGCAGATAACCGAAACCGCGGGCGTCGATACGGGCTGCGACGGTATCCACTATCCGCTCGGTGGCTGGCTGTGTCCGGCAGATCTGACGACGGCAGCCATTGCGCTGGCGCAGTCGCGCGGGTTGACGGTGCACTATTCCCGCCAGGTCGCCTCACTTCACCACACGGAGCACTGGAACCTGCATTTCACCACGGGCGAAGAGGCGCAGCATACCTGCGTAGTGCTGGCCAACGGTCACCCTATCAGCCAGTTCAACCAGACGGAAAAGCTGCCGCTTTACCCTGTCGGCGGCCAGGTCAGCCATATCCCCACCTCGCCAGCGCTGGAAAAACTGCAGCAGGTACTCTGCTACGACGGCTATCTGACGCCACAAAATCCGTCCAACGGCCACCACTGCATTGGTGCCAGCTACCATCGCGGTGAGACCGACATGCGCTACAGCGAAGACGATCAGCAGCAAAATCGCCAGCGCCTGCTCAACTGCTTCCCGCAGGCCGACTGGGCAAAAGAGGTGGATATCAGCGCCGGTGACGCGCGCTGTGGCGTACGCTGTGCCACCCGGGACCATCTGCCGATGGCGGGAAATGTGCCTGACTATGAAGCAACGCTTGAGGCCTATCAGGATCTTGCTGAAAACCGTGATACCGCGGTGAGTGCGCCAGTTTATCCGCAGCTGTTTATGCTCGGGGGACTCGGTTCACGGGGATTATGCTCAGCGCCGTTGCTGGCCGAAGTGCTGGCGGCACAGATGAGTGATGAGCCCGTTCCGCTGGACAGCGTTACGCTTGCGGGGCTCAATCCCAACCGTTTGTGGGTACGGAAGTTACTGAAAGGAAAAAGGGTGAAGTAACGTGCGGGCCGATGTCCTCCCTCTCCCACCGGGAAAGGGAGGAGAAATGACTACCTGGCTTTTGCCTGCTGGAACAGGGTGTCCCACATACCCAGCACTAATGACTGGTCACGCGGAGAGAGTTCCCCTGCCTGGATCGCTTTCTCCAGGCTGCGGCTCACTTCATCATGAATGGCCTCGGCAGAGTGATCGTCCCCTGCTTCCAGCTCAGCGACAGCCAGCGTCAGGTGACCACGCAGATAACCGCTGGCGAACAGCTCATCATCACTGGCGTGTTCCACCATGTCATCAATTAACGCCAGAATGCGTGATTCAAATTCTGCGATCATCTTCTTTCCTCTGTTAAAGATCTTCCGGCCAAGGGAAGCATTCCGCCGTGATCTCCGGCGTGTGGTAATAATTCTGTAAGGACTCGATCAGGCGTGCCGGACGTTCCGGGATGCCTTTCTCAAGGTACTCCATCACCTGCGCATGAACGCGGCGCTGGAAGACAATACGGTCTGGCTCGACCTCTCCTTCGAGGTTGTCACAGCTGACGTTGAACGGGAAACCTGCCGCCACACAGAATAACCATTCCAGCGCCTGCGGTTTCACCTCCACATCCTCAAACTGGCTCTGCGTGGCGGCGTCACGGCCGTCCGGACAATACCAGTAGCCGAAGTCCACCTGCTCACGACGCGCTTTCCCCGCTATACACCAGTGCGAAATCTCGTGTAACCCGCTGGCGTAAAAGCCGTGCGCGAACACGATACGGTTATACGGCACGTCCGCATCAGCAGGAAGATAGATCGGTTCGTCGTCGCCTTTAATCAGACGGGTATTAAAATCATCAGCAAAACAGCCATCAAAAATCTCAATCAGCTGTTCGTATTTATGGGTTGTGTTCATTAATTCATTCCCAGCCAGGTGAGGATCTCTTGTCCATGGCTGTCATAAAGCAGTTTGGCACTCATGACCGCTGAGACGACAACAATCATCGGGCGAATGAGCTTCTGTCCTTTGCTTAATACCAGACGCGAGCCCGCGCGTGCGCCTAAAAACTGCCCTGCCATCATCACAAACCCGGTTGCCCAGATAACTTTGCCACCAATGATAAACAGCAGCAGGCCGCCGACGTTTGACGTCGCATTGAGCACTTTGGCGTGGGCGGTGGATTTAGCGAGATTAAAGCCGGCCAGCGTCACGAACGCAAGGGCATAGAACGAGCCTGCTCCGGGGCCAAAGAAGCCATCGTAAAACCCGACGCAGCCACCCGCGATAAGAGCGAACGGCAGGCCATGCAGACGTCGCTGCCGGTCTTCTTCCCCGAGCTTTGGCATCAACAAAAAGTAGAGACCGATGCAGATAACCAGAATGGGGAGGATCTGGCGCAGAATATCGGACTGTACATGCTGAACCAGCAGTGCACCCGAGGTCGAACCAATAAAGGTCATCAGGATATTGAGCTTCTGGTCAGCCAGACTGACGACCTTACGGCGAATAAAATAGAGCGACGCGGAGAGCGAGCCGCCGCACGCCTGAAGCTTGTTAGTGGCGAGCGCCTGTGCCGGGCTCATGCCCGCGGCCAGCAGCGCCGGTACGGTTAACAAACCACCGCCGCCCGCCAGAGCATCAATAAACCCGGCCAGCATCGCCACAAAGAAAAGCACCACCAGCAGAAGCGGCGACACCATAAACAGTTCGACGAAATTATCCATTAAAGTACATGCTCATCCAGTAGCGCCTGGCAGGAAGGCGGCAACGGAGGCGGTGTCTTCTTCTCAGGCTTAGAGGTTCCAGGTTTTGCCGGCTCAAACCAGCTCTGCAGTTCCGCACCACAGCCATCGCCTGGCGGGGGTAACGGCTGATCTTCACATTCCAGGCTGTTTGCCGGGCAGCGCAGACGAACGTGCATATGTGCACGATGCTGGAACCACGGGCGCACTTTACGCAGCCAGTCGCGATCGGTGCCGGCATCCAGGCAGAGCTGCTGCTTGATGGCCGGGTTCACGAAAATCCGCGTGACATCGTTATCTTTCGCCGCCAGCTTAATCATGCTGAAGACGTCCTGCGTCCACAACGATGGCACGACGTTTTTACCGTCGCGCGCCACCAGATCCAGCGCCTGCGGTTTCAGCAACTGGGCTGAACTCCAGCGCGCTTTCGGCAGTTGCAGGAAGATATCGACATCGAGACCGGTCTGGTGACTGGCGTGTCCGCCGTTGAAGCGACCGCCGGCAGGCATTCCCATATCGCCAATCAGCATCGTGCCCAGCCCCAGGTTATGCACCTGGTTTCCCAGACGCTGGATAAACAGCACCAGATCCGGGTGGCCAAAATAACGACGCTGGTCGGTACGCATCACCTGATAGGTATCGGACTGCAGCGGAAGTTCCTGTGCCCCAACGATACAGCCGTTCGAGAACGCGCCAATAGACTGCGCGCTGCCCGCCACAGGATGGGTAATTTTCTGCCATGGCGTCGCGGCCAGACTGGCTCCACTGGCAAGCAGTGCCAGCAGAGCAATGACGGTTTTTTTCATGTTTACCAGCGTGGAATGGTGGTCGTCACATCCGCATTCTGCGCGCGCTGGCGCAGGTAGTGATCCATCAGTACGATCGCCAGCATCGCTTCTGCGATCGGCACCGCACGGATCCCCACACAGGGATCGTGACGTCCTTTAGTGATCATCTCAACTTCTTCGCCAGAGCGGTTAATCGTGTGGCCTGGCACGGTAATGCTGGAGGTCGGTTTCAGCGCAATATTGGCAATAATCTGCTGACCACTGCTGATACCGCCGAGGATGCCGCCCGCGTGGTTGCTCTGGAAACCGTCTTTGGTGATTTCGTCGCGGTTCTGGCTGCCCCGCAGCGCAACGACGTCAAAACCGTCGCCAATTTCTACGCCCTTCACCGCGTTGATGCTCATCAGCGCGTGAGCGATGTCCGCATCCAGACGGTCAAATACCGGTTCACCCCAGCCTGGCGGTACGCCATCAGCCACGACGGTGACTTTGGCACCAATGGAGTCGCCCTCTTTTTTCAGGCCACGCATCAGTTCGTCCAGCGCTTCCAGCTTATCTGCATCGGCACAGAAGAACGGATTTTGCTCGACCAGAGCCCAGTCTTTAATAGCCAGTGGAATATCGCCCATCTGGGTCAGACAGCCGCGGATCACAATGCCAAATTTCTGCTGCAGGTATTTTTTGGCGATAGCCCCTGCCGCAACGCGCATCGCGGTTTCACGGGCAGACGAACGTCCGCCGCCGCGATAATCACGGAAGCCATACTTTTGTTCGTAGGTGTAATCGGCGTGTCCGGGACGGAACACATCTTTGATGGCGCCGTAATCCTGCGAGCGCTGATCGGTATTTTCAATCAGCAACCCGATGCTGGTGCCGGTGGTGCGGCCTTCGAAAACGCCGGAAAGAATTTTGACCTGGTCCGGCTCGCGACGCTGCGTGGTGTAGCGAGAAGTCCCCGGACGACGACGGTCGAGGTCGTGCTGTAAATCGGCTTCGGTCAGTTCGATGCCTGGCGGTACGCCGTCAACGATACAGCCCAGTGCCAGCCCGTGCGATTCACCAAAGGTGGTCACCCGGAATAATTGTCCAATACTGTTTCCTGCCATCACGGCTCCGATGTCGTTATTTGTGTTTGAGCGTTGTGAAACGGGCCGAAGCCCGCTGGATTAATCTTTGTAAATGCTGAAGTATTCGCGCGCGTCAAGCAGCTGCGCTTTGGTCAGCATAAAGACGCCGTCACCGCCGTTATCGAACTCAAGCCAGGTGAACGGCACATCCGGGTACTGCTCTATCAGATGTACCATGCTGTTGCCCACTTCACAAATCAGAACACCGTCGTCGGTCAGATAATCCGGCGCGCAGGCCAGAATGCGACGGGTAAGCTTCAGGCCATCAGAGCCTGACGCCAGACCCAGCTCCGGCTCGTGGCGATATTCGTTTGGCAGATCGGACATGTCTTCCGCATCAACATACGGCGGGTTGGTGACGATCAGATCGTACTGCAGCGTTGGCAGATCGCGGAACAGATCGGAGCGGATTGGCGTAACGTGATGGATCAGACCGTGCTCTTCAATATTGTGCTCGGTCACAGCCAGCGCATCGGTGGAGATATCCACGGCATCCACTTCCGCTTCCGGGAAGGCGTACGCACAGGCAATCGCGATACAGCCGCTGCCGGTACACATATCAAGGATATGCTCTGGCTGATGGTTAATCAGGCCTTCAAAGTGGTTGTTGATCAGTTCGCCAATCGGCGAGCGCGGCACCAGAACGCGTTCATCAACATAGAACTCGTGACCACAGAACCAGGCTTTGTTGGTCAGATAGGCAACCGGAATGCGCTCGTTAACGCGGCGGATAACACGCTCCACGATACGGTGCTTTTCGCTGGAGGTCAGGCGTGCGGTACGCATGTCTTCCGGAATATCGAGCGGCAGGTAGAGGGACGGCAGCACCAGTTGAACGGCCTCATCCCACGGGTTATCGGTACCGTGCCCGTACCAGATATTTGCGGCGCTGAAGCGGCTAACCGACCAGCGCAACATGTCCTGTATGGTATGCAGCTCGTTTACTGCTTCATCGACAAAAATTTTATCCACTCTTTCCTCCAGGGCATGCTCGCATAATTTTCGGCGGCTAGTTTGCCATGAAGACGGCGATAAATCAGCAATGACGCGTCGCGCTTGAGGTTAAAAAATGCGTTTAGTCGGGTACACTGTCGGAAATACGAGATGAGAATGACCCATGAAAAAGAAAACATCCCTTAGCGAGGAGGATCAGGCGCTCTTCCGTCAGCTGATGACCGGGACGCGTCAAATCAAGCAGGACATCATTGTCCACCGTCCGATGCGCAAAAAAATCACGGAAGTCCCGGTCAAGCGATTGCTCCAGGAGCAGGCGGATAATAGCCACTATTTTTCAGATGAATTTCAGCCGCTGCTCAATACGCAGGGCGCGGTAAAGTACGTACGGGAAGATGTCAGCCACTTTGAGCTGAAAAAATTACGCCGGGGGGATTACTCGCCCGAACTGTTTCTTGATCTGCACGGTTTGACGCAGATGCAGGCGAAGCAGGAGCTGGGCGCGTTAATTGCCGCCTGTCGTCGCGAACATGTTTTCTGCGCCTGCGTGATGCACGGCCACGGCAAACATATCCTGAAGCAACAAACACCGCTGTGGCTGGCTCAGCATCCCCACGTGATGGCGTTTCATCAGGCACCCAAAGAGTACGGCGGAGATGCCGCATTACTGGTGTTGATTGAAGTAGAAGAGTGGCAGCCGCCAGAATTACCCTGACAGGACGGCGGGAGGCATGTTCTGCTCCCCGCCATATCGCACGTCACATCAGATAGCTTTTGCCATCTTCAGATTGCACGGACTCATTTGCCAGTTGAAGACCCCTTTGCCTGTTTCGTCGAGAGCGACGTTGGCAATGGCGGAAGTCGTGAACATCGGCGGCGTCTCGCCCGGGCACAGCTCAGATACCAGATAGCCAACGAGTGGCAGGTGGGAAATGACCAGCGCGGAAGCGACACCTTCATTGCACAGCGCCTGAAGATAAGCGCTGACAAGGCCGACATCACCGCACGGGGTGAGTTCCGGGAGAACATCCACACTGGCTGGCAGGTTCATACACTCCCCCACCACTTCCAGCGTCTGTTCTGCACGCAGGAACGGACTCACCAGAACGCGTTCGATGTCCACTTTTTGACCTTTAAGCCAGGTCGCCATCAGACGAGATTCGTCGCAGCCACAGACGGTCAAAGGACGTACTGAGTCACTGGCGGCATCGAGTGCCGCGTCGCCGTGACGCATGATAAAAACTTGCATATTGCACCGCTTTTGTTAACCAGAATCACCGGCGTTGACTACCCGCGATTACCGCTCCGAGGTAGAAAACCCGATGGTCGGGCATTGTGCCTGATCCATTCGGTGAATGAAACGCTGTTTTTTACCTCAATGGCGTAAGTATAGTCAATCTCTGTTTACAAAATCGCCAAAACAGGTTCATACACTTCAGGATTTACCCTTTTTTGACCTCAACTTACGAGGACAGTTTCCCTTGAAGGCCAAAATGTCTGGCCCCGTTCCGCCATCTGCAATAATTCGTCACACGGTGTAAACCGCGGACCGTATTGCGAGGCCAGACGTTGCAGGATTGCAACCACTTCACCCGCACCGAGAGTGTCCATGTAACGGAACGGGCCGCCGAGGAACGGCGGGAAACCAATGCCAAATACCGCACCGATGTCACCATCGCGCGCGCTTTTAATCACCTGCTCACCAAAGCAGCGTGCCGCTTCATTAAGCATCATCATCACACAGCGTTCAGCACATTGAACGGGTGACAGTTTTCCCTGACCGGTTGTCGGAATAAGCCCATAAACCGAAGGGTCGACCTGTTTCTTGCTTTTACGCCCTTTCGCGCCGTAAAGATAGAAACCGCGTTCATTTTTTCTGCCTTTGCGATCGTCCTTCAAAATTGCAGAAACAATGTTTGCAGGCGGGCTAAAACGATCTCCATAAGCATCTTCCAGCACAGGTATAATTTTAGTGCCGGTGTCGATTCCCACCTCATCCAAAAGTTGGATTGGGCCAACGGGGAACCCAAACTTCACCAGCGCCTCGTCGACGTGTTCGATCTTCTCCCCTTCCGTCAGCAGCCGCATCGCTTCATTTATATAAGGCGCCAGAATGCGGTTAACGTAAAAGCCGGCTTTGTCCGCCACCACTATCGGTGTCTTACCCTGCATTTTGGCCAGTTTAACCACGGTAGCAACGGTTTGCGGGCGGGTGCTGGCGTGCGGGATAACCTCCACCAGCGGCATTTTTTCAACCGGACTGAAATAGTGCAGGCCAATCACCTGCTCCGGACGCTGGGCTCTGGCCGCAATATCGCCAATGGGCAATGACGAGGTGTTCGACGCAAAAATGGTATGGGGTGCGCAATGTTGCTCAACGTCAGCCACCATCTGCTGCTTAAGCGCCAGGTCTTCAAACACCGCTTCAATCACCAGATCGCGATGGGCAAAACCGCTGTAGTCTGTCGTGCCGGAGATCAGTGCCAGGGTTTTATCACGCTCATTGGCCTTGATATGGCGGCGTTTAACCTTTTGATCAAGGTTCTGCCAGCTGTACTGCAGCGCGTGATTGATTCCCTTCGCATTGATGTCTTTGATACGTACAGGCAATTTGCCTTTGCTGGCGGTAACAAAAGATATTCCGCCCCCCATCAGCCCGCCACCCAGTACGCCAATGGCATGCAGCGGGGCAGGCTGCGCCTCGCTGCCGGGGTCTTTTTTTACCTCTGTACTGGCAAAAAAGATGTTACGCAGCGCCTGAGACTGCGGCGTCATCGCCAGCTCGCCAAAGGCTTTTGCTTCTGCGGCATAGCCGCTGCTGCTGCCCTGAGATAACCCCACTTCAATAACCTCAAGGATACGTTTCGCCGCCGGGTAGTTGCCTTTGGTTTTTTGTTCGGTTTTCTTGCCCGCCATGCTGAACAGGAGTGTGCGGCCCAGTGGCCCGGCCAGCACGCGTTCACGCACCGGCAGAGGACGTTTTGCCTGCCGTCCTTTGAGCGCCAGTTCAACCGCCGCCTCAAGCAAAATGGCGTGAGGAACCACCTCGTCGACCAGGCCGGCTTTCAGCGCCTGACGGGCACGCAGTTGTTTGCCGGTTAATATCATTTCCAGCGCAGTGCTGACCCCAACCAGACGCGGCAGACGCTGCGTCCCGCCGGAGCCTGGCAGGAGGCCTAACTGTACTTCAGGCAGGCCCAGAACGGTTTTCGCATCGTCGGTACAAATGCGGCTGTGACAGGCCAACGCCAGCTCCAGCCCACCGCCCAGACAGGCACCGTGGATCGCCGCGATGACCGGGATAGACAGCGCATGGATCTCCGCCATGACCTGTTGCCCCTGACGCGCCAGCTCTTCGGCTTCCTGAGCGTTTTGCGCCCGGGCAATCATGTTGATATCGGCTCCGGCAATAAAGTTGTCCGGTTTCGCCGAGATAAACACCAGGCCGCGAATCGCTTTGTTCTCGCGGATCTGCTTTAGCATCGCGCGCACCTGAACGCCGAACTCGGCTTTCAGGGTGTTCATCTTCTCGTTGGGAACATCGATAGTAATAACGGCGACGTTATCGAGACGTACCGTCAGATTAAATGCAGATGGCATATCCATTATTCAGCCTCCAGGACCATTGCCGCACCCAGACCACCCGCTGCGCAGGCGGTTACGAGGCCAAAACCACCACCCCGGCGGCGTAACTCATGTAATGTCTGGGTGATCATCCTCGCCCCCGTCGCCGCAAATGGATGACCGTAGGCGATGGAGCCACCCAGGACGTTAAATTTGCTCTGATCCACTTCGCCAGTGGCATGCGCCCGGCCAAGAACATCGCGCGCGAAACGTTCACTCGCCAGCAGTTGTATGTTTGCCAGGGTTTGTGCAGCAAAGGCTTCGTGCATATCAATGAGGGTTAAATCCGCGAGGGTCAGTCCCGCGCGTTCCAGCGCCAGCGGTGTGGACCACGCCGGCCCTAACAACATGTCCTGCCACACATCTATCGCCGTGAAGGCGTAGCTGCGCAGGTAGCCCAGCGGTTTTATGCCCAGCTCTTTGGCACGGGATTCCGTCATCAGGATCACCGCGGCGGCACCGTCCGTCAGCGGAGTACTGTTGGCGGCCGTGACGGTACCGTGTTTGCGGTCAAATGCCGGACGGAGCCTGGCGTAATCCGCCATCGTCGAGCTGCCGCGAATATTGTTATCTTCTGAGAGCGGTTCACGGTATGGCGGGATGTACGCCGTCATGACTTCATCAGCCAGTTTGCCTTCCGACCAGGCTTTCGCCGCCAGCTGATGTGAGCGATGAGCCAGCGCATCCTGCTGCTCACGGGTGATCCCGTAAGTTTTTGCCATCTGCTCGGCGGTATCGCCCATTCTCAGACCGGTGGAATACTCCGCCACTGCGGGCGGTACAGGCATAAGGTCACGCAGGCGTAAGCGGGAGAAAAGTTTGAGTTTCTGACCGACGGTACGGGCTTTGTTGGCGTCAACCAGGATCCGGGCCAGCTTTTTACTGACCCCAATCGGCAGAACCGAAGAGGAGTCCGCCCCGCCGGCGATCCCAGCGCGAATGGTACCTGCCATCAGGCTTTCAGCCACGTTAGCCACCGCCTGGAAGCTGGTAGCACATGCCCGGCTGACGCTGTAGGCATCAGTGTGGACGTTCATCCCCGTACCGAGGACGATTTCGCGCGCAATATTGGGTGCTTCAGGCATCTGCACAACCTGGCCAAAAACCAGCTGCTCGATGACCTCAGGCGGAATTTCGCTGCGAGCCAGCATCTCCCCCACCACCATTTTCCCCAGATCGACAGCCGGTATGCCATGAAACGCTGTCGCCTGACGTGCAAATGGCGTACGTAATCCACTGACAATGGCAATGCGATCGCCCTGACGGGTAATAAGCGGTAACGCCTGACTCATAACCTTCCCCTGTAAAATTTTTTACTCAAACATAAAGTGGTCTGACCTGATAACAGTCTTAACCATTTTTTTACATTCAGCCAATCAGGGAAACGAAAAAGTGCGAGCTAAGGCACAGAGAAGAAAAAGAAAATGCCTCTGCGAAAATGAAAGCAAAACGGTAACCCGAAGGTTACCGTTTTAGTGTGCACCCTCTACTGTGAGAGAGGGGCCAGGATGAGGGCATTACGCCGTTGAGGTTAGCGCAGACCCAACTGGAAAATCAGCGTTTCCGCCTCGCAGGCGAACACAAAGTCGATATCCAGCTTCACGCCGCCGTCCACGTCAGTAAAGGTGGATGTGATTTCGCACGGATCGGATTCGACCTCACGTGCACGTTTGCTCAGCGCGGCCAGGGTTTCTTCCGCTTCGGCGCGGTTGCTGAATACGCGGCTGTAAGAGGCGGTGCAATCGGAGTTGTCCATGATGGTACCAACATCCATACAGCAGCAAACCGGGGTTTCATCAGCACTGCATTTACTCATAGCTCAATTTCCTCTGTATTCGCGCAAGGCGCGAGATAAACACGATGCTGCTATTTTACGCCCCGGGGCTGGCTCTCTCCAGCCGTTAATGGCGCAAAAGCGGATAAGTGACCAATATCACACTAAAAAATGATCTAGAACAAAAATCACCCTTTCAGACGATTCGCAATGGTCACAATTTTGCCAACCAGATCTCGTTTCAAGAAACATGTTTGAAAATATTAATAAACAAACTTGCAACATTCTGGCTGGTCAGACCTATACTCTCGCCACTGGTCTGATTTGTATGTCATACCTCAGACCCTACACTTCGCGCTCCTGTTACGGTATGTAACAATTATTGAATAAAAATAACTCAATGAGGTTATGGTCATGAGCCAGAAAACCCTGTTCAAAAAGACTGCGCTGGCAGTCGCAGTGGCAATCGTCTCTACGTCCGCCTGGTCCGCGGGCTTTCAGTTAAACGAATTTTCTTCCTCTGGCCTTGGCCGTGCGTATTCCGGGGAAGGCGCAATTGCTGATGATGCGGGCAACGCGAGTCGTAACCCTGCACTGATCATGATGTTCGATCGTCCGACCTTCTCTGCTGGTGCAATCTTTGTTGATCCGGGTGTTGATATCTCGGGCCGCTCGCCAACAGGCGCCAGCCTGAAGGCAGACAACATCGCGCCAACAGCCTGGGTGCCAAACCTCCACTTCGTTGCGCCAATTAATGACCAGTTCGGCTGGGGCGCTTCCGTGACGTCTAACTACGGTCTGGCTACCGAGTTTAATAATAACTACGCCGCAGGGGCGTATGGCGGTAAAACCGACCTTGAAACCCTGAACCTGAACCTGAGCGGTGCTTACCGTCTGGACAACCACTGGAGCTTCGGCGTCGGCTTTGATGCGGTTTATGCTAAAGCGAAGATCGAGCGCTACGCGGGTGACCTGGGTAAAGTCGTTGCTGGCTCAGGCGCTCTGCCGCCGATTCCGGGTCTGGCACAGCAGGTTGCAGGTATTCCGGCAGATACCCAGATTGCTTACCTTAAGGGTGACGAATGGGGCTTCGGCTGGAACGCCGGTATCCTTTATGAAATCGATAAAAATAACCGCTACGGTTTAACTTACCGTTCCGAAGTGAAAATTGACTTCGATGGCGATTATAAGAGCAGCCTGCCTTCAGCCTATAACCAGATTCTGGGTAGCTTCGGCCTGCCAATGGGCACCGACGGCCGTACCACTGGCGGTTCTCTGAGCCTGCACTTGCCAGAAATGTGGGAACTGTCGGGTTATAACAAAGTGGCGCCGCAGTGGGCGGTTCACTATAGCCTGACCTACACCAGCTGGAGTCAGTTCCAGGAGCTGAAAGCGACCAACAGCAATGGTGACACGCTCTTCTATAAAGATGAAAGCTTCCGTGATGCCTACCGTATCGCGCTGGGTACCACCTACTATATGGATGACAACTGGACATTCCGTACCGGTATTGCCTTCGATGATAGTCCTGTACCGGCTGACAAGCGTTCCATCTCCATTCCGGACCAGGACCGCTTCTGGCTGAGCGCAGGTGCAACCTATGCCTTCAATAAAGATGCTTCTATCGATGCGGGCATCTCTTACATGCACGGTCAAAAAGTTAACTTTAAGGAGGGGCCGTATGAGTTCTCTTCTGAAGGTAAAGCCTGGCTGTATGGCATGAACTTCAACTACGCGTTCTAATCGCGCAGGGATTAAAAAAGGTGAGCATGGCTCACCTTTTTTCTTTATTCCGGGTCGATATCTTTATTCCGAGTCGATATCTTTTAATTCGTTCTCGATTGCTTTCGCGTTCGGATTCTCTTCCGGCTTCAGCTTGCCGCCATTGGCAATAAAGTCGTGATTCTGGAAGTAAGCTTCGCGGACCATAATATACGGGTCAGAAGACTGACGCAGCAGACCGTCCGAATCAAGCAGTTGCGCACGCGTCTCGATCCCTTCCACCGTCCATTTCCCTACCGACAGCGGCCAGGTCAGCCACGACAGAACCGGATACAGCGTATCCACCATGTCGCCGCCGTCATCACGTACGGTGAAACTGCCGTAGAATGGCAGATGAACATACGGACCATAACCCACGCCATAATGCCCCATCGTACTGCCGAAACGGTGCGGTTGCTCACGCTGAAGTTTCGGGTTCGCCATACCGGCAACATCGATGAAGCCCCCCATCCCCAGCAATGAGTTCAGGAAGAAGCGGGTAAAGTGCACCATACCCTGATACGGATCGCCCTGCAGGAAGTAGTTCACCATCACCGCAGGTTCTTCCAGGTTACTGGTGAAGTTACTCAACCCGTTACGCGCAGGTTGTGGAACATAATCACGCCATGCAACTGCCACCGGGCGAACCACATACGGGTCCAGCACGTTGTAGTTGAAGCTGTACATTGAGCGGTTAAATCCTTCGAGAGGATCGGAGCGTCCCGTTTGCTCTCCAGAGCTG
This sequence comes from Enterobacter sp. WPR_3_1, assembly GCF_003635055.1. Classification (NCBI taxonomy): domain Bacteria; kingdom Pseudomonadati; phylum Pseudomonadota; class Gammaproteobacteria; order Enterobacterales; family Enterobacteriaceae; genus Enterobacter; species Enterobacter sp. WPR_3_1. The sequence goes on along the minus strand of NZ_RBXU01000008.1, from coordinate 199,028 downwards.
GCGCAGCCCACAAGCATCGTCGCGCCCAGCGCAAGCGCCGACAGCCGAAGTTTCATAAATATCTCCCTGTTCAGTATGGCTATCGTTGATTGCCATCCGTAACGGAGCATGGGTTGCTCCGCCTGTAAACGTGCAAGTGATTGTAACAGCACGTTTACCGATGTCTACGAGCACAATTACGGGCAGTAACCACCGTCACTCTGATCTCAGCATAGCCTGGCTTTTAGAATTCGTTTCGCTGGCAATTTTATAATGTCTTTTAATGAGATGTATCGCCTTTGTTGCCATTGCCGCCAATTTAAGAGCATCCCCACGGGCATTTCATTAAAAGCCGCTACGCTTTATAGAAAGATCATCGTGTTGGAGTGGCTATGAAAGAAGTGGGCGAAGAAAAAATTGGCGAGAGTAATGAGGAAATTGAAATTGAAAGCGAGGAAAAAGAGCGCGGTGAGGAGATAGAAATCAATGAAGATCGCCTTCCTTCCCGTGCGATGGCGATCCATGAACATATCCGACAGGATGGCGAAAAAGAGATGGAGCGTGATGCCATGGCTCTGTTTTGGTCGGCCATCGCGGCAGGCTTGTCGATGGGCGCCTCACTCCTCGCCAAGGGCATATTCCATGTGCAACTGGAAGGGGTACCCGGTGGGTTTTTACTTGAAAATCTCGGCTACACCTTTGGCTTTGTGATTGTCATTATGGCGCGCCAGCAGCTGTTTACTGAAAACACCGTTACCGCCGTTCTCCCGGTGATGCAAAACCCTACCCTCGGTAATTTCGGTTTACTGATGCGTTTATGGAGCGTGGTGCTGCTGGGGAATATCATCGGTACAGGCGTGGCGGCATGGGCATTTGAATATATGCCGATATTCGATGAGCCCACCCGGGATGCCTTCGTGAAAATCGGTATGGACGTAATGAAAAACACGCCGTTCGAAATGTTCTCGAATGCCATCATCTCCGGCTGGATAATCGCGACCATGGTGTGGATGTTTCCTTCCGCGGGCAGTGCCAAAATTGTCGTGATCATATTAATGACCTGGCTGATAGCACTGGCTGACACCACGCACATCGTGGTCGGAACCGTTGAAATCCTCTATCTGGTCTTTAATGGTACGCTTCACTGGAGCGATTTTTTCTGGCCGTTCGCCCTGCCGACGCTGGCAGGCAATATCTGCGGCGGAACGTTTATCTTCGCACTGTTAAGCCATGCGCAAATCCGTAACGACATGTCTAATAAGCGCAAGGCCGAACAGAAAGCGCGGGAAAACGATGATAAATCTGCAAAAAAATCGACCTGAATGGTGACTCTTTGAGCAGTCAGGCGGCGATGAGCTTAACGCAAAGTGTAAATGAGGCTATACTCGTGCCGCCTTGTCCCCTTAGTTAAATGGATATAACGAGCCCCTCCTAAGGGCTAGTTGCAGGTTCGATTCCTGCAGGGGACACCATGCTCTCATCGGCGCGCCGATACACCGGCACAAGGCGAGTCGTTCCGGTAAGATTATCAAATACCTGTTTTTCCGCAGTGGTAATTCTCATTCCGGTCTTTCTCAGACGCGACACCTCAGCAGCAATCCGCTGGATCCCAAACCAGAACAGCGCATCGAGTGCGGTTACCTCCAGACCACTTAACAGAGCACGCTTCAGACGTTCCGTGGGGGGCTTAATTTCTTTGGCTATCTGCAGAAAAGGTTCCGCGGTCAATTGTGTCGCTTCCGTTCGCCGTATACGTGTGGACAGATGATATTGAAAAACGTCAGGTACACCGCTCAAATCGGACTTCACGCTCCAGACACAGCCAAACCGTTTCCCGTTAAAAATGACATTCTTCTGGCTGAGCTGCAGTTCATCACGCAAGCCGGCAATTAACTGAGGTGTCCGCACGAGCAGCAGGCGGAAAGGCAGCTCAAAGCTGGTAACGTAATCGACATTGGTCAGGGCAATACGCAGACGCGCCTCGGCCCCGGCCTGGATCGCCTTGCACTCGCTTAAAACGTCGGCCCACTGACGGGTAAGACGCGGAGGTTCATTCGCCTCTGTAAATCTGTATTTTTCAATCTGATAATCGATTTGCTCTGTCACCCGCTTTTCCCTGTCAGTCACGTTTTAGCCGCTAAAGAGAATTTAGCAGCACAGGTTATTATGCTCCAGAGGTGATGTGCAGTGATTGAACCCTCATTTATACGGGTTATGTTATTCCGTATTACAATTCCACTGCTTTACTCCACAGGCCCTCTTCTCTTTAGGCAACCACCATGAAACAAATCACGCTCTCCGATTTGAAGCAACAAAGTGAAGCGGCGGCTAACGCCCCGCGTTTACGCGCACATCGTAACTTTCATCCTGAACTGAGCGACCCGGTTCAGCGGCTGGCCATCGCGATGGAACCAGGCACCTATGTTCGCCCTCATCGTCATCCGCATACCTTTGAGCTGTTACTTCCCCTTCGCGGGCGTTTTGTCGTGCTGAATTTTGACGACCAGGGCGTCGTCACCCGTCGCGTCGTATTAGGTGAAGCGTGTATGGCGCTGGAGATGGAGGCGGGAACCTGGCATGCCGTGCTGTCACTGGATCACGGCGGCGTTATTTTTGAAGTTAAACACGGTGGCTATCAACCGGTGGCTGATGAGGATTTCGTTACCTGGGCCCCCGCCGAGGGAGAGCCCGGTACAGCCGCGCTGATGGCATGGTATAAACAGGTACAGCCTGGCGATGCGGCCTGGAAAGCATAACGACTGCTTTCAAAATATCCAAACAGATGCCGTCGCGCATCTGTTCTGGTTTATAAAAACAGAAAAATCAAAGACCTTTCGAATTGCCGCTTTTTTAATCAAGCACGAATAATAGCACATACCGTATAAAGGGTGCTACATTATACCGCCCACCCAACGTCAGCAATGGCCAGGCAACGCCGTAAAGATCGGTAAAGCCTGCAACCATGACCTTGTACTACGGTCTAACAGGTACGTGGTTACGCAATGCGTGACTTTCACCGACTTTATATAGGTTCCCATTATTTTGTCACAATCCAAATTCAAACGCGCGTTTCTGCACCCGCGTTACTGGTTCACATGGTTTGGTCTTGGCGTGCTCTGGTTACTGGTTCAGCTTCCTTATCCCGTAATCCGCATTCTGGGCTCCAGGCTTGGCAGCGCATCGCGCCACTTCCTTAAACGTCGTGAGTCTATTGCGCGTAAAAATCTCGAACTTTGCTTTCCACAGTACAATGCGGAACAGCGCGAAAAACTGATTGCTGAAAACTTTAAATCTATCGGCATGGCTCTGCTTGAAACCGGTATGGCATGGTTCTGGTCTGATGAGCGTGTTCGTAAATGGTTTGATGTGGAAGGCCTGGATAACCTGAAACGTGCCCAGTTGCAAAACCGCGGCGTGATGGTGGTCGGCGTTCACTTTATGTCTCTGGAACTGGGGGGTCGCGTCATGGGGCTTTGCCAGCCGATGATGGCAACCTACCGTCCGCACAACAGCGCCGTGATGGAATGGGTGCAGACACGTGGTCGTATGCGCTCGAATAAGGCGATGATCAGCCGTAACAACCTGCGCGGCATGGTTGGCGCACTGAAAAAAGGTGAGGCCGTCTGGTTCGCACCGGACCAGGATTATGGCCGTAAAGGCAGTAGCTTCGCTCCGTTCTTTGCGGTGAAAGATGTCGCCACGACCAATGGTACCTTTGTGATTTCACGTCTTTCCGGTGCCTCCATGTTGACCGTCACGATGGTCAGAAAAGCGGATAAATCAGGCTATCGTCTGCATATCTCCCCTGAGATGGCTAACTATCCGGAAAACGAAGGCGAAGCCGCTACGTTCATCAATAAAGTTATCGAAATGGAAATCATGCGTGCGCCTGAGCAATATCTCTGGATGCATCGCCGTTTCAAAACACGCCCTCTTGGCGAAGCCTCGCTGTATATCTAAATTCCAGAAGGTTAGTTTCGTTAAGAAACTAACCTTTTCAATGACCTGTAATCACGCTGTGTACTGTCTTTCTTTGCGTCGCTCAAAGTGAATTTATTGCGTTCTGAAATCAAACTGTCGCCGTTCCACGACACTCGTAAGTGACGGAAATTATTTAAAAAAATCCCTCTTGTCACCCCCCATTTTTAGGCGTACATTAGCGCCGTCTGGCAACAGGAAAGCACAGAATTCTGAGCGGGAGTCAGCGGTATTACGGGAAAAATCTTATTTCCGCTATAAGCCAACTTCAGCTCTCTATAATCAGGTGGACTCTGTTTTTAAATGCGTACCACAAGATACGCGGAGCGATGAAACGTGAAATATTTCTTTATGGGCATTTCGGTGATTGTTTTAGTCTGGGCCGGAACGTTTGCCCTGATGATCTAGTGAAGAACATGCAGTCAAAAAAACAGGAGCCGATGGCTCCTGTTTTTTTATGTCATGATGACGCGTGATGTTCGGTGACGCTTTTCGATGAGAGAAGTCCGTCGGCGCGGAACATACTCTTGATGCCCCTCACCGCCTGCCGGATGCGGTCACTGTTTTCAATCAGAGCGAATCGCACATGGGTGTCGCCATAATCACCAAAGCCAATGCCCGGCGAGACACATACCTTCGCGTCCTGCAGCAGCTTTTTGGCAAACTCCAGCGATCCCATTGCCGCATACGGCTCCGGAATTTTAGCCCAGACGTACATGGACGCTTTTGGCATGTCCACCATCCAGCCCGCTTCATGCAACCCTTTGACCAGCACATCACGGCGACGCTTATACTGCGCAGCAATCTCATGCACACACTGCTGATCGCCTTCAAGTGCTGCAATAGCCGCGACCTGAAGCGGGGTAAAGGTACCGTAGTCGTGATAACTCTTGATGCGCGCCAGGGCATTCACCAGCGTCTTGTTGCCCACCATAAAGCCGATGCGCCAGCCAGCCATGTTGTAGCTTTTCGACAGCGTAAAGAACTCAACCGCCACATCGCGTGCGCCAGGAACCTGCATAATCGAAGGGGCTTTCCAGCCGTCATAGACAATATCGGCATAGGCTAAATCATGCACCACCAGCACGTCGTAACGTTTGGCCAGGGCGACCACTTTTTCAAAGAAATCGAGCTCTACGCACTGCGCCGTCGGGTTCGACGGAAAACCGAGGATCATCATCTTAGGTTTCGGGTAGCTTTCGCGAATCGCACGTTCCAGTTCGTTAAAGAAATCGACCCCTTCCACCAGTGGTACGGAGCGAACCTGCGCTCCAGCAATCACTGCGCCATAAATGTGAATCGGGTAGCTCGGATTGGGCACCAGTACGGTATCACCATGATCCAGTGTCGCCAGCATCAGATGCGCCAGCCCCTCTTTTGAGCCGATGGTGACAATCGCCTCGCTTTCAGGGTCGATATCGACCTGGTAGCGATCCTGATACCAGCGAGAAATTGCACGACGTAATCGAGGAATACCGCGAGAGGTGGAGTAGCCGTGCGTATCCGGACGCTGAGCAACCGTACATAATTTCTCAACAATATGCGGTGGTGTTGGGCCGTCAGGGTTACCCATGCTGAAATCAATAATATCTTCGCCGCGCCGACGCGCAGCCATTTTCAGTTCAGCAGTGATGTTGAATACATAAGGGGGGAGACGATCGATACGCGTAAAACGGCGTTCAGGACTGAATTCAGCCATAGATTCCTCAGATTAACGTTAGCGCCCGGACCGTCCGAGCGACGCTGCCACCGATGTGGCATGTTTAGAAAATAACCTGAAAAAAATCATGCTGTCGAGAGGGAAATGAAAAAAAAGAGTGCGCGCTAAAATCGGAACCCTGCTGCATTGAAAAGCGGAAGCGTCCGAGTGACAGCCTCTTTCTGATATCTGTTGTGTAACACGATGATATCAAAACCGTTACCTGCTCAGGCGTTATCACAAAAAAATCGGGAGACTTCAGCCCTCTCCTGATAATCCCCTTTGCAAAACAGGGTTTTTCCCCATTTGATAAACCTGACGGATAGCTGGTCAATACGCGCCAGGTTTTTTATCATGGTTCTTTCCCGTTTTCCCTGGTCTACTCGTGCACGAAATATTCAATATGCTGCTGGCGGTTTTTGACCGTGCGGCATTAATGCTGATTTGCCTGTTTTTCCTTATCCGCATTCGCCTGTTCCGCGAGCTTTTGCACAAGTCTGCGCACTCGCCAAAAGAGCTGCTGGCCGTAACCGCGATCTTCTCGCTGTTCGCGTTGTTCAGCACATGGTCCGGCGTGCCGGTCGAGGGATCGCTGGTTAACGTGCGTATCATTGCCGTCATGTCCGGCGGGATTTTGTTTGGCCCATGGGTCGGCGTCATCACCGGACTGATTGCCGGTACGCACCGTTACCTGATTGATATCGGTGGCGTGACGGCAATTCCCTGTTTTATTACCAGTATTATTGCCGGGGTGCTGTCAGGATGGATTAACCGCAAGATCCCGAAAAAGCAGCGCTGGCGCGCCGGGATCATCGCTGGCATGGTGTGCGAAACGCTGACCATGATCCTGGTGGTGGTATGGGCCCCCACTATCGCACTGGGGCTGGATATCGTTTCGAAAATCGGTATTCCCATGATCCTCGGCAGCGTCTGCATCGGTTTTATCGTGCTGCTGGTACAAAGCGTTGAGGGAGAAAAAGAGGCCAGTGCCGCGCGTCAGGCCAAGCTGGCGCTGGATATCGCCAACAAAACGCTGCCACTCTTCCGCCATGTGAACGCGGAGTCGTTACGTCAGGTCTGCGATATTATCCGCCGCGATATTCATGCCGATGCGGTCGCCATTACCAATAACGACCACGTACTGGCTTACGTCGGCGTCGGGGAACACAATTACCGCGATAATGACGATACCATTAGCCCCACCACCCGACAGGCGATCAACTACGGTAAAATCATCATTAAGAACAATGATGAAGCTCACCGAACGCCGGAAATCCACTCCATGCTGGTGATTCCGCTGTGGGAAAAAGGCGTGGTAACGGGCACACTAAAAATCTACTACTGCCACGCGCACCAGATCACCTCCACGCTTCAGGAGATGGCCATCGGCCTGTCGCAAATTATCTCTACCCAGCTGGAAGTTTCCCGTGCAGAACAGCTGCGCGAGATGGCAAATAAGGCAGAACTGCGCGCGCTTCAGAGCAAAATCAATCCTCATTTTCTGTTTAACGCGCTGAACGCCATCTCGTCCTCCATCCGGATGAATCCGGACACCGCGCGTCAGCTTATATTCAATCTGTCGCGCTACCTGCGCTACAACATTGAACTGAACGATGACGAGCAGATCGACATCAAAAAAGAGCTGTATCAGATCAAGGACTATATCGCGATTGAGCAGGCCCGTTTTGGTGACAAGCTCACGGTGATTTACGATATCGATGAAGAGGTCAACTGTGTGATCCCAAGCCTGCTGATCCAGCCGCTGGTGGAAAACGCGATTGTTCACGGCATTCAGCCGTGTAAAGGTAAAGGCGTGGTCACCATCAGCGTAACCGAAAGCGGTAACCGCGTGCGCATTGCCGTGCGCGATACCGGCCACGGTATTGATCCAAAAGTCATTGAGCGCGTGGAGTCTAACGAAATGCCGGGCAATAAAATTGGACTGCTGAACGTGCACCATCGGGTCAAGCTGTTGTTCGGCGACGGACTGCACATTCACCGTCTCGAACCCGGCACCGAAATTGCTTTTTACGTCCCGAATGAACGCTCCCCCGTTCATGCGGCGACATCACTGTTGCCATAGGCCGGAGTAATCAATGAAAGTCATCATCGTGGAAGATGAAATTCTGGCTCAACAGGAGCTGAGCTGGCTTATCAAAACGCACAGCCAGATGGAGATTGTGGGTACCTTTGAGGATGGTCTGGACGTACTCAAGTTTTTGCAGCATAACCGGGTCGACGCCATTTTTCTGGATATCAACATTCCATCACTGGACGGCGTATTACTGGCGCAAAATATTAATCAGTTTGCCCATAAGCCGTTTATTGTTTTCGTCACCGCCTGGAAAGAGCACGCCGTAGAAGCCTTCGAACTGGAAGCGTTTGACTATATTCTGAAGCCTTACCAGGAATCGCGTATTGTCAGCATGCTGCGAAAGCTGGAAGCCGCATGGCAACAACAGGCCACGCCTGCTAACGCAAGCCCGGCGATACGTGAAAACGACACCATAAACCTGGTCAAGGATGAACGCATCATCGTGACGCCTATCGACGATATCTACTATGCCGAAGCGCACGAGAAGATGACGTTTGTCTATACACGGCGTGAATCGTACGTGATGGCAATGAACATCACCGAGTTTTGCAATAAACTGCCGGCGGCGCACTTTTTCCGCTGCCACCGTTCGTTTTGCGTCAATCTAAACAAGATCCGCGAGATCGAACCGTGGTTTAACAACACCTATATTTTGCGTCTGAAGGATCTTGATTTTCAGGTCCCGGTGAGTCGCAGCAAGGTGAAAGAGTTCCGCCAGCTGATGCATCTGTAAAAATCCCCTCTCCCGCAGGAGAGGGATAGTCGTCAGAGGATTTGACCCAGTACCTGACGCAGGTGCGCGCCCGAGCCAAGCAGGCCAGGGTTATCGTGCACAATCAGGTACACAGGGATGTCCTGCACATAGCTTCTGAAGCGACCTTTGTCTTCAAACGCACCGCGGAAGCCTGAGGCTGTAAAGAAGTCGAGGAAACGCGGTACGATCCCGCCCGCGATATAGACTCCCCCGAAGGTACCCAGCGTCAGCGCCAGGTTGCCGCCAAACCGTCCCATGATCACACAGAACAGCGACAGCGCACGGCGACAGTCGATGCAGCTGTCCGCCAGCGCGCGCTCGGTCACATCTTTTGGCTGCAGATTCTCCGGCAGACGGCCGTCTGATTTTACAATCGCCCGGTACAGATTCACCAGACCCGGACCGGAAAGCACGCGCTCGGCGGAGACATGGCCGATTTCAGCGCGCAGCTCTTCGAGGATAATGCCCTCTTCTTCGCTGTTGGGCGCAAAGTCCACGTGACCGCCCTCACCCGGCAGGCTTACCCAGCGCTGGTCGACGTGAACCAGATGTGAAACGCCAAGACCGGTACCGGCACCGTAGACCGCAATCGGCTTACCTTCTACTGGCGCTGTACCGCCAAATTGAATCAGATGCTCTGGCTTCAGCATCGGGATCGCCATGGACACGGCAGTAAAGTCATTGATGATTTCAAGATGCGCAAAACCAAGGTTTTTTTTCATCTCAGCGATGGAAAATGCCCAGACATGGTTGGTCATCGCCACCCAGTCACCGGTAATCGGGCAGGCAATGGCGATACATCCGTCTTCGATGCTCACCTGTTGCTCTTCAAGATAGACCCGAACAACGGCCTCAAGACTTGGATAATCCAGCCCTGAATAGGTTTTCGCCCGGGAAATTTCACCGCTATTTACATCGCATAGGGCAAGGCGAGCATTCGTGCCGCCCACATCGCCTACCAAAGCATACTTTGTCATTCTTCTACTGCTCCGCTAAAGTCAGAATAAATCTTTGGGACACTGTAAGTTCAAGGCGTGATAACAACAACGACCGGAAGGTGAATGCCCGTGGATTATCGATCTTCGTCACAGAATAACTTTACCGTTTCAGCACCTTTTGCACTATTGCCATAAAGCTGATTGTGCAAAGTAACGTAATAGCGTTTTGTACAAGGAAATCATCATGCTCCATCCGCGAGCCAGAACCATGCTCTTACTGGCAATACCGGCGCTGATTATTGGCGTTGCCTCAAGTCTGGTGCTCATTGTCGTGATGAAAGTCGCGTCGGTGTTGCAGGCGATGTTATGGACGGCGCTTCCTGCACAACTGGGCATCAGCGTGGATTCGCCGGGATGGATCATGTTGATGCTGACGCTCACCGGCGTTGCGGTGGGTCTGGTGATCCGCTTTAGCCCCGGGCACGCCGGGCCGGATCCGGCGCTTGAGCCACTGATCGGTGCGCCCGTTCCCCCCTCGGCGCTGCCGGGGCTGATTATCGCGTTGATCCTGGGTCTGGCGGGTGGCGTCAGCCTTGGTCCTGAACACCCCATCATGGCGGTAAACATTGGTATGGCGGTCTTTCTCGGTTCGCGCATTTTACCCCGGGTCGGTGCGCTGGACTGGACCATCCTCGCCTCTGCAGGCACCATCGGGGCGCTTTTCGGCACGCCCGTTGCCGCCGCCCTTATTTTTTCTCAGACGCTTACCAGCAATAACGACGTCCCGCTCTGGGATAAACTCTTTGCGCCGCTGATGGCCGCTGCGGCTGGTGCGCTCACGACCAGTCTGTTTTTCCATCCTCATTTCTCACTCTCTCTGCCCCACTACGGTCAGATGCATATTGCCGATATTTTCAGCGGTGCCATCGTCGTCGCGATCGCCATTGCACTCGGGATGATTGCGGTATGGTGCCTTCCGCGCCTGCACCGTCTGATGCACCGGCTGAAGCACCCGGTGCTGATTCTGGGGGCGGGTGGTCTGATGCTGGGCGTGTTAGGGGCTATCGGCGGAACGGTAACGCTGTTTAAAGGCCTTGATGAAATGCAGCAGTTGGCTTTCAGCCAGGTGTTCAGCGTGTCTGATTACCTGCTGTTTGCGCTGGTTAAACTGGCGGCGCTGGTGGTGGCTGCTGCATGTGGGTTCCGCGGTGGGCGTATCTTCCCGGCGGTGTTTATCGGCGTGGCGTTGGGGCTGATGCTGCATGAACATGTGGATGCGGTGCCGGCAGCGATAACGGTCTCTTGCTCAATTCTGGGGCTGGTGCTGGTGGTGACGCGCGATGCGTGGCTGAGCCTGTTTATGGCGGCGGTAGTGGTGCCGGATTCAACGCTCTTCCCCCTGCTCTGTATCGTGATGTTGCCCGCCTGGCTTCTGCTGGCGGGCAAACCGATGATGATGGCCTGGCGAAACGACAAGTAATCAGGCGTTATTACGCGCTTCCAGAGCCTTGGTAAGCGCCCCGAGCAGCGGCGGGATATCCGCTTTCGGGAGCATCACCTCAATCAACGAGAGCCGCTCGTGGTGCGCCACTTTTTCAAGTACGTCCGCCAGCTGTTCCGCTTCACTGACCCGCCAGCACTCAGACTGAGGATCGAGGCTCAACGCCTGCGGAATGTGCGTCCAGTTCCACAAAGCAATGTCGTTATACCGCTGCTCCGCCCCGTGGATAGCCCTTTCAACCGTGTAGCCTTCGTTGTTGAGCACCAGAATAATGGGGTGCTGTTTATCACGCAGCATCGAGCCTAGTTCCTGAATGGTGAGCTGGGCCGCGCCATCCCCCGTCAGCACAATCACGCGCCGGTTCGGGCATGCGGTTTGTGCACCAAACGCCGCCGCCAGCGTGTAACCAATCGAGCCCCACAGCGGCTGGACGATAAAGTTCACATCAGCTGGTAAACGCAGATCAATCGCGCCGAAGGCCGATGTTCCCTGGTCGGCAAGGATAATGTCCCCCGGGCGAATAAAGGTTTGCAACGTTCTCCAGAAATTCTCCTGGGTAAGCGAACCGTCCGGCTGCGGGAACGGTATTGCGCCGGATGATGATGACATAAGGCCATCGTGCACGTGCTGTTTGCAGAGTTCGACCAGCGTCTCAATCGCCTGGTTCATTGGGATGCCGGTAAACCAGACATCCTCGACGCGTGCGGCATGCGGCTGGACTTCAATGGTTTGCGCCGGGGTAAGCTGGTGCGTGAACCCGGCCGTCAGGGTATCGGTAAAACGCGTGCCAACACACAATACCGTGTCAGCCCCTTCAATCGCCTCTTTTACCGCACCGGTGCTGGCTGAACCACTGTATGTACCGTAAAAACCCGCCTGACGCTCGTCGAATATCCCTTTTCCCATCAGCATGGTGGCGTGCGCCATCGGTACCTCTTTCACCCACTTCTGTAGCGCATGCTTCAGGCCATGGCGCAGAACAAGGAAGTCGGCCAGCAGCGCGGTACGTTTGCTCATCGCCAGTTTGTTCTCAGCAGCATCCCGGAACGCTTTCAGGCAGGCGCTATCGGCATGAGCCTGCTTATGAGTGAGAGCGTTTACAGGCGGCGTGGCGGCTTTTTTTGCCACATCGGCGGGTAACATCAGATAACCGGGGCGACGTTCCCGAAGCATGGTTGTCAACACACGGTCGATTTCATAACAGGCATTTTGTTCGGTAAGGACCGCCTGTGCGACGGTGATCGGCTCACTCATATGATAAAAGTGACGGAACTCCCCATCCCCCAACGTATGATGCAGCAACTCTCCCCTTTGCTGTGCCGCCGTACCCGGCGCCCCCACTATATGTAAAACCGGGACATGCTCGGCATAGCTGCCGGCAATGCCGTTCATGGCACTTAACTCCCCAACGCCGAATGTGGTCAGCAGCGCGGCAAAGCCCTTACATCGGGCGTATCCGTCAGCGGCATAGGATGCGTTCAGCTCATTGGCACAGCCCACCCAACAAATATCCGGGCTGTCTATTACGTGGTCGAGAAACTGCAGGTTATAGTCGCCCGGCACGCCAAACAGATGATCGGCACCACAATCTGTAAGACGGTCCAGCAGGTAATCGGCGACGCAGTATGGGGTTCGCATAACAGGTGTCCTTCTGACGTTGACCTCACTTTGAGTATTAAAGAAGCGTGATGGCTGTCCAGAATTGGTCGTAAGAAGGGCATGGAAAGAATGCTTTACAAAAAAGGCTGCGCTATGCTCTTTTTTTTCACGTTAATGTAAACGTATACACTGATTTTTCCTTTCAGCGCCAGAGGGCATCAGAATGGGTTACCAGCCGGACAAAAATCGTTATCAGACAATGCAGTATCGCCGCTGCGGGCAAAGCGGACTCAAGTTGCCCGCCATCTCACTCGGGTTGTGGCACAATTTTGGCGACGCCACGCTTGTCGAAAACAGCCGTCAACTTTTACAGCGCGCGTTCGATCTGGGTATTACGCATTTCGACCTTGCCAATAATTACGGTCCTCCTCCCGGCTCAGCCGAACGTAACTTCGGTCGCATTTTGCAGGAAGATTTCCTGCCATGGCGCGACGAGCTGATCATCTCGACCAAAGCGGGTTATACCATGTGGGATGGCCCATACGGCGACTGGGGGTCACGCAAATATCTGGTTGCCAGCCTGGATCAAAGCCTGAAGCGTATGGGGCTGGAATATGTGGATATCTTCTATCATCACCGTCCTGACCCACAAACGCCACTGCTGGAAACCATGAAAGCGCTTGACCATGTGGTGCGTCAGGGAAAAGCCCTTTACGTCGGGTTATCAAATTACCCTGCAGAACAGGCCCGCAAGGCTATCGATATCCTGAATGACCTTGGGACGCCGTGTCTGATCCACCAGCCGAAATATTCGATGTTTGAACGTGCGCCAGAGGAAGGCCTGCTGGACGTGCTGCAGGAAAAAGGCGTCGGCTGCATTCCCTTCTCGCCGCTGGCGGGGGGACAGCTGACTAACCGCTACCTGAACGGTATTCCTGCAGACTCGCGTGCGGCAAGCGGCAGTAAGTTCCTTAATCCCGATCAGATCACCGAAGAGAAGCTGGAGAAGGTTCGTCAACTGAACGCGCTGGCGGAAAGCCGCGGCCAGAAACTATCACAGATGGCGCTGGCGTGGATTTTACGCCACGAGTCGGTAACGTCAGTGCTGATTGGGGCCAGTAAAACCGCCCAGATTGACGATGCCGTGGCAATGCTGGAAAACCGCCATTTCTCGGCGGAAGAACTGGCAATCATTGATGGGATCCTGAACAGCTCAAAATAAAATCACTTTTAGCAAAAAGTGCTCTCATTCATGAATTAGGAGTTGAGGCGATGAAACGAGCCTTTACCAACTCGTAATATTGCGTTAACAGGCCCCACAAAGGCCCCGATCGTGAAGGAGAAAGAGTATGTTCAGGTCACTGATTCTTGCAGCGGTATTACTGGCTTCGGCCCCGCTGATCGCCACTGCGGGCGAAATCACCCTGTTGCCATCAGTTAAATTACAAATTGGCGATCGTGACGACTACGGCAGATACTGGGACGGTGGCTACTGGCGCGACCGTGATTACTGGAACCGTCACTATGAGTGGCGCGGCGACCGCTGGCGCAGACATGATAATGGCCTGCATCGCGGCTGGTACAAAAACAACGCCTATGAACGTGGTTACCGTGAAGGCTGGAACGATCGTGACGACCGCCGCGGTGGCTGGGGTCACGGTGGCAGAGGACACGGTGGTCACGGCCATCATCACTAATGCGTCATCACTAATGCATCATCAGTAATGCAAAAAGGAGCCTCCCGGCTCCTTTTTCTTTCGTTCAACGCGACGCTATAACCCCAGAGCAGTGCCGACCAGGAGCCACAGGTTCAACGACACCACTACCGCCACAATGACCCAACCGGTTCGTTTCACCAGCGTGCTGTTCACCAGTTCGCCCATCAGGCTTTTGTCACTGGTAAAGATCAGCAGCGGCACCAGTGCAAGCGCGATACCAAAACTCAGCAGTACCTGGCTCATGACCAGAATTCTCGTGGGATCCAGCCCCATCAGAATCACAACAAAGGAGGGCAGCATGGTCACGGAGCGACGAACCCAAAGCGGAATGTGGAAACGGACAAAGCCCTGCATCACCACCTGCCCTGCCAGCGTCCCCACAACCGTTGACGAGAGACCGGCCGCCACCAGGCTCAGCCCGAATATCGTGGCAGCAGCGTGGCTCAGTAACGGTTCCAGCGTAAGGTATGCCTGGTCGAGATCGGCAATACCGGTGTGACCGTTAAAATGGAAAGCGGCGGCAGCGGTCGCCATCATCGCCAGGTTCACAAAACCGGCAATGGTCATGGCGATCGCCACATCCCATTTCGTCGCAGAGTAACGCTCTTTGCGCGTCCCACCGTGCAGGTGCTGTGTCAGCGAGGAATGCAGGTAAATGACATGCGGCATGATGGTTGCGCCCAGCACCCCGGCGGCCAGGAACACCGCTTCAGAGGTTGGCAGGCTCGGGATAATCATCCCTTTGCTGAGCTGTGCCAGATTCGGCTGAGAGAAAATCAGCTCGACGATATAGGCCGCCGCCACAAACAGCAGCAGCCCACCGATAACTTTTTCCAGCGGTTTTTGACCGCGACGCTGCAGCATCAGGATCAGGAAAGTGGCAATCCCGGTGAGCACCGCGCCCTGAAGCAGCGAGACGCCGAGGATCAATTTAAAACCAATCGCGGCCCCGATGAATTCGGCGAGGTCGGTTGCCATGGCGATAATTTCCGCCTGAACCCAGTAAAGCCATACCGCCGGACGCGGATAGTGATCGCGAATTTGTTCAGCCAGGTTTTTGCCCGTGGCAATCCCCAGCTTCGCGGACAGCATCTGAATCAACATGGCCATCAGGTTAGCCCACACGACCACCCAGAGCAGCTTATAGCCGAAGCTGGCCCCGGCCTGAATATTGGTCGCAAAGTTACCTGGATCGATATAGCCGATGGCAGCAATGAACGCAGGTCCCATTAACGCGAACCGCAACTTGCGCGCTGCTCTGCCATTGCTACCCTCTACGCGACTGTTTGTCATTTCTGCCTCTGGAAATATAGCCTTTGCTATGTTTAATGCTATCAAAATGAGAATGATTATCAAGATCATTTAGTGAGTTTATTGTGATTTCTCTGATAGCTTTGAACAATAGACGGGCGGGTAAGGTGGGGCGATCTAACAAAACCTGCAATCGCGCACGCTTTTGTGAAGACTAGCACACAAACTTAACTTTTCACGCATTTACCTAACATAACAAAAATGTATTGTGGATCACTAATTTTGAGACTCGTCACAGGATGTAACTATAGTGTGTCCTTGATCTCGTTTTCTTTTCGCTTGTTACATAGAATGTGCACGAAAATTAAACCTGCCTCATATTTGGAGCAAATATGGACCGCGTCCTTCATTTTGTCCTGGCACTCGTTGTCGTTACTGCGCTTGCGTTATTGGTCAGCCATGACCGTAAAAAAATCCGCATCCGCTTTGTTGTTCAGCTTCTCGTTATTGAAGTTTTGCTCGCGTGGTTCTTCCTGAACTCCAACGTGGGGCTTGGCTTCGTAAAAGGCTTCTCCGAAATGTTCGAAAAACTGCTCGGATTCGCCAACGAAGGGACGAACTTTGTCTTCGGTAAAATGAACGACGAAGGTCTGGCGTTCTTCTTCCTGAAGGTACTGTGCCCTATCGTCTTCATCTCTGCGCTGATCGGTATTCTGCAACACATTCGTGTGCTGCCCGTCGTTATCCGCGCCATTGGTACCGTACTCTCCAAAGTTAACGGCATGGGTAAACTGGAATCGTTCAACGCCGTCAGCTCCCTGATCCTGGGTCAGTCTGAGAACTTCATCGCCTATAAAGACATCCTCGGTAAGATGTCCCGCAACCGCATGTACACCATGGCAGCCACCGCAATGTCTACCGTCTCCATGTCTATCGTGGGTGCGTATATGACGATGCTGGAACCTAAATACGTGGTTGCCGCGCTGGTCTTGAACATGTTCAGTACCTTTATCGTTCTCTCTCTGATCAACCCGTACCGTGTTGACGAAGGCGAAGAAAACCTGCAGATGGCAAATCTGCATGAAGGTCAGAGCTTCTTCGAAATGCTGGGTGAGTACATTCTGGCTGGTTTCAAAGTGGCGATTATCGTTGCGGCGATGCTGATCGGCTTTATTGCCCTGATTTCTGCTCTGAACGCCCTGTTCGCAGCGGTTCTGGGTATCTCCTTCCAGGGCATTCTGGGCTACATTTTCTACCCGGTTGCCTGGGTGATGGGTGTTCCTGCACATGAAGCGCTGCAGGTAGGCAGTATCATGGCGACTAAACTGGTCTCTAACGAATTCGTTGCGATGATGGATCTGCAGAAAATTGCCAGCACGCTCTCTCCACGTGCGGAAGGCATCCTGTCCGTGTTCCTGGTCTCCTTCGCTAACTTCTCTTCCATCGGAATTATCGCCGGTGCGATTAAAGGTCTGAATGAAGAACAGGGTAACGTGGTTTCTCGCTTCGGTCTGAAGCTGGTTTACGGTTCTACGCTGGTGAGCGTACTGTCTGCCTCTATTGCGGCACTGGTACTGTAACACCTGCAGCGAAATAAAAACCGGGAGCTCAGCTCCCGGTTTTTTTATGTCCGTAATTCATTAAGCGGTTTGGGTTTGCCAATCAGGTAACCCTGCAGATAGTCGACCCCGAAGTGAAGCAGCTTCTCCCGCTGTTCCGGCGTTTCAACATATTCGGCCACCACACTCAGTGATTTCGTCTTCGCCAGGTTGCAAATCGACTGCACGATCATCGCATCCATATCGTCGGTACAGATATCTTTCACAAAGCACCCGTCAATTTTGATGATGTCCGCCTGCAAACGTCTGAGACGTTCGTAGTTGGCATATCCGGTGCCGAAATCATCAATCGCGATCCGGAAACCGCAGTCCCGCAACTGCTGAATGTTTTTGATACTGCTGCCCGAATTAGAGAAAGCCTGCTCTTCGGTGATCTCAATCACCACCGCCTGTGGTGCTACGCCATAGCGTTCAAAGAGCGAGCAAATCTCGATGGCCACCTCTTTTTGCATCAACGTCAGGGGCATCAGATTGACAGAAAAACGCACACCGGCATGCGTCGCTGGATGATCGCGCAGCCACACCAGTAATTTTTCCATCACGCACATGTCAAAGCGGTGGCTCAGGTTAAACTGGGCAATCAGCGGTATAAAGCGGTCTGGGGTGATGATCTCGCCCTCGCTTTCCATGCGCGTCAGTATTTCGTAATACCCGCTACCATCTGCCTTCTGGATTGGCTGGGCGTATAAATGAAACTGTCCGGCATCCAAAGCATGTTTAATGCGTGCTAACATCAAAACCCGCTCGGTTGTTTGTCCTGATGCCACCTCGAGGCTATTGGTGAGCGCCAGTACATTATGCGCTCCGCAAGATTGCTCAGCCAGCCAGCTGAGCTGCCCCAGCGTATGGTGTAACTTCTCACCGTTTTCAACCATTCCCCAGGAAGCGCCAAATTCAATATCCAACCCGGTGTTGTTCCAGACAATCTTACGGCTGTTCAGCTGATCGACCATATGCTGCAGGCGCTCAGCGGTTCCCGGCCCCAGCAATACCAGCACCAGTTCGCTGCCCGGGAGCTGGAAAAGCCGCTCATCTTTTTGCAAAAATGGCTGCAGCGAGGTGGTCACCATCCGTTTGCAATGCACCCGCATAAGAATGCCGTAGTGACGACTCAAGAACTCGAGGTTGTCCATTCGCAGACAGCACACTTTGGCATCAGGGTGGTCCTGCAGAAAATCTTCCAGTGCACGAATGTTCGGTAAACCGGTCAGCGGATCGGTTAGCGCCCTGTCCTGCCAGTCCTGCTTCAGCCACTCGCTGCGCTGATAAATCCGCGACATATAGAGCAAACAGATGGCGAAAGAGATAAGGACAGACAAAATAAAGGAGAGCGAATGGCCTGACTCCACGCCATTGAGGAAATTATAGTTATAGGTCAACAGCAGAAGTGCGGATGCCGCCCAGAAAAGAGAAATGAGCGCGTAGCTCAGGCGACTGATCCCTAACGTAAAGAGAATAAAAATCACTGGCATTAAATAGCCCGCAATAATAGGTGACTCAAAAGGAGCACATAAAATTGCGAGGATGACGATTAAAAGCATCAGCCAGACTAATATATATAGCGATTTCTTTTGAAAAAACACGGGCTTCACACTGCGTCGCCAGAAGGTGATGGCATAACGTGGATTAATTATCATTCTTAACGGGTAATAGAACATCATGGTAAATATCAACGCCGCGCAGATCAGACTTTGTATATCGACTACGTTATAAATTGCGGTACCTTCACCGAAGAAGGTTGAGATAGTAACCGGGAAATGGAACAAATAACCTGCCAGGTACATCGACACTTTTATGCCTATCGGTACCATAAAGCCGAGCCAAAATATCCGTAACCCAATATGCTTGTTCGGCACGCAGTAGCGCCAGCGCTTGCCCAGTATGATCCTGAGGATGCCGCACCCCGCAAACACCGAGAACGTCTGACAGAACAATAAAACTGAATATTGTAGCGGTGCTAAATCAATGCTGAATATATTAGTGATAGTAAAACTTAACAGAACAGGAATAACCGCCCGACGCCCAAATACCAGAATAACCGCCAGCATTACGCTTAAAGGCAGCCATGCTAAATATACGTCATGACCATTAACAACAGCGCGCGGAGAGATATAACGGGAGAATGGCACCGCAACCAGGCAAAGCGCCAGGGCAGTTATAAATATCTTTACATTATTGTAAGTTTTTCTATTCATTAAGTTAGATAATCTATTTTCCATTCGTATCATTGACCGGATGGATAATAGGTTTATTAATTGCGCGAATCAAGTTGAAGTCTATTTATAGACCGCTTTATTGATTTTGATTGAGGTGAGGTACAAAAACACCTCTATTTCAGCAACAAATTAGGGTGAAGAGTTTTACAAAAGCATAAAAAAACCCCCGTCTTTCGACGAGGGTTCAAATTTTGGTGGAGCTAAGCGGGATCGAACCGCTGACCTCTTGCATGCCATGCAAGCGCTCTCCCAGCTGAGCTATAGCCCCACATGTTGACTTTACTGACCGCACTCTGTTGGGTTCAGAGTGTGGTGGAGCTAAGCGGGATCGAACCGCTGACCTCTTGCATGCCATGCAAGCGCTCTCCCAGCTGAGCTATAGCCCCATCGTAAAGCTGTCATGTTGACGGGCGGCATAATATGAATTCCGCTGCGGAGTGTCAACGGCAAAATCAATGACGGCGGTTCAATCGCCGAAAAATCATGCAAATGAATCACTTTGCGAGTCTGCTCGCAGTCATGAGTTAAGCCTGTCACATTTTCCTCTAAAACGGTGCTATAAAATGAGCCGTTAATTAACCCCACGAATATTCAGGAAATTGCATGATCAAGGAACGAATGACGCCAGAAGAGTTAGCCCTGCTCACTGGCTATAGCCGCCAGACCATCAATAAATGGGTACGCAAAGAGGGTTGGATTACATCGCCAAAACCAGGAGTCCAGGGCGGCAAAGCGCGTCTGGTGCACGTTAATGAAAAAGTGCGTGAGTTTATCCGCAGCGCGCGCCGGGCAAGTGAAACGTCTGAGATACCAGAAAGTGCCAGCCATGATGGCTCGCTTCACTCCCTGCTCCTGACGCTGGCAAATGAAATGACGCCGGAAGAGCAAAGGCAGATGACATCACTGTTACTGCGGGAAGGGATTACCGGATTGTTGCAACGTTTAGGGATACGCGACCAGAACTGATATGAAAAGATTCCGTAGCAAAATGACCACAGAAGAGCTGGCAGAAAATTTGGGTGTTGCACGGCAAACGGTGAACCGCTGGATACGCCAGCAGGGATGGAAAACCGAGGGCGTCAATGGGGTGAAAGGCGGACGTGCACGGCTGATTCACATTGATGCCCGCGTGAAGGAGCACATCATGAGCCTCCCGGCTGTCCGTAACCGTCAGGCGGTGTACCATCTGGCGGAGGTGACATCGTTGTACAGTGACCCCTCCTCTACTTTGCGTCCTGGGATCATCGAGACGCTGGAGAATATGACGCACCTTGAGCAGGAACGTCTGGATGCGTTACTGAAGCGAGAAGGGATACGCGGCTTTCTTGCACGTCTCGGCATTGCTGAATTTAATGCATAAAAAAACGGCAGGTTTCCCTGCCGTTTTTCATGGTTCAGGCGTTATTACTGCTGGTTTTCGCGCTCAGTAATAAAATCCAGCGCCTTGTTAATGCGCGCTACGCTGCGTGATTTACCAATGGCATGAACGGTAACATCAAGTGCCGGAGACTGACCCGCACCGGTGACTGCCACACGCAGTGGCATACCCACTTTGCCCATACCAACTTCCAGCTCATCTGCCGTCGCCTGAATGGCATGATGCACATTCTCGGCAGTCCAGTCAGTCATCGCCGCCAGTTTGTCACGCACCACTTCGAGTGGCTGACGCGCAACCGGACGCAGGTGCTTCTTCGCCGCGTCTGCATCGAACTCGTCAAACTCTTCATAGAAGTAGCGGCAGCTTTCAGCGATCTCTTTCAGCGTTTTGCAACGCTCGCCGAGCAGTTTCACCAGTTCCGCCAGTTCAGGGCCAGTACGAGTATCAATATTTGCCTGCTCAATGTGCCACTGCAGGTATGTCGCCACATATTCCGGCTGCATGGTATTGATGTAGTGGTGGTTCAGCCAGAGCAGCTTATCAGTGTTAAACGCGCTCGCAGATTTGCTCACCGCGCCCAGAGAGAACAGATTGATCATCTCTTCACGGCTAAAGATCTCCTGATCGCCGCTGGACCAGCCCAGACGCACCAGATAGTTCAGAAGCGCTTCCGGCAGATAGCCGTCGTCGCGATACTGCATGACGCTGACCGCACCGTGGCGTTTAGACAGTTTTTTGCCGTCGTCGCCATTGATCATGGACACGTGCGCATAGACCGGAACAGGGGCGTTCAGCGCTTTCAGGATGTTGATTTGACGTGGAGTGTTGTTGATATGGTCTTCGCCACGGATAACATGCGTGATTTCCATATCCCAGTCGTCAACCACAACGCAGAAGTTATAGGTTGGGGAACCGTCGGTGCGGCGGATGATCAAATCGTCCAGCTCCTGGTTGCTGAATTCGATCGGGCCCCGGATCTGGTCGTCAAAAATTACCGAGCCGTCCTGCGGGTTAGCAAAACGCACCACGCACGGTTCATCAGCAGCATGCTCGCTATGGTCATGGCGGCAGCGGCCGTCATAACGCGGTTTTTCACCCTTCGCCATCTGATCTTCACGCAGCGCATCAAGGCGTTCTTTGGAGCAATAGCATTTATACGCTGTACCCGCGACCAGCATCTCATCAATCACGGCGTTGTAGCGGTCAAAACGTTTGGTCTGGAAATACGGGCCTTCGTCCCACTCCAGATTGAGCCAGTTCATACCATCCATAATGGCTTCAATTGCTTCCGGCGTGGAGCGCTCAAGATCGGTGTCTTCAATACGCAGTACGAACTCACCTTTGTTGTGGCGTGCAAAAAGCCAGGAATAGAGAGCGGTACGTGCACCACCGACGTGCAGATAGCCTGTCGGGCTCGGCGCGAAGCGAGTTTTGATTTTCATGAAATGGCCTTACGTTATAAAGATGCCGGCAATCGGCAAATCCTGGGAAAAAAACAATGGGCAATATTCTATCACTGTGGGGGGATTCCTCAATGTTGATCCCTTTATCGTGAGGGAGTTTGCGATTTTTGTTTAGAAATCATGCGTCATCGCCCGTTTCGCGATCGTTTTGTTTAATTTTACGACGAACGAATAAAAACTTTAGAAAATGCGTTGACTCATTTTCAACTCTCCCTATAATGCGACTCCACACAGCGGGGGTGATTAGCTCAGTTGGTAGAGCATCTCCTTTACACGGAGGGGGTCGGCGGTTCGAGCCCGTCATCACCCACCATCTACTTAAGTAGACTCGCAGTGTAGATAAGTATTGAGATTGGGCGATTAGCTCAGTTGGTAGAGCATCTCCTTTACACGGAGGGGGTCGGCGGTTCGAGCCCGTCATCGCCCACCATTCTCACCTTATCGCAGCAGTTCCGAAATGGGCGATTAGCTCAGTTGGTAGAGCATCTCCTTTACACGGAGGGGGTCGGCGGTTCGAGCCCGTCATCGCCCACCATTTCGGGTCGTTAGCTCAGTTGGTAGAGCAGTTGACTTTTAATCAATTGGTCGCAGGTTCGAATCCTGCACGACCCACCAATGTAAAAAAGCGCCCTAAAGGCGCTTTTTTGCTATCTGCGGTATGGATGATTCGAACCTGCAGCAGGTCCGAGCCGAACGCAGTGAGGCAACGGAGCCGTTTACGGCGACGGCCCGAAGGGCGAGCGAAGCGAGTCATCCTGCACGCCCCACCAATGCAAAAAAGCGCCCTAAAGGCGCTTTTTTGCTATCTGCGGTATAACATCACTCTTCCGTCAACGTTGCTATCAACGACTTAA
Organism: Enterobacter sp. WPR_3_1; assembly: GCF_003635055.1. Taxonomy (NCBI): domain Bacteria; kingdom Pseudomonadati; phylum Pseudomonadota; class Gammaproteobacteria; order Enterobacterales; family Enterobacteriaceae; genus Enterobacter; species Enterobacter sp. WPR_3_1. Next base: position 175,986 of record NZ_RBXU01000008.1, on the reverse strand, counting down.
TCGCCGGCGTCGCCTGCTTCTCGTCATACACCACATACAAATCTGCCGGTATACGTACCTGTAATGGACGAAATACCACACCGGGCCACTGCATTTGCGCATAGCTGTCAGCAGCTAACGTAATCCCCATTCCCATACTGATCATTGCCAGCACCGTCTGCGGTTCATCGGCTTCACGCACTATCATCGGTGAAAAACCGGCCTGCTGACACACTCGCTGTAAGAACGACCAGTCAGAATGCGCAGACGGCATAGTTACAAAGTACTCATTCTGTAGTTCGGTGAGCGCAATTGCGCTTTCCCCCACCAGCCGGTGATCCTCCGGCAGCGCAACCAGAAATGCCGCATCCCGTAAGCGGATACTGGTAAATCCTGCAGTGGGCTCGGTTGCCATTCGCCAGATCCCGACATCCAGCTCCCGACGCTCCAGCAGCGCCATTTGCATTACCGGCGACTTTTCACGAAAGACGACATCAACGTTCGGATGCTCTTTCAAAAATGTGCGCATGACCGTGCGCACTTCGCTCCACATGGCGGTACCGACAATGCCCAGCGCAATCCGCCCCGCCTCACCCCGTCCAATTTGTTCGACCCGCGCCAGTGCCTGGTTTGCGCTGGCAAGCAGTCGATGGGACTCTTCCATCAATACTTTACCCGCATGGGTCAAGGCGACGCTTCGTGAGTGGCGAATAAACAGTAAGGTACCGAGCTGACTTTCCAGCTCTTTTATATGCAGGCTCAACGGCGGCTGCGACATATTGAGCCGGGCCGCAGCCCGTCCAAAATGAAGTTCCTCAGCGACGGCCAGAAAATAGCGCAGCAGCTTAAGGTCGGTTCGGTAGACGCGTTCCATCAACACATATCCTGGCGATAACACTTATGCTCCCACCTTAAAGCCTTTCACCGCCTGCCGGGAAAACTTTAATGCGCAACTGTGCGCAACTCGCTGTTTTTACTGGTGTGGCGATAGTTAAAGCTGAAATAAAACACCACGGCGAGCATCAACGCATACGCCGCAAATACCAGCCAGATGGTCTGCCAGTCTTTCACCCCATCCACGGAGAAATAATCTACCGCCGCGCCGCTCAATACCGATCCGAAATAAGCACCGATACCGTTAACGGTCGTCATAAACAGCCCTTGCGCGCTGGCGCGGATATCAGCGCTTACCTCCTGTTCGACAAACACCGAACCGGAGATGTTGAAGAAGTCGAACGCGCAACCGTAGACCAGCATTGACAGCATCAACAGCCCGACGCCTGTCGCGGAAGGATCGCCATACGCAAAGAGTCCAAACCGCAGCATCCAGGCCACCATGCTCATCAGCATCACGGTTTTTATGCCAAAACGTCGGAGGAAGAAAGGAATGGTCAGGATGAACAGCACCTCTGACATCTGCGAGACGGAGAGCAAAATAGAAGGGTATTTAACGATAAAGCTTTCCACATACGCCGGATTACGCGCAAAATCATGCAGAAAGGGGCTACCGAAAGTATTGGTGATTTGCAGCACGGCGCCCAGCAGCATCGCAAACAAAAAGAACACCGCCATTCGGGGCTGTTTAAACAGGACGAACGCATTCAGGCCAAGTTTGCTTGCCAGCGTCGATGAGGTTTTATTCTTCGCCACCGGAATGGCCGGTAACGTCAGTGAATAGAGCGCCAGTACCAGCGACGCGGCAGCAGCAATGTAGAGCTGAATGTTAGTTAACTCTGCCCCCATCAGGCTTATGGCCCACATCGCCACAATGAAGCCTACCGTGCCATAGACCCGCACCTTTGGAAAATGGGTCACCGTGTCCAGCCCTGCCTGCTCAAGACAGGAGTAGGAAAGGGTATTCGATAGCGCAATGGTCGGCATAAAGGCCATGGCATTAACCAGCATGACCCAGAACATCAGCCCCGGTTCATTGACCTGCGCGGCATAGCAAAGCGCAACAGCACAGACGAGATGGCAAATCACATATGCACGATCTGCCCGCAACCACTTATCGGCAATAATGCCCACCAGCGAGGGCATCACGATCGCGGCAAGCCCCTTCGAGCTGTAGACCATCCCCACGTCAGAGCCGGAAAAACCCAGGGTGTTAATCATGTAAGCGCCGAGAGTAACGAGCCAGCTTCCCCAGATAAAATATTGCATAAAGGACATCATCTTTAAGCGCGTCGTGATGTTCATACCCGATTCCTTATAGCAGAGTGGCCCTCACGGGCCACGGTGTTGTTTCGCTCAGGCAAGCTGGCGCAGAAAACCGCAGATAAGATCGATGAAGTTCTGGCGAGAGAGTTCGGCGGCGGCAAGTGTTTGTTCATGCGACAGTTTTACATCGCTCAAACCTTCAGCAAGGTTGGTTATGGCCGAAACGGCGACCACCTTCAGGCCACAGTGGCGCGCCGAGATCACTTCCGGCACCACTGACATTCCCACCACATCTCCGCCGATGATCTGCATCATGCGGATCTCAGCCGCGGTTTCGAAGTTAGGGCCTGGATAAGAGACAAACACCCCCTCATGCAATGGAAAGCCCTTCTCGCTCGCCACGGTCTGCAGCAGGGCACGGCAATCTGCATCATAAGCATTGGCCAGCGAGAAAAAACGGTCGCCAAAACGGTCATCGTTCAGCCCGACCATCGGGGTACCCGGCAGGGTGTTGATGTGGTCGCAGAGGGCAACCAGGCTTCCCGGTTCAACCTCCGGACGTAACGAACCGGCGGCATTGGTACTGAACAGCAGTTCGCAGCCCAGCAGTTTGAAGGTGCGGATTGCATCGGTCATGACGGCGATGCCGCGGCCCTCATAGAAGTGACCGCGCCCTTTCATACAGGCGACCGGAACACCGGCAAGATGCCCCAACACCAGCTCACCGGCGTGACCGTGAACGGTGCTCACCGGGAAGCCCGGCAGTTTTTCATAGCTCAGTACCACAGCGTCAACAATCTGCTCGGCGAGCGCGCCAAGACCTGAGCCGAGAATAAACGCAACCCGCGGAGTGAAGTCAGGTTTAGCGGCACGAATGATGTCGGCAGAGAGCCAGGGATTATTCGAGAGGGTCATAAAAGCTCCTTGAGAATTAAGATCGCGATATCACCGATCGCATGACCTTAGTCTTATATCTGGAGCCTGCGGGTTACCTCCAATACACTTTCTCTGCACCATCAATACTGATTTGGTATCAATACCTTTCCCTGCCAGATATGGCAGTTTTGCTCAAGCTAATTGCGTTGGCGCCGATACCTCTGTTTTACAGCGAGAGGAAAAAGTATGACGACCATTCAGGCTACAACCCAGCCCATTCAAACCAGCGGTGGCGGGAGTCGTTCTTCCGGCGGCAACGATATCGCTGCCCAAATCAGCCGCATCACTGACAAGATAACCAAGCTGACTCAACAGCTAAAAGAGGTTGCGAACGGTTCCGGCAGTGCGGAAGAGAAGAAGAAGCAGCAGGAGCTTATCCAGGTGCAAATCAAAGTGCTGCAGGCACAGCTCGCACAACTGCAGCGCCAGCAGGCGGAAGAAGCCCAGAAGAAACAAGAGCAAAGTCTGGTCAACGTGGAAGGTCCGAAGAACGCATCAGACAATCATCAAATAGACATCTACGTCTAACGCTCTGTTGAGTTAAACAGTGGATCGCGTATACGGGCCTCGGTTAATCGTTGCGCCTGGATACGCACCACTTCCCAGATAGCCTGCGCAGCCCCGGAGAGCGAACGGTTTTTTCGCCGTACCAGCATCAGTTTTCGCTCAATAGCAGGCGTCAGTCGCTTCACGACCAGACGGCTTCCCTGCGGCAAAGGGAGCGCCAGGGCGGGTAATACACTGATCCCTATGCCGGCCTCCACCATGGGAAACAGCGTTGCCGGGTGTCCAATCTCCTGCACAATGGTCGCCTTAACGCCCTGCGTCACCAGCGCAGAATCAATCAGCGGACGGCTGCCTGAGGCATAATCCTGTAATACCAGGTTCGCTCCCTGCAACGCCTGCCAATGAACAGACGGCTGCGCGGCTAGCGGATCGTCGTCCCGGCAAAGCAACAGAAACGGCTCAGAAAGCACAATTTCACACTCCAGGTCACTCACCTGACCGGGATCGATAACAATACCAAAATCCACATCGCCCTGACGGATGCTCTCCAGCACCCACTGCTGCGGCCTGTCATGCAAAACAAAATCGATATCCGGATAGCGATGATTACCCTCTGCAATACACTGCGGGATAAGGTGCGCGGATATCGTCTGGCTGGCCGCAACCCGCACGGTACCCGACAGCTGCTGCCCCAGTCGACCTACATCTCTGAGCGTACTGTTGAGTTCGTCCAGCAGCCGTTCAAGGCGCTGAGCCAGCTGCTGTCCGGCTTCCGTGAGCACGACTTCACGCGTGGTGCGATCAAGCAACCGGACACCCGTCTGGCTCTCCAGCTCTTTCACGCTGTGGCTTACTGCGGACTGGCTCAGGCCGATGATCTCCCCTGCCCGGCTGAAGCTGCGGGCATGGGCTACGGTGACGAAGATGCGAAGCTGGCGTAAGGAATAATTCATCTGTTTAATTCATGAATGGATGCAATAAATCAATTTTATTTCTCAAACGGAAAAAAGCACAATAGCGATATCTGTTTTCAGGAGTCATTATGAAACTATTTCGTATTCTTGATCCGTTTACGCTTACTCTGGTTGTCACGGTATTACTGGCCTCCTTCTTCCCTGCGCGGGGCGGGTTCGTTCCTTTTTTTGAAGGACTGACGACCGCGGCCATCGCGCTGTTGTTCTTTATGCACGGCGCAAAGCTCTCGCGCGAAGCCATTATTGCGGGAGGGAGTCACTGGCGACTGCACCTCTGGGTGATGTGCAGCACGTTCATCCTCTTTCCTGTACTCGGCGTGCTGTTCGCATGGTGGGCACCGGTGAATGTCGACCCAGCCCTTTATACCGGCTTCCTGTATCTGTGCATTCTGCCGGCTACCGTGCAGTCCGCTATCGCGTTTACCTCTCTGGCGGGAGGTAACGTCGCAGCCGCAGTCTGTTCAGCGTCGGCATCCAGCCTGTTAGGGATTTTCGTTTCGCCGCTGCTGGTGGGTCTGCTGATGAACATGCACGGCGCGGAAGGTAACCTGGAACAGGTAGGTAAAATCTGTCTGCAGCTGCTGTTGCCGTTTGTGCTGGGCCATCTCTCTCGCCCATGGACGGGCGCGTTTGTTGCAAAGCACAAAAAATGGATCTCAAAAACCGACCAGTCGTCGATTCTGCTGGTAGTCTATTCAGCCTTCAGTGAAGCGGTTGTGAATGGCATCTGGCATAAGGTGGGCGCAGGCTCGCTGCTGTTTATCGTGGTGGTCAGCCTTGTTCTGCTGGCGATTGTGATTGGCGTAAACGTCTTTGTGGCCCGCAAGTGCGGCTTCAACAAAGCCGATGAAATTACCATTGTCTTCTGTGGCTCGAAGAAGAGCCTGGCGAACGGCATTCCTATGGCAAACATTCTCTTCCCGACCTCAATGATAGGGATGATGGTACTGCCACTGATGATTTTCCATCAGATCCAGCTGATGGTCTGCGCGGTGCTGGCGCGTCGTTACAAACGCCAGACGGAAAAACAGGCGCAGGAAGAGACCCGCGCCGCGAAAGCTTAAGGACGTTTCAGGGGCTGAACCAACTGCGTCAGCCCCTCGGTTTTAATCAGTAACGTGATAGCCATCAGCTCACCCAGTCGTCCAGCCGGGAACCCATCTTTGCGGGCAAACCACAGCAAATAATCTTCCGGTAAATCAATCAGCCTGCGGCCTTTATATTTACCGAATGGCATCTCCGTGTTGGCGATCTCAACGAGCAGCTCTTTCTCCACGTTACTCTCCTAACAGGCGCATCATTTCCGCTTCGTCGATAACCTCAATGCCCAGCTCCTGAGCTTTAGCAAGCTTCGAACCGGCGGCTTCCCCGGCAATAACCAGGTCGGTTTTCTTCGACACGCTGCCTGCCACTTTTGCGCCCAGCGCAACCAGTCGTGCTTTAGCATCATCACGGGAAAGCTGGCTCAGGCTGCCGGTCAGAACGACCGTTTTGCCGGCAAACGGGCTGTCGATCTCGTCAGCGTTGACCACGACCGGAGCCGGCCATCTGATGCCCTCTTCCAGCAGCTTGCCGATCACCTCGCGGTTGCTCTCTTCGGCAAAGAAGTTGAAGACATGCGTCGCGACGACAATCCCCACGTCCGGGACTCTCTGCAGCTCGTCAATACTCGCCTTCTCCAGGGCTTCCAGCGTACCGAAATACGCCGCCAGGCCCGCCGCCGTGGCTTCGCCCACTTCGCGAATACCGAGCGCATAAAGGAATCGGGCAAAGGTTGTCTCTTTGGCAGCATCCAGGGCATTAACCACATTCTGGGCCGACTTCGGTCCCATGCGATCAAGACCCGTGAGTTTACCCGCGGTCAGTTTGAAGAGATCTGCAGGCGTATGAACATATTCTTTCTCTACCAGCTGATCGATAATTTTGTCACCCATTCCGTCGACGTCCATCGCCCGACGGGAAACGAAGTGCTTCAGTGACTCTTTACGTTGTGCCCCGCAGATTAAGCCGCCCGTACAGCGAGCCACCGCTTCACCTTCAACGCGCTCAACGTCAGATCCACATACCGGGCAATGCGTCGGGAACACGATGGCGCGCGTATCGTCAGGACGCTCTGACTCAACCACGTTCACCACCTGCGGGATAACATCGCCCGCGCGACGAATCACCACTTTGTCACCAATGCGCAGGCCGAGACGTTCAATTTCATCGGCGTTATGCAGCGTGGCGTTACTCACCAGCACGCCAGCAACCTGCACCGGCTCCAGACGGGCAACCGGGGTAATCGCGCCCGTACGGCCCACCTGGAACTCCACGTCACGGACAAAGGTCATCTGCTCCTGCGCCGGGAATTTAAACGCCACTGCCCAGCGTGGCGCGCGCGCCACAAAGCCTAACTGCTCCTGCAGCGCAAGTGAGTTAACCTTGATAACCACGCCATCAATATCAAAACCAAGCGTCGGGCGGTCTTCTTCCACTTTGCGGTAGAACGCCAGCACGGCTTCCGGGGAGTCGCACAGCTGAACACGGTTACTCACCGGCAGGCCCCACGCTTTAAACTGCAATAAACGTCCGAGATGGGTATCCGGCAGTTCACCGCCTTCCAGAATCCCGACACCATAGCAGAAGAAAGTAAGCGGTCGCTTCGCGGTGATACGGGGATCAAGCTGGCGCAGGGAGCCTGCCGCCGCATTACGCGGGTTAGCAAACACTTTCCCGCCGGTACGGCGCGCCTCTTCGTTGATTTTCTCGAAGCCCGCCTGCGGGAGGAATACTTCACCGCGCACTTCCAGACGGGCTGGAATATTATCCCCTTGCAGCTTCAGCGGGATCGCACGGATGGTGCGTACGTTAGTGGTAATGTCTTCACCCGTCGTACCATCACCCCGCGTCGCGGCACGCACCAGCACACCGTTTTCATAGAGAAGGCTGACCGCCAGACCATCCAGCTTCAACTCGCAGCACCAGGTCAGGGAGTCGCTGCTTTTGAGGCGATCCTGCACGCGCTTGTTAAACGCGAGGAAGCTCTCTTCATCAAAGACGTTGTCCAGAGACAACATTGGCACTTCATGACGTACCTGACTGAAAGCACCCAGCGGCTCCGCACCCACGCGCTGCGTGGGTGAGTCGGGCGTAATCAATTCCGGGTGCTGCGCCTCTAGCTCTCGCAACTCGCGCATCAGACGGTCATACTCCGCATCCGGCACTTCCGGCGCGTCCATAACATGATAGAGGTATTCATGATGGCGAAGCGTGGTTCGCAGTTCAGTGAGTTGTTGTTCGATTGAGTCCATATCACACCATCAATGAGAAAAAACCCCCGACATGCGGGGGTTGAAGAGGAGTCGATGTAAACGCGATGATTACGCGTTGGCTTCCTTAACTTCGCGGATGCGGTCCTGATACTCGCGCAGTTTCTGCGGCGTCATCATACGACGCTGATCGTCGAGCACCACACCACCGACTTCGTCAGCAATGTGCTGCGCGGACTGCAGCATCAGCTTAAAGTTTTGCAGTTCATCACCGTAGGACGGCACCTGCATGAAGATAGTGACACCCGGCGTCACGAAATCACCGGTCATTTCCGGGTCAAAGGTGCCAGGGTTAACCATATTGGCCAGGCTAAACAGCGCCGGACCGCTACCGTCAGGACTCAGGTGACGATGGAAAATATTCATGTCGCCAAACTTGAAGCCTGCCTGTTGAATGCTGTTAAGCAGGACATCGCCATTCAGGTGGGTGCCATGATGCGCAGCCACGTTCATGATGATGACCGCTTCTTTACGCTGCGGTTTTTCAACAACCGGTTCTGGCTCAACCACGGGCTCTGGTTCAACGAGCGGGGCCGGCGCAGGCTGAGGTGCAGGCTGCACGTGAACAGGCTGCTGCGGTTGGTGTACCGGCTGTGCAGGCTGTTGTGGCGCGGGTTGCTGCACAGGCTGTTGCTGAACCGGCTGTGGCGCAGCAGGCTGCTGATGGACAGGCTGTTGCGGCGGCTGACGCACCGGCTCTTCTCCAGGCTGCGGCGCCTGCTGGCGCGGCTGTGCAGAAGCATACGGCGGTTGATACTGGTGCTGCGGAGGCTGACGAGGGGCTTCATGCTCCCCATGAGCCGCGCCGGGCGCAGTATTGACCCGATGAACACGAACTTCACCCACGCCGTCGTCGTCGCTTCCGTCGATGTCATTTTCACTGTCATCGTCATCACGACTGGACTTCATGCGCTTCAGTGGGCGATCGCGAAACATAGAGGAACGCTCTTTACGGCTGGTCCAGAAACCATGTACCAGTAAAGCGATTATGGCGATCGCGCCAACAATGATTAATATCAGACGCAAATCCTGCATCATTATATTCTCTGTTGTTCTAACACCTTGCCACCACGGCAAACATTTACTCACTAAGAGTATTTGCCGTTTACGTCAAGTGCAAGTGTGTGCAGAGCATTCACAGCATAAAGATGAACTAAATCGTGCTTTTTGCTGTTTTTTCGAACATTTCCGAACTGGTCATTGGTCCGTAAGTGGATAATATAGGCGGGCAATTCCACTGGTTGTGAAAAAAGGAGTACAGCCTGGTTATGGTTTCAACATCATCTTCTCCCCCGCGCAGCGGCGTCTGGTATTTTTCTCAGGGCTGGAAACTGGTCTCACTGCCGGGGATTCGTCGCTACGTCATTCTGCCGTTGCTGATTAACATTATCCTGATGGGCGGCGCGTTCTGGTGGCTGTTCACCAAACTGGAGAGCTGGATCCCTTCGCTGATGAGCCATGTGCCGGACTGGCTGCAGTGGCTGAACTACCTGCTCTGGCCGGTTGCGGTCATCTCCGTGCTGCTGGTGTTCGGCTACTTCTTCTCGACGATTGCAAACTGGATAGCTGCGCCGTTTAACGGCCTGCTGGCAGAACAGCTGGAAGCACGTCTTACCGGTGCAACGCCGCCGGATACGGGCATGCTGGGGATCATGAAAGATATCCCACGCATCATGAAGCGCGAATGGCAGAAGTTTGCCTGGTATCTTCCCCGCGCCATTGTGCTGCTTATCCTTTATTTTGTCCCTGGCGTCGGTCAGACGGTGGCCCCGGTGCTGTGGTTCCTGTTCAGCGCCTGGATGCTGGCAATCCAGTACTGCGATTATCCGTTCGATAACCACAAGGTGCCGTTCAAAACGATGCGCAGCGCCCTGCGTACGCAAAAAGTCGCGAATATGCAGTTCGGGGCGCTGACCAGTCTGTTCACCATGATCCCGGTGCTCAACCTGTTCATCATGCCGGTCGCCGTTTGCGGCGCAACGGCGATGTGGGTTGACTGCTACCGTGCTAAGCACGCGTTATGGAAGTAATGCAAAAATGTGTAAAAAGGGGGTGGCTTATGCCGCCCCTTATTCCATACTGATCCCCATTATTTCCTTGCAGTATATAGATATGCGAATTCCTTACTTCCCCCTACCTGTTCAACAGGTATGCTGGGACGGTATCCCAATTTCATACAGTTAAGGACAGGCCATGAGTAAGATTTATGAAGACAACTCGCTGACTATCGGTCATACGCCCCTGGTTCGACTGAACCGTATCGGTAATGGACGCATTCTGGCGAAGGTCGAATCACGTAACCCGAGCTTCAGCGTGAAGTGCCGTATCGGTGCAAATATGATTTGGGATGCTGAAAAACGTGGCGTGCTGAAGCCAGGCGTTGAGCTGGTTGAACCGACCAGCGGTAACACCGGTATCGCACTGGCCTATGTTGCGGCGGCGCGCGGTTATAAACTGACGCTGACCATGCCTGAAACCATGAGCATCGAACGTCGCAAACTGCTGAAAGCGCTGGGCGCGAATCTGGTGCTGACCGAAGGTGCCAAAGGCATGAAGGGTGCGATTCAGAAAGCAGAAGAGATTGTTGCCAGCGATCCGGCGAAATATCTGCTGCTGCAGCAGTTCAGCAACCCGGCGAACCCGGAAATTCACGAAAAGACCACCGGCCCGGAAATTTGGGAAGATACCGACGGTCAGGTTGATGTATTTATCTCCGGTGTAGGCACCGGCGGAACCCTGACTGGCGTGTCGCGCTATATAAAAGGCACAAAAGGTAAAAAAGACCTGATTACCGTTGCCGTGGAACCAACCGACTCGCCGGTGATCACCCAGGCGCTGGCGGGCGAAGAGATTAAACCCGGCCCACATAAAATTCAGGGTATCGGTGCCGGCTTCATTCCGGGCAACCTGGATCTGAAGCTTATTGATAAAGTGGTGACCATCACCAACGAAGAAGCTATCTCTACCGCACGTCGTCTGATGGACGAGGAAGGTATTCTGGCGGGCATCTCTTCCGGTGCTGCTGTTGCGGCAGCGCTCAAACTTCAGGAAGATGAGGCCTTTACCAATAAGAATATTGTGGTTATCCTGCCTTCATCGGGTGAGCGTTACTTGAGCACCGCACTGTTTGCCGATCTGTTCACTGAAAAAGAACTGCAACAGTAATGCCAGCATGTTAATAACGCGTAAAAAAGCACCTTTTTGGGTGCTTTTTTGTGGCCTGCTTCAAAGTTTTACCCCTCCTGGCATTGATTCACCCCGTTGGGTCTGGTATTTAAACCAGCAATTATTTTGATGCGTGAAATTAATCAGTGAACGAAATAGCCTTGCTGAATCGATTTTATGATTTGGTTCAAGTCTTGCTTTCGCTGCATAATGTTTAATGACGATCGAAACGTCAGCGCTAACAATACAGGCTAAAGTTAAGTCGCCAGGCTAGACTTTAGTTCCACAACACTAAACCTATAAGTTGGGGAAATACAATGTTCCAGCAAGAAGTTACCATTACCGCTCCGAACGGTCTGCACACCCGCCCTGCTGCTCAGTTTGTTAAAGAAGCGAAAGGCTTCACTTCTGAAATCACTGTGACTTCCAACGGCAAAAGCGCCAGCGCAAAAAGCCTGTTCAAACTGCAGACTCTGGGTCTGACTCAGGGTACCGTTGTCACCATCTCTGCTGAAGGTGAAGACGAGCAGAAAGCAGTTGAGCATCTGGTAAAACTGATGGCTGAGCTCGAGTAAGTTTCCGGGTTCTTTTAAATATCAGTCACAAGTAAGGTAGGGTTATGATTTCAGGCATTTTAGCATCCCCGGGTATCGCTTTCGGCAAAGCACTGCTGCTGAAAGAAGACGAGATCGTCATCGACCGGAAAAAAATTTCTGCCGACAAGGTTGATCAGGAAGTTGAACGTTTTCTGAGCGGTCGTGCCAAGGCATCTGCGCAACTGGAAGCAATCAAGACTAAAGCTGGCGAAACTTTCGGTGAAGAAAAAGAAGCCATCTTCGAAGGGCACATCATGCTGCTCGAAGATGAGGAGCTGGAGCAGGAAATCATAGCCCTGATTAAAGATAAAAGCATGACGGCAGACGCTGCTGCGCATGAAGTTATCGAAGGTCAGGCAACTGCCCTGGAAGAACTGGATGATGAATACCTGAAAGAACGTGCGGCTGACGTACGTGACATCGGTAAGCGCCTGCTGCGCAACATCCTGGGTCTGGCCATTATCGACCTGAGCGCTATTCAGGATGAAGTCATCCTGGTTGCCGCCGATCTGACCCCGTCTGAAACCGCACAGTTGAACCTGAAAAAGGTCCTCGGTTTCATCACTGACGCGGGCGGCCGTACCTCCCACACCTCTATCATGGCGCGTTCTCTGGAACTGCCTGCCATTGTGGGTACCGGTAGCGTCACCTCTCAGGTCAAAAACGACGATTATCTGATTCTGGATGCCGTAAACAACGTGGTTTACGTCAACCCAACTAACGAAGAGATCGAAAAACTGCGCGCGGTTCAGGAGCAGGTTGCGACTGAAAAAGCGGAACTCGCTAAGCTGAAAGACCTGCCAGCCATCACTCTGGACGGTCATCAGGTTGAAGTGTGCGCAAACATCGGTACCGTACGTGACGTCGATGGCGCTGAGCGCAACGGCGCGGAAGGTGTGGGTCTCTATCGTACTGAATTCCTGTTCATGGACCGTGACGCGCTGCCAACTGAAGAAGAACAGTTTGCTGCGTATAAAGCTGTGGCTGAAGCGTGTGGCTCTCAGGCGGTTATCGTCCGTACCATGGATATCGGTGGCGACAAAGAGCTGCCGTACATGAACTTCCCGAAAGAAGAGAACCCGTTCCTGGGCTGGCGTGCGATTCGTATCGCGATGGATCGTAAAGAGATCCTGCGCGATCAGGTTCGCGCTATCCTGCGTGCGTCTGCTTTCGGTAAACTGCGCATCATGTTCCCGATGATCATCTCTGTTGAAGAAGTGCGTGCACTGAAGAAAGAGATCGAAATCTACAAACAGGAACTGCGCGACGAAGGTAAAGCATTTGACGAGTCAATTGAGATCGGCGTGATGGTGGAAACACCTGCGGCGGCGACCATTGCGCGTCATTTAGCCAAAGAAGTTGATTTCTTTAGTATCGGTACCAATGATTTAACGCAGTACACCCTGGCAGTTGACCGTGGTAATGATATGATTTCACATCTCTACCAGCCAATGTCACCGTCCGTACTGAACTTGATCAAGCAAGTTATTGATGCTTCTCATGCAGAAGGTAAATGGACTGGCATGTGTGGTGAGCTTGCAGGCGACGAACGTGCTACACTTCTGTTGCTGGGTATGGGTCTGGACGAATTCTCTATGAGCGCCATTTCCATCCCGCGCATTAAGAAGATTATCCGTAACACGAACTTCGAAGATGCGAAGGTGTTAGCAGAGCAGGCTCTTGCTCAACCGACAACGGACGAGTTAATGACGCTGGTTAACAAGTTCATTGAAGAAAAAACAATCTGCTAATCCACGAGATGCGGCCCAAATTACTGCTTAGGAGAAGATCATGGGTTTGTTCGATAAACTGAAATCTCTGGTTTCTGATGATAAGAAAGACTCCGGAACTATTGAGATTGTTGCTCCGCTCTCCGGCGAGATCGTCAACATCGAAGACGTGCCGGATGTAGTGTTTGCTGAGAAAATCGTTGGTGATGGCATTGCTATCAAACCAACTGGCAACAAAATGGTTGCTCCAGTTGACGGCACCATCGGTAAAATTTTTGAAACCAACCATGCGTTCTCTATCGAATCTGATAGCGGTATCGAACTGTTCGTTCACTTCGGTATCGACACCGTTGAACTGAAAGGCGAAGGCTTCAAACGTATCGCGGAAGAAGGCCAGCGTGTTAAAGTTGGCGACCCGGTCATTGAATTCGATCTGCCACTGCTGGAAGAAAAAGCCAAGTCTACCCTGACGCCGGTTGTTATCTCCAACATGGACGAAATCAAAGAACTGATCAAACTGTCTGGCAGCGTCACCGTGGGTGAAACCCCGGTTATCCGCATCAAGAAGTAATTCTTGCCGCACAGAAAAATGGCGCCTTCGGGCGCCATTTTTGTTTATGCGGGCAGTATAAGCTCGTCGTAGCCTTTCGACTGCGTATAAATCATCACATCTGTGACGCGGTCTCCTGCCATGCGAATCGCATCGGCAACGGTTTTGCCCTCAACGATCCCGCTCACCAGCTCTGAACAGAAGAGGTCGCCCGTGCCTTTCAGGTCCGTTTCAACACGCGGATGCGCACTGACGGTCACACCGTCTCGGGTAACCAGCACCACGTGAATATTCTCCGGATCGTCCGCCACCGGCGCGCTGGTGATGGCCACCCATTTCAGCGTGTCGGAAAGTAACCCCTGCGCTGACGCTATGGCACTTTCAGGCGTACGACACGGTTTACCGCTTAACACTTCCAGCTCAAAGACGTTAGGCGTGATCCCCTGCGCCAGTGGCAGCAGGTACTCCCGATACGCCTCAGGGATATCAGGTTTTACATACATCCCACTGTCAATATCGCCAATAACGGGGTCAACCAACACCAGCAGGTCAGGATGCTGCGCTTTGATCGTGGTGAGCCACTGCGCCAGGCATTTTATCTGGCTGGCACTGCCCATGTAGCCCGTGGTAACGGCTTTAAGCTCGCGCAGGATCTCGCGCTCTTCCAGCGCCTTAAGATACCCGCTGAACCACTCATCGGGGATCACGCCACCGTAAAAGGTATCGTAGTGCGGCGTGTTGCTGAACAGCACGGTCGGCACGGCGGTGACGGTCAGCCGGTGGGTACGAATGTTCGGCACCGCAATGCTGTTCCCCACGCTGCCGTAAACCACCTGCGACTGTACCGCGACAATATCGGTTTGCTGCGCCCGGGTGTTATCCCGGAATAAAATCATCTCCATGACGCTTAAATCCCCGCCCCCTGCGTATAACTCTCTTCACCAAAGACGCCGGTAGAAAGATAGCGATCGCCGCGGTCGCAGATAATCGCCACCACGACAGCCCCGGGATGTGCCTTCGCAACACGCAATGCTCCCGCTACCGCGCCACCCGAGCTGACCCCGCAGAAGATACCTTCACGCACGGCCAGTTCACGCATCGTATTCTCCGCCTCGCGTTGATGAATATCCAGCACCTGATCCACCAGCTGGGCGTTATAAATGCCCGGCATGTATTCCGACGGCCAGCGGCGAATACCCGGTATGCTGCTCCCCTCTTCCGGCTGCAGACCCACAATCGTTACCGCCTTTTCCTGCTCGCGCAGAAAACGGGATACGCCGGTAATGGTCCCTGTCGTGCCCATGCTGGAGACGAAGTGAGTGATGCGCCCGTTGGTCTGCTGCCAGATTTCCGGACCGGTAGTGGTGTAGTGAGCGTAGGGGTTATCCGGGTTATTAAACTGATCGAGCAGTTTGCCTTCACCGCGTTCGGCCATGGCTAGCGCCAGGTCGCGCGCCCCTTCCATCCCCTCTTCTTTAGAGACCAGAATCAGTTCGGCACCATAGGCGCGCATCGCCGCACGGCGCTCCTGGCTCATGTTATCGGGCATCAGCAACGTCATGCGATAGCCTTTCAGCGCGGCAATCATTGCCAGCGCAATACCTGTGTTACCGCTGGTGGCTTCAATCAGCACGTCGCCGGGCTGAATTTCACCGCGTTTCTCGGCCTGCACAATCATGGACAATGCAGCCCGGTCCTTCACCGAACCGGCAGGGTTATTGCCTTCGAGTTTGACCCAGATTTCGCTGCCGTTGTCCGGCCCCATGCGCTGAAGTTTGACCAGAGGGGTGTTGCCGATGGTGTGTTCTAATGTGTTCAAGATCGCTGTCCAATAAAAAGCCCGGTGGCGCGCAGCGCTCCGGGCATACGGAGATCATATTCCAGACCGGCTAAGCGCAGCGCCTCCGGTCAAACTACGTGTCATTAACCTATCAGGCTGACTCCGCCAGAGCAATATCCTCGCGCGTCTCTATGCGCTCATTGCCATGATAAATACGGGCATGCTGCAGCCCAACAAACAGGCGTTCGCCCCGGTACGGCGGCTCGTCATCACGCATCACCACCGTCAGCGGCTCGGTATACCAGCCCAGCGGCTGTACCACCAATTGGGTGTAGTGCCCTTTAGGGCTAGCTTCCAGCACCTGCACCGGCAGCGGTGAATCCAGACTCGTCCGGCGGCTCACGTCCACTTCCCAGGGACGCAGGAACAGATCGACCGGCCCCTGATGTGCGGAGGTGTATCCCAGCGGCCAGCGGTGTGCGCCCACGTGGAATTGCCCACCGCGGATGGTGCCCTGCAGCCGGTTAACTTCGCCCATAAACTCGAGGACAAATCGGGTCGCCGGTTCACGCCAGAGCTGCTCTGGCTCATCAACCTGCTCGATGTTCCCCTGGCTCATCACCACCACGCGGTCCGCGACTTCCATCGCCTCTTCCTGATCGTGGGTGACGAAGACGCTGGTGAACTTCAGCTCTTCATGCAGCTGACGCAGCCAGCGGCGTAACTCTTTACGCACCTGCGCATCCAGCGCGCCAAACGGCTCATCCAGCAGCAGAATTTGCGGCTCAACGGCCAGGGCCCGCGCCAGCGCAACGCGCTGCTTCTGGCCGCCGGAAAGCTGCGCCGGGAAGCGGTCAGCCAGATGCGCAAGCTGTACCATCTCCAGCAGTTTGGTCACTTTCGCTTTGATGGTGGCCGCATCCGGGCGCTCGCGGCGAGGCAGCACGGTCAGACCGAAAGCGATGTTATCAAACACGGTCATATGGCGGAACAGCGCGTAATGCTGGAATACAAAGCCCACTTTACGGTCGCGGGCGTGCATACGGCTTACGTCGGTACCGTGAAAACGAATATGTCCGCTGGTCTGATGCTCAAGCCCGGCGATAATGCGCAGCAGCGTGGTTTTACCCGAGCCAGACGGCCCGAGCAGTGCCACCATTTGTCCGGAAGGGATATCCAGCGAGATATCATTCAGCACCTGGGTGCGACCAAAAGACTTCTTAATATTGGCAATCTCAATGCTCATGATTTCCCTCCTGGTGCTGACGTTTTTCCTGATTCTCTAAACGCCACTGCACCACACTCTTCAAAAACAGGGTCAAAATCGCCATCAGCGTCAGTAACGCTGCGGCAGTAAAGGAACCGACAGTGTTGTAGTCCTGTTCCAGTAATTCAATCTGTAACGGTAACGACAGCGTTTCGCCGCGGATGGATCCCGAGACGACCGAAACTGCACCGAACTCGCCTATGGCGCGGGCATTGGTCAGCACGACGCCGTAGAGCAGCGCCCAGCGAATATTCGGCAGCGTCACGCGGCGGAACATCTGCCAGCCGGATGCGCCCAGCAGAATTGCCGCTTCATCTTCGTTGCTGCCCTGGCTTAACATCACCGGGACCAGTTCGCGCACCACAAACGGACAGGTTACAAACACCGTGACCAGCACCATGCCCGGCCAGGCGAACATGACCTGCAGGTTATGCTCATCCAGCCAGCCGCCCAGCGGGCCGTTAGAGCCGTAAAAGAGCAGATAAACCAGACCGGCCACTACCGGCGACACGGCAAACGGGATATCCAGCAGGGTCAGCAGCAGCTGACGTCCCGGGAAGTTAAAGCGCGTTACCAGCCAGGCCAGCAGCGTACCGAACACCAGGTTGACCGGCACTGTGATAAGCGCAATCAGGACGGTCAGCCAGATGGCGTGCAGCATATCCGGGTTCGCCAGGTTTTCCAGCGCGGGCATCAACCCCTTGCTGAACGCCTGAACAAAAATATAAATCGTCGGCACGACGAGAATGAAGGCGGACACCAGCACGCCCGTACCAATCAGAAACCATTTTCCCCAGTTGATACGGGGAGCATCGTATCGCTTCAATTGAGTAACTTCCGCCATCAGTGACCTACCACGCGTCGACCAAAGCGACTTTGCAGAGTGTTAATTGAGTAGAGCAGCAGCAGCGATGCGGCAAGAATGACCGAGGCAATCGCGCTCGCCGCCGGGTAATCAAACTCCTGCAAGCGGATAAAAATCATCAGCGAGGTGACTTCGGTTTTCCACGCAATGTTCCCGGCAATGAAAATAACCGCGCCGAACTCACCGAGGCTACGGGTAAACGACAGCGCGATACCGGCCAGCAGCGCCGGAGAAAGCTCAGGCAGGACGACCTTGCGGAAGCTTTGCCAGCGCGTGGCACCCAGCGTTTCCGCCGCTTCTTCGTATTCAGGACCTAACTCTTCGAGCACTGGCTGCACGGTGCGTACAACAAAAGGAATGCTGGTAAAGGCCATCGCGACCGCGATACCGAGCCAGGTATAGGTCACTTTGATATCAAGCTTCGCCAGCCACTCACCGTAAAACCCGTTCACGGAAAAGAGCGAGGCAAGGGTTAACCCCGCCACCGCCGTCGGCAGCGCAAACGGCAGGTCCATTAACGCGTCGAGCAGCGTACGACCCGGGAAACGGTAGCGGGTTAAGATCCACGCCATCAGCAGGCCAAAGGCCCCGTTAAAAATGGACGCCACAAACGCCGACAGCAGCGTCACCTTATAGGCTGCGACGACCTGCGGGTTGGTTATCACTTCCCAGTACTGCGCCCAGCTCATTTGCGCAAGCTGCATCACCAGCGCGCTGAGCGGCAACAATAAGATCAGGCAGACGAACAGCAGGCTGGTCCCGAGGCTTAAGGTAAAGCCCGGCAGCACACGTCTGGTAGAGACTGCAAACATTACTTACGCCCCGCCGCCAGCAATTTGTCTAACTCACCGCCGCTGGCAAAATGCGTTTTCATGACATCAGGCCAGGAGCCGAAATGGTCTTCCACGCGGAACAACTCGGTCTGCGGGAATTTATCCTTCAGTTTGTTCATCACATCCGGGTTATTCACGCGGTAGTAGTAATCGGTAATGATCGTCTGCGCCTGTGGGCTGTACAGGTAGTTGAGGTAAGCTTTTGCCGCTTTCTCTGTGCCGTTGGACTGCACGTTTTTATCTACCCACGCTACCGGGAACTCGGCGAGGATATTGGTTTTCGGGATAACGACCTCGAAACCCTGCGCCTCGTACTGTTTGCGGATATTATTCACTTCCGACTCAAAGCTGATCAGCACATCGCCCAGGCCGCGCTCTGCAAAGGTCGTGGTCGCGCCGCGACCGCCGGTATCAAACACCTCGACGTTTTTCAGGAACTGGGTCATGAACTGCTCGGTTTTCGCTTTATCGTTACCGTCAGCTTTGTCCGCCGCGCCCCACGCTGCCAGATAGGTATAGCGCGCGTTACCGGAGGTTTTTGGATTCGGGAAAATCAGCTTCACGTCGGAACGCACCAGGTCATTCCAGTCGTGGATATTTTTCGGGTTGCCCTTACGCACCAGGAAACCCATGGTGGAGTAGAACGGTGAGCTGTTGTTCGGCAAACGACTCTGCCAGTCAGCGGCGATCAGCTTGCCTTTGTCGTGCAGGATCTGCACGTCAGTGACCTGGTTATAGGTCACCACATCCGCTTTCAGCCCCTGGAGAATGGCCAGCGCCTGCTTGGACGACCCTGCGTGTGACTGTTTAATGGTCAGCTTGTCGCCGTTGTTGTCTTTCGCCCACTGCTGTTCAAACGGTGGGTTAAGGGCGGCAAACAGCTCGCGGGAAACATCATACGAACTGTTCAGCAGCTCAGTAGCCTGCGCCTGTGCCACCAGCAGCAAACCTGCCAGTGCCAGCGATCCTTTTTTCAGTACAGTAACGGCCATTGCGCACCCTTATAAATGTGATGACTATCTTATAGTCATAATATTTATAACGAGGACGAAAGGAGTAACGGTTTTATATACCGTTTGGTGATTTACAAGCAGAAAAGAGAATAAGGGTGCAGCCCGTCGTGGTCCGCACCCCAGCCCTCACCGTGCGGGAGAGGGTGGAAAGCACTTACAGCGCCAGCAGACGCTCGACGGACGGGGCGAAGTAGTAGCCGCCGGTCACCGGTTTGGTGAAGCGCAGCATGGCGTCACGCTTGCCGTCGGTATCGCCAAACATGCTCAGCAGCTGCTGTTCGATGTTATGCAGGCGCGCGCAGTACGCACAGAAGTAAAGACCGTGGGTACCGCTTGCTGTGCCGTATGGCAGGCTCTGGCGAACAATCTTCAGACCTTTCCCGTCTTCCTTGAGGTCAACGCGGCTCAGGTGAGAGGTGACAGGACGGGCATCGCCGTCGATCTCTTCGTTGGCCTCTTTCGTACGGCCAATCATCATCTCCTGGTCATGCACGCTCATGCGGTTCAGCTGCTTGAGGTTGTGCTCCCAGCGCTGGACGAATACATAGCTGCCGCCCGCGTCGACACCGTCTTTGATTACCGCCACTTCACGACGCGTCTCTTCACCCGCCGGGTTTTCAGTTCCGTCAACGAAGCCGCTCAGGTCGCGTTCTTCCACCCAACGGAAACCGTGGATCTCTTCCTGAACGTCAATGCTGTCACCAAAAGCCGCAACCGCCACCTGGGCAACGGAGAAGTTCACATCATGACGCAGCGAGAGAATGTGGATCAGCACGTCGAACTGCGTTGCGGGTGCCAGGCCTTTACCGTAAGGGATAAAATCCTTCAGCTCTTCGGCACCTTCGCCACCGCTCAGTTGACGCCAGACGTTATGACCAAAGGCAACGACCGCGCCCAGGTGGGCGTCCGGGAATTTGGCCTGGAAGGTGGCCAGCTTATCAACGAACGCTTTACTGGCCGCACGCAGGGCATCCACATCCCCTTTAACATTGGCTTCAATCCAAATCGCCGCGCGGCAATGTTCTGGCAAAATGCCACTCTGAACCTGAGACATCGCTCCTCCTGAAATAAAGATGCCACGTCAGCGTGGCATTGATGGCGGCTATTATACCCGTATTTCAGCGAGACGGTTTGTTCAGGCGCAAATTACTGCTTCCAGATAATTTTGCTCACTTTCCAGCTTTTCAGCGTGTCGTCAGACGGCATTAAACCTTCCGGACCACTCCAGGTACCGGTGAAGAGATAGCTGATGTGCTGGCTGCCCTGCGCTTTACATTCCACCGCCACGCCGTCGTCAGACGGGGCGCTGGTGCAGTTGCCGAAGGCCTGTTTATAGAGTTCGCTAAACGGGGTTCCCACTTTCACACCGCTTTCGGTTGGAATGCCGTCGTCCATCACAGCAATACGGTTTACCGTGCCTTTATCACCGTTAATCACCAGCGCCAGCGTGTCACCCTTCAGCGCTTCGAAATAACGCACGATATTGCCGTTTTCTGTTTTCATGCCGCTGCGCAGGCGATAACCGTCACCCAGTGCATCCTGAAGGGCGTCCTGATCCAGCGCCGTCGCGGCGGTAATTTTCCCCACGCCCTGCTCGGTCACTTCCGTTGAAGAGCCAAACCAGTTCCACGGATAGGCCGCAGACCAGTTAATTGATGAGAGCGTTGAACAGCCGGTTAACGCCAGCGGGAGAGCGCATAAAAATAAACGCAGCGATTTCATTGAAACGTCCTTACGTGTTAAATCAACGCTTGTTGGAGTGCGGTATCGGCAAAAAGTGCCAGGTTAATCTTCCTGATGCGTAAAACAGGCGCGAAGGCGGGGATTCGTCAGCAGCCACAGCAGCGCCACGATATCCGCCACGAGCAGCGCAATACCGCTCCCCGTAAGCGGTTCACCGCCCCACCAGAGCACCGGTTGCCAGACGAGCAGCGCAAGCTGAGCGAGGATCAGCAGCCAACGAAGCGCACCCCACAGGCGCGGGATCGTATGCCGTCGCCCGCTGCATAAAAACGCCACCACCGCCGGCACGCCCGGCAGCAAGCCGAGCCAGAAGGCATCGTGATCGGGATAGAAGAGCGTCAGAAGGGTATCGCCCTGCCCGCGCGACGCGGCGGCCATCACAAACAGCACCCAGGTACGGGCCTGCAGCAGCAAAACGCACCAGAACAAAAAGGGCAGCCTGACACGCCCTTGCGCATCATAATCTGCCGGATGGATCTCAGTACTCTTCATCTTCTATCAGGCGCTTACCTAAGCTCAGTACGTCCGCGTGTTCATAACCCAGACGTTCATACATGCCCAGCACTACGTCGTTATCTTCCCGCACCATGATCTGAATCTTCGGGCAGCCGCGGGCAATGAGTTTCTTTTCCAGCCGATTGAGCAGCGCATTGGCGATGCCGCGCGCACGAAATTCCGGGTGCACGCCCAGATAATAGGCCGAGCCGCGATGGCCGTCGTACCCGCCCATCACTGTTCCCACCACCTCGCCGTTGACTTCTGCAACCAGAAACAGACTGACGTCGTGATTCAGCTTACGTTCAATATCCATTTCCGGATCGTTCCACGGACGCAGCAGATCGCAGCGCTCCCAAAGGGTGATCACCTCTTCGAAATCTTCCTGGCGAAAAACGCGTATCTCCATGGTATTAACCGCCTTTTCGGGTTTAAAAACAGTGATTATGGCGTGAACATCGCGTTTAGCCAATAACCGGGGAAAAACTCGCCAAAATTTGGCATAATGTCACTTTGTCACGTATTGAAATGAAAAGTAAAACAATTCTCAATAAGGACTGTCGTAACGCTAATCACGATACGATATAACACCAGGACCCCAATTTTTACAATTCAGGCCGCATGAGCACATTCAAACCATTAAAAGCACTCACATCGCGTCGTCAGGTTCTCAAAGCGGGGCTGGCGGCCTTAACGTTAACGGGCATCGCACAGCAGGCTCAGGCAAAAGAAGAGAGCACGCTCAAAACCAGTAACGGACACAGTAAACCGAAATCGAAAAAGCCGGGCGCGAAGCGTCTGGTCATGCTGGACCCCGGTCACGGCGGAATTGACACCGGCGCTATTGGTAAAAACGGTGCGAAAGAAAAGCATGTCGTGTTAGCGATTGCAAAAAATGTGCGCGCAATTTTACGCAGCAATGGCATTGACGCCCGCCTGACGCGTTCTGGCGACACGTTTATTCCGCTGTACGACCGCGTAGAGATCGCCCACCAGCACGGTGCCGATCTGTTTATGTCGATTCACGCGGACGGTTTTACCAACCCGTCGGCGGCGGGGGCTTCGGTGTTCGCCCTCTCCAACCGTGGGGCGAGTAGCGCCATGGCGAAATATCTCTCCGATCGTGAAAACCGGGCGGATGAGGTTGCGGGGAAAAAAGCCACCGACAAAGATCATCTCTTACAGCAGGTGCTGTTTGACCTCGTTCAGACGGACACCATTAAAAACAGCCTGACGCTCGGCTCGCATATTCTGAAGAAGATTAAACCGGTGCATCGCCTGCACAGCAGGAGCACCGAACAGGCGGCGTTCGTGGTGCTTAAGTCGCCGTCAATTCCGTCCGTGCTGGTGGAGACGTCGTTCATCACCAACCCGGAGGAGGAACGCCTGCTCGGCACCACCGCGTTTCGCCAGAAGATCGCCAACGCCATCGCCTCAGGCATAATCAGTTACTTCAACTGGTTCGATAACCAGAAAGCGCACTCCAGGAAACGTTGATGAAACCCAATGCACAGCTGGTAAAAACATTCCTGCTGCAGCTGCAGGATGAGATTTGCCAGAAACTGGCCGCCGCAGATGGCGGTGAATTTCAGGAAGATAGCTGGCAGCGCGAAGCCGGTGGCGGCGGACGCAGCCGCGTGCTGCGTAACGGCGGCATCTTTGAGCAGGCTGGCGTCAATTTTTCCCACGTCCACGGAGACGCGATGCCCGCTTCCGCCACGGCCCATCGACCAGAACTGGCAGGCCGCAGCTTCGAAGCAATGGGCGTATCGCTGGTGGTTCATCCGCACAACCCGTATGTGCCGACCAGCCATGCCAACGTGCGCTTTTTCATTGCTGAAAAACCCGGGGCCGATCCGGTCTGGTGGTTTGGCGGCGGTTTTGACTTAACGCCCTACTACGGGTTTGAAGAAGATGCCGTGCACTGGCACACCACCGCACGCGATCTCTGTCAGCCGTTTGGGGACGACATCTACCCGAAATTTAAAAAATGGTGCGATGACTATTTTTATCTGAAGCACCGCGATGAGCAGCGCGGCATTGGCGGGCTGTTCTTTGACGATCTCAACACGCCAGATTTTGATACCGCATTCAGCTTTATGCGGGCGGTAGGTGAAGGGTATACCGGGGCCTATCTGCCGATCGTGGCGCGGCGTAAAGATACCGACTACGGCGTGCGCGAGCGCGAGTTCCAGCTTTACCGCCGTGGGCGCTACGTAGAGTTCAACCTGGTATGGGATCGCGGTACGCTGTTTGGCCTGCAGACCGGCGGGCGCACGGAGTCCATTTTGATGTCGATGCCGCCGCTGGTTCGCTGGGAGTACAGCTACGAACCAAAAGAAGGCAGCCCGGAGGCTGCCCTGAAAGACTTTATTACGATTCGGGACTGGGTGTAATACCGGCAGGCGCAGCGCTTACAGCGGCTGCGTCTGCGCTTCAACCACCGCCAGTGCCACCATATTCACGATACGACGCACCGAAGCAATCGGCGTCAACACGTGCACTGGCTTCGCCACGCCCATCAGTACCGGTCCTACGGTGACCCCTTCAGAGCTGGAGACACGCAGCAGGTTGTAACTGATGCGGGCCGCTTCCACGTTCGGCATAATCAACACGTTTGCAGAACCTTTCAGCGGGCTGTCCGGCATGCGTTCGTTACGAATGCTCTCCACCAGCGCAGCATCACCGTGCATCTCGCCGTCAATCATCAGTTCCGGCGCACGCTGGCGAACCAGCTCCAGCGTCTGGCGCATTTTGCACGCCGCCGCTGATTTCGACGAACCGAAGTTGGAGTGCGACAGCAGCGCTACCTTCGGTTCAATCCCAAAGCGACGCACGGTTTCTGCCGCCATCACGGTGATCTCCGCCAGCTCTTCCGGGCTCGGATCGTCGTTGACGTAGGTGTCGGCAATAAAGGTGTTGCCGCTTGGTAGCAGCAGCGCGTTCATCGCCCCGGCGGTGTGGACCCCTTCGCGATAGCCGAAGATCTCCTGCACCACGCTGAAGTGCTCGTGGTAATCACCGATCGTGCCGCAGATCAACGCATCCGCTTCACCGCGGTGGACCATGATCGCCCCGATCACCGTGGTGTTGCTGATCACGGCCTTTTGCGCCTGCTCCTGGGTGATCCCGCGACGTTTCATGATCGCGTAGTATTCGTTCCAGTACTCTTTAAAGCGCGGATCGGATTCGTTATTAACGATCTCAAAATCCACACCCGCTTTGATCTGCAGCCCCAGCTTTTGAATACGCATCTCGATAACGCTCGGACGACCGATCAGGATTGGCTTCGCCAGACCTAAGGTGATCAGCTCCTGCGTGGCATGCAGAACACGCGCCTCTTCCCCTTCTGCCAGCACCACGCGTTTCGCGTCGGCACGCGCCTGGGAGAAAATGGGCTTCATAAACAGGTTGGTTTTGTAGACAAACTCGGTGAGCTTATCGACGTAAGCATCGAAATCTTTGATGGGGCGCGTCGCCACGCCGGAGTCCATTGCCGCCTTAGCAACCGCCGGGGCGATTTTGACAATCAGACGCGGGTCGAATGGTTTTGGAATGATGTAGTCCGGGCCAAAGCTCAGATCCTGGTCACCATACGCCGAGGCGACCACTTCGCTCTGCTCGGCATGCGCCAGTTCCGCAATGGCATGAACGGCCGCGAGCTTCATCTCTTCGTTGATCGCCGTAGCGCCCACGTCCAGCGCCCCGCGGAAGATGAACGGGAAGCAGAGAACGTTGTTCACCTGGTTCGGGTAATCGGAACGACCGGTACAGATAATGGCATCTTCACGCACGGCTTTTGCCAGCGGCGGCAGAATTTCCGGTTCCGGGTTTGCCAGCGCCAGAATCATTGGCGCACGCGCCATTTTCTTCACCATCTCCTGGGTCAGCACTTTCGGGCCTGAACAGCCAAGGAAGATATCCGCGCCGTCAATCACGTCCTCCAGCGTGCGTTTACCGTCGTCTTCTACCGCGTAGGCCGCTTTGGTTTCCGCCATGTTCGGCTCACGGTCCTTGTAGATAACGCCTTTGGAGTCGCAGACCACAATGTTGTGCTTCTGCATGCCCAGCGCCACCAGCAGGTTCATACAGGCGATTGCCGCCGCGCCTGCGCCGGAGACCACCATACGCACGTCAGAGAGATTTTTCTCAACCACACGCAGACCGTTCAGAATGGCCGCGGTGCTGATAATCGCGGTACCGTGCTGGTCATCATGGAATACGGGAATGTTCATACGCTCGCGCAGTTTCTGCTCGATATAGAAACATTCCGGCGCTTTGATGTCTTCGAGGTTGATCCCACCGAAGGTCGGTTCCAGCGCGGCAACCACATTGATGAATTTATCAGGATCGAGCTCATCCACTTCGATATCGAACACGTCAATACCGGCAAATTTCTTGAACAGAACGCCCTTGCCTTCCATCACGGGCTTACCGGCCAGCGCACCAATATTGCCTAATCCCAGCACCGCCGTCCCGTTAGAGATTACGGCGACCAGGTTGCCACGCGCGGTGTATTTATAGGCTGCCAGCGGATCTTTTTCGATTTCGAGGCACGGCGCCGCGACGCCGGGTGAGTAGGCCAGCGCCAGATCGCGCTGAGTCGCCAGCGGTTTTGTCGGGGAGACCTGAATTTTACCTGGGACAGGGAACTCGTGGAAATCGAGAGCACTCTGTTTTAACTGATCATCCATCTTATTTTTCCTTTCACGTATCGGTCAAAAGGGTGACGTTTGCGATCCTGAAGCACACCCTGGTGTGCCGCCTAGTATCGCCGCAGGCAGCCACATAAACTTTGAAGGCTGCCAAACTCTCACCATTGCAGAATAAAAATTGTTATCAATTTATAACAACCATGTTACCCGTCTCAGAAAGCAATGCCTCCCCCGTCTGCTATGCTTTTTTGTTAAGTCCATCATGATTTTCGCAGAAGTGTGAACTAACGCACTCGAGTAACTCTTTTATTTCCAAGGAGTAATTATTTATGAACCAACTAGACGGCATCAAACAATTCACTACCGTGGTCGCCGACAGCGGTGATATCGAGTCGATTCGCCACTATCAGCCCGAAGATGCGACCACTAACCCTTCGCTGCTGCTCAAAGCGGCCGGTCTTGCTCATTTTAGTCATCTGATTGATGACGCTATCGACTACGGTAAACAGCGCGGTAAAACACAGGAGCAGCAGGTCGCCGAAGCGAGCGACAAGCTGGCCGTTAATTTCGGTGCGGAAATTCTGAAAAGCATCCCGGGACGCGTCTCTACCGAAGTGGACGCCCGCCTCTCCTTCGACCAGGAGAAGAGCATCACGAAAGCCCGCCGCCTGGTTGAGCTCTACCAGGAGCAGGGC
The DNA here is from genome assembly GCF_003635055.1 of Enterobacter sp. WPR_3_1. Taxonomy (NCBI): domain Bacteria; kingdom Pseudomonadati; phylum Pseudomonadota; class Gammaproteobacteria; order Enterobacterales; family Enterobacteriaceae; genus Enterobacter; species Enterobacter sp. WPR_3_1. The sequence continues at coordinate 148,732 of NZ_RBXU01000008.1, read as the reverse complement.
ATCGATAAATCGCGCATTCTGATTAAGCTGGCCTCAACCTGGGAAGGGATCCGCGCGGCGGAAGTTCTGGAAAAAGAGGGGATCCATTGCAACCTGACGTTGCTGTTCTCCTTTGCGCAGGCGCGCGCCTGTGCCGAAGCCGGCGTCTTCCTGGTGTCTCCGTTCGTCGGGCGAATCTATGACTGGTATCAGGCTAAACAGCCGATGGATCCGTACGTGGTGGATGAGGACCCGGGCGTGAAATCGGTACGTAATATCTACGACTATTACAAACAGCACCGCTACGAAACCATCGTGATGGGTGCCAGCTTCCGCCGTACCGAGCAGATCCTCGCCCTGGCAGGCTGTGACCGCCTGACCATCTCCCCTAACCTGCTTAAAGAGCTGCAGGACAAAGAGGAGACGGTTATCCGCAAACTGGTGCCCACATCAACCGTCCTCCCCAAACCTAAAGCCATGACCGAAGCGGAATTCCGCTGGGAGCACAATCAGGACGCAATGGCCGTCGAAAAACTGGCGGAAGGCATCCGCCTGTTCGCCGTCGACCAGCGCAAACTTGAAGATCTTCTTGCCGCCAAACTTTAACCTTGCCACGGAGTGAATTATGTCCCGTAAAGAGCTAGCCAATGCCATTCGCGCCCTCAGCATGGATGCCGTGCAGAAGGCCAATTCCGGCCACCCTGGCGCCCCCATGGGCATGGCTGACATTGCCGAAGTGCTGTGGAATGATTTCCTGAAGCACAACCCGAACGACCCCAGCTGGTACGATCGCGACCGTTTTATTCTCTCTAACGGCCACGCCTCCATGCTGCTCTACAGCCTGCTGCACCTTTCCGGCTACGACCTGCCGCTATCCGAGTTAAAAAACTTCCGCCAGCTGCACTCAAAAACGCCGGGCCACCCGGAGATAGGCTATACGCCGGGTGTGGAGACCACCACCGGGCCGCTCGGCCAGGGGTTAGCCAACGCGGTCGGGCTGGCGATTGCCGAACGCACGCTGGCGGCGCAGTTTAACCAGCCAGACCACGAGATTGTCGATCACTACACTTATGTGTTTATGGGTGACGGCTGTCTGATGGAGGGGATTTCTCACGAAGTCTGTTCGCTGGCGGGCACGCTGGGGCTGGGCAAGCTGATCGGATTTTACGATCACAACGGTATCTCCATCGACGGGGAGACCAAAGGCTGGTTTACCGACGACACGGCAAAACGGTTTGAGGCCTACCACTGGCACGTAGTGCATGAAATTGACGGCCACGACCCAGAAGCGGTGAAAAAAGCGATTCAGGAAGCGCAAAGCGTGAAGGACAAACCGTCCCTGATCATCTGTCGCACCACCATCGGTTTCGGCTCACCGAACAAAGCGGGTAAAGAGGAAGCCCACGGTGCGGCGCTGGGTGAAGAAGAAGTGGCGCTGACCCGGCAGAAGCTGGGCTGGAAATACCCGCCGTTTGAGATCCCGAAAGAGATCTACCGCGAGTGGGACGCCCGCGAAGAGGGTGAAAAAGCCCAGCACGCGTGGAATGAAAAATTTGCCGCCTATCAAAAAGCCCACCCGGAACTGGCCGCTGAATTCTCGCGCCGCATGAGCGGTGGCCTGCCGGAGGACTGGGATGCGAAAACCCAGGCGCTGATTGAAAATCTGCAGTCTAACCCGGCAAAAATTGCCACCCGTAAGGCCTCGCAAAACACCCTGAACGCCATCGGCCCCCTCCTGCCTGAACTGCTGGGCGGCTCCGCGGATCTGGCTCCAAGTAACCTGACCATCTGGTCTGGCTCAAAATCGCTGAAAGAGGATATTGCCGGGAACTATATCCACTACGGGGTGCGTGAGTTCGGGATGACCGCCATTGCCAACGGCATCGCCCATCACGGCGGGTTTGTGCCCTACACTGCTACCTTCCTGATGTTCGTTGAGTATGCCCGTAACGCGGCGCGTATGGCGGCATTAATGAAAGCGCGGCAGATCATGGTCTACACCCACGATTCGATTGGTCTGGGTGAAGACGGTCCCACGCACCAGGCCGTTGAGCAGCTGGCGAGCCTGCGTTTAACGCCTAACTTCAGCACCTGGCGTCCGTGCGATCAGGTCGAAGCGGCGGTTGGCTGGAAGCTGGCGGTTGAGCGCCACACGGGGCCAACGGCATTAATTCTGTCGCGGCAAAACCTGGCCCAGATTGAACGCACGCCGGAGCAGGTAAAAAATATCGCCCGCGGTGGGTACATCCTGAAAGACAGCGGCGGCAAACCGGATGTCATCCTGATTGCTACCGGTTCTGAGGTGGAAATTACCGTGAAGGCCGCGGAAAAACTGACCGCCGAAGGTCATGCGGTACGCGTGGTATCCCTGCCGTCCACCGACATTTTTGATGCTCAGGATGAGGCCTACCGTGAATCGGTCCTGCCCTCTAACGTCGCAGCCCGTGTGGCCGTCGAGGCGGGTATCGCCGACTACTGGTACAAATATGTCGGGCTGAAGGGTGCCATCGTCGGGATGCGTGGGTACGGCGAGTCGGCGCCTGCCGACAAGCTGTTCCCGTATTTTGGCTTTACCGTTGAGAATGTGGTTGAGAAGGCGCTGAGCGTAATTTAGCGCGTGATCCACAACGTGGGCCAGGCATCTGGCCCATTCCAGTTATCGCAGCTGGGCTCTTCTGCATAACGCACCAGGCGGAAACGCTGGCCGTCAAAACGCCAGCGCGTCTGGACCCCACAATCGCCAATACCGCGACCCAGCGCGAGCGTAGTCAGCTCGCGCGTTTTCTCATCAAAGCGGGCATTCATCAATTCGATTTCACTGCTATCGTCCGCAGGGGTGAAAGGCAGACGCAGCCTTACGCTGCGGGAAGAAAACGGCTTTTTGCGCGATACCAGCCAGGCCAGATCGACCGTGTTATACGCCCCCGCCTCACAGCTAATAATCAGCAATGCTTTCTCATCGGTTAACGCGGTGACGCGCACTTCACGGCGGTTAGGATCGAGCGAGCACTGGCTGTTGTTCATCCGCCAGGTGCCATAATCCAGCAGGTCGTTCAATTCGGCGTGGGAGAGCGGCGTCGGCGTCGGATTGACTACCGCCACCTTTTTTAAGGCGGGTGCAGGCGGCACGCTTAACGGCGGATCGTCACCTTTTTTAATCCAGGCCGTTTCACTCCCGACACGTTTCTGCTGCGCGTCAATAAACAACAGCGCGGCTTTCAGGCCGTTCAGAGAGATAACCTGGTCACCGCCGCGCAAGGTCAGGGCTTTTCCTTCCTGGATATTTTTCAGAAACGCCGTGATGGTGGCGGCATCATCACTTTTCAGATGCCACGGGGTTAACTGCCAGTGCTGCCGATCCAGCTTGAGAGGAACCTTATCCAGCAACAACCGTGGCGCAATATCCGCTTCTTTCACGGCAGGGTCAGCAAGGCCGCCGAGATCGATACGCAGCGTAGCGTCGGTTTTCGCGCCGGCACTGCGGCTGAGCGTCATGACTAGCCCCCGGTGTTCACCGGTATTGCGTGCGAGGCAAAAATTCTGGTTATTGCAGGTCACCTGCCAGTCAGAAAACAATTGCTGGGCAGGCGCAGCCCACACCTGCGAGGAGGTGAGCACGCAAAACAGGCAGAGAAGAGAGACGCAATAGCGCATGAATGGCACAATCCCGGAACGAAAACGCTTAACTGGGCTGTATCTTCGTGTTCCCGCCCGGGTTGCTCAATCGGATTTATCGGATAGATTTATCCGAAATACAATCTATTACCGTTCGAAAGAGGCGTTCATCAGCCCGGTCGTTTGAAGATACTGTAGTAATATCACAGCTTTACCATCCCTGATTTCCCCGGCATGCATCATCTCCAGCGCCCGGGAAAACGGCAACTCCAGCACTTCAATATCTTCATCTTCCACGCCACCGCCGCGGTGAGTACGCTGCGCATCGCTGTATTCCGCGATGAAGAAGTGGACGATTTCCGTCACGCCGCCAGGAGACATAAACAGCTCGAAGACTTTTTTGACCTCTCCCACTTCAAAGCCAGTCTCTTCGACGGCCTCTTTGCGGATGCACACTTCCGGCTCGTCGTCATCAAGCAGGCCCGCACAGGTTTCAATCAACCTTCCGTCAGGGTTGCCATTGACCCATGTTGCTACCCTGAACTGACGGATCAGCACCACACTCTGCTTTTCACGGTTATAGAGCAAAATGGTGGCGCCATTGCCGCGGTCATAGACCTCGCGTTTATGGCGGATCACTTCACCGTTATTACGGGTTAAATCGTAAGTGATGTTACGCAGGACAAAGTAGTTTTCAGAAAGGATTTTGTCTTTGATAACGTCAATTTTCAGGGTCATACGGGCTCCACGACACAATGAGTCTTCCTATAGTACGCCGTGAAACCCGCTTTGTCGCCCGCCTGGTTTAGTGCGTTTTCGGCACACTGACCTCAAGCCAGTCGAGGATCCCCCGCGCCGCATGACGTCCTTCCGCCATCGCCGTCACCACCAGATCAGCACCGCGCACCGCATCACCGCCGGCGAAAATTTGCGGGTTAGACGTCTGGTAACGATAGCGACTTTCCACCGAGGCAATGATTCGCCCCCAGTCATCGGTGTTGACGCCCTGACTCTCCAGCCAGGGCATGGCATGTGGGTTAAAACCAAAAGCCATAATCACCGCATCGGCCGGCATGACAAACTCGCTGCCCTCCACCGGGACGGGTCGACGACGCCCCTGCGCATCCGGCTCTCCCATCCGGGTGCGCAGCATCCGGATGCCGTTAACCTTGCCGTCAGCAGCAAGGGTCAATTCAACGGGCTGGACGTTAAATTCAAATGCGGCTCCCTCTTCTTTCGCATTCTTCACCTCTTTTTTCGAGCCCGGCATATTGGCTTCATCCCGGCGATAGGCGCAGGTGACTTTTGCCGCGCCGTGACGTAACGCGGTGCGCACGCAGTCCATTGCGGTATCGCCCCCGCCCAGCACCACCACGTTAAGCCCACGGGTGTCGATAAACGGTTCGTTGGCCGTCGCGTCCAGCCCCATGACGTGGCGCGTGTTCCCCACCAGGAACGGCAGCGCATCGTAGACGCCCGGCGCATCTTCATGGGGGATGCCTGCTTTCATCGAACGATAGGTTCCCACGCCAATGAACAGGGCGTCGTAATCTGTTTGCAACTGAGACAACGACACATCGCTGCCCACGTCGCAGTTCAGCTCGAAGTGAACCCCCATCGCAGTAAAAATCTCTCTGCGTCGTGCGAGCAGGGATTTATCCAGCTTAAAGGCCGGAATGCCGAAGGTCAGCAAGCCGCCGATTTCGGGATGCCTGTCATAGACCGTCACGCTCACTCCGCTGCGCACCAGCACATCCGCGCATGCCAGTCCGGCAGGCCCCGCGCCGATAATCGCGACGCGTTTTCCCACCGAAGAAACGCCAGACATATCCGGTCGCCAGCCCAACGCCAGCGCCTGGTCAGAGATGTAGCGCTCGAGGTTGCCAATGGTCACCGACCCTGACGCATCGCGCACGGTGCAGGCACCTTCACATAACCTGTCCTGCGGGCAGACCCGGCCGGTAATTTCAGGTAAACAGTTGGTCTGATGAGAAAGTTCGACCGCGCCGAGGATGTCACCGGCGTTAATCCGTTCAATCCACTGCGGAATGTGGTTGTGCAGCGGGCAGGTCCATTCACATATGCTGTGCTCCCCGCATTTCAGGCAGCGCGATGCCTCGCGTCTGGCCTGTTCGGTCCGAAACGGCAGGTATATTTCATTGAAATGGCCAACCCGCTCTTCGGCAGCCAGTTTGTCGGGCTCGCCGCGTGGTGGTGTGTTGTGCATCTGCTGCAGTTTGGTGGGTGCCGTCTCCTCGCTGACTGCCTCACTGTGCCAGGGCTGCGCCTCCAGCCTGGCGGTACGCTGACGGCGCGATTTTGCCAGGTTATCCAGCACGTCTGGCGTCGCCAGCGTCAGCACATCTGCCGGGCAATTTTCGATACAGGCCGGGCCCTGCGGGCGGGTCAGGCAGAGATCGCATTTATACGCCGAGGCTTTTGCACTGCCGTTGTCGAGTGGCGTAACGATAATCTCCATCGTGCCGAAGGGACAGGCAACCACGCAGGCTTTACAACCGATGCATTTTTGTTGATTCACCTGTACGCTGTCATCGCGTTTGCTGATGGCGCCGTTCGGGCAACTGAGTGCACACGGGGCATTTTCACAGTGGTGACAGGTGACGGGGCTGTTCTGCGCGCCAGAGTTAAGGACCGTAATACGGGGATGGAAATGGCGCTCGCTCAGGACATGGTGCTCATCATTATGCGCCATTACGCAGGCAACTTCGCAGGCATGGCACCCAATACATTGCTGGCTGTTAGCCATAATAAAACGATTCATAACGACACCTGTTTTTGGTTCAATAACCTTATTCTTTGTATGAATATGGTATTTACTCATCACAGCGTCGTCAGGCAATGTTCAATTGCCCGGAATGCCAAACTATTTCCAGTGAACCTGTGGCAGATCAATTTTATTCAGGAAGCCGTTCTGTGACCGTTAAACGCCCTGTTTCCGCAAGCCTGGCCTGGGCTTTCTTTTCGATGATTGTGTTATCCGTTCTGACCAGCACCATCGCGCTGCTGACGCTTGCCAGCAGCCAGCGTGACGCCGAAGCCATCAATATTGCGGGTTCACTGCGTATGCAGAGTTACCGGCTGGGCTATGAGATGCAGCGCAACAGCCCTTCCCTGACACAGCATCGCCAACACTGGCAACACACCCTGAGCGCACCTGCACTACAAAAGCTGAACCGCTGGTACGTGCCGGACGATGTCAAACAGCGCTACCAGCAGCTGCATCTGGCCTGGCAGGAGATGGATACGCACATCGCCCACGGCGATCTCGCATGGTATCAAACCCATATCGAAGATTTTGTTGGCCGCATTGATGCCTTTGTGCTCGCCCTTCAGCACTATACCGAACATAAAATTCAGACGGTGACCCTGCTCTCGCTGGCCGGTGCGCTGGGGATCCTGCTGCTGACGGTGTTTACCCTGCGACGCATCCGTCGCCAGGTGGTCTTGCCCCTCAACAATCTGGTCGCCGCAAGCGAACGCGTTGAACGGAGACAATTTGATACCCCGGCACCGGATACCACTTTGCCGAATGAACTCGGTCAGCTGTCCCGCGCCTTTAACCATATGTCGGCGGAGTTACACACCCTCTATCGCTCGCTTGAAGATTCGGTTGCGGAAAAGACCCGGCACCTGAACGAGGCGCATCAGCAGCTCGAAATGCTGTTCAAATGTTCGCAGGCGCTTAACACCGGACAGATAGACAGTCACTGTTTCCGGCATATATTGCAAATCGTCCATGAATACACCCGGATGAATTATCTGGAGTTACGGACCAGCGACGACTGGCGTCTGTGTGAAGGGAGTGAGGCAGCCGACATGCCGCTGCAAAACCTGCCGGTGCTGATGCAGGACACGCTCTACGGCGAGCTGCGCTGGCAGAGCGAGACGGACAGCGTCCCGCTTCCGCTGATGAGAAGCGTGGCGACAATGCTCGGGCGCGGGCTTTACTTCAACCAGGCGCAAAAGCATTACCAGCAGTTGCTGTTGATGGAAGAGCGCGCGACGATTGCCCGCGAACTGCATGATTCCCTCGCGCAGGTGTTGTCGTATCTGCGGATCCAGCTTGCGCTGCTTAAGCGTGCCGTACCGCAAGAGAATGCCCCCGCGCAGACCATCATCACCGACTTCTCCCGCGAGCTTAACAATGCCTGGCATCAGCTTCGCGATCTGCTCACCACCTTCCGCCTGACGCTCAACCACGCTAACCTGCCGGCAGCCCTTCAGGAGTCACTCGACGGTCTGCAGAGCCAGACGCAGGCAAAGCTGCATCTTGACTGTCGCCTCTCCTCGCTGGCCCTTGACGCACAAAAGCAGGTGCATCTGCTGCAGATCGTGCGTGAAGCGGTGTTGAACGCAATCAAGCACGCGCAGGCCAGCGAGATCACCGTAAGCTGTATCACCGCCGTGGACGGCACGCACAGCGTGAGCATTCGCGACAATGGCATCGGGATTGGCGAAGCCAGCGAGCCGCCGGGGCATTACGGGCTGAATATTATGCGTGAACGCGCGGAACGGCTCGGCGGTACCCTGCACTTTTCGCAGCCACAAAATGGGGGAACGCAGGTAAGCGTGACATTCCCTTCGTCGCTGGCGTTAACAGGTAAATAACCGTAAAGGGGGCAGCGCAGAGAAACGCGCATGATAATTTACATTATCTCCTTTATTTCTCCACGTTTGGTCTTCGTCTTGCCGCTAAAGTGGTGCGGGCAATAAACAATAATGACGTGCAGCAAAACGAGGTCAATTTTTCATGGCGAATTTTTTCATCGATCGCCCCATTTTTGCCTGGGTACTTGCCATTCTGTTGTGTCTGACAGGTGTCCTGGCCATTACTTCACTTCCCGTTGAGCAATACCCCGATCTGGCACCCCCTAACGTGCGTGTCACAGCAAACTATCCCGGCGCCTCGGCACAGACGCTGGAAAATACCGTGACGCAGGTTATCGAGCAGAACATGACGGGTCTGGATAACCTGATGTACATGTCCTCACAAAGCAGCGCCACGGGCCAGGCGACGGTGACCCTGAGCTTTACGGCCGGGACTGACCCGGATGAAGCGGTGCAACAGGTACAAAACCAGCTGCAGTCAGCCATGCGAAAACTGCCGCAGGCAGTACAAAATCAGGGCGTTACCGTACGTAAAACGGGGGATACCAATATTTTGACCATCGCGTTTGTCTCCACCGATGGTTCCATGGATAAGCAGGATATTGCGGACTACGTTGCCAGTAACATTCAGGACCCGCTCAGCCGTATTAACGGCGTAGGGGATATCGACGCCTACGGGTCACAATACTCAATGCGCATCTGGCTCGATCCTGACAAGCTGAACAGCTTCCAGATGACGGCGACTGACGTGACGGACGCCATCAAGTCGCAGAACGCCCAGATTGCCGTAGGGCAGCTGGGAGGAACGCCTTCCGTCGAAAAACAAGCCCTGAATGCCACCATTAACTCGCAATCGCTGCTTCAGACTCCGGAGCAGTTCCGCAACATCACCCTGCGCGTGAATCAGGACGGTTCAGAAGTGCGGCTGGGCGATGTCGCCACGGTGGAAATGGGCGCGGAAAAGTACGACTACCTGAGCCGCTTTAACGGTAATCCCGCCTCCGGCCTGGGGATTAAACTGGCCTCCGGCGCAAATGAAATGGCGACGGCGAAACTGGTGTTAGACCGCCTGGACGAGCTGTCGAACTATTTCCCTCACGGCCTTGAATACAAAGTCGCCTACGAAACCACCTCCTTCGTTAAAGCGTCGATTGAGGATGTGGTGAAGACCCTGCTGGAAGCCATCGCGCTGGTCTTCCTGGTCATGTACCTGTTCCTGCAAAACTTCCGGGCGACGCTGATCCCGACCATAGCCGTCCCCGTGGTCCTGCTGGGCACCTTCGCGGTGCTTTACGCGTTTGGCTACAGCATCAACACGCTGACGATGTTTGCAATGGTGCTGGCAATCGGCCTTCTGGTGGATGATGCCATCGTGGTGGTTGAAAACGTCGAGCGTATCATGAGCGAGGAAGGCCTTTCCCCGCGCCAGGCCACGCGTAAATCGATGGGGCAAATACAGGGCGCGTTAGTCGGCATCGCCATGGTGCTTTCGGCGGTCTTTATCCCGATGGCCTTCTTTGGCGGCACAACCGGCGCCATTTACCGCCAGTTCTCGATAACCATCGTCTCGGCAATGGTGCTTTCGGTACTGGTGGCGCTGATCCTGACCCCTGCGCTCTGCTCTACCCTTCTTAAGCCTTTGCACAAAGGCGAGCAGCATGGTCAGAAAGGGTTCTTTGGCTGGTTTAACCGCATGTTTAACCGCAATGCCGCGCGCTATGAATCCGCCGTCGGTAAAGTGCTGCACCGCAGCCTGCGCTGGATGCTGATTTACGTAGTGCTGCTGGCCGGAATGGTCTGGCTGTTCCTGCATCTGCCTACCTCGTTCCTGCCAATCGAGGACCGGGGAATGTTCACCACCTCCGTGCAACTTCCGAGCGGCGCGACGCAGCAGCAGACGCTGAAAGTGGTCGAAAAAGTCGAACAGTACTTCTTCACCCAGGAGAAAGATAATGTGGTGTCGGTCTTCTCCACCGTGGGCTCTGGCCCGGGCGGTAACGGGCAGAACGTCGCCCGTATGTTTGTACGCCTGAAGGACTGGGACGAGCGCGACACAAAAACGGGGACCGCGGCGGCCATCATTGAACGCGCCACCCACGCGTTTACGAAGATCAACGAAGCGCGCGTCTTTGCCAGCAGCCCACCGGCCATTAGCGGGCTGGGCAGTTCTGCCGGGTTTGACATGGAGCTGCAGGATCACGCCGGTGCAGGCCACACGGCGCTGATGGCGGCGCGCGATAAGCTGTTAGCGCTGGCGGGCAAAGACGCTGACCTGACCCGCGTTCGTCATAACGGCCTGGATGACAGCCCGCAGCTGCAGGTGGATATTGATCAGCGTAAGGCGCAGGCTCTGGGTGTTTCCATCGACGACATTAACGACACCCTGCAGACGGCCTGGGGCTCAAGCTATGTGAATGACTTTATGGATCGTGGGCGTGTGAAAAAAGTGTATGTCCAGTCCGCCGCGCCGTTCCGTATGTTGCCGAATGATATTAACCGCTGGTTTGTTCGTAATAACGCAGGCGGGATGGTGCCGTTCTCGGCGTTCGCCTCGTCACACTGGGAGAGTGGTTCGCCGCGTCTGGAACGCTATAACGGCTATTCGGCGGTAGAAATCGTCGGTGAAGCCGCGCCGGGCGTCAGTACCGGTACCGCCATGGACACCATGGAGAAACTGGTGCAACAGCTGCCTGCCGGGTTTGGGCTGGAGTGGACGGCGATGTCTTATCAGGAGCGGCTCTCCGGGGCACAGGCGCCTGCGCTTTACGCGCTTTCCCTGCTGGTGGTCTTCCTCTGTCTTGCCGCGCTGTATGAAAGCTGGTCCGTTCCGTTCTCGGTCATGCTGGTGGTGCCGCTTGGCGTCATCGGTGCGCTGCTGGCGACCTGGATGCGCGGTCTGGAGAATGATGTGTACTTCCAGGTAGGGCTGCTCACCGTGATCGGCCTGTCGGCGAAAAACGCGATCCTGATTGTTGAGTTTGCCAATGAGATGAATGCCAAAGGCCACGAGCTGATGGCGGCCACACTGCATGCCTGCCGTCAGCGCTTGCGTCCGATCCTGATGACGTCGCTGGCATTTGTCTTTGGGGTATTACCGATGGCAACCAGCACCGGTGCGGGCTCCAGCAGCCAGCATGCGGTAGGTACAGGGGTGATGGGGGGCATGATTTCGGCAACCGTCCTGGCCATTTATTTTGTGCCCCTGTTCTTTGTGCTGGTGCGTCGCCGCTTCCCGCTGAAGGAACGTCCTGAATAACAGTACGTAATAAAAAAGGCGGCTCTCAGGGCCGCCTTTTAGGGTGTGTGATTAATTCACACTATGGTTATTTTACTTATTTAAGTGCTCTTGCAATTCTTACTGAATGTCATTTACGAAGCATGCCTTCGATAAAATCTTTCCAGTTCCCCAGTTCACGTTCAATCATAACTACCTCTCTTATTATTATGCGCATTCTACGAAAACGTATCATCATTGTGAAGACCGTCTAACCTATCGCTGTGATTGTACCCCGCTACTGTCAGGGATTTATGATAAATATGAACGCAGGGCCTTAAATTTTGTGTGACGCTCAGCAATATTTTGAAATAACCATACAGGCAGGTGAGATTTAAATTACCGCCTGAGTTCATTAGCATTTTCGGTCTTATGGACATCTATGCTTAAATGATGAAAGAATATTCAGCGTACAGTTGTGAGTTGAATTAAGAAGAAGTGTAAATCAAGACAATTCCTGAATGTGTTATATTCCACTTAAGGATATATCTTCGAAATTACTGAACATTTAATCATCATAAGAACAAAAGGATTCACCATGGTTGTGATGTACGGCATTAAAAATTGCGACACCATCAAAAAAGCACGCCGCTGGCTGGAAGCGAGCAACGTGGAGTACCGTTTCCATGACTATCGCGTTGACGGGCCTGATGCAGAATTTCTGCATACCGCTATCAAGGAACTGGGTTGGGAGGCGCTGCTAAATACCCGTGGTACCACCTGGCGTAAACTGGATGAAGCCGTCCGGGCTGGCATCACCGACGCCGACAGTGCCGCCAAACTGATGCTCGAAATGCCGGCAATCATCAAACGCCCATTGCTCTGCGCGCCCGGGCAGCCTATGCTGCTGGGTTTCAGTGAAACCCTTTATTCCGACTTTTTTCGTTGAGGTGTAGTTTATGTCATGCCCGGTCATTGAGCTGACTCAGCAGCTTATTCGCCGTCCCTCCCTTAGCCCGGACGACGCAGGTTGTCAGGCATTAATGATTGAGCGCCTGCGTGCCATCGGTTTCACCGTTGAACGCATGGACGTTGGCGACACCCAGAACTTCTGGGCGTGGCGCGGTCAGGGCGAAACGCTGGCCTTTGCCGGACATACCGACGTCGTTCCCGCAGGTGATGCGGATCGCTGGATCAACCCGCCGTTTGAACCGACTATCCGCGATGGCATGTTGTTCGGGCGCGGTGCGGCAGACATGAAAGGCTCGCTGGCGGCGATGGTCGTGGCGGCAGAGCGCTTCGTTGCCCAACATCCGAACCACAGAAACCGCCTCGCGTTTCTGATCACCTCTGACGAAGAAGCCAGCGCCCACAACGGCACCGTGAAGGTCGTTGAGGCGCTGATGGCCCGCAATGAGCGTCTCGACTACTGCCTGGTTGGTGAGCCGTCCAGTACGGAAGTGGTGGGAGACGTCGTCAAAAATGGTCGCCGTGGTTCGCTGACCTGCAATTTGACCCTTCATGGCGTTCAGGGGCACGTTGCCTATCCACACCTGGCCGATAACCCGGTCCATCGCGCGGCACCGATGCTGAACGAACTGGTGACCATTGAGTGGGACAAAGGCAATGAGTTCTTCCCGCCGACCAGCATGCAGATTGCAAACCTGAAGGCCGGTACCGGCAGCAACAACGTGATCCCGGGTGATTTCTTTGTCCAGTTTAACTTCCGCTTCAGCACTGAACTGACCGATGAGATGATCAAAGCGCGCGTTATCGCGCTGCTGGAAAAATATAATCTGCGTTACACCGTGGACTGGTGGCTTTCCGGCCAGCCGTTCCTGACCCAGCGCGGCAAACTGGTGGATGCGGTAGTGAACGCCATCGAGCACTATAATGAAATTAAGCCACAACTGCTGACGACAGGTGGCACCTCAGACGGACGCTTTATTGCCCGGATGGGGGCCCAGGTTGTCGAACTGGGGCCGGTGAACGCAACCATTCATAAAATAAATGAATGTGTGAATGCTGCTGATTTGCAGCTGCTGGCCCGTATGTATCAACGAATTATGGAGCAACTCGTCGCCTGACGAACGCTCTGAGAGGAATAGCGAATGGACTGGCTTTCAAAGTACTGGTGGATTCTGGTGTTAGTGTTTCTGGTCGGCGTGTTACTTAACGTCATTAAAGATCTTAAGCGCGTTGATCACAAAAAGTTTCTCGCCAACAAACCGGATCTTCCACCGCATCGTGATTTTAACGATAAGTGGGACGATGATGACGACTGGCCGAAGAAAGACCAGAAGAAGTGATTCTCTGTCCCCTCTCCTGCGGGAGAGGGGGCTACATCACATAAACTCGACGATATCATCGTCATTTGGCTTGCCGCCGCTGAGCGCTTCATCAAAGTAGTGCTTCGGTACGGTATAACGCAGATGATCGAGCGCAAACTGCATGCTGCGGTCATCAATCGCGTGCCCCAGATCGTCTACAATATCCAGCGTCACATCCCCGCCTTCGCGGATCAGTGCTTCCTGCGCGGCAACCGCATGCGAAAGTTCAATCACACGGTCTTCACCACCGTGGATCAGATGGATCGTGGTCTGCGTCGTCGCGCGTTGCGGTAACGTCGCAAAGCGCCCGTTAAAAGCAATCACACGCGACACCAGGCCTGGCTGCGCTTTTACGCTCTCCAGGGACATGATAGACCCCTGCGAAAAGCCAATCAGCGCGGTCGCATCGGCACCAACGCCGCTCTGCTGCTGCCAGTAACGCACGGTGTCGATAAAGACAGGCATGACGGCGTCAATACGTGCCTGACGGTTCTCTTCCGTAACGCCCTGAACGGAGAACCACTGCCGTCCGTTCGGACCACACGGCTCCACCCCGCCAATACTGACAATCAGCGCCTGCGGAAATATCGGGGCAAACCAGCTGCCAATCTGGCCCATATTGACGGCGTTATCGCCAACACCATGAAACAGAAGCAGTAACTGTTTAGCCGGTTTATCAGGGCTTTGAACAACAAAATGATCGTGTTTCATGGCGGTCTCCTTATTTGATGGCCTGGATTCTACGCCTCTCAGGAGGAATGACCATGCCACTTTACTGAAGAAGTCATTGAAAAAATTGCCATTGCAAAATGTCGTCTTTCAGCTGCTGACAGCGTGCAGGTTCAAGGCTTTCAAGCGCTTGCGCCGTTTCACTGCGAAGCCTGGCCAGTAACGCTTTTCGCCCCGAAAGAAGCAGTTCAGCGCTGAGCCGGGCGTCATCACTTCTCGCCTCCACTTTCCCGCGCAGGGCGGGCAGCGGCATGTCCACGCTTAGCAGCAACCGTGTTAACGCCGCGACGGAGGTAGAAAACGCGCGGTGGGCAAAGGCAAAGCCCGCCAGCTCCAGCCAGTCGTCACTATTAAGGGTAGCCTCCCAGCCATCGTCCACCGGGATCTTTTCACCGTTCAGGGCCGATAACACGCGCGCATCGCGGCGCAGTCGCTGATGCGCCTGCTCACACAGCTGTCGCCCCGCGTCGCTGAGGGGCAGCAAGGCCATTGCGGTATAACAGCCGCTGCTGGCTTCGCGATGGCTGCCCATGCGCACCAGCACAAAGCCGCATCGCTGCCAGAAACGCCACAGTTCATCGGTATAGCCAAAGCTCACCGACAGGTAATCCTCGCCGCTTGCGTTGCGGATCAGTGCCTGTCCGATGCCTTCCCGTTGACGACGAGGATGTACCGCTATTCGGGTCACCCGTCGGCCTTTGAGCGTCGCCGCCAGCGGGGAGCCGCCATGCGCGGCAAGGGACTGCGCCACCAGGTTCCCGCGAGGACGGCGGAACCCCGCCCAGACGGCACGGCTGAGCTGTGCCGTTAATCCCCCCTCTTCCACCAGCCAGAGCGCCCCGGCAATGACAGAGTCCGTTTGGGCGACGGCGAAGTGCTGGCCGGGCGCGTCCATCATGCGGCGTAAATCAAGCGGTGAGGTGCGGTAATGTGCCGCACAAAGCAGCTCATACACACTCGCCGCCAGCGCCGGGTTGCTCGCCCAGGCTTCCGGAGCCAGAGAGGTCAACTGTATGGCGCCTGTTGGGCTGCGATCGATAAGCGTATCGTCAAACAGCAGTGCGCTGGCGACGACCCGCTCAAGAGGACATCCTGCAGCCCAGCGTACCGGGGTTGATAAGGTATACCGCTGCAACCCGCTGAACCGGCTACAGAACTTAAGCAGAAAGCCTCTTCCTGTTCCTTCGTAACCCTGCACCGTTGTGGTCAGCAGGACGCACGGGAAACGGTCGACCAGCTTTTCAAGCAGCGGTCCGGGGATAGCGGCGGCTTCGTCGACAATCAGCCAGTCGGCCTGCTCTTCAGAGGCCAGCAGCGCGTCCGGGGCCATAAAGTGAAAACGTTCGCCGGCAAAACGGGCGATAACCTCCGTCGCCCCTTTTGATGGCGCGGTGACAATGGCACTGCCCTGCGTGCGGCTCAGCAGCATTCCCGCCAGCGCAGACTTCCCGCGTCCGCGCGGGGCCGTAACGGCCACAACGCCGCGTTTCATGGCCAGGAGTGCTGCCAGGATCTCAGCCTGCTCGCGCTGCGGCGCACCGCTGGCAGGCTGCCAGTCAGGGGCGTCGGATCGTGCGGGAAGCGATAAAGGCTGGTGCTGAAGCCAGACTATCGCCTCAGGATCCTCGGCAATCGTCCGGCAAAAGTGGTGAATAAAATTTGGCGTGGCGATGGGTTCGGCGCTGTCACTCCAGCGCAGGGAATCGCTGTCAGGTTGTTCCGCCCACACGTCAGGGGGCGGTACCAGCAGCACCAGAAGGCTACCGGCACGCAGCGTCCCGCTCAGGGCCGCAAAGGCTGAGACGTCAAACCCGGCGCGGGCATCAAAAATTGCGTGCCGGAACTCGCGTCCCAGCAGCCCGCTGATGGCTCTGGACGCGTTATCCGCCAGCCACAGCCAGTCTCCGGGCAAGGCATCACGCAGGGCTGATGCCTGCGTGAATGTCCACTGCTCATCGCCGCTGAGCACCACCAGCTGACGATGACCTTTGTGCTCAAGCTCGCGAATCAGATGTTCAAACGCCACCATTACATGGCTTTGCCGAAGGTATTACACTGCGCAGGGTCACCGCTGTCGAAACCGCGTTTGAACCAGCTGTATCGTTGTTGTGACGTGCCGTGAGTAAAGCTGTCCGGCACGACGCGGCCCTGGCTCTGCTGCTGAAGACGATCGTCACCGATAGCCTGCGCGGCATTGAGCGCCTCTTCCAGGTCACCGGATTCCAGTACGCCCTGCTGCTGCATATTGTGCCCCCAGACGCCCGCGAAGCAGTCCGCCTGCAGTTCCATGCGTACGGAAAGACGGTTTACCTCAACCTGAGAGGCGTTTTGCTGAAGCTGGCGTACTTTGGGTTCTATCCCCAGCAGTTTTTGCACATGGTGCCCGACTTCATGCGCAATGACGTAGCCCTGGGCAAAATCGCCGTCAGCGCCAAGCTTGCGTTTCATGTCATCATAGAAAGAGAGATCGATATAGACGGTGCTGTCTGCCGGACAGTAGAACGGCCCCATCACCGACTGTCCGGTGCCGCATCCGGTACGGGTTGCGCCACGGTACATCACCAGCTTGGGTTGCTGATAGGTACGCCCCATTTTTTCGAACAGCTGACCCCAGGTTTCTTCTGTGGTGGCGAGAATAACGGAGGTAAATTTGGCCGCTTCATCCTCGTTCGGGCTGATTGAGCGCTCAGAATGCTGCTGTTGCTGCAGAGGCTGGCCGGTCATTAAACCGGTCAGATCGACACCGTAGTACCCCGCGACCAGCACCACAATCAGCAGAATAATCCCGCCCTTTCCGCTGGGTAACCGGAAGCCAGGCCCACCCATTGAAGGACCGCCGCCGCTATCGCTGCGCCTGTCTTCTACATTGTCACTTTCACGACGCCCTTGCCAGCGCATAACCACCTCGAACTATTCCATTAATAATAGCTATGATCGTAGGCGGTTAACGGCAAGATTACCATAGGAAACAAGGGTAAGACGCCAAAGGATATACATATCCTTTGGCGATGAGGGAGTTAGTCGAGCTTAACGCCTAAACGGTGAGCAACCGCTTCGTACGCTTCAATCAGGCCACCCAGGCTCTGACGGAAACGGTCTTTGTCCATTTTATCCAGCGTTTCTTTATCCCACAGACGGCTGCCGTCCGGAGAGAACTCATCACCCAGAACCACTTCGCCTTTGAACAGGCCGAACTCCAGCTTGAAGTCGACGAGGATCAGACCCGCGTCATCAAACAGTTTTTTCAGCACGTCGTTGGCTTTGTAGGTCAGTTCTTTCATGCGCGCCAGGTTCTCTTTATTCACCCAGCCGAAGGTTTCGCAGTAAGAGTCATTGACCATCGGATCGTGCATGGCATCGTTTTTCAGGAACAGGTCAAAAAGCGGTGGATTCAGCTCAATACCTTCTTCAATACCAAGACGCTTCACCAGGGAGCCTGCTGCGCGGTTACGAATGACGCACTCAACCGGAACCATATCCAGTTTTTTCACCAGACATTCCGTATCGGACAACAGCGCTTCCATTTGGGTCGGGATACCCGCTTCGGCCAGTTTGGTCATAATGAAGTGGTTGAACTTGTTGTTCACCATGCCTTTACGATCGAACTGCTCAATGCGTGCGCCATCCCCTGCTGACGTATCATTGCGGAACTCGAGCACCAACAGATCCGGGTTTTCCGTGCTGTATACGGTCTTCGCTTTGCCACGATACAACTCAGCTTGCTTCTGCATCTTCATTACTCCTGGTGTGATGATTGGTGTTCAAAACTGGGGATATTATGCCACGCACACGTTTGCGTAGCACGAAAATAAAAAGGGCTGGATTAACCAGCCCTCGTATTTATTTGCTGAATGCAGCCTGGAAGACGGCCACCAGCGCATCGTTCTGCGACTGGGTCAGCGTGTGGCCTTTCGGATCGATAAACTGCAGACTGCTGCGGTTATCGAGGTCACCTACCTGAATCTTGTAGTCGCCGGAAGCCAGCTGTGGATCGGTGGCGCCCAGTTCCTGCCATGCACTGTCAGACAGCGGCTTATAGGTTGCCGTCATGCTACCGGTTGAACGGGTGCTGTCGGTCACTTTCATGCCCACTTTTTCCAGCGTCGCTGGCAGGCGCTGCCAGGTCTGGTTAAACGGTGCACGCACAACCAGCATTGGCAGACCGGTGTCATCCGCACCGCTCTGAACGTCAAACGTCGCGCCGTTGCGGCTCTGCGCTGCGTTAGCGGCGTCGCTGGCGTTCTTATCCAGACCCGCGGCAATCACGTTCAGCATTTCAGTGCTGTAACGCTGCATTGATGCGGCATCCGCAACCGGTTTACCCGCCTGCTCCAGGTTCAACAGCTTAACGGTAACCGCCTGCTGATAACCCTGAGGTTTAACGGAGACTTGATAACGCCCACGGTACTGCTGATCTTCGTCCAGACGGTTCCACTCGATCCAGTCGGTGGTCAAGGTCTGGCTGGCATCATCGCGTTTATCGATGGTGTAGTTCTTCGCCTGAATGACGCTCACAACCTGCGGCCACAGGGTGGTACCGCGGGCGCTTTCAACCAGCAGCGACGCCGTATCACCGGTGAACTGGGTACGCGCCCCGCTCACCAGCGCCAGAGGCTGTGCTGGCGGACGAATATCGAGCGCTTTACCGACCAGGCCGCTGCCGTTGGTCACGGGAATATTGTAATCGCCGTTCTGAATCGGCAGGATCATACCAGCCGGTGCGTGAAGTTCAGCAAGCGGGGTCGCATCCAGATAGGATTCATCACCGCTCACCTGGCGCTTGTAGCGCGAGTCTGAACTACAGGCAGCGAGCAGCATAACAAGCGAAACACTCGCAACCTTCGCCAGGCGCGACTTCTGTACTGAATAAGCCATCAAATCTCCCTAAACTCTACAGCAAACCGGCATGCTTCAGCGCTGCTGTGACAATTTCACGACCGTGGTCGGTAATCGGTGTCATTGGCAGACGCAGCGTATCGGTTGCTACAAGTCCCAACTCCTTACACGCCCATTTCACGGGGATCGGATTGGGTTCGACAAATAATTTATTATGCAACGGCATCAGACGCTGATTAATCACGCGAGCTTCATCAAAGTGACCGGCAGCCGCCAGTTTGCACATTTCAGCCATATCGCGGGCCGCAACGTTCGCCGTTACGGAGATCACGCCATGGCCACCGAGCTGCATAAAGTCCAGTGCGGTCGCATCATCGCCGCTCAACAGGATAAAGTCGTCTGAAACCAGCTCTTTGATCTGATGAACGCGGCTTAAGTTCCCTGTCGCCTCTTTAATCCCGATAATATTTTTTACTTTCGAGAGACGACCAACGGTTTCCGGCAGCATATCGCAGCCAGTACGGGACGGCACATTATACAGAATTTGTGGCAAGTCAGTATGTTCTGCGATGGCTTTGAAATGCTGGAACAGACCTTCCTGAGTAGGACGGTTGTAATAAGGGGTCACCGTCAGACAGCCCACGATGCCGCTGTCGTTAAAACGTTTGGTCAAACTGATAGCTTCTGCCGTGGCGTTAGCGCCTGTCCCTGCGATGACCGGGATACGCCCGTCAGCCAGTTCCAGGGTCAGCATCACCACATCGCCGTGCTCTTCGTGGCTTAGCGTTGCAGATTCACCGGTAGTCCCTACCGAAACGATCGCCGAGGTTCCATTGGCGACATGGTAATCAATCAGCTTCTTCATGCTTGACCGGCAGACATTACCTTTTTCATCCATCGGTGTAACAAGCGCGACAATACTTCCCGTGAACATGAGCCATCCTCTGTGCGAACAAGAGCCTCAATGGTACGTTTGGAACTGTAATAAAAGCAAGCGACCTGAGGCCCTCAGGCGGTTGTATGCATGTTTTTTTTATGCTTTCCTTAGGAAGACTTAACCATGCAAAGGAAGAACAGGTTTGACAACCTCATCACAACATTACCTGGTTATCACTGCGCTGGGTGCTGACAGGCCGGGTATCGTGAACACCATCACCCGCCATGTGAGCAGCTGCGGCTGTAATATCGAGGACAGCCGTCTGGCTATGCTGGGCGAAGAGTTCACGTTTATTATGCTGCTGTCCGGGACATGGAATGCCATTACCCTTATCGAATCGACCCTGCCGCTCAAAGGTGCGGAGCTGGATTTGCTGATCGTGATGAAACGCACCACTGCTCGCCCACGTCCGGCCCTGCCCGCGACCGTCTGGGTGCAGGTTGAAGTCCCCGATTCCCCCCATCTGATTGAGCGCTTCACCGCGTTATTTGACAGCCATGAGATGAATATTGCCGAACTCGTTTCCCGAACGCAGCCGGGTGACGGCAGCGCCATTCCCACCCTTTTTATTCAGATTACCGCACACAGCCCTGCCTCGCAGGATGCGTCAAATATCGAGCAAGCGTTCAAAGCCCTCTGTACAGAATTAAACGCGCAAGGCAGTATAAGCGTCGTCAATTATTCGCAGCATGAACAGGATGGAGTTGAGTAATGAACCCACTGAAAGCCGGTGACATCGCACCGAAATTTAGCTTACCTGACCAGGATGGTGAGCAAGTAAATTTGACCGACTTCCAGGGACAGCGTGTTCTGGTCTATTTTTACCCGAAAGCCATGACCCCGGGCTGCACCGTACAGGCCTGCGGCTTACGCGACAACATGGACGAGTTGAAAAAAGTCGGCGTGGAAGTGCTGGGTATCAGCACCGATAAGCCAGAAAAGCTGTCACGATTTGCTGAAAAGGAGCTGCTTAACTTCACGCTGCTTTCTGACGAAGAGCACCAGGTATGCGAGCAGTTTGGCGTCTGGGGCGAGAAGACCTTTATGGGCAAAACCTACGACGGCATTCACCGTATCAGCTTCCTGATTGACGCGGACGGTAAAGTTGAACATGTGTTTGATGACTTCAAAACCAGCAACCACCACGACGTGGTGCTGAACTGGCTCAAACAAAGCGCCTGATCGTTGGGCTGCGGCTTCGCCTGACCCGACCTACGCGGTAAATGCAATACGGTAACGCAGGTTACCGTTTTTGATATTTGCCCCTCTCCCCACGGGAGAGGGTATCAGGCCGCACAACTATCTACTTATCCTCAACCGCGGGCACATCCGGCCACGCGTGAACCACTGCTTTGATCAGCGTTGCCAGCGGAATGGCAAAGAACACGCCCCAAAATCCCCACAGCCCGCCGAAAATCACCACGGATAAGATAATCACCAACGGATGCAGGTTCACCGCTTCGGAGAACAGCACCGGCACCAGCAGGTTGCCATCCAGTCCCTGAATGATCAGGTACACCGCGAAGCAGCTCCAGAACTCGGTCCCCAGACCAAACTGGAACAGCGCAACGCCGACAACCGGAATGGTCACCACAAAGGCACCGATGTAGGGAATGAGCACCGACAGCCCCACCAGCACCGCCAGCAGCAGCGAGTAGTTAAGCCCGAAAATTAAAAAACCAATCCAGGTAGCCACACCCACCACAATCATCTCCAGCACTTTGCCGCGAATGTAGTTGGTGATCTGCTGGTTCATCTCTTCCCACACCTGCCCGGCCAGCCCGCGATTACGCGGCAGAATGCGCCGCACCGCGTTCAGCATCTGCTCTTTATCTTTGACGAGGAAGAAAACCATTAACGGAACGAGGACAAGGTAGACGGCCAGTGTGAGCAACCCTACCAGCGACGCCAGGGAATATTTCACCACGGAATCACCCATTGTCATGATGCGGGCGCGCATGTTTTCGGCCATCGCATCAATGATCCCGGCATCCATCAGGGCGGGATATCGGCGCGGCAGCGTGGCGGCAAAATCAGAAAGCTTATTCAGCATGCCGGGCATATCGCGGATAAGGTAAATCCCCTGTTGCCAGGCCACAGGCATAACGACAAACGACATTAACAGCAGAATGCCGACAAACAGCACCAGGACGATACTGGTCGCCCAGCGACGGGAACAGCCTATATTTTCCAGACGCGCCGTTGGCCACTCCAGCAGGTACGCCAGCACAATCGCGACCAGCAGGGGGGCGAGAAGACCGCTGAAGAAGAACAGAATGCCGAATCCGGCGACGAGAATAACCAACAAAGCAATGGCTTCCGGGTCGCTAAACCGACGGCGGTACCACTGCATTAACATTTCGAGCATACAACCCTTCCCTGAATCGGATGGCGGGAGTGAGAACGTGAATTGTATCTAACTGTCACAAAAAAGACTTTCGCTTTTTGTCTCCCTGCCACGATCCGCAAAACCCTGATGAATGGGATTTTCTTCATGCCTCAACACGGCTACACTCGCAGGGCAGTGGAGATGAACGATATGCCGGTTCATCGGTCAAATTAGCACATCCCAAATACAGGACAGTGGTTATGTTCAGGCAGTTGAGAAAAACACTGGTTGCGACACTGATTGCCGCACTGACGGTCGGTCAGGTGTTGCCAGCTTTCGCTGACTCGTCCGATTCATTGCCGGACATGGGCACTACAGCAGGAAGCACGCTCTCCATTGGGCAGGAAATGCAGATGGGGGATTATTACGTTCGTCAGCTGCGTGGCAG
Organism: Enterobacter sp. WPR_3_1; assembly: GCF_003635055.1. NCBI lineage: Bacteria > Pseudomonadati > Pseudomonadota > Gammaproteobacteria > Enterobacterales > Enterobacteriaceae > Enterobacter > Enterobacter sp. WPR_3_1. The sequence continues at coordinate 125,686 of NZ_RBXU01000008.1, read as the reverse complement.
TGCGCCGCTGATTAACGACCCGTTGCTGGTTCAGTACATTAACGGGCTGGGCATGCGCCTGGTCGCGCACGCCAACTCGGTAAAAACCCCCTTCCACTTCTATTTAATCAATAATGACGAAATCAACGCCTTCGCCTTCTTTGGCGGCAACGTGGTGCTGCATTCGGCGTTATTCCGTTACTCTGATAATGAAAGTCAGCTGGCCTCGGTCATGGCGCACGAAATCTCTCACGTCACCCAGCGCCACCTTGCCCGCGCAATGGAAGACCAGAAGCGTAACGCTCCGCTGACCTGGGTTGGCGCATTGGGTTCCATTCTGCTGGCAATGGCCAGCCCGCAGGCCGGGATGGCGGCGTTAACCGGTACGCTGGCGGGAACACGTCAGGGGATGATCAGTTTCACCCAGCAAAACGAACAGGAAGCGGATCGTATTGGCATTCAGGTGCTGCAACGTTCGGGCTTTGACCCGCAGGCCATGCCGAGCTTCCTCGAAAAGTTGCTCGACCAGGCGCGCTACTCCTCCCGTCCGCCGGAAATTTTGCTGACGCACCCCTTACCGGAAAGCCGTCTGTCGGATGCGCGTAACCGTGCCAACCAGATGCGCCCGGTCGTGGTTCAGTCGTCGCAGGATTTCTACATGGCAAAAGTGCGAACGCTTGGAATGTACAATTCCGGGCGTAACCAGCTGACCAGCGACCTGCTGGATGCGCTGGCGAAAGGCAACGTGCGTGAGAAAAACGCGGCTCAGTATGGCCAGGCGTTACAGGCGATGGAAGCCAGCAAATATGACGAAGCGCGTAAAACGCTGCAGCCACTTCTCGCCGCCGATCCGAATAACCCGTGGTATCTCGATCTCGCCACGGATATCGATCTGGGGCAGAAAAAAGCCACCGATGCGATTAATCGCCTGAAAGGGGCAAAAGAGGTGCGGACTAACCCGGTGCTTCAGCTTAACCTGGCGAATGCTTACTTACAGGGTGGTCAGCCTGCTGAAGCGGCGAACATTCTGAACCGCTACACCTTTAACAATAAAGACGATCAGAACGGCTGGGATCTGCTTGCCCAGGCAGAAGCGCAGCTGGGCAACCGCGATCAGGAGCTTGCGGCACGCGCCGAAGGCTTTGCCCTGGTGGGGCGTCTTGATCAGGCGATTTCCCTCCTGAGCAGTGCCAGTTCACAGGTTAAGCTCGGCAGTCTGCAGCAGGCCCGTTACGATGCGCGTATCGATCAGCTTCGCGGTCTGCAGCAGCGCTTTAAGCCGTACGAGAAGATGTAATAAAGGAGAATTCAGGTCATGACAGACGCGGTAAAAATCTACCACAACCCACGCTGCTCGAAGAGCCGCGACACCCTTAGCCTGCTGAAGTCGAACGGCATTGACCCGGAAGTGGTGCTGTATCTGGAGACACCGCCAGATGCACAGACGCTTCGTCAGCTGCTGCACATGCTGGGAATGGGCAGTGCCAGAGAGCTAATGCGCCAGAAAGAGGACCTGTATACGTCGCTCAATCTGAATGACAGTCGTCTAACCGAGGCTGAGCTGATTCAGGCGATGGTTGAAAATCCGAAACTGATTGAGCGCCCCATTGTGGTCGCAAACGGCCAGGCGCGTATTGGACGCCCGCCGGAAGAGGTGCTCGAGATTCTCTAATCCTTACGCCGCAGCGCTTCCAGAAAGGCCTGCGGCGTGCTCTCTCCCAGCTTTTTCTGCGCTTTGCCCCGATTGTAAAACTCGCACATCTCGATCAATACCTGCCCTAACGGAACAGCATTCACTCGTGGAATGATGTCGCCGAGCGGTACCGCAACCTGCACGGCCTTGTGCCTGGTCGGCTGTACTTTTACGGCAGGTTCACCCGCGGGTAAGTCGGGTTCAAAACCGAAAGTCTCAACAGATTGGATATCAGCCGGACAGGCGTTCAGCAACTCACACATCCAGTTGTTCAGCAGCTGTGATGAAATTCCCGCATAGAGCCGGGCATAACACCAGCCGCTCACCGGTTCGCGCCCCCACAGCAGATGCTGCTCCCCGCCATCATCCATATGCAGCGATAAAGGCTGGTGATGCACCAGCAGTTTTGTGGGTAAAACGCCTGCCTTTAGCGCTTTTTTCCCCTGAAGTTCAACGCCCTTGCGTTTCGCAGAAGCGGGACGGAGATAACGGTTCAGTGTCGCCCGCGAAACGGAAATCCCCAGCACCTCGTTAACCAGCAGCAGCAGTTCATCCAGCGGTGCGCCCGTGATATCACGCAGCGCATTAACGAGGTCAACCTGCTCTTGTCTCATCGCTTTGTGTATCACTTTTGGGGTCGTATGGTTGTCAGAAACCCGATCGCGATTGCGCCATCGCCGCACGGTCGTCACGGAAATACCCAGCTCTATAGCCAGTTCTCTGTCGCTTTTGTCGGATTGTTGCAGATAGCGACGGATCCGCGGCGTGGTGGTGGCATTGGCGTGCAATTTGATTTCCATCGCTGTAACTCCATAACCAATCTCATGAGATTTATAATATCTTAGCGAGTGCTTTGTGACCTGTTTCACCTTTCAGCCACCGCGCTTCACTGATAATCCACAGACATAACATAACAACACCCCTCAATCTTGTACGGAGTTCACAATGAACAATGTTCTGGGATTTCTTGAAGCAAAACTGATGCCGCTGGCGGCCAAAACCGCGCAACAGCGGCATCTGGGCGCCATACGCGGGGCCTATGTTTCCTTCATGCCGTTTATCATCGTCGGCTCGATTCTGCTGGTCATCTCCTCTTTTCCGAACCAAACCTATCAGCAGTTTATGTCTCAGGCATTTGGTGAAAGCTGGAGTGCCATCATTGAAATTCCGTTCAACGCGGTGTTCTCAACCATGTCGCTGTTTATCAGCTTCCTGGTGGCGTTTCGCCTGGCTGAACACTACGGCGAAGATCGCATCTCCTGCGGCATTCTGGCTCTGGTCGCCTTTTTAATCCTGACACCTTTTATCAAAGTGGCCGAAAACGGCGGTATCACGGTCATGCCGGTGGAGTGGATTGGCAGCAAAGGGCTGTTCGTGGCGATGATTGGCTCTCTGCTGTGGACGGAGCTGTTCTGCTGGCTGAAGCGCAAAAAGCTGGTCATCAGAATGCCTGATGGCGTGCCGCCGGCGGTGCAGGAATCGTTCGCCGCGCTGATCCCGGCCCTGCTGGTAATGATTCTGGTGCTTATTATCCGCATCATTTTCGAAAACACCCACTACAACACCATTCACCAGTTTATTTACGAGGTGGTCGCCACGCCGGTTCGCCACTACGGGACCTCCTATTTCGGCGCGCTGATGACGGTGTTCAGCATCACCATTCTGTGGTCTGTGGGCATTAACTCAGGCTCAATGATCAACGGCATCATTCGCCCGCTGTGGATGGAGAACCAGACCGATAACATCGCCGCCATCCAGGCGGGTACGACGCCGCCGCACATTATCACCGAACAGTTTTTTGACATGATCTGGATGGGTGGCGCAGGGGCAACGCTCTCGCTGGTGATTGCGATGCTGATTTTTGCCCGCAGCAAAAACATGCGCGAGGTGGCGCGTCTCGGCGCGGGGGCCTCGGTGTTTAACATCAACGAGCCGATTCTGTTTGGTCTGCCGGTTATCATGAACCCCATCATGCTGATCCCGTTCAATCTGGTGCCGCTGGTCCTGGTTACCGTGCAATATGCTGCGATGAAAATGGGTGCCGTCGCTGTGACCACCGGGGTGTTTATCCCCTGGACGTTACCGCCGGTGATCAGCGGGTTTATCGTCACGGGGCATCTCAGCGGCAGCGTGATGCAGCTTATCAACCTGCTGATTGGCGCCATGCTGTATCTGCCTTTCATGCGTATCGTGGATAAACAATACCGCGCCGCGGAGATTGCCACCGTGACGCAAACCGACCCAACCCTTGCAAAACAGGAGTAAAGCATGTGGGGAATTATCGCAACCTGGCGAATGGCGCTTGAAGGGGTCACGGAGTCTGCGTCTGCGCTGGCTGCGGGGAAACCGGTAGCAGAAGCGGTGGTCGATGCCGTTGCTGCCGTCGAGGACTTCCCGTTGTATAAATCCGTCGGCTACGGCGGGCTGCCAACCGAAAATGGCGAAGTCGAACTGGACGCGGCGTATATGGATGGCGATACGCTTGCGTTTGGGGCCGTGGGAGATCTGGTTGATATTGCGAACCCGGTGCGTGTCGCCCATGCGCTAAGCCGCCAGCGCTATAACAGCCTGCTGGTCGGCCAGGGCGCGCGCGAATGGGCGCTGAGTCAGGGGTTTGCCAACAAAACCATGCTTACCGACCGCGCGATGCAGCATTACCGTAAGCGCTGCCGGGAGACGCTGGACAAAGGCTTAAGCCCGTACGATGGGCATGACACCGTCGGGATTATTGGCCTCGACAAAAGGGGGTCGATGAGCGTGGCGACCTCCACCAGCGGTCTGTTTATGAAAAAGCGCGGCCGTATTGGCGACTCGCCGATTATCGGCTCCGGCTTTTACTGCGACAGTGAAACCGGTGCCGCCACCGCCACCGGCGTGGGGGAAGACCTGATGAAAGGCTGCACCAGCTACGAAATTGTTCGCCGCATGGCACAGGGCATGTCACCGCAGCAGGCGGCGGACTCGGTGGTCTTCGAACTGGAAGACAAACTGATGTCGCACTTTGGCCGCGCGGGCGATCTCTCGGTGGTGTGCATGAATAATAAAGGCGAATTCGGCGCCGCAACCAACATCAAAACCTTCTCATTTGTGGTGGCAACGGCCCGCCAGCCTCTCACCGTATTTCGCGCCGAGCGCCTGCGGGAAAAAACGCACTATCAGCCCGTGGATGAGGAATGGATGCAGGCCTATGCCGCGCGGATCCGCGCGCCAGTTGAGGAGTCACAATGATTACCTTTGAGCTTATCACCGCCCTTGCAGACGCAAAGCCCCAGAGTCATCTTATTGCCCGGGCCGCCTGCGCGTTACTGCCGGACACCGCACTCATCGCTGAAATGCGTGAACAAAGCACCGTCGCGGATACCCGCTTTGGCTGTGCTCCGTTTGCCAGAATCACGCTGCTGCCGGATGCGCTCTGGCAGGACAGTCTGACAGAAGGGTTACTCACCGCCCTCCGTCCACTGCTGGCAGCCCCGGTCAGCGCCGATGTGGTACTGGATGTCACGGATATTGACGAGGTGGTACTGACGCAGGTTCTGCGTTTTCTCTTTAACCAGGCGCATGACCTTCGCGATCTGCAGCTTAAGAAAACCGATGGCAAAAGCGTTCGCCTTCGCCATGTCACCGCCCTGTGTCATCCGCAACAGCGTGAAAGGCTGGACGCTCTCTTCCAGCAACAGCAGGCCATTGCCCGAGGAATGGTCGCCGCGCGACGTCTGGCGGATATGCCGTCCGATCGCTGTACGCCGCAGTATGTCGTCGACGAAGCGCAAAAGCTGTGCGCCGCCTTCCCCGCCCTGCGGTGTGAAGTGCTTGATGAGAAGCAAATTATTGAACAGGGACTGGGGCTTCTGCATGCCGTCGGTAAAGGCGCGACCTGTCCACCGCGGCTGCTGGCCATTCACTATAACGGCATCGCTGATGGCCCGGTACGCTGTTACGTGGGCAAAGGCATAACGTTTGATACCGGTGGCCTGTGGCTGAAGGAAGGCGCGGGCATGTACACCATGAAATATGACATGTGCGGGGCAGCGAACGTGCTCGGGTTGATGCTGAGCGTGGCAGAACTCGGCCTGCCGGTTCGTATTATGGGCGTACTGGCGCTGGCGGAAAACGCCATAGGACCGGATGCAATGCAGCCGGGCACGGTGGCCAACGCCTGCAACGGTATCACGGTTGAAATCAACAATACCGATGCCGAAGGCCGGCTGGTACTGGCGGATGCGATCGCCTGGGCCAGCCAGCGTCATCCGCAGGCTCGCTATATTATTGATATGGCGACTTTAACCGGTGCCGTCGTGAAAGCGCTGGGGTACGAGCTGAGTGGGTTAATGACGCAGGACGAAGCGCTGCGTCAGGCGCTCACCCACGCGGGGAAACGGAGCGGTGATGAGGTGTGGTCCCTGCCGCTGGATGCACGGTTAAAAAAACAGACCGACAGCGCCATCGCCGACCTGTGCAATACCCCACCCAATAATGCGGCGATCAGCGCATCGGCGGCCTGGCTGTTACACCATTTTTGCCCGCCGACCATTCCTTGGGCCCATCTGGATATTAGCGGCACGGCGCTGTGGCGTGAAAACGGAAAAAGCGTGGCCTCGGGCAGACCCATTCCACTTCTGGTTGAGCATTTGCTGGAAGACAGGTGAGTTTTAGCCAGTGGCACTGGTTCTCCCTCTGCGCCAGGCAGAGGGAGAAAAGCGCATCACAGCTTCAGAATATCTTTCACAAAAGGAATGGTCAGCTTGCGCTGCGCGGTAATCGAGGCGCGATCGAGCTGATCGAGCGTATCAAAGAGCGTGCGCATTTCCCGGTCCAGGCGCTTGAGCAGGAAACGCCCCACGTCTTCCGGGAGTTCAAAGCCGCGCAATCTTGCGCGCAGCTGTAACGCCTGAAGTTTGTCTTCATCCGACAGCGGCTGCAGCTTGTAGATTTGCCCCCAGTCCAGACGGGAAGCCAGATCCGGCAGCCCCAGATTCAGCTGGCGCGGCGGACGATCGCCGGTGATCAGCAGCCGGGTTTTCCCCGACTCCAGAATGCGGTTATAGAGGTTAAAGATCGCCATTTCCCATGGCTCATCCCCCGCCACACATTCGATATTATCGATGCAGACCAGTGAGAGATGTTCCATTCCCTCCATGACTTCAGGCACAAACCAGGTACGTTTATCCAGCGGCACATAGCCTACCGCATCACCCCGCGCGGAAAGCTCCGCACAGGCGGCATGCAACAGGTGGCTGCGCCCCGCGCCTTCGCGTGACCAGATATAGATGTATCCGCTGTGTTCCTGACGCAGCACGTTTTGCAGTGCAGCCAGTAAAGAGGGGTTATCACCCGGCCAGAAACTCGCAAAAGTTTCGTCGTCAGGGAGATAGAGTGGCAGAGAGAGCTGTGCCGGTCCGTTCAGAAGTACCTCAACCAGATCTTACATAAAATCGGCGGTGAGTTTAGCACGGAACGTGCAAGGAGAGAACCGGGCGGATCGTCCGCCCGGTTTTACGATCAATGTGACGCTTTTTCGCTGTCTTCGGCATCCAGCACCACTTCTTCCGGGCGCAGGACGGAGATCAGTTTGAAGATCAGGCTCAGGCCCACACCCACGATGGTCGCGAGCGCCATGCCTTTCAGTTCAGCCGCACCGATGTGCACCTTCGCGCCGCTCACGCCGATGATCAGGATCACGGAGGTGAGGATCAGGTTTTGCGCTTTGCTGTAGTCCACTTTGGATTCAATCAGCACGCGAATACCGGACGCGCCGATCACACCGTACAGCAGCAGAGAGACGCCTCCCATTACCGGTACCGGAATGATCTGGATAGCCGCCGCCAGTTTGCCCACGCAGGAGAGCAGGATGGCGATGATTGCCGCGCCGCCAATGACCCAGGTACTGTAGACACGGGTAATCGCCATCACGCCGATGTTCTCACCGTAGGTGGTGTTAGGCGTAGAACCAAAGAAACCGGAGATAATGGTAGAGAGGCCGTTGGCAAACATCGAGCGGTGCAGACCCGGGTCGCGGATCAGGTCACGTTTAACGATGTTTGCCGTCACCACCAGGTGACCTACGTGCTCAGCAATAACCACCAGCGCCGCGGGCAGGATCGTGAAAATGGCAAACCATTCAAAGCGCGGGGTATAGAAGGTTGGCAGTGCGAACCAGTGCGCTTCAGCAATAGGCGTGGTATCAACAACGCCCATCACGAAGGAGAGCGCGTACCCCGCCAGCACACCGATCAGGATCGGGATAATCGCCATAAAACCGCGGAACAGCACGGAACCAAATACCGTTACGCCCAGTGTCACCATCGAGATGATGATAGTTTTGGAATCCGGTGACTGCCCGTCAGCAGGCAGCAGGCCGGCCATATTGGCCGCTACGCCCGCCAGCTCCAGACCGATGACGGCGACAATGGCCCCCATTGCGGCAGGCGGGAACATAACGTCCAGCCAGCCGGTACCGGCCTTCTTCACAATGAAAGAGACCAGGCAGAACAGGACGCCACACATAATGAAGCCGCCCAGCGCCACTTCATACCCCAGCGGCAGCAACAGCAGAACCGGTGAAATAAAGGCGAAGCTTGAGCCGAGATAGGCAGGGATTTTGCCTTTACAGATAAAGAGGTAAAGCAGCGTACCCACACCGTTGAACAACAGCACGGTAGCCGGGTTAATGTGAAACAGGATTGGCACCAGCACGGTTGCGCCAAACATGGCGAACAGGTGCTGCAGACTAAGCGGGATTGTCTGTAAAAGCGGCGGTCTTTCACTCACCCCGATAGCACGGCGCGTCATAGTGTTTTCCTCTGAGTAGTATTGTTGTTGGCGTTTTATTCAAAAAAAAGCCGACTATCAAAGTCGGCTTCATTATCGTTATTCGATTATTTAGTACCAAAAATCTTATCGCCGGCATCGCCAAGCCCCGGGATGATGTACCCGTGCTCATTCAGCCCCTGGTCGATAGACGCGGTATAGAGTTCGATGTCCGGGTGCGCTTTTTCCAGCGCCGCGATACCTTCTGGTGCAGCAACCAGCACCAGCACTTTGATGCTGCTGCAACCGGCTTTTTTCAGCAGGTCGATGGTGGCAATCATTGAACCGCCGGTCGCCAGCATCGGGTCAACCACCAGGGCCATACGCTCGTCGATGTTAGACACCAGCTTCTGGAAGTACGGTACCGGCTCCAGGGTCTCTTCGTCGCGGTAGACCCCGACCACGCTGATGCGCGCGCTTGGCACGTGCTCCAGCACGCCTTCCATCATGCCGAGGCCGGCACGCAGGATGGGCACAACGGTAATTTTCTTACCTTTGATCTGCTCAACCTGAACCGGGCCGTTCCAGCCCTCGATGGTCACTTTTTCCGTTTCCAGGTCAGAGGTCGCTTCATAGGTCAGCAGGCTGCCGACTTCAGAAGCCAGTTCGCGAAAACGCTTCGTGCTGATGTCATGCTCACGCATCAGGCCCAGCTTGTGTTTAACGAGTGGGTGCTTCACTTCCACAATCTTCATTCTCTTTCTCCTCTGAGGGGGCAACCGCAAAAAAATCGCGGGATTATACCGCTTTTTTCGGATTGCACCATACCCAACTTGCTTGACGTACATCAAGCAAAGTGTTTTAGAGGCAAAAAAGCCGGAGGGCAAGCTCCGGCTTTTTGCGTTTTTACTCTGCTGGAATTAAAGAGTGTCGCCGTTGCTGGCTATCACCTGCTTATACCAGTCAAACGACTTCTTCTTACTGCGGTTCAGGGTACCGTTACCTTCATTGTCTTTGTCGACAAAGATAAAGCCGTAGCGTTTTTTCATTTCACCCGTTCCGGCAGACACCAGGTCGATACAGCCCCACGGGGTATACCCCATCAGATCAACGCCATCTTCGACCACCGCTTTTTTCATTTCGCGGATGTGCGCGGCAAGGTAATCAATACGGTACTGGTCATTCACCGAACCGTCGCTCTCCTGCACGTCGATGGCGCCAAAGCCGTTCTCCACGATGAACAGGGGCAACTGATAGTGATCCCAGAACCAGTTCAGGGAGTAACGCAGGCCCACCGGATCAATCTGCCAGCCCCAGTCAGATTTCTGCACGTACGGGTTGGAGACCAGGCTCTTACTTTCGTCGTAATCCAGCTCCGGGTTATCCGCCGTCGCTTTGGTGGCGAAAGACATGTAATAGCTAAAGCCAATGTAATCGACACACCCCTGCATCAGCGCCGCGTTATCTTCTTCTGTGATATCCAGCGTGAAACCGCGACGAGCAAAGTAGTTAAGCAGATGCTGTGGGTACTTGCCGCGCACGTGGACATCGGTGAACCAGTAGCGACGGTGCATGGCGTTCATCGCCATCATCATATCGTCCGGGGCACAGGTCAGCGGATAGATTGGACACATGGCAATCATGCAGCCGATCCGCAGCGACGGGTTAATGTCGCGCCCGGCCTTCACCGCCAGGGCGCTGGCCACCAGCTCATAGTGTGCCGCCTGGAACATCACCGGCTCGCGGTCTTCGCCCGGCTCGTACTTCAGACCGGAGTTGGTAAACGGTGCAAAGTCTTCGTGGAAGTTGGCCTGGTTATTGATCTCGTTAAAGGTCATCCAGTACTTCACTTTATGCTGGTAACGTCTGAACACAACCTCCGCAAAGCGAACAAAGAAGTCGATCAGCTTACGGTTACGCCAGCCACCGTATTCGGTGACAAGGTGGAACGGCATCTCGAAATGGGAAAGGGTAATAACCGGCTCGATGCCATACTTCAGGCACTCGTCAAACAGGTCGTCATAGAATTTCAGGCCAGCTTCGTTAGGCTCCAGCTCGTCCCCTTTCGGGAAGATACGCGTCCAGGCGATGGAGGTACGGAAGCATTTGAAGCCCATCTCGGCAAAGAGTTTGATGTCCTCTTTATAGCGATGGTAGAAATCGATGGCTTCATGGTTAGGGTAATTTTTCCCTGGCAGCACGCCGTTGGTGATTTCACGCGGCACGCCGTGCGCGCCGGCGGTCATCACATCGGCAACGCTGATCCCTTTACCGCCCTCGTTCCAGCCCCCTTCCAGCTGATGCGCTGCGACCGCACCGCCCCACAGAAAATCTGCTTTGAATCCAGACATACACTTTCCCTCATTCTGCGTTATTTTCTGCAAAAACAATTACAGAAACCGGTTTCATTCTGATGATGTGCAAAGGGGCTTTCTGTTGCAAGGAGAAAACCGAAACCGGTTTCATTTTCGTGAACAGACTCAACTTTAGGCGCATTCGCAGGGCCTGCTGAAAAAAAAATCCTCTCGCCGAGAATAGGCTCGCAAACGTTTGCCTGGACTGTTAGAATTGCGCCGATTTTTCTTACTAGCTATGCAATCGCGTGGGGACTTGAGCCGTGACCAACAAAACTTCTCTCAGCTACAAAGATGCCGGTGTTGATATTGACGCAGGTAATGCGCTGGTTGACCGAATCAAAGGTGTGGTGAAAAAAACCCGCCGCCCGGAAGTGATGGGTGGTCTGGGTGGATTCGGCGCACTGTGCGCACTGCCGCAAAAATATCGTGAACCTGTTCTGGTCTCGGGTACTGATGGTGTAGGGACGAAACTGCGCCTGGCGATGGATTTAAAACGTCACGACACGATCGGTATCGATCTGGTCGCGATGTGTGTTAACGACCTAGTGGTTCAGGGCGCAGAGCCGCTGTTCTTCCTGGATTACTACGCGACCGGAAAACTGGACGTGGATACCGCAGCAAGCGTCATTAACGGCATTGCCGAAGGGTGTCTGCAGTCTGGCTGTGCGTTGGTCGGTGGTGAAACCGCCGAAATGCCCGGTATGTATCACGGCGAAGATTATGACGTCGCAGGCTTCTGCGTTGGCGTAGTAGAAAAATCAGAAATTATCGACGGCAGTAAAGTGGCTGATGGTGATGTGCTGATCGCGTTGGCCTCCAGCGGCCCGCACTCGAACGGCTACTCTCTGGTGCGTAAAATCCTCGACGTGAGCGGCAGCGATCCACTGACCACCGAGCTTGATGGCAAGCCACTGGCTGACCATCTGCTGGCGCCGACCCGCATCTACGTGAAAAACGTGCTGGAGCTGATCGAGAAGGTTGACGTGCACGCCATTGCCCACCTGACCGGTGGCGGCTTCTGGGAAAACATTCCGCGCGTCCTGCCGGACAACACCCAGGCGGTGATTGACGAATCGTCCTGGCAGTGGCCGTCCGTCTTTAACTGGCTGCAGACTGCGGGCAACGTGAGCTCACACGAGATGTACCGCACCTTTAACTGTGGCGTGGGCATGGTTATCGCGCTGCCAGCAAGCGAAGCGGATAAGGCGATTACGCTGCTGACCGACAAAGGTGAAAACGCGTGGAAAATCGGTATTATCAAAGCATCCGATTCCGAACAGCGTGTGGTCATTGAATGAAAAACATTGTGGTGCTCATTTCCGGTAACGGAAGCAATTTGCAGGCGATAATTGACGCCTGCAAACAGAAGAAAATCAACGGCACCATTCGGGCAGTATTCAGCAATAAGGCCGACGCGTTCGGCCTTGAACGTGCCCGGGAAGAAAACATTCCCGCGCACGCGCTGGAAGCCAGCCAGTTCTCCGGACGTGAAGCGTTTGACCGGGAACTGGTTCAGGAGATTGATGCCTACGCGCCTGACGTTGTCGTGCTGGCGGGGTATATGCGTATCCTGAGCCCGGCCTTTGTCGGGCACTACGCTGGTCGTCTGCTGAATATCCACCCTTCCCTCCTGCCGAAGTATCCCGGCCTGCACACCCATCGTCAGGTTCTGGAAAACGGCGATGAGGAGCACGGTACCTCCGTGCATTTCGTTACCGACGAGCTGGACGGCGGGCCGGTGATCCTGCAGGCAAAGGTGCCGGTCTTTGAAGGTGACAGCGAAGACGACGTTACCGAACGCGTGCAGACGCAGGAACACGCCATTTATCCTCTGGTGGTAAGCTGGTTTGTTGACGGGCGTCTTCAGATGCGCGACGGTGCCGCCTGGCTGGACGGCGTCAGGCTCCCTGCACAGGGTTATGCCGCTGACGAGTAGTTTGTTTGATGTGCCCGGCGGCGCGACGCCTGCACGGGCCTGTGGTCTTCACTGTCGGGTGAGCACCGCGCTTCCCGACATGCCCTTCCCCCAACCCTCTAAAATCCCCCAGAAAAAAAATAACTGTCATACTTTTCTGGCACTGTTGGACATATCGTGGAAATGCTCGCCATAATAAGGACGAGACGGATTTACCACGTCCTGTGATTGAACTGGAGTGTGAGCTGTAATGGGTCAGGAAAAGTTATATATCGAGAAAGAGCTAAGCTGGTTAGCATTCAACGAACGTGTACTCCAGGAAGCGGCAGACAAAAGTAACCCGCTTATCGAGCGTATGCGTTTTCTGGGGATTTACTCCAACAACCTGGATGAGTTCTACAAGGTTCGCTTTGCCGAACTGAAACGGCGAATCATCATCAGCGAAGAACAGGGCTTAAACTCTCACTCGCGCCATCTGCTGGGCAAAATTCAGTCGCGCGTATTGAAAGCCGATCAGGAGTTTGACGGCCTGTATAACGAACTGCTGCTGGAAATGGCACGCAATCAAATCTTCCTGATTAACGAACGTCAGCTTTCTGTTAACCAACAAACCTGGCTGCGCCACTATTTCAAACATTACCTGCGCCAGCACATTACCCCTATTCTGATCAACCGCGAAACCGATCTGGTGCAGTTCCTGAAAGATGACTACACCTACCTCGCGGTGGAAATTATTCGTGGCGACACGATTCGTTACGCATTGCTTGAGATCCCGTCCGATAAGGTGCCGCGCTTTGTGAACCTGCCGCCGGAAACCCCGCGCAGACGCAAGCCAATGATCCTGCTCGATAATATCCTGCGTTACTGCCTGGACGACATCTTCAAGGGCTTCTTCGATTACGACGCGTTAAACGCCTACTCCATGAAGATGACCCGTGACGCCGAATACGATCTGGTGCACGAGATGGAAGCCAGCCTGATGGAGCTGATGTCATCCAGCCTGAAACAGCGCCTGACGGCGGAGCCGGTGCGCTTTGTTTATCAGCGCGATATGCCAGATGCCATGGTGGAAATGCTGCGCGACAAGCTGACCATTTCTCGCTATGACTCCATCGTGCCGGGCGGTCGTTACCATAACTTTAAAGACTTTATTGGCTTCCCGAACGTCGGCAAGGCCAATCTGGTGAACAAACCGCTGCCGCGTCTGCGCCATCTCTGGTTCGATAAATTCCGCAACGGTTTCGACGCCATTCGCGAGCGCGATGTCCTGCTCTACTATCCGTATCATACGTTTGAACACGTGCTGGAACTGCTGCGTCAGGCTTCGTTCGACCCGAACGTACTGGCGATCAAAATCAACATCTACCGTGTGGCAAAAGATTCCCGCATCATCGACGCGATGATCCATGCGGCGCACAACGGCAAAAAAGTGACCGTGGTGGTTGAGCTGCAGGCGCGCTTCGATGAAGAGGCAAACATTCACTGGGCGCGCCGTCTGACGGAAGCCGGTGTCCACGTTATCTTCTCAGCACCTGGGCTGAAAATTCACGCCAAGCTGTTCCTTATCTCCCGTAAAGAGGGGGAGGACGTGGTGCGTTATGCCCACATCGGGACCGGGAACTTTAACGAAAAAACCGCGCGAATTTATACCGACTACTCGCTGCTGACTGCCGATGCACGCATCACTAACGAGGTTCGCCGGGTGTTCAACTTTATTGAGAACCCGTACCGCCCGGTCAGCTTCGATTATCTGCTGGTCTCGCCGCAGAACTCACGCCGCTTGCTGTACGACATGATCGATAAAGAGATCGCCAATGCCCAGAAAGGGCTGTCGTCGGGCATTACGCTGAAACTCAACAACCTGGTCGACAAAGGACTGGTGGATCGTCTGTATGCGGCGTCCAGCTCCGGCGTTCCGGTCAATCTGCTGATACGCGGTATGTGCTCACTGATCCCTGAACTCGAAGGCATTAGCGACAATATTCGCGTGATCAGCATTGTTGACCGCTACCTGGAACACGATCGGGTCTATATTTTCGATAATGCGGGTGATAAACAGGTCTATCTCTCTTCTGCAGACTGGATGACGCGCAATATTGACTACCGAATTGAAGTCGCGACACCGCTCCTGGATCCGCGGCTGAAGCAGCAGATCCTCGATATCATCGAGATTCTGTTCAGCGATACGGTGAAAGCACGCTATATCGACAAAGAACTCAGTAACCGCTATGTACCGCGCGGCAATCGCCGTAAAGTGCGGTCGCAACTGGCGATTTACGACTATATCAAATCACTCGAGCAACCCGATTAACCTATGCCGATAAATGATAAGACCCCACGCCCGCAGGAATTCGCCGCGGTCGATCTTGGTTCTAACAGTTTCCACATGGTCATCGCCCGTGAGGTGGATGGCGCGTTGCAGATCATCGGTCGTCTGAAGCAGCGTGTACACCTGGCGGATGGTCTTGATGAGCGCAGCATGCTCAGCGAAGAGGCAATGGAGCGAGGCTTAAACTGCCTGTCGCTGTTTGCTGAACGCCTGCAGGGCTTCTCACCCTCCAGCGTATGCATTGTAGGCACCCACACGTTGCGCCAGGCGCTGAACGCGCCTGAATTCCTCAAGCGGGCCGAAAAAGTGATCCCCTACCCCATTGAGATCATCTCCGGTAACGAGGAAGCCCGTCTGATTTTCATGGGTGTTGAACACACTCAGCCGGAAAAAGGACGCAAGCTGGTCATCGACATCGGCGGCGGCTCTACAGAACTGGTGATCGGCGAAGATTTTGAGCCGCGTCTGGTCGAAAGCCGTCGTATGGGCTGCGTCAGCTTTGCGCAGATGTATTTCCCGGGTGGCGCAATCAGCCGCGAAAACTTCCAGCGCGCGCGCATGGCCGCTATCCAGAAACTGGAGAACCTGGCCTGGCAGTACCGTATTCAGGGCTGGAACGTAGCGCTGGGCGCATCGGGCACCATCAAAGCGGCACATGAAGTGCTGCTGGCGATGGGTGAAAAAGATGGGTTTATCACCCCAGAGCGCCTGACCTTGCTGACCGAAGAGGTGCTGAAACATAAAAGCTTTGACGCCTTAAGCCTGCCGGGTCTTTCCGACGAGCGCAAAGCGGTATTCGTACCGGGGCTGGCTATCCTGTGCGGCGTATTTGATGCGCTGGCAATTAAAGAGCTGCGTCTTTCCGACGGCGCGCTGCGTGAAGGTGTGCTGTATGAAATGGAAGGCCGTTTCCGCCATCAGGATATTCGTAGCCGCACCGCACAAAGCCTGGCAAACCAGTACAATATCGACCGCGAACAGGCGAAGCGCGTGCTGGAAACAACCGTTCAGATATACGACCAGTGGCAGGAGCAGAACCCTAAACTGGCGCATCCGCAGCTTGCCGCCCTGCTGAAATGGGCAGCGATGCTGCACGAAGTGGGACTGAATATTAACCACAGCGGAATGCACCGCCACTCAGCCTATATCCTGCAAAACAGCGATCTGCCTGGCTTCAACCAGGAGCAGCAAACCATGATGGCGACCCTGGTGCGCTACCATCGTAAAGCCATCAAGCTTGACGATCTGCCGCGCTTCACGCTGTTTAAGAAGAAGCAATTCCTGCCGCTTATTCAGCTGCTGCGTCTCGGCGTCCTGCTCAATAACCAGCGTCAGGCCACGACCACCCCGCCCACGCTGAAGCTCAAAACGGATGACAACCACTGGACCCTGAGCTTCCCGCCAGACTGGTTTAGCCAGAATGCGCTGGTGCTGCTGGATCTGGAAAAAGAACAGCAGTACTGGGAAGCGGTCACCGGCTGGCTACTCAAAATCGAAGAAGAGAGCTCAGACGTCGCGGCGTAACCCCTCAGGCCTCGACCGGCGACGCCTCTGCTTCCAGCAGTGACTCAAGCGCCACCGGTCTGCCAATCAGATAACCCTGTACATAATCGATACCTAGCGCGTGAACCGCGCTACGTATCTCTTCTGTTTCGACATACTCCGCGACCACCAGCATTTTCTTCATTCGCGCCAGATGGCAAATCGAGGCCACTATCTGATAGTCCAGACTGTTGTTGACGATATTGCGGATAAAGCTTCCGTCTATCTTAAGGATATCGGCGTCCACGCTTTTCAGCCGCGCGTAGCTCGCATAGCCGGTACCGAAATCATCAATCGCAATGCGTACCCCCATTTTTTGCAACTTCCTGAGGGTATGTAACGCCTGCTCACCACTGCCGAAGGTGCTGCACTCGGTCACTTCAAATATCAGCTGCCAGGGTTCGACGGCGTATTTCGCCAGCAGACGACTCACCTCAGCCGGGAACTGCGCACGGCACACGGTGGAAGGGCCCAGATTAATGGCAAAACGCTGGCCGGGCAGATGTACCCGATGCTCTGCCAGGAAGCGTAGCGTGTTCTCCAGTACCCACAAATCAACCCGCGACGACAGGCCAAACTCCTGGGCGACGGGCAGGAATTGCAAGGGAGAGAGCAACGCCCCGTTTGCATCCGACATCCGCAGCAACACCTCGTGGTAGCAATCGCCCCGCACGCCGCAAACCGGCTGGACCAGCAGAGTAAACGCGTTACTGTCGAGCGCACTTTGCAGACGGCTCATCATCGCAACCTTGTCCTTCAGGCTACGCTGGAGATGGACAGCACCGCGCTGCTGCAGATTTTCCGGATGGTTGGTCGAAATCGACAGATCGGCAATTACCCCCAGTTCACCGAGGACCAGATAGAGATGGGTCACCGGTGAGCGCACATAGCAGTAGCTCACGCCCACCTGAGGCTGCAGCGGCATCCCATCCCAGACAAAGCGGAACTGTTTAATATGCTCGTCCAGCGCCTCAATGCGTTGCTGGTGCGATTCCGCGTTAAGGCGAACCGCCAGGTCACAGCCGGTGAGGTGATAGACCCGCTCACTGGGCTGCAAGGTGCCATTGACCCACTGCGCCAGCTGCTGTTTATACAGGATCCGCAACAACACTCCGTAATTTCGGCCCAGCACCTCCAGCTCCGGAATGCGCAGCAGACAGAGCGCCGACCACGGGTTTTTGGCAAGATCGCGCGACAAGGCCCGCAGGTTCGGCATATGGACAACCGGGTCGAGTAGCGCCAGCCTGCGGGAACGTTTATTCGCGGCGCGCTGGCAGGTGGCCAGCATCGACATGTAAATCACCACAAACGAAAAGACCAGATAGCTGGAAGAGGTAATTGCCAGCTGAATGTCATACCCGGACTGTTGAGGGATATAGCGGTAAAAATAGTGAATAGACACCAGCAGCACCGGGGTCCAGATAAGCGACATCAGCTTATAGCCAAACCGCATCGCTCCCCAGAGCATCACCGGCATCAGCAACGACAGGGTGTAGTTGGTGGTGAAAATCGAGCTGTTTTCGTTCATCGGGAGCAGCAGCAGGGTAAGCAGCCCGCCAAGCGCAATGGCCCACAGCAGAAATTCAATGACCGTCACCTTTTTGTCTATCTGCATTCGCACCTGCGAGACAAGACTTCTGATATACCGCGGATGGCGAATCAGACGGATCAGTAAATAGCTTAACGGCACGCCCGTCAGCCCGCTGACCAGCAGCGTCTGATAGTTAATCAGCGTGCGAATATTAAGCGGGGTCAACCCCTCCAGGCTCTGACGGCTCTCATACACACCCAGATAGAGGGCAAACTGAAACAGCAGCAGAAACAGCGTCGCGGGGCAAAAGGCCTGCCAGAAGATACGCTGCGCCATCAGTCTGACATCCCCGTAAGCCGTCATGCTGCGTCTGGGCGCAAACACCCGATACCCTCCCCAGCTGAGCACAACAGGGACAATAAAATGAAAAATGCCGGCGATGGTTTCGAACAACCCAACCGACGGGTAGTAGCGGATGAACAGTGACAATACGATGCCGGGAAGCGCTTCCAGACCAAAAAACATCATCACCGAAAGCAGAAAGGAGAGAGGTAAATAATAGAGTGCCACCAGACCATCGCCCAATCGGGTAAAGGTATTGGCAACGCTTAATACAGGCAGTAAACCCACCGGTAAAATAAGCGGTAAAGCCCACCAGCGGTCTTTATTGTTTTTCAGGAAAGAAATAATGTTCATAGATGCCCGTTTAAACCCCTTTCGCTCCAGAGGGAAATGAAGACAGGCATCCAACCTGACGTACCTGCCGCCCGACAACGTGCGGGGCGAACAGTATGGAGGTGGGATTTTAAATACCAGGCCAGGGAAACCGTTGACTTAAATCAAACTAATTTACTCAAACGATCCTTTCTTACATTTTTTTTGAAATAGTTTTCTTCATATTATCAATATGGTAAATGCAATTATTAATTTCAATAACATTAATTAATGTAACTATTGACGGTTATTTACACATTTGCGAATTGACCCTCTCTTCCCGCTGTGCCTTAATATCCCTGTCGCCCAAAAGGGCATGCCCAGGAAAAACACAGTGAGTCAGGCCACGCGTATGCGAAAACGACATCAGTTCAACACCCGGATGACCCGCATCATACTGCTTATCAGCTTCCTGTTTTTCTTCGGCCGCTTCGTTTACTCCTCTATTGGCGCCTGGTATCACCATCAGGACAAGGCCCAGTCACAGCAATCCAGCCTGACCGTTGATTCAGCCGATCGCTAACGCGTCGAAGGATTTTGTAATATCCGAATTATCCCTGCTATTCCTTTGCTCAGGATTTTATCCTGGCGCATCACCACAGCCAGCTGTCGCTGCAGCACGGGGGTGAGCGACATCACGCATAGCCCTTCGCGGTCAGCCGCCAGGTCTACGGCCATACGCGGCACGATACTGTAGCCAAGCCCCGCACGTACCATCCGCTTGATCGCCTCGATGCTGCCCAGCTGCATCACCGGCGTGAGGATTCGCCCCTCGGCCGCAAACCAGCCGTCGATCAGCGCCCGGGTGCCGCTGCCTGATTCAAAAGCAATGAATGGCTGCGCGTGCAACGCAGCGGGCGTCAACGGCTGAAAACCGTCCTGCTGGTCCAGCGACGCGATAAAAACAAACTCTTCGTCCATCACCGGCGTAACGTCGAGCGCTCTTCCGCTCACCGGTAACGTCACCAGCCCCATATCAAGACGGTTTTCTTCAATTGCCCGGACGATGTCGAGCGTATTGCCGGTCGTCACGCCCACTCTGAGAAGCGGATAGTCACGTCCGAGCTGCTGTAACAGCGGCGGCAGAAGATGAATGCAGGCCGTTGCGCCCGTACCAAGCGTAATGGTGCCACTCACGTCGTGGCTGAACTCACTCACGGACCGAATGGCTTCATCCACCGCCTGCTGAATACGCTCCCCGTGCACCAGCAACGCCTGCCCGGCAGCCGTGGGTTTGATACCCCGCCCGGTACGCTCTACCAGCCGGGTTTGCAGAAACTGCTCCAGCTGGCGGATTTGCAGGCTGACGGCCGGCTGGGAAATGCCCAGCAGGTCCGCCGCCGCGGAAAAACTGCCGCGCTGGATAACCAGACGGAACGTCGCGAGATAGCCCAGGTTGAGCGTTGTCATTCAAAGTTTCTCTTATACAGCGCATAAGGTGACTGACCTGCCAGCACAATAGCGCGCTCGCTATGCTCAGGACAACTGCATAACGGAATGAAAAACAATGAAAACACCTGCCCTTCCCCGTCACCTCGCCCTCCGGGCAGGTTGTCATCAGCTTATCAACTGGGGGATCTCGTTTTATATGCCCGGGACCTTTGCCCAGGCCATTGTGGCCGACCGGGGGTGGTCATCACCGCAGCTCTACCTCGGCCTGACGCTGGCGATGCTGGTAATGGCGATGGTCTCCCCTTTTGTCGCCCGACTGCTGGCGTACGCTGGCGGGCAGAACGTGGTGATGAGCGGAACGTTACTGATTGCTGCAAGCTGCGCGGGCATGGCATATACGCAGACGCTGTTCGGCTGGTACGGTGCCTGGCTGGTTGCCGGTATCGGGATGCGGCTGTCGCTGTATGATGCGCTGTTCGCCGCGCTGGTGAACCTGTACGGCCAGCAGGCACGCAGAACGATCTCGCGCATCACGCTCGCAGGCGGGCTGGCCTCAGCGGTTTTTTGGCCGCTGGGTGAGGGGCTGCTGAAAGTGATGAGCTGGCAACACGCATTGCAGATCTACGCCCTCTTTGGCCTTCTGAGTGCGGTGCTGATTCGCACGCTTCCCCACCAGCGGCTGGCGGCCCCCCCGCACGTTACCGCGCCGCCCGTGCGCGAGGAACGGCGTAACGGCTGGCGGTATGCCACGTTTATTGCCCTCATGACCTTTGTCTCTAACGGCACGTCCACCCATCTGCCAGAGTTCATTGCCAGTTTTGGCCTGCCGGTCGCCATCGGCATGCTGTGGGGAGTTGGCCAGACGGGCGCACGCGCCACGGAGGTGCTGGCGGGTGCACGCTTAACCCCGCTCAACCTCACGCTCCTGACCGCCCTCGCCATGCCGCTCTGCTTTGTTATCGGGTTAAGCAGCTCGCTGTTTGTCGGGTGTGCCGCCGGTTTTGTGCTGGGCTACGGCGCCATCAACGGGCTGATGACGATAGTAAAAGCCACCCTGCCGCTGACGCTTTTCAGCGCCGAAAGCTATGCCCGCCGTACCGGCATGCTGCTCATTCCCGCACAGCTTATGGCCGCGGCATCGCCGTTTGCCTATGCATGGCTAAATAAAACGCTGGGGATCGCCGGCGCAATGTGGGTTTCCACCGCGCTGACGCTGGTGATTGCCGGGCTGGCGATAGCGATTGTGCGCAGTGCCGACCCCGCGCGAAATGATGAAATGTATCCCACTGTATCCGGAGCGCCACGCTGACAAGCCGGTACAAAACGCCGTTCCCCGCAAACATCCCGGATACATAAAAATGGTTTTCTGTGTCTGTCATTGTTTAAAACCGAATTTGAAACCGATTGAGGAGAGACTCAGATGATCCGTCGTTATTTACTGCTCCCTGCACTTGTTCTGGCGTCAGCAACCTGCTCCTGGGCCGCACCGCTGGATAACCTCAGCGCTGCCGACGTCAACGGCCCTGCCGCTGTTGCCCCGCTGGAACGTCCACAGCCGGCCGCTAAGCTGATTGTCGATCCACCGCTTGCCGGCCCGCTGAGCAAAGGGGCGGTCTTTATTCAATACCGGGCTGAAAACCTGCGCATCGAGCCGGTATTCGGGCCCGATGCGCTGAAGGTCACGCCACGTATCGGCCATATCCATGTCGTGGTCGATGACGCCCCCTGGCACTGGGCCGATACCAGCGGAGAGCCAATCATTCTGGTTGGGTTACCCGCCGGGAAGCATAAAGTGACCATAATTCTGGCCGACCCCACGCATAAACCCATCGACCATAAAACCATTGAATTCACCGTACCGCCTCACGCAACGG
The DNA here is from genome assembly GCF_003635055.1 of Enterobacter sp. WPR_3_1. Taxonomy (NCBI): domain Bacteria; kingdom Pseudomonadati; phylum Pseudomonadota; class Gammaproteobacteria; order Enterobacterales; family Enterobacteriaceae; genus Enterobacter; species Enterobacter sp. WPR_3_1. The sequence continues at coordinate 103,613 of NZ_RBXU01000008.1, read as the reverse complement.
TCCATCATTTTTAAGGAGCCAGACAATGAAAGCACGCTCTGTACTGACGGCGGGTCTGCTGGCGCTTTCCGCCAGCGCCTTTGCTGAGAGCAAAACCAGCGTGGTGCTGGTCCATGGCGCGTTTGCCGATGGCAGCAGCTGGAACAAGGTCATTACCCGGCTGCAAAAACAGCATACCGAGGTGATCGCCGTCCAGCTGCCGCTCACGTCGCTTAAAGATGACGTTGCCGCCACCCGGCGCGCCATTGCACGGGCGCATGGCGATGTGGTGCTGGTAGGTCATTCCTGGGGCGGAACGGTGATCAGCGAAGCGGGCAACGATGCACGGGTAAAATCCCTGGTGTACGTAGCGGCCTTTGCGCCTGATTCCGGCCAGTCGACGGCGGACCTGGCGGGAAGTTACCCACCGCCAGCGGGGAGTGCGGATATCGCAAAAACGGCAGACGGGTATTTGTATCTCCCGCCAGAAGCCGTGATGAAAGACTTCGCACCGGATGCAGGCGCCGTTGAACAGCAGACGATTGCAGCCACTCAGGGGCCGATCAAGGCCGACGCGTTTGCGGAAAAAGTGAGCCATGCGGCCTGGCATGAAAAGCCAAGCTGGTTTGTGGTCAGCAAAAATGACCGGATGATTAACCCGGAGCTTGAACGTGCGATGGCGAAAACGATCCACGCGAAAACCACGGAAGTGGCAGCAAGCCACGTGTCGATGGTGAGTCAACCGGATGATATTGCCCGCACGATTGAGCAGGCAATCACAAACCATTAAGCATGACACAACAGCCCGCGTATCGCGGGCTTGCAGAGCGTCGGGTTACGTCACTTTCTGCACTTCAGTATCTTGCGCCTTCAGCGCCGTTCCATCCTGCGCTGCTGGCGCCATCAGGGGAACCGGCTTGCCGGTATGCCTGTCGATCAACAGCGAGTGGCGCTCCCCGCGTTCAAACAGATGCTGCTCTCCCCACTGGCGAAGCGCAACGACGATGGGAAACAGGCTTTCGCCTTTGTCCGTCAGGACATATTCCTGATACGACGTACCGTCCGACGCCCCCTGCATCGCGAGAATGCCCGCGTCGACCAGCTTGCGCAGCCGGTCAGCCAGAATGTTGCGCGCAACCCCGAGATCCCGCTGAAAATCCCCGAAACGGCGCATGCCGTCAAAAGCATTACGCACAATCAGAAGCGACCAGCGATCGCCAATCAGATCGACGCTGCGGGCAACGGGACAGAATTCCTGTTCAATCGGTTTACGAGACGGCACAGCGTTACCCCGGCAGGTCAGTCAACAATAACTGGTTGCAGTTTAAAACTGCATAGTCTAGCCTTCAACTGGTTTCTTTTTAAAACCACCTTACCCAGGGCGAGGATTTGAACATGTCACACGCGTCACCACTACCGTCAGATCGAAAAACCGGGCACGTCCGCTCAGGCGACATGCCGCGTAGCCTGGTGTGGCTGTTCGCCCTCGCCAGCGGCTTAAGCGTGGCCAACGTCTATTACGCACAGCCGTTGCTTGACGCGTTGTCCAGAGACTTTGGCATCAGCCATGGTGCCATTGGCGGCGTGGTCACCGCCACGCAGATTGGCTGTGCTCTGGCTCTGCTGTTCGTGGTTCCTCTGGGGGATAAAGTGGATCGCCGGCGTCTGATGGCGCTACAGCTTGTCGTACTGGTGGCCGCTCTGGTCGCGGTCGGCATGGCGCAGACGTCAACGATGCTGCTGGCGGGTATGCTCGCCACCGGCATGGCAGGAACGGCCATGACGCAAGGGCTTATCGCCTATGCGGCCAACGCCGCGTCGCCGCATGAGCAAGGCCGCGTTATTGGTGCGGCACAAGGCGGGGTATTTATGGGCCTGTTAGTGGCCCGCGTCGTCTCCGGAGGCATCAGTGATATCGCGGGCTGGCGTGGCGTGTATCTCTCTGCCGCCGGGCTGATGATCATTATTGCGTTTCCGCTGTGGTGGAGGCTGCCCCGCTTGCCTGTGGTGCCTGAAACGATGAGTTACCCGCGCCTGATTCACTCAATGCTGACCCTGCTGCGGGAAGAAAAAGTCCTGCAGGTGCGCGGCGTACTGGCTTTACTGATGTTCGCTGCGTTCAATATTTTCTGGAGCGCCCTGGTGCTGCCGTTAAGTGCCCCACCCTATAACTTATCGCATACCGCCATTGGTGCTTTTGGCCTGGCCGGAATGGCAGGCGCGTTAGCGGCAACCCGGGCCGGAGAGTGGGCCGATCGAGGATATGCCCGGCGCACCAGCGCGGCTGCACTGGTCTTGTTACTCCTGGCTTGGTGGCCGATTTCACTGATGGATCGTTCGCTCGGCATTTTGCTCATTGGCATCGTGCTGCTCGATTTGGGCGGGCAGGCGCTGCATGTCACCAACCAGAGCCTGATCTTTCGCGCCCGCCCCGAGGCGCATAGCCGGCTGGTCGGGCTTTATATGCTGTTTTATGCCGTCGGCAGCGGTCTGGGCGCGCTGAGCACCACGATGACGTATGCCATCGCGGGCTGGCAGGGCGTCTGCCTGACTGGCGCAGCGGTGAGCCTGGTGGCGCTGGTGTTCTGGTGGGTAACGCGCAAAACAGGATAAGGGTGATAAAAAAAGCCCGCGGGGTGCGGGCTTCTGCAACGTCAACGTGGATAGTCGCGGTTGATCCACGCGTGATCGTCTTCCCAGGTGAACATCCATTTTCGCACCGGACCGGCCATCACGTTGAGATAGTAGCTGTCATAACCAGCCAGCGTCGCCACCGGATGGTAGCCCTTCGGCACCATCACCACGTCGCGGTTATAAACGGCCATACACTCATCCAGCGACCTGTCGTCGGTATAGACCCGCTGCATGCAGAATCCCTGCCCGGGGTTGAGGCGATGATAGTAGGTCTCCTCCAGATAGGTTTCCTGCGGTGGATTATCCGTATCGTGCTTATGGCTCGGGTATGAACTGGTGCAGCCTTCGTGGGTCCAGACCTCAACCACCAGCAGGCTGTCGGCGGGTTGATCTTCCGGCAGAATGTTGTGCACGTAGCGCTGGTTATGGCCTTTACCACGCGCCTGCGCGTCGATATCCTGCGGAGCGATAAGCCGTGTCGGAAAGGTCCCTTTGCCGGGTGCGGCGCAGACCGCCAGCTCCAGCGTCGTCAGCGCCTTAATCTGCACCGTCTCCTGCGGCGTGACGTAGACCGCCCAGGGCTTTATACGCTCAAACGGGCTCATCCGCTCGCCGATGTCAGTAAACTGCGCGGTAGGTGTGCTGATAGAGGCCCGTCCGGCCACCAGCACCAGACAGCGCTCTTCGCTGACGGCGGGCAGCGTCAGCGTCTGCCCCTCCTGCAGTTCATATGCTTCAAAGCCAACGTATCCCCAGCCCGCGTGTTCCGGCGTGACGGACTGGGTGCGGCCCTCCGCACTCGGCGGTTGCCAGCGTGATAACAGACGTGACATGTCACCTCCTCAGATAAGCCCGGCGTCACGCGCCAGACGGCTCAGGTTGTTATACCCCAGACGGGCGTAGGTCAGCGGGTGAGCGATAGCAGGATCCTGCTCCGCCTCCACCACCAGCCAGCCGTGATAATCCTGCGCCTTCAGCAGCCGCATGATGGGCGGATAGTCCACGCAGCCGTCACCCGGTACGGTGAAGACCCCACTCAGCACCGCATCAAGGAAACTGGTTTTGCGGTTTTTGACGTCCGCCAGCACGTCGGCGCGCACGTCTTTGCAGTGAACATGGTTAATGCGCGATGCCCAGCGCTGGGCCACCGCCAGCGGATCAGCCCCGGCAAAGGTCAGATGGCCGGTGTCCAGCAGCAGGCCCACCTCTTCACCGGTATGGGTCATCAGGTTATCGACATCTTCAGCGGACTCAATGACCGTTCCCATATGGTGATGGTAGGCAATCTGCCCCCCCTGCTGCTGCGTGTAGCGGGCAAAAGCGGTCAGCTTCTCGCCGTACTCTTGCCAGCGCGCGTGCGGGAAGCGCGGGCGAAGATGAACCGGCGTCTGTTGCTCGCCGTGAATACAGCCGCTCACTTCGGCGAATACCAGCACCTTAGCCCCCAGTTCGCGCAGCAGCGTCAGGTGTGACTGCACGGCGGCAATCTCCTCCTCCACGCTACGCTCCAGCAGACGCCCTGAATACCAGCCGGAGACCAGCTGCAGATCGTGGCGCTGCAAAATGGGGCCAAGCAGGCGCGCCTCACGCGGGAATTTATTGCCCAGTTCGAAACCGGCAAAACCGGCCTCTTTCCCTTCGCTCAGACAGGTATCCAGCGGCGTCTCCGCGCCGAGTGAAGGCAGATCGTCGTTCGTCCATGTCAGCGGGTTAATGCCTAATTGCACACTCATTGTCGTCTCCTGAATTATGCGTGTCCGCGCTCGCGCCACCAGGCGATAAGCTGCAGGTAATTGTCCCGGATGCGTGCCACCAGCTGCGCATCGTCAATATCGTGTTTCAGCCATGCACGGGACGCATCGCCAAACAGCGTGCGTCCTACGGCAAAGCCCTTCACCAGCGCGTGTCCCGAGGCGGCTTTAAAATCAGCACGAAGCTGCTCAGCCGGGGCGTCCAGCCCGAGGATCACCACGCCACGGCAGTGTGGATCCCGACGTTCAATAATCTCGCTCAGCGCCGTCCAGCCATCGGCAGAGAGCGGCGGCAGTTTCCACCAGTCGGGATAAATCCCCAGGTTGTAAAAACGCGAGATGGCGCGCAGGTAAAGCTCATCGCTGCGCGGCATGCTGGCTGGCAGGATCACCTCCAGCAGCAGTTCATGACCGGACTGGCAGCAGGCGTGGTAGACCTCTGCGATTTTCTGCTCCTGCTCCAGACGCAGGCCGTGCGCATCTTCCGGATGGAAAAAGACCAGGCATTTCACCACATGCTCCTGCGGCCAGCTGATGAGCTGCGTGCCGATGTTACCGTGCTCCATCTCCAGCGGCCGGGAGCCCGGCAGCTCAATAGGGCGGCCTATCCACCACCCTTCACCGGTAATCGCGTTCAGGGCGTCCTGACCAAAAGTGCCGTCACACAGCAGACCGGCTTTGCCCTCAAGCCCTGCGCTGCTGGCCGCCTCACGGCTGGCCTGCAGAATAAGCTGCTTCAGCGCCGGGATGCGCTTCAGGGATGCCCCGCACTGCAACGCCATATCTTCCAGCTGGCTGCGATGATCGAAGGCCATCACGCACAGCTCCGGCCACTCACGGCGGCGGGTGGTGACGCGGTGCAGATGGTTCAGGCGCGCGTCAAGATCGGGACGCGGCACCGACGCCGCACGCGACAGGTAGTCGTCCAGCTCAGCCTTGCTCGGCATCGCCGGGGCACAGCCGTGGCGGGACACCACCAGCGCACCACACGCGTTGGCATAGCGGCAGGCCTGCTCCCAGCCTTCGTCGTTAAGGTAGCCGCGCAGCAGGCCGGACATAAACGCGTCGCCCGCACCGAGCACGTTCAGCACCTCAACGCGCACGCCGGTCACCGTCAGACCCTCATCCAGCCGGGGCGGTATAGCGTCGGTATACACCGAACAGCCAAGCGCTCCACGCTTGCAAACCAGCGTAGCGTTACTCACGGCGCGCACGCGACCCAGCGCCTGCAGGGTATCGGTACTGCCACCTGCAATGTGGAACTCTTCTTCGGTGCCGACAATGACGTCGAAAAGGTGCAGCACCTCCTGCAGTTCACGGGTCACGTTTTCCGCGGCAATAAAGCGCGTCTCCCCGTCCCCTAATGAGGTCAGCCCCCACAGTACCGGACGGTAGTCGATATCCAGCACCGTGCGAACACCGTGACGGCGGGCATAGTTAAGCGCCGTCAGCACCGCGTCACGGGTCTGAGGGTGCGAGAGATGGGTCCCGGTGATGGCAAGGCACCGTGCGGAGGCTATGTAGCGTTCGTCCACATCGCTGGCCGTGATGGCCATATCCGCGCAGTTATCGCGATAAAAAATCAGTGGAAAGGTGTCCCGGTCTTTAATGCCGAGGAGCACCAGCGCCGTCAGGCGTTCTTTGTCGGTGATCAGATGGCTGGTATCGCAGCCCACCTGGTGTAATTCTTCTCGTAGGAAGCGTCCCATATGTTCATCACCGACGCGTGCCAGCATCGATGAGCGCAGCCCCTGACGCGCCGTCCCGTAGGCCACGTTGCCGGACGAGCCGCCGAGATATTTCGCGAAGCTCGACACATCCTCAAGACGGGCACCAATTTGCTGACTGTAGAGGTCTACCGCCACGCGGCCCATGCATATCACATCAAACTGCTTTTCCACGTTGATACCTCATCAGACAATGTCGTTCACGTTCAGCCAGCGGCCTTCCTGGTGTGAGAGTGCGATGGCGTCCAGCACCCGCGAAACCTTCCAGCCCTCTTCAAAGTCCGGCCACATCGGCACATCAGCGGCAATACCGTCGACCAGGTCGCGTACTTCCACCGTTTTTTGATCGTTAAAGCCGATACCATGGCCCGCTCCCATGCAAAACGCGCCATAGTCCGGATGTGATGGACCCACAAGCAGCGTGCGGAATCCCTGGCGGTTTACCGGGTCGTCATGCAGATAGAGCTTCAGTTCCGCCATCCGCTCCTGGGTAAAACTGATGGCCCCTTTGGTGCCGGTTATCACATACGACAGTCCCATCTTGCGCCCGCAGGCGACGCGGGACGTTTCAATCACCCCTTGTGCTCCGCCGGCGAAACGGACCATCGCGTGCGCCTGATCTTCGTTTTCAACCGCAACGTTTTGCGACGAACCGGCCTGCGCCGGGCGCTCAGGCACAACAATTTTTAAATCACCGCAGACCTGCTGAATGTCCCCGACCAGATACTGCGCCATGTTGACGATATGCGCCGCCAGGTCCCCCAGTGCACCCAGCCCGGCGGTCTCTTTAAAACAGTGCCAGTGAATGGGAGAAAGCGGGTCGGCCATATAATCTTCGTTGTGGGTACCGTAGAAGTGGATCACCTCGCCAATCTCGCCGCGGGCGATGATCTCTTTCGCCAGCTGTGCCGTCGGGTTTTTCATGTAGTTAAAACCCACCAGCGTTTTCACCCCTGCCCGCTTCGCGGCGTCCACCATTTCACGTGCGTCATGGGCATTCAGCGCCAGCGGCTTTTCCGAGTAGACATGCTTACCGTGGCGAATGGCCTCCAGCGCCATCTCTTTATGCAAATGGTTGGGCGAGCATATATCCACGACATCAATCGCCGGGTCAGCCACCAGTGCCCGCCAGTCGCCGGTTGAGCGGTTGAAGCCAAAGGCCTGCGCCCGCTCTGCCGCCAGCGCGGGTGTCACTTCCGCCACCATCTCGCGCACCAGTTTGCCGCGCAGGGTAAATACCGTCGGCGCCTGGGCATAGGCGATGGCATGCGCCTTGCCGATATACCCGGTGCCAATCAATCCAATACGAACCTCTTTCATCCTGATCCTCACAATGCGCCGCGACGGCTCTTGGCATAGGTGTCGAATGCCACCGCCAGAACGATAATTAATCCGGTGATTATTTGCTGGTAATAGGCCGAGACGTTCATCAGCACCAGACCGTTAATCAGGATCCCCATAATGATGGAACCAATGATGGTGCCGCCGATGCGTCCATAGCCGCCCATCAGCGAAGTGCCGCCGATGACTACCGAGGCGATAACGCGCAGTTCAAAGGAGATCCCGGCGACCGCTTCCGCACTGCCAAGACGAGCGCTGAGAATGAAGCCCGCCAGTCCCGCCAGACAGCCAATCAGCACATAGACACTCACCAGCACGCGCTTCACGTTGACCCCCGCCAGGCGCGCTGCCTCCGGGTTACCGCCGATGGCATAGACGAAGCGTCCCCAGCGGGTTTTATGCAGCGCCAGATACCCGCCAAGCGCCACGATGGCGAAAATCCAGATTGGAATGGAGATGCCAAGCAGCTCCCCGCGTCCCCACCAGCGGTAACCCGGGTCGAAACCTGCAATGGGCGCGCCGTCGTTGATCACCAGCGTCAGGCCACGCCAGATGGTCATCCCGCCGAGGGTGACGATAAACGGCGGCAGGCGCAGGCGGGTTACGCCCAGGCCGTGCAGGAAGCCAATCGCCGTGCCCATCGCCAGACAAATGCCCAGCCCAATCAGCCAGCTCATGCCGCCCCAGGCGTTCGGATCAACGGTGGTGAAGTTGTCGCCCTTAATCACGTATGCGGCGGTCATGGCGCAGACCGCCAGGATGGAGCCGACAGAAAGATCGATACCGGCAGTCAGAATGACGAAGGTCATCCCCACGGCCATGATCCCGTAGATGGACACCTCGGTCAGGATGTTGAAAATATTGCGTTCAGAGAAAAAATTGCTGTTCTGCGACTGAAAGAAAATCAGCAGCAGGATCATGAAAATCAGTACCCCGAAGCGCTCGAAGAAGGCGATGGGATCGAGGCGTCCGCTGCGTTTCACCGGAACCTGCGTTTTAGAAATCATCTGCGTCATGGAAAACTCCGTTATGCCGCGTTGAGGGCGTTGTGGTTGATGGCCATCATCGTCATCAGCCGCTCTTCGTTAGCGTCGTCGCCGTGGATCTCACCGGTCACCCGGCCTTCACTGAGCGTGATGATCCGATCGGATACCGCCATCACTTCAGGCAGATCGGAGGAGATCACGATCACCGCCACGCCCTGTTTGGCCATATCAAACAGCACCTGGTGCACTTCCGACTTGGTGCCCACGTCGATACCGCGCGTCGGCTCATCGACAATCAGCACCCGAGGGTTCAGCGCCATGCAGCGCGCCAGGATAACTTTCTGCTGGTTACCGCCGGAGAGCTTGCGCACCTCCTGCGCGCTGTTGACCATTTTGATCTGCAGCGCCTTGCGGTAGGACTCAATCAGATCGTCCTCTTTGCGGGTATTCACAAACCAGCGCCACTGCATCAGAGAAGAGAGACTGGAGAGCGACAGGTTGTCGCGAATCGATAACCCCAGTACCGCCCCCTCTTTCTTGCGATCTTCCGGGACCAGCGCGATGCCCTGCTCAAGGGCGTACATCGGGTCGCGCGGTTGATACGGGACGCCGTCCAGTTCAAAGCTGCCCGAGGTAAAGGCATCCGCCCCGAACAGGCAGCGCGCCACTTCGGTGCGACCTGCACCCACCAGGCCGGCAATGCCCAGTACTTCTCCGGCGTGGACATGGAAGCTGATGTCATGCAGGGCAATGCCGTGCGGATCCAGCGGCGGTTTTTCGCGGCTCAGCCCTTTTACTGCCAGACGAACCGGCTTGTTTTCATGATGGGTTTCGCTGGCGGGACGACGATTAAAGGCCACGTCACGCCCCACCATCAGACGGATCAGCTGCTCGACATTGGTTTGCGCCACGGCGCCACTGCCGGTGAAACGGCCGTCCTGGAAAACGGTAAAGCGATCGCAAAGCTGGAAAACTTCGTGCAGTCGGTGGGTAACGTAAATAATGCTCACCCCCCGGTTTTTCAGCTCGCGCACCACGCGGTGGAGGCTTTCCACCTCGCTGTCGCTCAGCGCCGCGGAGGGTTCATCCATGATGATCAGCCTGGCGTTCAGCGTCAGCGCCCGGGCAATCTCGACCATCTGCTGCTGGGCTACGCTCAGACGGGCGACAGGCGTGGTTGGCGCAACGTTCAACTGCAGATAATCGAGGATCACCTGCGCCTCCTGGTTCACCGCTTTTTCGTCGACAATCAGGTTACGTTTACGCGGCTCGCGCCCGAGAAACATGTTTTCCGCGACGGTCATATTGGGCAGCAGGTTAAATTCCTGATAGATAGTGATAATGCCCTTGTTTTGCCGCTCAACCGGTGAATCGTCCACCGGCAGCGTGTCGCCGTTGAACCAGATATCCCCGCGCGTTTGCGGCTGTGCGCCCGCCAGGGCTTTCAGCAGCGTGGATTTCCCCGCTCCGTTCTCACCCAGCAGCGCGTGGATCTCCCCGGCACCGACGGTGAGCTGTGCGCTGCTCAGCGCCCAGACGCCAGAAAAGCTTTTTGCCAGGTCGGTCACTTTCAGTAAGGGTTGCGACATCGGTCTGCTCCTCCTTAATAGTGAGCCGCCACCTGCGCGGCGGCTCCGGATAAATCAGTTACCGGCCTCACTGATGCGCTCAGCCTGCTGCAGATTTTCTTTGGTGATAAGCGTTGGCGGGTAGTCCGCGCCGGTGATGGCTTTCTTCTCACGCACGTTGGCCACCAGCTGGCTCATCGCCGTTTGTACCGCGAAGCCCGGGCGCTGATCCGCTGTGACCGCCAGCCAGCCGTCGCGCACGCGCGCCAGCGCCTCAGGGACCGCGTCAAATCCGGTCACCAGAATTTCGCCTGGTTTCACGCCCTGGCCCTGCAGCGCTTCAATTGCGCCCAGTGCCATGTCGTCATTGGCGGAGAGGATCACCTGTGGGCGTTTCGGCAGTGACGGCAGAACGCTTTCCACAATGCGCATCCCTTCAGAACGCATCCAGTTGCCGGTCTGATCGGCAACGATCTTGTACTTGTCCCCGCCCGCCTTCAGGCTGTCGCGGATCCCTTTGGTACGTTCAATGTTGGAGGAGGAACCTGGCTGGCCGGTGAGCAGAATAATGTCTGCCCCGTTGGGGAATTTGCTTTTAACGAAGTCGCCAATCGCCTGCCCGCCTTTGTAGTTGTTGGCACCAAAATGCGGCACCTTCTTCTGGCTGTCGACGGAGCGGTCAAGCGTCACAACGGGCAGATTCGCATCCTGAATTTCATCCACCGCGCTGGAGACGGCATTGACGTCATTCGGGGAGACGATGAACCCCTGCGCACCACGGGTGATGGCGTTTTCCAGGTCAGCGACCTGTTTCGGCGAGCTGCCCTGCCCGTCCAGTACCTGAAGCTTTACGCCCATCTCTTTTGCGGCTTTTACCGCGGTACGCTGCATGTGAACTTCAAACGGCATCGCCAGGTTTGGTGTACTGAAAACAATTTGCTCGTTTTCGGCCATTGCTGCCCCGGCGGTCATGGCGATGAGGGCGGCTAAGATCAGTTTTTTCATTATTATGTCTCTCTGTGTAGGGTGGTTGTGTTTAGAGGACGATCTCACGCTGGCTACGCAGGGATTCCAGCGCTTTATCCGCCAGGTACAGCGCACGTTCACCATCGTCGCCGCTACAGTCAGGCGTCGCTTCGCCGCGCAGCACCGCAACAAAGTGTTCCCACTCCGCGGCGTAAGCGGATTTGTAGCGCTGCAGGAAGAAGTGTTCCGGCAGCGCGCCGGTGCAGCCCTGTTTGCCGTAGTGCTGCACCTGATTTTCAAGAATATTGCCCGCGCACAGCAGGCCTTCTGAGCCGTGCAGTTCCAGGCGCTGGTCGTAGCCATAAGAAGAGCGGCGGCTGTTGACGATGGTCGCCATCGCGCCGGAGGCATATTTCAGTACGATAAACGCGGTATCGATATCCCCCGCCTCGCCAATCGCCGGATCCACCAGATTGCTGCCCTGGGCATACACCGACACCGGCTCTTCGCCCATGATGAAGCGCGCCATATCAAAATCGTGAATGGTCATGTCGCGGAACATACCGCCGGAAACGCGCACATATTGCGCCGGTGGCGGGGACGGGTCGCGGGAGATAATCAGCAGCGATTCGGGCTTACCGATCCGCCCGGCCTGCACCTCGGTTTTGACCCGGCGAAACTGCGGGTCAAAGCGGCGGTTAAAACCGATAAACAGCGGTACGTTGTACTCGTTAACCACTTTCAGGCAGTCGCGCACGCGGGCAAGATCCAGGTGTACCGGCTTTTCACAGAAGATCGCTTTGCCGTGGCGGGCGGCCATCTCAATCAGATCCGCGTGGGTGTCCGTCGCAGACGCGATCAGTACGGCATGAACGTTTGGGTCGCTCATCGCGTCCTCCAGGCTCTGCAAACGAGCCTGATATTGCGTGGCGAGGCGGGTGGCAAATTCCTGATTCGGGTCGACCACAGACCAGAGCGTGGTCTCACTGTGGCTGGCGATGTTAGCTGCATGTACCTGGCCAATTCGGCCAGCGCCCAGTAAAGCAATGTTAAACATAACGGCTCCCGGTGTTGGTGAATGCTGTGAACTAACGACCCCTTAAATAAAACATTTATTTCATTTTTATAAATAGTGAAAATTATATTTTTGAGTGCGGGTTAACACTTTTGAGATGATTGAGATAAATTTTGTTATCAATCTCACAACATGGAAGAAGGTGCTACTAACCCCTCACCCCTGCCCTCTCCCCAAAGGGGCGAGGGAGAAAAGAGTGCACTACACCATCCCCTCTCCCCTTTGGGGAGAGGGTTAGGGTGAGGGGAAAATGAAATGAAAATTTCGTTATGGCGGGAAATACTTAATACTGGCGAGCTTTTTTCACCTGCGCCTGGGTTTGCTCGGCGGCTTTGCGCACCGCAGACGATCCCGCGACCTGCGCATCACCGGTTCGCCACCATGACGCGTAATCATGGGTCATGGTTTTTGGCAGCACTTTGATATCCAGCAGCGTTGGGCCAGGATGCGCCCGCGACGCCTCCAGCGCCGCCAGCAGACTCTGCTCGTCGTGGACCCGCCACGCGCGACAGCCGTAGCTTTCCGCGTTCTGGGCGAAATCGACTTTCACCAGCGGCCCGTCAAGCCGGCCTGAATCTGGGTTTCGATGACGGTTTTCCGTACCGAAGCTCCCCATCCCGTGCCCCATCTGCAGGTTATTAATGCAGCCGAAGCTGGCGTTATCAAACAGCAAAACGGTGACGTTGATCCCCTCCTGCACCGCGGTTTGTAGCTCGGAGTGCAGCATCATGTAGGAGCCATCCCCCACCATGGCGTAAACCGGCTGATGCGGGCTGGCAAGCTTCGCGCCTATCGCCGCCGCAATCTCATACCCCATGCAGGAGTAGCCGTACTCCAGGTGATAACTGTCCGGCGTCTTCACCTGCCAGAGGCGCTGTAAATCCCCGGGCAGCGATCCGGCCGCGCCCACAACGATGGCGTTATCTTCGATATGTTGATTGATAAGCCCCAGCACCCGCGTCTGGGTCAGGCGGGTATTGAGCGCCTCACCGTATTCCGCCAGCTGCGCATCAAGGTGCCCTGCCACTTCAGGCGCATCGTCGGGATGCCACTGACGGCCCCATAAGCGCTGGCACTCCGCATGCCAGGCAGATTTCGCCTGAGCAATCTCCTCTCCCCAGTGGCTTCGGTACGCCGGGAGCGCCTGCGTTAAAGCGTGTAGCCCGGTTTGCGCATCGGCAATCAGCGCCGTGGCATCCAGTTTCACGGCATCAAACTCGGCGACGTTTAAAAGCAGGAACTCGACGTCCGGATGGGAAAAGAGCGCTTTGGAGCCGGTGGTAAAGTCCGTCAGGCGCGTGCCGATGCCAATCACCAAATCCGCCCTGGGTGCAAGCTGGTTAGCGGCCATTCCGCCCGTCACACCGATCCCTCCCAGATTAAGGGGGTGATCGCTTACCAGCGCCCCCTTTCCGGCCTGGGTTTCGGCAAACGGCAGTTGCAGCGTCTCGACAAATTCCCGAAATGCCTCATGCGCGCCGGAATAACGCACGCCCCCGCCACACACCACCAGTGGACGGCGTTTACGGGCAATCAACGCCTGTGCCTGGGCCAGACGCTGGGGATCAGGCGGACGGCGTTCAATGTGATGCACGCGACGCGCAAAGAAGCTCAGGGGATAATCCCAGGCTTCGCCCTGTACGTCCTGCGGCAGGCAAATGGTCACAGCCCCCGTCGCTGCGGGGTCAGTAAGCGTTCGCATCGCATTTAACATCGCGCTCATTAACTGTTCCGGACGGTTAATGCGGTCCCAGTAGCGTGAAACGGGACGGAAGCAGTCGTTGGTGCTGATACTGAGATCGTGGTACTGCTCGATTTGCTGCAAAACCGGATCGGGCTGGCGGCTGGCATAGATATCCCCCGGTAACAGCAGGAGCGGAATGCGGTTCGCGGTGGCGGTCGCCGCGGCCGTCACCATATTAGCCGCGCCGGGCCCGACGGATGAGGTGACGGCAAAAATGCGCCGACGGCGATGCTGTTTGGCGAATCCGGTCGCCATATGGGCGATGCCTTGTTCGTTACACCCCTGCATCACCTGCAGGTGGCCAGGATCCTGCTCCAGTGCCTGGCCGATACCCAGCACGTTACCGTGACCAAAAATGGTCGCCACGCCCTCCACGAAGGGCGTTTCTTGTCCATCAATGGAGACATATTGTTGATTAAGGAATCTGACCAGGGCCTGAGCCATGGTCATACGTTCGGTTTGCATAAAACCTCCTGTCAGCCCAGCGTCGGCATGGAGAACGCAGCGCCAGTCTCCTGCTGCATTTCCGGCCAGCGTGCGGTGATGGTTTTCATTCGGGTGTAGAAACGCACGCCGTCGTTGCCGTGGACGTTCAGCGCACCAAAGATCGAACGCTTCCAGCCACCAAAACTGTGGAACGCCATCGGCACCGGGATCGGCACGTTCACCCCAACCATCCCCGCCTGCACCTCTTCGCAGAAGCGGCGCGCGCAGCCACCGTCACGGGTAAATATTGCCGAGCCATTACCATATTCATGCCGGTTAATCAGGTCCACCGCGCAGCTGTAATCTGCAACACGCACCACAGAAAGTACCGGCCCGAAAATCTCTTCTTTATAGATGGTCATCTCCGGCGTGACGTTATCGAACAGCGTTGGTCCGACAAAATAGCCCTGCTCGTGGCCTTTCACGCTGAACCCACGGCCATCCACGCGCAGGCGGGCTCCCTGAGTTTCCCCGCTGTCGATATAGCCCAGCACTTTGTTACGGTGTGCCGAGGAGATAAGCGGCCCCATTTCGTTCTCAGGCGTCTGGTCCAGACCCGGTCCGACGCGCAGCGCGGCAATTTGTTTTTCGAGCCGGGAACAGAGTTCATCAGCGGTGTTATCCCCCACCGCCAGCACCACCGACAGCGCCATGCAACGTTCTCCCGCCGCGCCGAAGGCAGCGCCCATAATCGCGTTCGTCGCCATATCCATATCGGCATCCGGCATTAAGATGCAGTGGTTTTTTGCCCCGCCCAGCGCCTGACAGCGTTTACCGTGGGCGGAGGCGGTCTCGTAAATGTATTGGGCGATCGGCGTTGAACCGACAAAGCTCACAGCCTGCACGCGCGGGTCAGTCAGCAGCACGTCAACCGACTCTTTATCGCCCTGCACCACGTTAAACACGCCGTCAGGCAGGCCGGCGTCTTTCAGCAGTTTTGCCAGCGCGAGCGCCAGAGAGGGATCTTTTTCCGACGGTTTCAGCACGAACGTGTTGCCGGTGGCCAGCGCAATCGGGAACATCCACATCGGCACCATTGCCGGGAAATTAAACGGCGTGATCCCGGCACATACGCCGAGCGGCTGCATCAACGAGTGGCTGTCGACACCGGTGCCGACATTAGCGGAGTGCTCACCTTTTTGCAGATGCGGGATGCCGCAGGCAAACTCCACCACTTCCAGGCCGCGGGTCAGCTCGCCCACCGCGTCGGAGAAGACTTTGCCATGCTCTTCGCTGATGATGCGGGCCAGGCGCTCCATGTTCTCTTCCAGCAGCGCTTTGAAGCGGAACATCACGCGTGCGCGTTTAAGTGGAGAATGACGCGCCCAGCCAGGAAAAGCCTGCTGTGCTGCGGCAATCGCC
Organism: Enterobacter sp. WPR_3_1; assembly: GCF_003635055.1. Classification (NCBI taxonomy): domain Bacteria; kingdom Pseudomonadati; phylum Pseudomonadota; class Gammaproteobacteria; order Enterobacterales; family Enterobacteriaceae; genus Enterobacter; species Enterobacter sp. WPR_3_1. The sequence goes on along the minus strand of NZ_RBXU01000008.1, from coordinate 87,994 downwards.
TGTTCGGTTTCCTGTGCCGTACTCATCACCACCTGACGGATCTGCTCTCCGGTGGCCGGGTTGAAGATTGCCTGAACGCGCTGGCCTGAACCGGTGACACACTCGCCGTGAATAAAATTCGCTACCGTCTCCATCCTTAACCTCTCGCTGTTGATACGTGACTGTTACCTGAACACTATATATGAAACAAATATTCCATTTTAAGTTGAAATAAAATAAATGATGATTATTGTGATCAAGGATGGATTTTTATGTTAACAGCCACCATCACCGGTGCAGCCTGCGCTATTAAGGCATTTCAGGCGTTGAAATGCGTGAAGCTTCTGTTTCATTTTTGAGGCCAGATGGACGGCCGGCATTTAAAAAACGCGGTTTTGCGTTTAGAATCATAAAACTATGCATAGGGGGTAAAATGACCACAGCAACCAGCCTGAATGAGCTGCAGCAGCAAATCCGCGATCGCTACGATAGCCTGAGCAAGAGGCTGCAGCAGGTCTCCCGCTATGTGCTGGATAATACCAACAGCGTGGCCTTTGATACGGTCGCCGTCATTGCCGAGCGTGCCGATGTGCCGCCGTCAACGCTGATCCGTTTTGCCAATGCTTTTGACTTCACCGGCTTCAACGAGATGAAACAGCTGTTTCGCATGAACCTGGTGGAAGAGACCGCCAGCTACAGTGACCGCGCCCGGCTGTTTCGCGAAATGGAAAGTCAGGCCGTCCCGGAAACCCCGCTCGATATTCTGCAGGAGTTCGCCCGTTCAAATGCGCAGGCCCTCCAGCAGCTGGCTGCCCGCGCCGAGCCGGAGATGCTGGAGCGCGCCGTGCAACTGCTGGCCGAAGCCGACACAATCTATATCGCCGGGTTACGCCGCTCGTTTAGCGTCGCCGCCTATCTGACCTACGCCCTGAGCCACCTGGAGTGCCGCCCTATTCTGCTCGACGGAATGGGGGGGATGCTGCGTGAGCAGATCAACCGCATCAAGGCGCAGGACATTGTGGTATCGATCAGCTTCTCGCCGTATGCGGAAGAGACGGTGATGGTCAGCGAAACCGCCGCCAGCGTCGGCGCGCGGCAGATTGTGATCACCGACAGTCAGATAAGCCCGCTGGCCACCTTCAGCGATCTCTGTTTTGTGGTGAAAGAGGCGCAGGTTGACGCGTTTCGCTCGCAGTCGGCGACGCTGTGCCTGGTGCAGTCGCTGGTGGTAGCGCTGGCATATCGGCTGGGCAGTGGGAAGTAACGGAGAATAAAAAACCCCCTGCGCAAGCAGAGGGTTTGGGGTGATATCAGGGGAAAATCATTCCCACTCAATCGTAGCCGGTGGCTTACCGCTGATGTCATACACCACGCGGGAGATACCGTTCACTTCGTTGATAATGCGGTTAGAGACGCGGCCCAGGAAGTCGTACGGCAGGTGCGCCCAGTGCGCGGTCATGAAGTCGATGGTTTCCACCGCACGCAGGGAAACAACCCAGTCGTACTTACGGCCATCGCCCATCACGCCGACAGAGCGCACCGGCAGGAACACGGTGAACGCCTGGCTCACTTTGTTGTACAGGTCAGCTTTGTGCAGCTCTTCAATGAAGATAGCGTCCGCGCGACGCAGCAGGTCGCAGTACTCTTTCTTCACTTCGCCCAGCACACGCACGCCCAGACCAGGACCCGGGAACGGGTGACGGTAGAGCATGTCGTATGGCAGACCCAGTTCCAGGCCAATCTTACGTACTTCATCTTTGAACAGCTCACGCAGCGGTTCAACCAGGCCCATCTTCATCTCTTTCGGCAGGCCGCCCACGTTGTGGTGAGATTTGATGACGTGTGCTTTACCGGTTGCGGAAGCCGCGGATTCAATCACGTCAGGGTAGATGGTGCCCTGCGCCAGCCATTTAACGTCTTCCAGCTTCAGCGCTTCTTCATCGAACACTTCAACGAAGACGCGACCGATGATTTTACGTTTCGCTTCCGGATCGTTCTCGCCGGCCAGCGCGTCGAGGAAGCGCTTCTCGCCTTCCACGTGAATGATGTTCAGACCGAAGTGGTCGCCGAACATATCCATAACCTGCTGCGCTTCATTCAGACGCAGCAGACCGTTGTCCACGAATACACAGGTCAGGTTTTTGCCGATTGCGCGGTGCAGCAGCATCGCGGTGACAGAGGAGTCAACACCGCCGGACAGGCCGAGGATCACTTTGTCATTGCCAACCTGCTGGCGGATACGCTCAACGGCGTCGTCGATGATTTTTGCTGGCGTCCACAGTGCTTCACACTGGCAGATATCACGCACGAAGCGTTCCAGCATGCGCATACCCTGACGGGTGTGGGTCACTTCCGGGTGGAACTGCACACCGTAGAAGCGTTTTTCTTCGTTCGCCATAATCGCAAACGGGCAGTTATCGGTGCTGGCAACGGTCACAAAGTCAGACGGGATGGCGGTGACTTTGTCGCCGTGGCTCATCCACACGTCCAGCAGCGGTTTGCCGTCTGCGGTCAGGGAGTCTTCGATACCGCGAACCAGCGCACTGTCGGTGACGACTTCAACCTGCGCGTAGCCAAACTCACGCTCGTTAGACCCTTCTACGTGGCCGCCCAGTTGCATGGCCATGGTCTGCATACCGTAGCAAACGCCGAATACCGGCACGCCCGCTTCAAACACGTACTGCGGTGCGCGTGGGCTGTTCTCTTCGGTGGTGCTTTCCGGGCCGCCGGACAGGATGATGCCGCTTGGATTGAATTCGCGAATCTGTGCTTCCGTGACATCCCATGCCCACAGTTCACAGTAAACGCCCAGTTCACGTACGCGACGTGCCACCAGTTGAGTGTACTGAGAACCAAAGTCCAGGATGAGAATGCGATGTTTATGAATGTTTTCCGTCATTGACGCTAATTCCGAGGCAAGTGAAACAAATACAGAGCGCCCGGCATGAGCCGGGCGCGGAAATTTATCAGGAGCCCAGACGGTAGTTCGGGGACTCTTTGGTGATCGTCACGTCGTGAACGTGGCTCTCCTGGATACCCGCACCGCTGATGCGTACGAATTCCGCTTTAGTACGCAGCAGGTCGATGGTACCACAGCCGGTCAGACCCATACAGGAGCGCAGGCCGCCCATCTGCTGGTGAATGATCTCTTTCAGGCGGCCTTTATAGGCAACGCGGCCTTCGATACCTTCCGGTACCAGTTTGTCAGCGGCGTTATCGCTCTGGAAGTAACGGTCGGAAGAGCCTTTGGACATCGCGCCCAGGGAGCCCATACCACGGTATGATTTGTAAGAACGGCCCTGGTAGAGTTCGATTTCGCCCGGGGATTCTTCAGTACCGGCCAGCATGGAGCCAACCATGACGGCTGCAGCACCTGCTGCTATCGCTTTCGCGATGTCGCCAGAGAAGCGGATACCGCCGTCAGCGATAACCGGAATACCGGTGCCTTCCAGCGCTTCAACCGCGTCGGATACAGCGGTGATCTGCGGAACGCCTACGCCAGTCACGATACGGGTGGTACAAATAGAGCCAGGACCGATACCGACTTTCACCGCGCTGCAGCCTGCTTCAGCCAGTGCGCGAGCGCCTGCGCCCGTTGCAACGTTACCGCCGATGATCTGCAGGTCTGGGTATTTCGCACGGGTTTCACGAATACGTTGCAGAACGCCTTCGGAGTGGCCGTGAGAGGAGTCAATCAGCAGTACGTCAACGCCCGCAGCCACCAGCGCGTCAACACGCTCTTCGTTACCTGCACCCGCGCCAACGGCAGCACCTACGCGCAGACGGCCATGCTCGTCTTTACAGGCGTTAGGCTTACGTTCTGCTTTCTGGAAATCTTTAACGGTGATCATGCCCAGCAGGTGGAAGTTCGCGTCCACAACCAGTGCTTTCTCAACGCGCTTCTCGTGCATTTTAGCCAGCACGACGTCACGGGTTTCGCCTTCACGGACGGTTACCAGACGCTCTTTCGGGGTCATGTATACGCTGACAGGCTGGTTCAGGTCAGTCACGAAACGCACGTCACGGCCGGTGATGATGCCCACCAGTTCGTTATCTTCGGTGACAACCGGGTAACCGGCGAAACCGTTACGTTCGGTCAGGGCTTTCACTTCGTGCAGGGTAGTGGTTGGCAGAACGGTCTGTGGGTCAGACACGATACCGGATTCATGTTTCTTCACGCGGCGAACTTCTTCAGCCTGACGCTCGATAGACATGTTTTTATGAATAAAGCCGATGCCACCTTCCTGTGCCAGGGCGATAGCCAGGCGCGCTTCAGTCACGGTGTCCATTGCCGCAGAGAGCATAGGAATGTTCAGGCGAATCGTTTTCGTCAACTGCGTGCTGAGATCGGCAGTATTCGGCAGAACGGTGGAATGAGCGGGAACGAGGAGGACGTCGTCAAACGTCAGTGCTTCTTTAGCGATACGTAGCATGGGCAATATCTCTGACCTGGTGGGTGGTTAAATATTGCCGTGGCATTATACAGAGCGTAACCGATTGCATCCACACTTTTTTATAAAAAAACCTTGCACTCCCCTCTCAGCAGGTTACTATCGACTGAATAACTTGCTGATTTAGAATTTGATCCCGCTCACATGTTATCCACTCAATCCCCCGCAATTTTTACTGTCAGCCGCCTTAATCAGACGGTTCGTTTGCTGCTTGAGCAGGAAATGGGGCAGGTCTGGATCAGCGGTGAAATCTCTAACTTCACGCAGCCTTCATCTGGTCACTGGTACTTCACGTTAAAAGACGACACCGCTCAGGTGCGCTGTGCAATGTTCCGCAACAGCAACCGCCGCGTGACGTTTCGCCCTCAGCATGGTCAGCAGGTTCTGGTTCGCGCCAATATCACCCTGTATGAGCCGCGCGGCGATTATCAAATCATCGTCGAAAGTATGCAGCCTGCGGGCGAAGGTGTGTTGCAGCAGAAGTACGAGCAGCTAAAAGACAAACTCTCGCAAGAGGGTCTGTTCGATCAGCAGTTCAAAAAACCGCTCCCCTCACCTGCCCACTGCGTTGGGGTGATTACGTCAAAAACCGGGGCGGCACTGCATGACATACTTCATGTCCTCAAACGCCGCGACCCGTCCCTGCCCGTTATCATCTACCCGACCGCTGTTCAGGGTGATGACGCACCGGGTCAGATTGTCCGCGCTATTGAACTTGCAAACGCACGTCAGGAGTGCGACGTGCTGATTGTCGGGCGTGGCGGCGGTTCGCTGGAAGACCTGTGGAGCTTTAACGACGAACGCGTGGCACGGGCCATTTTCGCAAGCCAGATCCCGGTCGTCAGCGCCGTCGGCCACGAAACGGACGTGACAATAGCTGATTTTGTGGCGGATTTACGCGCGCCAACGCCCTCCGCAGCCGCGGAAGTGGTGAGCCGCAATCAGCTGGAGCTGCTGCGCCAGCTGCAGAATGGTCAGCAGCGTCTGGAAATGGCGATGGACTATTTCCTGGCCAACCGGACGCGCCGGTTTACCCAGCTTCATCATCGCCTGCAACAGCAGCATCCGCAATTGCGGCTGGCCCGTCAGCAAACCGTGCTGGAGCGTCTGCGTCAGCGAATGAACGTCGCGCTGGATATTCAGCTCAAGCGCGCGGTCTCGCGCCAGCAGCGTATTACTCAGCGCCTGAACCAGCAGAACCCACAGCCGAAGATTTATCGCGCGCAAACGCGTATCCAACAGCTTGAGTATCGACTGGCAGACACTATCCGTGCACGTCTTAGCACCACACGTGAACGCTTTGGCAACGCCGTGACCCACCTCGAGGCGGTCAGCCCGCTCTCGACGCTGGCACGAGGCTATAGCGTAACGACCGCCACCGACGGTAAAGTGCTGAAGCAAACGAAGCAGGTGAAAGCCGGAGATGTTCTCACCACCCGTCTGTCAGACGGCTGGGTGGAGAGCGAAGTGAAAGAGATTAAACCGGTGAAAAAAACGCGCCAGCGAAAAACCGGATAATTCTTCGTCGGTTACAAACTATACTGCTGCTATTCCCTTTTATCTGGCCTTGCCCGAACTAAGGAGAGCAGCATGTCTTATCTTCACAGCGTCATTCCCCCCTATATTCTTCGTCGCATTATCGAAAGTGGTTCTGAGCCGCAGCAGCGCTGCGCCCGTCAGACGTTAACGCATGTGCAAACGCTCATGGCGCATATGCCGGGCAAACCCGCCGCGCCGCACGTCAATAAAGCCGGTCAACTGGAGCGTGATATTTACGATGCCAGACAGACGCAGGAGCTGCCGGGTACCCAGGTGCGTTATGAGGGCCAGCCGTCAAATGGCGATGTGGCCGTTGATGAAGCCTACAATTATTTGGGGGTCACTCATGATTTCTTCTGGAAAATGTATCAGCGCGATTCGCTTGATAATAAAGGCCTGATCCTGACCGGTACCGTGCACTATGGCCGGGAATATCAGAACGCCTTCTGGAATGGTCAGCAGATGGTCTTTGGTGATGGCGACGGCGAAATATTTAACCGCTTTACTATTGCCATTGACGTCGTGGCCCACGAGCTAAGCCACGGTGTCACCGAGACCGAAGCCGGGCTTATCTATTTTGAGCAGTCTGGCGCGCTAAATGAATCATTGTCAGATGTATTTGGCTCGCTGGTCAAACAGTACCATCTCAAACAGACCGCCGATGAAGCCGACTGGCTGATTGGTGAGGGGCTGCTGGCAGACGGTATTAACGGCAAAGGGCTGCGCTCCATGTCAGCGCCCGGCACCGCCTATGACGATCCTCTGCTCGGTAAAGACCCGCAGCCTGGGCACATGAAAGACTTTATCAAAACGCGCGAAGACAACGGCGGCGTACACCTGAATTCAGGTATTCCCAACCGGGCGTTTTATCTGGCCGCGAAGGCGATTGGGGGTCATGCCTGGGAAAAAGCGGGATATGCCTGGTACGACACAGTTTGCGACCGTCACCTGGCGCAAGATGCCGATTTTGAGGCCTTCGCAAAACTGACGGTTGCCCACGGCGAGAAACGGTCCGGTGGCGACGTGGCGGCTGCGATAAAACAAGCCTGGGAACAGGTGGGAGTGCTGTAAATGCAGGTTCCGGAACTCACAGATGACGCCGTCGTTGAGCTGGCCCGGGAAGGCGGCGTCGCTTTTATTCCTAAGCTAAGCGGCCAACGCACCATTACGCTTTCGTCACTCAACGAGGCCCAGCGTCAGCGCGTGGTAAACATCCTGGAGCAGGCATTTCCACGCGGCCAGCCGCCGGGTGAACCCACCTCGCCAGGGAGTGGCGATCAGCGTTATTTTCGCATCCAGATAATCTGGACTCAGCACAATCAGGCCCAGTACACCGATATGATTGTGCTGGTGCCTGAGCAGGAAGCCCCTGAGTCGCTGGTCGAGCTGTGGCAGAAAGGCGAAGGCTGCGTGTGTGATTAAGCCTCAGCCGGGACAAACTCCACGCGCTTTTTCGAAATCAGGCCGTGGCCGTTCTGGCAGAAATAATCCACCGCACCGCAGGCTTTTAAGACCTGGAGTGGCTGATGACATTCCGGGCAGCGGGCTTCGAGCGCGATATCCTTATCGCAGTGCTCACAGTGGGCGACGCCATTTTGCACTTCAAGCTCTGCGTGGCAATCCGGGCAGGTAATCGACATGATGACTCCTTTGCTGGGCATTCTGTAATACGTTGATATTAACACGCAGCACTCAGTGCGGGCCACGCAGCTGTTGCTGTAAGGTCAGCAGCAGTTCTACTTCCGCCATTCGACGGCGTGTCGTCCGGCTCACTTCTTCCGGGTCACATTCGAACAGACTTTTCTGCCCCAGAATGCGCTCTGCCAGGCAGTGCGTATAAATCGTGCCTGGAATATGCCAGCGCTGAACCCGATCGCCGTCCGTCAGCACGAGCACATCTTCTGCTCCGTGACGATCGTGGCTTATGACGCGCCCGTCATGCAGATACAGCCGTAACCCTTTTTGCCCGCCTGACGGTCCCGCATATTTGTTGAGCCAAATCTCCACCGGAATGCCACTAAGCTGCCCGCGAAGATGAGCGCTGCCCTCTGCCGTGGTGAGATCGCCCTGTTTGATCTCACGCCCAAGCCGGTCAGTAGCGGCCACCACCTGCAGCGTCATATCATCCCCGCCCCCCAGATAACGCACCGTTTCACGCAGCATCGCCAGCACATGCGTGCCGATGTCCAGGATAACGCCGTCAGGATGGCGAAGCGTGCGGGTGTCCACTTCACCCGTCGCGAAGTTAAGCGCGACAGGTTCTCCTTTTGCGTTAAACCCGCTCGGTTCCTGCAAAAAACCGTCAATTCTGGCGATATCAGCAAAAGTCCCGATCAGCCCAAGCTGAACCGTTGCGAGGCGCGCCATCCAGTGGTCAAGTGCGAGCACACGGGACGCCGCACCGGGCAACGCCAGCAGTCTGTTCAGTTTTTCGAGCTGCGAGAGCGTGGCGACGATGGGTTTTTCAACCACGATCCGCGCCACCGGAGACGCCAGGGCGTACTCCAGCACCTCAAGATGCTGCAGAGAAACCGTGGTAATAAACAGGGTATCAAGAGGATGCGAGAGAAGTTCGGTGAGAGAGGCGCAGCGCGTTACGCCTTCAGGGTGCCTGCCAGGCTGAACATCAAAACCCAGGCAGTGCAGTGAATCGCCATACAGATTGTGTAGTGCGGGTAAATAAGCGGTTTCCACCACCGCGCCAAGCCCAACAAACCCTAACAGCATCTTCTACCTCGTCGAGTAAATTACCGGGGCAAACGCCTGCCCCGGTATCGACGAGCGAGGCGTTATCAGGCGTTAGCGGCCGGTTTAGTCTGCGCATTTTCCAGCATGCGACGTACCGGAACAATGAGGACGATCAGCACCGCAGCACAAATCAGCAGCGCGATGGAGCAACGTGCGAAGAGATCCGGCAGCATATCTAGCTGGTCGGCCTTCACGTGACCGCCAATCAGACCTGCCGCCAGGTTGCCCAGCGCACTTGCGCAGAACCACAGGCCCATCATCTGCCCACGCATTCTTTCCGGTGCCAGCAGCGTCATGGTCGCCAGACCAATCGGGCTCAGGCACAGTTCCCCCAGCGTCAGCATCAAAATGCTCCCCACCAGCCAGAATGGCGACACGCCCGCGCCACCGTTATTCAGTACGTTCTGCGCAGCCAGCATCATCAGACCAAAGCCTGCGGCGGCACACAAAATACCAATAACAAACTTGGTGATACTGCTCGGACGAATGTTCATGCTGGCAAGTTTCGGCCAGGCCCAGCTGAATACCGGCGCCAGCAGGATGATGAACAGGGCGTTAATCGACTGGAACCATACCGCCGGGATTTCGAAGTCACCGATCATGCGGTTAGTGTAGTCGTTGGCAAAGAGGTTGAATGACGTTGGCTTCTGCTCGAAGGCGGACCAGAAGAACGCAGCGGAGACCAGCAGAATAAAACAGACCAGAAGTCTGGCACGCTCTTTACGATTCAGGCCCGCAAAAAGGAACAGGTAGATAAAGTAGAGGGCAACGGACGCCGCAATCACGTAAACCAGCACGCTGGCTACCGCAACCGGGTTAATCACAATCACACCCTGCGCGATCAGCGTAACGATAACAGCTACACCCACAGCCAGCGCCAGCAACCATGCGCCCACGCCGTTTCTTTTCACCACCGGGCTATTCCAGGTCGAGTCCAGCCCCACTTCGCTGTCATAGCGTTTCATTGCCGGAACCGCAAACACGCGGAAGATGATCAGGGCAACCAGCATCCCGATGCCACCAATGCCGAAGCCCCAGTGCCAGCCGTGAGATTTAATCAGCCAGCCGGAAATCAAAGGCGCGATAAACGAGCCCATGTTGATGCCCATGTAGAACAGCGAGAAACCACCGTCACGACGCGCATCGCCTTTTTTGTACAGCGTCCCCACCATGACCGAGATACAGGTCTTAAACAGACCAGAACCGAGCACGATGAACATCAGGCCGATAAAGAACAGGTTATCGCCCATGATGGCCGAAAGCGCAATCGACAGGTGGCCGAGCGCAATCAGGATAGATCCGTACCAGACGGCTTTCTGCTGGCCGAGCCAGTTATCCGCCAGCCAGCCACCCGGCAGTGCGGCCAGGTACATGGTGCCGGCAAAGATGCCCACAATTGCCGACGCGTTTTCACGTGCCAGCCCCATCCCGCCGTCATACACGGTGGCAGCCATAAACAGGATCAGTAATGGGCGAATGCCGTAAAACGAGAAACGTTCCCACATCTCGGTAAAGAACAGCGAACCGAGCGGATAAGGGTGGCCGAAGAACGTTCGGCTTTCTTTTTGATTAACAGAGGATTGCATAATTCTCCCAGGAAGGTATGTGTCGTGCTTGTAAACACCAGCATGTACGCCGGCCAGTTACGTATCTGACCGATTTTTTACATGCGGCGAAAAGTTAGTTAACCATTTGATAACCAGTCGCTAGTTTTGTCTAGTACCGGACCCTGGACTTTAAGATGAAAATTCGATGATTGTCTACTTTCTTAGATTTAAACTTGGTTAAAAGTGAATAGTGATTGACATCACACAGAGAGGACTGGCGGTATGAGCGGGCGAAAAAAAGCCCGCGATCAACGCGGGCTTCAGAAAGAACGGCAACGCTTATTTGCTTTTCTTAATGTGCTTAATCAAACGCTTACGCTTACGCATCTGATTTGGCGTCAGGGTATTGCGCTTGTTGGCGAACGGGTTCTCCCCTTCCTTGAACTGGATGCGGATTGGCGTGCCCATTACGTCCAGTGATTTACGGAAGTAGTTCATCAGATAGCGCTTGTAGGAATCCGGCAGGTCTTTAACCTGGTTGCCGTGAATTACCACGATTGGTGGGTTATAACCCCCGGCGTGAGCATATTTCAGCTTCACGCGACGACCACGCACCAGCGGCGGCTGATGGTCTTCTGCTGCCATGTTCATGATACGGGTCAGCATGGCGGTGCTCTGACGACGGGTGGAGCTGTCGTACGCTTCACGCACGGACTCAAACAGATTACCTACACCGCTGCCGTGTAACGCAGAGATAAAGTGCACGCGAGCAAAGTCGATAAAGCCCAGACGGAAGTCGAGCGTCTCTTTCACCTGCTCTCTCACCTCATTACTCAGGCCATCCCATTTGTTGACCACGATAACGAGTGAGCGCCCACTATTCAGAATGAAGCCGAGCAGAGAAAGGTCTTGATCGGAGATACCTTCACGCGCATCGATGACCAGCATGACCACGTTGGCATCTTCAATCGCCTGCAGGGTCTTGATAACGGAGAATTTTTCCACCACATCGGTGATTTTCCCGCGCTTACGTACGCCTGCGGTGTCAATGAGCACATACTCACGCTCATCGCGCTGCATCGGGATATAAATACTGTCGCGGGTGGTGCCCGGCATGTCGTAAACGACCACACGCTCTTCGCCGAGGATACGGTTAGTAAGTGTAGACTTACCTACGTTTGGACGGCCCACGATAGCCAGTTTGATCGGCAGATCCTGCGGGTTGAAGTCGTCTTCAGGCTCTTCCTCGCCCGCTTCGCCGTCTTCGAACTGCGCCCAATATTCGGCGTCTTCATCGATCTCTTCCGGCGGGTTAACTTCATCAACCCACGGCAGCAGAACAGTTTCCAGCAGGCTGGTCACGCCACGGCCATGAGATGCCGCGATCGGGTAGATTTCGCCCAGACCTAAGGACCAGAAATCCGCAACCGCCTGGTCTGCATCAATACCGTCAGTTTTGTTCGCCACCAGGAAAGTGGGTTTTTCACGCGAGCGCAGATGTTTCGCAATAGCGGAGTCCGCCGGCATCAGGCCTGCGCGAGCGTCCACCATAAACAGAACCACGTCAGCTTCTTCAATCGCCAGCAGCGACTGTTCCGCCATACGGGTTTCAACACCATCTTCTGTCCCGTCAATACCACCGGTATCAATACAGATGAACTCGCGTCCTTCTACTTCTGCACGACCGTACTTACGGTCACGCGTCAGCCCCGGGAAATCCGCAACCAGCGCATCACGGGTGCGTGTTAAACGGTTAAAAAGAGTGGATTTTCCAACGTTAGGGCGCCCGACAAGCGCGACCACAGGTACCATGTTTGAAGCCTCATAAAATTCAAATAAACGTCGCATTTGCGGCGTTTTTAAAAATGTCAAAACGGCTCCTGAGTGAACAGGAGCCGTTTAGTATACTACAACCGCTGGGTAATTAACGCGTGATCGCGTACAGCGTGCCGTCTTTTGCCTGAATCAGCAGTTTGCCGTCAGCCACGACCGGTTCCGTCAGGAAACCTGAGCTGTCGACTTTTTGCTGAGCAACAAAACGACCGTTGTCCGGGTCAATCCAGTGCATATACCCTTCGCTATCACCCACCACCAGGCTACCGTTATACAGTGCTGGTGCGGTCAGCAGACGGTGCAGCAGATCGCTTTGCGTCCACAGCGTAACACCACCTTCGGTGCTGAGCGCCAGCAGACGGTCGTTCTGATCGACCATATAGATACGGTTGCCATCAACCACGAAATCATTTACCGAGCCCAGTTCACGTTTCCACATGACCTGGCCGCTGCGCAGATCCAGCGCGGTCAGGTTACCGTTATAGGCCAGTGCGTAAACCACACCGTCTACGATAACCGGGGTCGTGTCGACATCGCTCAGACGATCGATTTCCGTTGAGCCTGTCGCCTGGGAAATACGCTGCTGCCAGATCATCTGGCCTTGCTGCATCAATACCGCACTTACACGACCGTTGTCACCGCCAACAATGGCAGCACCAAAGGCGGTAGCCGGCGCAGATTCACCGCGCAGGGACAAGGAAGGCATATCCAGGTTCACGGTCCATTTCACCAGACCATCGGCTTCGTTCAGCGCCTGCAGCTGGCCGTTGCTGGTGTGGATCAGTACCATGCCGTCGCTCACGACCGGACGAGACAGAGACTCACCGGCCACGGAGGTTTGCCATGCAACAGAACCATCGCTGGTGTTGAGAGCATAGACCTGGGCTTTTTCGCTACCCACGTACACATGCCCACCGGCAACGGTCAGACCGCCAGAAAGCAGTGCCGGTTTACGAGAGAACCAGCCGTCTTTTTCCGCCAGGTTAACCGACCACACTTCTTTCCCGTCATCGGCATTAACCGCCTTCACGGTACCTTTGCGGTCAGCCGCATAGATAACGCTGTCGGCAAAAGCCGGGTGCAGGTTGGAATAAAAATCACCAATACCATCGCCCACGGAGGTGCTCCACGCGGTGGACGGGGTAAACTGGTTTTCAACAGTCGGCAGTGGGGACATTTTCACAACGTCTTCTTCGCCACTGAACAGTGAACAGCCACTCAATAACGTAACAGAAAGCAGTCCTGGCAGAAGTAATTTACGCAATTGCATCGGGTCCCTCTCAGACGGACAAATTATTTATTTTCATCTGCATCATTTCGCTCAGCGCAGGTGAAGCTTTGCTCTCTACGCCAGCTTGCCACGCTTTACGCGCGCCCGCTTTGTCACCTTTGCTCAGCAGTGCTTCACCGCGCAGATCGGCAACAATGGCAGCAAAACCTTCGCCTTTGATGGTATCGAGCGTTTTCAGCGCATCGTCAGCTTTTTTCTGCTGAACCTGAATACGAGCCAGGCGCAGATTGATTACCGCTTTCAGATTTTCATCACTGGCGGCGGTTAGCCCTTGTGACAGCAGGCTAGCGGCTTTATCCAGCTCGTTCTTATCAACGTACTGCTGCGCCACTTCCAGTGCGGCCAGCGCACCGTAGGTGTTTTTGTTGTCAGCGGCAAATTTCTCTGCCGCCGTCAGCGTTTGCGGCTGATCGGCACGGATTGCGCTAACGGTATTTTCATACGACAGCGACGCGTCACGCGCGGAGTCCGCCTGATGACTGTTCCAGTAACGCCAGCCTACCAGCGCACCGACACCTAAAATAACCCCAACAACCAGCGCCTTGCCGTTTTCGACAAAGAAGCGTTTAATCGCGTCGACCTGATCGTGTTCGTTCTCGTAAATTTCCACGCAGTCCTTCTCCTTAGCCCAATAGAGTGCGCAAGTGCGCCGCAACGCCGTCCTGCGTTACCGTTGTCTGCTCACCAGAGCGCAGGTCTTTCACAACCACTTCGCCGTTAGCCACTTCGGACTCGCCCAGCACCAGTGCAATACTTGCGCCCCATTTATCGGCACGAGCAAACTGTTTTTTGAAGTTGCCGCCGCCATGGTTGGTCATCAGCTTCACGTCCGGCAGTGCATCACGCACACGTTCCGCAAGCTGCATTGCCGCAGGCTGCGTTTCCGCGCCTGAGGCTACCAGGTATATATCGACAACGGAATCTGCTTTAAATTCCGGATTTACTGCCTGAACCAGCAAAACAAGTCGTTCAAGACCCATGGCGAAGCCAACGCCAGGGGCTGGACGACCACCAAGCTGCTCAACCAGACCGTCATAACGACCGCCGGCACACACGGTGCCCTGGGAACCGAGGCTGGATGTCACCCACTCGAACACGGTGCGGTTGTAGTAGTCCAGACCGCGCACCAGACGCTGGTTCACGGTATAAGCAATGCCCGCGGCTTCCAGCAGTTTGCACAGACCCGCAAAGTGCTCACGTGACGCTTCGTCCAGGTAGTCGCCCAATGCAGGTGCATCGTTCAACAGCGCCTGTACGTCAGGATTTTTGGAATCCAGCACGCGCAGTGGGTTGCTGTACATACGACGTTTGCAGTCTTCGTCCAGCTTCTCTTTGTGCTGCTCCAGGAACGCAACCAGTGCGTCACGGTAGTTCGCGCGTGCTTCCAGAGAACCGATGGAGTTCAGTTCCAGTGAGACATGCTCAGCAATGCCGAGCGCACGCCACCAGCGGGCAGTCAACATAATCAGTTCGGCGTCAATGTCCGGGCCCTGCAGGCCAAAGACTTCCACACCCAACTGGTTGAACTGGCGATAACGACCTTTCTGTGGACGTTCGTGGCGGAACATCGGGCCGATATACCACAGGCGCTGCTCCTGATTGTACAGGAGACCATGTTCGATGCCGGCGCGTACGCAGCCCGCCGTGCCTTCCGGACGCAGTGTCAGGCTGTCGCCGTTGCGGTCCTCGAAGGTGTACATCTCTTTTTCAACCACGTCGGTCACTTCGCCGATCGCGCGTTTGAATAACGGGGTCTGCTCTACAATCGGCAAACGGATTTCGCTGTAACCGTAGCTGCCGAGCACCTGTTTGAGTGTGCCTTCAATGCGCTGCCAGATGGCGGTTTCGCCAGGCAGATAATCGTTCATGCCGCGGATGGCTTGAATGTTTTTTGCCACGTTTATTCTCTTTCTATATACAAAAAAGAACCCAAAGAATGGGTTCAATCATACATGGGAAGCGCCACGCTTCCCATCACGTTATTTTTCAACCTGCTGAATGCTGATGCGCTGCGCTTCATCCATCATTGTTGCTTTGGCACGGATGCGAGCTTCAAGCTGGTCGATCATGTCACTATTATCCAGACGATCTTTACGCACGCCATCTTCATAGAGACCACTTTTCTTGTTACCGCCGGTGACGCCGAGCGTTGACACCAGGGCTTCACCCGGACCGTTCACCACGCACCCGATGATGGAGACGTCCATCGGGGTGATGATATCTTCCAGACGTTGCTCAAGCGCATTCACCGTGCCAATCACGTCAAATTCCTGACGTGAACAGGTTGGGCAGGCAATGAAGTTGATCCCACGTGCGCGGATACGCAGTGATTTGAGGATATCGAAACCGACTTTGATCTCTTCTACCGGATCGGCCGCCAGCGAAACGCGCAGGGTGTCACCGATCCCTTCCGAGAGCAGCAGCCCCAGACCGATCGCCGATTTAACGGAACCGCTACGAAGGCCACCGGCTTCCGTAATCCCGAGGTGCAAAGGCTGATCGATCTGTTTTGCCAGCAGGCGATAAGACTCTACTGCCAGGAACACATCTGAGGCTTTTACGCTGACTTTGAACTGATCGAAGTTCAGACGATCAAGATGATCAACGTGACGCATCGCGGATTCAAGCAGCGCCTGCGGCGTTGGCTCACCGTATTTTTCCTGCAGATCTTTTTCCAGGGAACCGGCGTTAACGCCGATACGGATAGGAATATTTTTATCGCGGGCGCAATCCACCACCATGCGGATACGCTCTTCGTTACCGATGTTGCCCGGGTTAATACGCAGGCAGTCGACGCCATATTCAGCAACTTTCAGCGCAATGCGGTAATCGAAGTGGATATCAGCAACCAGCGGAACGCTGACCTGCTGTTTGATCAGTTTGAACGCCTCTGCGGCATCCATTGTCGGCACGGAGACGCGAACAATGTCCGCGCCTACACGTTCTAACGCTTTGATCTGATTGACCGTCGCTTCCACGTCTGTGGTGCGCGTGTTGGTCATCGACTGGACGGCGATAGGGGCCCCATCGCCGATTGGCACATTACCAACGTAAATCCGTTTCGATTTTCTACGTTGAATCGGAGCCTGGTTATGCATGAAAAATCTCCCGCGTTGCCCGTCTGTTACTGTGCTGCTGATTGTTCGGCATTAACGGTAAGACGCGCAACCTGGTTAGTTCTGATAAAGCGGCTCAGGTCGACAGGTTTTCCTTGATACTGGATCTGTACTGCTGCCGGAGCGCCGATTTTAAGTTTATACGGTGCTTGGCCAGTTAGGTTTAACGTGCCATCTTTACGCTGCAGACCACTGAACAGTTTTTTACCTGTTGCATCGGTCACTTCCAGCCAGCAGTCAGCAGAGAAGTTCATCACCAGCGCATTTGGGTCCGCCGCCGGCGCAGCCGTTCCGGCCGGGTTGGTTGGCAGTGACGCAGCACCGTTGTCCGCAGGCTGAGTGGCCGCTGGCGCGTTGGTCGCGGTATCCACGTTTGCCTGAGAAGGGGCAACCACCGCGTTTGGATCCTGAGCCTGAGGCGCAGGGGTATTAGCCGTTGCGGCGGGTGCCTGCCCGGCATCGGTTGCAGGCGCATCGGTCGCGGCAGTCTGCGGCTCGCTGGAGGTGGCAGCACCTTCGGTATTCAGCGGCACGCTCTGAGCGTTGTCATTGCCGGACTGATTGAGCTCGGCGGAGGATTGATCGGCCATGGTGGTGATCTCTTCCTGCTGCGCCTTGTGGTTTTGCCACCACCATGCGCCCGTCAGGCCGATCACCACAAACAGCACCAGCCAGGTAAAGCTCATCAGCCAGCCATCACGTTTTTTACGACGTTTTCCCAGGGAGAAGGTCTGCATCGGCGCAACTTTTGCTGCGCGGACCGGTGCCTGCTTCTCCATCATTGGCAGTAATTCTTCTTCAGGGATATGCACCAGTTTTGCATAAGAGCGGATGTAACCACGCAGAAATGTTGAAGCCAGATCGGCCGGAGCCTTATCTTCTTCAATATCGCGAACCGTGGAAACCTTCAGACATAAGCGTTCTGCAACGGCTTGCTGGCTGAGTCCGAGTTGTTCACGGGCGTTGCGAAGACGAACGCCAGTGGAGAGTGCTTCATGTTGGTCGTGAGTGGCTTCAGTATTCATTCGCTACAACTACTGGTACGTGAAAAAAAAGGGTTCAGGTGCCGGTAAGTCACAATGCCACCCGCACCGCGAAAGTTCTGATCAGTTAACCTTGAACAGACAGTATAAGACTGTCAGCCCGGAGATGACAGCACAGCCCTGCCCGTCAGGATAAACTGTTGTTACGTCGTTACATACTGCCCGAAAGTCGGATGAAACGCACCGTAATTATTGATCAGTCATCACGAATCTGACTGATTATTCAGTAAGATTATGCTTCACGGCGCAAATAATGCGCCGTGAGTGCATAAGAATCAAACAGCTTTGACCGCAATCGTCTCGCCCTGCATACGTTTACGCAGGGTACGTTTGGTACGGTCAATCACATCACCTGCCAGCTGTCCGCATGCAGCATCGATATCATCACCACGGGTTTTACGCACGATAGTGGTGAAACCATACTCCATCAGCACCTTGGAGAAACGGTCGATACGGCTGTTCGAGCTACGGCCATAAGGCGCGCCCGGGAACGGGTTCCATGGAATCAGGTTGATTTTGCACGGCGTATCTTTCAGCAGTTCAGCCAGCTGATGCGCATGCTCGGTACCGTCATTTACGTGATCGAGCATGACATACTCGATCGTCACGCGGCCCTGGTTCGCGTTGGATTTCTCCAGGTAGCGACGCACGGCGGCGAGGAAAGTTTCGATATTGTACTTTTTGTTGATAGGTACAATTTCGTCACGGATTTCGTCGTTTGGTGCATGCAGGGAGATCGCCAGCGCAACGTCAATCATGTCGCCCAGCTTGTCCAGTGCAGGCACTACGCCTGACGTCGACAGCGTTACGCGACGCTTGGACAGACCAAAGCCGAAGTCATCCAGCATGATTTCCATCGCCGGAACGACGTTGGTCAGGTTCAGCAGTGGCTCGCCCATGCCCATCATCACTACGTTGGTGATTGGACGGGTCCCGGTTACTTTCGCCGCACCGACGATTTTCGCCGCACGCCACACCTGGCCGATAATTTCAGACACGCGCAGGTTACGGTTGAATCCCTGTTGAGCGGTTGAGCAGAACTTGCACTCCAGCGCACAGCCTACCTGAGAGGAGACGCACAGCGTAGCGCGGTCTTCTTCCGGGATGTAGACGGTTTCAACGCGCTGATCGCCAACGGCAATCGCCCATTTGATGGTGCCATCGGCAGAGCGCTGCTCCTCCACCACTTCTGGTGCACGGATTTCAGCCACTTCTTTGAGCTTATTGCGCAGCACTTTGTTGATGTCAGTCATGTCATCAAAGTTGTCGCTGCAATAGTGGTACATCCATTTCATGACCTGATCGGCACGAAACGGCTTCTCGCCCATCTCTTTAAAGAACTCGCGCATCTGCTGACGGTTCAGATCCAGCAGGTTAATTTTTCCATTTTTATTTGGAACCGCAGGAATGGCGACTTCGGAGGTATTCACTAATTCAGACATAATTTTTTCCGGCCTCGTTGTTACACGTTATGGCCCATGGAGGGTTGAAAAGAAACGCCCCGGAAAGCAGTCTGCTCGTCCGGGGCGTTGCATTGTACAAAGTCTGGCGCAGGGATGCCACGTCTGCACGCGGCATTTACGAAAATAATGTGTAAACGAAACCGTTAAATTAACGGGTACGTGGACACACTTCGCCTTCAGCGAAGAAGAACGCGATTTCACGAGCGGCAGATTCAACAGAATCGGAACCGTGGGTGCCGTTCTCGGTGAAGCTGTCTGCATAGTCAGCGCGCAGGGTACCAGCCAGTGCGTTATCCGGGTTGGTCGCACCCAGCAGGTCACGGTGACGCTGTACTGCGTTTTCGCCTTCCAGTACGGATACAACGATCGGGCCAGAAGTCATGAACTCAACCAGACCGTCGAAGAATGGACGACCTTCGTGCTCAGCGTAGAAACCGCGAGCCTGCTCAACGGTCAGGTGCAGCATTTTGGTGCCAACGATTTTGAACCCTGCTGATTCAAAGCGAGCAAAGATGCTGCCAATAACGTTTTTTGCCACCGCGTTTGGTTTGATGATGGAAAAAGTACGTTCAATAGCCATGATAACCTCTGTAAATGTTCTGTTGTTTTTCATACCTGAGTATGGTGTGGCGCGGATTATAATGAGCAATAGCGCCATTGCCTATGGATTCAGGTAACATTTTTTTAAAATGAGACGAAGATTAGCAACAGCTCACAGCAGAAGAGACGTTTAACGCTACTGCAGCGTGAAATTCACCGTCGCCACCTGCCCCGCTTCATCCATCACCAGCACCTGATAATCGCCTGATTTATCAAGCTGCAAGGTGTAAACCCGGCTCTTCACCGCCAGCGGTTCGCCATTCAAAAACCACCAGCGTTCACCGCTATTGCCGGTGGCCTGTAGCGGTAACGAGACGCGGGATTCCCCCGGCAGACGCTTGATAACCGCGCCTTCACGCACGCCAGTCAACATCAGCGGTGCAGGTGAGTCCTGCGACAAGGGCGGACAGGTAGCCGATGGCGAAGGGATCCGTGCTGAGCGCCGCTCGGCTGCAGGCAGCCAGGGTTCCAGCGGCAGCGGCCAGACATCCAGAACTTTCTCGGTCGCATCCGGGCAGTCTGCCGCCACGCGTTTGCCCTCTTTATCCAGCCAGACCGGGAAACGGATCCCGCGAATACCTTCCTGTTCCGGTAGGAGCAATGTCGGCGGCTCGCTGCCGTCCAGCAGCCAGGTCGCCAGGCGACGACGGCAATTTTCGCTCCCTTCCGGCAGCGACTGGCCGCCCGGCCAACAGATGACGCCGCGCCCCACACCGTCAGGACGCGGGTCGCGTGGCAGACGCGCCTGATCGAGCGTTGAACCAGACTGCAGTACATTATTCACCTGGTTAAGCAGAGGTACCGCGCTCGCAAACCCAAACTGACCCGCCACAGGCGTGCCGTCCGGTCGTCCGGTCCAGATCCCAATAACGTAACGGGCATTCAGCCCTACCGCCCATGCGTCACGGTAGCCATAGCTGGTTCCCGTTTTCCATGCCAGAGGTACCACCTGCGGCAGCGCATTGTCCGGCAGCGGCTGCGCCTCATTGGCCAGAATACGGCGAATGATCCACGCCGAGCCCTGGGATAACAACGGCCGCTCTGACAGGGGATCGCCTGGCTGTAAGCGCAGCCGGCCCGCTTTACCGTGTCGGGCGAACGCGCTATAGGCCGCGGTGATATCGGCCAGCCGCGCCCCTGCCCCGCCCAGGATCAGCGATAAATTCGGCTGTGCGCCAGCAGGTAAAATCAGCGGCAAACCTGCATTACTCAACATCGCAGCAAAACGTTTTGGTCCGTATGCCTCGAGCACCTGCACGGCGGGCAGATTAAGGGAACGTACCAGCGCTTCACTCATACTCACCGGCCCATGAAACCCACTGTCGAAATTACCCGGGCGATAATCCCCCGTTTTTCTTGGAACATCCTGGAGCAGCGATGCCGGGTGGATCAAACCGTCGTCCAGCGCCATACCGTAGATAAAGGGCTTGAGCACCGATCCCGGCGATCGGATCGCATTCACCATATCCACATGGCTAAACCGGGTGTCATCGTTAATGTCGACCGATCCCACCCAGCCACGCACTTTCATATCCGTGTGATCGACGACGATCATTGCCAGCGAACTGCGTGCTGGCAGGCGGGATTTCCAGTTCATCGCCAGTTCTTCAAGCTGCCGCTGCAGGGACGCATCTAAGGTAGTCACAATTTTAGTATCGCGACTTTTGCTGAGCATCATGCGCGAAAAGAGCGGTGCCAGCTGCGGCATTTGCCGGGGCGCCAGCCATACCGCTTCTTCACGGGACTCCTTAACCTGGCTTGCCGACCAGACGCCCTGCGTCACCATCCGGTCGAGCACTTTGTTGCGTGCCGCTTCTGCACGTTCCGGCCAGCGGTCAGGACGCAACCGGCTTGGCGCCTGCGGCAATACGGCGAGCAGCGCCGCTTCGGAATAGCTGAGCTGCGAAGGTGGTTTGCCGAGGTAGGTCCAGCTTGCCGCACCAATCCCCTGCAGCGTACCGCCAAACGGGGCGCGGTTAAGATAAAGCGTGAGGATGTCGCGCTTAGAGAGGTGCCACTCAAGCTGCATGGCTCGCCAGAGCTGACGAATTTTGCCACCAAAAGTGCGCGGATGCGGATCCAGCAGGCGCGCCACCTGCATGGTGAGCGTGCTGCCGCCTGAGACAACCCTCCCGGAGGTAAGATCCTGCCAGGCGGCGCGCAGCACAGAGAACGGATTCACGCCTGGATGGTCCCAGAACCAGCGATCTTCATACTGGATCAAGGCTTCAAGATAGCGGGGAGAAACCTCTTCGAGAGTGACCGGATAGCGCCAGATCCCTTCGCTGTCGGCAAAACGCCAGAGCGGCGTGCCCTTTTCGTCCACCACCACCCGTGCGGGGTTGACCTCTTTCAGAGGCAACGGCCACAGGCGATCAGCGGCCAGGATCAGCCCCCATAAAACGAGAAGCGCTCCCGCCAGCCACAGCCAGCGGGAGCGTATCAGACGTACAAGCCGCATATTACGGTACAACAATCAGCGGGCCACTGGCCGCACCTGTTGCCCGCCACTGCGGAACATACATGGACTCCACCATCGGGACCGGCACCTCATAGGTTCCCGGCGTCACGGCGCGCGCCAGATAAACCAGCGTGACCGGCTGCCCTTCGTTAACCGGCACCGCCGCCACAAAGCGATCGTCGCGGAATTCCATATGCTGAATATCCGCCTGCTGCATCTGACTGAGCAGGTTCTGCACTTCGCTGCCGCTGTCCTGCAGGCTGGCGCTGCTGCTCGCCAGGTTCTGGTTTTCCAGTTCCAGTCCCGCCGGGAGGAGATCGACAACCAGCGCATCCGGCACGTTCTGGCTGGCCTTCACTTCAAGCCATACCAGCACCAGCTCGCCGCTCTTCAGTGACGTGAGCGACTTTGTGCTGCCGTCGGTTGCCAGAATATGGCGTTCAATCTGCAGCACGTTAGACGATGGCTGAGGTGCAGATGCCGGATAACCGGTGCTATCAAGGCGTACCCACAGCGGTGTGCTACCGGTATTGGTCACCTGCAGCGCGCCAAGCTGGTCGCCGTTCACGTTCTGTACCTGGGCTTTATCACCGCCTGATGCGGTATCCGCCAGAGACGTTTGCGCCTGCCATGTGCCGGACAAAGTTTGCAGCGAGCGTCCGGCCAGGAACAGGGCGTTACTCTCCTGGGTCGAGAGCCAGCGCTGGCTGAAAGCTTGTTCCGACAAGGCGGTCAGCAGCGTATTTTGCGCATCCGGCAGAAGCTTGTACTCCTCAAGCAGAGAGAGCATCAGCGCATTATCACGAAGCGCACTGCCATAATCGGCCATCCAGTTCTTGCTGTCGTTACGCGGCGTTTTGATGGCCAGACCCAGCGCCTGCTGGCTGCGCGGTGCGTCGCCCATCAATTTAAGCGCCATCCCCAGTTGCATCAGCGGTAGCCCGGAAGCGGCCTGTCCGTGACGCTCCCAGATTTCACGCAACGCACCAAGCGGGGCCTTTTGCTGGCGAGCCAGCACCAGCGCGGCATAGGCCTGCACCGCAAATTTACTGGCCTGGGTATCATCGCTGTAGCGGATGGACATCATGCCCGGGTCCTGCAGGTAACGCAGCAAGCGGCTGTTGGCGTTGTTAACCGCCTCAGCAGGCACGCTGTAGCCCTGCTCGCCTGCACGAACCAGGAAGTCAGTGACATAGGCGGTGAGCCAGTACTCCTCCGGACCGTTTTTATCCCAAAGCGCGAAACCTCCGTCATCACGCTGCATCTGCAGCAGACGGGAGATTCCGATATCAATGGCCGCACGGCGCTTGTCATCTGTATCCCCTTTGATGCCAAGCGCGGTCAACTGCGCCGCGTTGGTGTAGAGCGACGGGAACAGACCACTGGTGGTTTGCTCCAGACAGCCATACGGGTATGCCTGCAGCTCACGAATATAGCGCGCCAGATTCAGAGGCGGTTTCCCGCTCAGCAGCAATTGTCCCTGTAGCGTGGCAGGAGAGAAGCCATTAAGGTGCTGCGCCGGTGCACTCCACGACTCACCGGGATTCAGCATGGCACCGGTGTTAACGGTCTGCGCCGGGAATGCCGGACGAACGCCGATTTTCCAGCTCTTCTGTTGTGCAGCGAAAGTCTCGCCCGGCAGCTGCAGGCCGGTCACCTGAGCGGTCACTTCACCGTCACCGTAACCATCCAGTGCACGTACCGGGATAAACAGGGTGCTGCGCGCGCCCGGCGGTAACTTCACGGGCTGCGGCTGTGCGCCCTCAAGCGACAGCTTGCCGGTAGCGGTAAAGGCAACGTTCAGCGTTTGCGGCTGGTCCGTCAGGTTGGTCACATCCAGCGTCAGGCGTGAGGTATCGCCGCTTGCCAGGAAGCGCGGCGTGTTCAGTTCGGTAATGATTGGGGCGGCGACAATCACTTTACCTTCGCTGCTGCCGAAATCATCTTCCGTCCAGGCCTGCGCCATCAGACGCAGCTCGCCATTGAAGTCTCCAATGGGCAGCGCCACGGTCCCTTCACCGTTAGCATCGAGCTCGACCGGCTGCGCCTGCTGGGCAATGATAGTCACGTGGTTCACCGGTGGTTTACCGCCGCGCTTAAGCTCATCGCCGTCACCACCAAAGCGCAGTGCAGCCATGCGGCCCTGCCCTTCAATGACCTGACCGTAAATATCGTAGATATCCGCGCCGTAGCGCTTCTGACCGAAGAACGCTTCCCACGGATCCGGGGTAACGTAATCGGTGATGTTCAACACGCCGCTGTCCACTGCCGAGATCAGCACATTCACTTTCTGCGGAACGGCGCCTTCTTTGACGCTGGCCTTCACCTTCACGGACAGCGTCTGGTTTGGCCGCATTTTCTGCGGATTTTCCAGCGCGACATTCAGGCGGCGATTCTCATCGCCCATCGGCAGATGCAGTAACCCGACGGCACGTTTCGGCGTCGCTGATTTGGATTTATCGCCAGGGCGTACCACCAGCGTGCTGAGATAGAGATCGTGACGTTTCCAGGCCTTATCCACCGGGATTGAGAGATCGAGTCCGTTGGCCGGTACGTCGATCTCTTTCCACCACAGCGGCCCTTCGCTGGACTCGATCATCGCATAGCCTTTACCCGCCGCCGGGGCAGCGATATGCAGTTGGATGGTATCTCCCGGCTGATAGGAAGGCTTGTCCAGTTTCATGGTCACACGGTCAGGGCGAGCGGCACCGGTGCCGTCGCTATTATCCTGCCAGCTGTAGCCGGCCCAGAAGCGCACGCTGCTGACCATGTCGTCCGGCGCTTTGACCTCCAGACGGTACGAGCCCCACTCCACCGGGAAGGTCACTTTACCGGTTTCATCGGCCTTGAGGGTCAGCTCCTGCTCGCCCTCCACCAGGTCTTTCTGATCAAACTGTGACTGCCAGCCATCGCTCTCTGACCAGTTCCAGTAGTAGTCACGGCGCTCACGGATCAGGCGAACCTGTAAC
This sequence comes from Enterobacter sp. WPR_3_1, assembly GCF_003635055.1. Classification (NCBI taxonomy): domain Bacteria; kingdom Pseudomonadati; phylum Pseudomonadota; class Gammaproteobacteria; order Enterobacterales; family Enterobacteriaceae; genus Enterobacter; species Enterobacter sp. WPR_3_1. The sequence goes on along the minus strand of NZ_RBXU01000008.1, from coordinate 62,954 downwards.
CCGGAAACCGCCTTTTTTGCCCCGCTGGCATCGGCATAGACGATATCAAAGCTGGCATTGCCGTTTTCATCCACGATCGGCTGGTTGACGGTAGTGTCAGTGCGGTAGTCGTAAACGGCCTTACTGGCAAACTGAGGACGGATACCCGGCAGATCGGCCGCCGGCCAGATGGCCTGCTCAGCACGGCGCGTCACCGGGCGACCGCCCGATTCCAGAAGGCTGGCCTGCAGGATCAGCTGCAGCGGTGAATGCGCCTCTTTCCACTGGCTTTCGGTCGAGACCTGTCCGCGCCCCTGTTCATCAAGGGTTAGCTGAACTTCATCCAGGCTGCGGCTCAGGTTCTCTTCGGCGATATCACCGAACTGGAAGCCCGGTAGTGCAGCGACGGCTTCGCGCAGCGGTCGCAGGAAAAGCTGGCCTTGCAGGGAATTTCCGTTGGCAGGTGCGCCATACAGGTAATAACCCGCAATGTTAAAGTCGACGTTATCCTCGGTGGAAACCGGCGCTTTTTGTCCCGTCAGATTAAGCGCCATACGCTCCGGCATAAAATCTTCAACGTGGAAATCCCACAGGCGCTGTTGGTTATCGCCGGTATTGGCGCGGATATGCCACATACCGGTCTGCGCCCCGCAGTCCAGGGAATAATTGAAGCGATAGAGGCCGTTCTCAGGCTGGACGACAACCGTGCGTGCCACCTGTCCGTCCGGGCGCAGTACGTCGAGTTTAACCGGCTGGGCAGGAAGCGGTTTACCGTCGCTGTCGCGCAGCAAACCATTGAGGATCACCGTTTCGCCAGGGCGATAGAGATCGCGCGGGCCAAACATAAAGAATTGCTTGCTGTAGCCTGGGCTACCTGCGATATCAAACTCCGCCAGATCGAGGGCCGGAAGCTTGAGGTCAAGCAGCGTGGTCTGTCCGTCTTTGCTGGCCAGAATCAGCGCGGCTTCTTTGTCAGTCTCAAGTTTTGCGTGGCCGTCAGCATCGCTGTTCGCTTCGGCAAGCGTCTGCCCTTTATCATTCAACAGGGTGACGGTAACGCCGGATTGCGCCGCGCCATCTTCCAGGCTCTGGGTGAAAATATCCAGACGGTTATGATAACGGTGAGCGGACAACCCAATATCACTTAAGGTAAAGAGCGTCGCGGCATTGCTGTAGTTATAGTGCCCGGCCTGATTCATGACCGCGATGTACACGCCTGACTGCTGGAGCGGCTTAATATCCCGCAGCGGCAACAGCAGTTTTTCACGGGTGTTGCGTGCCGGATTGAGGTCAAACCGGCCGGTATACACCAGGTCCGCCATTTTGAGCAGATTATCGGACTCCCAGTTGGTCAGGGAGTTACGGTACTCCCACTGGCTGACAAAGGAGGCCAGGGATTCAGGCTTCACGCGGTAGAAATTCACGTCAACATTGTTGACGTTGAGCGCCATTACCGGCAGACCTTCCACCACCTTGCCCGGCAGCAGCGAGCCACGGCTGGCAAAACCGACCGTCGGTTCAACATCCCGGGTAGTCAGGGCTTTTTCGTAATCGATACCAAATGTCGCTTTGTTCAGCGCCTGCAGATCACGTTCAACGGTGACAACCAGATTGCGGTTGGGTTCCAGATGGCGCAGGCGTAGCTCTTTCAGGTTAGGTGCGAGTTCCCACGCCCCGTCAACCTTGCCGCTTTTTTTATCCACCACATGCACTGTTTTGGCGAAATCCTGATCGGGATTAAGCGGAACAGAGAAGGTCAGCACCAGCGTGGCCGCGCCATCAAGCTGCACCTCTGAAGTATCCAGCAGGGTGAGCGCTTTGCCCTGACTCTGTGCCGCCAGCGTTGCCAGCTTTTCAGCGTCCGGCTTTTCCGGTGCTTTCGGTGCTTTCGGTGTCGTTGCTGTGGATGCTGCGGGAGCCGCAACCTGAGAGTTATCGTCGCTGTTATCACAGCCGACAAGCGAAAATGTGGTAAGCAGCGCGAGAGAAATCGCGGCTAAGCGAAACGGTGTCATCCTTTGTCCCTGGCCCATGGAGCCTGTTGGTCGTCTTCCGGATAAGTATTATCCGCAAGTTTCATTAATACAAAAAGTCTAATTTTAGAATCTGGAAAGCACCTCGCAGAGCGACGACGCCTTTACTCAGGCACTGCTATGCCGATCACAGTCGCAAACGTCACATGTTACCTTTTACGTCATTTGTTTTTAAAACAAGAAGATAGCTGGATTACCTCGCCTTTAGCCTGCTAGCTTTAAGCTCAAGACGCACCCCGAGTGCGCGGTTCACTAAGAGAGACAGTCATGAAACGAGCCGTGAACGCCCTACAAAATTTCGGAAAATCGTTGTACGGACCGGTACTTATCTTACCGATCGTCGGTCTGTTTATCGCATTCGGTAACGTCCTGGGGAACGGTAACCTCGCAGAGTATGTGCCGTTTCTCGGCCATCCGCTGATTCAGCATGTTGGTCAGCTTATCGCGAAATCGGCCGTGTCAGTACTGGTTAACCTGGCGCTGGTGTTTGCCGTCGGGATACCGATTGGCCTGGCCACGCGTGATAAAGGCTATGCGGCCCTGATCGGCCTGGTGACCTTTGTTGTTTTCATTAACGCGATGAACGTTACGCTGCAGCTCCAGGGCGAACTGGCCCCCGCTGACCAGATGAAAGCCGCCGGGCAAAGTATGGTGCTGGGCGTGCAGGTGCTGGAGATGGGCGTTTTCGCCGGGATCCTGACCGGGGCGCTGTCCGGATACCTGTACAACAAGTACTCCGGCGTACAGTTTAACGGCGCGATGGCCATCTATTCCGGCCACTGTTTCGTCGCCATCGTCATGCTTCCTGTCTCAATGCTGCTCGGCGTCGTGATGAGCGAACTGTGGCCATTTGCCCAGCATGGCATCAGCGCACTGGCGCTGGCGATCAAAGGTTCCGGGCCTTTTGGGGTGGCCATTTACGGCTTCCTGGAACGCATTCTGGTGCCGACCGGCCTGCATCATCTGGTCTATACCCCCTTCCTGTATACCGAACTTGGGGGTACGCAAGAGGTATGCGGCACGGTTTATCAGGGCGCACGCAATATCTATTTCGCCGAAATGGCTTGTCCGGAAGTGAAGCAGTTGAGCAGCACGGTAGTGTGGGACGCGCGCGGCATCAGCAAAATGTTTGGCCTGCCCGCGGCGGCGCTGGCGATGTACATGACCGCCAGGCCGGAGCGCAAAGCGGCAGCCAAAGCCATCCTGATCCCGGCAGCATTAACCTCTTTGCTGGTGGGCGTTACCGAGCCGATTGAGTTTTCGTTCCTGTTCGTCGCTCCGCTGCTGTTTGTGGTACATGCGGTGCTGACCGGCATCGGCATGATGCTTTTCTCCCTGTTCGGTGTTCATGCCATCGGCGCTAACGGAATTATCGATTTTATTCTTTATAACCTGCCGCTCGGCACGGAGAAGTCCAACTGGCCGATGTACATCGTGGTCGGGCTCATCATGTTCGCGCTCTATTTTGTGGTGTTCCGCTTCCTGATCCTGCGCTTCAACATGAAGACGCCGGGACGCGAGGATGACGATCAGGAGACACGCCTGTACAGCAAACAGGAGTATCAGGCGAAGGTGAACAATGACGGGCTGGGTGAATCCATCGTGGTGGGACTGGGAGGCCGGGAAAACATTGAGGTAGTGGATAACTGCTACACCCGCTTACGCGTCACGGTGAAGGATGTCTCCATCATCGACGAGCCGCGTCTGAAAGCGACCGGCGCGAAAGGGATTATCAAACAAGGTAACAACGTTCAGGTGGTCTACGGGCTGCATGTCAAAAAAATGCGAGAAGCCGTTGAGACGTTTCTCTGAGAGGAGCTAAAGATGTTTACACCCCCTTTTATTCTGTCGATTGCCGGTGGCGGCAGCACCTATACGCCAGGTATCGTGAAAAGCCTGATGGTACGCCTGCAGGACTTCCCGCTGGCCGAGATTCGCCTCTACGATATCGACGAAGCACGCCAGAACACCATTGCATCGGTGGTGGAGAAGGTCATTCGCGACCATAGCCAGAGCATTACCTTCACCGTGACTACAGACCCGGAAGTCGCGTTCAGCGGGGCGCACTTTGTCTTCGCCCAGATGCGTGTCGGCCAGTACAGAATGCGTGAGCAGGATGAGAAGATCCCGCTGCGCCACGGCGTGGTGGGCCAGGAAACCTGCGGTCCTGGCGGGCTGGCATACGGCCTGCGCACGATCCTGCCGATGGTCGAGCTGATCGACCTGGTGGATCGCTACGCGCATGAAAAAGCCTGGATCGTGAACTATTCCAACCCGGCAGCGATCGTTGCGGAAGGGGTGCGCCGCCTGCGACCGGACGCCCGCGTGCTTAATATCTGCGATATGCCAGTGGCAGCGATGCGTAACATGGGGGCCATTTTGGGTGTGGACCGCCACAAGCTGGAGGTGGACTACTTTGGTCTGAACCACTTCGGCTGGTTTACCCGCGTGCGGGTGGACGGCGAGGACAAGCTGCCGGAACTGCGTCGGCATATCGCGAGGTTCGGCCTGCTGACGGAAGATGCGGCCAAAACGGATCCGCAGCACTCGGATCCGTCGTGGGTGAAAACCTGGCGCAACATCAAGCCCATCATGGATAACTTCCCGGAATATCTGCCAAACCCCTATCTGCAGTACTACCTGATGCCAAACCAGATTGTGGAGCATCAGAACCCGGACTATACCCGCGCGAACGAAGTGATGAACGGGCGTGAGAAAAAGCTGTTTGCCGCCGCAGAAGAGTATAAGCGTACCGGGATTTTACCGGATGCCTTCCACGTGGGCGTCCACGGCGAGTTTATTGTCGATGTCGCCTGCTCGCTGGCATTTAACCTGCGTCAGCGCCATCTGGTAATGGTGGAAAACCGCGGGGCGATAACCAATCTGCCGTACGACGCGGTGGTGGAAGTCCCGGCCTACATCACCTCTGAAGGGCCAGAGCCTATCCGCGTGGGTCGGGTCCCGCTGTTCCATCAGACGCTGCTACAACAGCAGCTCGCCTCTGAACAGCTGCTGGTGGAAGCGACCATTGAAGGCAGCTACGAAAAAGCGCTACAGGCGTTCACCCTGAACCGTACCGTGCCCACCATGGAGCACGCAAAAGCGATTCTTGATGACATGATTGACGCCAACCGTGACTACTGGCCTGCGCTGCAAAAAGCCTGGCAGAACGGTGAAGCGGTGAAAAAATAGGGTCGTGCTCGCGAGTTGAACGTGGTTTGCTTGTCGGTGTCAGAAAAAACACCGACAATCCTTTTTTACGGAAAAGAATGGAGGCAACCCATGTCCACCTCATATTTTGTCGCCGCCGACTGGCTGATTGAGCACGGTGACGATCCAGAAGTACAGATTATTGACGCGCGTATGGCACCTGCCGGGCAGGAACACCTTCGCGATATGGTCGCAGAATACCGCGCAGGGCATTTGCCGGGCGCGGTATTTTTTGATATTGAAGCCCTGTCCGACCATAACTCCCCTCTCCCGCACATGCTGCCGCGCCCAGAAGCGTTCTCCGTGGCGATGCGCGAACTTGGCGTTAATCGTGACAAACACCTCGTGGTTTACGATGAAGGTAACCTCTTCTCCGCACCGCGCGCCTGGTGGATGCTGAAAAACTTTGGCGTGGAGAAAGTCTCAATTCTGGCAGGCGGCCTCGCGGGCTGGAAGCGTGATGAACTGCCATTACAGCAGGGCGACGTGACGCTGCCGGAAGGCGAGTTCGACGCGACGTTTGATGCGCATCAGGTAAAACGTCTGACCGACGTGCTGGTGGTCAGCCATGAAAAAACGGCGCAAATTGTCGATGCCCGCCCTGCAGCGCGCTTTAACGCCCAGGCGGATGAACCGCGTCCGGGGCTGAAGCGCGGCCATATTCCCGGCGCGTTGAATGTGCCGTGGGGCGATCTGGTGTTTGAAGGTGAATTAAAAACGACCGATGAGCTGCGCGCCATTTTTGATCGTCAGGGCGTGGATTTGCGTCGTCCCGTTATTGCCAGCTGCGGGTCCGGCGTCACGGCCTGCGTGGTGATTCTGGCGCTCGCCACACTCGGTGTAAACGACGTGACGCTCTATGATGGCGCCTGGAGTGAATGGGGTGCACGAGACGATTTGCCCGTTGAACCGGCCAAATAATGGATAACCGTCTGGCCACGCTGTTAACGCGCGGGGCGTCACTGACCCGCGCGGAATATCGCGTGCTGGCCCACCTGACAGATCATCCTCTGCTGGTGGGCAATATTACGGTGCGCGAACTGGCGCAGGCGACGTTCGTCTCAACCGCTACCATTATGCGTTTGTGTCAGAAATTAGGCTTCAGCGGTTTCAGCGAATTTATCTGGCACTGCAAACAGCTGTTAACCGAGACGCCGTATATCGCCGCGCAGGCACAACAGCGCCCGGAACTGCCGGCGCTTTTCAGTCAATTTATCGCGAACTATCAGCAAACCTTTCAGTGGGTAACGCAGGAGAAGCGCGCGCAATTTTCGACGTTACTGCGCCAGAAAGAGAGCTTCTTTCTTTATGGCGCCGGCTTCTCTTATCTCTTCGCCGAGTACCTCACCAAGAAATTGCAGGTGCTGGGCAAAACGGCGTTTATTTCCGGGCCGGGGGATAGCCGGAACATTTTCCTCAGCAACGCTGCGCGGTATCAGGTGTTTATCGCCGTCTCACGCAGCGGTGAAACCGAACAGGTGCTGGATAAAGCGCGGATCGCGAAAAACGTGGGGATGACGGTCGTGGCTTTTACGCGCGCTTCGGCCAATACGCTGGCGGGAATGGCAGATTTGCACTTTGCCTTATATGACGAGGCGGTACATTACGCCGCAGAAGCCGCTGGCGTGACGTCGTTTGAGTCGAATCTGGTCCTGCTGATGGATTTACTGCTACTGGAAGCGACGGGGTGAAAAATCACCCCGCGTAATCAGATAATGCGGGTGGTTTTGAGATCGCGCAGGAATCCGCCCCAGCGACGCTCGTAAAACGGCGTGATGTGCTCGGTAATAAAGTGGCTGATGCCCTTCTCATCCTTCTTCACCTGACAGATATCGATCGGCTCATCACCCGGCAGCGTATCGGTGGCAACACTGCCCGCAGCCTGAATAATCTCCTCGATATCGCCATCTGCTTCAATGCCAATCAGCAGTACCGGCTGTTCATCCGTGCTCTCTTTAACAGAGCAGAGGAACGCGCGCCTCACGGGTTTGAGGGTTTTGAATAGCGTGGTCAGCGAATCAATCATCTGCGCAGGGGGTTCGGCTACTTCAGACAACAGCAGCGTTTCGCCCCCTTCCAGCACTTCCTGCGTACTGAGCGGGTTGCCCTCCTCGCCAATCAGATGGTTGATTTCACGCGGGGTGAACTCTTTCCCGGTTGGCAGTTTGGCGTTGAGGAACAAGGTCTGGCCCAGCGTCATTTCGAACAGAGTGCGCACCGGCATCACCACGAACGCCTGCTCGTCTTCAACAGCCTGCTGCAGCGCTTCCAGCGAGGTGAAGAACGGGATCACCGACGTGCCGTCGTCTTTCTCCCAGTGGAGCAGGTCCAGCGCGCTGTCTTCAACAACCTGTTCGCCTTCCGCTGCGGTACCCGGAACCCAGACGGTGGACTCCAGCAACGTGCGGAAAAATGCCGGACGGTGGGCGGGCTCGGTCGCCGCCTGTTCCAGCAGAGTTTCTAATTCGTTTTTCGTTTCAGACATAGTTTTGCTACTTCAACATAATGTCGGCTGGCGCAAAGCTAACAGGCCTACAAAACCGTAGGCCCGGACAAGCACAGTGCCGCCGGACAAAGACAATTACTCGGCAGTCAACAGGTTCGCGATAGTACGCACGCCCAGTCCCGTTGCCCCTGCAGACCACTGCTCAACGGCCGCTTTACGGTAGGTTGCGGAGCAGTCGATGTGCAGCCAGCCTTCGTGATAGTTCTCAACGAAGTGAGACAGGAAGCCGGCCGCCGTGCTCGCACCCGCCGGATAGGCTGCGCTCGCGGTGTTGTTCAGTTCGGCGAAGTTAGACGGCAGCTGGCTGCGGTGGAATTCGGCCAGCGGCAGACGCCAGAACGGTTCGTTCTCCGCGGCCGCGCTTGCCAGCAGACGGGCTGCCAGTTTGTCGTCAAAGCTGAACAGCGCATGGTAGTCGTTGCCCAGCGCGGTTTTCGCCGCACCGGTCAGGGTCGCCATGTCGATAATCAGCTCTGGCTTCTGCGCAGACGCGTCGATGAGACCATCGGCCAGCACCAGACGACCTTCCGCATCGGTGTTCATCACTTCCACGTTTTTACCGTTACGGTAGCGAATGATGTCGCCGAGCTTAAAGGCATTACCGCTCACCATGTTGTCCGCACAGCACAGGTAAAGCTTCACGCGCTTGTTCAGACCGCGCGTAATGGCAAACGCCAGCGCGCCAGTGATGGTTGCCGCACCGCCCATATCGGACTTCATGGAGTCCATGAACGCGCTCTGCTTCAGACTGTAACCGCCGGTATCGAACGTGATGCCTTTCCCGACCAGGCAGGCAAATACCGGTGCTGCTTTATCACCGGTTGGGTTGTAATCCAGCGCCAGCAATACCGGAGGACGCTCGGAACCGCGACCCACGGTGTGGATCCCCATATAGTTCTGCTCGCGCAGGTCTTCACCTTTGGTGATGCGGTAAGACATTTTGTCGCCCGCCACGCCGCACAGCAGGTCAACGGCGCGCTGCGCAAGTTGTTCAGGACCCAGCTCTTCTGCCGGGGCGTTAATGGTATCGCGCACCCAGTCGATAATGGTCAGACGGCTTTCCAGCTCTTTCTGACCCGCTTCGTCGAGCGTCGCCCACTCGATTTTACGGCTGCCTTTCGGTCCTTTGTAACCCGCCCAGAATGCCCAGCTGCGGTCGATATCCCAGCCTTCGCCGTCCAGGGTGACATGTTTAATGCCCAGACCATCAATTTTGCGCGCCGCGCGCTGGATCAGACCCAAATCATCGTTGCCAGTCAGGTGCAGGGTAATACCGTCGTTGTTGATACTGTAGGTGGCTTTCTCGCCCCAGCGCGCGTCAGCAGGCTGATTCGAGATCGTAATCTTCATCGCTTCGGTCATTTTATTTATCCTTATTAGCAAACGGGCCGCCTGAAGGCAGCCCGTAAGGTGATTTATTCTGCTTCATCTAACCAGACTAACAGAATCGCCTCCAGAATTTTTTCATTGGATGCGTTTGGATCGTCGTCAAAATCGTCTAAATCGCAGATCCACTGATGCATATCGGTGAAGCGTACGGTTTTAGGATCGAGATCGGGGTTAGCGTCGTAGAGCGCTTCACCGATTTCACGGCTGTCAGTCCACTTCAGTCCCATATCAGTGCTCGCGTGCGTGGTTGATGGTGTAGCGTGGGAATTCCACGACCAGATCTTCATCGGTCACCAGAGCCTGGCAGCTCAAACGGCTGTCTGGCTCCAGACCCCATGCTTTATCCAGCATGTCGTCTTCATCTTCGGTGCTCTCGGCCAGAGAGTCAAAACCTTCACGCACGATGCAGTGGCAGGTTGTGCAGGCACAGGATTTTTCACAGGCGTGTTCCACTTCGATACCGTTACGCAGGGCAACATCGAGAATGGTCTCACCGGTCTTCGCTTCCAGAACAGCACCATCCGGACAGAGGTCCGCATGAGGCAAAATAACAATCTTTGGCATATTAAACCTCGTCCACGGACTGGCCTTTCAGCGCGACGCGGACAGATTTGTCCATGCGGCGAGCAGCAAAGTCCTGGGTTTGTTTATCAACGTTTTTAATGGCTTCTTCTATTGCATCAGCATCATTGCCTTCGGCCACTGCGCTTAAGCGCGCGGCAGCCTCGTCAATCACCTGACGCTCAGCGGCGCTTAACAGCGCGGCGTCGGCAGCGAGCGCACCGTTCAGACTTTCCAGCACGCGTGCGGCTTCAACTTTCTGTTCTGCCAGCATACGCGCCTTCACATCCTGTTCGGCGTAGCTCATTGAATCCTGAATCATGGAGGCGATCTCACCATCGGTCAGGCCGTAGGACGGCTTCACCTGGATAGACGACTCAACGCCGGTGGATTTCTCCATCGCCGTGACGCTCAGCAGGCCGTCCGCATCCACCTGGAAGGTAACGCGAATATGCGCACCGCCCGCAGGCAGCGCAGGAATACCGCGCAGCGCAAAGCGCGCCAGTGAACGACAGTCCTGCACCAGCTCGCGCTCGCCCTGCATCACATGGATGGACATTGCGGTCTGGCCGTCTTTGAAGGTGGTGAATTCCTGCGCTCGCGCCACCGGAATGGTGGTGTTACGCGGAATGACTTTCTCCACCAGTCCCCCCATGGTTTCTAAACCCAGGGAGAGCGGAATAACATCCAGCAGCAACATCTCGCTGTCCGGCTTGTTGCCGACCAGAATATCCGCCTGGATAGCCGCGCCCACGGCAACCACTTTATCCGGGTCGATGGACGTCAGCGGCGTGCGGCCAAAGAATTCACCCACCCGTTCACGCACCAGCGGTACGCGCGTGGAGCCGCCAACCATGACCACTTCCAGCACCTCGTCAGCCTCAACGCCCGCATCTTTCAGTGCGCGACGGCAGGCCAGCAGGGTGCGTTTCACCAAAGGCGCGATCAGGTCGTTAAACTGTTCCCGGGTGATTTCCCCCTGCCAGCCCGCCACGTTGACGGTGACAGACTGCGCATCGCTCAGCGCGATTTTCGCGTCGATGGCCACGTCCAGCAGTTCACGCTGCACGCGTGCATCGCTGCGATCGGGGATACCCGCCTGCTCGCGAATGAAATCAGCGAGCAGATGGTCGAAGTCATCGCCACCCAGCGCAGAATCACCGCCGGTAGCCAGCACTTCAAACACCCCACGGCTTAAGCGCAGGATAGAGATATCAAAGGTCCCGCCACCCAGATCGTAAACCGCAATCACCCCTTCCTGACCGGAGTCCAGGCCGTAGGCAATGGCGGCCGCCGTCGGTTCGTTCAGCAGGCGCAGAACGTGCAGTCCCGCCAGACGCGCCGCGTCTTTGGTGCCCTGACGCTGTGCATCATCAAAGTAGGCCGGAACGGTAATGACCACGCCATCGAGATCGCCGCCGAGCGTTGCCGTAGCACGCGCCGCCAGCGCTTTGAGGATATCAGCAGAAACGCGGATCGGGTTCAGCAGCCCCGCTGTCGTGGCAATCATTGGCAGGCCGTTTTCACTGGCCTGCAGCTGATACGGCAAATGCGGATAACGGGTCTGAATATCGGCGAGGGAGCGGCCCATCATGCGTTTTACGGAACTGATGGTGTTCGCCGGATCGCGCGCGGCGTTCGCGCGTGCGTCGTAGCCAACCGCGTGGCCCTGCTGTTGGTAGTGGACCACGGAAGGCAGCAGATGACGGCCCTGCTCGTCAGCCAGCGTTTCCGCCTGGCCGCTTCGCACGGTCGCCACGAGAGAATTGGTGGTGCCCAGATCAATACCTACCGCCAGACGACGCTGGTGCGGTGCGGCACTTAAGCCAGGCTCACTAATTTGTAATAAGGCCATAATTGCTTCCGAAATTAAAAATCGAGCAGCTTTTCTTCGAGTTGTTCAGCACTGCTTCGCAGTTTATCGAGAAAACGGAGTTTGCGCACAGTGTCTGCCGCCACATCCCAGGTCTCGTTGTTCAGTTGCTCCACCATCAGTTGATGGCGGGTATCGAACATGCCTTTTACGCGCTTGATGAAGCTTTCCAGACGCGCTTCATCTTTGGCCTGTTCAATCTCATCCAGCTCTTCACGCAGTTCCAGCTGTTCCATCAAAAACGCCGTATCACGCACGGTGTGCTGTTCACTCGCCAGATCAAAGCCATGAAGCGAGAGCAGATACTCAGCGCGAGACAGTGGATGGCGCAGCGTCTGCCAGGCCTGATTGATGGTCGCAGATTGCGATACCGCAGCCAATTGCTCTGACTGAGTACCACTGGCGAATTTATCCGGATGATACTGACGCTGCAGATCCTGGAAGCGGATCGTCAGCGCCTGGAGATCAATCGGGTATTGAGCGGGTAGTCCGAAGAGAGTGAAGTAATCCATAACAATCTCAGGGGTAGCCTGTTAGAACAAACCCCACGCACAGGAGTCCTGCGGTGGGGTTTCGTATGACGCGCGGTTAAACGTGGAAGCTTTCGCCGCAACCACACTCGTCTTTGACGTTCGGGTTCGTGAATTTGAACCCTTCGTTCAGGCCTTCTTTTACAAAGTCCAGCTGAGTGCCATTGAGGAATTGCAGGCTTTTGCCATCGACCACCACCTTCACGCCCTTGTCTTCAAACACGGTGTCATCAGACGCCGGTTCGTCAACAAACTCCAGTACGTAAGCCATACCAGAACAGCCGGAGGTACGTACGCCCAGTCGCAGGCCAAAGCCTTTACCACGGTTCGCCAGAAAAGAGCTTACTCGCGCGGCAGCGCTGTCGCTAAGGGTAATCGACATACTCAAACCTCAATTATTTTGCTTCACGTTTGCTTTTGTAATCCGCAATGGCGGCTTTGATCGCGTCTTCTGCCAGGATAGAACAGTGAATTTTCACGGGTGGCAGTTCGAGTTCTTCAGCAATATCCGTGTTCTTGATTGCCTGTGCTTCGTCCAGAGACTTGCCCTTCACCCATTCGGTGACCAGGGAGCTGGAGGCGATAGCAGAACCGCAGCCGTAGGTCTTGAAGCGCGCGTCTTCAATGATACCTTCATTGTTGACTTTAATCTGCAGCTTCATCACGTCGCCACACGCTGGCGCACCGACCATACCGCTACCTACGCTTTCGTCGCTGTTGTCAAAAGAGCCAACGTTGCGCGGGTTCTCGTAATGATCAATAACTTTTTCGCTATATGCCATGTTGAATTCTCCTTATGTACCGATTAGTGATGTGACCATTCAATGCTGTTCAGATCCACGCCCTGCTTGAACATTTCCCACAGTGGAGAAAGGTCACGCAGACGACCGATGGAGTTGCGAACCAGCTTGATGGTGTAGTCAATCTCTTCTTCGGTAGTGAAACGACCTAAAGAGAAACGGATAGAGCTGTGTGCCAGCTCGTCAGTCATGCCCAGTGCGCGCAGCACGTAGGATGGCTCCAGGCTTGCAGACGTACAGGCAGAACCGGAAGAAACCGCCAGGTCTTTCAGCGCCATAATCAGCGATTCACCTTCAACATAGTTGAAGCTGACGTTGAGAATGTTTGGTGCGCCCTGTTCGAGATCGCCGTTCAGATACACTTCTTCCATATCTTTCACGCCATCCCACAGACGGTTACGCAGCGTGCGCAGGCGCGCCATCTCGGTTTCCATCTCTTCTTTCGCAATACGGTAAGCTTCGCCCATACCCACGATCTGGTGAACAGGCAGCGTACCGGAACGCATACCGCGCTCGTGACCGCCACCGTGCATCTGTGCTTCGATGCGGATACGCGGTTTACGACGAACGTACAGTGCACCAATACCTTTCGGGCCATAGATTTTGTGGCCGGAGAAGGACATCAGGTCCACTTTCAGCTGGCTCAGATCGATAGGCAGTTTGCCCACGCTCTGGGTGGCGTCCACATGGTAGATGATGCCGCGCGCACGGCACATTTCGCCGATGGTCGCGATATCTTGCACAACGCCGATTTCGTTGTTTACGTGCATGATGGAGACCAGAATGGTGTCATCACGCATGGCCGCTTCGAGCTCTTTCAGGTCGATGATACCGTTGCTCTGTGGTGCCAGGTAAGTCACGTCGAAACCTTCACGCTCGAGCTGACGGCAGGTGTCCAGCACGGCTTTGTGTTCGGTTTTGCTGGTGATGATGTGCTTGCCTTTTTTCTGATAAAAGTTGGCCGCACCTTTGATCGCCAGGTTATCGGATTCGGTCGCACCGGAGGTGAATACAATCTCACGCGGGTCGGCCCCCACCAGGTCAGCAATCTGATTACGGGCGATATCTACCGCCTCTTCAGCATGCCAGCCAAAACGGTGTGAACGGGAAGCTGGGTTACCAAAGTTTCCGTCCAGGGTCAGACACTGCATCATTTTCTCGGCAACACGCGGGTCCACCGGCGTGGTTGCGGAGTAGTCGAGATAAATCGGTAATTTCATTGCTCTATAAACTCCGTACATCGCTTCAATGCAAGGAATCAGGCAACCGGCTGGATGTACGACCGAGTACACGGAGCGAGCGAACGCTCCGGCCTGATTCTGAAATACTTATCTTTTTATTACGCGCGTAATTTGACGTCGATCGCGTCCTGCCCGCGGGTGCTGCGTTGGGAGTCCTGGCTGTGCTGACGGCCAGAGACATCCAGAACTTCCTGGTTATTTACCAGTTCACCTAAGGTGATGTTGTTCAGGAAGCCGGTCAGACGATCGCTCAGGTCGCGCCACAGCGCGTGGGTCAGGCACTTATCGCCGCCCTGGCAGCCGCCTTTACCCTGGCAACGGGTCGCATCAACGGATTCGTCAACGGCACTGATCACTTCGCCAACTGCAATACTGCCCGCGTCTTTACCCAGCAGATAACCGCCGCCTGGGCCACGAACGCTGGAAACCAGTCCATTTTTACGCAGTCTGGAGAACAGCTGCTCCAGATAGGAGAGGGAGATCCCTTGTCGTTCAGAAATATCAGCCAACGGAACCGGGCCCGCTTCGGAGTTGAGCGCAACGTCCAGCATCGCGGTCACGGCATAACGCCCTTTAGATGTCAGTCTCATGTCTTACTTAACCTCAAACTCGCCCCTGCCCGGGGTTTTTTATAGTAAAATGGGGGTATTGCATAGCAGGGCCAAGTCTGACATTCCTGACTAAAATGGTCAACTATTTACTTGACTGTTTTAGTCAGGTATTTAACCTTCCGTGCCGTATCACCAGGATGGGCACTACTCTTTATTCTTTTGCTCAATCGACGCCAGAATCCCGCGCAGAATGTTCAGTTCCTGGCTTTCCGGACGTGCACGGGTAAACAGGCGGCGCAGCTTGTTCATTACCTGCCCCGGGTGACCTTCACGGATGAAACCGGTAGAGAGCAGGGTCTGCTCCAGGTGACCATAGAAGCGCTCCAGATCGTCCACCAGCGGGTAGACGGCCTCTTCCTGCGGCTCTGCCGTTGCTTTTTCCTGCGTCGCCAGCCACGCCATACGCACTTCATAGGCAATCACCTGAACGGCCATTGCCAGGTTCAGGGAGCTGTATTCCGGGTTAGCGGCAATGGCCACGTGGTAATGGCACTTCTGCAGTTCATCGTTGGTCAGGCCCACGCGTTCACGGCCAAACACCAGCGCTACAGGAGCCTGTTCGGCTTCAGAGACGCTTTTCAGACCGCATTCACGCGGATCCAGCATCGGCCACGGCAGTGTACGGGAGCGGGCGCTGGTCCCGACCACCAGACTGCACCCTGCCAGGGCTTCGTCCAGGGTATCCACGATCTGCGCGTTACCAATGACATCGCTGGCACCCGCAGCCAGAGCGATAGCCTGTGAGTCGGGTTTCACCAGTGGGTTAACCAGCCACAGGTTCGTTAAGCCCATGGTTTTCATAGCGCGGGCTACGGAGCCCATATTGCCAGTGTGCGATGTCTCGACCAGCACGATTCGAATGTTTTGCAGCATAGTTTTAATGTCTGGATTCTGTGTCTGAAGAATATTCGGCCATATTATCATAAACGAGAGACATATTCCGATCTCGCTGCTATACTCTGCGCCGATTTTCCCGTTCTTTAACATCCAGTGAGAGAGACCGATGCATCCGATGCTGACCATCGCCGTGCGCGCAGCGCGCAAGGCGGGTAATGTAATTGCCAAACACTACGAAACGCCAGATTCTGTTGAAACCAGCCAGAAAGGCAGCAATGATTTCGTAACCAACGTCGATAAAGCCGCTGAAGCGATTATTATCGATACCATCCGCAAATCTTACCCGCAGCACACCATCATCACCGAAGAAAGCGGTGAACTTGAAGGTACCGATCAGGATGTTCAATGGGTTATCGATCCACTGGATGGCACCACCAACTTCGTCAAACGTCTGCCACACTTCTCCGTGTCTATCGCAGTACGCATTAAAGGCCGTACTGAAGTCGCCGTGGTTTACGATCCAATGCGTAACGAACTGTTCACCGCAACCCGCGGTCAGGGCGCGCAGCTGAACGGCTACCGTCTGCGCTGCAGCAATGCACGCGACCTCGACGGTACCATTCTGGCAACCGGCTTCCCGTTCAAGGCGAAGCAGCACGCAACCACTTACATGAATATTCTGGGCAAACTGTTCACCGAATGCGCGGACTTCCGTCGCACCGGTTCTGCCGCGCTGGACCTGGCCTATGTGGCTACCGGTCGCGTTGACGGTTACTTTGAGCTGTCACTGAAGCCGTGGGATTTTGCAGCGGGCGAGCTGATCGCGCGTGAATCAGGCGCCATTGTTTGCGATTTCACCGGCGGCCACAACCATCTGACGACCGGCAACATCGTTGCAGGTAACCCACGTGTTGTTAAAGCCATGCTGGCAAACATGCGTGATGAGCTGAGCGACGCGCTGAAGCGTTAATCCAGCCTGCGGTGCCCTCTCCCGCCGGGAAAGGGCACCATGCTGTACCTGACTAAAACGGCCTTAATCCCCTTCCCACCGGCACCGCACTCATCCACATCGTTACCGCAGCCACCAGCAGAATCATCCCGCCCGCCAGCGCGAGCGTTGTCCATCCGACCTGCCGCCACAGCACCAGCGTTTTATTGCCGCTGAGTTTGACCGCCAGTTGACGGAAACTGTGCACCAGCAGTGCCAGTGACGAAATCGTGAGTGACGTCCCGGCCGCCATGGCCAATGCCGAGAGCATTCCCCAGCCAAATACACCCATCACCTTACTGAACAACAGCACCATGATTGCCCCTGAACACGGACGCATGCCCATTGAGAGCACAACCATCAGCCGCGCTCGCCAGTCATCACCGTTCTTCAGCTGCGCCTGCGTCGGCAGATGCTGATGTCCACAGCCGCAGTTCGCAGTGTGTTCATGGTGCGGCGCGAAAGCCCTGAACTGGGGTTTGTGCAGCAAAGCCCGCAGTTTTTTCAGTGCCCGCCAGCACAGGAGCAGACCCAGCACACCGACCAGCGCGTAACTGCCCTTCTCCAGCCAGAAACTGCTGATATGCAGCTGACGAGCAGGAAGGCGTAATAACGACAGGACGACCACCACCAGCGCAATCGCCACGCCGCCCTGAAGCAGCGAAGATGCGAGGGTCAACCCAATGCTTGATTTGAGCCTGGACGGATGGGTCGCAAGCCAGGTCGCGATCACGATTTTGCCGTGTCCCGGCCCCAGCGCATGCAGGACACCGTAGAGAAAGCTGAAGGCCAGAAGAGAACCGCCTGCCTTCGTCGGGTTCTCCGCCACCGCCTTCAGTAAGCCGCTCATCTGCTGGTTGACCTCGCGCTGCCAGACAATGCTTTTCATCATCACCTGCGGCCAGGCGTGCCATAGCCACAACGCGCCGCACACGGCCAGCAGCAAAAAGAGCGCCAGCGGCCAGAGATGAAGCCAGCGGCGTGATTTTCGTGCCGAAGATGCGATCACTGACATTGCAACGTCACCTGCTGTGCGAACTGTTTACCCAGCTCCATGTCTTCGGGTGGGGCATCTTCTTTATCGAGAGAGACCGCAAAATTGAGCGTCTCTTCGCTCGGTTTTGGCGTGTGCATTGCCATCTTGCAGGTTTTTTGCAGGGCTGCCGGTAGCGTCACATCACTCTCCTCTGCGTAATGCATATCGACATAGTAAGTGGGATCAAAGGTGGAAAACGTATAGGTCTGCCCAGCCAGCGGCTGCGGATGCGCCAGCGGCAGGACAAACGTCAGTACCGCCTGATGTCCGTCGCGGGTCATGCCATATTCCGTCGGCCGATTCATAAATTTCACCTTTTGTCCGTTGTGCCAGAACTCGGTGAAATAGTGCTGACCAAGCACGTTGGCCATCACTTCCGCCGCCAGCTTTTTCCAGATTTCATCCCCGGGTTTTGCATTCCCGGCATCGTACAGCAGGTCAGCCGAGGTGATCTCATCCATCGTCCAGCGCATTTTCAGGCCACTGAGCTGCGTTCCGTCCGTTACCAGCTCGGTTTTCAGGCTGATAAAACTGTGAGGATGCGCGACGACAGCAAAGGGGATCACCGTCAAAAATAACGCCATTGCGCTTTGTTTAACTGTTTGCATCAATTCCTCACGTCATAAATTCTGTGATGTTCGCCAGCAATCCTGAGTGAAAGGCCTGCCGGCGCGCTTTTCAGCGCCCATCCTTTAGCTATTCTTATCAAACATTCCCACTGGATACCCGACAGATGATGACGACGCTTGAAATTCCATCTGTGCTTTCCAGTTCGCAGCGCCGCTGCCAGGTGCTTTTAATGCTTTACCTGCCCGATGCTGCCGTTACCGCACAGAGCATTATCGCTGCCAATGGCGTGGACGACGCTATGGCACGGCAAGATATAGCCGAGACGCGCGATGAAATCCAGCGCTATCACCGGCTCGACATCGTCACGTACCATGACGGCAGCTACCGGATTGAAGGCTCAGCCCTGAATCAACGTTTATGCCTGTTGCACTGGCTGCGCAGGGCTATGCGGCTGTGTCCGCAATTCGTTTCGCATCAGTTTACCCCCGCGCTGAAAACCGCGCTTAAACAGCAGGGCATTGCCCGGCCTCTCTATGACGATACCAACCTGCGGGCGTTGATCAGCTTCTGCTCGCGCAAGCTTCAGCGCCCGTTTGATTGCCGGGACGTACAGTTTTTGCAGCTCTATCTGCAGTATTGCCTGATGCAGCATCATCTGGGGAATACCCCGCAGTTTTCATCGGTGCAGCGTAACTGGACGCAATCAAGAGGGGAATATTTCACCGCTCAGGAGATTGTTCGTCACTGGAAACGCCGTGTGCCACAAGGGACCCACAGCGATGAACAACTTTTTCTCGCGCTGCTGTTTATGATGCTGCGCACTCCTGACCCTGTGCTTGATAAGCATCAGCAGGATCAGCGTCTGCGCCGGGCAATTGTGCGCATGGTCGCCCGTTTTCGGGCGCAAACCGGGATGAACTTCAGCGATGAACAGGGGCTGACCGATCAGCTTTATATTCATCTGGCCCAGGCGCTGGACCGTTCGCTGTTTGAGATAGGCATCGACAATAGCCTGCCGGAAGAGATCCATCGTCTCTACCCCCGCCTGTTACGCACCACCAAAGAGGCGTTGTTTGAGCTGGAAGCGGAATTCGGGCTGCGTTTTTCTGATGAAGAGATGAGCCTGGTGGCGGTCATTTTCGGCGCCTGGCTGATGCAGGAGACCGATCTGCATGAGAAGCAGGTGGTGTTATTGACGGGAGAGGATAAATCCTGTGAGGACGTGATAGAGCAGCAACTGCGCGAATTGACGTTGCTGCCGCTCAACATTCGATATCAGACGCTGCAGGCCTATCAGAAAGAGGGGGCACCGCGCGAAGCGGCGCTGGTCATCACCCCTTATCCGACCGCCCTGCCCCTGTTCTCACCACCGCTGATCCACGCCGTTGAGACGCTGAACACGCAGCAGCAAGAACATATTCGCGCCATGCTGGAATCGTAGCTAGACGCGCGCGGCGACTTTAGGACGAACGAACATCGCCGGTAGGGCGACAAGCGCCATGACCCAGAAGACCCCGTGTCCCAGATGCTGGTAAAGGAAGCCCGCAAAGACCGTCATCACCGCAATGCTGCCGCCCATCGCCACTGCCGAATAAACCGACTGCAACCGAATGACATCCCCGCCTTCACGCGCGGCGATATAGCGCATGGCCGCCAGGTGACATACCGTGAAGGTGCCGCAGTGCAGAATTTGCGCCACGATCAGCCACGGCAGTTCCGTCGTCCAGCCCATAATGCCCCACCGTACGACGCCACAGACTGCAGAAAGCAGGAGCAGATCGCGCGCGCCGAAGCGCCGGAACAGCTTTTTGCTCAGCGCGAAGATAATCACTTCAGCGACCACACCGAGCGACCACAGGTAACCCACTGCAGATGCGGAGTATCCTGCCCCCTGCCAGTAGATGGCGCTGAAACCATAGTACGCCGCGTGCGCGCCCTGCAGCAGACAGACGCAGGCCAGGAAACGCCAGCTTTGTGCCACCAGGCTTCGCCAGGCCGGCCAGCCGGCGCTTTCCTGATGACGGCTCTCACCTTGCGGCATTACCGATGGACGCAACAGCATCCCCAGCAGCATGGAGGCAATACCGATACTCAGCAGCGCAAGGATCGCACGGTAATCGTAAAGGCTAACCAGTTTACCTACCAGTGCAGAGCCGATGACAAAGGCAATTGAGCCCCACAGCCGCACGCGGCCATAATCCATCGTTATCTGTTTTTGCCAGGTGTTTGCCAGGGCATCCGTCAGCGGAACCAGCGGCGAGAAAAAGAGGTTAAAACCGACCATCACCACCATCAGCCATGCAAACTGGTGGCTCACCCAGAAACAGGCGACAAAGACCAGCGTCAACAGCGCCAGAATGCGTACCGCCTTAATCAGCAAGGAGGGATCGCTGACGCGCGGTGCGATCAGCAGGCTTCCCAGGAAACGTGCCACCAGACCAGCGCCAAGCAGGATACCTATGGTCTCGGGCGTCAGGCCGATCCCCTTGAGCCAGACGCTCCAGAAAGGCAGAAAAATACCGTAGCTAAAGAAATAGGTGAAATAACTGAGCGCCAGCCAGCGCGTGGAATGCAAGACCATGAATCCCTCCCGAAATGGAGGCCATAGTCTGGCGAGAATACAAAAATTAAGCAAGTAGATAGCCTGCTATAAATTAACGAAAATTTAACATATTGTGCAGTCATCTGACTTATGGCAGGGAATGAAAATGTGTATTACGTTTAAATTACTCCACTTGCAGAGGTATTTCTGCCATGAACTCACTTCGCTATTTAGATTTCGGCCAGGCACGTCACCTGTTGCTGTTAATAGGTCGTATCGCGCTTGTCGTACTGTTTATTATCTTCGGCTATCCAAAACTGACGGGGTTTAGCGGGACCGTACAATATATGACGTCGCTGGGTACACCCATGCCCATGCTGGCGGCCATTATTGCGGTGGTAATGGAGGTGCCTGCCGCCATCCTGATCGTGCTGGGCTTTTTCACCCGCCCTGTTGCCGTACTCTTTGTATTTTACACGCTGGGTACCGCGATTATCGGCCACCACTACTGGGATATGACCGGTGATGCCGTCATGCCGAATATGATTAACTTCTACAAGAATATCAGTATTGCCGGAGCGTTTATTTTACTGGCGATAGTGGGACCGGGAGCCCTCTCCCTTGACCGGCGTTAACCCATAAAAAAAGGCCGCGATTGCGGCCTTTTTTATTTCTGCAAAACAGAAAGATTATGCGTATACCGGGAAGCGTGCGCAGATTTCCAGAACTTTACCTTTAACGCGCTCGATAACCGCTTCGTCATTGATATTGTCCAGAACGTCACACATCCAGCCTGCCAGCTCTTTCACTTCCGCTTCTTTAAAGCCGCGGCGAGTAACAGCCGGAGAACCGATACGGATACCGGAGGTCACGAACGGGCTCTTCGGATCGTTTGGCACGCTGTTTTTGTTCACGGTGATGTTGGCACGGCCAAGGGCAGCGTCAGCTTCTTTACCGGTCAGGTTTTTATCAACCAGGTCCAGCAGGAACAGGTGGTTCTCAGTACCACCGGAAACCACTTTGTAACCGCGGTTCAGGAAGACGTCCACCATCGCTTTGGCGTTTTTAGCAACCTGCTGCTGGTAAACTTTAAACTCTGGCTCCATCGCTTCTTTCAGCGCCACCGCTTTCGCCGCGATAACGTGCATCAGTGGGCCGCCCTGCGCGCTTGGGAATACGGCAGAGTTCAGCTTTTTGTACAGCTCTTCGTCGCCACCTTTTGCCAGGATCAAGCCACCGCGTGGGCCCGCCAGGGTTTTGTGCGTGGTGGTGGTTACAACGTGAGCATGCGGAACCGGGTTCGGATAAACGCCTGCAGCAATCAGGCCGGCAACGTGCGCCATGTCAACGAACAGGTAAGCACCGATGCTGTCTGCGATTTCACGCATTTTTGCCCAGTCAACGATACCGGAGTAAGCAGAGAAACCGCCGATAATCATCTTCGGTTTGTGGGTCTGCGCCTGCTTCGCCATGTCTTCGTAGTCAATTTTACCGGACTCATCAATGCCGTAAGGAATGATGTTGTACAGTTTGCCAGAGAAGTTAACCGGAGAGCCGTGAGTCAGGTGGCCGCCTTGCGCCAGGTTCATACCCAGAACGGTATCGCCCGGTTGCAGCAGCGCGGTGTAGACCGCGAAGTTAGCCTGAGAGCCAGAGTGCGGCTGTACGTTAGCGTAGTCGGCGCCAAACAGTTCTTTAGCGCGATCGATGGCCAGTTGCTCAACGATGTCAACGTACTCGCAACCGCCGTAGTAGCGTTTGCCCGGGTAACCTTCAGCGTATTTGTTGGTCAGCTGAGAACCCTGCGCCTGCATTACGCGCGGGCTGGTGTAGTTTTCGGAGGCGATCAGTTCGATGTGCTCTTCCTGACGTACTTTTTCCTGCTCCATAGCCTGCCACAGTTCGGCATCATAATCGGCAATGTTCATTTCACGCTTTAACATCCGCATCTCCTGACTCAGCTAACAATAAAATTTTGGCCTGAAAAGGCAGTCCTGTTGGACGACGGGCAACAGTATAACTGATTAGTTCTGTGATAACAGGTCTTGACAAACGATTTTACGCAAACGTTTTCCTACCCGCCACGCAAGGGTTTGAGGAATAAAGCCCTCATCATTTTCAACGGATTTCTTTTCAGGTTTGTGATGCATATTTTTCACGTTGCAAAGAACCATTTACAACGCAGGGGTATTTTTTATAAGATGCATTTAAAATACATCATTAAAAACACCACTGAAGGACGCTGCTATGCTCGACGCTCAAACCATCGCCACAGTTAAAGCCACTATTCCCCTGCTGGTCGAAACCGGCCCGAAACTCACCGCCCATTTCTACGATCGTATGTTTACGCATAACCCGGAGTTGAAAGAGATTTTCAACATGAGCAACCAGCGTAACGGCGATCAGCGCGAAGCCCTGTTCAACGCCATCGCAGCCTACGCCAGTAATATCGAAAACCTGGCGGCGTTGCTGCCTGCCGTGGAAAAAATTGCGCAGAAGCACACCAGCTTCCAGATCAAACCCGAGCAGTACAACATCGTCGGCGGCCATCTGCTGGCCACACTGGATGAGATGTTTAGCCCGGGTCAGGAGGTGCTGGACGCGTGGGGAAAAGCCTACGGCGTGCTGGCAAATGTGTTCATTAATCGTGAAGCACAGATCTACAGCGAAAACGCCAGTAAGACAGGCGGCTGGGAAGGTACCCGCGCTTTCCGCATCGTCGAGAAAACGCCGCGCAGCCAGCTCATCACCAGTTTTGAGTTCGAGCCGGTGGATGGCAAGCCGGTCGCTGATTATCAGCCGGGGCAGTATTTGGGCGTGTGGCTGAAGCCTGAAGGTTTCCCACACCAGGAGATTCGCCAGTACTCCCTGACCCGCAAACCAGACGGTAAACGTTATCGCATTGCCGTAAAACGCGAAGATGGCGGCCAGGTATCAAACTGGCTGCATAACGAGGCTAACGTGGGTGATGTGGTTCATCTGGCCGCGCCTGCGGGCGATTTCTTTATGGCGGTTGAGGCGAATACGCCGGTCACCCTGATCTCAGCCGGGGTGGGCCAGACGCCAATGCTGGCGATGCTCGACACCCTCGCTAAATCAAACCACAGCGCGCAGGTAAACTGGTTCCACGCCGCCGAGAACGGTGAAGTGCACGCGTTTGCCGATGAAGTGAATGCGCTGGCTTCAGGTCTGCCACGCTTTACCGCCCATACCTGGTATCGTCTGCCGACGGATGCCGACCGTGCAGCCGCACGCTTTGACAGCGAAGGTCTGATGAATTTGAGTCAGCACGAAGGGGCATTCAGCTCGCCGGAGATGCAGTTTTACGTCTGCGGACCGGTAGCGTTTATGCAGTATGCCGCGAAGCAGCTGGTGGAGTTGGGTGTGAATAAAGACAACATTCATTACGAATGTTTCGGGCCGCATAAAGTACTGTAATCGCCCGATGGCGCTACACTTTCCCGGCCGGTGAGGTTTTGCAGGCCGGGTAAGCATAGCGCCACCCGGCTGAATCAGGAATCAGGTACTGACGATTAAATCGCGGCGTCGTCTTCTTCACCGGTACGGATACGGATCACGCGTGCCACATCAAAGACGAAGATTTTACCGTCGCCAATTTTGCCGGTCTGCGCCGTACGGATAATGGTATCCACACAGGTATCCACGATATCGTCGCTCACCACGATTTCAATTTTCACTTTTGGCAGAAAGTCCACCATGTACTCTGCGCCACGGTAAAGTTCGGTGTGGCCCTTCTGGCGACCAAAACCTTTCACTTCCGTCACTGTCATCCCGGTGATGCCCACTTCCGCCAGCGCTTCACGCACATCATCCAGTTTGAAAGGTTTAATAATCGCATCAATCTTTTTCATGGTGGGTCCTTAAACTCTTGCCTGTAAGCTGCTTCGTAATCGGTTGCTCACAGTATCATACTCATTCAGATTTTGCGGTACTACTCTTTAAAATCGTTTGCTTCCAGCTCATGGCGGGAGAGCAGCTTGTAGAACTCGGTACGGTTGCGCCCGGCCATACGCGCCGCATGGGTTACGTTGCCTTTGGTTATCTGCAGGAGCTTGCGCAGATAGTTCAGCTCGAACTGATTACGCGCCTCTGCAAACGTCGGCAGCGCGGTGTTTTCCCCTTCCAGCGCCTGCTCCACCAGCGCGTCGCTAATGACGGGTGACGAAGTCAGCGCCACGCACTGTTCAATAACGTTCACCAGCTGGCGCACGTTGCCCGGCCAGCTTGCAGCCATCAGCCGTTTCATCGCATCGGTGGAAAACGCCCGGACAAAAGGCTTATGCCGATCGGCCGCCTGACGCAAAAGATGGTTTGCCAGCAGCGGAATATCTTCCGCCCGCTCGGCCAGTGCCGGAATTTTCAGGTTCACCACGTTCAGACGGTAGTAGAGATCTTCACGAAACTCGTTGCGCGCCATGACTTTTGGTAAATCGCGGTGCGTGGCCGAAATGATACGCACGTTAATATCGATATCGCGGTTACTGCCGAGGGGGCGCACTTTTCGCTCCTGCAAAACACGCAGCAATTTGACCTGCAGCGGTGCCGGCATATCGCCAATCTCGTCCAGAAAAAGTGTGCCGCCTTCTGCCGCCTGGAAAAGCCCTTCCCGGCTGCTCACCGCCCCGGTGAACGCCCCGCGGGCATGACCAAACAGTTCGGACTCAAGCAGTTGTTCAGGGAGCGCACCACAGTTAATCGCGATAAAGGCGTTTTTGCTGCGCGGGCTGGCGTTATGGATAGCCTGGGCAAGGATCTCTTTCCCGGTACCGCTCTGGCCGTTAATCAGCACGCTAACGTCTGACTGCGCCACCATCCGGGCCTGTTCGAGCAGACGCAGCATAATCGGGCTGCGGGTGACGATAGACTCCCGCCACGCTTCATCATTCGACGGAGCCGCGTGCTCAAGCGCGCTGTCGATAGCCTTATAGAGGGCATCTTTATCTACCGGCTTGGTCAGGAAGCTGAATACCCCCTGCTGCGTCGCGGCAACGGCATCCGGAATCGATCCGTGCGCCGTCAGGATGATCACCGGCATGCCAGGCTGCTGCTTCTGGATCTCCGCGAACAGCTGCAGGCCATCCATTTCATCCATTCGCAGGTCGCTAATCACCAGATCAACCTTCTCGCGGTTCAGGACTTTCAGCCCCTCCTGCCCGCTTTCAGCCGTCACCACGCTGTAGCCTTCACTGACCAGACGCATCCCCAGCAGCTTTAACAGCCCCGGATCGTCATCCACCAGTAAGAGATGGGCAGGTTTTCGGCTTGTCATGGCTTCACATCCTCTTGTTTCTGCGCATCACCGTCTGGCGTCGCGGCTGACCCTTTTGGCGCATCAGGCAGATAATTTCCGGCCGGTTTACGCGTCGAGAGCTGTCTTTCGATGTCGGTCAGGTTTTCAAGCTTGCGCGTCGTGGTATCCAGTTGAGCACGCAAGTGCTGCTCCTGCTGGCGCAGCGTATCAAGCTCGCTGTCGGTGGATTGCTGTAATTTGCTGTAGCGAAAACGCTCTTCAGACAACTGCAGTTGCAACGCCTGACCATCACGCCAGAGCTGATACACCGGGCGCACCTGCGCCGGAAGATTTCCGACAAACGTGTCCAGCCGCGTGACGTTGGTGCGACGCTCAACGGGGGTGATTTTCGCATCCGCGAGTAAAATTCCACGCTTGAACGCGTCCTGCCAGGTATCGTCATTGAGCATCGCCGCTTGCGAGCGCGCCTCGACCGGCGCCAGACGCTGAGCGCAATCTATTCCACGTAGCCAGAACAGCGGATTGCTCTCGACGTCATGCCCCGACAGATTCCAGATGTCGTCACAGCGGGTCGACAGAAAATCTGCCAGCTGATTATCTGGCCATTTATCTTGTTGTTTATCGCTAATCGCACTTTGCGGCACATGGGAAACACAGCCCGCCAGAAATAAACAGGGCAGGCTCAGGCGAAACATATTGCTGGAAAACACCGCGCGCACGGCGCGGGAAAAGACGTGTGACATACTCACCAGGCATAGATTCATTTCATTGATTTTTCCGGCTCAGGGGCAGTTCAATACGGAAGCAAACATCTGACCGTTCGTCCGTGGCAATTTTCAGCTCACCCTGCATGCGTCGTATGCAGTCCCGGGCAATACTCAGGCCCAGCCCACTTCCTTTTACCGCCCCTTTCCGCTGATGACTTCCCTGGAAAAAGGGTTCAAAGATCATGGTTTTTTCGTCATCAGGGATTGGAGTGCCGGTGTTAGCGACGTCAATAAACACCCGTGAACCATTCGTATAACTTCGGATATAAATGTTACCGGATTCAGTACCATAGTGCACCGCATTGGAGTAAAGATTATCCAGAACGCTCATCAACAGCATCGGTTCCGCGAGGCAGGTTGGCTCACTGAGCTCCACCCCGGTATGCATCATTTTAGCTCTTGCTGGCAAGCTATGGGCGGAGATCACCATATCCACCAGCGGCGCAATATCAACGTTTTCCAGCACCACCGCGCCATCCGCCAGCTTGCGGTTGTAGTCCAGCAATTGCTCAATCAGCTTTTGCAGATTGCGGCTGCTGGCATCCAGGATGTCGACAATCTCTTTCTGTTCGGGCGTAAGCGGCCCCGCCACTTCATCCGCCAGCAGTTCCGTTCCTTCGCGCATGCTGGCAAGAGGCGTTTTAAGCTCATGGGAAATATGGCGCAAGAACTGATGGCGCTGGGATTCCAGCCATGCCAGACGTTCAGAAAGCCAGATAATGCGCTGGCCAACAGAGCGCAACTCGCGCGGGCCTTTAAAGGCGACCGTATCCCCGAGAGACTTCCCCTCGCCCAGGCGGTTAATCATGCGCTGGATACCCTTCACCGGGCCGATGATCATGCGGGTAAAGAGCAGAACCAGACCGAGGCTGACGAGGAACAGCACCAGCGCCTGCCAGCCAAAGAACTGGCCACGTTCCGCAATCTCCTGCTGCAGCTGTTGCCCGCGCGAGAAGATAACCGTGCGGGTAGACTGCACCATCTCGGTATTGGCATTCGCAAAGGCTTCCAGACGGGCAGCCGCTGCGGCATCCGGGCCGCTGTTCTTACACTGCAGTTGCGCCAGATCGTTCAAATCCTGACGTAACGCCTGATAAAGCTTATCGTCCGGCAGCACCCCTGCATGGGCGTCCAGCATTTCACTGTAGCGTTTACGTTGATTCTGATAGACCTTTTCCAGAGTAGGATCGTCAAGCACGCAGTACTGGCGATAGCTGCGTTCCATCTCCAGCGCGGCGTTAGTCATCGCTTCACTGCGTCGGGCGTCGATCAGCGTCGTGCGGTTAGTCAGTGCCGCCTGCGCACTCAACGCGTTGAGACTCTGCCACGCCTGCCATGCCAGGATCAGCAAAGGCAGCAGGATCAGCAGAAAGGCCATCATGACAAGCTGTCGCAGGGAACGAGGAAAAACGGGCCAGCGTTTCAACGCATTACTCTCTTTATCGGGGTTTGAGGAGAGCGTAACTGAGTCTGCCCTTCAGATACAACAAAGCCGGGTAAAAACCCGGCTTTGTCATGGAATGAGGCGGTGCCTAACTCGACGTTTCGCCCTGGCCTGATAAAGCAACGCTATGATCAGTAGTTGGACGGCAGGCACCTTTTTGTGCGTCATTCGAAGTTTATGTAGCACGTCCCGAAGGGGCTGACATAAGAAGGTGAATGAGCCACTGATTAATATTATGCAACACTCGTGCCATAATGCAAAACAATAAATTATCTTGTTGATATTTATCTATTTTATGCAATTATGCTGTTAATTGCCCGCTGAATGATTTCCAGGCTAAGTGTCGCTAAAAAGCAACACCTTAACGACAACCCACCACACCCTATATAATTCAATGAGTTAAATGTCTCCTTTTGGAGACACCACGAATAGCGGATTGTCGCGGTTTTGCGACAGGCACAAAAAAGCCCGGTGGCGTTTTCACGCACCGGGCCTGCTGTGGTAGTAGCGGTACGCTTAACCTAGCTGTTTACGCGCATTACGGAAGATACGCATCCACGGGCTGTCCTCGCCCCAGTTTTCCGGGTGCCAGGAGTTGCTCACGGTACGGAACACACGTTCCGGGTGCGGCATCATAATGGTCGCACGACCGCTTTCGCTGGTCACCGCAGTGATACCGTTCACCGAACCGTTCGGGTTAGCCGGGTAGGATTCTGTCACCTTGCCGAAGTTATCGACAAAGCGCAGCGCCACCAGACCTTTGCTTTCAAGCTGAGTCAGATGAGCTGCATCGCGGACTTCAACCTGGCCTTCGCCATGGGAAACGGCGATTGGCATCTGCGACCCTACCATGCCCTGCAGCAGCAGAGACGGGCTTTGGGTCACTTCCACGAGGCTGAAACGCGCTTCAAAGCGGTCAGACTGGTTACGCACAAAGCGCGGCCAGGCTTCGCTACCGGGGATCAGCTCGCGCAGGTTGGACATCATCTGGCAACCATTACATACGCCCAGCGCCAGCGTTTGCGGACGGTGGAAGAAGGTTTCAAACTCGTCGCGGACACGGCTGTTGAAGAGGATGGACTTCGCCCAACCCTCACCTGCCCCCAGCACATCGCCGTAAGAGAAACCACCGCAGGCCACCAGCGCCTGGAAATCTTCCAGACCGGTACGCCCGGCCAGCAGGTCGCTCATGTGAACGTCGATGGCATCAAAGCCCGCACGGTAGAAGGCAGCAGCCATCTCAACGTGGGAGTTGACGCCCTGCTCACGCAGTACGGCCACTTTCGGACGCGCGCCGGTCGCAATGTACGGCGCGGCGATATCTTCGTTGATGTCGAAGGAGAGCTTCACGTTCAGGCCAGGATCGTTGTCGTTAGCCTTCGCGTTGTGTTCCTGATCGGCACACTCCGGGTTGTCACGCAGGCGCTGCATCTGCCAGGTGGTTTCAGCCCACCACATACGCAGGGTAGAACGGCTCTCGCTGAACACCGCGTGGCCATCCGCTTCAATGACAAAGCGGTCGCCCTGCACGGCTTTACCCAGATAATGCACGCAATCTGCCAGGCCGTGCAGAGCCAGTACGCTTTCAACCGCGTCACGATCTGCGGCACGCACCTGAATCACCGCGCCCAGCTCTTCGTTAAACAGCGCCGCCAGACGATCCTCGCCCAGCGTCGCGATGTTCGCTTCAACGCCGCAGTGCCCGGTGAAGGCCATCTCAGCCAGAGTAACCAGCAGGCCGCCGTCGGAACGGTCGTGGTAGGCCAGCAGTTTACGCTGTGCCACCAGGGCCTGGATGGCGTCGTAGAAACCTTTTAACTGCGCCACATCACGCACATCTGCCGGCTTATCACCCAGCTGACGATAAACCTGCGCCAGCGCGGTCGCTCCCAGCGCATTATGACCTTTACCCAGGTCAATCAGCAGCAGGGCGTTATCTTCAGTCACCAGCTGTGGCGTCACGGTATGGCGCACGTCTTCTACGCGGGCAAACGCGGAGATGATCAGCGACAGCGGAGAGGTCATCTCGCGCTGCTCGTTACCCTCCTGCCAGCGGGTCTTCATCGACATGGAGTCTTTACCCACCGGAATGGTCAGGCCAAGTGCCGGGCAGAGCTCTTCACCCACCGCCTTCACGGCTTCATACAGGCCCGCATCTTCGCCCGGGTGGCCCGCTGCGGCCATCCAGTTCGCGGAAAGTTTGATACGTTTAATGTCGCCAATCTGCGTTGCGGCAATGTTGGTCAGCGCTTCACCAACGGCAAGGCGAGCAGACGCGGCGAAGTCCAGCAGAGCGACCGGGGTACGTTCGCCCAGCGCCATCGCTTCACCGTAGTAGCTGTCGAGACTCGCGGTGGTGACGGCACAGTTAGCCACCGGGATCTGCCACGGGCCAACCATCTGATCGCGCGACACCATACCGGTCACGGTACGGTCGCCAATGGTGACCAGGAAGGTTTTCTCCGCCACGGCCGGCAGGTGCAGAACGCGATTGACCGCGTCAGCCACGGTAATGCCCTGACGATCCAGCGCTTTGCCAGCTGCTTTACGGGTCTCAACGTCGCGGGTCATCTTCGGCGTTTTGCCGAGCAGCACGTCCAGCGGCAGATCGATCGGCTGGTTGTCGAAATGGGTGTCGCTCAGGGACAGGTGCAGCGCTTCGGTCGCTTCACCGATGACGGCATACGGGGCACGCTCGCGGCGGCACAGCTCGTCAAACAGCGGCAGCTGATCGGCAGCGATGGCCAGAACATAACGTTCCTGGGATTCGTTACACCAGATTTCCAGCGGGCTCATGCCTGGCTCATCACTCAGGATGTCGCGCAGGTTGAAACGACCGCCACGACCACCGTCACTGACCAGCTCCGGCATGGCGTTGGACAGACCGCCCGCGCCTACGTCGTGAATAAAGAGGATGGGGTTGGCATCACCCAGCTGCCAGCAGCGGTCAATGACCTCCTGGCAACGGCGTTCCATCTCCGGGTTATCACGCTGTACGGATGCAAAATCGAGATCCGCATCAGACTGACCGGAGGTCATAGAGGAGGCAGCCCCGCCGCCCAGGCCGATGTTCATTGCCGGGCCACCCAGGACGATCAGCTTCGCACCGACTACGATCTCGCCTTTTTGCACGTGATCGGCGCGAATGTTACCGATCCCGCCAGCCAGCATGATCGGTTTGTGATAGCCGCGCAGCTCTTCGCCGTTGTGGCTCTCCACTTTCTCTTCGTAGGTACGGAAGTAACCGTTCAGCGCAGGACGTCCAAATTCATTGTTGAACGCCGCCCCGCCCAGTGGGCCTTCGGTCATGATATCCAGCGCGGTCACAATGCGTTCCGGCTTGCCGAAATCTTCTTCCCACGGCTGTTCAAAGCCCGGGATGCGCAGGTTGGAGACGGAGAAACCGACCAGACCGGCTTTTGGTTTAGCACCCCGTCCGGTTGCGCCTTCGTCGCGGATTTCCCCGCCAGACCCGGTCGCCGCACCCGGCCACGGCGAGATCGCCGTCGGGTGGTTATGCGTTTCGACTTTCATCAGGATATGCGCCGGCTCCTGATGGAAATCATAGCGCCCTGCTTCTCGATCGGCGAAGAAGCGGCCCACGTCAGAACCTTCCATCACCGCGGCGTTGTCTTTGTAGGCAGACAGCACGTGGTCAGGCGTTTTTTCCATGGTGTTTTTGATCATTTTGAACAGCGACTTCGGCTGCTCTTCACCGTCGATAATCCAGTCGGCGTTGAAAATCTTGTGACGGCAGTGCTCAGAGTTTGCCTGAGCGAACATGTAAAGTTCGATGTCGTTCGGGTTGCGGTTCAGCTTAACAAACGCATCCTGCAGGTAGTCAATTTCGTCTTCTGCCAGTGCCAGACCGAGACGCAGGTTGGCGTCAATCAGCGCCTGACGGCCCTGCCCCAGCAAATCGACGCTCTGTACCGGCGCAGGCTGATGGTGGGAGAAGAGTTTCTGCGCATCGTCCAGAGAGGCAAAGACACTCTCCATCATGCGGTCGTGCAGCTCAGCGGCAACGGTTTGCCACTGCGCATCGGTCAGGGTAGAGGCTTCAACGTAGTACGCCACGCCGCGCTCCAGACGGTTAATCTGGTTCAGACCACAGTTGTGGGCGATGTCGGTGGCTTTGGAAGACCAGGGGGAGATGGTGCCTGGACGAGGCGTCGCAAGGATCAGTTTGCCGGTTGGCGTATGGCTGCTCAGGCTTGGACCATATTTGAGCAGGCGTTCCAGCTGTACTCGCTCCTCTGCATTCAGGGGTGCATTCAGGTCAGCAAAATGGACATACTCAGCGTAAATATTGCTTACCGGAAGGTCGGCTGCCTGAAAACGTGCCAGCAGTTTATTGATACGGAAGGCAGACAGTGCAGGCGAACCACGCAGAATTTCCATCATAAGTCTCTCGTCTTCGAAGCGCCGGGGCGCTTACAGTGTGCGCAAGGGGGGAAAACGGGCGTCATTATAGAGAATCCTGAGCGTCGACGAAACCGTTTGCGTCGAAATAAAATCAACGTTTACGTTTAACAATAGATGTGACCTCTCTCTCTAATTTGTTGCCAAGTGGCGTAACTTTACGCAAAATGCCGCTCATTCAATGGCAAACCTTATTCTTAACATGGCTACAGCATACTGAGGCACCCGGCGTCGCAGAGAATTAACTAATTGAAAAAATTAAAGATTAATTATCTGCTCATCGGCATTGTAACGTTGCTGCTGGCAGTGGCCCTCTGGCCTTCCATCCCCTGGTTCGGTAAAGCCGAAAACCGTATCGCCGCCATACAGGAGCGGGGGGAATTGCGCGTCAGTACCCTCAACTCGCCGCTGATTTACAGCGACATTAACG
Organism: Enterobacter sp. WPR_3_1; assembly: GCF_003635055.1. NCBI lineage: Bacteria > Pseudomonadati > Pseudomonadota > Gammaproteobacteria > Enterobacterales > Enterobacteriaceae > Enterobacter > Enterobacter sp. WPR_3_1. Next base: position 29,913 of record NZ_RBXU01000008.1, on the reverse strand, counting down.
GCAAAACGATTGGCCTGGATTATGAACTGGCGCAGCAGTTTGCCGACTATCTTGGCGTGAAGCTCAAAATTACCGTCCGTCAGAATATCAGCCAGCTGTTTGATGACCTGGATAACAACGATGCCGATATCCTTGCGGCCGGGCTGGTGTACAACAGCGAGCGCAGCAAGAACTATCAGCCAGGCCCAACCTACTACTCCGTTTCGCAACAGCTGGTCTACCGGGTCGGGAGCCTGCGCCCGCGAACGCTGGCGGCGATTAATGCTCAACAGTTGACCATCGCCCCGGGCCACGTCGTGATTGACGATCTGCGTGAGCTCAAGGAGAAGAAATTCCCGGACCTGAGCTGGACGGTTGATCCTAAGCTCGGTACGACTGAGCTGCTGGACCAGGTAAAAGATAAAAAACTGCCCTACACCATCGCTGATTCGGTCGCGATCAGCCTTTTCCAGCGCGTGCACCCCGAAATCGCGGTGGCGCTGGACGTGACAGACGAACAGCCGGTGACCTGGTTTAGCCAGCTTGATGACGATCAGACCCTCTCTGCGGCGATGCTCGATTTCTTCAACACCATCAATGAAGACGGTACGCTGGCGCGTCTGGAAGAGAAATACCTCGGCCACGGTGACGATTTTGATTACGTCGACACCCGAAGCTTCTTGCGCGCAGTCGATAGCGTGCTGCCAGACCTGCAGCCGTTATTTGAGAAGTATGCCCAGGAGATCGACTGGCGATTACTGGCAGCGATTTCTTATCAGGAATCCCACTGGGATACTCAGGCCACCTCGCCCACTGGCGTTCGCGGCTTAATGATGCTCACTAAAAATACCGCTCAGAGCCTTGGGCTGACTGACCGTACCGATGCAGAACAGAGCATCAGCGGCGGCGCACGGTATCTGCAGGATATGATGGGCAAAGTGCCGGAGACGGTGCCTGAAGAGGAACGGATCTGGTTTGCGCTGGCAGCCTACAACATGGGTTACGCGCACATGCTTGACGCGCGCGCGCTGACGGCGAAAACGAAAGGTAATCCGGACAGCTGGTCAGACGTAAAACAACGCCTGCCGCTGTTGAGCCAGAAGCCGTGGTACAACAAGCTGACCTACGGTTACGCGCGCGGGCATGAAGCCTACGCCTACGTGGAAAATATCCGTAAATATCAGATTAGCCTGGTGGGTTATCTGCTGGAGAAGGAAAAAGAGGCGGCAGAAGCAAATCAGCTGGCCCAGAGTTATCCGGTGGTGGCACCGGACGAACTTACTCGCCCGACAACTTCAATTCTGCCTTTTGTTGCTTTTTCTGCTGACGGCGCATTCGAAAGAAATCACTTAATAGCCCCGCACACTCTGGTGCAAGTACCCCACCGATAGTCTGCACCTGGTGGTTCATTCCCGGGTGTCCCAGTACGTCCATCAGCGAACCGGCCGCTCCGGTTTTTTCATCCCGCGCGCCAAAGACCAGCGTGCCGATACGGCTATGCACCATCGCGCCGGAACACATAACGCACGGCTCAAGCGTGACATACAGCGTGGTATCAAGCAGACGATAGTTTTGCAGCACCATTCCGCCCTGACGAAGGGCCATGATTTCAGCGTGCGCAGTCGGATCGTGACGGCCAATCGGGCGGTTCCACCCTTCCCCTATCACCTGGTTATTGTGGACAAGCACAGCACCCACGGGCACTTCCCCCTCGTCCCAGGCGCGCTGGGCAAGCGTAAGCGCATGGCGCATCCAGTATTCATGATCGCGTTCAGGGTTGCACAACGGTTGATACTCCAGTCTAAAAGCGGGCGGCATTATACACACCCGCTATAGATAAGACTATTCGAGTTGCTGAAGTTCGCCTGCGGGCGTGACGCGCCAGCGATGCTGGCAAAAATAGAGCAGTGGGTTGTCCTGCTTGCTGTCGCTGTAGCCGCTGTAAAGACGCAGTGGCGTACCGATTCGCTTCTCCAGTTGCACCACCTTTTCATGTCCCAGGCAGCGCATGGTCAGTACCCATCCACCGTACCCGCGGGTAATTTGCGTGGCGATAAGATTCACCCGCGGCAGCCACGGGGTATCATAATAGACCTGTTCCACCAGCGCTTGCGGGGATCCGGTAATCAACCAGATGTCGGCATCGTTCGCGTCGAGATAGCTGGTGAGCCTTGCCTGAACAACCGGAAACGCGGTCACATGCCCGCGAAACCAGTGCACAAAGTCCTGCTGAAGCTGTTTAAGCTGCGCTTCGCTGCGTCCAAAGGTACAGCCCCAGAGCAACAGGCTCATTGGCCAGCGCGCTGCCCGACCTTTTAGCAGCAGCGCAATGCCAATTACGGGTAAGAGAGGTAATACGAGCAGCGCATTCAAAGGCTGACGCCGCAGCAGGTAGCGCATAAACGTACCAAACATATCCTGCTGATGCAGCGTACCGTCCAGGTCGAAAAAAACAACGCGACGCTCGTGATTTGCCAAACCTTACTCCTCTGGATCGTTGAATCCTAACAGCCAGGTAAACAGGAACCCGGCGATCACCGCTACCAGATAGCCTAACAGATAGAGCATAACTTTTCCGGTCACGATGGTGAGCGCCAGCGGCAGCCCGGAGATCCCGAAGGTGATCACCGTTGCCACTTTCCAGTAGCTGATCAGCGCTCCGCCTACCGCCCCTCCCAGGCAAGCACCGAGGAACGGTTTCCCCAGCGGCAGCGTGACGCCGAAAATCAGCGGCTCGCCAATTCCGAGTAATCCGACCGGCAACGCACCTTTGATCACTTTTTTCAGCCGCGCGTTGCGGGTTTTCATCAGTACGGCAATCGCCGCCCCGACCTGCCCCACGCCAGCCATCGACAGGATGGGCAGCAGCGCGTTGTAACCGTGCGCCTGCACCAGCTCGACGTGGATCGGCACCAGCCCCTGATGCAGACCGGTCAGTACCAGCGGCAAGAAGGTGCCTGACAGCACGGCACCCACTAACAGACCGCCGCGATCGATAGCCAGCGATGCGCCATGGGCGATGGCCTCAGAGATCCAGCCCCCCAGCGGTTGCAACGCCACAATAGCCACGCTGCCGGTGATCAATGTCGTTAACAGTGGATTGAGGATCAGCTCAATTGATCCAGGCAGGAGGGTGCGCAGTTTCTTCTCGATCCAGCACATCAGGATGACCACCAGCAGCACGGCAATCACCCCGCCGCGGCCAGGCTGGAGCGCCTCACCAAACAGGGTTATCTGCGCCAGTTGTGGGCTGGACAGAATACCTGCCATCACTCCGCCCATGGCCAGCGAGCCGCCAAAGACCTTCGCGGTGTTGACCCCCACCAGAATGTTCATGATGGCAAACACGGCGCTGCCGAAAATCCCGAGAATGCCTAATAAATTAGGATACTGGGTCGCGAAGTCCCCTACGATATCCGGACGCTTAAGAATATTGATGATCCCGGTGATTAAGCCAGAGGCAATAAACGCCGGGATCAGCGGAATAAAGACGTTGGCCAGTTGTCGCAGCGCATCGCTCATGGGGGCTTTGTATCGGGCCTTTGCCTGCGCCTTCGTACGTTCGACGTCATCGATCGCCACGCTTTCGCCGCCGACCATCAGCGCACGCATGGCATCCACAACCTGCGCCGCCTTTCCCGGCCCGACAATCAGCTGGTGCTGTTGCCCCTGTTTAACGTAACCACTCACGCCGGAAAGCTGCTTCAGACGCGGCACATCAAGCTGCTCGTCGTTATGCACCTCGACGCGCACGCGCGTCATGCAATTTTCCAGACGCTGAATATTTTTTTCCCCACCGATCCCCTGCAGGATATCGCTGGCGAGCGCTGCTGTTTTGTCCATACACGCCTCTGTTAGTTTTCTAATGCCGCCCGTAAGAACCCGTTATGGGCATTGAGCCTTGCTCTGGCGGCCGCAGCGTCCAGTCCGCTCAGGATCATCAGAATGGCCGGTTTAACATCGTGATCGGTTTGTTTCAGTACCGCTTCCGCCTCTTCGCGGCTTGCTCCCGTCGCCTCCATGACCATACGGCAGGCTCTGTCCACCAGCTTGACGTTGGTCGCTTGCATATCCACCATCAGGTTCTGATAAACCTTGCCAAACTTCACCATCGCGCCAGTGGAGATCATGTTGAGCACCAGCTTTTGCGCGGTGCCAGATTTCAGACGCGTAGAACCGGTTAACGCTTCCGGGCCGACAACCGGAGAGATAGCGATAGCAGCGACCTGCGCAATCGGCGAGCCAGGATTACAGGAAATCGCCACCGTGGTGCAGCCCGTCTTGTTGGCATACTCCAGACCGCCGATAACGTACGGCGTACGCCCGGAGGCCGCCAGCCCAACAACCAGATCCTGAGCGGTCAGATTTAACCCCTTCAGGTCATCCTCACCGAGCTGTTTGTTGTCTTCCGCTCCTTCCACGGCTTTCAGCAGCGCGCCAGGGCCGCCAGCAATTAACCCGACGACCAGACCGTGCGGCACACCAAACGTTGGCGGGCATTCAGAGGCATCCAGCACACCAAGACGCCCGCTGGTTCCGGCGCCCATGTAGATAATGCGACCACCGGCCTTCAGTGCTTCCGCCGCCGCATCGACAGCTTTCGCCACCTCGGGTAATGTCTCTTTCACTGCCTGCGCGACCAGCGTATCCTGTTGATTAAAACGGTTAACCAGCTCCAGGGTGCTGAGCGCATCCAGATCCATGGTTTGTGGGTTACGCGTTTCAGAAACAAGTGAGCCAAGATTCATCTTTTGTACCTCAAGAATTTTTAATTCATAATAATCTCACTATAATGGAATATAAAATTCATTCAGGCGAGCAAAATTCGTATTTGCGCAGACAATCACAATTTCGCCAGGAGAACCTATGAACTGTTTAATTCGCATTCGCCAGCGTTATGCAGGCTTTGCTCAAAGCGATAAAAAGCTGGCGGATTTTCTGCTCTCTCAGCCCGACCATGCCCGCCATCTCAGCTCGCAGCAGCTGGCGAGTGAGGCCGGAGTGAGTCAGTCGAGCGTGGTGAAATTTGCCCAGAAGATTGGCTTTAAAGGCTTCCCGGCTCTCAAGCTGGCGATTAGCGAAGCGCTGGTGAGTAACCCCAATCCGCAGTCGATGCCGGTGCATAATCAGATTCGTGGCGATGACCCGATGCGTCTGGTGGGAGAGAAGCTCATCAAAGAGAATGTCGCGGCCATGCATGCCACCCTTGATGTGAATACCGAAGAAAAATTACTGGAAAGCGTGGCGATGCTGCGTGCAGCGCGACGTATTATTTTGACCGGGATAGGCGCGTCCGGACTGGTGGCACGTAACTTTGGCTGGAAGCTGACAAAAATAGGTTACAACGCCATTGTCGAGCAGGATATGCACGCCCTGCTGGCGACCGTGCAGGCGATGGATGCTAACGATCTGCTGCTGGCGATCTCCTATTCCGGCGAACGCCGCGAGATCAATATGGCTACCGATGAAGCCTTACGCGTAGGCGGTAAGATTCTGGCCATCACCGGGTTTACTCCCAACGCGCTGCAGCAGCGGGCTACGCGCTGTTTATATACTATCGCGGAAGAGCAGGCTACGCGCAGCGCGGCGATCTCCTCGACAAGTGCGCAAATGATGTTGACCGACCTGCTGTTTATGGCCCTGGTGCAACAGGATCTGGAGCACGCGCCAGAGCGTATCCGGCACAGTGAAGAGCTGGTAAAAAAACTGGTTTGAACAGGTAATGAGCGTATAATGCCCGCCCTGTTTGTGTTGTTTCTGAGAATTTCCTGATGGCGCTGTTAATCACCAAAAAATGCATCAATTGCGATATGTGCGAACCGGAATGCCCGAACCAGGCGATTTCGATGGGCGAGAGCATTTATGAGATTAACAGCGACCGCTGCACTGAATGCATCGGCCACTACGAAACGCCGACCTGTCAGAAAGTGTGCCCAATCCCCAATACCATCCTGAAGGATCCGGCACACGTTGAGAGCGAAGAGCAGCTTTGGGATAAGTTTGTCCTGCTGCATCACGCGGACAAACTTTAACTTTCGATAATCACCGTCGCGCAGGCGTAGTGGCGTTCATCGGCGAGCGTCACATGCATGTGATTTACGCCGAGTTTCTCTGCCAGCGTTTGCGCCTCACCCCATAAACGCAGGCGTGGTTTACCCAGCTCATCGTTAAACACTTCAAACTGGTTAAACGCCAGACCGTTACGAATACCGGTGCCGAAGGCTTTGGCTGCCGCCTCTTTGACGGCAAAGCGCTTGGCCAGAAAACGTACCGGCTGCTGATGCGTCTCCCAGATGGCCCATTCGTTATCGCTCAGCATGCGTCGTGCCAGGCGATCGCCACTACGGGCGATCACCGCTTCAATGCGGGCTATTTCAACGATATCGGTGCCTAAGCCCAGAATAGCCATTACTGACGCGCTTCCAGCATCAGGCGTTTCATTTCTGAGACCGCCTCTTTCAGGCCACTCATTACCGCACGGCCAATAATAGCGTGGCCGATATTCAGCTCATGCATTTCTGGCAGGGCTGCAATAGCCTTGACGTTATGGTAGGTCAGGCCATGCCCGGCGTTAACTTTCAGCCCCAGGCTCGCGGCATAGGTGGCCGCATTGGCGATACGCTCCAGCTCTTTGGCCTGCGTAGTTTCGTCTTTCGCATCAGCGTAACAGCCGGTATGAATTTCAATATAGGGCGCGCCCACTTCGGCAGCCGCTTTGATCTGTGCTACATCGGCGTCGATGAACAGAGAGACCAGGATACCCGCCTCAGCCAGACGCTTGCAGGCATCACGCATTTTGTCGCGTTGACCCGCCACGTCCAGGCCCCCTTCGGTGGTCACTTCCTGACGTTTTTCCGGTACCAGGCAGCAGAAATGCGGCTTCGTCTCGCAGGCAATCGTCAGCATCTCTTCCGTGACCGCCATCTCCAGGTTCATGCGGGTATCCAGCGTCTGACGCAAAATGCGCACATCGCGGTCGGTAATATGACGGCGGTCTTCACGCAGGTGAACGGTAATGCCATCGGCGCCAGCCTGCTCAGCGATGAACGCCGCCTGAACCGGATCGGGATAAGCCGTGCCGCGTGCATTACGCAGCGTGGCGATGTGATCAATGTTGACGCCTAACAGTAATTCAGCCATGACAATCCTCGGTATTTTAGTTCGTGTCCCTGCCTCCCTCTCCCTCAGTGAGAGGGCTGGGGCGAGGGTCTGATACGTTAACGTTTCGGCATAAACTGCCTGAACAATTCGCGGCTCTTTAAGGGCTTGCCGCCAAGATACGGCTTGAGCGCAATCCGGGTAAAGCGTTTTGCTGCGCGAAGGGTATCCTGATCGGGAAACTCACGCGCATACAGCGCTCTAAGCTGTCGCCCGGTAAAGGTGCTGTTATCTATCACGACGCTGGCGATAAAGCCTTTTTCTTCACGGTAGCGATAGGTCATCGCATCCTCTACCTCGTCTCCGCTCCCTGCACAATGCAAAAAATCGACCCCGTAGCCCAGGTGTCCGAGCAGCGCCAGTTCAAAACGACGCAGGGCAGGTTCGGGCGTACCGGTAGCGCCGGCCAGCGCCTGGATACAGTGCAGGTAATCAAAGAAAAGTTCAGAGAAGCGAGTCTCATGCTCCAGAACACGTGAGATGAGTTCGTTGACATAGAGACCGCTGTACAGCGTGATACCAGTAAGGGGGAGCGCCAGAGAGACGGCTTCGGCACTGCGCAGGGTTTTGACTTCCCCACGCCCGCCGAAGCGTACCAGCAGCGGAGTGAAAGGCTGTAAGGCGCCCTTCAGGCCGGAGCGTTTGGAACGTGCGCCTTTAGCAACAAGGCGCACACGGCCCGACTCTTCCGTGAAAACGTCCAGCATAAGGCTGGTCTCGCTCCACGGACGGCTATGGAGGACAAAGGCACGCTGCCATCCATCCACGATGTTCAGTCTTAGACGTCGTCGCCGTAACCGAGGCTGCGCAATGCACGCTCATCATCGGCCCAGCCTGATTTCACCTTCACCCACAGTTCAAGGTGAACCGGGGCTTCAAACATGTCCTGCATGTCTCTGCGCGCTTCAATGCCGATGGTTTTGATCTTGGCACCTTTGTTGCCGATCACCATCTTCTTCTGCCCTTCGCGCTCAACGAGGATCAGGCCGTTGATGTCATAGCCGCCGCGTTCGTTGGTCTGAAAACGTTCAATCTCAACCGTTACGGAGTACGGCAGTTCCGCGCCAAGGAAACGCATCAGTTTTTCACGGATGATCTCAGAGGCCATAAAGCGCTGAGAACGATCGGTGATGTAATCTTCCGGGAAGTGATGAATCGCTTCCGGCAGATGTTTGCGCACGATGCCTGCGATGGTATCGACGTTCAGACCGGTCTCGGCAGACAGCGGGACGATATCAAGGAAGTTCATCTGGCTTCCCAGCCACTGCAGGTGCGGCAGCAGATCGGCTTTTTCCTGCACGTTGTCCACTTTGTTGACCGCAAGGATCACCGGCGTTTTACCGTCGCGCAGTTTGTTCAGCACCATTTCGTCGTCAGGCGTCCAGCGGGTGCCTTCAACCACGAAAATCACCAGCTCTACGTCGCCAATCGAGCTGCTCGCCGCCTTGTTCATCAGGCGGTTGATGGCGCGCTTCTCTTCCATGTGCAGGCCCGGGGTATCAACGTAGATCGCCTGATAGGCGCCTTCCGTGTGGATACCGACGATGCGGTGACGCGTGGTCTGCGCCTTACGGGAAGTAATGGAAATTTTCTGCCCAAGCAGATTATTCAACAGGGTAGATTTGCCAACGTTCGGACGTCCGACGATGGCAATAAACCCGCAATACGTTTTTTCTTCGCTCATTCCAGCTCCAGCATTTTTAACGCCTGTTCGGCGGCAGCCTGTTCAGCCTTACGACGGCTAGAACCTGTGCCGACCACCGGTTCACTCAGGCCACTGACCTGGCAATGGATGGTAAATTCCTGATCGTGCGCTTCGCCCCGCACCTGTACCACCAGATAGGATGGCAGCGGGAGGTGGCGACCCTGCAAATATTCCTGCAGACGCGTTTTCGGATCTTTTTGTTTATCGCCCGGACTGATTTCGTCCAGACGGGTTTGATACCAGTTAAGGATCAGCTTTTCTACAGTCTGAATATCGCTGTCCAGGAACACACCACCAATTAATGCTTCGACCGTGTCGGCAAGAATAGATTCACGACGGAAGCCGCCGCTTTTCAGTTCACCCGGCCCAAGTCGCAGACATTCGCCCAGTTCAAATTCACGAGCGATTTCCGCCAGGGTATTACCCCGAACCAGCGTCGCGCGCATGCGGCTCATATCACCTTCGTCCACACGTGGGAAACGATGATAAAGCGCATTCGCGATCACGAAACTTAAAATAGAGTCACCCAGGAACTCGAGGCGCTCATTATGCTTGCTGCTGGCACTGCGGTGGGTTAATGCCTGTTGCAACAACTCCTGATGATGAAAAGTGTAGCCCAGCTTCCGTTGAAGCCGATTAATTACGATGGGGTTCATGCGATACCAGTAAATGAATGCGTCAAAAATGCAGCACACGAAACCGACCTGAGAAGACCAACGCGGTTTCGTGTGCCGTGGCACCCTTGCAGGGCCAACCTTAAACTTCGGGGGAATATTCTATACACAACGACAGGGGATGTCGTTAGTCCAAAGAGATTTATCGCTGAAATAATTCACGTAGCCGCTAATTAACGCGGCTACGCGTTCATTTAATGAGAATTAATGGATCCCGCCGATACGATTCAGGCGAACGCCGGTCGGCCATTCGCCTTCCTGCTTCTCAAAACTCATCCAGATAGCGGTCGCTTTACCTACCAGATTCGCTTCCGGCACAAAGCCCCAGTAACGGCTGTCCGCGGAATTATCGCGGTTATCACCCATCATGAAGTAGTGTCCCGGTGGTACGATCCAGCTGGCCAGCTGTTGGCCAGGCTGCCGGTAGTACATCCCCACTTGATCCTGCGCGATTGGCACGGTGAGGATACGGTGGGTCACATCACCCAGCGTCTCTTTACGTTCAACCAGGCGAATACCGTCCTCTTTGGTCTCGCCTTTGGGCACCTGGAAGAAACCGCTGGTCGCTTCACCGCCGTTACGGCGAGCAAAGGTCTGCACAAAATCACTTGGCTCAACGTTTGAGTAAGTGATTGGCAGCGCGTTTTCACACGCGGTACCGGAGCTGCAGCCAGGCTGAACGGTAACTTCTTTCGCCACCGGATCGTAGGTGACTTTATCACCCGGCAGACCCACTGCACGCTTGATGTAATCCAGACGCGGATCTTCCGGGTATTTAAACACCACGATGTCGCCACGTTTTGGATGACCGGTTTCGATCAGCGTTTTCTGGTAGATCGGATCTTTAATCCCGTAGGCAAACTTCTCAACCAGAATAAAATCGCCAATCAGCAGCGTTGGCATCATTGAACCAGACGGGATCTGGAACGGCTCGTAAATAAACGAGCGGACAACCAGCACAATCGCCAGCACCGGAAATACCGATGCCCCGGTTTCCAGCCAGCCCGGTTTCGGGCCGACTTTCTTCAGGGTTTTCGCGTCCAGCCCATCGCCAGTGGCTGCCTGTGCGGCAGCCTGACGTTCATGGCGTTTTGGGGCGAAAATAAACTTATCCAGACACCACAACAAACCTGTCACCAGGGTAGCAATGACCAGAATCAGGGCAAACATGTTCGCCATGCCAACTCCTTAGGGTTATTTGCCGTCTTTACCAACATGAAGGATGGCAAGGAATGCTTCCTGCGGCAGTTCGACGTTACCGACCTGCTTCATACGCTTCTTACCTTCTTTCTGTTTCTGCAGCAGCTTTTTCTTACGGCTGACGTCACCGCCGTAGCATTTCGCCAGAACGTTTTTACGCAGCTGTTTCACAGTAGAACGGGCAATAATGTGGTTACCAATGGCGGCCTGAATCGCGATATCAAACTGCTGACGCGGGATCAGCTCTTTCATCTTCTCAACCAGCTCACGGCCACGGTATGGCGCATTGTCGTTGTGAGTGATCAGTGCCAGCGCATCCACACGCTCGCCGTTGATCAGCACGTCCACACGCACCATGTTAGACGCCTGGAAGCGTTTGAAGTTGTAATCCAGTGACGCATAGCCACGAGAGGTAGACTTCAGGCGATCGAAGAAGTCGAGGACCACTTCCGCCATAGGGATTTCGTACGTCAGCGCAACCTGATTACCGTGGTACACCATGTTGGTCTGTACGCCACGCTTCTCAATACACAGCGTAATAACGTTACCCAGGAACTCCTGCGGCAGCAGCATATGACACTCTGCAATGGGCTCGCGCAGTTCTTCGATATTGTTCAGCGGCGGCAGCTTGGACGGGCTATCGACGTAGACGATCTCTTTGTTGGTGGTCTGCACTTCGTACACAACGGTCGGTGCCGTGGTGATCAGATCCAGATCGTATTCACGCTCCAGACGCTCCTGGATGATCTCCATGTGCAGCAGACCAAGGAAGCCGCAGCGGAAGCCGAAGCCCAGCGCCGTGGAGCTTTCTGGTTCATAGAACAGGGAAGCATCGTTGAGGCTCAGCTTGCCGAGCGCATCACGGAAGTTTTCATAGTCGTCAGAGCTGACCGGGAACAGACCCGCGTAAACCTGCGGTTTAACCTTTTTAAAGCCTGGCAGCGCTTTGTCTGCCGGGTTACGTGCACCGGTCAGGGTATCGCCCACTGGCGCGCCGAGGATGTCTTTAATGGCGCAGACCAACCAGCCTACTTCGCCACATTTCAGCTCGGTACGGTCAACCTGTTTTGGCGTGAAGATACCCAGACGGTCAGCGTTGTAAACCTGGCCAGTACTCATTACCTTGATTTTGTCGCCTTTACGCATGGTGCCGTTTTTAATACGCACCAGCGAGACAACGCCCAGGTAGTTATCAAACCAGGAGTCGATGATCAGCGCCTGCAGCGGGGCATCCGGGTCACCTTCTGGTGCCGGGATATCACGCACCAGGCGTTCCAGCACGTCGGTCACGCCCACGCCCGTTTTAGCGGAGCAGCGCACCGCATCGGTCGCGTCGATGCCGACAATATCTTCAATCTCTTCCGCTACGCGCTCAGGATCGGCAGCTGGCAGGTCAATTTTGTTCAGAACCGGCACAACCTCGAGATCCATTTCCATCGCGGTGTAGCAGTTTGCCAGGGTCTGGGCTTCAACGCCCTGCCCGGCATCCACAACCAGCAGCGCGCCTTCACAGGCCGCCAGCGAGCGTGAAACTTCATAGGAGAAGTCAACGTGGCCTGGGGTGTCGATAAAGTTCAGCTGGTAGATTTCGCCATCAGCCGCTTTGTAATCAAGCGTAACGCTCTGCGCTTTGATGGTGATACCGCGTTCGCGTTCCAGGTCCATGGAGTCCAGAACCTGGGCTTCCATTTCACGATCAGACAGGCCACCGCAAATCTGGATAATACGGTCAGACAGCGTCGACTTACCGTGGTCAATGTGAGCAATGATCGAAAAGTTACGTATGTTCTTCATATAGTTAAATAATTATGCCTTACGAATTCCTGGAGGCCGCTGTTCTTAGCCTGACGTTTTTCAGTGCGAAAACGCCGCATTCTACACTACATCCCCGTTACCTGGAAATGTACTTAGCGCCAGGTATAGCGTGAAGAAATGGCGTTTTCTGTTTTAGGACGTAAAAAAGGACAAAGCCCGATGGATCACCGGGCCTCAGAAGAGAGCGTCTCTACACGAAGCTGGTCGGGTGCTAGCCCAACGCTGAGAATAACAGGCTGCCACTCTTCGCGTGCGGCGAGCTTCGGGGAAAGAGCTTTGGCCAGCCAGAATCCCCCTACGCCGCCCAATGCCGCACCACACATGGCGGCCACATCGGTACCAAACAGCATCTGGAATACGCCGCCCATAACAAACAGCCCCACCAGCGGAGAGAGATAAACCAGCATGGCGGACGTGAGCAGGCTACCTTCTGCAATTCCCAGCTCCACCTTTTGCCCCACCATCAGCGGCCGATCGCTTGGCACGGAAATGGTATGCGAGGTTTGCGGCCCGAGCTTATTCAGCACGCGGCTACCGCAACCGGCTCTGGAAGCACAGCTATTGCATGAGGCCTTAACATCACAGCTCACCAGCGCAATGCCATTCTGCCACGATACGACCGTAGCCCACTCTTTAATCATTGTGCAGCCCTGAATTTAATGCTGTCGGAAATACGCTTCGCCGTTTGTGGCGGTAATTCACCCACAATGGTGATCTCTGCATTATCGCGAACCGTGGTGCTGACCGTTCTGCGTCCGGTACGAAGCATTTGTTCAGAACTGTTTGCCGATGCGCGGTTAATGTTCACCGAGAAACTGAACAAACCATCGGAATAAAGACGCGATTCAACCGGTGTTTCAATGGTTGGCAGTTGTCGGCGGCTGCTGGAGACTTCGCTAAACCCTTGCGGGATCCAGGAAGGAACCCAGTTGAAGTTGACGGAATCACCCGCCGGTACCGAAAGCAACGGCGGCAGGCTGGCTTTCGCCAGATTCTGCATGCTATTACCCACCTGATTGTTCACGCTAAAGGAGATAACGCGGAACTGTTCCAGCGTTTCACCATCACGGTCAAGCAGGTCTACACGCATTGGCAGCTTGGTTTCGGCGTCAATCCAGACGATATAGCTGTAGCGCGTTCCGTCACGGGCAACAACGCGGATCACCTCACACAGTCTGTCCGCAATGCGCGTACGCCCTACTGAAATGAAATCATAGTAAGGCGCAAGACGTTTGAAGTCGGTGTAGATAAGCGATGGCAGAGAATCGACGATATAATCGCCATTCAGCGTGAAAGGCTCCAGACCGGGTTCGAAATAACTGATTTCGTTACCACGCTGGACAACTTCCCGACGCGGGCCATCCATCTGTAAAAGCTGGGCGAGCGGCTGGTTATCAAGACGGGCATGGCGGTATCGTAACGACTCGACGCCCTGCTTATTGATACTGATAAATGCCAACTCGTAATTGAGTGACTGGCTGGCCAGATTCATTTGCTGCAACAACGCCCCGGATGAAACATCAGCCGAGGCGTTGGCAGAGAAGAACAGGCTACCCGCCATCAGAGACATGGCGAACCAAAGTTGCTTCATTACTGCGATTGCGTTCCTAAAGTTTGGTTTCCGGGCACCTGCACAGCCGCTTGCTGGGTTTGTGCCTGCTCAAACTGAAGCTGTTCAGAGTGCAGACGACGCTGCAACTCGTAATCCTGCAACATCGCATTAATGCGACGGCGTTGCTCCTGAACCTGCTGTTGCTGGCCGCCGCTGGCGGATGCATCAGCCGGAACACCCAAACTTACCGGGCTGGCTTTGCCCATCATCGGCAGTGTGTTGAACACTGGCGCTTCTGGCTGCTGATTAGTTTCAGACTGAGTATTATAGTGCTGGACGCCAACGATAACTGCAAGCGATACGCATGCAGCCACACCCATTTGGGTGAGCTGGCTGGCCCACGGACGCACCTTGTGCCAGAACGGCATTTTCTGCCACTGGTGAGGCGCAGGTTGAGCTTCAGGAATCAGCGGAGTGGTCTGACGGACAGGCTCATTTTCAATGGCCGCCATCACGCGAGCTGAGATATCGAAATGGAGAACCTCGCCGGTGTCACCGCGAAGGGTGTCACGGATGAGATGGTAACTCTCCCAGGTCTCTTGCATTTCGGGAGAATGAGACAGCTCGTTGAGCAGCTCACTATCCAGCGTTTCACCATCCATTAAAGCGGAAAGTTTTTCTTTCTGCATGCCTAATACCTTTTCCAGTATCCCGCTATCGTCAACGCCTGATAAGCGGTTGAACTTTATTATCAATTGCTTCTCGCGCACGGAAAATACGTGAACGTACCGTGCCGACCGGACAATCCATGATGGCGGCTATCTCTTCATAGCTCAGACCATCCAACTCCCGTAACGTAATTGCCATGCGTAAATCTTCCGGGAGCGACTCGATCGTGCGAAAAACGATTTGTCTCAGTTCTTCTGACAACATTAAGTTCTCAGGGTTCGAAATTTCTTTCAGCGCACCGCCACTTTCGAAGTTTTCGGCGTCGATTGCGTCCACATCACTTGAAGGCGGACGGCGACCCTGAGCGACCAGATAATTCTTTGCCGTATTGACCGCAATACGGTACAGCCAGGTATAAAAAGCACTATCTCCCCGGAATGAATCCAGCGCGCGATAGGCCTTAATAAAAGACTCTTGTACTACATCAGGCACATCGCCTGACGGTACATAGCGGGAAACCAGGCTCGCCACCTTATGCTGGTAGCGCACCACCAGTAAGTTAAAGGCTTTCTGATCTCCCTTCTGGACCCGTTCAACCAGGACCTGGTCCGTTAACTGCTCGCTCATCCGAGGTAATGTCTCCCCAAACCTAAATTCCACGCGTTATCGAAACGCCACTCTTAAAAAACCGCACTTTGAGCAAGCACCGAATTAGAGTGTCTGATCTTCAATAAGTTCCGTAACGCCTTTGTTTTTGTTCATCGCGCCGCAGACTGTTCATTTTCTCTCATTATAAGTCTGTTCACGATACGCACCACTTTATGACAAGAAACATCTCTTTTCCCGCCAGAAGAGTAACGCAACCCAGTCTTTATTTCACCACAAAATCTGACGCTAACGATCTGCTTCGCAAAATATTTTCTTTCTTTTACGTGGTTTTAATCCTCCGCCTCGAGTTTAGCGGTTACAACTCACATCAAAAAAAACGTGCGATATCTCGCATTCGGATGCTATTCTGACCAAACACTGTTTAGTAAATTAAACAAAAATCATGAACACAACACCTGAACTGCATTGTGATGTACTGATCATCGGTAGCGGCGCTGCCGGTCTCTCCCTGGCACTGCGTCTGGCCGAACATCAGAGCGTTATCGTTCTGAGCAAAGGGCCGATGAGTGAAGGTTCTACGTTTTATGCCCAGGGCGGTATTGCCGCCGTGTTTGATGAGACAGACAGCATTGCGTCGCATGTCGACGATACGCTGATTGCCGGGGCCGGGATCGTGGATGCACATGCCGCAGAGTTTGTGGCCAGTAATGCCCGTCATTGCGTGCAGTGGTTAATCGATCAGGGCGTATTATTTGATACACAGGTACAACCAAACGGTGAAGAGAGCTACCACCTGACCCGCGAAGGCGGGCATAGCCACCGCCGTATCCTGCATGCCGCAGACGCTACCGGTAAAGAAGTCGAAACCACGCTGGTCAGCAAAGCCCTCAGCCATCCTAACATTCGGGTCCTTGAGCGCAGCAATGCCGTTGACCTGATTATTTCCGACAAGATTGGCCTTCCGGGTACGCGTCGTGTCGTGGGTGCCTGGGTCTGGAATTGCAATAAAGAAAAGGTTGAGACCTGTCAGGCGAAGGCCGTAGTACTGGCGACTGGCGGTGCATCCAAAGTGTATCAGTATACCACCAACCCCGATATTGCCTCCGGAGACGGGATCGCCATGGCCTGGCGCGCCGGTTGTCGCGTGGCAAACCTTGAATTCAACCAGTTTCACCCGACCGCCCTGTTCCATCCTCAGGCGCGTAATTTCCTGTTGACGGAAGCCCTGCGCGGTGAAGGCGCATACCTGAAACGTCCTGACGGCTCCCGCTTTATGCCGGACTTTGACCCCAGGGGCGAGCTGGCACCGCGCGATATCGTTGCCCGCGCCATCGACCATGAAATGAAGCGTCTTGGCGTGGACTGCATGTATCTGGACATCAGCCATAAGCCGGCAGAGTTTATCCGCCAGCATTTCCCGATGATCTACGAAAAGCTGCTGGGTCTGGGGATTGATTTAACCCGCGATTCGGTGCCCATCGTGCCTGCCGCCCACTATACCTGCGGGGGCGTAATGGTTGACGATCATGGTCGCACCGATGTGGATGGCCTGTATGCTATCGGTGAAGTAAGTTATACCGGGCTTCATGGCGCGAACCGGATGGCGTCGAACTCACTGCTGGAGTGTCTGGTTTACGGCTGGTCTGCCGCGGAAGATATCACGAAGCGCATGCCTTACGCCCGTCAGACTGAAAACCTGCCTGCCTGGGATGAAAGCCGCGTGGAAAACCCGGATGAGCTGGTCGTTATTCAGCATAACTGGCACGAACTGCGGCTGTTTATGTGGGACTACGTCGGGATTGTGCGGACCACGAAACGTCTTGAACGCGCATTACGCCGTATCACAATGCTGCAGCAGGAAATCGATGAATATTATGCCAATTTCCGCGTATCCAATAATCTGCTGGAGCTGCGCAATCTGGTTCAGGTTGCCGAATTGATTGTTCGCTGCGCGATGATGCGCAAAGAGAGCCGCGGTTTGCACTATACCCTCGACTACCCCGAGCAGCTGGCCGAGTCCGGCCCGTCGATCCTCTCCCCGCAGGTTCACATAAACAGATAAAACGCCTGGGTCAGAGCGGTGTAATCTTCGGAATAACGCTGGTCTGGCCCACGGATCACCATTCGGTCGTTAAAGCATTCACCTTCTTTGGGTGAGAGCGCCAGCAGCACGCGGTGCGGCAATCGCCCTTCGGTATCCGCAATATCGGTGCGTAAACGTAATTTCCAGCCAATCTCTTGCGCTATGCCAATAAACGCATTGCCGGTGCTTTCTGGCAGAACCACGCAGAAAAACCCCTCTTCTGAAATAAGCTCTGCGGCACTGATCAGCAGCGCCTTATGGTCGAGGGAGCCGGTATAACGGGCCTGTTCACGCTCAGGCGTTCCGCACTCAACACCGGGCGCGTAGTAGGGAGGATTGCTGACAATCAGGTCGTAACGCGCGGTTTGCTCCGGCGTCCAGTCGAGCACATCTGCACATTCAACGTTAATCCGGGCGGCCCACCGAGATTCAGCCGCATTTTCACTCGCCTGCTCCGCCGCCTGCGCATCCAGCTCCACCGCATCTATGGTGACATGCGCTTCGGTACGTTGCGCCAGCATCAGCGCCAACAGCCCGCTGCCCGTCCCAATATCCAGAATACGCTTTACACCTGCGACAGGTGCCCAGGCACCCAGTAAAATACCGTCTGTACCGACTTTCATGGCACAGCGATCGTGAGCGACAAAAAATTGTTTAAACGTAAAACCATCGCGGCGCAACTGCGCTTTGAGTTGAGACATGTCAGGGCAACCTTCTAAGTGAAACTGGAGTAGCATAGGGGAAAGCGAAGTGGCCGCAAAGCGATATCCATACAAACAGATGAAGATTACAGCCGTAACGTCTATAATCAGCGCCCCACACAGAGGTAGAACATGACTGTAACGACTTTTTCCGAACTTGAACTCGATGAAAGCCTGCTCAATGCACTTGAGAGCAAAGGCTTTACACGCCCGACCGCCATTCAGGCAGCGGCCATTCCGCCTGCGCTTGAGGGCCGCGATGTGCTCGGTTCTGCGCCAACCGGCACGGGGAAGACAGCAGCTTACTTGCTGCCTGTGTTGCAGCATCTGCTCGATTTTCCACGTAAAAAATCAGGCCCGCCGCGTATTTTGATCCTGACGCCGACGCGCGAGCTGGCGATGCAGGTTGCCGATCACGCCCGCGAGCTGGCGGCCAATACCCATCTGGATATCGCCACGATCACTGGCGGCGTTGCGTATATGAACCACGCCGAAGTGTTCAGCGAAAATCAGGACATCGTCGTTGCGACGACCGGTCGCCTGCTGCAGTACATTAAAGAAGAGAACTTCGACTGCCGCGCGGTAGAAACACTGATTCTGGACGAAGCTGACCGTATGCTGGACATGGGCTTCGCGCAGGATATCGAACATATCGCGGGTGAGACGCGCTGGCGTAACCAGACGATGCTGTTCTCTGCCACCCTTGAAGGGGACGCGATCAAAGACTTCGCAGAGCGCCTGCTGGAAGATCCGGTGGAAGTTTCCGCGACGCCGTCCACGCGCGAACGCAAGAAGATCCACCAGTGGTATTACCGTGCAGATAACCTTGAACACAAGGTTGAGTTACTTAAGCACCTGCTGAAGCAGGACGATGCCACCCGTACCATCGTCTTTGTGCGTAAGCGCGAGCGTGTGCATGAACTGGCTGAAATGCTGCGTAATGCCGGAATCAATAACTGCTATCTCGAAGGCGAGATGGCGCAGGTTAAGCGTACCGAAGGGATTAAACGTCTGACTGATGGTCGCGTGAACGTGCTGGTCGCAACAGACGTTGCTGCACGCGGGATCGACATTCCGGACGTCAGTCACGTCATTAACTTCGATATGCCACGCAGCGGCGACACCTATCTGCACCGCATTGGCCGTACCGGCCGTGCCGGACGCAAAGGTATCGCGATCTCTCTGGTCGAAGCGCATGACTACCTGCTGCTGCAGAAAATTGGCCGCTACGTTGATGAGCCACTGAAAGCACGCGTTATTGATGAGCTTCGCCCGACCACACGTGCACCGAGTGAAAAAATGACGGGCAAACCGTCTAAAAAAGCGCTCGCAAAACGTGCTGAGAAAAAAGAGAAAGAAAAAGAGAAGCCGCGCGTGAAGCAGCGCCACCGCGATACCAAGAATATTGGTAAACGCCGTAAACCAAGCTCTGCCGCACCAGAGACGAAAACTGAAGAGTAAAAAAAGCCGGGGAAAACCCCGGCTTTTTTATTCCACCCCCGAGACTGAAACCTTACAGGCTTTCAGTAAAGGTACGCGCAATAACGTCGCGCTGCTGTTCCGGGGTCAGAGAGTTAAAACGTACTGCATAACCTGATACACGAATGGTCAGCTGTGGGTATTTTTCCGGGTGCTTAACCGCATCTTCCAGCGTTTCACGACGCAGCACGTTCACGTTCAGGTGCTGACCACCTTCAACGCGCACTTCCGGTTTTACTTCCATTGGGATTTCACGGTATTCGATTTCGCCCAGTTTGTTCACCGGAACGATTTCATCTTCAGCAAAACCCGCTTTCGCTACTACACAGCGCGCTTCATTTTTCTCGCTGTCCAGCAGCCAGAAAGAGTTGAGCAGGTCGTCATTTGCAGCTTTAGTAATCTGGATACCTGTAATCATGTGTTGCCTCCCTTAGGCTACATTAACTGGTGTCGGCCTCGCGCGGCCAATTGGTAAAACCATTGTTTCTTGTGTGTATATATATCACTCGCACCCCGGTCATTTATTGATTTAAATCAACAAAAACACCAACCACACAAAGAGTGTGGTTTGATTTTATTGCTCCAGATCAATTTCATTGCTTTGCCAGCTCAACTCCTTTCGCATCTATTCAAAATAAATTGAATGACTTACGGTGATTTTATGCCTGGGATTTTGCACCCCGGGTTTTAGCGGTTAAGCTAGGCGCAGAATGTGATTCGCAGGAGAGCGAGATGACGACACCGTTGACCTGGCACGATGTGCTGGCAGAAGAGAAACAGCAGCCCTATTTTATTAACACCCTCAGCACCGTTGCGGCAGAGCGGCAGTCTGGCCAGACGATTTATCCGCCACAAAAGGATGTTTTCAACGCGTTTCGCTATACCGAACTCAGCGATGTGAAAGTTGTTATCCTCGGTCAGGATCCTTACCACGGACCGGGACAGGCTCACGGGCTTGCTTTCTCTGTACGTCCTGGGGTTGCTATCCCCCCTTCGCTTCTGAACATGTACAAAGAACTCGAAAAGACCGTGCCCGGGTTTACCCGGCCCACTCATGGTTATCTGGAAAGCTGGGCGCGCCAGGGCGTGCTGTTACTGAATACGGTACTCACCGTACGCGCCGGTCAGGCACATTCTCACGCCAGCCTGGGCTGGGAAACCTTTACCGATAAAGTCATCAGCCTTATCAACGAGCATCGTGAAGGGGTGGTGTTTTTACTGTGGGGTTCCCACGCGCAGAAGAAAGGGGCGATTATCGACAGGCAGCGTCATCATGTCCTGAAGGCACCGCATCCGTCACCGCTGTCAGCGCATCGTGGTTTCTTTGGTTGTAATCATTTTGTTCTGGCGAACGAGTGGCTGGAAAAACGTGGCGAAACGCCAATTGACTGGATGCCAGTGTTACCGGCTGAGAGTGAGTAACGCATCGGATGTGCCCGTTTTTAGCGGGCACATCCGACGCACAGTATTATGCTTTATTCTGGCGCCACCATTCCGCCAGCAGTACGCCAGTCGCAACGGAAACGTTCAGACTTTCAACATTGCCTGTACCGTCGATAGAGACGCTCAGATCCGCGCTGGAAAGCGCAGCATCCGACAGGCCATCACGCTCCTGACCCAGCACCAGCACCATTTTACGCGGCAGTGTCGCTTTAAACAGCGGCGTAGCGGCATGGCTGGAGGTCGTGACGATGGCATATCCCGCATTACGGAACTGCTCAATAGCATCCAGAACGCTGTCGCCGGTGATCGGCTGAACATGCTCTGCCCCGCCCTCTGCGGTACGGATCGCGGCACCCGATTCCAGCAGCGCGGCATCCTGTAACAGCACGCCTTTCACGCCAAAGTGCGCGCAGCTACGCATCATTGCACCCAGATTATGCGGGTTGCCCACATCTTCAAGCGCCAGCACGCAGTCATCGGCTTCCGCCTGGCTAACCCACTGCTGTACGGTAGTCCCGTTACGTTTTTTGATCAGGAAGCACACGCCACCGTGGTGTTCAGTGCCTGATGCTTTCGTCAGCTCAGCGTCATCCACCACATGGTAGGCTTTACGGTTTGCCGCCATCCAGCGCAGCGCTTCTTTAAAGCGCGGGGTTACGCTCTGGATAAACCATGCGCGAACGATGCACTCAGGACGGCTCTGGAACAGCGCCTGGCAGGCATTCTCGCCATAGACTCGGGTCTCTTCTGCACGCTGACGGCGCAGCACTTCCGGGTCAATAAAGCTTTTCCCGCTGATACCACCGTGATCGGCTTTTTCAGGCGCCTCTTCACCAGGGGCACGAGAAACGGTACGCCAGGGGGATGAACCCTCGCGCGAGAAATCATCGCGTTTGCGATCGTCACGCTTGCGGTCATCACGTTTGCGGTCATCATTGCGGTTATTTCTGTCATCGCGGGCGGGGCGACGGCCACCGTCTGCACGAGAAGACGCCGGACGCCCGCCACCTTTTCCGGTACGCGGATTTTGGGTGCGTTTATCGGAGTCATCATCACTGCGGACATACATCACTTTGACCTTGCCGCTTTTGTTTTTCATTTCGTCGTTCATGCTTTTCTCCACCAGCGCTGCGCGAAGCGCGCAGATTACCCGATGTGCAAGCTCATAGCCATAAATTCGTACAAAAGCCTGTGACTATTGTTCTCATTGAATAAAACGCATTGTCGTTTCAAACAGGCTGAATGATAATATGTAACATATTAGAAACATTATCGGCATTCTGCCGCTGTCCCACGGCTCTATCAGAGGTTAGTTATGAATACCGTATGTGCCAACTGTCAGGCTCTTAATCGCATTCCGGACGATCGGATTGAAGATGGTGCGAAATGCGGGCGTTGTGGCCATGAACTGTTTGATGGCGATGTTATCAACGCTACGGGTGCTACGCTGGACAAACTCCTCAAGGACGATCTTCCGGTGGTTGTCGATTTTTGGGCACCGTGGTGTGGTCCGTGCCGTAGCTTCGCGCCTGTCTTCGAAGATGTTGCCGAAGAACGCAGCGGCAAAATGCGTTTTGTTAAGGTCAATACCGAAGCAGAACGTGAGCTGAGTGCACGCTTTCGCATTCGCAGCATCCCAACCATCATGATTTTCAAAAATGGTGAAGTGATCGACATGCTTAACGGTGCTGTTCCTAAAGCACCGTTTGATAGCTGGTTAAACGAATCGCTGTAACATTAACGGGGCGCATCTTGTGCCCCGTTCCTTCCTCTGCGAAAATAGGGTTTTTCCTGCACTTCGCCCATGACTGATAACGCTGTTCTTCAACTGCGCGCCGCACGCCTGGCCCGCGCGACTCGCCCTTTTCTTGCCCGCGGCAATCGTGTTCGCCGCTGTCAGCGTTGTCTGCTGCCGCTAAAAGTTTGTCTGTGCGAGACCCTTGCGCCGAGCACGGCGAAGAGTCGTTTTTGCCTGGTCATGTTCGATACCGAACCAATGAAACCCAGCAATACCGGACGCCTTATTGCCGACATTCTGCCGGATACCGCGGCATTTCAGTGGTCACGCACGGAACCGCCTCAAGCCCTGCTCGACTTAGTGGCAAACCCGGACTATCAGCCAATGGTCGTATTTCCGGCCTCGTATGCTGGCGAAGATCGCCAGGTACTTTCGGCACCGCCATCTGGTAAACCGCCGCTGTTTATTATGCTGGACGGAACCTGGACCGAAGCGCGAAAAATGTTCCGCAAAAGTCCTTATCTCGATTCATTGCCGGTGATTTCGGTCGACCTTTCCCGCGTCTCGGCCTACCGCCTGCGAGAAGCGCATGCTGACGGGCAGTACTGTACTGCTGAAGTGGCGATTGCCCTTCTGGATTTAGCGGGAGATACCGTCGCGGCAGGTGCGCTGGGGAGCCATTTCTCCCGCTTTCGTGAACGCTACCTGGCAGGAAAAACCGTTCATAAGGGCAGCGTCACAGCAACTGAGACAGAAAACGTTTAAAATCATCAGGTCGCTTGCATTCACAGGAGGCCTGCATGAGCCAGCGAGGGTTAGAAGCGCTACTTCGTCCTAAATCCATTGCCGTTATCGGTGCATCAAAGAAACCGGATCGCGCAGGCTATCTGATGATGCGTAACCTGCTGGCTGGCGGATTTAATGGCCCCGTCATGCCTGTGACGCCTGCCTATAAGGCTGTTCAAGGGGTGCTGGCATGGCCGGACGTGCAGAGCCTGCCTTTCATACCGGACCTTGCCATCCTGTGTACAAATGCGAAACGTAATCCAGCCCTGCTGGAGTCGCTCGGCAGGAAAGGATGTAAAACCTGCATTATTCTCTCGTCTCCGCCCGAACAGCAGCCGGAGCTTCTGGCATGCGCCAGTCGCTACCAGATGCGCATTCTTGGGCCAAACAGTCTGGGCCTGCTCGCCCCGTGGCAGGGGCTGAATGCCAGCTTCTCCCCGGTCCCTATCCGCAAAGGCAAACTCGCATTTATTTCGCAATCGGCTGCGGTATCGAACACGATCCTCGACTGGGCGCAACAGCGTGAGATGGGGTTTTCCTACTTCATTGCTCTGGGTGACAGCCTGGACATCGACGTTGATGAACTGCTCGATTTTCTGGCTCGCGACAGCAAAACCAGCGCCATTCTTCTTTATCTTGAGCACCTGAGCGACGCCCGTCGTTTTGTATCAGCTTCCCGTAGCGCGTCCCGTAACAAACCGATTCTGGTGATCAAAAGCGGGCGTAGCCCCGCCGCCCAGCGTCTGCTGCAGTCGCATTCCGGCATGGATCCCGCCTGGGATGCCGCGATTCAACGCGCAGGTTTGTTACGGGTTCAGGATACACACGAGCTTTTTTCCGCCGTCGAGACGTTAAGCCATATGCGTCCATTACGCGGTGAGAAGTTAATGATTGTCAGTAATGGCGCGGCTCCTGCCGCACTTGCACTGGATGAACTGTGGCTGCGCAATGGCAAGCTGGCCACCCTGGGTGAGGAGACGCTACAACGCCTGAAAGAGGCGCTGCCGGCAAGCGTTAGCCCAGGCAATCCCCTCGATTTGCGCGATGACGCAAGTAGCGATCACTATATCAGGGCGATCTCCCTTTTACTGGATAGCCAGGATTTCGACGCGCTGATGATTATTCACTCCCCCAGCGCGGTCGCTCCCGGGAGTGAAAGCGCGCGCGCACTGATTGACGCCGTCCGGAACCATCCTCGTGGAAAATATGTCACCCTGCTGACCAACTGGTGCGGTGAGTTCTCTTCCCAGGAGGCACGACGCCTGTTCAGTGAAGCCGGTCTGCCCACCTACCGCACTCCGGAAGGCACGATTACGGCGTTCATGCATATGGTGGAGTATCGCCGCAACCAGAAGCAGCTCCGTGAAACCCCGGCTTTACCGGGGAACCTGACGGCGAACACGGCGGATGTTCACCGGCTTTTACAGCAGGCTATCGAAGAGGGAGCCACCTCGCTTGATACGCACGAAGTGCAGCCGATTCTAGGCAGTTACGGGATGCAAACCCTGCCCACCTGGATTGCCGGCGACAGCGCCGAAGCCGTGCATATTGCCGAACAAATTGGCTATCCCGTTGCCCTCAAGCTTCGCTCACCGGATATCCCGCATAAGTCTGATGTCCAGGGGGTGATGTTATACCTGCGGACTGCGACCGAGGTACAGCAAGCCGCTGATGCCATATTCGACCGGGTCAAAATGGCCTGGCCTCAGGCGCGGATCCACGGGTTGCTGGTGCAAAGCATGGCTAATCGCGCGGGCGCTCAGGAGCTGCGCGTGGTGGTTGAATACGATCCTGTCTTTGGCCCGCTTATCATGCTGGGGGAAGGCGGCGTCGAGTGGCGTCCTGAGGAGCAGGCGGTCGTGGCTTTGCCACCACTGAACATGAACCTGGCGCGTTATCTGATCATTCAGGCCATCAAAAGCAAAAAAATACGGGGCCGAAGCGCGCTGCGCCCTCTTGATATTGCCGGGTTGAGTCAGTTCCTGGTGCAGGTGTCTAACCTGATTGTTGATTGCGCGGAGATCCAGCGGCTGGACATCCACCCGCTGCTCGCCTCCGGCAGTGAGTTTACGGCCCTGGACGTCACGCTGGATATCGCGCCTTTCGAGGGTGACAGGGAGAGCCGCCTTGCGATCCGTCCGTATCCTCTGCAGCTGGAGGAGTGGGTGGAGATGAAAAACGGGGAGCGCGCGTTGTTCCGCCCTATCCTGCCGGAAGATGAACCGCAGCTGCGCACGTTCATCTCTCAGGTAACGAAAGAGGATCTTTACTATCGCTATTTTAGCGAAATCAACGAATTTACCCACGATGATTTAGCCAATATGACCCAGATCGACTACGATCGAGAAATGGCATTTGTCGCCGTTCGTCGTTCCGATAAGGGCGATGAGATCCTCGGCGTTACGCGTGCTATTTCCGACCCGGATAATGTTGATGCGGAGTTTGCTGTGCTGGTGCGCTCCGATCTGAAAGGGTTGGGTCTGGGGCGACGGCTGCTGGAAAAACTCATCAGTTATACGCGAGATCACGGATTGTTACGCCTCAATGGCATTACTATGCCTAACAATCGCGGTATGGTGACCCTGGCGCGAAAACTTGGATTTGACGTTGATATTCAGCTGGACGAAGGTATTGTGGCCTTATCCCTGAGCCTGATATCAGCGGATAAAGCCGAGTAAGCTACTGGAAATGTTACCCACTTTGGACGGGACTGGTGGTATCATTGTCCGCTTATGTTGTTTGCATGGTACAGACAACCCTTCAATGAACAGAGAAGAAACGCACTGTGATGTTGTCAAAATTTAAGCGTAATAAACATCAACAACACCTTGCTCAACTACCGAAGATTTCTCAGTCAGTTGATGATGTAGAGTTCTTTTACGCTCCCGCCCATTTTCGGGAGACGCTTCTGGAAAAGATTGCCGGCGCTACGCGTCGCATTTGCATTGTGGCCCTGTATCTTGAACAAGATGAAGGTGGGCGCGCGATCTTAAATGCGCTCTATGAAGCCAAGCGTCAACGTCCGGAACTGGATGTTCGAGTGCTGGTCGACTGGCACCGCGCTCAGCGTGGCCGTATAGGCGCTGCTGCTTCAAACACCAATGCTGACTGGTATTGCCGCACGGCGCAGGAAAATCCTGGCGTCGATGTGCCCGTTTACGGCGTACCTGTAAATACCCGAGAAGCGCTCGGCGTCCTTCATTTCAAAGGGTTCATCATTGATGATAGCGTGCTGTACAGCGGCGCGAGCCTGAATGATGTTTACCTTCATCAGCTCGATAAATATCGATATGACCGTTACCATCTGGTTCGTAATCCCCAGATGGCGGATATCATGTTTAACTGGGTTGATAAGAACTTAGTACAGGGTCGCGGCGTAAATCGTCTTGACGATCCACACCGTCCTAAAAGCCCGGAAATTAAAAATGATATCCGCGCGTTCCGCCAGGAACTGCGTGATGCGGTCTACCATTTCCAGGGCGATGCCAATAACGAAGAGCTATCCGTTACACCGCTGGTGGGGTTAGGCAAATCAAGCCTGCTGAACAAAACGATTTTCCACCTGATGCCGTGTGCGGAGCAGAAACTCATCATCTGCACCCCTTACTTCAACCTTCCCGCCGTGCTGGTGCGTAATATCATTCAGCTGCTGCGTGATGGTAAAAAAGTTGAAATTATCGTCGGTGACAAAACGGCTAACGACTTCTTTATTCCTGAAGATCAACCGTTCAAGATTATCGGTGCCCTCCCTTATCTCTATGAGATTAACCTGCGCCGTTTCCTGAGCCGTTTACAGTATTACGTTAACACTGACCAGCTGGTCGTGCGTCTGTGGAAAGATGAAGACAACAGTTATCATCTGAAAGGGATGTGGGTCGACGATGAATGGATGCTGCTTACGGGCAATAACCTCAACCCTCGCGCCTGGCGTCTGGATCTCGAAAATGCCATCCTGATCCATGACCCGAAACATGAGTTAGCGACCAGTCGTGAACGTGAGCTCGAGCTTATTCGCACGCATACCACTGTGGTTCAGCATTACCGTGAACTGCAGAGCATTGCCGATTACCCGGTGAAAGTCCGCAAGCTTATTCGTCGCCTGCGTCGAATCCGTATTGACAGACTTATCAGCCGTATTCTGTGATGTCCAGGCCCTGTCAGCGACAGGGCTTTTTTTTGGAGTCCGCTAATGCGTATTCTTCTCTTGCTGAGTGCTCTCTTTCTCAGTGGCTGTAGCCATATGGCTAACGATAGCTGGTCCGGGCAGGATAAAGCGCAACACTTTCTCGCCTCCGCGATGTTGTCCGCTGCCGGTAATGAGTATGCACAACATCAGGGGTACAGTCGGGATCGTAGTGCGGCAATCGGCCTGATGTTCTCTGTAAGCCTTGGGGCTTCAAAAGAACTGTGGGATAGCCGCCCCGCGGGGAGCGGCTGGAGCTGGAAAGACTTTGCCTGGGACGTAGCCGGTGCCACGACCGGCTATGCCGTGTGGCAGATGGCTCGCTATTAGAGACGAATACCTTTACCCTTTCGATGCAACATCAGGGAGACAATAAAGGCCAGTGCCCCCATCACCGTCACGTACCAGAAGAAGGTTGTTTCCGTTCCCCATGATTTAAGCGACAGCGCGACGTACTCCGCAGAGCCACCGAACAGCGCATTGGCGACCGCATAAGAAAGCCCTACCCCCAAAGCGCGTACCTGTGCCGGGAACATCTCAGCCTTCAGGATCCCACTGATCGATGTGTAAAAACTGACAATGACCATCGCCAGCATGACCAGACCAAAGGCGGCATACGGTGAGGAAACGTGCTGAAGCGCAGTTAAAATGGGAACAGTACATAACGCGGACATGCCGCCAAAGATCAGCATTGACGTGCGACGCCCTATTTTATCGGAGAGCGCGCCAATAAGTGGCTGAATCAGCATAAAGACGAACAACGCGACGGTCATGATAGCGCTGGCGACGTTGGCGTGCATGCCCGTGGTGTTCACCAGATATTTTTGCATGTAGGTGGTGAAGGTGTAAAAGCTGAGAGAACCGCCCGCGGTGAACCCGAGAACCATCAGGAAAGCTTTGCGGTTACGCCACAGCCCTTTAAACGATCCCGCCTCCTTCAGCGCCCGGACCTCTTTTTGCGAGGTTTCATCCAACTGACGACGCAACCAGAGTGCGACGACCGCCAGTACAGCGCCCATCGCGAAAGGAATTCGCCATCCCCACTCATGAAGCTGGCTGTCGGTAAGGACCTGCTGCAGAATAACCACCACCAGAATGGCCAGAAGCTGGCCACCAATAAGCGTGACGTACTGGAAAGAGGCGTAAAATCCTTTCCGGCCTTCAAGGGCAATTTCACTCATGTAAGTGGCGCTGGTACCGTATTCTCCTCCAACAGAAAGTCCCTGGAACAGACGAGCCAGTAGCAAAAGAGCCGGCGCCCATGTCCCGATAGCGTCATAACCGGGAAGACAGGCGATCACCAGCGAGCCAAAGCACATCATGCAGACCGAAATCAGCATGGATGCCTTACGTCCTCGACGGTCTGCGATCCGTCCAAACAACCATCCACCAATGGGGCGCATTAAGAAGCCCGCAGCAAATACGCCAGCCGTTTGCAGAAGCTGTGTGGTGGTGTTGCCGGACGGGAAGAAGATATGTGCGAAGTAAAGTGAACAGAATGAGTAGACGTAAAAGTCGAACCATTCCACCAGGTTCCCTGAAGAGGCACTGACGATTGCCCATACCCTTCTACGGGAATCACTGGCAGCCAGCGTCCCGTTCGATGTTATGCTTTCTGTCATTGTGATTATGCTCCTGCCATAAAAACGGCATGCTGAGTCCTGAGAACTCACGATCTTGTAAAGCAAATGTTATTATTTTGTTATAAATAACATTGAGAGTAAGATCACATTTTCTGTTAGCAAGGTAAGTTATAGGATAAAGACTAAGGGTCGTTGGCTGGTGTGGCGGTGTGCTGTCTGATGCTCTCTCCGGCGACGGGAAAAACCCAAAGCAAAAAACCCCGCACCATACGGTACGGGGTTCTTTTAATTGATGCCTGGCAGTTCCCTACTCTCGCATGGGGAGACCCCACACTACCATCGGCGCTACGGCGTTTCACTTCTGAGTTCGGCATGGGGTCAGGTGGGACCACCGCGCTAAAGCCGCCAGGCAAATTCTGTTATCTGTATCAGCTGAAAATCGTCTCTCATCGCCAAAACATCTTCGGCGTTGTAAGGTTAAGCCTCACGGTTCATTAGTATCGGTTAGCTCAACGCATCGCTGCGCTTACACACCCGACCTATCAACGTCGTAGTC